>CANQVO010000030.1 GCA_947627325.1 uncultured Oscillospiraceae bacterium | reverse complement strand
AATTTACTAAAAATCTGCATATTGCGCAACTTTTTCATTTATATATCCTTAAAATTCTAATTCAACCAACGAGTTATTCTTTTAGATATCTTTATTGTTTAACACAATGCTGAAGTGGTCATCGTTGTCATCCTGCCATTGAATTCAAACAACAGCAAAGATCTGCATTATGTCATCAATCATGGAGACTCTGACCTTGTCCCAAATATCGGGATACCCGGCGGCTTTGCCTTTCATAGAAAGCGTAACATCCCACAAATATATTTGTCTGGTGTCCTTTACCTGCACATTTTGGGCATCAATGCTGAAAGCCGCAAATGTCGCAATAAAAGAAATTAAAAGTTTTCTCATATCTATCGGTTACATTTTCGACACATATTTACATGCATTCCCTGCTGCCATAACACCGTTTTCGACGGCTGTACTGACAATATTTATCAGAGAGGTTAGTTGAAGATTGACTCATAACTCTAATGACCTGATAATCAAACGTTACAAAATATTTTAATCAACATACTGATTTTTAATTATTTATAGCTTTTTATGGCAACTTTTTTCATTCATTTCAAAACAAACTTCTCAATCTTCTAACCGATACTTTCTGCAGAAAAAGCAAGTATTGCAATCAGCAGATATAATATCTTATTTTTCATTTTGTTGATTCTTTTTGTGTAACCACATTCCGCCCCAGATAACAAATGGAAGAAGGATTACATAAACGAGAAATTCACTAAAATCGTAATATTGTAAATCCCAACCATCAAAGGGAAAGAACAAAGAGTCAGAATTATAACTTTCACCCATTATGAAAATGAATATCAGGTTTAGTAAAGCCCATGCGCCATAAATAAATAACCATTTCTTTGATTTATTAGACAGGTTAGTCTTGATGATTGGGATCTCTATTGTTTTCTTTTCCGGCAAGGTTGTTTTCGCATCCTGTTTAGATTTCTTTTCTATATTGTCTACAATACCTATGGCATTCAGAATGGATGTATCGGGGAGAATGTCCGTCGCATCTCCATCAGCATACAATTCGCTCTGTATCACCCCGCTGCGCTCGCACTGATACGACTTTAGTGTATCAATATTAAGCCACTGGCCGGGTTGCAGAGACGACTTTGGATTGAGACGGAGAGACACGAACGTACCATCTACTGATCCATTGGGATTCTGTAGATACACACGCACATTCTTACGTATGAACGAGCTACCGTAGCGGTCTGCAGCCTGTGTCTCTATGACGCAGGCTGCAACCGGCATGCGAACTATGGAGTCGGAGCATAGCACGCCGTCTTTCATCAGTTTGACACTATCTTCGACCTTGGTGTACTTACCACCGAATACCGGAAGGCCAGTAACGTGATTGCTATTGTTGGCTGCAACCTGAGCACCATTCGAAATGCGTGAGAAGAAATCTGTTGTCATAGTTAAACGAATGTTTTCATTATTTGCTGTCCTCTGAATTCTTATCATCCTAAATTGAATCTTTCCTTTTTCATCATTATTTGCGGCAATGAATAAATATCTAAAGCTGTCCTTCACCAAATAAGCGCCAGCAATAGCCAGTAATCCATAAAACAAACAAAATCCAGCAACCGCATTAATATCCAACCAACGATAAAGGTCAAACCAAATATCCTGAAGGAAAAAAGCAATTACATTTAAAACCGGCAAGAGTAAAAATAAAATTCCTAACACGCATTCTATTTTCTTCCCGACGACAATCGGATTCTTAACTCTTTTCATATCGTTTATATTATGTTTATGAAACTATTGAATAAAATTTTCTGAATATTAGCTCTATGATACATATACTAAAATTACCATGTTCAATCACTGTGATTACACTGCACCATAAATGATTTACATGTTGTATATCTTAAATTCTTTAGTATAAATACACATATTGTTATACCAAAGTTCAAGGCGATAATTACCCGCGTTCCAATGTCCTTTTTTAGAACCACCCCAGCTACTAAGTATCTGTTGTTCACGTCCGTTTCCAACATAAACATTATCAGAATAACTATAACCGGCAGGGGAGTATGTCCCGGTGCTCAATATACCATTCGGATCAAAAATTTTCACATCAATTTTTCTATTTCCAGCCACAATGCCAACATAAGATATCCGCGGTTGTAAGTACATAGTCGAACTGCTAATAATTTTTGAACCATATTGTGTCTCAATATTTCCATCATAGTATACATTACCAATCTCAACATCTGAGATAAAGAACGGAAGAGATTTGCCAAGATTATTCTTGAAATCACTAAACTCTGCAATAGCACTATCTCTTTCTTTTTTTACAGTTGACACCTCTTCTTTTAACTTTGTCGCTTCATATTTTAACTCTGTCACTTCATACTCAAGATTATGTCGTTGCGAACTTTCTTGTGAAAAAGATATAAGGAACGCAAATAAAATAAGAGCCTGTCAAGTTCATCCATCTCCTGTACCTGTAAGTGAAGATTAAACCCAGCATCAGATAACCAAGCGTCGTCACTGCAAGAGCATACAACACCAGGTCGTCATAATGTTCGTATGAGACCCAATAGAATCCCACAAATATGCTGACAATGTAGCATATTATAGCCATTATCAGATTTTTCATAATACCGTTATCTGTTACACCTTATGTATTCGTATATGAAATATGCCATGATACATATCGCAATAAGCAGCTCAGTGCCACTGTCAACACATGGCTTTGTAATGAACCTATACAATGAACCAAGAAAAGGAATGCCGAATATCACTATCGCCCCCCCCTTCATCTGACGTGAAATCAAACCTCTTCATTTGTTGAGCTTGTTGACCAATCTATTACAGCCTTCGTGTAACCGTTCAAGAACTCTGTCAACTCCTCAGCCGTGGAACCGCTGTTGAAGTTGGCTATTATCGTGTTGACGGCACGACACGGAACTATCTACTATTAAAATTATATGATTTTCAACTTATTGTACCATTAATAACCTGTATTATGTACAATATCAACTTTTCCTCGCAGATAATTCTATGGTTATCCACGAGGACTATCGGATCCGGTCGTTTGCAATGTGGTCATGCATCCTCGACTGCCCGACTTTTTATTGCTCCCCCAATATAAAGCCGTGAATCCGGCCCGTTTGCAATACTCTTCGCAAGAGAGA
>CANQVO010000029.1 GCA_947627325.1 uncultured Oscillospiraceae bacterium | reverse complement strand
GCAAGGGTGAGTAACACGTGGGTAATCTACCTTAGAGACTGGGATAACAGTTGGAAACGATTGCTAATACCGGATGAAATGTAAGATGATACGTTGTCTTATATTAAAAGGGGCCTTAAAGCCTCACTTTAAGATGAGCCTGCGGCGTATTAGCTAGTTGGTGGGATAAAAGCCTACCAAGGCGACGATGCGTAGCCGACCTGAGAGGGTGAACGGCCACACTGGGACTGAGACACGGCCCAGACTCCTACGGGAGACAGCAGTTAGGAATATTCGTCAATGGGGGGAACCCTGAACGAGCAATGCCGCGTGAAGGAAGAAGGTCCTCTGGATTGTAAACTTCTGTTGTAAGGGAAGAACGACCTGTATAGGAAATGATACAGGAGTGACGGTACCTTTCAAGAAAGCTCCGGCTAACTACGTGCCAGCAGCCGCGGTAATACGTAGGGAGCGAGCGTTATCCGGAATTATTGGGTGTAAAGGGTGTGTAGGCGGTAAATTAAGTCTAAGGTCTAAGGCTGGAGCTTAACTCCAGTTCGCCTTAGAAACTGATTTTCTTGAGTATGGTAGAGGCAAACGGAATTTCTAGTGTAGCGGTAAAATGCGTAGATATTAGAAGGAACACCAGTGGCGAAGGCGGTTTGCTGGGCCAAAACTGACGCTGAGACACGAAAGCGTGGGGAGCAAATAGGATTAGATACCCTAGTAGTCCACGCCGTAAACGATGGATACTAAGTGTCGGGCAACCGGTGCTGAAGTAAACACATTAAGTATCCCACCTGAGTAGTACGGTCGCAAGGCTGAAACTCAAAGGAATTGACGGGCACCCGCACAAGCGGTGGAGCATGCTGTTTAATTCGAAGATACGCGAAGAACCTTACCTGGGCTTGACATCCCGGTGAAAGCGAATGGAAACATTTGCCCTCCTTTCGGGGACACCGGAGACAGGTGGTGCATGGTTGTCGTCAGCTCGTGTCGTGAGATGTTGGGTTAAGTCCCGCAACGAGCGCAACCCTTGTCTTTAATTGCTAACATTTAGTTGAGAACCTTAAAGAGACTGCCGATGATAAATCGGAGGAAGGTGGGGATGACGTCAAATCATCATGCCCCTTACGTCCAGGGCTACAGGCGTGCTATAATGGCCGGTATAAAAAGAAGCGAACCTGTGAGGGGGAGCAAAACTAGAAAGCCGGTCTCAGTCCGGATTGAAGTCTGCAACTCGACTTCATGAAGTTAGAATCGCTAGTAATCCCGAATCAGAATGTCGGGGTGAATACGTTCCCGGGTGTTGTACACACCGCCCGTCACGCCATGGGAGTTGGTAATACCCGAAGCTGGTAGCCTAACCTGATAACAGGAGGGGGCCATCGAAGGTAGGATCAGCGACTGGGGTGAAGTCGTAACAAGGTATCCCTACGGGAACGTGGGGATGGATCACCTCCTTTCTATGGAGAAAGAAAAAAAGAAAATAGCTAAAATGAAAGATAGTTTTTGCTTAGTTTTGAGAGATCAAAAAGATTTCTCAAAAAGGAAATAGTTCTTTGAAAACTAGATAATGTGATGTATGAAGAATACAAAGATTTTTTTACGAGAAACGAGAAAGAGTTTTAAGTAGATGAATCGAGAAAATCTCAATCAAATTAGGAACAAAATGGTGGTTAAATTAGAAAGGGCGCATGGAGGATGCCTAGGCACTAGAAGCTGAAGAAGGACGTGACAAACAACGAAATGCTTCGGGGAGCAGTAAGTAAGCTACGATCCGGAGATATCCGAATGGGGGAACCCCCTAATGGAAAGACATTAGGATCCTGTAATGAATATATAGTTACAGAGAGAGCAACCCGGTGAACTGAAACATCTAAGTAACCGGAGGAAAAGAAAGAAAAATCGATTCCCTAAGTAGTGGCGAGCGAAAGGGGAGAAGCCCAAACCAGGAAACTGGGGTTGAAGGACCTAAATAGCGAGGAAAAAGTCTTAGTATAGGAGAAATACTTGGGAAAGTATACCAAAGAAGGTGAGAGTCCTGTAACCGAAATAGTAAGAGCTCAAATAGGAATCCTGAGTACGGCGGGGCACGAGAAACCTTGTCGGAAGCAGCGGGGACCATCCCGCAAGGCTAAATACTCACTAGTGACCGATAGTGAACAAGTACCGTGAGGGAAAGGTGAAAAGAACCCCGGGAGGGGAGTGAAATAGAAACTGAAACCATGTGCTTACAAGAAGTCAGAGCCCGTTAAAGGGTGATGGCGTGCCTTTTGCAGAATGAACCGGCGAGTTAATGTTGCATGCAAGGTTAAGTAGAAAATACGGAGCCAAAGGGAAACCGAGTCTTAAGAGGGCGAAAGTATGCAGTATTAGACCCGAAACCGAGTGATCTAGCCATGAGCAGGTTGAAATTCTGGTAACACAGAATGGAGGACCGAACCGACGTACCCGGAAACGTGCGCGGATGACTTGTGGCTAGCGGTGAAATTCCAATCGAACTCGGATATAGCTGGTTCTCCCCGAAATAGGTTTAGGCCTAGCCTTGAGGAAGAGCTACATGGAGGTAGAGCACTGAATGTGTGATGGCGGCACCTAGCTGTACTGAATGCAATCAAACTCCGAATGCCATGTAAGTATACTCAGGAGTCACCGTGCGGGTGATAACGTCCGTACGGGAAAGGAAAAGAGTCCAAGATCGTCGAATAAGGTCCCAAAATTTGTGCTAAGTGGAAAAGGATGTGGAGTTGTCAAAACAGCTAGGAGGTTGGCTCAGAAGCAGCCATCCTTTAAAGAGTGCGTAATAGCTCACTAGTCGAGTGACACTGCGCCGAAAATGTACCGGGGCTAAGCACAATACCGAAGTCACGGATTCATGGAAACATGAGTGGTAGGGGAGCGTTCCAAGGGCGGAGAAGGTTGATCGAAAGGACAGCTGGAGCGCTTGGAAGTGAGAATGCCGGTGTGAGTAGCGCAAGCTGGGTGAGAATCCCGGCCACCGTTTGCCTAAGGGTTCCTGGGGAAGGTTCGTCCACCCAGGGTTAGTCGGGACCTAAGACGAGGCTGAAAAGCGTAGCCGATGGACAACAGGTTTATAATCCTGTACTATCTATATAACTGAAGGAATGACGAAGAAGGCTAGTTAGAGCTAGTGAATGGATTCTAGTCTAAGCACAAAGGTTATTAAATAGGGAAAGCCGTTTAATGTTAGACTGAAGTGTGATGGGTAAGGAGGAAACTCCGAAGTCAAATGACGCCAAGCTTCCAAGAAAAGTTTCTAGGGCTAATTATATAGGTACCCGTACCGAGAACCGACACAGGTGGGCAAGGAGAGTATCCTAAGGTGAGCGAGAGAACTATGGTTAAGGAACTCGG
>CANQVO010000028.1 GCA_947627325.1 uncultured Oscillospiraceae bacterium | reverse complement strand
CAGGTGGCGTACAATGCGGACCCGCCTGCGTTCGATGCACGGACGGTGCAGCAGATGGACGCGCTGTTCGATGTTTTTCGGGCGGAGGAGGGAGATAAGGAAGCGGAGCGGAGATTGTTCAAGCAGCCGCTTTTGGCGCGGTTCATGAGTCCGGAGATACGGAAGGATGAGGCGGCGCGTGAGAAGTCGCTGGGAGTGGTGGCGAGCACGATGGCGGGAGTGGAGCCGTGGATGGCGTTCCGGCGGCTGAAGAAGAACGGGCTGGAAGGAGCGGACGAGACGGGGAGCTGGAACAGGTCGGACTACGCGCGCGGTGTGACGGCGCTTTTGCGCAACGCGTACCGGAAGGACAAGGCGGAGAGGGAGAGTCAGCGCAAGGTGCGGGAGAGTGTGGAGAACTTTGAGGATATGGTGGGAGGTATTGTGCGCGGCGGGACGACGGTGGACAAGCTGGAGCCGGAGCAGATTGATGTGCTACGGAAAGGCGGGTACACGCTGAGAGATTTGCAGAACGCGGCGGATGCGTACAAGGCGTACCAGGCGTGGCAAAAAGACGAACTTGGGGATATTTTTTACGGGAAGGTTGACGACGCGATGAATATGTACGTCGCGACGGAGGGAGCGGATGACACGGTGCGCAACTTGTTTTTGTCGGTGGTGCAGTATGATGCGTACAATAAGGAGAAGAAAAAACGGGAGGGCAGTTTTTGGGAGAAAGAAAGCGCGTGGGAGAGGGAGACTATGGAGGCGTTGTGGGACAAAACGGTTATGAATCTTGCGCAGGGTTCAACACGTTTAATGCGCGCCGGAATGAACTTTTTCCAAGATGATAGCTATATGCGCGGGGCGTACGCAATCGAGGGAGCTGTGAAAGAGGCGATGGAAGCAGGAAAACAGAAAGCGGCAGAGGGAAAGCCTTTGAAACTGCTTGATTTTGTTGAGGGCGCTAGCGGTATGGGGGTCATGGCGTCACAGTTTGCTTTTCCCCTTATGAGGTATTTTAGCACGCCTCTTGATATGCTTACCGAAAATATCCAGAAGACGGAGAATGCGGCGCGGGTGCGGACGATGAGTCGGCAGCATTATGACGAGCTGGTGCAAGGGGCGATGAAGGACGGCATGAGCGAGGAGGAGGCGCGGCGGTATGCGGACGGCGTGAGAGATGAGTGGAGGAGGAAGGTGCCGGAGTGGCAGGTGATGGCGACGGCTGGTTTATACACGGCGGCGGATTATGGGTCGATGATGATGGGATTGGGGCTGTACCGCAAGATACCGGCGGTGAACAAGGCGGTGATGAAAGGGACGCGAGGAGTGACGAGGAACATTTTGGGAGCGGCAGGGTTCGTGTTCGGCGCAACGATGTTGGACGTGGGCGTGCTGATGCCTGCTGCGTCGGGCGCGTTGAAGTGGGGGGCTGATTCACTGCTGGGGACTGACGAGAAGATACACATGGGAAAGGCGCAGATGGAGGCGTGGTGGGACCAGGTGGACAAGCTGAATTACTGGGTGAGCACGGCAGGCGCGGGATTGTTCGGCGCGGCGGCAGGGGCGAGAGGTATCAAGAGGAACACGTTGCTGCACTTAAGCGACAGGAAGGGCGCGATAATTACGGGCGCGACGGGTGAGCAGTACGACAGCGTGATGCACTTGCCCGTAGCACAGCGAGACGCGAAGATTAAGGAGTTTGCCCGGCAGAACAAGGAAAAGGATTTCGAGGCGACGACGCGGCGGAGTATCGAGGCGGCGCGGGAGATGGTGCAGCAGGCGCAGGTGAGGATTCAGAGGGAAGAGACGCTGGCGAAAGCTGCGTTGGAGGAGAGCGGCGTATCGTTCGAGCCGGGAGAGAAGGAGGACGAGGTAGTGATGCGGTACGGCGGTAGCGTGGACGCGAAGGGGAAGTTTACGCCGGGAGAGGGGAAGATAACGATGAGCCGGGAGGACGCAGACGTGTACGTCTCCGGCGTGGTGGCGAACAACGTGCGCAGGATGATGCAAATCATGAGCACGGAGGCGGGGAACAAGAGGTTGCTGGACGCATTCAAGGGCACGCTGAAGGGGGAAGTGGACATAAAATGGCTGCGCGAGGCGGTGAACCTGCGGAAGAGGATACAGACCGGGAAGGAAGCGGAGACGCGGATAGCGAAGAGAGTGGAGGAGCTGCAGAAGGAAGGGAAGAGCGAAGCCGAGGCGCGGAAGGTGGCCGAGGCGGAAATACACCCGGAGTTGGACGGCAAGAAGACGCTGGGCGAGCTGGTGAAGGTGGGCAAGGACACGGAGGGAAGACTTGCTATCGAGGACGCGAAAGGGAAGGCGGCTACGGAGTCGAGGGCTTTTGTGACGAGCTGGAGGAACGCGGACGGGCAGACGATACGGCGCGTGCTGAGTTTGGTGAACGGCGCTACCGTGCGGGAAGTCTCCGAGGAGCTGGCGGAACAGCGAGCGCGGGACTTCATGGAGAGCAACGGCATTACGTCGGTGCAGGCGTACCGGTGGCTGAATGCGCTGAGGCAGCACATGGCGGAGAACAAGGACGAGGACACGCGCGCGGCGTCGGAGGACTTTATCACGCTGAACAAGAGGGAGCCGCAGTTGGTGAAGCGTATTTTGTCTGAGGATTTTGACCCGACCGACACGGGGCGGTTGACCGTCGAGGAAGAGCGGCAGATTGAGCAGGACGTGCGGGAAGGGCTGAGCGCGCTCACGCTGATGGTGGAGAGGAACAAGGCGGACACGACGACTATGCCGGACTGGGTGGATAGTCTCATGGCAGATGAGTTTGTGCTGCAAGGGGAGTTGAGTAGGTTGGCAGCTGTGGCAAATGCGTTACGGCAAGCGAAGGAGGAGGGATGGCTGGAAGAGGGAGCGGCGAAACTTTTTGACGTGGGAGAAGAGGCGGTAGAGCAGGCACTGCGCAGGAACGAGGAGCCGACGACGGAGGAGTATCACCGCGCGATGCTGGAACGCGGAAGGAGGCAGGCGGAGCTGGATGCTGAGTACGGACAGGGGAAGGTGCGTGACCCGCATGAGACGGACGAGTTCGAGGCGCGCGCGAGAGCCGGGCAGCAGGCGGCAGACGAAGAACGAGAGCGGCGCGAGGAGCAGGAGAACGAGCAAGGCAAAAAGGCGCTGGATGATTTCGCGAAGGAGTCGGAGAACGAGGGCAAGACGCACGAGGAGGTGGTGAAGGACGCGGCGGACAAGGTGAACGACGCGAAGGAGGAGAAGGTGGAGAGCGACCCCGGCGCGCAGAAGGATGGAGGGTTTACCAACGGCGTGTGCGTGGAGATTGCGGACGAGCGCGGGCTGGTGTGCAAGAGCGGCGTGGTGCCGATTGCGAAGCTGAAGATGATGCCGCAGTTCAAGCTGGGGGCGGATGCGGAGACGGGCGAGGTATCGCCGTTGCGCGGGGATTATTTTGCGGACCATGACCCGATACGTGTGTGGAGGAGAAGCGACGGGACGATGATGGTGATTAGTGGAAGGCACAGGCTGGCGCACGCGAAGAGGGCGGGGGTGGACAGGATTTCAGCGTACGTGTACGACGAGAGCAATGTGTACAATGAGGCGTGGGCGCGGAGGCTGGATATTGAGCTGAATATACGCGACAACCAGGCGACGGCGTTGGAGGTGGCGATGTATGTGCGCGGGGAGTTTGCGGAGGATAAGCAGCCGCTGACGGATGCGCAGGTGACGGCGGCGGGGATTGCGCGCGAGGGGAAGATTGGCAGCATTGGGTACCGGATAGGGCGCAACGCGTGCGAGAGCGTGATGGATGCGCTGCGGGACAAGGCGATTGAGGATTCGGATGCGCTGGCGATTGCGGATTTTTGCCCGGGCAATGAGAGTGTGCAGGGGAAGGGGCTGAAGGTGATTATGGATGGGGGGAGCAAGACGGAGGCGCGGGCGAGGATGGAGGCGGAGCTGGCGAAGCAGAAGATGGCGAGGGAGGTGGGAGTGGAAGGAGGGACGGATTTGTTCGGCAATGCGCTGGAGGATGAGGCTTTCTGGGATTTTGTGGCGAAGTATGTGGTGGGGCGGCGCAATGAGCTGGCGAAGGATGCGCTTTTTTTGCGGACGAATGTGGGGAAGCGCAATAGTTCGACGATGACGAAGAAGTACGGGGTGGATTTGAAGGACCCGGAGTCGCTCAAAAAGGCGTTGAAGGAGATTGATATGCTGCGCGAGAGGTGGAAGAATCCGTACGGAGAGGCGGATTTGATGGAGGAGATTAAGAGGGCGTGGCAGGTGAAGCAGGAGAGTGAAGAAGAAGTGAAGCCTGCGGCGCAGGTGTTCGAGCGGTATGCGCAGAGGCTGCGGGAGTGGGAGAAGGGCGTGACGGATTATAGCGCGCGGGAGGAGGAGAAGAGGTATCGGGTGGAGAATGATAGGGTGGGGCTGAGTGCAAGGCTGAATGAGAAGGTGCAGCCGGTGGAGATAAACTTCACGGGGGATCTAGCGAAGGAGAAGGCGGAGTATGAGCAGAGGCTGGGGAGAAAGCTGAGTGATGTGGCTTACTACCGGGAGGCGATAGCGGAAACTTTGTTAGAGTTAGCTAAGAAGTATCCGGATGGTTTAGAAATTGAAGATAGTGGGGTGAAGCTAATTTTCCCGACGTCGCGAGGGAAAGCGGTGAAGGCGCAGGGGCGCGCGAGGAATGCGAAGAAGAGGATGGCCGTGACGGGGCTTGAGGAAGTTGTGCGCAAGGCGGTGCATTTAGGCAGCGAGGAGCCTCAGCATAAGAAGGGAGAGAGCAAGAGGAAGAAGGGGATTGTGGCGACGGTATCCTCTTTTGAGAAGTTTGGCTATCCGGTGAGCCTGAATGGGGTTGAGATGTTGTTTTGGTTTAATGGAGCACCTGAGGCAAAAGGGGCGAAGAGGGTTATTTTCTACGAGTTCGGTGTGACCGATGTAGAGAAGAAAGAAGCCGGAGCGACGCGTGACAGGGCATCTAGTACCCTTACGAGTCAAACTCCGGCTTCTGAGACAACTTTAGGAGATGTTTTATCGCGCGTCAAGAATAAAAATGTGGTGGACGTGAAAAAAGATATTCCGGAGGGAGGCAAATTGACGGTCGCGCAGGCGCAGGAGAGAGGGATGTTTAAGGACGGGGTGATGACGTTGGGGAATGGGGTGATTGTGGATGGGAGGACTGATTATAGCGTGATTGGCGCGCAGCAGGCGAGTCCGCATTTGTTCCGTGAGCCGGATTTGGATAAGGTTGGCAGTGGTGAGGGTACGCAGTCGCAGGGGTGGGGGCTTTATTGGTCGACGCGGTG
>CANQVO010000027.1 GCA_947627325.1 uncultured Oscillospiraceae bacterium | reverse complement strand
CTCTCGGCCCCCCAAAGCCCCCTTCCTGGTGCTTCGTGTTTCTTGTCACGTTGTTTAATTTACAAGGTACACGCCGTTTCCGGCCGCCCGCCTCCCCGGTCAGACCGGCTCATCGGCGAACTTTGATAGTTTAACACCCCGGCCCTTCCTTGTCAACCCCTTTTCAGAAATTTTTTTGAGAAAATCTCAAAGCCGCTTCCTGACAGGGTTTTCTCCAGGGGGGTGCTTGAATACTATAACAGACCAGCCGGCGATTTGTCAACACTTTTTTCCGGGAAAACCGGGGATTTTTTTGACTTTTCTTTAATATCCAATATTTTGTGGTCAGATACCGGGGTCAACCACAAGATATCCCCCCGGCGCCCTCCTCCCGCTCCCGGGGCAGGAGGGAGAGCAGCACCGGGACCGCCGCGCCCAGGATCAGGTTGGCCCCAAAGAGCGGGCCCGCCGCCCGCTCCACCGCGGCGTTGGGCAGCAGGCACCCGCCCAGGAGGGCGGCGGCCAGGGGCGGGGCCATGGCCCAGTCCCGGCCCCCGGCCATCTCCCGCCCGGCCAGGGCGGCCAGGCCCAGCAGGGTCAGGTCGGACAGCACCCAGGCGGCGGTGCCCAGGGCCTCTAACCGCTGGAAGCCGCCGGGAAAGCCCAGGCCCTGGAGGGCCAGGAAGAAGGGCAAGGGGGTCTGGGCGGCCAACTGGGGGCCCAGGGCGCCGATGACCACCAGGCACAGCCCCGCCGCCGCCACGCACCACCCGGCCAGCCACACCCACAGCGGGCGCTCCCCCGCCCGCCTGGGCCCCCGGGGGAAGAAGGCCACCAGGGCCCCCACGCTCAGCGCGCCGCCGCCGGCGGCCAGCCCCTGGACCAGCCCCAGGCCGTCCCCGAAGGTGACGGGCCGGAGGTTCTGGCCGTCCAGGTCGGCCACGGCCAGGGTGAACAGCAGGATCAACAGCACCAGGAGCACCAGGTACAGGATCTGGGCGGCGCGGAAGAAGCCGCCCCGGCCTCTATATATAAGGTATGCGCTCACCGCCGTCAGCGCCAGGGCCAGGGCCCACACCGGCGCGCCGGCGTAGTCGGTGCGCTCCAGGCGGTCCACACAGCCCCCCGCCGTCAGGGCGCACAGGGCCAGGGCCCAGAGGTAGTAGAGGGCCAACAGAAGCCGACCCAGGGGGCCCCGCAGGCGCCGGGCCAGGCCGTCGGGCCCCAGCTTGTTCGCCCGCCAGGCCACAAGGGCGGCCAGGGGGAACACCCCCAGCAGGGCCAGCCACCCCAGCGCGCCGCCCCGGGCCAGCACCCGGGGCAGGGTGGACGCCGGGGCCAGCAGGGCCACGAACAGGGCCGAGCCCAACTGCCGGACGGTACACCGCTCCTCCAACCTTTACGCCTCCTTGATGGTCCGTGTGCCCACCACCGCCAGATCCTCCCCCTCCAGAGCCAGCACGGGCAGGGTCACCTGCCCCTCCCGGGTCATGGCGCTGAGCGCCTCCAGCAGGGTGGGCGCCTTGGTGTGGCCGTTCTCCTCCAGGGCCCGGAGCCGCAGGCAGGGCTCGTACACCCCGGCCAACAACTCCTGGGCCGGCCGGTCGCTGAGCCATACCCGGGCGTCACAGCCGCTGGCCCGGTCGTGGAGCTCCTCCCACAAGGTCCGCTCCACCGCCACGTCCGGCCCCAGCACCAGCTGGGCCACGTGGGTCACCTCCAGCCGGGTCTTGCCCAGCTCCCGCAGTTTCTCCCGGGCCTGGGACAGGCTGTCCCCTCGGGTGTGATACCGCTGGGGCGGCTCCTTCTCCTCCGACGGCGCCACCGCCGTCAGCGTCACCGGCCCCGGCCCGTCCACCCCCAGGGTCTGGAGCAGGGTCACGTCGATCAACTCCCGGTCATGGATCCCAGGGCTGGCGACCGCCAGGGCCACGACGAGGCTAATGATAATTAGCCCGCCTACCACGCCCCGCCCCCTCACCGCTGGTTCCTCCGATTCCAGCTCTTCAGGCTGGCCGGGCGCAGCTTGACCCGGGGGATGGGCACCCGGAACAGGGGGTGGTCCTCCACCGGCCCGGTCCCCCCGGCGGCGAAGGGGGCCAGGTAGGGCACGCCGAAGCAGGTGAGCCCCGCCAGGTGCCCCACCAGCACGGCCCCGGCGAGGCTAACGCCCAATAGCCCCGCCACGCCCCCCGCCAGGGTGAGGAGCAGCCGCCACAGCCGCACGCCCCCGGCGAAGTCCTGGGAGGGGATGGTGTACCCAGCGATGCCGGCGGCGGCCACCACGATGAGCACCGCCGGGGAGAGGATCTTGGCCTCCACCGCCGCCGAGCCCACCACCAGCCCGCCCAGGATGGACACCGTCTGGCCCAGGTTCCCGGGCAGACGCAGGCCGGCCTCCTGGATGATCTCGAAGGCCAGGAGGAGCATGACCGCCTCGAACAGGGTGCCGAAGGGCACGTCGTCCTTGGCGGAGATGATGCTCTCGGCCAGGGGCAGGGGGATCATCTCCGGGTGGAACAGGACGGCGGAGACGTAGAGGGCGGGGAGAAAGAGGGTGAGGAGCAGGGCGGCGTAGCGCAGGACGGTGAGCCCGGCGGCGACGATCCAGTTGTCCGAGCGGTCCTGCTCGGCGCTGAGGAAGAGGGGCAGGGCCCCGGGGAGCAAAAAGCCCACCGCCATGCCGTCCACCAGCAGGGCCACCCGCCCGGCCAGCAGGTTGGCGCAGAGGCGGTCGGGCCGCTGGGTGGCCAGAAATTGGGGGAAGGGGGTGGCCAGGGTGTCGCAGAGGTACTGCTCGATGTGGCCCGCGTCCACCGCCCCGTCTATGTCCATCCGCCCCAGCCGCTGTTTCACCTGGGCCACTATGTTCGGGTCGGCGATCCCCTCCAGGTAGAGCACGTCCACCGGGGTGCGGCTCTGGCGGCCCACGATCTCCTCCTCCACCCGGAGGTCAACGCTCCTTAGCCGCCGCCGGACCAGGGAGGTGTTGGTCCGCAGGCTCTCCACGAAGGAGTCCTTGGCCCCCTTGACCGCGGGCTCGTCCTCCGGGTCGGAGACGGAGCGTTTTTCCTCGGTGGCGACAGAGCAGATCAGGGCCTTGTCCAGGGCGGGGAACAGCAGGACCGCCGCCCCGTCCAGCAGGGCAAAGACCGCCGCGTCGGTGCTCTCCGCCGGGGAGACGGACAGGTTGTAGAGCCCCCCGTGGGCTAATCGCCGATAGCCTTCCGTCAGGGGCAGGGCGGCCAGGGCCCGGTCCTGGGCCAGGGGGCGCAGGACGTAGTCGTTGACCCGCTCGGTGCGGACCATCCCCTCCACGGCGCAGAGGACGACCTCCTTCTGGGGGTCGCCGGCCAGGGTCAGGTGGCGGATCTTGAAATCCGCGCAGTTGGCGAAGGCCCCCTCCAGGGCGGCCAGGGACAGGGGCGCGCCAAAGACCGGCTCCCGCCGGGGGTGGGGCGGGTCCACCTCCCGCCCGCTTCCAAAGATCCCCATGCACATTCACCTCACCGCCCTAGTTTGCGCCCCCCCGGCGGGTTTATGCATATTTTTGCCAAACACAAAGCTCCCCCAGGCATACGCCCGGGAGAGCCGTTCGGTATTATATTATAAGTGGCCACCATTTCAGCGCACCCCTCACGGGTCTACCCCGCCCACGGCCACGTCTGCCTATATAGTAGCCGCCATTCCGGCGGGATAGACACTTGCCCCGGGCGGTTCCATGTTGCCCCGGGGGAACCTCTACCCCGCACGGCACCTGGCCGGTAGCGTTGCAGCAAAAAGCCCCGGACGGTCCTACGTTGCCCCGGGGTGGGCCCGCCCCACACGGTACTTGGCCCGAAGCGTTGCAGTAAAAAAACGCCCCACATATCACCTAGTCGGCGGCGTTGCGGCAAAAAAGAGCGGCTCACCCGTCGTGCCGGAAGAGCCGCTCTCACACAATAATAGTAGACGCCATTGTAAAAAATTAGATACCTACCCCGGACGGTTCAATGTTGCCCCGGGGGGACATCTAGCCCCACGGTACACGGTCGGCGGCGTTGCAGCAAAGAAAAGCAAAAAAGAGCGGCGGGGCCGCTCTTTTTTGCTGGATTGGAGGATAGAATGAAAAAGAAGAATGTCTCTTGCGAAGGATAGGATACCAAAGGGATGTTACGAAAGTTCAGGGAGATTTGTTACGAATCTATTAAATCTCCCGCCGGCGGCGGAAAAATTCCTGGAGCGCCCCACGGCACTCCGCCTCCAGCAGGCCGCCCCGGACGGCGGCCTTGTAGGGGAAGTTCTCGGCAAAGAGGTTGAGGACCGAGCCGCAACAGCCGGTCTTCTCCTCCCTGGCCCCGTACCAGACCTCCCCGATCCGGGCGTTGAGGATGGCCCCGGCGCACATGGGGCAGGGCTCCAGGGTGACGTAGAGGGCACAGCCGGTGAGCCGCCAGCTCCCCAGGGTCCGGCACGCCTCCTGAATGGCCTCCAGCTCCGCGTGGGCGGCGGCGTCCTGGCGCTCCTCCCGGCGGTTCCGGCCCCGGCCGACGACCTGGCCGCCGGGGGAAACGATCACACAGCCCACGGGCACGTCGCCGGTGCCCAGGCACTTTAGGGCCAGGTCCAGGGCCTGGCGCATATACCCCTCCCGCTCCATAGGCGCCTCCTGTCATAGCCCGTCCCCTTGCGGCATAGCCTGATCTGTGGTATAATTTTTTGCAAGACCACAAAAGGACGGCGAATGTTTATGTCGCAATTCCTCTCCGTGTTTCTCATCGCCCTGAGTTTGGCCATGGACGCCATGGCGGTGTCCGTGTCGGTGGGGCTGGCCTGTCCGGGCTCGGCGGTCCGGCAGGGGCTCCGGCTGGGCGTTTGGTTCGGGGCCTTTCAGTTCGCCATGCCCCTGGTGGGCTTCGCCCTGGGCATGGCCCTGTCCTCCCTGGTGGAGGCCGCCGCGCCGTACATCGCCTTCGCCCTGCTGGCCTTCATCGGGGGCCGGATGATCTGGGACGCCTTTCGCCCCGAGGCGGGGGAGGCGGAGGACCTGTCCTGCCTGAGCAACGGCAAGGTGTGCCTGCTGGCCGTCGCCACCAGCATCGACGCCCTGGCCGTGGGGGTGGGGGCGTCGCTGATGGGGATGCCCCTGGTGGCCTCTTGCGCCGTCATCGGCGTCACCGTCTTCGTCCTGTCCTTCCTGGGGGCGGTGGTGGGCCGGCTTTTGGGCCAGCGGTTCAACACCTGGGCCCAGGCCGCCGGCGGGCTGGTGCTGGTGGGCATTGGGCTGAAATTTCTGCTGGAAAAGCTGTTTTGGTAACATACGCCGCGCCGCCTGGCCCGGATGAGCCGACGGCGCGGCGGTGAAAACGTATCGTTTGCGCGCGCGGGTCAGGGCTTGTGGTCGAACAGGCTGGTCTGCGCCGTCTCCTTCTGCCGCTGGGCGTCCAGGAGGTAGGGGTAGTCGATGAAGACCGTCTCCACCAGCTCCCGGATGGGGTCGTTGGCCCAGCGCTCCGCGCTTTTTAGGGACACGTCCCGCACCTCCCCCGCCAGCCGCAGGCGGATCTTCCGGGCCAGGAAGTCCAGCACCACAAAGCCCTGGTTCTCGCTCTGGTCGAAGTCCTCCACCGTCTCAAAGAGGGTGAACTTGTCCGCGCCGGGGTCGCTGTCGTAGGGGCAGAAGGCCCCGCACACGCCGCACCGGCCGCACAGGCCGTCCAGGTGCAGGATCTGGGGGGCGGCGCGGGTGGGGACGGCGATGGGCACGTTGGCCCGGTGGGGGCAGACATCCACACAGCACTCGCACACCGTGGCGCACTCCAGGCACCGCTCGCACTCGTCCAGGGGACTGCCCGGGAGGCACACCTTCCCCTTCTTCCCCATGGCGCCGCCCCGGCGGCCCGTGGGGTGGGGGATGGGCTGGCTGGGGCCCAGGAGGGAAGTCACGATCTCCTGGACGTCGGCGATGGCCCGGGCCACGCCGCCCTGGTCCTCCGTGGGCGGGGTCAGGAGGAAGACCCGCTCGTCCGCGGGGGCGGCCTCCTCCCCCTCCGCGCCGGACAGGCGCAACTGGTCGGCGGACTCCTCCCCCTCGGGGGCCAGAATCACGTGGCTGTACCCGTTTCGCAGGAGCGCCTGGGCCTCTGGGGCGGGGGCGCCCCGGCGCAGGTCCACGCCCAGGGCGGCCAGCTGCTGGCCGTCCCGGTCGATGAGCTCGCCCAGCTCCGGGTCGGTCCGGCGCAGGATGGGGCAGAGCTGGCTGGACGCCTCAAACAGCGTCACCGCCACGCCCCGGCGGGCCAGCAGGATGGCCGCCGCCATTCCGGCGGGGCTGGCCCCCGCCACCGCCACCCGGTGGCCCACATGGGGCTCCGGCCGGGTCAGCCGGGCCATCATCTCCCCCCAGGCGTTGGCGGCGCACAACGCCTCCGCCTGGCGGACCTGAACGGCCTGGTCGTAGAAGATCCGGGTGCACCGCGCCCCGCAGGGCTGGGGGCAGAGGGCCCCGGTGAGGTTGGGCAGGGGGTTTTTGTCCAGGATGACCCGCAGGGCGTCCCGGTAGCGGCCGTCGCTCATCAGCCGCAGGGCCCCGGTGATGTCCATGCCGAAGGGGCAGCCGGCCTGGCAGGGGGCGGTGAAGCAGTCGGTCAGGGGCGCCTTTTGGGGAATGCGCTGGCGCTGGGGCGGCTGTCTGCCCACCCGGCAGTACTCCCGGCGGGACCAGGCCCGGGCGGTGTCCTCCGCCTCCCGGGCGTCCACGTGGTCGGAGCGGGTGGTCCCCGCCGCCGCCCGGGCCAGCTGGCGCAGGTGCAGATAGCCCCCGGGGCGGCGCAGGGTGTCCTCCACCGCCACCGTCCGAAAGCCCAGGCGGGAGAGGGTGCCCATGTTGAACTGGTCCGTCTCCCCCGCCCACACCATGGGCACCCCCGGCCACCGGGCGGCCGCCCGGGCGCACAGGAGCATGGTCATGGGGGCCGCGGCCCGGCCCTCCAGCCGTCCGCCGCCCTTCAGCGGCACCGCGCCGCACACCCGCAGGCCCAGGCGCAGGCCCCGGGCCTCCGCCCGCTCCCGCAGAGCGTCGATCACCGCCCCCAGCTCCTCCAGGTCGGGGCCGAAGGCGTCCACGTCCAGCGCGCCGTCCCCGCCCCCCTGGGCGGCAAAACAGCCGCCCAGGCCGATGGGGCCCAGGGCGGTGGGGTTTAAGTCTATGTAAACATGGAGCCCCTGGTCCAGGAGGTAGGAGGCGCAGGGGCCCAGGGCCGCCAGGTCCCCGCCCCAGTCCAGGGTGGCGATGGAGGAAATGTGGGGGTCCAGAGCCGCCAGGTCCTCTTTTTCCACGTTGTTGAACCGCCGCGCCGCCCCCCGGGCGGCCTCCAGACAGACGCGCCAGGCCGGGGTGTCGGAGGCGTCTTCCATAACCCGGAGGAAGGCGGTCATCGCCTCCCCCTTCAGCCACGCCTCGTCCGCCTTCACCCGCAGGGCGAAGATCGCCCCCTGGGGGTTGCCCAGGCCCAGCTCACGGTCCAGCAGTTGGATGACCACGCTTCCTTTGATGTACTCCTCCAGCACCTGCTGGTCGTCCAGCCCCGCCTGGTCCGGGCTGACCGCCGCCAGCTCAAAGGAGCGGGCCCCGGAGACGTAGCCCGCCGCCAGGCTCTGGGCCATGCGGGTGTTGGGCCCCGCGGCCAGACCCAGCGGCAGCCGCGCGCTGCCCCGGTAGCCCGGGGGCACCGAGAAGACCGAGGCGGACATCTCCAGCTCTCGGGCGATATGCTCCAGCATACGATCCATGGGGATGGGGCGAAGGATCTTTGGCATGATCGGCTCCTTTCCGGGCGGCTAATAGTTGTTAGCCGCAACCAGGGCGGGGTTCCTTCTGTCAGGAAGAGTATAGCATAGCCCGGGGAAAATGGCAAGGGGGCTTTGCCCCGCCCCCGGCGGCTTTTTGGTGCTGGGTCCGACGTTTTGCCACTGGGCGGGGGGATTTTGTGTCCTAATGGGCGGGGTTTGTCCACTCGAACGAGGGATAGTGCCCGCAACGGGCGAGGTTTGTCCTCCCGAACGGGGGGTTAGTTGTTGCCCACACTGGGCAAAGGTCGCGCCTCCCGGCGCGGGGGCCCAAAGTTCGTCCTCCCGAACGAGGGGTTGTCGCTTGCCCGAACCGGGCAAAGGTCGCGCCTGCCCGGCGCGGGGGCCAAACCCATTTTCTTTTTCTTTGCGAAGAAAAAG
>CANQVO010000026.1 GCA_947627325.1 uncultured Oscillospiraceae bacterium | reverse complement strand
TGCAATATGTCAATTTCGTTAATCATCGTCCCATTGGACAGATAAAATATGCACTAATTTAATTCAACCAACAGGTTCATTATTATTTTATTTAACAATCTCAGAACTTCGTGTAGAAGTGCGGTCAGCCTACGATAATCTGGCCCATCATACAAGAACATGGAATGTTAGTGAGCAATTTAGGGCATACAACAACATACACACGTCAAGTGACGTTTGCCATGTTGTTTTTCCTTTGTTGTTTTTCTGATTTTTTATCGCGTCAAAGCCGGCAGGTATTCCCTGTAGGTATCCAACCCCAGAACCTCCACCGGAACCACTCTCCTGTGTATGTCCCTGATCCATCTCTCAAGCACCTTGTACGGAACATTGTTCCGCGAACAATATGCCTGGATTGACATCCCACGCGGCATCCATTCGGTCTGGTAATTGAGGTAGAACTTCTCCAGCTCTTCGCTGCTGTACATCTTCGTTTTTTTTTGACAAAATATATCTCCCTTCCTCTCTATGCCCTTTTTTGACCACTAACTTTCTTTCTTGCACGGTATCTTTGTTTTGGATGTTTCGGGACATCGGGATATTCACGTTCCAATAGTCCTTCGGCAACCATGATGGGCATAACTCGGTTTTTTCACGCATGCAGGACAAACAGGACACTTTTTGGAACAGTATCAAAAACAGCTGGTGCGTATGCGATAATTAACAAAAATTGTTTATCTTTGCAGATGAAATAGCAATACGAATATGAGCGGAACAGAAAGCATAGCGGACTGGATAGCAGCCAAACCAAAGCACGGCAGATACACTTTCTCGCGTGAGGAGGTGGCGGCGGCCTTCCCGGAGATGTCAGCGGAAGTGCTGTCGGCAACGCTCTCGCGGGAGGTGAGAAGGAGACGGATTATGATTCCCGTAAATGGGTTTTATGTAATCATCCCCGACGAGTATGCGCTGCGCGGGTTTGCTCCGCAACCGTTCTATCTGGATGATATGATGCGACACCTGGAGCGTAACTATTATGTGGCTTTGTTGAGCGCTGGCAGTTACCATGGTGCGGCGCATCAGGCTCCAATGATGTTTTGCGTGATGCTGGAGTCGCCCACAATGCGGGACAAGAAAACAGATAAGTATGCTACGAAGTATTTCTACCGCTCGGCCATTCCGATGGAGTATGTGGAGCGGCGGCAGACCAGGACGGGATATATCAATGTGTCGTGTCCAGAACTCACGGCGGTGGATTTGGTGGCCTATCAGGAGCGAGCCGGAAGTATCACAAGAGCCGCCACGGTGCTGGCGGAGCTGGTGGAGAAAACGGATTTCGGACGCTTGGGACCGGAATTTGTGAAAGTAGCGTCTGTGGCTTGTTTTCAGCGGCTGGGGTATATCCTGGATGATGTTTTGGAAAAGACTAAGGATGCTGGTGCGATTTATGGCCTATTGAAACGTGCTGGCGTTCGATTGCAGAAAGCGGCTTTGAAGCCCGGAAAGACCATTGAGGGCTACGAAATGAACGGGCGTTGGAAGATTGTTGTGAACGAAGATATAGAAATTGACGAGCTATGATACCGGCATCATATATAACAGAGTGGAGCGAAAAGGCACCTTGTGGCTTGAACGTGCAGGTAGAGCAAGATTTGATTATCTGCCGTACGCTGGTGTCGATATACAGTGATGCGTTCCTGGCAGAGCATTTGGCTTTCCGAGGTGGAACGGCGTTGGGAAAGTTGTACCTGAGGCCGCAGCCCCGATATTCGGAGGACATAGACTTAGTACAGGTTATGGCAGAGCCCATCAAAGAAACGATAGACCATCTGCGTGATGCGCTCTCGTGGTTGGGTGAGCCAACGGTAAAGCAGAAGAAGCACAATAATACGCTGGTGTTCAAGGTGCAACCAACGGATGTGGACGCAGGGGAGATTCACTTGAAGGTGGAAATTAACTGCAAAGAGCATTTCTCGGTATTCCCAATGGTGAAGGTCCCGTTTGCGGTGGAGAATTCGTGGTTCAAAGGATCTTGCGAGGTTTTGACATATGATTTGGCAGAACTGATAGGAACAAAGTTAAGGGCTGTGTATCAGCGACGGAAGGGGCGCGATCTGTTTGACTTGTGGATAATTCTGAGTATGGTACCTGAGCTGGATAAGGGAAAAGTGGTGCAGAGCTATGAGCGGTATCTGGGATTCACGGCATCGCATCTCCCCACGTACAAGGAGTTTGTGTTGAATATGGAAGGCAAGCTACAGGACGAGGAGTTTCTGAGTGATACGGATATGATTCTGCGCCCTGGTCTGGAGTACGATCCCGCCACGGCGTGGGAGAAGGTTAAAGAGGAGTTGGTGGATAGGCTGATGAAGAAAGGTAAGTGAAGAATAAGATGAAATGAATATCCGGCGTACTTTTCAGGATGCTTGCACCGATATGCTGTTTCCGAGCTATTACGTGACAGATTTTTTAAAACACTTTGGACCTGTGAAATTTTGAAAGAGATTCCTTTCTGACTTTTATTGCCGGACGGCCCGATGCCATGATATACCTGTCGTATCCGTAAAAATTCTATTGCATACAAGACAAGTCAGACGCAGAAAAGTTTATATGAGAAATTCCAAACCACCTGATTCCCGGTGCAACAAATTATAACAAAAAACAACAAGATTCAACGCACCAGCCCCAAATCCTTGTCTTCCCTCGCAAGGGACAGCAGATATTGTCCATACTCTGTCATGCTCAGTTCCTCACCGAGCCGCCCCAGCTGCTCCCTGTCAATGAACCCCTGACGCCACGCAATCTCCTCGATGCACGAGATATAGAGTCCCTGCATCTCCTGTACCGTCTTCACGAATCCGCTCGCCTTATGCATCCCCTTCGGCGAACCAGTGTCCAGCCACACCATCCCGCGGCCCATCAACGTCACGCAGAGCCGGCCACGGCGCAGATATTCGTTGTTGACGGACGTAATCTCGATCTCTCCGCGAGACGATGGCTCCACGTTCTTTGCTATCTCCACCACAGTGTTGTCGTAAAAATAAAGTCCCGGAACGGCATAGCTCGATTTCGGGTGCTTTGGCTTTTCTTCGATCGAGATGACGCGCTCCTCCGCATCGAACTCCACTACCCCGAACGCCTCGGGATTCTTCACAGGATAGCCGAAGATCGCCGCGCCGACGGTCTCCGCCTGCTCCTGACCCTTCCACAGCACGGATGAAAAGTATTGTCCGTAGAACACATTGTCACCAAGCACTAAGCACACGCTGTCGCTTCCGATGAAAGATTCGCCGAGAATGAACGCATCCGCCAGCCCGCGAGGATGCTCCTGCACGGCGTATTCTATCCGTATGCCGATACGTCCTCCGTCCCCGAGCAGATTCCTGTAATTGCCGATGTCCTGAGGCGTCGATATCACGAGCACCTCGCGTATGCCCGCCAGCAAGAGCGTGGACAACGGATAATAGATGAGCGGCTTGTCGTATATGGGAAGAAGCTGCTTGGATACTGATATGGTGGTCGGATACAGTCGCGTCCCGCGGCCTCCCGCCAAGATGATTCCTTTCATTTGGCTCTATTCAATCTGTAACTGATGTCTTTGAACTTCTCGAACGCGTGCTCGATGCACACGTCCATGTTGTAATATCTGAACTCGGCCAATCGGCCGCACAGGACGATGTTGCCGTATCTCTCCGCTTCCTCCACGTACTTCGAATACATCCGCCGGCTGGCCTCCGTCAGCACAGGATAATACGGAATGCTCGCCCGCTCGTCGGACGGATCGTAGTCCAACGGATACTCCGTGGCGATCATCGAAACCGGGATGTCCTGATCAAGACCGTAGGTCAGCTTCTTGTATTCCGTGCTTCTGGTGTACCCCGGCGCCTGCGGGTATGATACGATCTCCTCCGGCAGGAGCCCCCACTGCTTCGCCGTATAAGTACGATAAGCTTTCTCGAACAGCAGAGTGCCGTATTCGCTTATGTCAGCATCGCCGCTGTCCACCAATTCAAAAACAGGCACCCTGTCGCGCCCGGCGAATCGTGTCCGAAGCTTCTCCAGAAGCCTTTCCGACCGCTTCGCGCCGACAAGCTGCTGGAGCGTGCGGAAATTGAACGGCAACTGCACGTATTCTCCGTCGATGAAGCTCAGCAGGTGCGCATCGTGAGGATACAGATCCGCATATCCCGACAGGTACTCGATTATCCAGTACTTGTTCGTGTTCAGAAAATGAGGCCCGTACCGCTGCACGAGAATGCCGTGTCTGTCGTATTCGTCGTACATGTTGCCCCCGATGTGAGACCGCTTCTCGATGACTTCTACCCTGCGGCCGCATTCCTCGGCGATGCGTCGCGCAAGGATGCTTCCCGAAAATCCAGTCCCGACGACAATGATCCTGCCCATTGCTGTTTTCTCCTTAAAGATTGTTTTTCACCCATTCCGCCGTTCTAAGGATGCTATCCTTGAAATCGGCGGTGCACCCGAATGTGAAACCGTCGCAGGATCCACGTCTTATCTCATCATAGTCCACATACGTATCCTCCGGCATCTCGCCGAACGTGAACCTCCGGTCCGGACATAGCACATTTCCCATAGCGAGTATCTTGTCCTTGAATGTACTGATATCGTCGTGCCCGATATAGTACGTCTCATATGGCTCGCCGCACTCATACGCGGCCACAAGCCCCGAGACGGTGTCGTCTATGTACATCCAGTCATTCGGCCTGTCCCCTCGGACGAGCTTCAAAGGGCCGTCGTTGAGCATGGACTTGATTATCGTGTTCACCGCTTTACTGGACCTATCGCCGACGCCGTATGTATTTGTCAGTATCACTTTGTTGTATTCCATGCCGGTCCTTATGGATATGGACGCGCATATGTCTCCGGCCGCACGCTTGGCGATACCGTAGACGTTAAACGGATACCGCGGCTGAAGTTCGTTTTTCATCGACTCGTAGCTTGAACTTGCAAAAATGAACCTTTCCACAAACTGTGCTGCATCCTCGCAGACGCTTGCCGCCATTGTGACATTGTCCATCTGCATACGTACATCGTAGAGGTCCCTGCCGCCAAGCGATCCGCCCCACGACAAATAATACAACACGTCAACTTTCTTCGGGACCATATCCGACAGCCGTACTTCGGACAGATCAGCCTCGACCGGCGTAAAGCGGCCGTTCTTGAACCTGCACATATATTCACTTTTGACGTCCACCCCGTATACGCGATATCCGCCATCCAGCAGCCTCGCCGTCAGCGCGCCGCCGATGAAGCCGCCCGCCCCGGTCACTATCGCAGTTTTCATCGTACGCTCCTTTCCTGTCCGTCCCATTCAAAGTTCACGTCGCTGTCGCACAGTTTCGGCGCTTTCCGATCCTTGGACGACACGATCGGGACGATGTCGCCCCAGTCGATGCCGATTTCCGGGTCGTTGTACGCAATCGCCCTGTCGTATTCGGGCCAGTAGAGCTCATCAACCTTGTACTGCACTTCGGTGTCGTCCACAAGCGACATGCAGACATGGCCGAAACCGCGCGGTATGTATATCT
The DNA here is from genome assembly GCA_947627325.1 of uncultured Oscillospiraceae bacterium. GTDB lineage: Bacteria > Bacillota > Clostridia > Oscillospirales > Oscillospiraceae > MGBC124762. The sequence goes on along the minus strand of CANQVO010000026.1, from coordinate 6,257 downwards.
GACGCTTAGAATCAGCATCAAGCTCTACGGACACATACCGTTTGTATGTCGGCGAACCGCGACGAAGGTCGACCGCAAAGTCGACGATCCTTCCCTTCGTGCATCTTAGAAGTTTCGCCTGAGCGTGCGGAGCGTTCTGAAAATGTATCCCGCGTATCGTGTGGCGCTTCAAGCTCAGAAGGTGATTGTCCTGCACGAAGACCGTTTCAATGCCGATCTCCTGAAGACTGCGTTTGGAGTACGATTCCATATAATAGCCCCTGTCGTCATAAAACACGCGCGGGGTCAGGAGCATCACCCCCATGCCGAGTTCCTTTACTTCCATGTCCCTTTCATTTCTTCGACAAGATGAGCCTGTCGCATTATCGTTCTGTAGTTTTCTTCCCTTGCCGCCTTGTCGCGGACGCATTCGCAGAATCGTTCTATCGACTTCCCGAACGTGTCGTCCGGCGAAAGACTGACGGTCTCAGTCCCCTCTCCATCCGTGATCTCCGCCGTCGGCACGAATCCGTCAGGAGCCGTAAGGATCCGGCCCGTCCGCAGGATGCCCCTGCTGCCCCACACCTCCAGCTCGCACCTGTAGCCGTTGTCCATCCCGAACGACACCTGGGCCGTCGTGCCCGCGTCGTTGACCAACGCGGCGCTCCCGTAGAGATCCACGTCATACCCGTCGGCGTAGTTAAGGCGGGAATAGGCCACCTTCGCCGTGTCGCCGAGCAGCATGGCCGCAAGCTTGACGGTATAGCCGCCGCAGTCGAGCAGAGCTCCGCCGCCAAGACGTTTGTCGTAACGGAAATCGTTCTTCGGCCTTCTCGGGAAACCGAACGCTATGCGATACAGGCGAACATCCCCGATCCTGCCGCCGTCAATGATTGACCGTATCTCCCCTATCTGCCTGTGGAACGCAAACATGTAGTTCTCGTGCACGGCCAGATTCTTCGCCGATGCGAGTTCGAGCAGCGCCCTCGTGTCCGCCTCCGTCGTGGTGGACGGCTTCTCCACGAAGATGTGCCGGCCATGCTCCAGCGACGATTTCGCCCAGCGGTAATGCAGCGCGGGCGGCAGGGGCAGATATACGGCATCGATGTCCGGCGAGCAGAGCAACTGTTCGTAGCTGTCGTAGACCATGCCGCCGTACTCATCAGCGAAGGCCCTTGCCTTTTTCGCTTCGTTTTCAATCACGGCCGCGTCGGGAGCACCGTCGCCGGACCATTCCTGTGCGTCAGCGTGGGCCACGCCAATGTATTCGGCGCAGTCAAGTTTCCGTATTGCGGGCATGAACCGTCGGAACGCGATCTCCGACGGACACACCACCCCGATCCTTATCCTGTTCATCTTCCTTATTCGTTTACCATTTCAATACCGACATCAGATTGCGCAGCTGGATGTTCAGGCAGTTGCTTGACCTGATGAACGTCCCCAGCGTCTTGTAGTCGGTCCAAAAGTAGCCGGCCGGAGGCTCCGGCAGTTCGTCCGCGCCGATATCCACGACTACGTTGCGGTTCTGTTCGTGGTAGAAGCGTCCGCCCTCCTCGGACAGCAGCGTGTCGAACTGCACCCCCTCTCCGCTCTTCAGGTGCGCGTCGAACAGCTTGTCCACCGCGGTATCTTCAGCCCCGTCACGGACGTATTCCCGCTGTACCGACGGGCCGAGTTCGATCCTGTCGAAGCAGCCGGCCTCCGGAGTGCCCCGGACAAGAAATTCTCGGACACCGCCGATGACGCGTGTCATGAGTCCGAACGTGGCGGGGCCCGTCGCCTCGAGCAGCGGCTGGCGCCAGCGCCTGACCTCCCGACCCTCGATCTCGATGTCGCAGAACACCACCCTGAAGCTGTACGGCTCCCGGCATACAAATTCGCCGTCACGCATCTCCCAGTCATCAAGCGAATATAGCGGCACGAGACGGCGTTCGGTCTCGTCGAACATTTTGTAGTCGTTCATGTACCCGATTATCTCCGTAGCGCTGCCATTCCGGCCACCCTCCGCGGACCTGTACATCGCAAGGTCCGTAAACTCATCCGCCTCCCCTTCCGGCGGCAGGCACGACAGCACCGTCCGCGTGTCCATGTTCACGAGGTTGTCCACGCGCATCAGTTCCTTGATCTGACGCATCGTCATCCACCTGTGCGACGGAAGAACTTCAATGTCCCCGTCAATCTCTATGATGATGTTCCTGTTGCGCTTGCCCAGAAATCGCGACGACTGCTCCGACTGGATGCGGTCGGCCACGACCCTGTATCCCGATGCGTTCATGAAGTGCTCGAGGTAGGCGGGACGAGAGCCGCCGTGCCTGCAGGTGAAGTTGGACTTGGTAGCCTGTATCGTCGGCGACAGCTGTATCTTGTTGATGTTGCCCGGCTCGATCTTCGCCTGCATCAGATAGTGCATCTCCCCGTCTATGCGCCTCCGGATGATGCCAAGGTAGCCTATCTCGTCCTGAACGATGATAGGCTGGGACAGCACCGTCTCCCCGGAACGCGTCACGCGAAGCCCTGATATCCGGAAGAAGCTGTTCCCCGGATTGCATATGCTCCCGGTAACGTCGTCGTAACGCCACGGGAAACATTCGTCAAGGGTGGTCTTCTCGACCGACACATGGACCTCGGCGTTCCCCGCACTTATCCACTCCAATAGTTCCTTCGTTTCGTGAACGGCCATATTTATTTCATGCTTTTTACGAACGTTACAGATTCTTTCAGGTCACTGCGCTTGACAAACAGGTAGACAGCATAGCAGACCGCATACTCCAACATTCCGGCAAAGCCAAAGAACCAGTTGCAGACGACAAATGCGACTGTCATGGCTAATTCGATCATGATGTCACCTTTCACGTCAATGGCGATGTGTTTAGACAATAGCACTTCGCTTAGAATGCAGCGAAAAATGAGGACAATGAGGATGGACATGATAGCCGCCGTCACGCTGTCAAGTACAAGGGTGGAAACGACTGTGCACACCACGCTCAGTGCCAATGCCGCCATGTTGCACTTCATCAGCAGATTTTCAAGCCGCAGCGTTTTGTAATAGGTGTTGACCAGCAGTGACATTTTGCTTTGATACATACAGACAGGAAACAGGATCGCCGCATAGCGCAGGCTTTCCGCATACTGGGGAAGCCATGCAGTCAAAATCCGTTGTACAGGATAGTACAGAATCAGCGCACCGAACGTAAAACCGACCAGAACAACCCGCATGATGCGGTATAGCGACGGAAGCCTTTCTTCGCTTGTACGGCGCAACGTCGGATACATAACGACGGCAATGGCGCTGATGGCAGACAGCACAAGGTTGGACACAGTAAGTGTTAATGATACTTTTCCGAACATTGTGATGTCCCAATGATTTTCTACACTAAACCGTATCACGCCAATGAGCAACATACTGCACAGGGAAGAAAACATAAGTTTTATTCCTACTGAGATGTTCTCTTTTATCTCGGGAAGGACGGACTTCACGGGCAGCGTTTTCGCTATGATCATGTCCCGGCAATACCATACACCTATAAAGAGCGATATATATTTGGCGGCCACATCTACGATAACAAGAGGTTCGAATCCGCGATGCCCGCCAAGGACCAAGGGAACAGCCACGATCACGAAGAGGATGCGTTCCGTAATCGTAACGACGGCATATTCCTTGATCCGCGCCGTCGCCTGCAGGATAAACGTGATGAACCACCTCAGGCACATCCCGACCGCCGCGACACACACGCAGGCGATAACATAATGCCTGTTTGTGTTCGTGGCATAAATCAGTGAACCGCAGAAGACCCCGGCATATACGATGATCTCGAACAGTCCGAGCAATCGGAACTGTGTGCTGTACAGCGGCTTGTCAAGTTCGTCGTAATACTTTCCGCCGATACGGAGATAAAAACCGTCGCACAACCCAAGATAAGACACCCCGACATAGCTCGTATAGAATATATAGAGCTGATAATAGCCGTACTGCTCGACGCTGACCAGTTTCGGAATGACTAACGCGGCGATGACCGCGATCAGCAGCGAGAGGATGTTCGACGTGAAGGAGTAGGAAAAATCCTTGGTGAAATCAAGAAATTTCTTTTTCGACATTCTGTCGACTTTCTTTTTCCTCTTCCAGTTCGATAATCCGGTCAATTAGATGTGTCGGAGAGAACCGGCCGTCATAGTGATAATCCACGGGAATGCGTTCCTTGACCCAGTCCCAGTCAATGTCCTCGGGTTTCTCGAATACGTGTATATAGTCGGGGTCATAGAACGGCAGATTGACGACGTTTTTGTTGTTAGTAAGGAGTTTTTTGTTATAGCATACGGCCTCGTAGTAACGTGCAGTCGCTCCGGATTGACGATCTTTCATGACCTCTAAAATACAATTACTTGCTTTAGTTTCTTTGACAACTTCATAATAAGGTATGACTTGATTATATATAATACCCTCTTTGAATCGTTGTTCATTTTTATGTACCATGGTTATTCGACAAAGCATTGATGTGTCACATTTTACTGCATCTTGATAAATACGTTGTAATGTTTCTAAGCGATTTCCAGTATTTACACTAAAATTACATATATCATATTTAATATCTTTACAGGGGCCGCCAATCACTGAAAAAGGAATATATTGAAAAATAAAACCATTTAATTCAGCATCTTTACCATCAAAAGTAAAAATATAATCAAATCCTAAATTCTTGATATAATATTCTATATAGCGATTATCATGAAATGGATTTAACAGTTGTATCTCATATTTTACATTAAATTTTTCTCGCAACTGGTTCAGATACGAGATAAACAATCTATCTTTGGGAAATAATGAATCAAAAAATATCACATGATATTCTGTTTCCGAATCAGAAATCACCTGATCCAACGAATTTATCCATATATACTTACAAGGCAGTTTGATAAATCGGTTTACCTTTGAACTTAGATGAAAGCTGCGAATCATTTTCAGAAATATGTTATTTATCTTTTTCAGCAATTCAAACATAACAACTCTATCATCTGTATTCAGGTCCGTCAAACAAACCGGAATTATATTTCTTTCATACAACACTACTATAAAACATCTTTTTTTCATTGCTTTATACTCTCCTTTTTATCCTTATCCTCCTCTAACTCGATAATCTTATCGATTAAATGTGTTGGCGAAAAACCACCGTCATAATGATAATCCACGGGAACACGTTCTTTGACCCAATCCCAATTAATGTCTTTCGGATTATCATAGAAGTGCACAAATTTCGGATTATAATATGGAAGAAACGCAGCATTCTTATTATCAGTAAGAAGTTTTTTATTATATATAACCGCTTCAAAATAATGCATCGAAGCACCCGTCTGCGCTCCACCTAAAACTTCAAATAAACAATTGCTTTTCTTTATTTCCTTAACGACTTCTTTATAACTAATCAATTTATTGTATATGATTTCATCCGAATAAAGTTGATCTTTCTTTTTGACACCAGCGATCCTGAAGAAAGAATTTACCCCATTATTTCTTGCGCATTCATAAACGTCAAGGAATTTTTTTAGTCTGCCCTTTGCATTATTAATAAGATACATATCATTCTCTATAACATCCGAGGAATTGCCATCTATCATTGAACAACAATGATAACAATGTATATAGCCATATTTATCTGCTTCTTTAAGTTGAGCAGTTAAGATATGCTCAAAGCCTATCTTACGATCAAATTCATTGATTGCCTCTAATTGATTAACTGCTTTTGCTGCAAACGAGTCATTCGCATTTAACTCGTACATTGAAAATTTCACATTATGTTCTTTTTTATATTTTAGCCAATAAGATATAGACCGTTTTATAAAAGGACAACCGAGAAAAACAATATGATATTCAACATCTGATTCCCATGGGTAATCATCCAGAGTACTATGCCACTTGTCTCTAAATGGCAATTTCACTACGCTGCTGACTCGGCCACTGCAATGTATTTTGCGTATAGCTCTAAATATTGGATTTTTGACGTACGGCAATATTTCAAAAAATTCCGCTCTTTCATCATGAAATAAGTCTGAATTTACATCGATCAATGGCGCTCCTGCTTCAGATCCTATAAAAATGAATTTTCTTTTATTGTTATTCTTTTGCATATAAATTTACTATTTTAATATAGACATCTATTTGCGCGTACTTTTATTGAACTATTTTCCATAATATCTTGTTTATGTACAATCACTACTGTCCCGTAAAAGTGGATAAATAGTTCTTTGAAATTATTGAAATATAGTCAATTATACGGTTTTTGAAA
>CANQVO010000025.1 GCA_947627325.1 uncultured Oscillospiraceae bacterium | reverse complement strand
GCCCAGCTTCACCACGGCCAGCCCTTGGCTGAAGCTGTCGGCGTCGTCATACTGGGCCTGGATCACCATCTGGCCGGTCTTGTCGATGTAGCCCCACTTGCCGTCCTGCTTCACCAGAGCCAGGCCGTTTTCGGTGAAGTTGTACGCGTTGTCATACTGGCGCGGGATGGCCTGGGCGCCGGTGGGGTCGATGTAGCCCCACTTGCCCTCCAGCTTCACGGCGGCAAGGCCGTCAGAGAAGCTCTCCGCGTTGTCATACCGGCAGGGGATGACCTGCTCGCCGGTCTTGTCGATAAAGCCCCACTTGCCGTCCACAAACACCGGGCCCAGGCCCTCCTGGAAGGTCTCCACGTAGTCATACTGGAACGGGATCGCCTCCGCGCCGGTCTCGTCGATGTAGCCGCATTTGCCGTCCCGCAGCGTCGCCGCCAGGCCCTCGGAAAACTCCAGCCCGCCGTCATAGAGATAGTCGCTCAGCTGGGTCAACGTCCACCCCGGGGCGGCCTCCGGCTCCGGCCCCAGGTCCCGGGTGAGGGAGAAGACGGCGTACTTCTCGTTCACCCGCAGCATCACATAGCCCTCCCCCGCGGGGTCGATGAACTTGCAGATCAGGGGCAGGACCTCCTCGCCGTTGACGTCCAGCAGGCCGTACTTGCCGTTCAGCCGCACCGGGCCCAGGCCGCCAACGAAGGGGAAGGCGTAGTCGTACTGGGGCTCGACCACCTCGACCCCCGTCTTGTTCACATAGCCCCACTTGCCGCCCTTCTGCACCGGGGCCAGGCCGTCTTCGGAGAAGGAGGAGGCCATGTCATACTGGGTCGGGATCACCTCGGCGCCGGTCTTGTCCACGTAGCCCCACTTGCCTTCCCGCTCCACCATACCCATGCCGGCGGAGAAGTCGGTGGCGGCGGCGTACTGGCAGGGGATGACCTCCGTCCCGGTCTTGTCGATGTAGCCCGACTGGTTGCCCTGCCGCACCACCAGCAGGCCCTCGGAGAAGCCGAGGTTGGCGTAGTCATACCGGCAGGGGATCACCAGCTCGCCGCTGGGGTCGATGCAGCCGTACTCGCCCTCCTGCCGCACCACGGCCAGGCCCTCGGAGAAGTCGCAGGCATAGTCATACTGGCAGGGGGTGACCTGGTTGCCGGCGGTGTCGATATAGCCGTACTTGTCCCCCTGCCGCACCACGGCCAGGCCCTCGGCGAAGTCGCTGGCGTTGTCATACTGGCAGGGGATGGCCTCGGCCCCGGTGGTGTCCACGTAGCCACACAGGCCGTCCTCGTTCATCACCATCGCCAGACCGTCCTCGGTGAAGTCGTGGGCGTAGATATACTGGCAGGGGACCACCTGGGCCCCCGTCTGGTCGATATAGCCGAAGCCGTCCTGCTCCACCATGGCAAGGCCGTTCAGGAAGGACCCCGCGCCGCCAAACCGGGCCTCGATCACCTCCGCGCCGGTGGCGTCGATAAAGCCCCGCTTGCGGTCCCGCGTCACCATCATCAGGCCCTCGGAAAATTCCAGCCCGCCGTCATAGAGGTAATCGGTCAGCTGGGTGAGGACCCAGCCCGGAGCGGCCTCCGGCACCGGCTCGGGGAACAGGGAGTAGAGGTTGTACTTCGGATCCAGCGAGCCCTCCGCCTGGATCGCCACCAGGCCGTCGGCCAGCGGCTTCGCCCCCAGGTACTGGATGGGGATCCGCACCGCGCCGGTCTGGTCGATGAGGCCCCACTTCCCGTCCAGCTCCACCCGCGCCAGACCGCCCGCGTCAAAGGCGTAGGCGTTGTCGTACTGGCAGGGGATGACCTGCTCGCCGGTCCTGTCGATGTAGCCGAACTTGCCGCCCTGTACCACCACGGCCAGGCCGATGTCGTCGAAGTCGTAGGCGTCGTCATACCGGCAGGGGATGACCTCTGTGCCGGTCTTGTCCAGGTAGCCGAGCTTGCCGCCCCGCTCCGCCACGGTCAGGCCGTCTTCGTTGTACCCGTAGATGTAGTCATACTGGCAGGGGACGACCAGCGCGCCGGTCTGGTCGATACAGCCGTACTTGCCGTCCATCTTCACCACGGCCAGGCCCTCGGAGAAGTACCAGGCGTCTTCATACCGGAAGGGGATGACCAGCTCGCCGCTCTGGTCGATGTAGCCGTACTTGCCGCCCTCACACACCAGGGCCAGGCCCTCGGAGAAGCCGTAGGCGGCGGAATACTGGGTCTGGATCGCCTCCTTGCCGGTCTGGTCGATGTAGCTAAACTGGTCGTCCCGTTCCACCGCGGCCAGCCCCCCGGAGAAGGGGGAGGCGTAGTCATACATGGGCGAGACGACCTCGGTGCCGGCGGCGTCCACATAGCCGTACTTGCCGCCCACCTTCACAATGGCAAGGCCCTCGGAGAAGTCCCAGACGCCGTCATACTGGCAGGGGATGACCTGCTCGCCGGTTTTGTCGATGCAGCCCCACTTGCCGTCCAGTTTCACGGTGGCAAAGCCGTCGTCGTCGAAGTCCCAGGCGTCTTCATACTGGCAGTCGATGACCTCCGTGCCGGTCTCGTCGATATAGCCCCACTGGCCGTCCCGCTCCACCACCATCACGTCGTTATAGACGCTGTAAACGTTGTCGTAGCCGCGCGAGGAGGGGAGCTTCTCCAGCATCCAGCCGGGGGCCGCCTTCGGCTCCGATGCCGCGAAAGCGGCTGTGGGGGCCAGGGAGAGCGCCAGGCACAGCGCCACGAACAGGGCCAGAACTCTTGTCTTCTTCATGCTGTGTTCCTTCCTTTTTTGGGGTATTGATCCGGGATGGCCTCCATCCCAAAGAGGCGGGCTCAGCCCACCTCGGCGAACCGCTGGAGGATGACCGCCACCTCGGCCCGGGTGGCGCTGCCCTGGGGATCCAGGCGCGCCCCGTCCTTGCCGGTGAGGATGCCGCTCTGGACCGCCCAGCGCATGGCCGCCTGGGCCCAGTCGGAGACGGCGTCCCCGTCCACGAACTCCGCCAGGTCGGCGGCGTCCACCTCGGGGCTGTTGGCGTAGCGGTAGAGCATGACCGCCAGCTGTTCCCGGGTGATGTTCCCCTCCGGGGCGGTGCCGTCGGAGACGCCCTGGGCCGTGGCCCAGGCCATCCCCTTCTCATACCACGTCTCGCCGCCCGCGGTGTCCTGCCCGTCCAGCCGGGCCAGGACAGTCATGAGCATCCCCCGGGTCATGTTGTCATTGGGCGCGAAGCGGTCCGCCGCCACGCCGTTGAACAGGCCCTTTTCGACCACAAAGTTCACGCCCGCCTCGTACCAGCTGCCCGCCGCCACGTCGGCGAAGGGCTGGGGCTGGGCGTCTGCCTTGGTGAGGGAGAAGAGGGCCACCTTGCCGTCCTTCTGCATCGCCACCGTCCCCTCGCCCAGGAGCATAGCGTCCTCGTACTGCCCGGGCAGGACCGTCCGGCCGGTCTGGTCGATGAGGGACCACTTGCCGTCCAACTCCACCTTGGCCAGGCCGTCGCCGGTGAAGTCGTGGGCCTCGTCATACTGGATGGGAATGACCACCGCGCCGCTGGCGTCGATGTAGCCCCACTTGTCGTCCAGCACCACCTCGGCCAGGCCGCTTTCGGTAAAGTCAAAAACGTCGTCATACTGGCAGGGGATGACCTCGGCCCCGGTCTTGTCCACATAGCCGTACTTGCCCTCCCGCTTCACCACGGCCAGGCCGCTTTCGGTGAAGTCGTAGGCCTCCTCATAGACAAGGGGGATGACCTCGTTGCCGCTCTTGTCCACATAGCCCCACTTGCCGTCCCGCTCCACCAGGGCAAGGCCGTTGACAAAGCTGCCCGCGTCGTCATACCGGGGTGGGATGACCTCCGTGCCGGTCTTGTCCACAAAGCCGATCTTGTCGTCCACCTCCACCAGGGCCAAGCCCTCGGAGAAGTCCCAGGCGTCGTCATACTGAAGGGGGATCACCTCGTTGCCGGAGCGGTCGATATAGCCCCACTTGCCGTCCAGCGCCGCCATAGCCAGGCCGTCGTCGGTAAAGTCCCCCTCGCCGTCATACCGGCAGGGGATGACCTCTGTTCCGCTCTGGTCGATGTAGCCCCACTTGTCGTCCCGGGACACGGCGGCCAGGCCGTGGGAGAAGGGACCCGCGTCCTGATACGTCAGGGGGATGGTCAGGGGGTCCTGGGGCAGGAGGGTATCCCCAAAGGAGAAGGGGACCACCTGCCCCCGGTCCGGGTCCGCGTAACCCCACTTGCCGGCCAGGGACACCGGGGCCAGGCCCTCGGCGCGGTCGATCCCGCCGTCGTAGAGCAGGGGGAGCACCTCGCTGCCGGTCCTATCCAGATAGCCGCACAGCTCCCCCGCCTGCGCCAGCACCGTCCCCTCCGAAACGCCGTTGATGGAGACGCCGTCGTAGCGGAAGGAGGTGAGCTGGGTCAGCGTCCAGCCGGAGGCCATGGGGTCCTTGACCACCGAGAGATAGCCCCACTTGCCCCCCTGGCAGACAGGCGCCATCCCGTCGTAAAACGCCCCGACGTCCTCATACTGGAAGGGGACCGCCGTGGTCCCGGAGAGGTCCACGTAGCCCCACTTGCCGTCCTTCTCCGCCGGGGCCAGGCCGTTGGAAAAGCCGTAAATATTGTCATACTGGAGGGGGATGACCATCTGGCCGGTGAAGTCCAGGACCCCCCACTTCCCGTCCCGCTCCACCGGGCTCATGCCGTCCACCAGGTTGTAGACCGTGTCGTACTCCAGGGGGACCACCGTCTCCCCCGCCCGGTTTACAAAGCCCCACTTGTCCCCCAGGTGGGCGGGGGACAGGCCGTCCATCAGATAGCCCAGGTCGTCATACTGCAGGGGGATCACCGTCTCCCCCGCCGTGTCGATCATCCCCTCCTTGCCGTCCTGGTCCACGTCGGCTACGCCGGCCTGGAAGCGCGTCACGTCGTCATACTGGAAGGGGATGACCACCGCGCCGGCGGCATCGATGTAGCCCCACTTGCCGTCCTTCTCCACCGCCGCCAGGCCGTCGGAGAAGGACATGGCCGCCTGGTAGGCGGGGGCGATCGCCTCCCGGCCCGCGGCGTCCACAAAGCCCCACTGGCCGTCCCGCTCCACGGCGGCCAGACCGCCGGAGAAGATGGCCACCTGGTCATAGAGGAAGGGGACGACGGTGGCGCCGGAGGCGTCGATGTACCCCCACTTGCCGTCCTTCTCCGCCGGGGCCACGCCGTTCATGAACATCCGCGCGTCGTCATACTGGAAGGGGATGGCCGTCCCGCCGGTCTTGTCGAGGTAGCCGTACTTCCCGTCCAGCACCGCCACGGCCAGACCGTCGGAAAAATAGGTCAGGTCGTCGTACCGGAGCGGGACCACCACCTGGCCGGTCTTGTCCACAAAGCCGCACTTGCCCTCCGCTATCACCGGGGCCAGCCCGTCTACAAAGTTACCGGCCTGGTCGTACTGAAAGGGGATCGCCTGCCGCGCCGTCCAGCCGGCGCTCTCCCCCGTCTCCGCCGCCCAGGCGCTCTGGGGCAGCAACAGCCCCAGGACCAGGGCCAGGGTCAAAAGTCTGTGTCGTCTCATGGTCTTTCCTCCTTAAGATCTCGCGGGCCGCTCCATCCCGGCGAGCGGGGAGCGGCATGGCAACATACGTCCATTATGGACACATTGTACCACATCCGCGCCAGCGGTGTGGTACAATACGCCATCCTTTGCGGTTCCGCCCGGAGGGCGGGAGCAAAGGCGGCATCAAGCAGTACAATGTTCGCTCTGCGGACATTGTACCACAGCCTCTGTGGAGGAACAAATGATTTTTAGGTAAGAAACTTGACGTTTAGGAAACCCCGCCCCCCGCCTCCTGACCCTCCCCGGAGGGCAAAAAGCGCCCCAACCGGGCCTTTTCGTGGGGCAAATCTTCGGAAAACCAGCCTTTTCCCCCACCTCTCACCCGCCTCGCCCCGTTCCGGGCCCTCCCCTTGCAAATCGGCTCTGTCGTGCTATAATGCTATAATAGATGATCGTATCCGCCGCGACACACCCCGCGCGCGGCGGCGAAAAGGAGGCAGCGTAGTATGATAACCTTTTTCTGCGCCATCGCGGTCCTGCTGGTGGGATACGCGCTGTATGGCAAATTCATCGAGCGGGTGTTCGGCCCCGACGACCGCCCCACCCCCGCCAACACCCACCCCGACGGGGTGGACTTCGTCCCCATGAAGACCTGGCGGGTCTTCCTCATCCAGCTCCTGAACATCGCCGGGACCGGGCCCATCTTCGGGGCTCTGGCCGGGGCCATCTTCGGGCCGGTGGTCTTCCTCTGGATCGTCTTCGGCTCCATCCTGGGCGGCGCCGTCCACGACTACATGAGCGGCATGATCTCCCTGCGGATGGACGGCGCGTCCCTGTCTGAGATCGTGGGCACCTACCTGGGCCCGGCGGCCAAGCAGGTGATGCGGGTCTTCTCCGTGGTCCTGCTGGTGCTGGTGGGGGCGGTGTTCACCACCAGCCCCGCCGCCCTGCTGGCCCGGCTGACGCCGGGTTGGATGAACGCCACCTTCTGGACGGCGGTGATCTTGTGCTACTACCTGCTGGCCACCCTGCTGCCCATCGACAAGCTCATCGGCAAGCTCTACCCCGTCTTCGGGGCGGTGCTGGTGGTCATGGCGGTGGGGATCATCGGCGGCCTGGCGGTGAAGGGCTATCACCTGCCCGAGCTGACCACCCTGGCCGACCTGCACCCCAAGGGCACCCCGGTGTGGCCCTTTATGTTCGTCACCGTGGCCTGCGGCGCCGTCTCCGGGTTCCACGGCACCCAGTCCCCCATGATGGCCCGCTGTATGCGGACCGAGCGGGACGGCCGCAAGGTCTTCTACGGCGCCATGATCTCCGAGAGCGTCATCGCCCTGGTGTGGGCCGCCGCCGGCGTGGCCTTTTACCAGACCACCGGCGGGCTCCAGGAGGCCATGAGCAGCCTGGGCCAGTCCGGCGTGGTCTATGACATCTCCATCGGCACCCTGGGCCTGGTGGGCGGCGCGCTGGCAGTGGTGGGCGTGGTGGCCTGCCCCATCTCCACCGGGGACACCGCCCTGCGAAGCGCCCGCCTCACCATCGCCGACTGGTTCCACATCGACCAGTCCTCCCTCCCCAAGCGCCTGGCCGTCACCGTCCCCCTGCTGGGGGCCAGCGCCCTGCTGACCCAGCTGGACTTTGACGTGGTCTGGCGCTACTTCTCCTGGAGCAACCAGACCCTGGCCATGATCACCCTGTGGGCCTCGGCCATGTACCTGGTCCGCCACGGGAAAAAGCACTGGCACGCCCTGCTCTGCGCCCTCCCCGCCGCCTTTATGTCCGGCGTGTCCTGCACCTACATCCTCATGGCGGACGAGGGCTTCCGCCTCCCCCTGGCCGTCTCCTACCCCGCGGGCCTTGTCTTCGTCCTGGTCTGCGCTGTGGTGTTCTGCCTGTCGGCCCGGCGGCGCTGGGCCCGGCAGGACCTGCCCGTCTCCCGCTGAATCACCCCCCGCGCCCCCGGCCACGTGACCGCCGGGGCGGGAAATGGAGGAACCACCTGTGAAAAACCACCCCTCCGGCATCTCCAGCCTCTACCGCTCCACCCCCAACAGCCACAACACCTGCCGCCTGGCCTTCACCCTGAGCGAGGCGGTGGACCCCCGCGCCCTTCGCAAGGGGGTGGACACCGCCATGGAGCGCTACGACTACCTCTCCGTCCGCCTGGTGCGGGAGGAGGGGGAGCCCCTCCACACCGTCGCCCCCAACCCAAAGCCGGTGCCGGTGGTCCAGGGGACTCGGGGGGTCACCCTGCTGACCCCGGAGGCGGACTTCCACACCGTGGCCGTGGCCTATGAGGGGGAGCAGGTCTTCTTCGACTTTCTCCACGCCCTCATCACCGGCGCGGCCATGGTGGAGTTTGCCAAGACGGTGCTCTACTACTACATCACCGAGAAGTACGGCCAGCCCCTCCCCGGCCAGGACATCCTCACCCTGGAGGACCCCGTGACCGACGAGGAGCGGATCGACCCCTACCTGGATCCCCCGGCCCCCGCGGCCGCGCCCTCCGGCGGGGCGGGCGGGGGCGGCGTCCCCTCCCCCGCTCTGGACTTGAGCCGCTTCGTGTCCATGGACCCCAGCCGCCAGACCTCCTACCGCATGACCCTGGGGGAGGACGCCTTTATGGCCTACTGCCGGGCGAGGCAGGGCACCCCCGCCACCATGACCGCCGCCCTGCTGGCCCGGACGTTCTACCGCCTGTGCGACCGAATGGACGCCCCGGCGCGCTTCGTGCTGATGAAGCGTTACCACGAGGCCCTGGGCGTGCCCGCCGCCCACAGCAACGTCCTGGGCAACGTCATTCTCCAGTTCACCGAGGCGGAGCGGGATCTGGACCCGGCACAGCTCTGCGCCATGGCCCGGGCCATGCTGGCCCTCCAGTCCGACCGGGAGGTCATCCTGAACGCCATCCAAAAACGGCTGGCGCAGGAGGCCCAGGTGCTGGCCCTGGGGGACTACCGGGCCATCCGCGCGGCCTTCCAACAGGCGGCGGCCCGGTACCCTGACCTGCTGAACATGACCATCAGCTATGTGGGCAAAACCAAGCTGGGGGCGCTGGAGCCCTACGTCCGGGCGCTCTACACCTACGTGGACCCCGCCGCCTCCGGGGTGCTGGTGGAGCTCAACGCGGTGAACGGCCTGTTCTGCTTCACCTTCCTCCAGAACTTCGCCGGGGACGGCCTGGTCCGCGCCTTCCTATCGGAGCTGGCCCAGGCGGGCCTCGCGGCGGAGCTGGGGCCGGAGGAGCCGGCCCTCTACCCCCGCATGGAACTGGACTGACAGGAGGTGATGACGATGCGGCGGATCCGAGACGCGGCCCTGCTGGCCCTGCTGACCCTGGCCCTCACCCTGGCGGCGGCGCGCCCCTGGGCCGGGGACGGCGGCGTGGACTACGCCCTGGCGGCCAACTGGGCCTACCGGGAGACGGAGGCCCCGGCGGACAAGACGGCGGACGTGTTCTTCGTCTGCCCCACGGTGTACGGCGGCCAGGCGGGGGAATACAATATGCCCCTCACCGACCGGGAGGCCATGGCCGACTTCCTGGGCGCCACCAACATGGAAAAGGGCATCTATGACGACGCCTGTCGCTTCTTCGCCCCCTACTACCGCCAGGCGGGGCTGGCGGTGTACGCCATGGAGACGGAGGCGGAGCGGGAGCCCTATCTGGCCCTGGCCTACCGGGACGTGGCGGCCGCCTTTGACTACTACCTTCAGCACCTCAACCAGGGCCGCCCCATCGTCCTGGCCGGGTTCTCCCAGGGGGCGGATCTGTGTCTGCGGCTGATGGAGGACCGCTTCGCCCAGGCGGAGCTCCAGGACCGGCTGGTGGCCTGCTACGCCATCGGCTGGCGGGTGACCCCGGAGGACCTGGCGACCTTCCCCCACCTGCGGATGGCCCAGGGGGAGCGGGACACCGGCGTGATCGTCTCCTTCAACAGCGAGGCCCCCGAGGTGAACGCCTCCCTGCTCATCCCCCAGGGCGTGGAGACTTTGGCTATCAACCCCCTGAACTGGCGCGCCGACGGCGTCCCCGCGGGCAAAGACCAGAACCTGGGGGCGTGCTTCCCCGATTACAGCGGCCAGTTCAGCCAGGAGATCCCCGGCCTCACCGGGGCGTATCTGGACCTCCCCCGGGGTGCGCTCAAGGTCCCCGACGTCACCCCGGAGGACTATCCCCCCGTCCTGGACATCTTCCAGCCCGGAGTGTACCACCTCTACGACTACCAGTTCTTCTACCGAAACCTGGAACACAACGTCCAGACCCGCCTGACCGCCTTCGGGGCGTAAGACCCGGCCCATCCTACGGTGGCCCCCCGGCGCGCCCCCAGCGACCGCCGCCTGAATGGAATAAACGTAAAAAAGCACGGAGGGCGTTTCCGCCCTCCGTGCTTTTTTCGTGCTGTTGGAAGTTCAGTCCTCCGCCGCGAACCGCTGGAGGATGACCGCCACTTCCGCGCGGGTGGCGCTTCCCTGGGGATCCAGGCGGGCCCCGTCCTTGCCGGTCAAAATGCCGTTCTGGACGGCCCACTGAATGGCCGCCTGGGCCCAGCCGGAGACGGCTTCCCCGTCCACGAACTCCGCCAGGTCGGCGGCGTCCACCTCGGGGTTGCCCGCATACCGATAGAGCATCACCGCCAACTGCTCCCGGGTGATCTTCCCCTCCGGGTCGGTGCCGTCGGAGACGCCCTGGGCCGTGGCCCACTCCATCCCCTTGGCGTACCAGATAGAGCCGCCGGTGGTGTCCTGCCCGTTCAGCCGGGCCAGGACGGTCATCAGCATCCCCCGGGTCATGTTGTCATTGGGGGCGAAGCGGTCCTCGCCCACGCCCTGGAACAGGCCCTTTTCGGTGACATATGTCACCCCGGCCTCGTACCAGCTGTCCTTCACCACGTCGGCGTAGGTGGCGGCGCTGGGGGTATTGCCGGTCTCGGGGGCGTCGTCGGCGCCGGTGGTCTCGCCCCGGCGGTCCTCATCCCGTCTGCCGCCGGAGGAGTAGGAGGGCGCGGCGGCCTTCTCCGCCAGGAAGCCCAGGCGGTAATAGCCCGCCTTGGTGGTGACGGTGCCGGAGCCGGAGTAGTTGTTCACATAGCTGGGCTGTCCGTCCGCCGACTCCTGGAGGTAGAGGGTGTGGGGCCCCTTGTCCAGGGTCAGGGTCAGGTTGCCGGAACCGTCGGTGGTCCGGGCGGTGTACGCCCCGTCGTCCACCCGCAGATGGACGGTCTGGTTGGCCAGGGGGGTCTCCTCCTCCCCCGCCTTGGTCAGGACGGGCAGGGTGACGGTGTAGGTCGCCGGGGACTTGTCACCCGCGATGCGGATGCGGCCCTGGGTGATGGGGTAGGACAGGGGGACGGCGCCGTTCTCCGTCTGAGCCAGGAGGTATTCCTCCACGATCAGGTCCTCGCCCCCCAGCTCGCCCAGTTGGGTGCCCTCCTTCAGTCCGTCGAAGGTGGCCACGTAGTTATTGGTGGCCAGGAGCAGCTGGGTGGTGTCGTCGGTCCGGGCCAGCTCTGTCCCGTCGTCCAGGGTCACCTGGGTGACCTTGCCGCCGGTCTCCCCGGCGGGGTCGTAGGCGTAGGAAAAGCCGCCGGCCTGGAGGAAGCTGCCGCTGACCCGCTCCCGGACCAGCAGGCCCGTCTCGTCCTGCCCGGTCATGGTCAGGCCGGTCTCCAGGGCGGTGTAGAGCTGGGCGGGGGTGACGGAGAGGGCCACCACCAGGTTGCCGTGGTTAAAGGCGTTGAGGATATCCCCCCGGGTGACCGTCCCCAGGGGCATGGTCTGGCCGATGCCGCCGCCGTTTTCCACGGCGACCACAGGCAGGTCAAGGCCGTTATTGGCCGCGAAGACCTTGGCGCTGTCCACAAAGGCGTCGGTGACAAAGTCGCCGTAGGCGGTCTCCACGATGCGGGACTCCACGTAGTCGTAGTAGATGTACCCGCCCCAGACGGGGGCGGCGGTCTGGCACAGGGTGGCGCCCAGGACCGTCTCCTGCTCGGCCTGGATGTCGGCCAGAGCCGCCTCCACCTTCGCCTTGACGGCGGCGCCGTCCTCGGTGAGGGCGTAGTCCGTGGCGGCGGCGTAGTCCAGCACCGCGCCCGCGGCGGTGACGCTGTCGCCGTCAAAGGTCAGCTCCACCTTGCCCAGGGCGGTGAGCTGGGTGCCGGTCTGGACCACGGGGACGGAGAGATCGCCCCGGGTGTAGGGCTCCGTCTCCAAGGTGTGGCTGTGGCCGTCCACCACGGCGGCGACCTGGGCCAGCTCGTCGTCGGTCAGGGCGTCCAGAAGCTGGGCGCTGGTGCGCTCCACCGCGGCGGCGTTGTCGCCCATGTGGCACAAGAGCACGATGGCGTCGGTCTGCTCGGCCAGCGCGGCGATCTCCGCCTTGGCGGCGGCGGCCTCGTCCTCGAAGGTGAGCCCCGCCAGCTGGCTGGGGTTGGTGGAGGTGGCGGTGGAGGTGGTGGTCAGGCCGATGAAGCCGATCCGCTTTCCGCCCACCTCCTTGACGCAGGACGCCTCCAGGGGCGCGGACGCCTGGCGCACGTTGGCGGCCAGGATGGGGAACTGGGCGGCGGCGGCGTTGGCGCGCAGCTGGTCGATGCCGTAGTCGAACTCGTGGTTGCCCGCGGCCATGGCGTCATACCCGGCGGCGTTCATCAGGCGGATCACGTCGCCCCCCTGGTTGACGGTGGCGAAGGACGCCCCCTGGGTGGCGTCCCCGGCGTCCACCAGCAGAGCGTTGGGGGTGGATGCCTTGATGGCCGCCACCTGGGCCAGGCCGATGTTGCTCTCCCCCGCCGCCACCACGCCGTGGACGTCGTTGGTGGTGAAGATGGTCACGGTGACCGGCCCCGCCGCCAGCGCCGCCAGCGGCGCCAGACACAGGCACAGCGCGGCGCACACAAGCAGGGACAAAATACGCTTTTTCATCTTGGGTTCTCCTTTTCGCTTGAGATTTCCGGTAGGCCGCGGGGGCTCGGGGATCTTGTCCCGCATCCGCGTCAAGCGGCGCGGCGCCCTCCCCCGGACCCCTAACAAACCGGGTTCCCGGAGGCGACGCGGGTCTGAACGCGGCCCACTCGCGTGTATTGTACCACAAACAAACCCAGCCCGCAAGCGGCCCGCCCTTGTCAAGGTGACGGTTTCACGCCCCCTTTGCCCCCCTTTTTCGCCGCGCTCGAAACGCGCCCCAGAAACGGAACTCCGCCGGTCCGTCCGTGCCTTCCCCGCCCCTTCGCCGCGCAAAAAGCCTCGCAGAGTTTCGCGCCATCTGGCGCGAAAGACTCAAATGAGAATATTCCATAAAGAATGACATCACACGCAGGACATAGCATCCCTGTTGCCTCCGACAAAGTTGATACAAA
>CANQVO010000024.1 GCA_947627325.1 uncultured Oscillospiraceae bacterium | reverse complement strand
GTTTTTTGCGCGGTTGAAACAAGGAAGAGAGAGGGCTGGACTGCGTGAAATACATCACAGGCACCCAGGGCCCCGCCACTGAGCCGGATCCAGCAAAATAAAAAGCGTTGGGCCGCAGTGAGATGACTGCCCGACGCTTTCCCCAAACAGGGCGCCCCTGGCGAGTTTGCCGCCAGAACACCTTTAATAATATATCACAAACACGCTCACCTGTCAAACCCTATACCCCGCCCCCCGTCAAGCCGCCTCACAGTCCTGGTTGCCAGAGGCGGCCCCGGCGGTAGCAATAGGAGAATTACGCCTATACCTGGTACGGCGCTGCGCCGCCCAGTGGCGGCGTCTTCCACGAGCGATCCAGTCCTTCCGGGCCGCCGAGTGGAAGAGGGAGGGGCAACAATACTAAGCCCCATCTTTTCTCTTTGGAGTCCAGGACCGTTTCTCTTTTCTCCGCAGAGAAAAGAGAAATGGTCCTGGCCCCCGCGCCGGGAGGCGCACGCCCTTGCCCACGTTGGGCAAACAACTACTCCCGTTCGGGAGGACAAACTTCGGGCCCCCGCGCCGGGAGGCGCGACCTTTGCCCGGTTCGGGCAATCACAAACCCCCGTTCGGGAGGACGAACGCCGCCCATTGTGGGCACAAGGCCGGGTCACTCCCGGACCTGGCCCTGGCCGCGGATGAGAAACTTGGTGGTGGTGAGGGCCTCCAGCCCCATGGGCCCCCGGGCGTGGAGTTTTTGGGTGGAGATGCCGATCTCACAGCCCAGGCCGAACTCCCCGCCATCGGTGAACCGGGTGGAGGCGTTGACGTAGACCGCGGCGGCGTCCACCTGGTCCAGGAAGGTCTGGGCGGCGGCGTAGTCCTGGGTGATGATGGCCTCGGAGTGGTGGGAGCCGTGGGCGGCGATGAAGGCCAAAGCCTCCTCCAGCCCGCCCACCTCCCGGCAGGCCAGAATGTAGTCGCCGTACTCGCTGTCCCAGTCCTCCTCCGTGGCGGGCACGCCGCCGGGGACGCGGGCCAGGGTGGCCGGGTCACAGCGCAGTTCCACGTGCCGCTCCGCCAGGGCGGGCAGGGCGGCGGCCCAAAAGGCGGGGGCGATCGCCCGGTGGACCAGCACGCACTCCGCGGCGTTGCACACCGAGGGGCGGGAGCACTTGGCGTTGACCAGGACGCGGACGGCCATCTCCACCTGGGCGGACTGGTCCACGTAGATGTGGCAGACCCCCTCCCCCGTGCGGATGACCGGCACCCGGGACCCGGCGCTCACCGCCCGAATCAGCCCCGCCCCGCCCCGGGGGATGAGCACGTCCAGGTAGTCGGTGAGCTCCATCATGGCCTGGGCGCTCTCCCGCCCGGCGTCCTCCACCACCTGGAGCGCCCCGGCGGGGAGGCCCAGCGCCTCCAGCGCCCCGCCCATCACCTGGCCCAGGCAGAGGTTGCTGTTCCGGGCCTCCTTGCCACCCCGGAGGAGGGCGGCGTTGCCCGACTTCAGGCACAGCGCGGCGGCGTCGGCGGTGACGTTGGGCCGGGCCTCGTAAATGATGCCCACCACCCCCAGGGGCACCCGCGCCTGGGTGACCTGAAGGCCGTTGGGCAGGGTGTTCCCCCGCACCACCTGGCCGATGGGGTCGGGCAGGGCGGCCACCTGGCGGATCCCCCGGGCCATGGCCCCAATCCGGCCCTCGTCCAGGGCCAGCCGGTCCAACAGGGCGGGGCGCGTCCCCGCCGCCCGGGCCGCGGACAGGTCCTGGGCGTTGGCGGCCAGGATCTCTTGGGCGGCGGCCTCCAGCGCGGCGGCCATGGCCTCCAGCGCGGCGTTCTTCTCCCCGGCGGACAGCCCGGCCAGCGCCGGGGCGGCGGCCTTGCACAAGGCGGCCTGTTCCAGGACGGTCTTCACAGCCCCCAACTCCCTTCCCTCAGCGTTTCGCGGTGAATCTGGTGCCCACGCGCCCGCCGGCCACAATGTCGTAGAGGGCCTCGGGCCGGGCGCCGTTGGTGATGATCATGTCGCAGCCCTGGGCGGTGGCGATCCGGGCGGCGGCCAGCTTGGTGGACATCCCGCCGGTGCCCCACTTGCTCCCGGCGCTGCCCCCCAGGGCCAAAATGCGCTCGTCGATCTCCTCCACCACCGGCAGAAGTTTGGCCTGGGGGTTCTGGTGGGGGTCGGAGTCAAAGAGGCCGTCGATATCGCTGAGCAGGACCAGCAGATCCGCCCCGCACAGCCCGGCCACGATGGCGGACAGGGTGTCGTTGTCCCCCAGGACCTTGGCCTGGCCGGTCTCGATCTCCGCGGAGGAGGTGGAGTCGTTTTCGTTGACGATGGGCACGCACCCCAGTTCCATCAGGGCGGAAAAAGTCTCGGACAGGTGGTGGGCCCTGCCCGCGTCGGCCACGTCCTCGGCGGTGAGGAGGATCTGGGCCACCGTGCGGCCGTACTCCCCAAAGAGTTTGTCGTAGAGGTGCATCATCTCGCACTGGCCCAC
The DNA here is from genome assembly GCA_947627325.1 of uncultured Oscillospiraceae bacterium. GTDB lineage: Bacteria > Bacillota > Clostridia > Oscillospirales > Oscillospiraceae > MGBC124762. Next base: position 10,801 of record CANQVO010000024.1, on the reverse strand, counting down.
CGCGGCCACCGCCTGTTTTACCCGCAGTTCGGTGGGCCGCTGGGGCAGGTTCAGCTTGCCCGTGCCGATGCCGATGGCCCCGGAGGACACCAGCACCACCTGGTGGCCCATGTTGGCCAGGTCTGACAGCACCCGGGCCAGGTGGTCCATGTTGGAGAGGTTCAGCCGGCCGTTGTCCCGGGTGAGGGTGGAGGTGCCGACTTTTACGACGACGCGGAGCGGTTTCATAGGGGAGCGCGCCTCCTGTTTCACAATTATATACAAATTATTTTACCACTTTCGCAAACTTTTGTCTATCCCGGAAAAAAGGGATAGATTTCACAAATTTCTTCAAAATATCCTTGATTTGGCTGAAAACGTGTACTATAATGTTCCCCGGTAAAAAAGAGAGGTGGCGGCGATGCTCAATCTGGTGCTGGTGGAGCCCGAAATTCCCCAAAATTGCGGCAACATCGCCCGCACCTGCGTCCTCACCGGCAGCCGCCTCCACCTGGTGGGTCCCCTGGGCTTCGACGTGAGCGACAGCGCCGTGGCCCGGAACATGAAGCGGTGCGGCCTGGACTACTGGCCCCGGCTGGATGTGGCGGTCTACGAAAACCTGGAGGAATTTTTCCAGAAAAATCAACCCTCCGACATCTGGCTGGCCACCACCAAGGCCCCCCGCCGCTACGACCGGGCGGCCTATGCCGACGGGTGCTGGATCCTCTTCGGCAAGGAGTCGGCGGGCCTGCCCCAGGCGCTCCGGGCGCGGTACCGGGACCGCTGTGTGCGGATCCCCATGCTCCCGGGGGAGCGCAGTCTGAACCTGTCCAACAGCGTTGCCGTCGTGGCCTACGAGGCCCTGCGGCAGTTGGATTTCCCCGGCTTTCAGGAGTTCGGGGAAATGCGCGAGGAAACAAGCGAATAACATCGAAAGGAGAATCACGGATGAATTACAACAAAAAGACTGTGAAGGATGTGGACGTGAAGGGCAAGAAGGTCCTTCTGCGCTGCGACTTCAACGTGCCCCAGGACAAGGAGGGCAACATCACCGACGACAAGCGCATCCGCGCGGCCCTGCCCACCATCCAGTATCTGCTGGACAACGGCGCCGCCGTCATCGCCTGCTCTCACCTGGGCAAGCCCGAGCCCAACTTTGAAAAGTGGGTGAAAAAGCAGACCGAGAAGGGCAAGGACCCCGCCACCCTGACCCAGGAGAAGTGGGAGAAGACCATGGCCGCCCTCACCCTGGCCCCCGTGGCCAAGCGGCTGAGCGAGCTGCTGGGCAAGGAGGTGGCCCTGGCCGCCGACACCGTGGGCCCCGACGCCACCGCCAAGGCCGCCGCCCTCCAGCCCGGCCAGGTGCTGCTGCTGGAGAACACCCGCTTTAACAAGGGCGAGACCAAGAACGACCCCGACTTCGCCAAGGCCCTGGCCGCCCTGGCCGGGAGCGACGGCGTCTACGTCTCCGACGCCTTTGGCGCGGTCCACCGCGCCCACGCCTCCACCGCCGGCGTGGCCGACTATCTCCCCGCCGTGTCCGGCTTCCTCATCCAGAAGGAACTGGAGATCATCGGCGGGGCTCTGGCGAACCCCAAGCGCCCCCTGGTCGCCATCCTGGGCGGGGCCAAGGTCAGCTCCAAGATCGGCGTGATCAACAACCTGCTGGAGATCGCCGACACCGTCATCATCGGCGGCGGTATGTCCTACACCTTCTCCGCCGCCGCCGGCGGCAAGGTGGGCAACTCCCTGCTGGAGGAGGAGTGGAAGGACTACGCCAACGAGATGGTCCAGAAGGCCGCGCAGAAGGGCGTGAAGCTCCTCCTGCCCGTGGACACCGTCTGCGGCGACAAGTTCGACGCCGACGCCCAGCAGATGACCGTCAAGACCGGGGAGATCCCCGACGGCTGGGAGGGCATGGACATCGGGCCCGAGACCATCAAGCTCTACTGCGACGCGGTGGCCGACGCGGGCACCGTCATCTGGAACGGCCCCATGGGCGTGTTTGAGTTCCCCCGCTTCGCCGTGGGCACCAAGGCGGTGGCCGAGGCGCTGAGCAAGACCTCCGCCATCACCATCATCGGCGGGGGCGACTCCGCCGCGGCGGTCCAGCAGCTGGGGTACGCGGACAAGATGACCCACATCTCCACCGGCGGCGGGGCCAGCCTGGAGTTCATGGAGGGCAAGGAGCTGCCGGGCGTGGCTTGCCTGCTGGACGCGTGAGAGCTCTGTGAGGCGAGGGTTCGCCTCTCGACGGGAGGTCGTTTGATTGCCCGGCACGGGCAGAGGGCGGCGCCTCCCGGCGCGGGGGCCAGGACCATTTCTCTTTTCTCCGCGGAGAAAAGAGAAACGGTCCTGGACTCCAAAGAGAAAAGAGTTTGGCTTATGATCGATGCCTCTCCCTCTTCCACTCGGCGGCCCGGATTTACAGGATTGGTAGTGGAAGATGCCGCCACTGGGCGGCGCGACGCCGTCCGGGAACGGGCGTAGCTCTCCTACCCCTACCGCCGCGGCCGCCTCTTGGGAGAAGGACTGGGAGGCTGTGCCTCTGGACGCGCGAATGAGGAAAGAGGGCGCGCGCCCCTAAATGAAAAGGACAAACGGCCCTGTTTTTGCGGGGTCGGAGATCAATAAGAAGGAAAGGAAGGAATACCCTATGAATCGCCGTTACCGCAAGACCATCATCGCCGGCAACTGGAAGATGAACAAGACCATTTCCGAGACCAAGGCCTACGCCGAGGCCATTAAGCCCATGCTGGGCAAGCCCAAGTGGTGCGAGGCTGTGATCCTGGTGCCGCCGGTGAACCTCCAGGCCGCCGTGCGGGCCTTCAAGGACGTCAAGCTCAGCGTGGGCACGGAGAACTGCCACTACGAGGTCTCCGGCGCCTACACCGGGGAGTGCTCCGCCGACATGGTGAAGGAGGCGGGGGCCAAGTACGTGGTGCTGGGCCACTCCGAGCGCCGGGCCTACTACAACGAGACGGACGCGGACGTGAACAAGAAGATGCACGCTGCCCTCCGCGCCGGCCTGCGCCCCATCCTCTGCGTGGGGGAGAGCCTGGAGGAGCGGGAGCTGGGCGTGACCATGGAGAAGATCACCTACCAGATCAAGTGCGCCCTGTCCGGCATCACCGCCGAGCAGATCCGCCGGGTGGTCATCGCCTATGAGCCCATCTGGGCCATCGGCACCGGCAAGACCGCCACCGCCGCCCAGGCCGCCGAGGTCTGCGGGGGCATCCGCACCCTCATCCGCAAGAGCTTTGGCGCCCGGGTGGCCCGGAGCATGTCCATCCTCTACGGCGGGTCCATGAACGACAAGAACGCCGCCGAGCTGCTGTCCAACGAGGACATCGACGGCGGCCTCATCGGCGGGGCCAGCCTGGACCCGGAGACCTTTGTGGCCATCGTCAACGCCAGCAACCAGGACTGATCGAAAGACCCAAAGACCCCCTTTGACCCACGGCGGCCAAGGGGGGTCTATCCCATCGTAAGGAGCGAGACGCTATGAGCAAGAAACCCACCGTACTGGTCATCATGGACGGCTTCGGCCTGGCCCCCGCCGGCCCGGGCAACGCCATCGCCGCCGCCGCCACGCCCAACCTGGACGCCCTCTTCGCCGCCAACCCCGTGAGCAAGCTGTCCGCCTCTGGCCTGGACGTGGGCCTGCCCGACGGGCAGATGGGCAACTCCGAGGTGGGCCACACCAACATCGGCGCGGGCCGGGTGGTGTTCCAGGACCTGCCCAAGATCACCAAGGCCATCCAGGACGGGGACTTTTTTGAGAACCCGGCCTACAAAGACGCCATGCTGGCGGCGAAAAACGCCGGCAAGGCGGTGCACATCTACGGCCTCATGTCCACCGGCGGCGTCCACAGCCACATCACCCACATCCAGGCGGCGGTGAAGATGGCCCACGACCTGGGTTGCCCCAAGATCTTTGTCCACTGCTTCATGGACGGCCGGGACGTGCCCCCCACCTCCGGCAAGGGCTTCGTGGAGCAAATGAAGGAGACCTGCGACCAGTACGGCGCGCAGATCGCCACCATCTCCGGTCGGTACTACGCCATGGACCGGGACACCAACTGGGACCGGGTGGAGCGGGCCTACAAGGCCATGGTCTACGGCGAGAGCGACCAGAAATTCATCGGCGACCCGGTGGGGGCCATGCAGGCCAGCTACGACGCCGGGGTCACCGACGAGTTCGTGGTCCCCGTCATCACCGCCGAAAACGCCCTGATCGGCGAGGGGGACTCCATTATCTTCATGAACTTCCGCCCCGACCGGGCCCGGGAGATCACCCGGACCTTCGTGGACCCGGACTTCGCCGGCTTCCCCCGGAAGAAGGGCTTTTTCCACGTCAACTACGTCTGCACCACCTCCTACGACGCGTCCATGCCCAACGTGGTCATCGCCTTCCCCAAGGAGAGTTTGAACAACATCTTTGGCGAGTACATCAGCGCCAAGGGCATGACCCAGCTGCGCATCGCCGAGACGGAGAAGTACGCCCACGTGACCTTCTTCTTCAACGGCGGCACGGAGACCGTCTTCCCCGGGGAGGACCGGGTGCTCATCCCCTCCCCCAAGGTGGCCACCTATGACCTCCAGCCGGAGATGTCCGCCCCCGCCGTCACCGACGCGGTGGTGGAGCGCATCGAGAGCGGGGCCTACGACGTGGTCATCCTCAACTTCGCCAACTGCGACATGGTGGGCCACACCGGGGTCTTCGAGGCCGCGGTGAAGGCGGTGGAGACGGTGGACACCGGCGTGGGCCGGGTGGTGGAGGCCGTGAAGAAGATGGGCGGGGTGTGCTTCATCACCGCCGACCACGGCAACGCCGACCGTATGCTGGAAGACGACGGCACCACCCCCTACACCGCCCACACCACCAACCTGGTGCCCTTCTGCGCCGTGGGCCTGCCCGGGGTAAACCTCCAGGACGGCCGCCTGTGCGACATCATCCCCACCATGCTGGACGCCATGGCTCTGCCCCAGCCCCCCGAGATGACCGGCCACTCCCTGCTGGTGAAGTGACGCCCCCCTGGCCGAAACCGCGCCAGGCCGCAAAACCGCATAAAAAAGACCGTTGACCACCGCCCCCGGCGCGTCAACGGTCTTTTTTTCAGCCTCCCCGCGCAGACACCCGCGCGGATTTTTAATAGACGGGCATTTGTCATAGGTTTTCTTTAACGATCAGGAAATGGGAGATCCCAAAAACCAATGCCGCGGCGACTAGAGCGGGGTGCCGCAGTAAAATACCGTTCAGCAAAAACAAAACGGCGGGAACGATCGCCAGGGCGTAGAGAACGCCCCCTCCGCCCTTCGCTTTTCTGACCCAGAGGAAGCTGTAAACCACCAGCAACAGGACCGTTGTGCATAGCCAAACGAGCATTTCCGCCACAGACCTAAAGCCAAATTTCCAACCCCTTGTAAAAACAGGGAAGATCATCAGCGCCATGGAGCCGTATCTCCCTGTTTGCTCCAGGATATTCACGATCAAATATCTGCTGTGAAAACGATCGGCCAGCCCCTTCCCAGCGGCGACCGCGCAAACCAAAACCAGCCACCCCACCGCCGCCAAATTGACCCAGTTGATCCAACTAAACCCCATCGCTCTCTCTCCCTGACCGCAAACGCGGTAACGCGTCCGCTCCAATGTCCCAGGTGGAAGCAAGATCCCATCCCAATGACGAGAGAAAAGATGCGCTTCCGATCAGAGAGACATCCACGGTCTTTCCGTCGAAACAGGAGCCGCTTTCCGGCAAAAGCTCGTCAGAGTGGGAAATGATACGGCCGCCTTCTGACGCGTAGTTTTGGTTTTCTGTGTCAGGAAGATCGAAGAAGTGATCGCACATGATTCGACCGGCACGATCCACGCGGGCGTTTTCGAGATAAAGACTATCCGTCTGATTGCCTTCGCTGTCACACATTGTTACATTGGTCGGTCTTCTGCAGGAAATGGGTTCCTCTCCCCAATAGTGGATCGTCACCGGCCCACACACGCAGTTTTTGACCGCGCAGATGCTCCCTCTCGTCACGATACCGGCACAGAATTCTTTCGCGGAGACGCATCCACTAAAAAAGCATCTGGATATACGCAGGAAACCATTGGCGATCCCGGCAGCTTGCGTGCAATCTTTGATCGTCGCCTTGGCACAGCAGTCTTCAACACAGACCTTCTCCTCTTCTTCTAACGTTGCGCATCCCAATATTCCACCCAATTGGCAATAAATGGGCTCTCCGGAAAGCTCACCTTCGAATTGGCAGCAGCTTATCTTAGTACCTTCTCTTGCCATTCCGACTAACCCACCACCGATCACGTCTGTGTACACGGTCGTGTGATCCACAGCACATCGCTCTATCCGTGTTTTTCTCGCGTCTGCTACGATTGTTGCGACCAGGCCATGCGGACGACAGCTTAACCGGCAGCCGCGGAGAGAAACATCATGTATGTACGCCCCCTCGCCGCTCCCACCAAATAGTCCGCCTTCCCCTTTATACGCTTTTACGCAAGTGAGGCCGAAGATGGTATGTCCGTTTCCGTCAAGCTCGCCGGTAAAGCCGCCGCTTATGATATACCCCAGATCCTGCTCCTCGATCGGTATATCGGAACGTATCGTTGGCTCCTTGATGCGAACATGACCAATGGGCAGCCAACTGACGTTTTTCATCTCCAATTCCAGGTGTATATCTGCAACCAAGCGATAATGAGAGGAAAGGCCCGCTCGCACAGCGTTTAATTGAACACTGTTCTCTATCAGAAATGGATCTTCCCGCGTCCCGTGTCCCTTTAGCGGTGACGCGGCATCATCTTTCAAATGGCAAATTGTAAATTCTACACATTGCTTCCCATGTGGCGATGTCAGCTCAACAGAGTAAGTTCCGTTTTTCCTGACCCGAAGCTTGCTCCCGACGTCAACAGGAGATAGTTTTTCAGGATAATCTTCCGCCCTGCACCAAGATACCGACGTCGGTTTTTCTTCACAGAAAATTTCAAGGGTGCAGACAGACGCGCCGGGCGTCAGGTTGCTGGGAACAAACCATACTTCCATATTTATGACCATCCTTTCCACCGCGCCAAAGGCGCCAGTTGGGCCCCAGCCCTTGCGGCCCGCCTTGGGGCCACGCTAATCGTCCCCTTGTCTTTCCACAAATTGTGCAAACTCGGCGCTGGCGTCGGGGGGCAGGAACGCCATCGCCACGATATAAAAAATCGGGTCGGCTGTGCATGGGGCGCCGTTGATGAAGATGGCGTCGGCCTCTTCCATGCCCCACATAGCCACCTCAAACAGGGCCTCTCCGCCCTCGCCGCAAAGGGCATAGTACACCCTCGCGTCCAGATGCACCGCGTCGGGGTCATCCACCGGGACCGCGGGCGTGTCGAGCAGTTGCCAGATAAAGTCCTCATGCTCTTTGACCGTCTCGTTGTCAACTGTGATATGCCGTGTCTCACCGCTTCGCATAAGGTCGGCTTCTGTCCATGGATAGCGTGTCGCGATATAAGGACTGGTGTAGTAGATCTCCAATGTGACATTCCCCGCGTTTTTCCTCAGCCAAGCCCGCCAAGCCCGTCGCTTCCGAAACCAATAGATCCCCTCCTCTACCCATGCGATCACGATAAGAGCAACCTGAAACAAAAACGCACCGGTATAGATCTGATCAGCATTTGGGAGATATTTGATCAGCCAGTCCTGCGCCCAGCCAAAGCGAGAAACCAGGTAACAACTCAATAGTATGTAGGTAAAAATTTGGCTTATTACCGCCATTACACTGATTTTAGACCGCCTAAAATAAAATATCAGCAATCCTATCCGCACTTCATCGGGAACTCTAACCGCCCAGGCGCTTTCATATGAGGCAATGCAATACGCGGTCGAGCAGGTAAAGGCCAGGTATACGACCACAGAGAAGATGCTGTCTGTGACCACGCGCCAATTCATTCCGTTACACCCCACTTGTAAATCATGTTTAGAACATCAGCGCCTTTGGTATAAATGTAGCATGGCGGTGGGGAAAGAAGGAAGGTATCCTCCGTATTTCTCGATATACAAGATATCCACTGTCTCAAGCTGCAAAATAGAAGAAAGTGTATAGGAGCAAAGCAAAAAATGTCACATAGGGATGAATGCCAAATGATGAAACCGAGATTTTCGCGTGAATTTTATCCTCTGGCGGCAGCTTCCAATGAACATATGACAATATACCAGCTAAAACAGTTAGAACCGGCAGCAAAAAGGGCACAGCCGCTTCAAATGCCTTTTTCCCCAATACAGATCCCAATACCACACCAATCAGGCACAACAGATCAAATATCCGATTGATCGCGATCAATTTTTTCTTATCACACGGCCCTTTTTTCATATAGTCTCTTCACTTCTTTCCATGCAGAACTTCTGCTTGTTTTATCAAAACGGTCCGTCATCGCGCTGCCCTTCCCATGCGCCATCCCTGATACGAACGATCAATACTCCTTCGTCGCCGGCGCTTTTGGCACATATAAATGTAGCATGGCGGTGGGGAAAGGTCAAGGGCGCGGCTTGCGTTTTGGGGGCGGGTATAGTATACTGGTAGGGAATTTTTCAAACGGAGGACGGAGCCTTTATGGATGTGACCCAAGAGATCGCCAGGCGCAGGACCTTTGCCATCATCTCCCACCCCGACGCGGGCAAGACCACCCTGACGGAGAAATTTTTGCTCTACGGCGGGGCCATCGCCCAGGCGGGGGTGGTGAAGGGCAAGAAGAACGCCCGGGCCGCCACCTCCGACTGGATGGAGATCGAAAAACAGCGGGGCATTTCCGTCACCAGCTCTGTGATGCAGTTCCAGTACGAGGGCTACTGCATCAACATCCTGGACACCCCCGGCCACCAGGACTTCTCCGAGGACACCTACCGCACCCTCATGGCCGCCGACAGCGCCGTGATGGTCATCGACGCGGCCAAGGGTGTGGAGGCCCAGACCCGAAAGCTCTTCAAGGTCTGCGTCATGCGGGACATCCCCATCTTCACCTTCATCAACAAGATGGACCGGGAGGCCCGGGACCCCTTTGAGCTGTGCCAGGAGATCGAGCAGGAGCTGGGCATCGACACCTACGCCGTCAACTGGCCCATCGGCTGCGGCAAGGAGTTCCAGGGGGTCTACCACCGGGACAAGGGGAAGATCATCCACTTCACCAGCAACGGCGGGGCCAAGGCCGCCACCGCCACCGAGGTGGACCTGGGCGACCCGGGCCTGGACGGCCTGATCGGCGCCGGACTCCACCGCCAGCTCCAGGACGACATCGAGCTGCTGGACGGCGCCTCCTGCGCCTTCGACCTGGACAAGGTCCGCCACGGCAAGCTCTCCCCGGTGTTCTTCGGCTCGGCCCTGACCAACTTCGGCGTGGAGCCCTTTTTGGAGGACTTCCTCCGCATGACCACCGCCCCCCTGCCCCGGCGGGCGGGGGAGGAGACGGTCCGGGCCACCGACCCGGACTTCTCCGCCTTCGTCTTCAAGATCCAGGCCAACATGAACAAGGCCCACCGGGACCGCATCGCCTTTATGCGGGTGGTCTCCGGCAAATTCGAGGCGGATCAGGAGGTCTACCACGTCCAGGGGGGCAAGGCCCTCAAGCTCTCCCGGCCCCAACAGCTCATGGCCGCCGAGCGGGAGATCATCTCCGAGGCCTACGCCGGGGACATCATCGGCGTGTTTGACCCCGGCATTTTCTCCATTGGAGACACCATCTGCGCCAAGGGGAAGAAGTTCAAATTCGACCCCATCCCCACCTTCGCCCCCGAGCACTTCCAGCGCATCCGCTCGGTGGACACCATGAAGCGCAAGCAGTTCCTCAAGGGGGTGGAGCAGATCGCCCAGGAGGGCGCCATCCAGATCTTCAAGCCCCCCTACACCGGCATGGAGGAGGTCATCGTGGGGGTGGTGGGCACGCTGCAGTTCGACGTGCTGGCCTACCGCCTGCGAAGCGAGTACAACGTGGAACTCCACACCGAGGGCCTGCCCTACTGCTACCTCCGCATGGTGGGCAACGAAGAGCCGGTGAAGGAGGACGAGCTGAACCTGGGGGACGCCAAGCTGGTGGAGGACTACAAGGGCCACCAGATCGTCCTCTTTACCTCCTTCTGGTCCATCGGCTGGGTCCAGGAGCGGAACAAGGACCTGATCCTCCTGGAGTTCGGCGGCGGGCGGGAGGAGTGAGCGCGCCGGCGCGAGCGGTTTTTGTGCCTACAATAGGCAAGGTTTGTCCATTCGACGGGGGGATTTTTGCGCCTACGAATAGGCGGGGTTTGTCCTCCCGAACGGGGGTTGTTGCTTGCCCGAACCGGGCAGGGGACGTGCGCCTCCCGGCGCGGGGGCCAGGACCATTTCTCTTTTCTCTGCGGAGAAAAGAGAAACGGTCCTGGACTCCAAAGAGAAAAGAGTTTGGCTTATGATTGTTGCCCCTCCCTCTTCCACTCGGCGGCCCGGAATGACAGGATCGCTCGTGGAAGTCGCCGCCACTGGGCGGCGCGATGTGGTTCGCCGACGGGGCGTAATGTTTCTACTGCTCACGCCGTGGCCGCCTCTACGGCGAAGGATTGGGAGACGGCTTGAACGGGGGCGGGGTATGGGGCGTTGACAGTTGGCTTTGATTGTGATATATTGAGGGCGTCCCGGCGGCAAACTCGCCAGGGACGCCCTGTTGGGGGTAGCGTCGGGCAGTCACTTTGCGGTGGCCCGACGCTTTTTTATTTTGCTGGATCTGGATCAGCGGCGGGGCCCTGGGTGCCTGTGATGTATTTCACGCAGTCCAGCCCTCTCTCTTCCTTGTTTCAACCGCGCAAAAAAC
>CANQVO010000023.1 GCA_947627325.1 uncultured Oscillospiraceae bacterium | reverse complement strand
CTCACCCGGGCGGAGTTCGCCACCCTGCTGGCCCGGGCGTTGAGCCACGGCTACGGCCCCGACTCCACCCAGGCCCCCGCCATCACCCTGGACCGCTATTCCTCCGAGACCACCCAGGGGACCATGACCCTCTCCGGCAAGGTCTCCCCCATGGCCTCCGGCACCAAGCTGACCCTGGACGGCCAGAGCGTCACCCTGGATAAGAACGGCGCCTTTTCCGTCAAGGTGGAGCTGAAGAAGGGGAACAACTCCTTCACCCTGGCCGCGGCGAACGCCTACGGCGTAAAGACCAGCAAGACGGTCACCGTAAAGCGCGCCGACCCGGAGCCCAGCCCCACCCCCACCCCCGCGCCCACCCGTCAGCCCGAGCCCAGCCAGACGCCGGAGCCCACCCCCAGCGCCAAACCCTCTAAGGAGCCGGAGCCCTCCCAGGAGCCCGAGCCGTCCAAGGACCCGGAGCCGACCCCCTCTCAGGAGCCCAAGCCCACCCCGTCCCAGGACCCCGAGCCGTCCCCCTCCCAGGAGCCCGAGCAGAAGGAGGACGCCGCCCCGAAGCAGTGGATCGACCCCGACCGCACGGCGGTCAAGTCCGGGAAGTGCGGCAACAACCTGTATTGGGTGCTCTATACCGACGGAGAATTGGAGATCACCGGGACGGGAGAGATGGACCACTACGGAGGCTGGAGCTGGTATGACGGAAACCGGCCATGGGAGAAATACCTGGATCAGATCACGTCCGTCACGATCGCGGAAGGGGTAAAGGCGGTAGGTTGCTATGCGTTTGACAGTTGCAAAAATCTGAAACAAGTCACGATCCCCAGCAGCATGAGGCGCATTGACGGCTCGGCGTTTTCTGGAACGGCGCTGGAGAGCGTCACCATTCCAGAGGGCGTGGAGGAAATTGGATGGCGCGCGTTCAATGAGTGCAAAAAACTAACGTCGATGCATCTTCCCAGCACGCTTGAAGTGGTCGAGAGCTTTGTGTTTGACGGTTGCAAACGTCTGACGAATGTCTACTATGCTGATGGGCCCTTCCAATGGGCGGATGTGGAGATCGATGACAGTGGGAACGGGAACGACCTGTTGCGAAACGCGGACATTCAATTTTATTCAGCAGAGAAATGATCAAAGAGGGCTGTGCCAAGTGGCACAGCCCTCTTTTTCGACTGTTTGATATCGGCCGATGACGGTGGCTACGGAGTCCGGGGGTTTGCTTACTTCAAGCTCTCGGCCACGGCGACGGCCACGGCGACGGTGGCGCCCACCATGGGGTTGTTGCCCATGCCCAGGAAGCCCATCATCTCCACGTGGGCGGGGACGGAGCTGGAGCCGGCGAACTGGGCGTCGGAGTGCATCCGGCCCATGGTGTCGGTCATGCCGTAGCTGGCGGGGCCGGCGGCCATGTTGTCGGGGTGGAGGGTGCGGCCGGTGCCGCCGCCGGAGGCCACGGAGAAGTACTTCTTGCCCTGCTCGATGCACTCCTTCTTATAGGTGCCGGCCACGGGGTGCTGGAAGCGGGTGGGGTTGGTGGAGTTGCCGGTGATGGACACGTCCACCCCCTCCAGGTGCATGATGGCAACGCCCTCGCGCACGTCGTCGGCGCCGTAGCAGCGGACGTTGGCCCGCTCGCCCTCGGAGTAGCGGGTCTCCTTGACCACGTTCACCTTGCCGGTGGCGTAGTCGAACTGGGTCTGGACGTAGGTGAAGCCGTTGATGCGGGAGATGATCTGGGCCGCGTCCTTGCCCAGGCCGTTGAGGATGACCCGCAGGGGCTCCTTCCGGGCCTTGTTGGCGTTGCGGACGATGCCGATGGCCCCCTCGGCGGCGGCGAAGGACTCGTGCCCGGCCAGGAAGGCGAAGCACTTGGACTCGTCGCTGAGGAGCATGGCGCCCAGGTTGCCGTGGCCCAGGCCCACCTTGCGGTCGTCGGCCACGGAGCCGTCGATGCAGAAAGCCTGGAGGCCCTCGCCGATGGCGGTGGCCGCCTCGGCGGCGGTCTTGACACCCTTCTTCAGGGCGATGGCCGCGCCCACGCAGTAGGCCCAGCAGGCGTTTTCAAAGCAGATGGGCTGGATGCCCTTGACGATCTCATAGGGGTCGAAGCCCGCGGCCTGGCAGATCTCCCGGGTCTCCTCCACGCTCTTGATGCCGTACTGACTGAGGACGGAATTGATCTTGTCAATGCGGCGCTCGTAACTTTCAAATAAAGCCATTTCTCAATTCCTCCTTAATTACTGCTTCCGGGGGTCGATATACTCAGCCGCGCCGTCGAACTGGCCGTAGTGGCCCTTGGCCTTCTCCAGGGCCTCGTTGGCGTCCATGCCGCCCTTGATGAAGTCCATCATCTTGCCCAGGCTGACGAATTCGTAGCCCACGATCTCCTTGTCCTTGTTCAGGGCCACGCGGGTGCAGTACCCCTCGGCCATCTCCAGGTAGCGCGGGCCCTTCTCCTTGGTGGCGAACATGGTGCCCACCTGGGAGCGCAGGCCCTTGCCCAGGTCCTCCAGGCTGGCGCCCACCACCAGGCCGCCCTCGGAAAAGGCGCTCTGGGTGCGGCCGTAGACGATCTGGAGGAACAGCTCCCGCATGGCGGTGTTGATGGCGTCGCACACAAGGTCGGTGTTCAGCGCCTCCAGCAGGGTCTTGCCGATGAGGATCTCGCTGGCCATGGCGGCGGAGTGGGTCATGCCCGAGCAGCCGATGGTCTCCACCAGGGCCTCCTCGATGATGCCGTCCTTCACGTTCAGGGTCAGCTTGCACGCGCCCTGCTGGGGGGCGCACCAGCCGATGCCGTGGGTGAAGCCGGAGATGTCGCCGATCTGCTTGGCCTGGACCCACTTCCCCTCCTCGGGGATGGGGGCGGGGCCGTGGTAGGCGCCCTTAGCCACGGGACACATGTGCTGTACTTCGGTGGAATAGATCATCCGTGTTTTCCTCCTCTTGTGATATTCTGCGGTCAAATCCGAGGGATATTATATGACAGGCTCAGCCAAAAGTAAAGTGGTATTCCGGGGATTTTTATCCTTGTATATTAAGGTGAAGTTTGATATAATGTAGCGTGTGCGCCTTTTTGGGAGGTGAAGAACGCCGTGAAAAAGAACAGAAACCGGGTGCTGGACCCCGGATTTCAGCTTTCTTTCGCCTTTTTGTTCCTCTTTGCCCTCATCAGCGGCCTTTTGGGGCAGTACGCCCTGGCCCTGGCGGAGGCGGCGGTGGGTCTGCTGTGCTGGCTGGGCCACCGCCGGGACAGCCACCGACGGAAGAAGGACATCGTCAACTTTGTGAACGCCCTGTCCGGGGACATCGACGTGGCGGCCAAGGACTCGGTGGTGAACTCCCCCATGCCCATGGCGATCTTCCGGCCGGAGTCGGGGGAGATCATCTGGACCAACGACCGCTTCCTCCACCTGGCCGGGGAGAAGGACCACCTGTTTGACACCCGGCTGGACGGCCTGGTGGAGGGCTTTTCCTCCCGCTGGCTCATGGAGGGCAAGAGCGTCTGCCCCCAGGAGGTGACCCTGGGCCGGCGGCGGTTCCAGGTCTTCGGCCACCTGGTCCGCACCGAGGAGGAGAGCCGCTCCAGCGGCTTTCTGGCCACCACCTACTGGATGGACATCACCGACCTGGCCCGGATCCGGGACACCTATTACAAAACCCGCCCGGTGGTGGCGCTTCTGGTGCTGGACAACTACGAGGAGGTGCTGAAAAACGTCTCCGACTCCGCCCGCAGTGCCCGGCTCACCACCATCAACGAGCGACTGGCCGCCTGGGTGGAGCCCACGGGGGGCCTGTTCTGCTCCATCGACCGGGACCGCTACCTCTTCGTCTTTGAGGAGAGCTACCTCCAGGGCTTTATCAACGAGAAGTTCGCCATCTTAAGCGACGTGCGCCAGGCCACCGGCGCCGACGGCAAGAGCCCGGTGACCCTCTCCATCGGCATCGGCCAGGACGCGGGCAGTTTCCAGGAGCTGTACCGCTACGCGGCGCTGTCGGTGGAGATGGCCCTGTCCCGGGGCGGGGACCAGGCGGTCATCCGCAACCAGACTGGCTTTGTCTTCTACGGCGGCCAGACCAAGGAGCTGGAAAAGCGCACCAAGGTGCGAAGCCGCGTGATGGCCAATGCCCTCAAGTCCCTGATCGCCGAGTCCTCCGCCGTGGTGGTCATGGGGCACAAGGCCCCCGACATGGACGCCGTGGGCGCCTGCGCGGGGGTGTGCGCCGTGGCCCGGAAGCTGGGGGTCCCGGCCTACATCGTCCGGGACGGCGGCGGCGCGCCGGGCAAGGTGATGGCGGACCGCCTGATGGACCACGAGTACTACAAGGCCCGCTTCCTCTCCGCCCAGGACGCCCTGACGGGGCTGGACGCGGCCACCCTGCTGGTGGTGGTGGACACCAACCGGCCCGACCAGGTGCAGTCCAAGTCCCTGCTGGAGGCCTGCTCCAAGGTGGCGGTGATCGACCACCACCGGCGGGCGGCGGAGTACATCGAAGGGGCCGCGCTGAACTTCCACGAGCCCTACGCCTCCTCCGCCTGCGAGCTGGTGGCGGAGCTTCTGCAATACCTGCTGGACTCCGCCGACCTCCTACGGGTGGAGGCGGAGGCCCTGCTGGCCGGCATCATGCTGGACACCAAGAATTTTACCATGCGGACGGGGGGCCGCACCTTTGAGGCCGCCGCCTTCCTCCGCCGGGCGGGGGCGGACACTGCGGAGGTGAAAAAGCTCTTCCAGACCGACCTGGCCGGCACCTTCGCCAAGCTGGACCTGATCCGCTCGGCCCGGCTGTACCGGGACGGGGTGGCCCTGGTGGCGGTGGAGGAGGACGTGGGCCGGGTGACCGCCGCCCAGTGCGCCGACGAGCTTTTGAACATCTCCGGGGTGGAGTGCTCCTTCGTGGTCTTCCCCGGGGCGGACGGCGTGGTGATGATCTCCGGCCGCAGTGGCGGGGAGGTCAACGTGCAGGTGATCCTGGAGGCCCTGGGGGGCGGGGGCAACGCCGCCGCGGCGGGAGCCCAGCTGCCCGGCGCCAGCGTCCGGCAGGCCGTCTCCCAGCTGAAGGCGGCCATCGACCGATATTTTGACGAGGACAAAACCACATAGAAAGGGGATATTTTCCATGAAGGTGATCTTACAGCAGGACGTGAAGGGCCAGGGCAAGAAGGGCCAGCTTATCGAGGCCAGCGACGGCTACGCCCGCAACTTCCTCCTGCCCCGGAAGCTGGCGGTGGAGGCCACCGCAGACAACCTCCATAAGATGCAGAAGCAGGACGAGGCCAAGCGGGAGCGCCAGGCCGCCGAAAAGGCGGAGGCGGAGCGGATCGCCCAGGTCCTGGAGTCCCTTCAGGTCATCATCAAGGCCAAGGGGGGCGACGGGGGGCGGCTGTTCGGCTCGGTGACCTCCAAGGAGGTGGCCGACGCGCTGAAGGCCCAGCACGGCATCGACATCAACAAGAGCAAGATCGTCCAGGACGAGCCCATCAAGGCGTTCGGCTCCTATACGCTCAAGTGCAGGCTGGGCTACGAGGTCAGCGGGACGGTTCACGTCACCGTCACCGAGGGTTGACGGCGGAGGGCGGTAGACGCGCCTGGGCGGATGCCCGCTTTTGTCTGTGAGGCAAGGTTTCGCCACTCGACGAGGGGTTGCTCTCTTTTGTTCCGTAAGGCAAAGTTTGTCCTCCCGAACGGGGGGTTAGTTGTTTGCCCAACGTGGGCAGGGACGTGCGCCTCCCGGCGCGGGGGCCAGGACCATTTCTCTTTTCTCTGCGGAGAAAAGAGAAACGGTCCTGGACTCCAAAGAGAAAAGAAGGGGCTTAGTATTGTTGCCCCTTCTTCTTCCACTCGGCGGCCCGGAAAGACTGGATCGCAGGAGTAAGTTGCCGCCACTGGGCGGCGCGACGCCGTACCGGGAATAGCGTAGCTCTCCTATTGCAACCGCCGCGGCCGCCTCTGGGGACTATGATTAGAAGGTCGTTTCCCTTCACCTTCACCACTCAACCCGCAAGAAACAAACGCTCCCAACCCTTCTCCATAGCGGCGGCCCCGGCGACCGTACCCCGGCCCCGTTCAAGCCGCCTTTCAGTCCTAGTTGACAGAGGCGGCCGCGGCGGCTGTAATAGAAACGCTACGTGTATCTGTGAACCAGGTCATGCCGCCCAGTAGCGGCATCTTCCACTACCAATCCAGCTATTCCGGGCCACCGAGCAATAGAAACGGCGGCCAACAATACTAGCCCCATCTTTTCTCTTTGGAGTCCAGGACCGTTTCTCTTTTCTCCGCAGAGAAAAGAGAAATGGTCCTGGCCCCCGCGCCGGGAGGCGCGACCTTTTGCCCAGTGTGGGCAATCACTCACTCCC
The DNA here is from genome assembly GCA_947627325.1 of uncultured Oscillospiraceae bacterium. Classification (GTDB taxonomy): domain Bacteria; phylum Bacillota; class Clostridia; order Oscillospirales; family Oscillospiraceae; genus MGBC124762. The sequence continues at coordinate 9,798 of CANQVO010000023.1, read as the reverse complement.
CGTTCGGGAGGACAAACCTCGCCCGTTGCGGGCACAACCCCCCGTTCGAGAGGCCGAACGCCGCCTATCCGCAAGCGCCATACGAAGGAAGGTAGAACCCCATGGACGAACTTCTCTCCTACCAGCTGCCCAACTCCATCGAGGCCGAGCAGTCTGTGCTGGGGGCCATGCTCATCGACGAGAGCTGTATCCCCCAGGTCATCGAGCGGCTCAAGCCGGAGGACTTCTATCTGCGCCAGCACCGGCAGCTGTACGAGGCCATCTACTCCATGTTCAACTACTCCCAGAAGATCGACCTGGTGACCATCCTGGAAAAACTCCGCCAGGACGGCGCCTATGACGAGCAGACCTCCGCGGCCTTCCTGAAACAGCTCATGGAGATCACCCCCACCGCCGCCAATGTGGGCATCTACATGGACATCGTCAAGGACAAGGCGCTCCTGCGCGCCCTGGCCCAGACCTGCGGGGAGGTGGAGGGCCTGGTCCGGGAGGGGACCGAGTCGGGCGCCAACCTGCTGGAGGTGGCCGAACAGCGGATCTACGCCCTGCGCCAGGGCCGGAGCGCCACCGGCCTGGAGCCCCTGGCCGGCATCGTGCCCAGTTTGCTGGAGCGGCTGGGGGAGCTGGCCGCCGCGGGGGACCAGATGCCCGGGATCTCCACGGGTCTGAAGGTGCTGGACCGGGCCCTCACCGGCCTCAACAAGTCCGACCTCATCATCCTGGCCGCCCGCCCCGGCATGGGCAAGACCTCCATGGCCCTGAACATGGCCCTCCACGCCGGGAAGTTCTCCGGCAAGTCGGTGGCGGTGTTCTCTTTGGAGATGTCCAAGGAGCAGCTGGGGATGCGGCTTCTGTCCGGGGAGTCCCTGATCGAAAACCGCACCCTGGCCACCGGGCGGCTCAGCGATGACGAGTGGGCCCGGGTGGCCTCGGCGGCCAATATTTTGAGCCACACCAATATGCTCATCGACGACGACCCCTCCCTCACCGTGGCGGACATGAACGCCAAGTGCCGCCGGGTGAAGGACCTGGGGCTGGTGGTGGTGGACTATCTCCAGCTGATGACCTCCGCCGGGGGGAAGCAGACCTACGGCGGGGAGAGCCGCCAACAGGCGGTGAGCGATATCTCCCGGGCGCTGAAGATCATGGCCAAGGAACTGGCCGTGCCCATCCTGTGCCTGTCCCAGCTGTCCCGGGCCAACGAGAAGGACAAGACCACCGTCCGCCGCCCCCGGCTGTCCGACCTGCGGGACTCCGGCGCCATCGAGCAGGACGCGGACATCGTGCTGTTCCTCCACCGGGAGGACTACTACAACGACGACGACGCCAACCCCGACGTGGACCCCAACTCCGCCGAGTGCATCGTGGCGAAAAACCGCCACGGGGAGACGGGCATCCTCCGCCTGGGCTGGCGGCCCCAGTTCACCTCCTTCATCGACCCGGAGGAGCTGGACATGATCCACGAGGAACCCTGAATGGAGCACATTCTGCCCTTCGCCCAGGCCCACGGCCTGCTGCCCCGGGAGGGGCTGATCCTCTGCGCCGTCAGTGGCGGGCCGGACTCGGTGGCCCTCCTGCACTTTCTGCGGGAGCAGGGCTTTTCCGTGGCGGCGGCCCACTTTGACCACCACCTGCGCCCCACCTCCGGCCGGGACCGGGCCTTTGTGGAGGAGCTGTGCCGGGGCTGGGGCGTGACCTGCTATGTGGGCCAGGGGGAGGTGGGCGCCCTTCCGGGCAACGTGGAGGACAACGCCCGCCGGGCCCGGTACGCCTTTTTGGAGCGGGTGGCCCGGGAGACCGGCGCTGTGCGGATCGTCACCGCCCACAACGCCAACGACAACCTGGAGACGGTCCTGCTCCACATGACCCGGGGGTGCGGGCTCCAGGGGCTGGCGGGTATCCAGCCCCGCCGGGGCCTGCTGGCCCGGCCCATGCTCCACACCACCCGCCCCGCCATCGAGGCGTACCTCCAAACCCACGGCCTCCCCTTCATGCTGGACGAGACCAACGCCGACGACGCCTACGCCCGCAACCGCCTGCGCCACCAGGTGGTGCCGGTGCTGGAGAGCCTCAACCCCCGGGCGGTGGAGGCCGCCGCCCGGATGACCGACCGCCTGCGCGCCGACCTGGCCCGCCTGGGCCCCTGGACGCCCCCGGCGGCGGCGGAGCCCCTGCCCCCGGTGGAGCCCCGGCCGGTGGCGGTGGGGGAGACGGTGGACACCCCCCTGTGGCGGCTGTCCACCCGCCCCGCCCGGTGCCCGGACGCGCCCCCCACCCCCGGCGCCTTCTACCTCAAACCTCTGGGCCCCCTGGCCCTGCGCCCCCGGCGGACGGGGGACTTCCTCCACCCCCCCTTCCGCACGGGGAAGACGGTGAAGAAGTGGATGATCGAGGCGAAGGTCCCCCGGATCGAGCGGGCGGCCACCCCGGTGCTGACGGCGGGGGAGACCCTGGCGGCGGTGGCCGGGCTGGGGCCCCAGTGGGACTGCCTGGCCGCCCCCGGGGAGGAGGCCGTCTTTGTCACCTGGACCAGACGAGAATAGAGAAAAAGGAGAGGATCGTATGTCATACGCCGACAAGGATATCGAGAGGGTGCTGTTCACCGCCGAGGAACTGAAGGCCCGGGTGGCCCAGCTGGGGGCGGAGATCACCCGGGACTACCGGGGGAAGGACCTGGTGCTGGTGGGGATCCTCCGGGGGGCGTACATCTTCATGTCCGAGCTGGCCCGGCAGATCGACCTGCCCTGCGAGGCGGACTTTATGAGCGTCTCCTCCTACGGCAGCGGCACCACCTCCACCGGCCAGGTGCGGATCATCAAGGACCTGTCCGAGCCGGTGGAGGGGAAGGACCTGCTGTTGGTGGAGGATATCCTGGACACGGGCAACACCCTCTACTACCTCCGGGAGATGCTCGCCGCCCGCCGGCCCGCCTCCATCTCCGTCTGCGCCCTGCTGGACAAGCCGGAGCGGCGGGTGAAGGACATCAAGGCCGACTACATGGGCTTCACCATCCCCGACGCCTTCGTGGTGGGCTACGGCCTGGACTACGCCGAGCACTACCGCAACCTGCCCTACATCGGCATCGTCAAGCCCGAGGTGTACGGCGGCTGAGCCGCCCCCGGGCTTTCTAGAAAGGACTGAGCCATTTGAACGAACAGCCCTCCCATACCTCCGTGGCCCGGAGCGTCCTACGGTATCTGCTGGTCGCCCTGGCCATCCTGGGGGTGGTCTTCCTGCTCAACCGGGAGGCCAAGGACACCCAGCTGAGCTACGCCGACGTCTGCCGCCTGTTTGTCCAGGAGAAGGTGGACTACTTCTCCGTGGCCGGGGACAACACCCTGACGATCCGCCTGAAGGAGGCGGACAGCCAGGGCAACGTGACCCTCTACCACAAGCTGGCCTCGGTGGACCGCTTCCACGAGGACCTGGGCGCGCTCGTCAACACCCAGCTTCTCCGGGGCGTGCTGAGCGACTGCGACTACGAGGCCCCCTTCGTGCCCCCCTGGTGGCTGACGCTGCTGCCTGTGGCGCTGATGGTGGTCTTGTTCCTGGCCCTTCTGATCCGCACGGCCCGCCGGGGCGGCGGCGTCCCCGGCGGCGACCTGGACGACCGGGCCAACCGCTTCGGCAAGGCCCGGACCCGGACCGTGGGGGAGGGGGAGGCCACCGCCACCTTTGCCGACGTGGCCGGGGCGGACGAGGAGAAGGCGGAGCTCCAGGAGCTGGTGGACTTCCTCAAAGACCCGGAGCGGTTCTCCAAGCTGGGGGCCCGGGTGCCCAAGGGCGTGCTGCTGGTGGGCCCGCCGGGGACGGGCAAGACCCTTCTGGCTAAGGCGGTGGCCGGGGAGGCCGGGGTGCATTTCCTGTCCATCTCCGGGTCCGACTTCGTAGAGCTCTACGTGGGCGTGGGCGCCAGCCGGGTACGGGACCTCTTTCAGCAGGCCAAGGCGGAGGCCCCGGCCATCGTCTTCATCGACGAGATCGACGCCGTGGGCCGCCAGCGGGGTGCCGGCCTGGGCGGCGGCCATGACGAGCGGGAGCAGACCCTGAACCAGCTCCTGGTGGAGATGGACGGCTTCGCCCAGAACTCCGGCGTGATCGTTATTGCCGCCACCAACCGCCGGGATATCCTGGACCCCGCCCTCCTGCGCCCCGGCCGGTTCGACCGGCAGATCTACGTGGGCTACCCCGATATCAAGGGCCGGGAGGACATTTTGAAGGTCCACGCCCGGAACAAGCCCCTGGCCGAGGACGTGTCCCTGCGCCAGACCGCCCAGTCCACCGCCGGGTTCACCGGGGCGGATCTGGAAAATCTGCTCAACGAGGCCGCTCTGCTGGCCGCCCGGGCGGGCCGGCCCTGCCTCTGCCAGGACGACCTCCACGAGGCCATGCTGAAGGTGATCGCCGGGCCGGAGAAGAAGAGCCGGGTGATCTCGCCGGAGGCCAAGCGCCTGACCGCCTACCACGAGGCGGGCCACGCCATCGTCATCCACGACCTGCCCACCGCCGACCCGGTCCACCAGATCACCATCATCCCCCGGGGCGGCGCGGGGGGCATGACCATCTCCCTGCCCCAGGAGGACCGCTCCTACCACTCCCGGACCGAGCTCTTTGAGAGCATCGCCTCCCTGCTGGGGGGCCGGTGCGCCGAAGAACTGGCCCTGGGGGATATCTCCACCGGGGCCTCCAACGACCTGGAGCGGGCCACCGCCACCGCTCGGGCCATGGTGGCCAAGTACGGCATGAGCGACGCTTTGGGCAGCGTGGTCTTCGACACCGGCCACGACGAGGTGTTCCTGGGCCGCTCCATGGCCCAGACCAAGCCCTATTCCGAGGAGATCGCCGGGCAGATCGACAAGGAGGTCCGCGCCCTCATCGACCGGGCCCGGGCCAAGTGCCTGGACATCCTCCAGGTCCGCCGGGACGTCCTGGACCAGGTGGCCCAGTACCTGCTGGAAAACGAGACTATGGACGCCGAGACCTTCCAGACCTTTTTCCCTGACGAGGCGTAAGCGGCCCGGGGAGGTTTTGCGCCTGCGATAGGCGAAGTTCGTCCTCCCGAACGGGGGGCAGTTGTTGCCCGAACCGGGCAGAAGGTCGCGCCTCCCGGCGCGGGGGCCAGGACCATTTCTCTTTTCTTTGCGAAGAAAAGAGAAACGGTCCTGGACTCCAAAGAGAAAAGAATTTGGCTTATGATTGATGCCTCTACTTCTTCCACTCGGCGGCCCGGAAGGACAGGATCGCTCGTGGAAGACGCCGCCTTCGGCGGCACGACGCCGTCCCGGGAATCGGCGTAGCTCTCCTACCCCCACCGCCGCGGCCGCCTCTGGGGTGAAGGACTGGGCGGTTGCTATCAGCCGAGTGTCGGGCCTTCTGCCTTGACGAAACTTGAAAAGGGCGATGAAAAAGGCGGGGATGAAGTGATTTGGGATGGGGACAAAGCGCTCGCGGCGGCTGTGGTCAGCGAAATGATACAGCGGCTCATAACGGTACTTTGGATGCTGCGGATCGCGGTTGGACGGTTGCTGGATGTGGAGAACAGCGAGACGGTACGGGAAAAGGCGAATCGATGGGAAAGGATCACGCTGCTGTGCTTTTGGGACGCCAAAAGGGAGCGAAGAGGTTTACTGCGGTGGTTGATCGGTATATACATTTTTATGCTGTTTACCACGCCGCTTCCTCTATGTATAATGCTTTTGCATTGTGTAAAAGTGCTCTCGTTGGGAGTCGCGCGGGGATCGCTCACGGTGCATTTTTGCCTTGATGTGGCCGTAAGCCTGCCGGTTTGCGTTTACACATTGAGGCGGCTCGCGTGAAGACAAGGGACGGCCCTTCCGCCCTCATCTACACACGACCGAACTCTCCCAGCTTACACGCCGGGAGAGTTTTTGCTTGGTTGAAACAATAAAGGGGGAGGGGAGCAATTCCCCAACTTAGGACTTTAGCGGAGGCCCCGGTGACCGCACCCGCTCTGTTCAAGTCGTCTTTAGTCCTAGTTGACAGAGGCGGCCGCGGCGCTCATGGTAGAAACGTCACGCTTCGTCTACGAACCAGGTTATGCCGCCCAGTGGCGGCATTTTCCACGAGCGATCCTGTAAATCCGGGCCGCCGAGCAATAGAAACGACATCAACAATAATAGCCCCATCTTTTCTCTTTGGAGTCCAGGACCGTTTCTCTTTTCTTCGCAAAGAAAAGAGAAATGGTCCTGGCCCCCGCGCCGGGAGGCGCACGTCCCTGCCCGGTTCGGGCAACAACTAGCCCCCGTTCGGGAGGACGAACCTTGGGCCCCCGCGCCGGGAGGCGCACGTCCCCTGCCCGGTTCGGGCAATCAATAATCCCCCATTCGAGAGGCCAAACTTTGCCTTACGGACAAAAAGGAGTGCCCCCTCGTTCGAGAGGCCAACCCCGCCCGCCCGCCGCCGCACCCATGGAACCAAGAGGGCATAGAGTAGACCAGAGCGTTTCATTGGAGGTGCGTTATGGCAAAGATCTCTTATTTCCTGGGGGCCAACACCCCCGGGGGGTTTTACTCGCTGATGGATAAACTGCTGGACCCGGCCAAGGCCCGGGCCATCTACATCCTCAAGGGCGGCCCCGGCTGCGGCAAGTCCACCCTGATGAAGCAACTGGGCGCCTGGGCGGAAGAGCGGGGGTGCGCCTGCGAGTACATCTGGTGCTCCGGCGACCCCGACTCCCTGGACGGCCTCATCCTCCCCGACCTGGCCGTGGCCATCGCCGACGGCACCGCCCCCCACGTCATCGAGCCCAGCTACCCGGCGGCGGTTGAGAGTTATGTCAACTTAGGCGAGTGCTACGACCGGGTGGCCCTGAGGGGGGAGAAGCCCCGGATCATGGAGCTGATGGCCGCCTATCAGGCCCAGTACCGCCGAGCCTACCGCTGTCTCAAGGGGGCGGGGCAGCTGCTGGAGGACAACCTGGAGCTGTTGGAAACGCCGGAGTTGCGGGAAAAGATCCGCAAGCGGGCCAAGGGCATCATCGCCCGGGAGATCCCCAAGCGGGGGCCCGGGGGCGAGGTGACCGAGCGGTTCCTCAGCGCCGTCAGCTGTAAAGGACAGGTGTGCCTGTTCGAGACGGCGGATACATTATGTAAACGCATCTATGAGCTGGCCGACTCCTACGGCCTGGCCCACGTGCTGTTGGAGGAGCTGCTGGGGGCGGCGGTGGAGCGGGGCCACCGGGCGGTGGTCTGCGCCGACCCCATGGCCCCCCGGCGCCTCCAGCACCTGCTGCTGCCCGACCTGGGGGTGGGGTTCGTCACCTCCAGCCCCGCCGCGCCCTATCCCGGCAGTCCCTACCGCCGGGTGCGGCTGGACGCCATGGCGGACCAGGAGCTCCTGCGCCGCCACCGGGCCCGGGTGCGCTTCACCCGGAAGGTGGCCGCCGCCCTGGTGGAGGAGGGCACCCAGACCCTGGCCCGGGGAAAGGAGCTCCACGACCAGCTGGAGGCGGTCTACAACCCCCACGTGGACTTCGACCGGGTCCACGCCGTGGCCGAGGCGCTGGCCGGGGAGATCTTCGGGGCGTGATTTTCCGGGGGCGTATATTTTGGTTGAAAAACCGGCAGGATTGCGGTACACTATATTAGGATAAAATTGGAACGGTAAAAGATCCCAGGAAGGGTGGCGGTCCCATGTCCCAGCGCCTGATCGACGAATATCTCCGCCCCGGCGTCCGGGCCCATCTCATGGGCGTGGGCGGGGTGTCCATGGAGCCTCTGGCCGAGGTCCTGAACGGCATGGGTCTCCGGGTCTCCGGCTCGGACGTGCGGGACAGCGAGGCGGTGGCCCGCCTGCGGGGCCTGGGGGTCCGGGTCTATATCGGCCACGCCCCTGAGAACGTGGCGGGTGCCCAGCTGGTCATCCGCACCGCCGCCGTCCACGATGACAACCCCGAGATCGTGGCCGCCCGGGCCCAGGGCATCCCCGTCTTTGAGCGGGCCCAGGCCTGGGGGGCCATTATGAAGGACTACCGCCACGCCCTGTGCGTGGCGGGCACCCACGGCAAGACCACCACCACCTCCATGTGCACCCACATCGCCCTGGCCGCCCAGGCCGACCCCACCGTGATGATCGGCGGCACCCTGCCCCTGCTGGGCCAGGGCTACCGGGTGGGGGAGGGGGACACCATCATCCTGGAATCCTGCGAGTACTGCAACTCCTTCCTCTCCTTCTTCCCCACCGTGGCGGTGATCCTGAACATCGAGGAGGACCACCTGGACTTTTTCAAGGACCTGGCGGACATCCAGAAGTCCTTCCGGGCCTTCGCGGAGCTGACGCCCCGGGAGACGGGGGTGGTGGTGGCCAACGCCGAGGACGGCAACACCATGGCCGCCCTGGCGGGGCTGGAGCGGCGTACCATCACCTTCGGCCTGAACGCCGGGGACGTGACCGCCCGGGGCCTGACCTGGGAGAAGGGCCTGCCCCGCTTTGAGGTGCTGTACGGCGGGGAGGTCTACTGCTCGGCGGCCCTTCGGGTCCCCGGCGTCCACAACGTGAAAAACGCCCTGGCCGCCTGCGCCGCCGCCATCGCCCTGGGCTGGAGCGGGGAAGCGGCGGCCCGGGGGCTGGGGGAGTTCGGCGGCGCGGGCCGCCGGTTCGAGCGGCTGGGCACCTGCAACGGCGCCCAGGTCTACGACGACTACGCCCACCACCCCGGGGAGATCCGGGCCCTGCTGGAGGCGGTGCGGGGCCTGGGGTATCAGCGGGTGGTCTGCGCCTTCCAGCCCCACACCTACACCCGCACCAAGGCCCTGTTCGGCGATTTCGTAGAGGTCCTGAAGCTGGCCGACCTGGCGGTGCTGACCGACATCTACGCCGCCCGGGAGACGGACGACCTGGGGGTGAGCTCCGCCCAGCTGGCCCAGGCCGTCCCCGGCAGTCTCTACTGCCCCACCCTGGCCGACCTGGCGGCGACCCTCCGCCAGGAAGCCCGCCCCGGCGACCTGATCCTCCTGGTAGGCGCCGGGAACATCAACACCGTAGGGGAACAGCTGACCCAGGGGTAAATTTGCCGCTTTGGGAAAAAACCATTGACAAAACCGGGGAGGATGTGCTATCATACCAAGGCTGACAATTTGTTGGCCGTGCGGGTGTAGTTCAATGGTAGAATCCCAGCCTTCCAAGCTGGTCGCGTGGGTTCGATTCCCATCACCCGCTCCATACGCGCCTGTAGCTCAGGTGGATAGAGCAACTGCCTTCTAAGCAGTGGGCCGGGGGTTCGAGTCCCTCCAGGCGTACCACTCTTTCAGGCGAAAGCGGACAGGCGGTTCCCTCTTGGTAGGCTCATGTGGTGTGGTGAAAATGGAATATGGTGGGTATAGCGTAGTTGGCTAACGCGTCGGATTGTGGTTCCGAAGATCGTGGGTTCGAGTCCCATTACCCACCCCATAATCGCGGATGGCCGGAGCGACAAAGTCCGCTCCGGCCTCCCATTTTTTATCACACAGGGGTGTAGCCAAGCGGTTAAGGCACGGGACTTTGACTCCCGCATCGCTGGTTCGATTCCAGCCATCCCTGCCACATATGACCCAGTAGCTCAGTTGGTAGAGCATCGCCCTTTTAAGGCGGGTGTCCAGGGTTCGAGTCCCTGCTGGGTCACCACGGAAAAGGAAGCGCCTCCGGGCGCTTCCTTTTTTTGCGGGCGAAGGTGCGGGGCGGGTTGGGCCGACAGAAAAAACGTCTTTGTAAAAGGCGCGGGATTGTGTAAGTTTGTCAAACATATTGCACAGCGAACTGGTTGGGGGAGAGCCAGTGGAGGGGACGCATCGGCAGATTGTT
>CANQVO010000022.1 GCA_947627325.1 uncultured Oscillospiraceae bacterium | reverse complement strand
ACCACCATTGGTGACCATGCCTTTGAGTATTGTACCGCTCTGACCAATGTGACCTTCCAGGAGGGCCTGACCACCATTGGCAACAATGCCTTTGCTGGATGCGATGCCCTGATCGATGTGACCTTCCCGAAGGGCCTAACCACCATTGGTGACCATGCCTTTGAGTATTGTACCGCTCTGACCAATGTGACCTTCCAGGAGGGCCTGACCACCATCGGCCGCAAAGCCTTTATGAATAATTGCACTGCCCTGACCAGTGTGACCATCCCGGCGAGCGTGACCACCATCGGTTTTTGGGCTTTTGATGGATATGAGCAACTCAACGTAAGATTCTTGGGGGATGCGCCGGGAATTGACAGTTTAGGCGACCCCTTTAGAGCTCGTATATTGACTGCCTACTACCCCGAGGGAAACGGTACTTGGACGGAAGAAGCCAAGGAACTGCTAGCTCACGGCTCAGATGACGTCACCTGGATCCCCTTTGACGTCAGCGCGTTTCAGCCGGCGACCTACACTGTGATCGTGTGGTCGGCCCAGCATGGCAAAGTGACCGCCAGCCCCAAGGAGAGTACGGCGGGAACCAAGGTGGCCCTTACGGTGACCCCGGACAAGGGCTATGAGCTGGACACCCTCGTTGTCAAGCAGATGGACGGAACGGTTGTGCCCGTGACCAACAACACCTTCACCATGCCTGCCGCTGACGTGACGGTCACCCCCACCTTTAAGGAGTTGCCCCCGGAAACCTACACCGTCACCGTGGCCAACGCCCAGCACGGCAAGGTGACCGCCAGCCCCACCAGCGGCACGGCCGGGACGAAGGTTGCCCTCACGGTGATTCCCGACAGCGGCTACGAGTTGGGCACCCTCACCGTCAAACAGGCGAGCGGGAAGACCGTGGCCGTGGCGGCGGACAACACCTTCACTATGCCCGCTTCCAACGTGACCATTACCGCTACCTTCAAGGCTCTGCCTGTGGACAGGTTGAGCTTGAACAGGAGTTCCGTCAGCGTGTCGGTGGGCGGCTCCGCCTCCGTCACCGCCACCGTCAGCGGGTACACGGGCAAGCACGTCTACGCCATTTCCTCCGACACCTCTGTGGCTACTGTGTCGGTGAGCGGCAAGAGCGTTCGGGTGCAGGGCGTGGCCCAGGGCGCCGCCAGCGTCTACGTGGTCATGGCCGACACAAACGCCATGACCCTGGACCAGGCCAAGGCCGACCCCAGCATGAAGGAGATCCAGGTCACTGTCACCAAGGCCAGCAGCGGTGGCGGGTCCATCGGCGGCGGTGGTAGTTCTGGTGGAGGCGGTTCCTCCGGCGGGAGTTCTTCCGGCGGCTCTACGGGCGGTTCTACGCCCACCACTCCCGAGCCCACCACGCCTACCACCCCCGCGTCTCAGACCTTTGGCGACGTGGAGAAGGGGAGTTGGTACGAGAGCGGCGTGACCTTCGTGACCGAGAAGGGCCTGTTCAACGGCGTGGGCGAGAACCAGTTCGCCCCCCAGCAGAATATGACCCGGGCCATGCTCATGACCGTTCTGGCCCGGCTGGACGGCCAGTCCACCGACGGCGGGGCCACCTGGTACGCCAAGGGGATGGACTGGGCCAAGGCCCAGGGGATCTCCGACGGCGCCAACCCCGAGGGCAATATCACCCGGGAGCAGCTGGTCACCATGCTCTACCGCTACGCCAAGTCCCCCTCCGCCGACGGCGGCCTGGATGACTTCGCCGACGCCTCCGCCATCTCCGACTGGGCAACCGACGCCATGCGCTGGGCGGTGCAGAAGGGCATCCTCACCGGCAAGGGCGGCGCCCGCCTGGACCCCCAGGGCCTTGCCACCCGCGCCGAGGTCGCCACCATCCTCCAGCGGTACGTGGAGAAGCTGGGCCAGTAAGGCCAGCGGGCCATAAAAGCCCAAAAACGAGCCAAAAAGCGGCCCGGAGGTATCCGCCTCCGGGCCGTTTCTTATGTATGTACCTTGTGTTCCTTTTGATAGGTCGCGCACCAGGGGGAGAGGACGCACGCCTCGCACCTGGGGCTCCGAGCGGTGCAGACCGCCCGGCCGTGGAGCACCAGGCGGTGGCAGAAGTCGTTGGACTTGGCGGGGGGGAGGACCTTGCGGAGTTGCATCTCCGTTTTGAGCGGGTCCTTGGTGCCGTCGGTGAGGCCCAGCTTGCCGGAGATGCGGATGCAGTGGGTGTCCGCCACCACCACGCCGGGGGTGTGGTAAATGTCCCCCAGCACCAGGTTGGCGGTCTTTCGCCCCACGCCGGGCAGCTTGAGCAGTTCCTCCATGGCGTCCGGCACCTTGCCGCCGTAGTCGGCCAGGAGCATTTGGGCGGAGAGGACGATATCCCGCGCCTTGGCCCGGAAAAAGCCGGTGGAGTGGATGATGGCCTCCACGTCGGCCACGTCCGCCGCCGCCAGGGCCTCCAGGGTGGGGTATTTGCCAAACAGCTCCGGGGTCACCAGGTTCACCCGCGCGTCGGTACACTGGGCGGACAGGCGCACGGAAAAGAGCAGTTCGTAGTCCTTCTGGTAGTTCAGCGAGCAGATGCTCTCGGGGTAGAGCGCCTCCAGGGCCTCTACGATCAAAACGGCTTTCTCTTTCTTTGTCATGTGGTTCTCCCTTGACAGAAGTGGCGTTCCGTGGGTACAATACATCATAGCATATTTTGCCTTAAGATGACAAGGCAATCTTAGGAGGATATCAAAATGATCAAAGAAATGATGGACCTGATCGCCCAGGCCGACCCGGAGGTGGGCGCCGGCATCCTGGCCGAGTACCAGCGCCAGTGCCGCAACATCGAGCTCATCGCCTCGGAGAACTTCGTCAGCGTGCCGGTCATGCTGGCTATGGGCACGGTGCTCACCAACAAATACGCCGAGGGCTACCCCGGCAAACGCTACTACGGCGGCTGTCAGTGCGTGGACGTGGTGGAGGAGCTGGCCCGGAAGCGGGCCTGCCAGCTCTACGGCGCGGACCACGCCAACGTCCAGCCCCACGCCGGGGCCCAGGCCAACTACGCCGTCTACCAGGCCCTGTGCCAGGTGGGGGACACCGTCATGGGCATGGACCTCTCCAACGGCGGCCACCTGACCCACGGCTCCCCGGTGAACTACTCGGGCAAGAACTACCACATGGTCTTTTACGGCGTGGGCGCCGACGGCCGCATCGACTACGACCAGGTCCGGGACCAGGCCCGGAAGCACAAGCCCAAGATGATCATCGCCGGGGCCTCCGCCTACCCCCGGATCATCGACTTCGCCGCCTTTGCCGACATCGCCCACGAGGTGGGCGCCTATCTCATGGTGGACATGGCCCACATCGCCGGGCTGGTGGCCGCCGGGCTCCACCCCAACCCCGTCCCCTATGCCGACGTGGTCACCACCACCACCCACAAGACCCTCCGGGGCCCCCGGGGCGGCATGATCCTCTGCAAGGAGGAGCTTGCCAAGCAGATCGACTCGGCCATCTTCCCCGGCAGTCAGGGCGGCCCGCTGGAGCACATCATCGCCGCCAAGGCCGTGGCCTTGGGGGAGGCGCTGAAGCCGGAGTTCAAGGCCTACCAGGAGCGCATCGTCAAAAACGCCAAGGCCCTGGCCGACGGGCTGATGGAGGAGGGCTTCGACCTGGTCTCCGGCGGCACCGACAACCACCTGGCCCTGGTGGACCTCCGCAAGGCGGGGGTCACCGGCAAGGAGATGGAGCGCCGGCTGGACGAGGTGAACATCACCGTGAACAAAAACGCCATCCCCAACGACCCGGAGAAGCCCTTTGTCACCAGCGGCATCCGGGTGGGAACCCCCGCCGCCACCACCCGGGGCTTCCAGGAGGCCGATATGCGGGAGATCGCCGCCATCATCTGGGCCGCCGCCACCGACTTCGACGGCCGGCAGGCCGCCCTGCGGGACCGGGTGGCCGCCCTGACCGCCAAGTACCCCATGTACGAGGGGTAAAGGAAAATAACTTTACAGCAAGAAACGGGGTGAGGTACGTGGAATACCGGCCTTTGGCGGACGAGATCCGGCCCGAGACCCTGGAGGACGTGGTGGGGCAAAAGCACATTCTGGGCCAGGGCGGTCTGCTCCGCCGCATCGTGGAGTCCGACCAGGTGCCCAACCTCATCTTCTACGGCCCCTCGGGCACGGGGAAGACCACGGTGGCCAACATCATCGCCAAGCGCTCCGGCCGGGCCCTCCACCGGCTGAACGCCACCACCGCGTCCCTGTCCGACGTGAAGGACATCATCGCCCAGATCGGCACCATGATGGCCCCCAACGGCATTTTGCTCTACCTGGATGAGATCCAGTACTTCAACAAAAAACAGCAGCAGTCCCTGCTGGAGGTCATCGAGAGCGGGGACGTGACCCTCATCGCCTCCACCACGGAGAACCCCTACTTCTACATCTACAACGCCGTCCTCTCCCGCTCCTCCGTCTTTGAGTTCAAGCCCCTGTCCGCCCGGGACGTGGAGCCCGCCGTGGTCCGGGGCTTTCGGGCGATGGAGGAGCGGCTGGGCCGGCGGCTGGAGCTGGAGGAGGGGGTGAGCGACCACATCGCCTCCGCCTGCGGCGGGGACGTGCGGAAGGCCCTGAACACCGTGGAACTCCTGGCTAACGCGGCGGGGGGGCAAGGGAAAAGCCTTGTCACCCTGGCCGACGCCAAGCTGGCCGCCCAGGGCTCCGCCATGCGCTACGACCGGGAGGGGGACGACCACTACGACATCGCCTCCGCCCTGATGAAGTCCCTCCGGGGCTCCGACCCGGACGCGGCGCTGCACTACCTGGCCCGCCTGTTGGAGGCGGGGGACATGATCACCGCCATCCGCCGCATCATCTGCTCGGCCAGCGAGGACGTGGGCATGGCCTACCCCCAGGCGGCCCTCATCGTCCGGGCGCTGGTGGACAACGCCTTGCAGGTGGGCCTGCCGGAGGCCAAGCTGTGCCTTGGCCAGGCGGTGGTGCTCCTGGCTACCGCGCCCAAGTCCAACTCCGTGGTGGCCGCCATCGACGCGGCCATGGCGGACGTTCGGGCGGGGCGCACCGGCTCCATCCCCCGGCACCTCCAGAACGTCCACGCCGACAGCGCCGGGCAGGAGCGGGAGCAGGGCTACCTCTACCCCCACAGCTTCCCCGGCCACTGGGTCGCCCAGCAGTACCTCCCCGACGAGCTGGTGGGCACGGTCTACTATCAGTACGGCGACAACAAAAACGAACAGGCCGCCCGGGCCTACTGGGAAAGGCTCAAGGGCGGGCGGGAATAGCCTGACAGCGGGAAACCCTGAGCCGATGGAAAGGAGTCTTTGCCATGCCGGTCCCCCTTCGCCTGGTCCTCTTTTTTGGAGCCATCTTTGCCCTTTACTTTGTTCTGCACCGATTCACCCATAAAAACGCCCCCATCTCCGGGCCCTTTTTCTTTGATATGGACTGCCTGGTGCTGAACACCGGCATCCCCTATTCCATTCCCTTTTCCGACATCGACCATGTGGAGCTGGAATACAGAGCCGGAGAGCTGGAAACGCGGATCACCTATGATCTCTTGATCCGGGTCATCCGAAAGAACGGCCAGACCAAAAAGGTCTGGTACAAGGGCTCCCGGACCGGGAAGCTGCCCGCGGACTACCAGGCGGCCCTGGAGGAGAAGGGGCTGACGGTGGCGGCCCGCGTCAAGTGACCGGCTGCTGGACAAATACCGTCTCGCACCCCGGCTTTTGGCACCCCTCCGGGGCGTAGCGCCAGTGGGTGAGAACGCCGGAGGTCTGGAAGTACTCCAGGTCGGGCAGCTGGGGCTCCGGGGGCAGATGGTCGATGAGCAGGAGCTTGATCTTCATAAACTGGGGCTGGATGGATTTGAGGTAGACGCTCACCCGCTCCCCCTGGACGTAGCCCTCCCGGGGCTCCGCCAGGCCGGAGAGGTTGGGGGTCAGCTCCACGAAACAGCCGTAGTCCTTCACACTGCGGATGGTGCCCGGCACCGTCATGCCCGGGGTGAACCGGGCGGCGTTCTCCGCCCAGGTGCCCAGCAGCTCCTTGTGGCTCAAAAGGACGCGGCCCTTGTCCCGGTCCAGCCCCGTCACCACCGCCCAGATCCGCTGGCCCACCCGGAAGCGCCGGTCAGGGTGGGGCAGGCGGGAGACGGAGATATTCTCGATGCCGATCATGCTCGGCACCCCGCACCCCACGTCCACAAAGGCCCCGAAGGGCTCCAGGTGGGTGACCACGGCGGGGATGATCTGCCCGGGCTGGAGGGTGGAGAGCAGATGGCTCAGCGCCAGGGCCTGGGCCTGACAGCGGGAGAGGATGGGCCGGGGCTCCCCCTGGTCGGTGAGCTCCATCCCCGTCACCACAAAGGCCACCGGCTTGCCCACCCGGGCCAGGATGGCGATCTCCCGGGTACTGCCCTCCCGAATGCCCAGGGCGGTCTCCTGCCGGGGGATCAGACCTGTAAAGGGACCAACCTTTACAAATAAGTTGCGCTGGGCGTCGCTGGCCATGGCGACCCCCTCCAGCACCTCCCGGGTGGACACACAGCGCAACAGGCTGTCCGCGCTGGCGCACTTGGCCAGATTTTCCGGCCGGTTCAGCAAACTGCCCTCGGGCAGATAGGCGCACTTCACTTCATCGTCCCCTTCTTTTCGGATGGGGGAGTATATGCCCCGAACGGGGGAGTCTTGCATAGAAACTTAGGAGGGGAGAGCCGTGGACGTACAGGTGGGCGACGTTTTGCGGATGAAAAAGGCGCACCCCTGCGGCAGTCAGGAGTGGAAGGTCCTGCGGGTGGGGATGGATTTTAAGCTGGTCTGCGCCGGCTGTGGCCGCCAGGTCATGCTGCCCCGGTCCAAGGTGGAGAAGAACATCAAAAAGATCCTCCGGGAGGGAGCGGAAGTATGAAGGAATTATGGAGCAGGCGGGTGCGGGACATGACGCCCTACGTGCCCGGCGAACAGCCCAAGGACAGGCGGTTCATCAAGCTGAACACCAACGAAA
The DNA here is from genome assembly GCA_947627325.1 of uncultured Oscillospiraceae bacterium. Lineage (GTDB taxonomy): Bacteria > Bacillota > Clostridia > Oscillospirales > Oscillospiraceae > MGBC124762. The sequence goes on along the minus strand of CANQVO010000022.1, from coordinate 11,268 downwards.
ACCCCTATCTCCCCTCGCCCCGGGTGGAGCCCGCCGTCCGGGAGGCCATGGAGGGTCTGCGGCTCTACCCCGACCCGGAGTGCCTGGCCCTGCGCCAGGTCATCGCCGCCCGGTACGGCCTGACCGCCGGGCACGTCTTCTGCGGCAACGGCTCGGACGAGGTGCTGTCCTTCGCCTTTCAGGCGTTCTTTGACAAGGAAAAGCCCATTACATTCCCTGATATCACTTATACTTTCTACGAAGTATATGTAAAGTATTTAGACTTGACAGCGGAGATCGTCCCCCTGCGGGACGACCTCTCCCTGCCGGTGGAGCGGTTTCTGGACGGCCCCCGGGGCGGCATGGTCATCGCCAACCCCAACGCCCCCACGGGTCAGGCCCTGCCGGCGGAGACGCTGTTGGAGATCGTCCGGCGGCATCCCGACCAGGTGGTGATCGTGGACGAGGCGTATGTGGACTTCGGCGCGGAGAGCGTGGCCCGGCGGGTGGGGGAGACGCCCAACCTGCTGGTGGTGCAGACCGCCTCCAAGTCCCGCTCCCTGGCGGGGCTCCGGGTGGGCTGGGCCCTGGGGGACCCCGACCTCATCCGGGCGCTCCAGTGCGTGCGGGACTCCATCAACTCCTACACTGTGGACCGCCTGGCCGCCGCCGGGGCCGCCGCCGCCATCGCCGACGAGGCGTACTTCGCCGCCACCTGTCAGGCCATCGCCGCCACCCGGGACAAGACCGCCCGGAGACTGCGGGAGATGGGCTTTGACCTGGGGGACTCCCTTGCCAACTTCCTCTTTGTCCGCCACCCGGACTTTCCCGGCAAGGCGCTGTTTGACGGCCTGCGGGAGCGGGGGATCCTGGTCCGCCGGTGGGACCTGCCCCGGATCGGGGACCACCTTCGTATCTCCGTGGGCACGGAGGAGGAGATGGACGCCCTGTGCCGGGTGCTGGGGGAGCTTACCGGGAAATAAGGAACCTGCCAAGCGGCCTTCCCATACAATGGAACTGGAAGGGTAACCACGTGCCCTGACCACTTTCGATTGGGAGGTCTAAGCCATGGCCGATAAAGTCATGCCCGGCCCCGTGCAGGACAACGCCTGCATCCGGGAGGCCGTGTGTATACACACGAAAAAGATCTTCGACTCCTGCCGCGACAAGGACTGCCTGGAGGATCTGCGCTTCTACCCCACCCAGAGCTCTCAGGCGGTCATCGACCGGGCCGTGAGCATCAAGCCCGGCTCGGCGGAGCTGTTGAACGTGTACATTGATGTGGAGCCCGTGGGCTTCAACCGGGGCTTCTACACCGTCGATGTGCGCTACTTCTACCGCGTCACCGCCGACGCCTTCGTGGGCGCGGCCCGCCCCGTCAGCGTCTGCGGCCTGGTGGTGTTCGATAAGCGGGTCATCCTCTTTGGCAGTGAGAGCGGCGCCAAGGTCTTCTCCTCCGGCGCGGACTGCTCCGGCGACCAGCAGATGGGCCGCGCCAACCTGCCCACCGCCGTTGTGGAGGCGGTGGACCCCATCGTGCTCAACATGAAGCTGGTGGATAGCTGCGAGTGCAAGTGCTGCGACTGCGACCTGTGCGAGGTGCCCGAGGACGTCTGCGCCTGCCTGGGCGGCGACGTCTGCTTCACCAGCGAGGGCAAGCGGGTCTACGTCACCCTGGGCCAGTTCTCTATTATCCGCCTGGAGCGGGACACCCAGCTTCTGGTGCCGGTGTACGACTACTGCCTGCCCGAGAAGGAGTGCCCCTGCGGCGCGGACGACGACCCCTGCGAGATCTTCCGCCAGGTCAAATTCCCGGTGGATGAGTTCTTCCCGCCCAACTCTCTCCAGAACGCCGAGGGCTACCGGGAGCTCCAGAGCTGCTGCGGCTAGACCGCGGCACGGCAAACCCCCGCGCGACAAAAGGGCCGCACCCCACCGGGTGCGGCCCTTTCTGTATGTCCATCCCGTATCTCCCATCACGGGGCGGCGGGGACGACCAGCAGGACGTAGGCCCCGTCCCGGGTCAGATCCTCTCCCTCCTGGCGGAGTTCGTAGGCGGCGTCCCCCAGCACCTGGGACAGGTCGTCCAGGGCGGAGGCGGGGAGGAGATACCACGTGTCCCCGTTCTCCTGGACCTGGCAGAGCAGGGCGTCCCCCTCAAAGGCCCCATCGGTCAGGGTGATGACCGCACGGTATTGGGTGAAGTCCACCGGCACGGAGAGGGTGGGGTTTAAGGCGATGGCGGTCAGGGGGGCGTCGGCGGCCTCCGGCGCGGGGCTGGGGAAGGCGTAGGGCGCGGGCGCGTCCTCGGCGTCGGCGCCCTCGGCGGCCAGGGCCAGGTCCTGATACGTGTCCTCCGTTTCGGCCTCCCGGGCGTTTCCGGCGTCCCCGGTCTCCCCGGCGGCTGGGGCGGCCTCCTGGACGTGGAAGGGAGGATCCTCCGCCTCCCGGTCCTGGAGAGCCGTCGAGCCCCCGGCGGCGGGGGCGGGCTGGCTCCGGGGCATAGGCGCCTGGGGCACTGTCTCGACGTAGGCGTTTTTCTCCCGGTCTTCGGCCATTTGGGCCATTTTGGACTCCGTCAGGGCCCCGTCCCCGTCGGGGGACGCCTCCCGGGCCAGCGGGGCCGCGGCGTCGCGGCTGTCCTGGACGGTCTCGGCGCTGGCTTGGTCGGGCGCTTGGAAAAAGACGTGGGGCAGACGCCACGCCGCCATGGCCACGAGAGCCAGTGCGGCGGCCAGCGCCCCCCAGCGCCGCCAGGGGTGGGCCTTGGCGGCCCGCTGGGGCGGCAAATTCGCCAGGATCCGCGCCTTGAGCTGGGCGGGGGGGAGGACCTCCGGCTCTCCGCAGACCCCGCGAACACCGGCCAATTCCTCCCGGAGGGCCCGACAGGCGGGGCAGGCGTCCAAATGCGCCCGCAGCAGCGCCTCCTCGGCGGTGGTCAACTCCCCGTCCAAGGACGCGCTGAGCAGTTCCAGCATGGATCCGCAGTCCATCCGTCGGGCCTCCTTTCTCAACGATTTTGTTTGCCTATGTAGACGTAGTCTACGCCGAAAAGTTCCCGTCCGCCAGCAGGAGCTTTCGCAGAGCCATCCGCGCCCGGGCGATGCGGGACTTTACCGTGCCCTCCTCGATCCGCAGGATCTGGGCGATCTCGGCGTAGCTGAGGTCGTGGAACTCCCGCAGGACCAGCACCTGGCGGTGCTCGTCGGACAGGCCCGCCAAGCCCCGGAGGACGGCCTCCCGGAGTTCCTTGCGTTCCAGTTCCCCCTGGGGGGTCAGGCGGCTGTCGGGGATCTGGGCGGCGGGGCGGTCGTCCTGGTCGGGCAGGGGGGTGAGGGTGACGGCCCGCCGCCGCCGCTCCCGGCGGAGGAAGTCGATGGTGGCGTTGGTAGCCAGGCGGTAGAGCCAGGTGGAGAATTTGCTCTCGGCGTGGAAGTTGGGCAGGCCCCGCCAGGCGTTGAAAAAGGTCTCCTGGGTCAACTCCATGGCGTCCTCCGGCGAGCCGGTGAGCCGCAGGGTGAGGCCGTAGACCTTCCCCTGGTGGAGTTCCAACAGCTGGGCAAAGGCGTCCTGGTCGCCCTGGGCCGCCTGTTGGATCAGTTCTTCCTCGGTCACGGTCTCACCTCCTTTGTAAAATGGGCTCTGTTCAGTCGGTCAGTTCCCGGAGGATCCCCCGGGTGCACCGCTCCAGGTCCTCCATAGTCTGGACCTTGCACACCTCTGTCTTCCAATAGCCGGCGTGGGGCACCCCCTTAAGGTAGAGGGCGTAGTGCCGCCGGGCCTCCAGACAGGCGATCTTCTCGCCCTTTTGCTCCTTTGCCAGGTAGAATTGCTCCATGGCCGTCCGGCACCGCTGGGCCAGCGGGGGCAGGGGAGGGATGGGCTCCCCGGCCAGGGCGGCCCTGGTCTGCTGGAAGATCCAGGGATTTCCAAAGGCCCCCCGGCCGATCATCACCATGTCCGCCCCGGTGTAGCGCAGGATCCGCGCGGCGTCCTGGGCGGAGAACACGTCCCCGTTGGCGATGACGGGGATGGACACCGCCTCCTTCACCGCCCGGATGGCGTTCCAGTCCGCCCGGCCGGCGTACATCTGGGCGCGGGTGCGGCCGTGGACGGCCACGGCGGCGGCCCCGGCGTCCTCCAGGACCTTGCAGAACTCCACGCAGTTGATATTGCCTCGGTCCCAGCCGACGCGGGTCTTCACCGTCACCGACAGGCCGCCCGCGCCCCGGACCACGGCCCGGACGATGGCGGCGGCCCTTTCCGGCTCCCGCATGAGGGCGGAGCCGTCCCCGCTCTTGACCACCTTGGGCACCGGGCAGCCCATATTGATGTCGATGATGTCCGGCTGGGCCCGCTCGGCCACGATGGCGGCGGCCCGCTCCATGGCCTCGGCGTCGCTTCCAAAGAGCTGGACGGCGGCGGGGCGCTCGTCGGGGCCCAGGGCCATGAGGGGGAGGGATTTCTTGTCCTGGTAGCACAGGGCCTTGGCGCTGACCATCTCGGTGACGGTATAGCCCGCTCCCAGCCTCCGGCAGATGGTGCGGAAGGCCAGGTCGGTGACCCCGGCCATGGGGGCCAGGGCCACGGGGGTCTCGATTGTCGCAGAGCCGATGTTCACGCCGGTATCCTCGCTTTTTCGCCAAGTAAAGATATCCTACCATAAATTCGACGAGAAGGCAAGGCGCGCGGTTCCCATTGGCTTGACTTTACAGCGCCCAGACCATACAATAAGAGCCAGAAAAAAAGGAGGTGGGGCGACGGTGGAGCGGGAACAGATGAGACGGGCGGTGTCCTGCGCCTTTACCGGCCACCGCCCCGCCTCTCTCCCCTGGGGGGAGGCGGAGGACGACCCCGGCTGTCTGGCGCTCAAGGCCCGGCTGGACGCGCTTTTGGAGGAGGTCTACCGCCAGGGGTTCCGCCACTTCCTCTGCGGCATGGCCAAGGGGGCGGACCTCTACTTCTGCGAATCGGTCCTCCGCCTGCGCCGGGCGCACCCCGACGTGATGCTGGAGGCGGCGGTGCCCTTTCCCGGGCAGAGCGAGCGGTGGTCGGCCAGGGACCGGGCCCGGTACCGGGACCTCCTGGCCCAGTGCGACCTGGAGACCCTCATCCAGCACTTCCACAGCCCCGGCTGTATGCAGCGGCGCAACCGCTACATGGTGGACCACGCCGATTTGCTCATCGCCGTCTTTAACGGCAGTCCCGCCGCCAGCGGTACGCTGAACACCATCCACTACGCCATGGAGCAGGGGGTCCGGGTGGAGCTTCTGGAGGTGTAAAGCTGTCAAAAAATCCCGCCGGAGGGAGGGCCTTTTCGGTATTTTAGGGGTTTGACTTTTTTGGCGGGATCCAGTATAATATATCGAATTGTGAAAAAGGAGGCTCCAAGGCTATGAGAGCCAGCTTGATTCTGGAAAACGGCGCGGTCTTTTTGGGCCAGTCCATCGGCGAGGTGGGCAAGCGGGTGTGCGAGCTTGTCTTCAACACCTCCATGACCGGCTATCAGGAGATCCTGACCGACCCGTCCTACGCCGGGCAAGGGGTGGTCATGTCCTACCCCCTCATCGGCAACTACGGGGTGAACCACCTGGACAACGAGTCCAGCCGCCCCTGGGCGGAGGCGCTGATCGTCCGGCGGCTGTCCCCCATCGGCAGTAACTTCCGCTGTGAGGGGACGCTGGACGAGTATTTGAAGCAATACCATATCGTGGGCGTGCAGGGGGTGGACACCCGTGCACTGACCCGTATTCTCCGGTCTCAGGGGACCATGAACGGCATGATCACCTGCGGATCGGATTTTTCTATCCAGGAGGCGCTGGAGGAGATCCGGGCCTTCCGGGTGGAGGGCACGGTGGAGCGGGTCACCCGCCGCGAGGCGGAGCGTTTCCCCGCCGAGGGGGAGCAGCGGTTCCAGGTGGCCCTGATGGACTTCGGGGTGAAGCAGAACATGATCGACTGCCTGACCCGCCGGGGCTGCGCCGTCACCGTCTATCCCGCCCACACCGCCGCGGAGGAGATCCTGCGGGGCGGCTTTGACGGGGTGATGCTCTCCAACGGCCCCGGCGACCCGGCGGACAACGTGGAGATCATCGCCCAGGTCAAAAAGCTCTACGACAGCGACCTGCCCATCTTCGCCGTCTGCCTGGGCCACCAGCTTCTGGCCCTGGCTACCGGGGCCAAGACACACAAGATGCCCTTCGGCCACCGGGGAGGCAACCACCCGGTGAAAGACCTGGCCGCCGGGCGGTGCTTCATCACCAGCCAGAACCACGGCTACGTGGTCACCCCGGAGACGGTGGACCCCGCCGTGGCGGAGATCTCCCACGTGAACGTGAACGACGGCACGGTGGAGGGCCTGCGCTATAAGCGGCCCAACTGCTTTACCGTCCAGTTCCACCCGGAGGCCGCCCCCGGGCCCATGGACACGGAATATCTCTTCGACCGCTTTTTAGACTCCATGGGAGGTGCGCGCCATGCCTAAGGACCCTGAGATCAAAAAAGTTCTGGTGCTGGGCTCCGGCCCCATCGTCATCGGCCAGGCCGCGGAGTTCGACTACGCCGGCACCCAGGCCTGCCGCGCCCTCCGGGAGGAGGGGGTGGAGGTGGTGCTGGTCAACTCCAACCCCGCCACCATCATGACCGATGCGGACATCGCCGACCACGTCTACATCGAGCCGCTGAACGTGGCCTCCCTGACCCAGATCATCCAGCGGGAGCGGCCCGACTCCATCCTGCCCACCCTGGGCGGTCAGACGGGGCTGAATCTGGCGATGAACCTCTACGAGGAGGGGGTCCTGGACGACTACGGCGTGCGCCTGCTGGGCACCTCTCCCGCCTCCATCAAAAAGGCGGAGGACCGCCAGGAGTTCAAGAACGCCATGGAGGCCCTGGGCCAGCCCTGCGTCACCTCCGACGTGGTGGAGAGCGTGGAGGACGCCGTCGCCTTCGCCGGGCGCATCGGCTACCCCGTCATTGTCCGCCCCGCCTACACCCTGGGCGGCACCGGCGGCGGCATCGCCTATGACGAGCCCTCCCTCCGGGAGATCGCCGACCGGGGCATCCACCTCAGCCGGGTGGGCCAGGTGCTCATCGAGCGGTGCATCGCCGGTTGGAAGGAGATCGAGTTCGAGGTCATGCGGGACTCGGCGGGCAACGTCATCCAGATCTGCTCCATGGAGAACATCGACCCCGTGGGCGTCCACACCGGGGACTCTATCGTGGTGGCCCCCACCCAGACCCTGGCCAACAAGGAGTACCAGATGCTCCGCTCCGCCGCCCTGGACATCATCTCCGCCCTGGAGATCGAGGGGGGCTGTAACTGCCAGTTCGCCCTGAACCCCGACAGCTTTGAGTACGCCGTCATCGAGGTCAACCCCCGCGTCTCCCGCTCCTCCGCCCTGGCCTCCAAGGCCACCGGCTACCCCATCGCCAAGGTGGCGGCCAAGATCGCCCTGGGCTACACCCTGGACGAGATCCCCAACGCCGTGACGGGGAAGACCACCGCCTGCTTCGAGCCCACCCTGGACTACTGCGTGTTAAAGATCCCCCGCCTGCCCTTCGACAAGTTCACCACCGCCTCCCGCACCCTGGGCACACAGATGAAGGCCACCGGGGAGGTCATGGCGATCTCCAACTCCTTCCAGGGGGCGCTGATGAAGGCCATCCGCTCCCTGGAGCTGAACGTCAAGTCCCTGCGGCTGGAGGGGTTGGAGGACCTGTACACCGAGGAGATCGAGGAGAAGCTGGCCGACGTGGACGACCAGCGGCTCTTCGTGGTGGCGGAGGCCCTGCGCCGGGGCTTTTCCCCGGAGAAGATCAACGCCATCACCAAGATGGACGTGTGGTTCCTGACCCGGTTCCAGGACATCATCTTTATGGAGAGCGCCCTGGAAAAGGGCGTCCCCGACGCCGAGACCCTCCGCCGGGCCAAGGAGATGGGCTTTTCCGACGCCTACATCGCCGCCCTGTGCGGCTCCACCCGGGCGGAGATCAAGGCCCTGCGGGAGAGCATGGATATCCGCCCCTCCTTCAAGATGGTGGACACCTGCGCCGCCGAGTTTGAGGCCGCCACGCCCTACTACTACTCCACCTACGACCGGGAGAACGAGGCCGAGCCCAGCGGGGACGAGAGCCGCCGCAAGGTGCTGGTGCTGGGATCCGGCCCCATCCGCATCGGCCAGGGCATCGAGTTCGACTACTGCTCGGTCCACTCCGTCTGGGCCTTAAAGCGCCTGGGGTGCGAGACCATCATCATCAACAACAACCCCGAGACCGTCTCCACCGACTTCGACGTGGCCGACAAGCTCTACTTCGAGCCCCTCACCGCCGAGGACGTGGAGGCGGTGGTGGAGCTGGAAAAGCCCTGGGGCGCGGTGGTGCAGTTCGGCGGCCAGACCGCCATCAAGCTGGCCAAGGCCCTCACCGACATGGGCGTGCCCATCCTGGGCACCTCCTCCGACGGCGTGGACGCCGCCGAGGACCGGGAGCGGTTTGACGAGATCCTCCAGCAATGCGGCATCCCCCGGGCGGAGGGCCGGACGGTCTTTACCACAGAAGAGGCCATCAAGGCCGCCAACGAGGTGGGCTACCCCGTGCTGGTGCGCCCGTCCTACGTCCTGGGCGGCCAGGGCATGGAGATCGCCTACAACGACCGCAACATCACCGAGTTCATGCGGATCATCAACCGCACCGTCCAGGAACACCCCATCCTGGTGGACAAGTACCTCATGGGCCGGGAGGTGGAGGTGGACGGCGTGTTCGACGGGGAGGACGTGCTCATCCCCGGCGTCATGGAGCACGTGGAGCGGGCGGGGGTCCACTCCGGGGACTCCATCTCCGTCTACCCCTCCCTCCACATCGAGGACAAGCACAAGGAGATCATCCTGCGCTACACCCGGGACCTTGCCAAGGCCCTGGGGGTCATCGGCCTGATCAACATCCAGTTTATCATCTACTCCGACCAGGTCTACGTCATCGAGGTCAACCCCCGCTCCTCCCGCACCATCCCCTACATCAGCAAGGTGACGGGGGTGCCGGTCATCGACCTGGCTACCCGGGTCATGCTGGGGGAGAAGCTCCGGGACATGGGCTACGGGGTGGACATCTACCCGGAGCGGGCGTATTACGCGGTCAAGATGCCCATCTTCTCCTTTGAAAAGCTCACCGACGTGGACACCGGCCTGGGCCCGGAGATGAAGTCCACCGGCGAGGTGCTGGGCCTGGACGAGTCCTACCCCCAGGCGCTGTTGAAGGCCTTCAAGGGCGCCAACCTGCGGGTGCCCAAGAAGGGCGGGCGGGTCATCATCACCGTCCGGGACGAGGACAAGGGGGAGATCCTGGGCATCGCCCGGGGCCTGGTGGACCAGGGGGTGGAGATCTTCGCCACCGCCGGCACCTGCGTCACCCTCAACGAAGCGGGCATCCCCGCCCGCCTGGTGGGCCGGGTCAGCGAGGCGCACCCCAACATCCTGGATATGATCGCCTCCGGCTCGGTGGACCTGGTCATCAACACCCCCACCAAGGGCCGCAAGCACGACACCGACGGCTTTAAGATCCGCCGCAGTACGGTGGAGCACTCCGTGGCCTGTGTCACCGCCATCGACACCGCCCGGGCCATCCTCACCGTCCGGGCCCAGAGCCGCAGCGCCGACCTGAAGCCCATCGACATCACCGCACTTTAAGAGAGAGGGGAGAGGCCCAATGTCCCACCAGACCGTCATCGTCCTGGACTTCGGCGGACAGTATAACCAACTCATCGCCCGGCGGGTCCGGGAGTGCGGGGTGTACTGCGAGGTCAAGCCCTACAAGACCCCCCTGGCCGAGTTGAAGGCCATGGACCCCATCGGCTTTATCTTCACCGGCGGGCCCAACTCGGTCTACCAGGAGGGCTCTCCCAAGGTGGACCCGGCCATCTTCACCCTGGGCGTGCCCGTGCTGGGCATCTGCTACGGCTGCCAGCTCATGGCCCACACCCTGGGCGGGCTGGTCACCGCCGCCCAGGACGACACCGCCCGGGAGTACGGCAAGACCGAGACCTTCTTTGACACAGACTGCACCCTGTTCCGGGGCCTTCCCGCTCAGAGCGTCACCTGGATGAGCCACGGGGACTACATGGCCAAGGTGCCCGACGGCTTTGCCCTCGCCGCCCACACCGCCGCCTGCCCCAACGCCGCCATCGCCGACGAGAGCCGGAAATTCTACGGCGTGCAGTTCCACCCCGAGGTGAATCACACGGAAAACGGCCTTGCCATGATCCGCAACTTCCTCTACGGCGCCTGCGGCGCGGCGGGGGACTGGACCATGGGGGACTATAAGCAGACCGCCATCCGCTCCGTCCGGGAGAAGGTGGGGGAGGGCAAGGTGCTGTTGGCCCTGTCCGGGGGGGTGGACTCCTCCGTGGCCGCCGCCCTGCTGGCCGAGGCGGTGGGCAGTCAGCTCACCTGCGTCTTTGTGGACCACGGCCTCATGCGCCTCAACGAGGGGGACGAGGTGGAGGCGGCCTTCTCCAAGTGGGACATCAACTTCGTCCGGGTCAACGCCGAGGAGCATTTCCTGGGCAAGCTGGCCGGGGTGACCGACCCGGAGACCAAGCGGAAGATCATCGGCGAGGAGTTCATCCGGGTCTTCGAGCGGGAGGCCAAGAAGATCGGCCAGGTGGACTTCCTGGTCCAGGGCACCATCTACCCCGACGTGATCGAGTCCGGCCTGGGGGACGCCGCCGTCATCAAGAGCCACCACAACGTGGGCGGCCTGCCCGACTACGTGGATTTTAAGGAGATCATCGAGCCTCTGCGGCTACTGTTCAAGGATGAGGTGCGCCAGCTGGGCCGGGAGCTGGGCCTGCCCGACTACCTGGTCAACCGCCAGCCCTTCCCGGGCCCGGGCCTTGCCATCCGCGTCATCGGGGAGATCACCCGGGACAAGCTGGACATCCTCCGCCTGGCCGACTTCATCTTCCGGGACGAGGCCGTCAAGGCCGGGGAGGACAAGAACCTGGACCAGTACTTCGCCGTGCTCACCAATATGCGCTCGGTGGGCGTCATGGGGGACGGCCGGACCTACGACTACACCCTGGCCCTCCGCGCGGTGGTCACCGACGACTTCATGACCGCCGCCTGGGCCCGCATCCCCTACGACCTCCTGGACCGCATCAGCACCCGCATCGTCAACGAAGTCCCCAAGATCAACCGCGTCGTCTACGACATCACCACCAAACCCCCCGCCACCGTGGAGTGGGAATGATTTTTTGAAACTCTGAACCCGGTGCGGCACAACGTTTCCACGGTT
>CANQVO010000021.1 GCA_947627325.1 uncultured Oscillospiraceae bacterium | reverse complement strand
AAATTCGACTTCATCATCACCAAGGAGATCACCCGGTTCGCCCGGAACACCCTGGACTCCATCCAGTACACCCGGGAGCTGTTGAACGCCGGGGTGGGCGTCCTTTTTCAGAACGACGCCATCAACACTCTGGACGAGGACAGCGAGCTGCGCCTCACCATCATGTCGGGCATCGCCCAGGACGAATTGCGGAAGCTGTCCAGCCGGGTGAAGTTCGGCCACGCCCAGGCCATCAAGAAGGGGGTGGTGCTGGGCAACAGCCGTATCTTTGGCTACCGCAAGGACGGTGGGCGGCTGGTCATCGACGAGGCGGAGGCCCCCATGGTGCGGGAGCTGTTTGAGCTCTACGCCACCGGGCGGTACTCCATGAAGCAGATCGAGACGCTGTTCTGGGAGAAGGGCTACCGCAACCACAACGGCAAGAAGATCGCCCACACCACTATGTCCGGGATGATCAGCAACCCCAAATACAAGGGCTACTATGTGGGCAACAAGGTCAAGGTCATGGACTTCTTCACCAAGAAGCAGAAGTTCCTCCCACCGGAGGAGTGGGTGATGTTCAAGGACGAGACGGGGCAGATCGTCCCCGCCATCGTCACCGAGGAGCTTTGGGACAAGGCCAACAAGGTCCTGAAGAAGCGCAGCGAGGATGTGAAGGCCCGCCAGGGCATCTGCAACCACGGCAATCTGCTCACCGGCAAGCTCTACTGCACCCACTGCGGCGCCGCCTACTATCGGCGGGACAGCGTGGACCGGCTGGGCCGCAAGAACAGCAAGTGGGTCTGCTCCGGCAAGATCAAAAACGGGGCGGAGTCCTGCCCCTCCTTCGCCATCTACGAGGAGGAGCTGAAGCCGCTCCTGCTGGACGTGTTCCGCGAGACAAAGGGGGACGCGGAGACCTACCTGGAGGAGTATGTGGCGCTCTACACCGCCCAGGCGAGGGAGGAGGACGTGGGGCCGCGGATCGAGGCCCTGCGGGGGCAGATCGACCTGGCCCAGCGGAAAAAGGGCAAACTGCTCACCTACAACATCGAGGGGAAGATCACCGACCGGGACTTCCTCTCCATGAACCGGGACTGCGACGCGGAGATCGCGGAGGCCGAGCGGGAGATCTACGAGCTGGAGGAGAGCCAACACTCCGGCCAGGTGTTCAAACAGCACATCGACGCCATCCGCCGGGTGCTCCGGGAGGCCCAGCGGGACGCCGCCCAGGGGATCGTCACCAACGAGTTCGTGGATCGGTATATCGACAAGATCTTCGTCACCCCGGAGGAGGACGGCTCCCTCCGCCTGGACATCCGCATCCTCACCGGCGAGAGCACCCAAAAATTCCTCCAGAAGCTCGCGCGACGCACGGGACACATCACGCCCCCTGACCCGCGACCAGACGAAAACCTAGTGGCCGCAGGGGTTCCAGCCCCCGCAAGTCCTACGGGTCACACGTTCAAGAAGATGATCGAGGCCTACGAGAACGGGCTGAAGTAAGCTGGCGCTTAACGGCGGACACAGAGAAGGCCCTCTGGAACAGGACTCTGTTCCAGAGGGCCTTTGCCCTTGTTACGCGGCGGGCCGCCTGGGGGCGGGGCGCTTTTAGCCGTAGAAGGCGTGGCCGCCGATGGTACACAGGAGGGTCTTGTTTTGGGAGGCCCAGCAGCTCTTGCCCGCGCCGTTGAACCAGTAGGCGCTGTCGGGCACCGTTTTGGCCCCGTCCAAGCAGAGCTTGGCGGCGATGTAGTGGGCCTCGCCCGGGGTGGCGTTAAGGGCGCCGGGGAACTGGTTGGGCCGGGTGATGACCTCATAGAGGGAGATGCCGTTACCGGCGGCCCGGTTGAGCAGGACGTTGCCCACGGCGATCTGGCCGGCCAGGGGCTCGTAGCCCGCCTCGTGGCGGATGACGGTGGCCAGCAGAAGGAGGTCTTCGGCGTTGTAGAAGGTCTCCCCGCTCTCCAGGGGGACGCCGGTGGCGGTGAGGTAGACCCCCTGGCCGTCCCACGCCACCTGGGCGCCCAGGGCCCGGGCCAGCACCCGCACGGGCAGGAGCAGGTCGCCGTTGTCCGGGTGGAGGAGGACCTGGCCGGGGGTGTAGAGGCAGCGGCCGTTGCACACCACGTAGTCCCGCCCGAACTGGGCGGTGAGGGCGTACCCCGTGCCCGCCAGGGTCATCTCCGAACTGCCGCCGTTCCAGGCGACGGCGGTGTCCGGCGCTAAGGCCCGGGCTATGTTGTAGGCCGAGACATAGGTCACGCCGCCGGCCAGTATCACGTGGGCGTCCGCCACCGCCTGGCCGCCCACGGAGATCGTGAAGTCCTGCCCCTCCTGGGCCCCGGCGCACAGGGGACAGCAGACCGCCAGAAGCGCCGCCAACAGTAGGCAGACAAGACGCTTGGCCATGAGGATCCCTCCCGTTCTCCCGGGCCCGGCCCGGGGGTTTGTTACTAAATTGTAACCTATCAGTTTCCAAATTGCAAGCACTTTTTCCGCCGGAGGGCCGGGGCGGCGGGGATTTTGGGGAAATGTGGGCCCCAGCTGTTGATTTTTTGATAAAGACGCGGTATAATGTCCGTAAGTACGCAACTTGCGGGGGCGGCGATTGCCCCGCGGAGAGAGAGGGATCCCTTATGGCACAGGACCGGCGCGTGGCGCGGACCAAGGCCGCCTTGACCCGGGCGCTTTTCGAGTTGTTGGGGGAGAAGGATTTTGACAAGATCTCCATCACCGAGCTGGCCCAGCGGGCCGACGTGGACCGCAAGACCTTTTACCTCCACTACCGCTCGGTGGAGGAGATTTTGGAGGATTTTTACGAGGATATGCTGGCCCGGCTCCAGGAGGGACTGGAGCGGGAGGGGGTTTTCCGGGGCCCGCAGGTGGACCTGACCGGCTTCTTCCGGGTGCTCAACGGGGTGGTGGGGGACAATATGCCCCTCTTCCGCCGCCTGGTCCAGGGGGCGGGGTACACCTACTTCATCGAGCGCATCCGCCGCATCCTTCAGGAGGCGGCGGAGAACACCCTGGCGGCCCACGGGGTGGAGGACCCGCTCCAGGTCCACCTCCGGGGGGAGTTTTTCGCCGCGGGGATCATGCGGGTGTACCTGATCTGGCTGCGGGGCGGGCTGGACTTCACCGCGGACCAGTTCGCCGAGACGGTGGGCCGCATGGTGGGTCAGTGTATGCACTGACGGGAGATCTCTCTGGAAAGGTGGGAGAACATGAGGGTCCTCTATTTGCTCAACCACGCCGGAAAGGCGGGGACGGAGCGGTATGTGGAGACGCTGATCCGCTATTTGGGGGGCGGCCCGGTCACCCCCTTTTTCGCCTATAACGAGGGCGGCCTGCTGGTGGAGCGGCTGGAGGCCCTGGGGGTCCCCACCCGGCAGCTGCCCATGTCCAGCCGCTTTGACCGCAAGGCGGCCAGGGCCCTGGCGGAGTTGTGCCGGGAGTGGGACATCGACCTGATCCACTGCCACTACCTCCGGGAACACTACATCGCCCTGCTGGCCAAGAGCTATAACAAGAAGATCCGGGTGGTCTACACCAACCACTTCATCCTGCCCAACGACCTTGTCACCCGCCTGTCCAACCGCCTGCTGGACCGGCGGCAGGACCAGATGATCGCCGTGTGCAACCGGGGGCGGGAACAGCTGATGAAAAACGGCTGGAGCGGGGCGCGCATCCAGGTGGTGTTCAACGGCGTGGACCTGGCGGCCTGGGCCGGGGAGGGCTCCACCCTCCGGCAGGAGCTGGGCATCCCGGAAGGCCGCTTCGTCATGCTCTGCGCCTCCCGCTTCGCCCACGACAAGGGCCACGCCTACCTCCTCCGCTCCCTCCAGCGGCTGGCCCAGCTGAGCGACCGGCCCTTTACCATGGTCCTGGCCGGGGACGGGGAACTGCTGGAGCCGTCCAAGGCCCTGGCCGGGGAACTGGGGCTGACGGAGGAGCAGGTGCGCTTCATCGGCTTTCGGGAGGACATCAAGAACCTCTACAAGGGGGCCGACCTCTACGTGAACTCCTCCCAGCACGAGGCTCTGTCCTTCCTCATCATCGAGGCCATGGCCGCCGGTCTGCCCTGCGTGGTCACCGACATGGGCGGCAACCGGGACATTCTGGAGGGCCCGGAGCAGGGGGGCCTGCTGGCGGTGTACGACGACCCGGAGTCCATGGCCGGGTGCCTGAAGCGGTTTCTGGAGGACCCGGAACTGCTGGAGCGGTGCCGGGAGAACGCCCTTCGGAACATCCAGGAGCGGTTTGAGATCCACAAGCTGGCCCAGGACACCTATCAAGTCTACGAAAAGGCGGTGGCGCGATGACGGCCCAGGATAGTTTGGTTTGCCGCTGGCTCCTGGCCCTGTGGCAGGGGTTGAGGCGGCTGTGGGCGGAAAGCGCCCTGGGCGGCTGGTTCCACCGCCGGGCCCAGGGGCTGAAGGCCGCCGGGGCGACCAGCGCGGTCTGCGCCCTGCTCACCCGGCAGGGCGCCCTGCGCCGGGGGTGGGCGGACAGCCGGGCCCAGCGCCTCCTCACCGCCCTCTGGAACGTGCCCGTCTCCATCGCCAAGGGGATCTACCGCCTGGGCAAACGGCTCTGGGACGGCAGTCTGGTCTTCCGGGCGGCCACCGCCCTGGGCCGGGGCGCGTGGCTGATACTGGGGCTTTTCGTGCTGGTGATGCTGGTGGCCCCCCACGAGCGGTGGGACAACCTCTACGGCTTTTTGGGCGCGGCGGGGATCTTCTGCCTCTACGCCCTGGGCTGTGCCAACCGGGAAAAACGGCTGGAGGTGGGGCGGCTGGGCCCCTGGTTCGGCGTCTACTTCCTCTTCATCACCCTGGCCCTGGTGTGCTCGCTGAGCCTGTCGCTGTCCCTGCGCTTCTACATCTTCCACCTGACCTGCTTCCTGGTGGTGCTGGTGACGGTGAGCGCGGTGGACGACGTCCGCCAGCTTAAGGCCCTGCTGGTCTGCGCCGGGGTGGGCCTGGCGGTGGCCGCCCTCTACGGGTGCTGGCAGGGCTACGTGGGGGTGGAGGTGGTGGCCTCCCAGCAGGACATGACCCTGAACGAGGGGATGCCCGGGCGGATCTACTCCTTCTTCGACAACCCCAACAACTTCGCCGAGGTGCTGGTGATGCTCACCCCCCTCACCGGGGCGCTGACCCTGAACGCCAGGGGCTGGCGGGGCCGGGTCTGCGGCGTGGGCGCGCTGGCGCTGGAGTTGGCGGCCATCGGCCTGACCTACTCCCGCTCCAGCTGGCTGGGCCTGGTGCTGGCGGTGGGGATCTTCCTTTGTTTGATGAACTGGCGGTTTTTGCCCGCCATGGCGGTGGTGGGGCTGTGCGCCGTCCCCTTCCTGCCCGAGAGCATTTTGCACCGCATCCAGACCATCGGCAACATGAAGGACTCCTCCGCCCGCTACCGCATCGCCATCTATGAGGACACCGGGCGGCTGTTGAGGCACTACGGCCTCACCGGCACCGGCCTGGGCAGCGACGTGATGCGCCGGGTGTTCCTCCAATACCCCACCCTCTACGACGGCAACTACCCCATCCACACCCACAACAACTACCTGCAGATGTGGGGGGAGACGGGCTTCTTCGGCCTGCTGGCCTTCCTGGGGCTGGTGCTGGGCCAGATCAAGGAGGGGCTCCAGGCCCTCCGCCCCGCCGACCGGGAGCTGCGCCGGATCATCGCCGCCGCCCTGGGGGCCTTTGGGGGGATCTTGGCCATCGGCCTGGTGGAGTACACCTGGTTCTACCCCCGGAATATGTTCCTCTTCTGGTTCCTCTTCGCCGTCATCGCCTCCTGCGTCAAGCTGTCCCGCCCCCAGGAGCAATGCGGCTGACCACCCGGACCCGGACAGAACAAAAGGGACGCCTCCTAGCTGGAGGCGTCCCTTTTCCGCGTTCTCCGGCCCCGGTCCCAGGGGGGCAGGCCCAGCAGATAGTCCGCGCTGACCCGGTAAAAGAGGCAGAGGGTCCGCAGATGCCGCACGGGCAGCTCGTTGATCCCCTGCTCGTACCGGGAGTACACCTGCTGGGTGGTGCCCAGCACCTGGGCCACCTGGGCCTGGGTCAGGTCCCGGTCCTCCCGCAGTTCCCGCAGCAGTTCCATGTGTGATTTCACGCCCTGTCCTCCCCTCGTAAGCTGTGACAAGGTCATTATTTCATACATGGAATCTGGTGTATAATGCCCGGGAAGGGAGGCCGTATCCGCAAAGAGCGGCGCGGCCCCGCCGCCGGACCCGATCGGTCCGGCACATCAGAGACAAAGGGGAGAAGGAGCATGAAAAAGCAAGGG
Organism: uncultured Oscillospiraceae bacterium; assembly: GCA_947627325.1. Classification (GTDB taxonomy): domain Bacteria; phylum Bacillota; class Clostridia; order Oscillospirales; family Oscillospiraceae; genus MGBC124762. Next base: position 12,009 of record CANQVO010000021.1, on the reverse strand, counting down.
ATGGCGGGCGCGCTGGCCCTGGCGCTGGCGCTGAGCCTGTGCGCGTGCGGGCCGAGAGAGGCGGCGCCCGCCCCGGCGGCGCCTGACGCGGCGGTGTCCGGGGAGACGCAGACGCCCGAGGCCCCGGCGGAGAAGGACAGCTACGGCGTGGGCGAGCAGGCGGAGCTGAACGGGGTGGAGGCGACCCTGACCCAGGTGGAGGAGAGTCAGGGGAACCAGTTCATGGAGCCGGAGGCGGGCAAGGTGTACCTCCTGTGCCACTTCGACATCGCCAACAACACCCAGGAGGACCTGTCCATCAGCTCTCTGCTGTGCTTTGACGCCTACGTGGACGACTACGCCGCCAGCCTCTCCATCGGCGCGGAGTCGGCCACCGACCAGGCCGGCCTGGACGGGACGGTGGCCCCCGGCAAGCGGATGGCCGGGGTGATCGGCTACGAGGTGGCCCAGGACTGGAAGGAGCTGGAGATCGTCTTCACCCCCGACGCCTGGAGCGACGACAGCCTCACCTTCACCGCCCAGCGGGCAGAGTAGAGCCGCGGCCCATCGGCAAAGAAAATAAGGCCCGCCGTTCCAAAAGGAACGGCGGGCCTTTTTGTGTTTGGGTTTACTTCAGGCGGGCTTCCAGCTGGGCCTTCTGGTCCTCGTAGCCGGGCTTGCCCAGGAGGGCGAACATATTCTTCTTGTACGCCTCCACGCCGGGCTGGTCGAAGGGGTTGACCCCCAGGAGGTAGCCCGACAGGCCGCAGGCGTACTCAAAAAAGTAGATCAGCCGGCCCACCGAGTCCTCGTCCCGCTTGGGGACGGTGACCACGATGTTGGGCACGCCGCCGTCCACGTGGGCCAGCCGGGTGCCCCGGATGGCCTGCTCGTTGACGTAGCTGATGGTCTTGCCGGTGAGGAAGTTCAGCCCGTCCACGTTGTCCGGGTCGTTGGGGATGGACACCTCGTGGAGAGGCGTCTCAAAGCGCACCACCGTCTCCAGCATCAGCCGCTGGCCCTGCTGGATGTACTGGCCCATGGAGTGGAGGTCGGCGGTGAAGTCCACGCTGGCGGGGAGGAGGCCCTTGCCCTCCTTGCCCTCGCTCTCGCCAAAGAGCTGTTTCCACCACTCGCCAAAGAAGCGGAAGGAGGGCTCGAACCCGGCCAGGATCTCCACGCTCTTGCCGCTTTCATAGAGGGCGTGGCGGGCGGCGGCGTACTGGGCGGAGGCGGAGTTCTCGGGCTGGTCGATGCACTCCTGGCGCTGGGCGGCGGCCCCGGCCATGAGCTTTTCGATGTCCACCCCGGCCACGGCGATGGGCAGCAGACCCACGGCGGTGAGGACGCTGTACCGGCCGCCCACCGCGTCGGGCACCACGAACTCCTCATAGCCCTCCCGGTCGGCCAGGCCCTTCAGGGCGCCACGGGCGGCGTCGGTGGTGGCGTAGATGCGCTCCCGGGCGCCGTCCTTGCCGTACTTCTTCTCCAGCAGGTCCTTGAAGATGCGGAAGGCCACGGCGGGCTCGGTGGTGGTGCCGGACTTGGAGATGATGTTCACCGAGAAGTCCCGGTCCCCCAGCATGGTGACGATCTCCTGGAGCGCGTCGGAGCTGAGGCCGTTGCCGGCGAAGTAGATGTCGGGGGTGTTTTTGGGCAGGGCGTTGTAGTTGGGGCTCTTCAAGAGCTCGATGACCGCCCGGGCGCCCAGGTAGGACCCGCCGATGCCGATGACCACCAGGGCCTGGGACTGGGCCTGGATCTTCTTGGCGGCGGCCTGGATGCGGGCGAACTCCTCCTTGTCGTACTCCACGGGCAGGTGGACCCAGCCCACGAAGTCGTTGCCCAGACCGGTGGCGGTCTGGAGCCATTCATGGCCCTGCTTCAGCCCGGCCTTGCGGGATTCGTGGAAGTCGACGGGCAGGGCGCTTTTGGCGGGGGAGAGGTCAATATGCAACATGATACATCGCTCCTTACCATCAAAATTTGGCAATTTTACCAATTACCTGTATTGTACCACAGCCTGTCCCCGGTTGCAAGGGGCAGAGGGGGGAAAAGTTGGGGCAAAAATCAAAAGGGGGACGGCCAGAGCGGCCGTCCCCCGGTTTTCGGGCGGTCAGACGTTGAAGCGGAAGAGCACCACGTCCCCGTCGTGCATCACGTACTCCTTGCCCTCGCTGCGGACCAGGCCCTTCTCCCGGGCGGCGGCCATGGAGCCGTTGGCGCGCAGGTCGTCAAAGGCCACCACCTCCGCCCGGATGAAGCCCCGCTCAAAGTCGGTGTGGATCTTCCCGGCGGCCTGGGGGGCCTTGGTGCCCCGGGTGATGGTCCAGGCCCGGCACTCGTCCTCCCCGCTGGTGAGGAAGGAGATGAGGCCCAGCAGGGTGTAGCTGGCCTTGATGAGCCGGTCCAGGCCGGACTCGCTCATGCCCATGTCGGCCAGGAACATCTCCTTGTCCTCGGCGTCCAGCAGGGCGATCTCCTCCTCCAGCTTGGCGCAGACGGGGAGGACCTGGGCGTTCTCCCGGGCGGCGATCTCCTGGACGGTCTGGAAGTAGGGGTTGTTCTGGTAGTCGGCCACGCCGGATTCGTCCAGGTTGGCGGCGTAGATGATGGGCTTTAGGCTCAAAAGCTCGGAGGTGGCCAGGATCTTGGCCTCGTCCTCGTCGGCCTCAAAGCTCCGGGCGGAGTTGCCGTCGTTGAGCCACTGGGCCAGCCGCTGGAACAGCTCCGCCTCCTTGAGGTACTTCTTGTCCCCCTTGGCCAGGTTCTCCGCCTTCTTGACCCGCCGCTCCACCATCTCCAGGTCGGCCATGATGAGCTCCAGGTCGATGGTGGCAATGTCCCCGGCGGGGTCCACCGGGACGTTCACGCTGGCGTTTTCCACCACATGCATGATGTTGTCGTCGTCAAAGCACCGCACCACATGGACGATGGCGTCGGTGGCCCGGATGTTGCCCAAAAACTGGTTGCCCAGGCCCGCGCCCTTGCTGGCCCCCTTCACAAGTCCGGCGATGTCCACGAACTCGATCACCGCGGGGGTCTTCTTCTTGGGGTGGTACAGCTCCTCCAGCCAGTCCAGCCGGGGGTCGGGCACGGTGACCATCCCCACGTTGGGGTCGATGGTGCAGAAGGGGTAGTTGGCGCTCTCCGCCCCGGCGTTGGTGATGGCGTTGAACAGGGTGGACTTGCCCACGTTGGGCAGTCCCACGATGCCTAATTTCATATCCTCTCGTCCTCCTTCGGAGTCCCAGGGGCCCCGGGCCCCTATGCCGTTTACGCCATTTTACAACTTTTCCCCCGGCTTTTCAAGTGGCACTCTCATTCCGGCTTGGAGGAGCGCGACAAAACACCCCCGCGCGGGCAGGGCCCGGCGCGGGGGCGCTTGCGGTTTGCCTGTTTTAACTGGGGGAGAGGTTTATTCCGCGGAGATCATGTAGTAGTAGACCGGCTGGCCGCCGTCCAGAAGGGTGATCTCGGCGTTGGGGCACTGGGCCTCGAAGATGGCCTGGGCCTTTTGGGCGTCCTCCGCGGTGACGTCGCTACCGAAGATGACGGTGATGAACTCCGCCTCCTGCTGGGGCTTATCCTGGGCCAGCTTGGTGAGCAGGGCGGTCAGGTCGGTGTCGGTGCCGAAGAGCTTGTGCTCGGAGAGGGCCATGTAGTCGCCCTCGTGGATGTCAAAGCCGTCAAAGTCGGAGTCCCGGGCGGCGTAGGTGACCTCGCTGGTGTGGACGTTGCCGATGGCCTCGGTCATGGCGGCGGTGTTCTCCTCCTCCGTCCCCTCCGGCAGGGCGGCCAGCAGGGCGGAGATGCCCTGGGGGACGGTCTTGGTGGGGATGACCACCACCTTCTTGTCCTTGCACAGGGGGACGCACTGCTGGGCGGCCATGATGATGTTGCCGTTGTTGGGCAGGACGAAGACCACCTTGGCGGGGGTGCGCTGGATCTGCTTCATGATGTCCTCGGTGGAGGGGTTCATGGTCTGGCCCCCGGAGATGACCCCGTCCGCCCCCAGGTCCTTGAAGGCGGCGGCCAGGCCCTCCCCGGCGCAGACGGCCACGAAGCCCAGCTCCTTCTCCGGCTGGGCGGGGCCGGGGTCCTCGGCGCCGTCCTCCATGGCCTCCAATTCCTTTTCCACCTGCTGGAGGTCGTCGGTGCTCTGGACGTGCTTGCCGGCGGCCAGGTCCTCGTACTGGGTCCGCATATTCTCGATCTTGCAGAGTTCCAGGGTGCCGAAGGACTGGGCCTTGTTCAGCGCGTCCCCGGGGGTGTCGGTGTGGACGTGGACTTTGAACGCCTCGTCGTCCTCGCCGATGACCAGGGAGTCGCCGATGGAGTTGAGGTAGGCCCGCAGTTCGGTCAGGTCCACATCGGGGCGCTTTTTCCGCACGATAAAGACGGTGTCAAAGTCGAAGGTGATGTCCCCCTCGCCGATGGAGGCGAAGTCGGCGCTGTCGGCGGCGGAGGCGTCGCCGTCGGTCTCTGGCATGGGCTTGCCCTGGAGCTCGTCGAGCATCCCCTGGAGGATGACCAAAAAGCCCTTGCCCCCGGCGTCCACCACCCCGGCCTTTTTCAGCACCGGGTTTTGGTTGACGGTGTTGGCCAGGGCCTCCTGGCCCGCGGCGATGGTCTTTTCCAAAACGGCCTCCACCCCCGCGTCCTCCCGGGCGGCGGCGGCCGCCGCGGCGGCGGAGAGGCGGGAGACGGTGAGGATGGTGCCCTCGGCGGGCTTCATCACCGCCTTGTAGGCGGCGGCCACGCCGTAGTCCAGGGCGATGGCGAAGTCCCGGCCGTCGATGGCCTCCTTGTCCTTGACCCCCTTGGAAAAGCCCCGGAACAGCAGGGAGAGGATGACCCCCGAGTTGCCCCGGGCGCCCCGGAGCAGGGCGCTGGCCACCGCCGAGGCGGCGGCGGAGAGGGTGGGGTAGGTCTTGGCGCGCAGCTCGGTGGCGGCGGCGCTGATGGTCATGGACATATTGGTGCCGGTGTCCCCGTCGGGGACGGGGAAGACGTTGAGCTCGTTGATCTGCTGTTTGTTGGCGGAGATCGCCGCGGCGCCGTGGAGTACCATGGAGCGGAAGGCGGCGGCGTCAATGGTGGTGGTCATATCCGTCGTCCTCCTCTGTTTAATTGGTCATGGAGTCGATACAAACGTCTACGTTTCGGACCTCCACCCCGGTGAGGCGGGAGACGTTGTAGCGCACCTCGTTCATGATCGAGCGGGACACCGCCATGAGATTGACCCCCGTATCCACCACGATGTGGAGCTGGATGGAGACGGTGCCGTCCTCGTTGCACAGGACCTTGACCCCCTTGGACATGGAGTCCCGGCGCAGAAGGTGCACCAGGCCGTCCCGCTTGGAGCGGAAGGCCATGCCCTTGACGCCGAAGCAGTTGGTGGCCGCCGCGCCGGTGAGGTTGGTGAAGACCTCGTTGGAGATGCGGATCTCGCCCATGTCGGTCAACATCTTCATAGCAAGCATTCCTTTCTGACAGCGCCGGGCCCTGGGGCCGGGGCGCGGGATGATGGAAGAGACTTGTTCCCTATTTTTCTATTGTAGTCCATCTCGCCGGAAATTACAAGAAAAAAAGCGGAGATGCTTGTATTTTTCCTGAAATGCCGCAAACTAAGCGGGAGACGAAGGAGGCGGTCGGATGGAGCAGGTGGGGGTTTGGAGCGGCCGGGGCAGGCTGGCGGAGCGTTTGACGGCCCGGCTGGGCCGGCAGTTTTCCTTTTTCACCGGGGACCACCCCGCCGATTTTGCCCAGCGGCCCCCGGCCCTGCTGGTCATCGCCCCGGACGCCACGGGCCTGGCCGGGGCGGGGCTCATCCGGCCCCGGGTGGCCCTGCTGCCCGGGGACAGCGTGGCGCTGGCAAGCCGGGTGCGGGCGGCCTCGGCGGTGAGCTACGGGCTGGGGCGGCGCAACACCCTGACCCTGTCCAGCCTGGAGGGGGGCAGCGTGGCCGTGGCGCTCCAGCGGGAGCTGGTGACCCTCTCCGGGGCGGGGGTGGAGCGGCAGGAGTGGGTGTTGCCCTACGACCGGGAGGGGCAGAGCCCGGAGGAATTTTTGTGCCTGGTGGGGGCCCTGCTGTTGCTGGACCAGCCCCTGGGCTAGAGCCGCTCCTCCTTTTTTTGCAGGCGGACGTCCCGGCCAAAGAAGGGCAGCTCCTGGAACTCCCCCTCCAGCCGGGAGGCCACCTGGGGCACATAGCGGGCCCGGGCCCCGTCCATATCCAGGTTGGAGGAGATCACCGTGTGCCGGCCTGAGAGCATCCGCTGGTTGAGAAGCTGGTAGAGGGCGGACTGGACAAAGGGGGTGGTCATCTCGCTGCCCAGGTCGTCCAGCACCAGTAGGTCGCAGGCTTCATACCGCCGCACGTCCTCCTGGGCGGCGGGGGCGTCGTCCCGGTTGAATTTCACCGCCTCGTACCGGGCGAAGAGGGCCCCGGCGGTGGCGTACACCGCCCAGTGCCCCCCCTGGGCCACGCCCTTGGCGATACAGCCGGAGAGGAAGGTCTTGCCCAGGCCGGTGCCGCCGTAGAGGTAGAGGTTCTTGGCGGGGTAGGCGGGGAAGAGCTGGACGTAGTCCCGGCAGACGGTGAGGACCGACTCCATCAGCTCCCGGGGGGAGGCCCCCAGGGCGGGGTCGAAGGCGGCGGCGTACCAGCGGAGCTGAAAGGCGTCAAAGTCGAACCGCTCCAGGTCCAGCTGGCGGCCCAGTTCCTGCAGATTCTCGGCGATGGCCAGCTGGGAGACGCACTGGCAGAGTTGGCCGCCCTGGCGGCCGGTGTCGTGGCAGATGGGGCACAGGGGGGTGGACTCCAGGTCCTGGGGGTCGATCCCCGCGCCTCGCAGGAGCGCCAGGCGCTTTTCCTGGAGGGAGAGGTTTTCCCGCCGGGCCCGCTCCACCGCGGCGGAGGGGTCCGCGCCCTGCTGGAGGGCGGCGGCGATGGCCTGGGCCACCGTGCCCTGGATGGCCCGGTCCAGGGCGGCCAGCTCCGGCAGACGCTGGCGGCACTGGCGCTCAAAGGCGGCGCGGCGGGCCTCCCGGTCCGCCCGGGCGGCGGCCAGGACGCGATTGGCCTCCCTGACGTGCCTGGGGTCAAAGGACATGGGGGCTCACCTCCTTCCCGACGGGTCCTCCCCGTCTGTCTTTCGCACCGCCCGCTTGAGGGCGGCGATGTTCCGGGCCATGCGCTCCTCCTTCTGGCTCTGGTTGGAGGGGGCGGCATCCCGGGGGCGGGCGGGGGCGGCGTCCCCGGCCTCGATGTCCCGCACCCGGTGCAGGCCCTTGGCGTGCCAGCTTTTCAAAATGGAGTTCATATAGGGCCAGGACATGGACTGCTTTTTCAGCAGGGTCCTCTGGTAGGCAAGCTGGATGGCCCGGTCCTCAAAGCCCCAGTCCACCCAGGTGGCCAGGTACTCCCGCTCCTTATCCAGGGGCTGGCGGTCCCGGATGCCCAGGAGGGGCAGCAGCTTGCGCTCCCGCTGGGAGAGGGACTTCTGGGCCTTCAAAAACGCCTCGGCGGCGGGGAGGGTGTCCACCCCCCGGTCGGCCCAGCGGTACGCCTCCTTCTTCACCTGGGTCATCTTGGGCCGGCGGCCGGGGCCGTATTTGCGCTCGTGCTCCTCCACGCACCAGACGGCCAGCAGGCAGATGACCTCGGGGGGCAGGCCCAGGTAGTCGTAGATGGTGTAGAGGGTCTTCAGGTCGGTGGGGGAGAGCTTGGTCCCCAGGGACCGCTCCACCTGCCGCAGGAGGGCGGCAAAGGCGCTGTCGGCGGTGAGGGCCTGGACCACGTCCTGGGTCATATACTCCGGCGGGCTCTCGTCCCGGAGCCGTCCCTGGACGGGGGCGGGGCCCACCAGCCCGGCGCTCTGGAGGGCGGCGTAGGCCGCGTCCAGCCGCCCCTGGCTCCAGCCCAGGGCCTGCCGGGCCTGGGCCAGTTCCCCGCCGTGGCGGAGCAGGGCCAGGTAGAGCAGAGTGCCGTCCCCCTGGCCCAGGGCGATCAGCCTGTCCGCGTTCTCTGCCGACAGGGACACCACCCCGCCGGGCAGGGCCACCGTAGCCATAGGATCCCCTCCTTTCCCCCAGTTTTCGCAGATAAAAACATTATACATGATTTTTCCGCCCAGGTAAACTGTAAATTTTATGGCCCGTCCCCGTCTTGCAAAGGGGGGAGGAAGCGGGTATAATAGCCCCGGGGCCGCCCCGCGGCCCTGGAAGTTTCCCGGGAGGTGAGAGGATGCGATTGTTCGACACCCACGCCCACTACTATTCCGACCAATTCGACCCCGACCGGGACGCGCGGCTGGCCGCCCTGCCCGGGGAGGGGGTGACCCACATCGTCTGCCCGGGCTGTGACCTAGAGAGTTCCCGGGCCAGCCGGGACCTGGCGGAAAAATACCCCTTTGTCCACTTCGCCGCCGGCATCCACCCCGAGGACCTGGACCACGCGGGCCTGGAGGACCTGGAGGAGGTCCGGGCCCTCTGCCGGCACCCCAAGTGCGTGGCGGTGGGGGAGATCGGGCTGGACTACTACTGGGTCAAGGGCCGGGAGGAGCGGGCCCGGAGCCGGGACTTCTTTGCCCGACAGTTGGAGCTGGCCCAGGAGTTGGACCTGCCCGCCATCGTCCACGACCGGGACGCCCACCGGGACGTGCTGGATATCGTCCGGGCCCACCCCGGGGTCCGGGGGGTGTTCCACTGCTGCGCCTTCAGCGTCCCCGACGCATTGGCGGCGGTGGAGCTGGGCTGGATGATCTCCATCACCGGCAACGTGACCTTTGAGACCGCCCGGCGGGTGCCGGAGGTGGCGGCGGCCGTCCCCCTGGAGCGGCTCATGCTGGAGACCGACGCCCCCTACCAGACCCCCGCGCCCCACCGGGGGGAGCGCAACGACTCCGCCTACGTCCGGCTGGTGGCGGAGAAGATCGCCCAGCTTCGGGGCCTGACGGCGGAGGAGGTGGCGGAGGCCACCTACCAAAACGCCCTTGCCTTTTTTGGCATTCAGGAGTAAACTGGCCTGGACCCGGCCCCCGGGCCCACGCCGCGAAAAGGAGCGAACGCCGCTATGATGACCATTACCTATGAATACGAGGGCGCCCTCTACGTCAACCTCACCAACCGCTGTGACTGCGCCTGCGTCTTCTGCCTGCGCCACAACGGCCACAAGGGCAGCATCTACGCCGACGACCTCTGGCTGGAGCACGAGCCCACGGTGGAGGAGGCCCTGGCCGACTTCGCCCGGCGGGATCTGGAGAGCTACCGGGAGATCGTCTTCTGCGGCTTTGGGGAGCCCATCTACCGTATCGATGCCATCTGCGCCATCGTGGACGCCCTCAAGGCCGGCCACCCCCGCCTGCCCCCGGTGCGGATCAACACCAACGGCCACGGCAACCTCATCCACGGCCGGGACATCACCCCGGAGCTGGCCGGGCGGGTGGACACCCTGTCCATCTCCCTCAACGGCGCCACGGAGGCGGAGTACCTGGCCGTCACCCAGCCCAGGGACGGGGCGGCGGCCTGGGAGGCCATGCTGGACTTCACCCGCAGGGCCGCCCGTTATGTCCCCAAGGTGGTCATGACCATCGTGGACAAGGACAAGACCCCGGAGGATATCCAGCGCTGCCGCGCCCTGGCGGAGAGCCTGGGGGCCCAGCTTCGGGTGCGGGCCTATATCCCGGATTAATAAAAAAGGGGGGCTCCCGCCCCCCTTTTTTACGCCGCTTCCCGCAGCTCCCGGATGGCCTCGGCCTCGTTGTCGGCGGAGAACTGGAACGCCCCCGCCAGATAGACCTCCACATGGCCGCCCACATACCGAATCTCGTATCCACTCATTATAAAAACCTCCTATACTTGAGTTCCTTACGGTACTCAGTATAGGAGGTTTTCTGTCCTATAAAACGGATGATTTATGGCGGCTCGCCCGCCGGGGGATCAATACTTGCCCAGGTTGGCCGAGCCGTCGGCGGAGCCGCCCTGGCCGTACTGGAAGTCCTTGCCGGGAAGGATGGCGTTGAGCAGGATGCCGGCGATGGCGGCGATGGCAAGGCCGGTGAGGGTGACGGAGGCGCCGCCCACCTGGAAGGTCAGGCCGCTGGAGAAGCCCAGGCCGCAGACCAGGACGGTGGCGGCGATGATGAGGTTGCGGGAGTTGGTGAAGTCCACCCGGTTCTCCACCAGGTTCCGCACGCCGATGGCGGAGATCATGCCGTAGAGGATGAAGCTCACGCCGCCGATGATGGCGGAGGGGATGGAGCCGATGAAGGCGGCGAACAGGGGGGAGAAGGAGAGGACCAGGGCGTAGAGGGCGGCCAGGCGGATGACCCGGGGATCATAGACCCGGCTGAGGACCAGCACGCCGGTGTTCTCGCCGTAGGTGGTGTTGGCCGGGCCGCCGAACAGGCCGGCCAGGGAGGTGGCAAGGCCGTCGCCGATCAGGGTGCGGTGGAGGCCGGGATCCTCGATGAAGTTCTCCCCCACGGTGGCGGAGATGGCGGACATATCGCCGATGTGCTCCATCATGGAGGCGATGGCGATGGGGGCCATGACCAGGATGGCGGAGAGGTCAAACTTGGCGATGGAGCCGGAGAAGTTGGTGAAGAAGGGCTGGAGGCCCACCACCTGGGCGGTCTTGAGGCTGGAGAAGTCGATGAGCTGGGGCCCGCCGGCCAGGGTGACCACCAGGGCCACCACGTAGCTGCCCACGATGCCCAGGAGGATGGGGATGATCTTCACCATCCCCTTGCCCCAAATGTTGCACACGATGATGATCGCCATCGCCACCAGGGCCAGCCACCAGCAGGTGGAGGCGTTGTTCACCGCGGAGGGGGCCAGGTTCAGGCCGATGCAGATGATGATGGGGCCGGTGACCACCGGGGGCAGGAAGCGCATGACCTTATGCACGCCCACCAGCTTGATGATGAGGGCCAGGATCAGGTAGAGAAGGCCGGCCACCACGATGCCGCCGCAGGTGTACTGGAGCTTTTCCGCCTGGGACATGGTGGCGTAGATCCCCTCGCTCATCCCGCCCATGGCGGCAAAGCCGCCCAGGAAGGCGAAGGAGGAGCCCAGGAAGGCGGGCACCTTCATCCTGGAGCAGACGTGGAACAGCAGGGTGCCGAACCCGGCGAAGAACAGGGTGGTCTGGATGGACAGGGGCATGCTGATGTCCGCGCCGGTGGCGCTCTGCTGGCTGTTCACCAGGATGGGCACCAGGATGGTGGCGCCGAACATGGCGAACATATGCTGAAGACCCAGGATCAGCATTTTGGGGACTCCCAGCTTCCGGGCGTCCCGGATGGGCTCGGAGCCGAGGGCGGTCTGTTTCTCGCTCATGGGTATGGACTCCTTTCTTTTTTAGACAAAAAAATACCGGCTCTAAGCCGGTTACCGAGAAAAGGAAAGGAAACGGGAAAAGACGGCCATGCCCGGCCGCGAAAACATGATGTACTCGCTCTTGGTAAACATGGCGCTCCCCTCCCTTCGCTCACTTCCAGAGATTGTACCACACTCTCCGGCAAAAGGCAATACCGCAAAAACCCACAAATCCCCCGCCCCTTGCTCACTCCCCCTTGTCCATATGGCTCAGAGCGAACAGGATGCACTGGTTGATGAGCTCGTTGCGGCTGATGTCGAACTCCGCCGCCCGGCGGTCCACCTCCGCCAGCAGATCCAGGGGGAGGCGCATGGAGATGACCTCCTTCTCCGGCTTTTTGGGCAAGAATGTTTCCATGGCGGGTCCCTCCTCTTGACAAATTATATTCCATATGCTACCATCATAAACATATTCTAATTATGATATCGAATATAGAATACACAAAAGGAGGAACCCCCATGAAAAAACGTCTGTTGTCCCTGGCCTTGGCCCTCTGCCTGTCCTTGGGCCTGGCCGCACCCGCCCTGGCGCTGGCCTACGGGGAGGAGTACACCGGCTACGACTCCGCCGTAAGTCAGCAGTACCGGGACGTGCCCGAGAGCCACTGGGCCGCCCAGTCCATCGCCACCTGCTCCCAGCGCACC
>CANQVO010000020.1 GCA_947627325.1 uncultured Oscillospiraceae bacterium | reverse complement strand
CGGGAAGAGGCCCCTCTCTCCTTTCAGAAATATAGTTGACGCCGCCCTTCGACAAAACGTGCCTCAATTTGAGGTGTGTTTTTGCTAAGAAATGTAAAGTACTTTACCACTTAATGGGCATCTTTGTAACAGCGGTATTGTGTTTTTGCAATGTATGTGCTACAATATTTTATAATAAAGGCCCTTAAATAGAAAGAAGGGATTTGTTATGAGCAATTTTTCGGTAAATTCGTGCTACGCTGTGTTGTCAGCATATCCAGATGATGCTCCGTTACAAGCTTTCTTAAGGTTGGTAGTTGCACTTGTTGATGAAAAGAAATATGCGTTACTTGATCCTCAAATCATGTCAACAGACTTTTCAAAAAGATTTGGGTTTCCGCTTCCGTACCATCCAATGCAAGAAGTTATTCAATTAGGTATTAAGAAAAAATATTTTGAATATAATTCTTCACTGAAAGAAACCCGCCCCATTTGGGATGCTGTTGACAGTGGAGAATTTATGAAAATATATACCGAAAAAGAAACTGAATATAATAACCTTTTACAAAGGTTTGATCAATTTCTTCAGGAGAAGTATCAGCTTCATTCTTCTAAGGAAGATTTGTCTAATCAAGTACAGGCTTTTATTCAGAGGTATGGCCTTGTTTCAAAAACGGACAAAGAAATATTGAAAAAGGTGCAAAATGATTATCATTTTGCAGAGTATATGCTGGTCTGCAACGAGTCAGGGGATTTTGAAGCATTGGAATATATTGATAAATATATTACAGGCTGTTCGTTTGCTGAAGTGATGGCTTTTGGAGTTTCACCAGCGGAATATAAGAGTTGTGAAGCAAGAGTATTCTTAGATACTGGGTTTATTTTTGCCCTTTTGGGAATAGGGAGCAAGGATCGGTCTGGAAGTTATAAAACTTTATTTAATGATATGATTCGGTTAGGAATGAAACCCACGATTTTTCAGCATACATATGCTGAAATTGAAGGAATTATCGACACTGCAAGTAGTTGGATCGGTGATCCAAATTACAATCCAGCCATGGCCTCTGAAACTGCATATTTTTTTCATCTAAATAATTGGAGTTACAAAAAAGCAAGGGAATTGATAGGAGATCTAAGACGAATTATTACTCAGGATTTACAGATTGAAATTCTCAATCCCCCTTATCCGCAGGTCGCAGATATTCACACAAAATACGAGGAGGATATTAAACAACTTATAATTGACGAATATACCCATAGTAACCCCAAGTTTTCCTTGGCTGAAAAACAGCATACGATTGAATTGGATGCGCGTTCATTGTTTTATACGCTCCATTTTGATAATAATAACGTGGCATATACTTTGCCTGATGTGAAGAATATCTTTATAACCACAAATAGGAGTTTGGCAAAAGTCGGGACAAAACTGACAGCTGAGATTGTACACACGTCTGGGCCATGCATTCCTATTGCGCTAACAGATTTAACATGGGGAACGCTTGTCTGGGCTAATACGCCTGCCAAAATTTCGTCCCTCAACCGGGCAAATATTATTTCGGCGGCATATGCAGCATTTCAACCTTCTGATTCTATTTTGAGTAAATTGAATGAATCACTAATTAAGCACCAAGAATCTGGCGAGATTTCTCCTGAAAAGTGCTATTTCTTAAAGACTAATGCTCTGGCCCTGAGGTTGCTTGCGCAGAATACGCAAAACGATGAAAATCGTTATTCTGACCAAACCCCCTTTGAAATACTCAAAGCACTTCGAGAGGAAGGATATGAAGAAGGTCTTTCAGAAAAGCAAAAAGAAGTAGACAAAGTTTTCGAAGAGAAAAGAGACGTGGAAATTCAACTTTCTATAGAGCGACAGCAGTCCGTGATTAATGAGCTAAAGAATGGACTTGAAAAGCTCCATGGCCATTTGGCGAGCGAGAAGGAGAAGGAAGGAGTAAATACAAATTATATTAAAGCTATGGAAAATGCTTGCACAAAGGCAGAGCAGAAAATTGCAAAAAGAGTAAAAAAATTCAAAATTATTTGCACAATAGTATGTTTGCTACTTGGGTTAGCTATATGGTCAATAGCACAATCGGCTGAATGGAATTGGTTGATTACTGTAGCTACTGCCGGTGTGCCACTTTTGTTCTTGGTCTTTTATATTTGGAAAATGTCTGAAGTAAAGCCAATTTATATAGTGAAATGGGCCACAACAAAAATTAGCGAGAAGACCTATGAAGAATATGGCTTTGATATAAATGAACTTGATAAGGCAAAAGAGCAAGATAAGCAAATAAAGGAAAGAATAAGCCAATTAGATGAGGAGATCCTAGGAGTTACGGAAGGGTTGAGACGTGAAACTTCAAAGATGGACAAAATGTCAAGTGACATTAGTTTAGTCGAGTAGTAAGAATAGCAGGAAGGATGGACTTGAAATCCCTACCTTCCTGCTATTTTCATCGTTCAAAATTTTTATAATGCGTCCTGCACTGTGCCACTACGACTTGTCCAGCTTCAACCTTATACACAATCCGATTCGCTTCATCGATCCTCCGGCTCCACCAGCCTTGATAGTTTCCTTTCAACGGTTCCGGTTTGCCGAGGCCCTCAAAGGGATTGCGCTGGATGTCCTTGATGAGTGCATTGATCCGCCGCAGGGTTTTCTTGTCCTGGGTCTGCCAGTAAAGGTAATCCTCCCAGCCTTCGGGGAGAAACAGCAAATCAAGCATCGTTCTCCGCCATCCTCTCCAGCTCCTCCACGGACTTTTTGATAGGTGCCGACTTGCCGGATTCGTAGTTCTCAATAGCTTGTTTCAGTCGGGCCTGATTTGTGGGGAAGTAGAAAGGATCCACACTTAGATCCAGCGGCAGCCGCTGCTCCCGGACGATGGTTTTGGCGAACATGGTCATGGCTGTGGTCATATTCAACCCCAGTGCCTCCAAGATCGCCTCGGTTTGTCGCTTCAATGTGTCGTCCATGCGAAAAGATACTGTTGCCATAGTAACACCTCCATTAAAACCATTGTAATTCATTATATGCCGTATGTCAATACATAGTATTGCGAGCGAGTAAAGAAAAATTTGCCCCCTGAGTTGGATTCCAACACGAAACGCGCCTCAATTTGAGGCGCGTTTCTTGTCGGAAGGAGTCTGATTTTGCTGGAAAGCAAGTTTTGCGATTGCGTTGCGGTAAATTATGCGATATAATATAAAAATTAACATAGGAGATGAAAGAGGGCGAAATAATGGCCGAGATACATGAATTGATCGAGCGGGTAACCGAGCCGGGGCTAAAGGCTCAGTTACAGGCGGCGGTGGACAAGCTGGCGAAGCAAAAGAAATTTGGGCTTGTATTTGAGGAACACCTGCCGGAGTGTACGCCGCTCTATGAAGTCCCGGTCAAAAGGGCCGTTTGGTGTCCCGAAAGCGGAGAGAGACCAACGACCTCTATGTGGTGCTGACCATTACGGACGGCGTAGCCACCTGTCTGCCTAAGAACGGCGGGGAGGCTGTCAAGCTGCCCATGGACGAGCTGGTGTCTGTGGCCGAGTTTGGGGAGCCGATCTATCCCTATCTTCAGCCCGTTGATACGGTCTGCCGCGCCCCGGACAGCGACCTCTGGCATACCCTCATTGAAGCGGATAATTACCATGCCTTACAGCTCTTGGAATATCTCTACGCCGGGAAAGTGGATTGCATTTATATTGACCCACCTTATAATGGGCAACAAAAGGATTGGAAATATAACAACGATTATGTGGATGGCAATGATGAATATAAGCATAGCAAATGGTTGTCCATGATGCAAAAACGCCTCAGAATTGCGCAAAGGCTCCTGAACCCTGAGGACTCCGTATTGATTGTTACCATTGATGAAAAGGAATATCTACATTTGGGATGTCTGCTAGAGGAGATGTTTCCCAATGCAAGGATTCAGATGGTAGATAGTATTATCAATCGAAAAGGTGTGTCTCGCCGCGGCAAACGGGCAGAGACTAAGAAGGAAGAAATAACACAATTTTCTAGAGTGTCGGAGTATCTTTTCTTTGTTATGATGGGGAAGGGGTCAATAAAGAAAAACATTTGTAATATGCTGGACACTCAAATTAATGATTTGCAGTTCGGAGAAACTTCTGAAAATGTCCAGTGGCTTTCAATGCTTCGACGGGGAGTGGCAGCGCAACGCAGAGATAAACCCAAACATTTTTATCCTATTTTTGTAGATCCCAAGACGGAGACTATTGTTAATGTCGGAGAACCAATCCCCTTAGAGCAAGATCGTCATACCGTGCCTATTCCTGATGGGCTTGTCGCTGTATGGCCGCTGAGAACGAACGGCGATGAAGGGCGCTGGCAGTTAAAAAGAGAGACGTTCCTTAAGGCGCTTCAACTAGGCACAGCAAAACTAGGAAGTTATAACAAAGTCAAGGATAGATGGGCAATTAATTATTTGAACGAAGGAATTCAGAATGAAATAAGAGCCGGAACTATTGTTGTAACAGGCAAGGATGATAACGGAGCTTTAATTCTGAAACGACAAGATGATAAACTTGTTGAACCGAAATCGGTATGGAATCAAACATCACATAATGCAAGCGAATATGGGTCAACGTTATTGAATGGCATTATCGGGAAAAGATTTAATTACCCTAAATCTATTTACGCAGTATTAGACGTATTAAGAATGTGTACGGGGGATAAAAAGAACGCATTAATTGTAGATTTTTTTGCCGGGAGCGGCACTACTCTGCACGCCGTCAATCTTCTTAACGCCGAGGATGGCGGCCACCGCCGCTGTATCTTGGTAACAAACAACGAGGTGTCGGCGAAGGAGGCCAAGGCTCTCACCTCCCAGGGCTACCAACCGGGAGACCCGGAGTGGGAGAAGTTGGGCATTGCCCGGTATGTGACCTGGCCCCGGACAGTGTGCAGTATCGAGGGCCATAACGTGAACGGTCAGCCTCTCATGGGGAACTACCTGGGCAGTGACCGGCCTATGTCTGACGGCCTCCAGGCCAACGTCGCCTATTTCAAACTGGGTTTTCTGGACAAGATGTCTGTGGCCCTTGGGGAGCAGTTCCGGCAAATGCTGCCCACCCTCTGGATGAAGGCCGGGGCCAAGGGGCCGTGTCCCACCTTGAACGGTGGGCCGATCCCGTCCATGCTGGTGCTACCGGAAAATGGCTTTGCCGTACTGACCGAGGAAGCGGCCTTTGAGGAATTTGCCGCAGAGGTAAACGCCCACCCGGAAATCGAGACGGTCTATCTCATAACGGACTATGAGGCTGGTTTTCGGGTGATGGCCCGGAGCCTGAAAGCCCCTCGCACGTTCCAGCTTTACCGGGACTATTTGGATAACTTTAGGATCAACACGGGGAGGGATAGACGGTGAAGGACGAACTTTTCCCGTTCCAGAAGCGGGCGGTGGCCGACCTGCGAAAGTTGGCGGCGTCGGCCTTGCGGACCTACCGGGATATTCGCGTCCCGCAGGTCATTTCGCTCCAAGCTCCTACCGGGGCGGGTAAGACCATCATTATGGCGTCCTTTGTGGAGGACGTCTACTTCGGTGGGCATGATATCATAGAGCAGCCAGAGGCCATCTTTGTCTGGCTGTCCGACTCCCCGGCCCTCAACGAGCAGTCCAAGGAGAAATTCCAGTTGCGGGCGGATAAGCTTCGCTTCAATCAGTGTGTCACCATTGAGGACGCATCCTTTGACATGGAAATGCTGGAGGACGGCATGATCTACTTCCTCAACACACAGAAGCTGAGCAAGGCCGGGAATTTAAGTAAGCACTCGGATAAGCGGCAGTACACGATATGGGAGACTTTAGAGAACACGGCCCGGGAGAAACCTGACCGGCTCTATTTTATCATTGATGAGGCCCATCGGGGGATGCAAGGAGAAGAGGCGGGAAAAGCCACCTCCATTATGCAACGGTTTTTGAAGGGAAGTTCTGATCTGGGCCTGTCTCCCATGCCGCTGGTCATTGGCATTAGCGCCACCGCAGACCGTTTCAATCAGCTTGTGGGCAATACCACATCTGGCTTGAATAAGTGTATTGTGACGCCCAACGAAGTACGCAGTTCCGGCCTTTTGAAGGACCGCATTGTAATCACCTATCCGGGCGATCCGCAAAAGTCCAACGATATGGCTATCCTGCAGGCGGCAACGGACGAATGGAAAAAGAAATGCGCTCACTGGTATCAATATTCCTATGAGCAGCACTACGCCAAAGTCAACCCCGTTTTTGTCATTCAAGTTCTGTCAGGCCAGGGGGAAGCCGTCTCGGACACCAACCTGGACGATGTAGTGGGCGGCATTGAGGAAAGACTTGGGAAACACTTCCAGGAGGGGGAGGTAGTGCATACCTTTGGCTCTACCTCCACGCTGACTATCAATGGTTTGACCGTTCCCCATGTGGAGCCGTCCGACATCACTGCGGACAAGAGGATCCGGGTGGTGCTGTTCAAGGAAAACCTGTCCACCGGGTGGGACTGTCCCAGGGCGGAAACCATGATGTCCTTCCGCCACGCCGAGGATGCCACCTATATTGCCCAGCTTTTGGGCCGCATGGTACGGACGCCGCTGCAATGCCATATCCAAGTGGACGAATACCTGAACGATGTGCGCCTGTTCCTGCCTTACTTCAATCAGGCTACCGTCAAGAAGGTCATTGACGAGTTGCAAAGCACCGAGGGCGGAGAGATCCCCACTGTCATTGACGAGGAAGCTCTTGGTCAAGCTAAGTATGCCGTTCTCTCGGTACATACCTGAAAGAAGGATGTCGCTCCGCTGGAGGGGCAATATCAGTTGGACGGTCTGGACGTTTTGGCCCCGTCAGGAGATACGGCATTGCCAAGCATTGACCCTGCGAGAGGTGAAGAATCGCGCCAACCCCACCCCCAGCAGGAGCCAACGCCTCTCTATCCCATCAAGGGACATACGCCCCAGGAGACGGGGCAGACCCCGGAAATGCATGGCGAGCAGTTGAGTATTCCGGGCGCTGCCGAGATAGACCGGGAGGCTATCATCAAGTTTATCAATGAGCAAGGGCTTTTGACCTACTTTGTGCGCTCTCTCAGGATCAATGATTATTTGAAGTCCCTTTTAAGCCTGACGGCCCTGCTGACCCATGCGAGTATCTATCCAACTGCCATTGATGATTTGAAGAATGAAGTGACCGACCAGATCCACGCCTATGCTGAAAGTCTGCGAGCCAGCGGAAAATATAACGCCTTGGCCTCGCAGGTGTTGTCTATGAAGCTCGCCGTCAAGGTGTTTGATGTGTTCGGTGATCCCTTGGACGGGTGGAGCACTTACGATACGCTTATGCCGGAAAGCGACCTCGACCGCCAGCTTCGGATCGCAGAGGCGAAGTTGGGAGGGTTTGGCTTTACCTCCCGTTATGGGCTTAGATTTCAGGATAAGGACGATCCCAACATCTTCAAGATCGGCTGCATTTTATTTGCGGCGGATGACGACTGTATGGAGTCTCTGGGCAGTTACGCGGAAAAGAAATTCCATGATCTGAATGACAAATACCGCAGGAGCGTAGCAAAGAAAGGAGACCAGTATAAGCGGCAGTATGATGAGATCATTGCCAACGGCGATGCGGTAAGCGAACACAACTTCGGTTTGCCGGAAACGATCAGCATTAGAGTAGATGAGGACGGAAAGGAGTATTACGACCACCTTTACGCCGACGAAAAGGGCCTTGCCAAAATCAAACTGAACGGATGGGAGGCCGGAGTGTTGGAGGAGGAGGCCAGACGGCCCGGCTTTGTGTGCTGGCTTCGCAATCCGTCCCAGGCCCGATGGGCCTTGTGCATCCCCTATGAGATAGATGGAGAAACAAAGGCTATGTACCCTGATTTCCTCGTTGTCAGAATGGACGAGGACGGAGGATATGTCATTGACATTTTAGAGCCGCACGGCAATCAATATGCTGATAATCTGGGAAAGGCCAAGGGCCTGGCCCGATATGCAGAGGAGGAGCCATTGATCGGCCGGGTGCAGTTGATCCGCCAGAGTAAAGACCCGGCTGGCAAGTCGCGCTTTAAGCGGTTGGACTTTTCCAAAAGCACTGTCCGGGAAAAAGTGAAGAAGGCAATCAACACCGATGAACTCGACCACATTTTTGATGAAGAGGGCTTTATCGAAAAAATCTAAATCTAACCGTGTCGAAACGTGCCTCAATTTGAGGCGCATTTTGATAAAATAGGCTCTACGGGGGATATTACCGCGCTTCAGTTGCGAAGGCCATGGGGAAGTGGTATAATACCCCTAATAGGTAGGTGAACGGTGCTATGAACGAGCTTTTGAGGAAAATTGACCAATATGCCCAGGCGATCCGGGAGTACCGCCCCTTAAGCGCGGATGAAGCGCGGGAGTTGGACAACTACTTTCGCATCGGCAACACCTATGCCTCCAACGCCTTGGAGGGCAACTCCCTGACCCTCTCGGAAACCAAGGTGCTGTTGGAGGACGGCATCACCGTGGGTGGAAAGTCCATCCGTGACTGCTATGAGGCCACTGGTCACGCTAAGGCGTATGATTACATGCTGACCCTGGCCCGAGGCGGCGAACTGCACTTCGCCGAGGACACTGTTCTGCGGCTCCATGCGCTGTTTTATGGCGGGATTGACCCCAGCCAGGCCGGGCAGTATCGAAAGGGACAAGTGTTCATTTCCGGCACCGATTATGTGCCGCCCGCGGCGGAAGAGGTCCCTGAGCAGATGGCCGCTCTCATAGATGAACTGAATGAAAAGAAGGAGACGCTTCACCCGGTGGAGTTGGCGGCTTATGCTCATCGCCGCCTGGTGGATATCCATCCCTTCCAGGACGGAAATGGGCGGACGGCCAGGCTTCTGATGAACCTGGTCTTGGTGAACAGAGGCTACTGTGTGGTGTCCATTCCGCCGGTCCTGCGCCACGAGTATATCACCGCCCTGCAACAGGCCCAGCGCGCGCAAAACCCCAGCGACGCCGCCTTTGTGGAACTGATCTGCCAATGCGAACTGGAGGCCCAGCGGGACTATTGCAGAATGTTTCATATCAAAGTCTAAAGTAAAACACCTCTCTTGTGTTTAGGCAGAATGCGTTTTGTAGGTCCATGCGGAGGCGGTTTGACCCTTATTTTGACCCTTATCACGGCAGGACTGGCTATGACCCTTTGACATATGATGGAATGATATTGACTTAAAAACGCTGTAACAACAGGACATAGCGGCATTTGACAGCAGGAAAGGGTACTGGCTGAAATCAACTCGTTGTAATTCGAATCCCTCCCACTGCGCCAAAGAAAAGCCTGTGACCCATGGGTCACAGGCTTTTTCTATGTCGTCCGCCGATTTCTCGGGCCCTACGGTTGGGGGGGCGGGGGTTGGAGGGAGGCCAAGAGGGCAACAGGGTCGGGGGTGGTCATGGGGGGGCGCATGAGGCAGGCGCCGGCGGCGCCGGCGCGGCGGACGGCGGCGATGTTGGACGGGGAGACGCCGCCGATGGCGTAGACGGGCAGGTCGGTGGCCTGGCACACCCGGCGCAGAAAGTCCAGGCCCCGGCCGGGCAGGCCCTGCTTGCAGGGGGTGTCGAACACGTGGCCGGCGGTGAGGTAGGTACAGCCCAGGGCCTGGGCCTCCCGGGCGTCCTCCGGCGAATGGCAGGACGCGCCCAGGACGGCGAACCGCCCCCGGTCGCCCGGCGCCATCTGCCGCAGGAGGGGCAGGGGCATATGGAGCGCCTCCCCGCCCAGGTCCAGGGCGGTCTGCCAGAAGGTGTGGAGGATGCAGGGCACGCCGTGGCGGGCGCAGACCTCCCGGGCGGAGACGGCCAGGGCCCGGTACGCCGCCGGGGAGAGGTCCTTCTCCCGGAGGATGATCCCCCCGCACCCGGCCTCCGCCAGCCGCTCCAGCCGGGTGAGGAAGTCCTCCTGGCAGAGGGCGCGATTGGTGACGATGAGGATGTCAGACATAGAGGTAGTCGTTGAGCACCGGCTGGAGGCCCTCGCCGGCCATGTCCCGGTACATGGCCTCCAGACTGCGGGCGTCGCTGATCTCAAACTGCTCGTCCCCCTGGGGCTCCGCCCCGGCCTTGCCGGTGTACTTGCTCTCGTGATCGCCCACGCCGGTGGACACCCCGGCGGAGATCTTGGTGGCGGCGATCTTCACGATGCCGTTTCGGAAGGCGGCGCTCTCCCGGGAGGAGACGGTGATGCCCACATAGGGCAGGAAGATGCGGTAGGCGCAGAGGATCTGGCACAGCTGCCGCTCCCCCACGTCCAGGGGGCTGACCTTGTCGTTGTTGATGATGGGCCGCAGGCGGGGACAGGACAGGCTCATCTCCGCGTGGGGGTACTTGCGCTGGAGGTAGTAGACGTGCAGGGCGCTGGCCAGGGCGTCCTTGCGGAAGTCGGACAGGCCCAGCAGGGCGGAGAAGGCCACCCCCCGCATCCCGGCCATCAGCGCCCGCTCCTGGGCGTCAAAGCGGTAGGGCCACACCCGCTTGTGGCCCATCAGGTGCAGCGTCTCGTACTTCTTCACGTCGTAGGTCTCCTGGAACACCGTCACATAGTCCGCGCCGCACTGGTGGAGGTAGCGGTACTCGTCGGTGTTCACCGGGTAGATCTCCAGCCCCACCATGCGGAAGTACTGCCGGGCCAGCTTGCACGCCTCGCCGATGTAGGCCACGTCGCTCATGGCCCGGCTCTCGCCGGTGAGGAGCAGGATCTCCTCCATGCCGCTCTGGGCGATGACTTGCATCTCCCGCTGGATCTGGTCCAGGTCCAGCTTCATCCGGCGGATGTGGTTGTAGCAGTTGAAGCCGCAGTAGACGCAGTAGTTCTCGCAGTAGTTGGCGATGTAGAGGGGGGTGAAGAGGTAGACGGTGTTGCCGAAGTGCTTGCCCGTCTCCTCCCGGGCCCGCTGGGCCATCTGTTCCAAAAAGGGCTCCGCCGCCGGGGAGAGCAGGGCCTTAAAGTCCTCCGGGGAGCAGACCTCCCGCTCCAGCGCCGCCCGCACGTCCCGGGGGGTGTAGGCGGCGGGGTCGTAGGCGTCCATCTGGGCGATGACCTGGGAGGAAATGTCGGAGTCGATCCGCTCCATGCCGGGGAGATAGGCCATGGGGTCGGTGCGGGAGGCGGGGTCCCGCTCCAGGCGGTGCTTTTTCTCCAGCGCCGCCGGGGAGAGGTATTCCGAGTCTACAAAAAACTGGTTTTCCATGTCCTCGCCCCCTTAGTCCCGCAGAAAGCCGGTGAGGGGGTCGGAGGCGGAGGCCCCCCGGGTCAGCACCCGGCCGGGCTTGGCCAGATACGCCTCCCGGCCCGCCTCGATGGCCTTGCGGAAGGCGGAGGCCATCCGGGGCAGGTCCCCCGCCGTGGCCAGGGCGGTGTTTGCCATCACCGCGGCACAGCCCATCTCCATGGCCTCGCACGCCTGGGAGGGGCGGCCGATGCCCGCATCCACGATGATGGGCAGGTCGATCTCGTCGATGAGGATCTGGATAAAATCCCGGGTGGACAGGCCCTTGTTGGAGCCGATGGGGGCGGCCAGGGGCATCACCGCCGCCGCCCCGGCCCGGGCCAGGTCCCGGGCCACGTTCAGGTCGGGGTACATATAGGGCAGAACCACGAAGCCCTCCCCCGCCAGGATCTCGGTGGCCCGGATGGTCTCGGCGTTGTCGGGCAGGAGGTACTTGGAGTCCCGCATGATCTCGATCTTCACAAAGTCCCCACAGCCCAGTTCCCGGGCCAGCCGGGCGATGCGGACCGCCTCCTGGGCGTCCCGGGCGCCGGAGGTGTTGGGCAGGAGGGTCACGCCCTGGGGGATGTAGTCCAGGATGTTCTCCTTCTCCTGGGTGTTGGTCCGGCGCACCGCCAGGGTGACGATCTGGGCCCCGGCGTACTGCACCGCCGCCTGGATCAGGGCCAGGGAGTATTTCCCCGAGCCCAGGATGAACCGGGAGTCGAACAGGCGGTCCCCCAACGTGAACTTATCGCTGTTTTCCATATAAGATCCCTCCTATGGTGTGATGACGTATTCCCGGGCGTTTTCGGACAGGGAGCGGATGGTCCCGTGGGGACCGCACACCGCGCAGTCCGGGTCCGCGCCGGGGATGGGGACCACCCGGGTCTCCATATTCAGCCCGTCGAACCGCAGGACCCGGCCCACCAGCGGCTTGCCGATCCCCAGCAGGAGCTTGACCGCCTCCAGCGCCTGGACGCTTCCGATGATACCCACCACCGCCCCCAGCACGCCCACCTGGGCGCAGACGGGGGCCTCGGCGGGGGAGGGGACGCCGCCCAGCAGACAGCGCAGGCAGGGCCCCTGGCCGGGGAGGTAGGACATCACCTGTCCCTCGAACCGGGTGACCCCGGCGTGGACGTAGGGCTTTTGGGAGAGGACGCAGGCGTCGTTGACCAGGAACTTGCTCTCGAAGCGGTCGGTGCAGTCCAGGACCACGTCGTAGGGCTCTATCAGCCGCTGGATGTTCTCCGGGTCCACCCGCCCCTCGTGGACGCGCACCTCCACCTCCGGGTTCAGCTCCCGGATGGCCCGGGCGGCGGAGGCCGTCTTGGCCGTGCCCACGCTGTCCATACGGTGGATGATCTGCCGCTGGAGGTTGGAGAGCTCCACCGCGTCCGCGTCCGCCACGCCGATGGTCCCCACCCCGGCGGCGGCCAGGTAGAGCCCCGCCGCCGAGCCCAGGCCCCCCGCGCCGATCAACAGCGCCTTGGCCTCCTTCAGGCGGGCCTGCCCCGCGGGGCCGATCTCCCGCAGGACGAAGTGCCGGTCATACCGCCCCATCTCAGCCACCTCCCACAAAGCGCACCACTTCCACCCGGTCCCCGTCGGCCAGGACGGTCTGGGCGTAGCGGTCCCGGGGCACGATCTCGCCGTTTCGCTCCACGGCGACGCGGCCCAGGGTGCCGGCCATCTCGGCCAGGCATTGGGCCACCGTCTGCCCCGCCGCGTCCCGCGGCTCTCCGTTGATCCACACCATACCGATCGCCTCCTATATTGGTTCGGCCTCGCCGTGGTCGCTGTCCCGGAGGACCTTGACCAGCAGCAGCCGGCCTTCCCGCACCGTGATCTCCGCCGTCTGGCCCGGCAGGACCTCGTTGCTCACGCCGTATTGATACTCGCAGGAGATCTCCCCGCCGTCCAGGGGGTACTTGGCGCCCCGGATGGTGATCCCCCTGGCCGTGCCGCTGATGTTCAGCAGGGAGAAGTAGGGGAAGGCGGGGGAGACGCGGGCAGGGCGGCGGGAGACGATCTCCAGTTGGGAGTAGTCGTCCAGGGCCACGCAGGGCTTGTCCAGGCTGTCCAGCATGAGCAGGATGCCCAGATTGCCCAGGGTGTGGTCCAGCCGCCCGCCGATGACCCCCAGGAGCAGGAAGTCCCCAAAGCCGCGCCTCAGGGCCTCCTTCACGGCGTAGACCGTGTCGGTGTCGTCCTTCTCCCGGGGCAGAACGATGGTCTCCGCGGGCAGGTGGGGCTCCGGGTGGGAGTCGAAATCCCCCACGATCAGGTGGGGCTCCACCCCCAGGGGGCCTCTGTGGCGCAGGCCGCTGTCGCAGAAGACGTAGAAGTCCCCCGGCTCCAGGGCCTGGCGGGCCCATCGGTAGTCCCCGATCTCCGCCCCGCCCACGATGACGCATCGGCTCATGTCACGCCGCCTTCTTTCTGAGTTTGTTCACCGCCAGGCACAGCGCCACGGTGATGACCATGTCGGGCAGGGTGTTGCCCACGGGGATATCCACCCGCATCAGGACCCGGTAGACCGCGAAGCCCACCGCCCACACGGCCAGATTCACCCAGTCAAACTTTTGCTCCGAGCGGTCCCGCCGGAGGAGGAAGAAGTCGGCGATCTGGATGGCGATCATGGGGGCGAAGACCGAGCCGATGAGGTAGAGGAAGTCGGTGATGTCGTCCATGGGGAAGAGGATGGCCCCCGCCGTGCCCAGGACCGCCGCCCCCACGGCGAACCACTTGCCGTTGCACTTGCTCCAAACCGACTCGCTGGAGACGCCGGCGGAGTACGCGTCCAGGAAGGTGGTGGTGACGGTGGAGAAGACGATGATGAGGAGTCCCGCCACCCCCAGGCCGGCCTTGACCATGATCTGGGCGATGTCGCTCTCCCCGGTGAGGATGGCGGCCCCCATGCCGATGAGGTACATCCAGCAGCTCACCAGGCCGTAGACCACCGAGCTGACCACCGTGGCCCGGACCGGCTCCCGGGCCTCCCGGGTGTAGTCGCTGATGAGGGGCAGCCAAGAGAGGGGCATGGCCACCGCCAGCTCCACCGCCGCGCCGAAGCTCATCCCCTCCCCGGTGGGGGCGGGGGTGTGGCCGCCGCCGAAGATGACGAAGCTCAAGATCAGCGTCAGGACAAACAGCGCCGCCATAGCCAGGGTGTTGAGTTTGCCCAGGTTCTGGATGCCCACCAGCACCCACAAAGCGATGAGTCCGCCGATGACCAGGCACCAGACCCAGCGGCCCACGTCCCAGATCCCGCCGGCGGCCAGGGCGCCGTCGTAGATCATGATGGCCGTCCAGCCCACCAGCTGGATGATGTTCAGCACGGCGAACAGCAGACAGCCCTTCTGGCCGAAGCTCATCTTCACCGTCTCCATGGCGCTGCGGCGCGCCTTGCCGCCGATCAGGCCCGCCAGACACAGCATGACACAGCCGATGACGTGCCCAACCAGGATAGCCAGCAGGCCCTTGCCAAAGCCCAGGGGGGCGAAGTACGTCCCCGTCAGGATCTCCGCGATGGAGACCCCGGCCCCGAACCAGATCAGGCCGTTTTCCAGAACAGAGGTACCCTTCGTCTTCATCTCACTGCGCCTCCTTCGCGAATTCGCCCGTCAGGGCAAAGGCGTGGTCCATGGGCCCCCGGCCCCGGCCCAGGTCCAGCATGGCCGCCAGCGCGCCGGAGACGTAGGCTTTGGCCCGCTCCACCGACTGCTCCAGGGAGAAGCCCTTGGCCAGGTTGGCGGCGATGGCGCTGGAGAGGGTACAGCCGGTGCCGTGGGTGTTGGGGTTCTGGACCCGGGCGCCGGTGAACCACCGGCCCCCGTTGGGGGTCCACAGGAAATCGTTGGCGTCGTTGACGCTGTGGCCGCCCTTACAGAGCACGGCACAGCCCCACTTTTCCCCGATGGCCCGCCCCGCCGCCTCCATCTCCTGGGGGGTGCGGACCGGCAGGCCGGAGAGGATCTCCGCTTCGGGGATGTTGGGGGTGACCACCGCGGCCAGGGGCAGAAGCCGCTCCCGCAGGGCCTCCGCCGCCCCCGGCTCCAACAGCCGCGCGCCGCTGGTGGCCACCATCACCGGGTCCACCACCACGTTGACCGCCCCGTGGGCGGTCAACCGCTGGGCGATGACCTCGATGAGCCCCTGGGAAGAGACCATGCCGATCTTCACAGCGTCCGGCCGGATGTCCTCAAAGACCGCGTCGATCTGCTGGGCCAGAAACGCCGGTGAAGCCTCCAGAATGCCAAACACCCCGGTGGTGTTCTGGGCCGTCAGCGCGGTCACCGCGCTCATGGCGAACACCCCGTTCAGGGTCATGGTCTTCAGGTCGGCCTGGATCCCGGCGCCTCCGCTGGAATCGCTTCCAGCGATGGATAATGCTGTCTTCATCTCGTTTACCTCCTTTGATTTTTCAGCATTATTTTTATAGAGCGACAGAGAGTGGTGCCCCCGGTCTGCCGCTTCGGGCTAACTAAATTTGCCAGCGGGGCAGGGCCTCGTCCGCCAGCGATTGGAGTTCCTCCCAACGGTCCTGGGCGGATTCGTCGTAGACCGCCACCAGGTAATACCCCGCCTCCTTGGCGGTGCGGGCGGCGTGGAGGGCGTCTTCGTAGACGGCCACCTCCCCCGGCTCCGCCCCCAGCCGACGGGCGGCCAGGTGGAAGATATCGGGCCGCTCCTTGCTGACCCCCAGGCTCTCGCAGGAGAGGACGAACTGGAAAAACTCCCGGATGCCCAGGCGGGTCAGGCAGGCCTCCACCAGGGGCTCCGCCGTGGCGGAGGCCACGCACATGGACACCCCCCGGGCCCGCAGGGCCCCCAGGTACGCCCGCACCCCCGGCTTGAGGGGGATATCCCGGCGGTAGTGCCCGGCCATGACGGCGTTTTGCTGGGCGACCAGCTCCTGGGCGTCCACGGCCAGGCCAAAGGTCTGGATGAGGAGCGCCGCCCCCTGGGCCATGGTCATGGACATCAGCCGCCCGGGCAGGTCCGCCGGGATCTCCCGGATCCCCAGCCCGGCCAGATACTCCACCGCCAGGCCGGTCCAATAGCCCATGGAGTCCACCAGGGTGCCGTCCATGTCAAAGATGGCATATCGCTTATCCACGGCCCACCATCTCCCTTGCCAGCCCCGCCAGCTCCGCCGCGGCCGCGCCGGGGTCGTCCGCGGCGAAGATGGCCGAGACCACCGCCGCGCCGTCCACGCCGCTGCCCGCCAGGGACAGGATGTTATCCGCTCGGATGCCGCCGATGGCCACCATGGGGAGGGAGACGGCGGCCCGGATGGCCGTCAGCGTCTCCCGGGACATGGGCCGGGCGTCCCGCTTGGTCCCGGTGGAGAACACCGAGCCCACGCCGATGTAGTCCGCCCCGGCCCTTTGGGCCGCCACCGCCTCCTCCACCGTCCGGGCGGTGATGCCCAAGATCCGATCCGGCCCCAAAAGGGCCCGAACGTCCCGCCCCCGGAGGTCCGATTGGCCCAGGTGGACCCCGTCCGCGCCGCCGGCCAGGGCCAGCTCCACGCTGTCGTTGACCACGAAGGGGGCCCGGAACGCCCGGCACAGCGCCCCCAGCTCCTCCGCCTCCCGCAGGATCTCCGCCGGGGGCAGGTCCTTCTCCCGCAGTTGGATCAGGGTGACGCCGTTCTCCAGCGCCCGCCGGCAGACCGACCCCAGGCTCTCCCCCGGGCGGAGCCACCGCCGGTCGGTGACGGCGTAGAGGCGCATCGCCGCGCGTATCTCGTCTCTTGTGTACCGCGTCATGACCATCTCCCAAACACAAAAAGCGGGGGGCCGCCGACGATGACAGCCCCCCGCGATACCGCGCGCCGCATGGCAGTCCCTACGTTGGCATTACCCAAATCAGGTCCCCGGGTCGAAGGCTACACCTTCCTCTCAGCCTGTCTCGCAAGCTCCCCGCTGTTCATTTTTCTGCATGATACCACGTCCCGGCCAAAAATGCAAGGGGGTTTTGGGGGAACCCCGGGAAAAAATCCCGCCTCCCGCCGGGGCCGCTCATGGTTTTGGCTTTTTTGGCACATACTGGCCTTGGAGGTGAGCCAATGGAGTCTATTTGGAGACAGACCGCGTCCATGCCGGACGTTCCCTGTCTGGAGGGGGATACCCGGACGGATATCCTCATCATCGGCGGCGGCATCGCCGGGCTCTTGTGCGCCTGGGCCCTGGACCGGGCGGGGGCGGACTATCTGCTGGTGGAGGCCCGGGAGCTGTGCGCGGGGGTGACGGGGAACACCACCGCCAAGATCACCGCCCAGCACGGCATTTTGTACCAAAAACTGCTGCCCAGCCTGGGCCTGGAAAAGACCCGGCTCTATTTTGAGGCCAACCAGAGGGCGGTGGCGGAGTACCGGGCGCTCTGCCGGGAACTGGACTGCGACTTCACCGAGCAGACCGCCTACGTCTTCGCCCGCTCTGACCCGGAGAAGCTGAAGCGGGAGCGGGCGGTCTACCGGGCACTGGGGGCGGAGGCCGCCCTGCGAAAGACCAGCCCCCTCCCGTTCCCGGTGGCGGGCTGTCTGGGGCTGGCGGGGCAGGGGCAGTTCCACCCGCTCAAGTTCCTCGCCCGGATCGCCCGGGGCCTGAACCTCCGCGCCCACACCAAGGTGCGGGCCTTGGCCCCCGGGGAGGCCCGCACCGACCACGGGGTGGTCCGGGCCAACAAGATCGTCCTCGCCACCCACTTTCCCATCCTCAATAAGCACGGGCTCTACCCATTGAAGATGTACCAGCACCGCTCCTACGTCCTGGCCCTGCGGGGCGCGGCGTCCCTGGAGGGGATGTACGTCAGCCAGGACGACACGGGGCTGTCCTTCCGAACGTACCGGGACCTCCTGCTCCTGGGGGGCGGCGGGCACAGGACGGGCCGGCCGGGGGGCGGCTGGCGGGAGCTGCGGGCCCTGGCGCGGCGGTGGTACCCGGAGGCCCAGGAGGTGGCCCACTGGGCGGCCCAGGACTGCGTCACCCTGGACGGGGGCGCGTATGTGGGGTCATACGCCCCTCAGACCCCCGACCTCTTTGTGGCCACCGGCTTCAACAAGTGGGGCATGACCACCGCCCTGGCCGGGGCCCACATCCTCCAGGACCTGCTCCAGGGCAGGGCCAATATCTACGCCCCCGCCTTCGACCCCGGCCGCCCCATGGCCGGGGGAGCGGCAGCGGCCAACGCCGCCGCGTCCGCCGCCCACCTGCTGACCCCCACCGTCCCCCGGTGCCCCCACCTGGGCTGCGCGTTGCGGTATAACGCCCAGGAGGACGCCTGGGAATGTCCCTGCCACGGCTCTCGCTTCGACCGGTCCGGGGCCCTTCTGGACGGCCCCGCCACCGACGATCTGCGAAGGCCGCCCCCGGCGCGATGAGGGGAGCGGGAAAGTGGGAAATATGTCTTGACAAAAGGGCGAGTCCCATTATATAGTAGGCGTGACAGAAATGGTGGCTTGTGCCAAGGCCGGGGGGAGGGCCCCGGCGGAAAAGGAGGAATTCCTATGAAACGACGTATCTTATCCGTGCTTTTGACCCTCGCCATGGTCTTGACCTTCCTGCCCGCGGCGGCGCTGGCCGCCTCCGGCAGCGGGGAGGTCCCCGCTTTTTCCGACTGGCGCAAGGTCTGGCTGTACACCTGTACCGCCGACCAGGACCCCACCGGGATGACGGTCTACACCTCCGCCGACGAGCGGGAGGAGCAGCCCGCCCCACCGGAGGCAGGGGAAGGCCAGAACATCCGGGAGATCCCCGGCACCCTGATCTATGACCTGGGCGCCGTCTCCCCGGACGGGACCGGGGCCGATCCCCTCACCCTGACCTTCCAGAACGCGGCGGAGGAGACCTCCTCCCGCCCCGACCAGCAGAAGTATGAGCAGTCCTGGGGGGAGGTCAACGTGACCTCCAGCCGGGAGACCGCCCACTTCACCGTGACCTGGAACAACACCCACGGCGACTACGGCGCGTTGCCCGAAAAGGACGACACCTGCACCGCTGTCATCGCCCCCAAGAAGGGCCTCCCCGGCGGCACGTACACCGACTGGGTCCTGTTCATGGAGCAGAACAGCCGGGTGGGCTGGGCCGTGCAGGTCACCGTCACGGTGGAGCGGGAGAAGAAGACCGTCCACCCCGCCGCCCAGGTGAGCAAGCCCTACGGCAAGCGCCTCCAGCCCTCCGACATCCGCTACACGGTGGAGGGGACCGATGAGACGGGCAACCTGTCCCAGCTGGGCGTCTCCATCACGAGCCTGGACGGCGTGGCGCTGGACGCCCCCGCGGGGTCCTACACCCTCAACTACCCCGAAAAGGTGGAGACCCCGGACAGGGAGATCACCATCGTGGGGACCACCCAGCTGACGGTGGAGAAGGCGACCCCCGAGCGCTCCAGCGTCAGCGTCTACCAGATCGGCGACGATACCACCCTGGCCGGGTACGGCATCGGCGGCAAGTACGTGAACCCCTACACCCGCCAGGAGGTGAAGGGCACCTTCGCCTGGAAGGACCCGACCACGGCGGTGGAGAAGGACGGGGCTCAGCCCTACCGCTACATCTTCACCCCCAGCGACGACAACCATGAGCAGGTGGAGGACACGGTGCAGGTGCGGAAGGGCGCCTCCACCTCGATGGGCCCTTCCCCCTCCTGTGTGCCCGTCACCGTCACGGTGGACGAGGACAGCCGTGTTCAGGAGTACCGGGGCCAGGGCGCGCGCCTCAAGATCAGCTACGACATCAACGTCCCCGCCGATCTGGCCAAGAAGTGGACCAGCGTCTGGTACAACGCCGGCCAGGGCTGGGAGCAGAGCGCGCCGTACAACGCGGGCGACTACGACGTGATGATCCGCTTCCCCGGCGGCTATGACTCCGCCACCCGCGCCAACTACGCCGGCATCTCCGTCAACACCACCCTCACCATCACCCCCAGGGAGGCCACCCCGGTGGTCAGCGTCTACTCCCACGCCTTTGACGGTACCGGGGAGACCCAGATCGACAGCTTTGGCTTTGAGCAGAAGGACCTGTCCCTGGCCGACGCCGACACCGGCGCGGCCATCACCCGCCAGAACGTGAACGACTACTTTACCGCCTGCTTTGACGACGTGAACGCCGGCAGCGGCAAGCCGGTCACCGTCACCCTCCGGGAGGGCAAGCGCGTCAAGCTCACCGGGGACAACGCCGGGAACTACTACCTCCCGGAGAAGATCACCACCACCGGGGACATCACCGCCAGATCCCTGGCCCTGGCCCTCAACAGCGGCGTGACCAAGTACTACGGCCAGACCATGACCTTCGTGGCCTCCGACTTCACCTCCTCCAGCCAGTTCTATAACGGCGACGTGCTGGAGAGCATCCAGCTCAGCGCCGACAGCGACGGGGCCAAGGCCACCGCCGACGTGGACAGCTACGCCGTCACCGCCAGCAGCGGCAGTGTCAACTACACGGTCACCGGCGTGACCGGGGAGATGGCGGTGAAGAAGGCCGTCCCCGTCCCCGTGTCCGTCTCCGCCGCCATGGGCTCCATCGGCAAGACGGCGGATACCATCGAAGCCTCCCTCCAGGGCGCCTTTGTCAACCCGTACAGCGGCGAGGCGGTGCCCGGCACGGTGAAGCTGGCCGCCGGCCAGGGGGCCGAGAAGCTGGCCGAGGAGACGGAGCTGACCTACGTCTTCACCCCCTCCGACCCCCGCAACCACACCGAGTATGTGGGCGCCGTCACGGTGACCAGCATCCGGGCCACCCCCGCCCCCATCCAGATCGCCGGCCAGACCGCCTTCGTCTATGACGGCAAGACCCACCCCGTCTCCCCGGTGGCCGTGACCGGCGTGGTCTACACCGTCTCCTATAACGGCCAGGATCAGGCCCCCGCGGACGTGGGCGTCTACCCGGTGAACATCCAGGCCGCGGCCGGGGCGGATACGGAATATGCCAACAGCCAGATGGACGCCACCCTGGTCATCACCCCCGCCACCCCCACCGTGACGGTGGAGCCCATGGAGGTGGAGCAGGGGACCGTCCTGGGCGAGGTCAAGCCCACCTACACCGCCACCGGCGTGGACGGCGAGGCGGTCAGCGGCGCGCTGACCTGGGATCCCATCGGCGGCGTCAGCGCCGGGGAGATCGCCGTGACCGAGGGCGCCGGATACAACTGGACCTTCACCCCGGACAGCGACAACTACGCCGCCGTGATCGGCAGCGCCGTGATCTGCTCCGTCCAGACGACCCCCGACCCCGGCGAGACCGACCCCGGCACCACGCCCGACACCGGCGAGACCGATCCCAGCACCACGCCCGATACGGGTGAGACGGATCCCGGCACCACCACGCCCGGCGAGACCACCGGCGGTAACACGGGCGAGACCAACCCCGGGACCACCACCCCCAGCACGGGTGAAACCACGCCCGGGACCACCACGCCTGGCACGGGCGAGACGGCCCCCGGTACCACCACCCCCGGCACCAGCGAAACCACGCCCGGCGAGACCACTGGCGGCACTACCGGCGGCACCGGCGGCACGGGTGGCACCACTGGCGGGACCACCGGCGGCACGGGCGGCACTGGCGGGACCACCGGCGGTAACATCGGCAACACCGGCACCACTGGCGGGACCACCGGCAGCACGGGCGGCACCACTGGCGGAAGCACAGGCGGCTCCGGCGGGTCCGGCGGCAGTTCCGGCGGTTCCGGCGGGTCCAGCGGCGGCAACTCCGGCGGCGGGACGCCCGCCGGGTCCGGGGCGGCGGAAACCCCCGCGGCCCAGCCTGCGGTGGCGGCCTCCCAGACCTTCGGCGATGTGGAGAAGGGCGGCTGGTATGAGGCCGGCGTGACCTTCGTGGTGAGCAAGGGCCTGTTCAACGGCGTGGGCGCGAACCAGTTCGCCCCCCAGCAGAACATGACCCGTGCCATGCTGATGACCGTCCTGGCCCGCCTGGACGGGCAGTCCACTGACGGCGGCGCGGCCTGGTACAGCAAGGGGATGGACTGGGCCAAGGCCCAGGGCGTCTCCGACGGCGCCGACCCCGACGGCAGCGTCACCCGGGAGCAGCTGGTCACCATGCTCTACCGCTACGCCAAGTCCCCGGCGGTGGACGAGGCCATGGGGATGGCCGGATACGAGGACGTCTCCGCCGTTTCCGACTGGGCCCAGGCGGCCATGCGCTGGGCGGTGCAGAACGGCATCGTCACCGGCAAGGACGGCGCCCGCCTGGATCCCCAGGGCACCGCCACCCGCGCCGAGGTGGCCACCATCCTCCAGCGGTACGTGGAACTGGTGAAAGCCTGACCACCAGCCGGACAGAACGAGCGACACAAAAGGGCGGGGCCAACAGGCCCCGCCCTTTCTATGCCCGGTGCTGAACAGGAGAAAAGCCCCTGACCGCTGGGCGGGAGAAAACGCCCCGGCGCCGCTCTTTTCAAAGGAAAGCGCCCTCCCCATTGGCGGGGAGGGCGCTTGCGTTTTGTATCAAAGGGGGCGGCGGCCCCGTGGAATTTTCGTGCGTGGCCGTCCTGCGTGGCCGTCATACGGAATCGTCCTACCTGGGCCGTCCTGCGGGAATCGTTGTGCCAGGGCCGTCAAGCCGGGGCCGACCCGCCAGAGTTCAGCCCTCCTGCTGGACGTAGCACGCGCCGAAGCCGCCGGGGCCGATGTGACAGCCGATGGTGGCGCCGATCTCCATGGGGGGCTCGTCGGTGGTGACGCCCAGGGCGTCCTCCAGGTGGGCCAGGAAGTTCTTGCAGTTGGCGTCGTCCTTGGCGAAGATGGGGATGAGGGGGAAGGCGGGGTCCACGGGGAACTCCCGGAGGATATTGCACAGCTCGCTGGTGGCCCGCTTGAGGCCGGGGACCTTCTTGACCACCTGGACAAAGCCGTCTTTGGAGAAGGTGATGATGGGCTTGATGTTCAGAAGGGTGCCGATGTTGCCCGCCAGCTTGGACAGCCGCCCGCCCCGGACCAGGTACTCCAGGGTGTCCAGGCAGGAGAAGTGCCGGATGCGGAAGCGGAACTTCTCCAGGTCCTGGGCGATCTCCCCGGCG
Organism: uncultured Oscillospiraceae bacterium; assembly: GCA_947627325.1. Taxonomy (GTDB): domain Bacteria; phylum Bacillota; class Clostridia; order Oscillospirales; family Oscillospiraceae; genus MGBC124762. The sequence goes on along the minus strand of CANQVO010000020.1, from coordinate 5,442 downwards.
GACAGCTTCCCCTCGTCCCGGAGGGCGCAGGCCCGGTAGACCAGGAGCTTTTGGGCCGCGGTGGCGGCGGCCTGACGGCCGTCCACCACGTGGATGTGCTCGTAGCCCACCATCCCCACCGCCGCCCGGGCGGTCTGGTAGGTGCCGGAGATGTTGGAGGAGATGGAGATGTAGACCACGCTGACCGCCTTGGCCTTGGCCTCCTCAAAGAGGTCCAGGAAGGTCTGGAGGGAGGGCTGGGAGGTGCGGAGGATCTCCCCGGCCTCCATCCGCGCCCACAGCCCCGGCATGGGGATGGACTGGTCGTCCAGGAAGGACTCCTTGCCCTCAAAGGCCAGGGACATGGGGATCAGCTTGACATTGCGCGCCTGTAATTCCTCCGGGGTGATGTCGGAGCCGGAGTCGGTGAGGATGACGATGGGTCTGGACATAAAACCACCTTCCTATTTCACAAACAGCTTGATGAGCTTGTCCTTGCCGGGGGAGTAGGGCGCGTAGCGCATGGGAATGTCGATGAAGGTCTTTTTGTCCACCATGCTCTTGTGGTGGCTAAAAGCGTCAAAGCCCCGCTTGCCGTGGTAGGCGCCCATGCCGCTCTGGCCCACGCCGCCAAAGCCCATGTCGCTGGTGGCCAGGTGGATGAGGGTGTCGTTGACACAGCCGCCGCCGAAGTTCAGCATGGACTTGGCCTTCTCAATATTCCCCTTGTTGGCGGAGAAGATGTACAGGGCCAGGGGGTGGGGCAGGGTCTGGAGGGTCTGGATCGCCTGGTCGAAGGTATCGTAGGTGAGCACGGGCAGGATGGGCCCAAAGATCTCCTCCCCCATCACCGGGTCGTCCCAGGTCACGCCGGTCATCACCGTGGGGGCAATACGCAGGGCGGCGGGGTCGCTCTGGCCGCCCACCGCCACCTTGGCCGGGTCCAGCAGGCCCATCAGCCGGTCAAAGTGCTTTTGGTTGACGATCTTGCCGTAGCTTTCGTTGGCCAGGGGGTCGGGGCCGTACTGGGCGGCGATCTGCTTTTGGAGCTCCGCCACCAGGGCGTCTTTCACCTTGGCGTCGCAGTAGATGTAGTCCGGGGCCACGCAGGTCTGGCCGCAGTTGATGAACTTGCCGAAGACGACGCGCCGGGCGGCCAGGGGGAGGTTGGCGGAGGCGTCCACGACGCAGGGGCTCTTGCCCCCCAACTCCAGGGTGACGGGGGTGAGGTTGGCTGCGGCGTGGGCCATGACCGTCTTGCCCACGGCGGGAGAGCCGGTGAAGAAGATGTAGTCCACGTCCAGCTCCAGCAGGCACTGGTTCTCCGCCCGCCCGCCGTTGACCACCGCCACATACTCCGGGGGGAAGACGCTCTCGACCAGTTCCTTCAGGACCCGGGAGACGTTGGGGGAGTATGCGCTGGGCTTGAGGATGGCGGTGTTGCCCGCCGCCAGGGCGTCGGCCAGGGGGTCCAGGGTGAGGAGCACCGGGTAGTTCCAGGGGCTCATGATGAGGACGGTGCCGTAGGGGGAGGGCTTGACGAAGCTCCGGGCCACGTAGTTGGTCAGGGGGGTGCGGACCCGCTTCTCCCTGGCCCAGCGGCCCACCCGCTTGAGCAGGTAGGAGATCTCGCTCTTGACCAGGCCCAGTTCGCACATATAGCTCTCCGACGGGCTCTTGCCCAGGTCGGCCCGCAGGGCGTCGTAGAGGGGCTGGGCAAAGGCGTCGATGGCGCCCTTCAGCTTTTCCAGGGCCTCCTTGCGGGCCTTGACCGGCAGAGTGGTCCCGGTGGCGAAATAGGCCCGCTGGCGGTCCAGCAGGGCCTGGGCTTCCCTCGCGTCCATGTTACTTCCCTGCCTTTCGGTAGATCTCCTCCAACTCCCGGGCGTTCCAGAGGACCGGCACGGGGTAGAGGGGGTTGCCCTCCTTGGCGGCGTATTTGGCCAGGGCGGGGATGTCCTCCTCCCGGATGTTGGGGATGGTCCGGGGGATGCCAAGTTCATCGTTCAGCGCCCGGATGGCGGCGATGAAGGCCCCGGCCAACTCCGCCTCGCTCTGGCCCTCCTGGCCGATCCCGGCGCAGAGGGCCAGCTTGGCCAGCTTCTTGTGGACCTTGTCCCCGTACATCTCCAGCACCATGGGCAGCAGGGTGGCGTTGGTCTGGCCGTGGGGCAGGTCGTACTTGCCGCTGAGGGAGTGGCTGACGGCGTGGATGTAGCCCACGTAGGAGCGGGTGAAGGCCCGGCCGGCCAGGTGGGCGGCCCGGAGCATGGCGGCCTCTGCCTCCGGGCTCTCATGGGCGGCGGCCTGCCTTAGGTTGGCAAAGACCAGCCGGGTGGCCTCCTCCGCGTCCCGGCGGGTGTGCTGGTTGGTGGAGCGGCCGATGTACGCCTCCACGGCGTGGGTCAGGGCGTCGATGCCGGTGGCGGCCATCAGGTGGGCGGGCAGGGTGTGGATGAGCTGGGGGTCCAGCACGGCGCAGGGGGGAATGAGGAAGAAGTCGTTGATGACGTACTTGTGCCGGGTCTTGTCGTCCACGATGACGGCGGCCAGGGTGGTCTCGCTCCCCGTGCCGGCGGTGGTGGGTACGGCGATGAGGTAGGGGAGCTTATGCCATACTTTTAGAATACCCGCCATCTGGCCCAGGGTCTTCCGGGGCCGGGCCACCCGCACCCCCACGGCCTTGGCGCAGTCCATGGGGGAGCCGCCGCCGAAGGCGATCAGGCTGTCACAGCCCCGCTCTTTATAAAGTTCATACGCCCGCTCCACCATGCCGGTGGTGGGGTTGGGCTTGGCCCCGTCAAAGACCACCACGTCCATCCCCCGGCGGGTCAGGGCCTCCTCCAGAGGCTTGGTGAGGCCCAGGGCGTTGATCTGGCTGTCGGTGACGATGAGGGGGCAGAACTTCCCCTGGGCGGAGAGCTGGGCGGGGATGTCGGTGATGTGGTCCAGGATCTTGGGGTCCCGGTAGGGCAGGATGGGCAGGGCGATGCGGAAACAGCCCTGAAAGACCCGGCAGTAAAGCCGTTGCAGAGGATCCATGGCGAGAAAAAGACCCCTTTCCAATATCGGTTATCTTGTTTAATGGTATAACATACCAGCGCCCGTTTGTCAATGGCCCCCGGGGGCAGGTCTTGGGGCCGGGTGTAGGCAAAGTACACAAAATATAGTGGTGATTTTTTATGTAAAGCGGACTTGCAAAACAAGATATAGTATGCTAGAATAACCCACGGCACAAGATATTCGGGTGTGCTCCAAAGGAAACAGAGAGAGGTAACGTACCATGAAAGTCATCAAGCGCAACGGTTCCGAGGTCGGATTTGACATTGAAAAGATCGTGGCGGCGGTGGCTGCGGCCAACGAGTCGGTGGAGGAGTCCCTCCGCCTGACCGACGCCCAGATCCGCCGCATCGCCCAATTTGTGGAGCTCTACTGCCAGTCCATGCCCCGCTCCCCCTCGGTGGAGGAGATCCAGGACCAGGTGGAGATCCAGATCATGGCCCACGGGGCCTATGAGGTCGCCAAGAGCTACATCACCTACCGCTACGTCCGCTCTCTGGTCCGCCGTAGCAACACCACCGACGAGAAGATCCTCTCCCTGATCGAGTGCTGCAACGAAGAGGCCAAGCAGGAGAACGCCAACAAGAACCCGGTGGTGAACTCCACCCAGCGCGACTACATGGCCGGCGAGGTGAGCCGGGACATCACCGAGCGGCTCCTGCTCCCCCCCGACATCGTGGAGGCCCACCGGGACGGCATCATCCACTTCCACGACAGCGACTATTTCGCCCAGCATATGCACAACTGCGACCTGGTCAACCTGGAGGATATGCTCCAAAACGGCACCGTCATCACCGGCACCCTCATCGAGCGGCCCCACTCCTTCTCCACCGCCTGCAACATCGCCACGCAGATCATCGCCCAGGTGGCCTCCAACCAGTACGGCGGCCAGTCCATCTCCCTGACCCACCTGGCCCCCTTCGTGGACATCTCCCGCCAGAAGATCCGCAAGGTGGTGGAAAAGGAGATGGAGGCCATCGGCGCCGCGCCGGACGAGGCCAAGATTTCCCAACTGGTGGAGGCCCGGCTGCGGGAGGAGATCCGCCGGGGGGTCCAGACCATCCAGTACCAAGTCGTCACCCTTCTGACCACCAACGGCCAGGCCCCCTTCGTGACGGTGTTCATGTACCTCAACGAGGCCCGCAGTGAGCAGGAGAAAAAGGACCTGGCCCTCATCATCGAGGAGACCCTGCTCCAGCGGTGCGAGGGCGTGAAGAACGAAAAGGGCGTGTGGGTCACCCCCGCCTTCCCCAAGCTGATCTACGTGCTGGAGGAGGACAACATCACCGAGGACTCCCCCTACTGGTATCTCACCAAGCTGGCCGCCAAGTGCACCGCCAAGCGGATGGTCCCCGACTACATCTCCGAGAAGATCATGCTCCGGGACAAGGGGGACTGCTACACCTGCATGGGCTGCCGCTCCTTCCTCACCCCCGACCGCTTTACCGAGGCCGGGATCGGCAACATCGCCAACGCCGGGAACTACGAGCCGGGCAAGCACAAGTACTACGGCCGCTTCAACCAGGGCGTGGTCACGCTGAACCTGGTGGATATCGCCCTGAGTTCGGCGGGCAACCTGCAGAAGTTCTGGGAGATCTTTGACGAGCGGCTGGAGCTGTGCCACCGGGCCCTGCTGTGCCGCCACGAGCGGCTGAAGGGCACCCTGTCCGACGCCGCCCCCATCCTCTGGCAGTACGGCGCCCTGGCCCGGCTGGAGAAGGGGGAGACCATCGACAAGCTCCTCTACAACGGCTACTCCACCATCTCCCTGGGCTACGCCGGGCTCTACGAGTGCGTCAAGTTCATGACCGGCAAGTCCCACACCGACCCGGAGGCCACCCCCTTCGCCCTGGAGGTCATGGAGTATATGAACGCCGCCTGCCGCAAGTGGAAGGCGGAGAGCAATATCGACTTCTCCCTCTATGGCACCCCCCTGGAGTCCACCACCTACAAGTTCGCCAAGTGCCTGCAAAAGCGATTTGGCATCATCCCCGGCATCACCGACAAGGGATATATCACCAACTCCTACCACGTCCACGTCACCGAGGAGATCGACGCCTTTGAAAAGCTCCGCTTCGAGTCCCAGTTCCAGACCCTGTCCCCCGGCGGCGCCATCAGCTATGTGGAGGTCCCGGATATGCAGGACAACCTGGAGGCGGTGCTCCAGGTGATGAAGTTCATCTACGACAACATCATGTACGCCGAGCTGAACACCAAGAGCGACTACTGCCAGTGCTGTGGCTGGGACGGGGAGATCGAGGTCGTGGAGGAGGACGGCAAGCTGGTGTGGCGCTGTCCCCAGTGCGGCAACGAGGACCAGGATAAGATGAACGTGGCCCGGCGCACCTGCGGCTACATCGGCACCCAGTTCTGGAACCAGGGCCGCACCCAGGAGATCAAGGA
>CANQVO010000019.1 GCA_947627325.1 uncultured Oscillospiraceae bacterium | reverse complement strand
GTACAGCCGATAATTCACGATTATCCGCCATTATATAAGTCCAGCCCGCCGGGGAGTCGGCGGGCTGGGGGGTGTTTATAGGGTAAAGTTCATCTTGCTCCTGGGGTGTTTTTCGGCCAGGAGGAGGGATTGGTGGCGGGTGGCTACGTGGGTGTAGATCTCGGTGGTGGAGATGGAGCTGTGGCCCAGGAGGGACTGGATGTAGCGGATGTCCACGCCGTTTTCCAGAAGGGCGGTGGCGAAGGTGTGGCGGAACATATGGGGCGTGATGTGGAGAGAGGACTGGGCCGCCGCCTGATAGTCGTCGATGATCCGCCGCACCGACTGGGGCTGGAGGGGCCGGCTCCGGCGGTTGAGCAGGACGGCGCCGGTGGCGTGGATGGCCGGCCCGAACGCCTCCCAATACCGCCGGGCCAGCGCCACCACCTCGTCGGCGGCGACCTCCAGGACCCGCTCCTTGCGCCCCTTGCCGCGGATCAGCAGACGCAGGGAGGCGGCGGTGAACTGAAAGGTCTCCGGGGTCAGCGCGCACAGCTCGGATACCCGCATCCCCGTGGCGAAAAGAAGTTCCAGCACCAGCGCGTCCCGCAGGGCCCAGCGGCTCTGGGCCCGCCGGTACCGGGCGTAGGCGGCCTGGAGCAGGGCCCGCACCAGCTCCTCCGGGACCACCCGGGGGAGCTCCCGGGGGTATTTGATGTGGAGGCGCAGACGGTGGAAGGGGGACTCCAGGGCGGGGTCGTCCTCCTCCCGCGCGGCGTAAAACGCCCGGAGGCTGGCCAGCTTGCGCTTTACCGACCGGGGGGCGTAGCGGCTGTTGAGGAAGGCCGCGTACTCCCCCAGCAGGGCCTTGTCCACCGTCCGGGCCCCCGCGAAGCGGCAAAACTGCGCCAGATCCCCCCGATAGGCCTTCAGCGTGTCCGCCGAGAGCCCCTTTTCAAATTCACAGCGGCGCAAATAGGCCGCCACCTGCTCCTTCAGCGTGTCCATACGAAAACCTCCTGTCATAAAAGCTGTGCCTTTATGATAGGAGGTTTGGATAAAAATGTCGAATTTTGGTCCGGCCGGGGCGGCGGCCTTTACGCGACGGAGGAATACGGCTTTGGCCACGCCAAGGCCCTGGGCCAGGGCTACTACGGCATCCCACCGAGAAAAACCCAAAAATCAGGCCACAAGGCTAACGCCCTGTGGCCTGATTTTTTGCCGCGGCAAACGAAACCGCCGCGCCGTTTGAGCGCAAGTGACCAAGCGCCCCCTATCCGGCGTGCGCCTTAAGCCTTTCTGTCCGAAGCGAGCTCTTATTGAGTAGAAGCATAGAAAATTCAAAATATGCAGCTGTGCCCTTCCTTTGGTTGCATATCCCGCACAGCATTTGATAGTTGTCCTCCAGGTTGTCTCCCACGTACTCCCACGGCACAATATGATCCAGGTGGGCGCCCTTGGCTGTAATGGGGGCATGGCAGATGGCGCATTGTCCGGCCTGCCTCTTTATCAGCTGTTCGCGGTAATCGTCCTGAAATTTTTTTCTGGGGCTTCCCGTCCGAAAGAAAGCGGTTAGCAGCCTTGCCATCTCCGCATAATCTTCGTCGGGCAGTTGACAACCAGCGTAGCGTGCGACGATCCCCCTGGTTGGAATGACTTTATTCTTAAATTTTCGAAAGTTCTCTTTTTCCATCGTTTTAACGCCTTGCTTTTTTATCTCCTTGCACACAACTTCAAACACACTGAGCAGAAGGGCGCGGTAGAGCTTCTCGAGAAATACGGATTCCTCAATTCCATTCACCGCGAGAAGGTCCGCAATTTTACCCAGGTTCATTAAATGCCCTCCGAAATATCAAAGCGGTTCTTGTGTGTCTGCTCGTATGCTCTTAGCTTCGAACTGTGCTGCTTCACAAGCGTAACGGTGGCGCCTTCTCCCTTATACGCGGCCGCCGTGGAGGGATCCGTAAAAACATCCTCCACGCCAACCGCGTCAGGAAGCATTTCAACAATGGCCCTAAACTCGGCAGTAGTCGCCGTTTTCTGGCGCTGGCCCAAAATGTCCAGGACTACGGGGAATAAGTAGAACACATACCGCAAGCCGCTGATTTTAGTCAGCGTATCCTTCCCGGGATCTTGATAGGATACGCCGTATATATCCTGCCACGCGCGCAGGTAATTGGAAATGATTTTAGCCATCGTGTTGAGGTCGCCCCCTCGTACAAGCGATTCCAGTTCCCTGTAAGATCCAGATTTGTTCAAGATTTTAGAGATTTGGCTCTCCTGATACCCCTTCTTAATTTTTTGAGACCCCATCATCACTCGACCTTTAAGCGGAGCATAATCCTCGCGATTTAGCAGTTCCACAAGGTCGTAAATATACTCATCGCCTTTCAGCAAATTCAGTTCCCGCTTGTACATATGGAGCAAGTTTGCGGAAACCTTGACCTGCTTTTCGTTGGTAATCATAAAAATCTCTTTCTTTTCGTCCCGTGACAGCTGGAAAAAGACAGCGAAAATCATCTCATACACCGTATCCGCCGCGAGAGCCACGTCAATATACTCTTCCATAAACGCCCGGATACGGTGCTGGCCATCAATGGCGTCAACCGTCCCCTCATACTCTTCTAACTCGGCTTTAGACTCGGGCAAGTCAATGTAGCACATACCATTCTCATCTTTTTGCAGACTGATCTTGCCTTTGATGTTCAGAGTTGGCGCGTTGGGAATCAGCCCGGTGGCCTTTCTGTTCTCATCGTCCTTGAATTTTCCAGAGACATAACGAGCGATTTCTCTGACCCGCTTTGCCTCCCACGGCCGCTGGGTATCCTGCTCCGCTCCAGCCTCGTAGTTGACAAGCAGCTTTACGATGATACGGGGATCCGCAACCAGGACATAGAACGTTTTGTCCTTTTGGTGAACCGGCGTCAAATAGTAGCGCTTCATAAAAGCCGCCTCCTTTTTTGTAGTGATTGACATGATATCACCTCCGAATGATTTTGTCAATAGATCTAAATTTTAGATCTAAATAGCTTGTGAAGGCTATGGGGACTAGGAGAGGGAAACGGAAAATTTTTGTTGACTTTGGCGGAAAATTGCTATTTAATAGAAATGCTATTTGCGGAAAAAGCCCATGGAAGGCCGGTTAAGTACGGGGAAAAGAGAAGGGCGCTTTTCTGCCGACGATGGGCGGCGTATAAAAAATAAACGGCATGGGCGGACTTGCGCCCGCCGTGCACGAAAACAAACAAAAGGAGAAATGGACCATGAAAAACCTGTGCGACAACGATCGGGACTGCCCTTGCACCTACGACTGCCCGCGGCACGGCAAGTGCTGTGCCTGCGTGGCCCATCACCGGGACCACGACGAGGGCGTGCCGGGGTGCTTCTTCTCCAAGGAGGCGGAGGCGACCTACGACCGGAGCATCGCGGCGCTGGCCCGGGACCACGGGATCATCCAGTAAAAGACCGCGGCGAAAAAACCGGCGGGGAGCCGGGAGAACGCGAGAGGGCGTCGCTTGACCCCGGCGAGGAGCCGGGAGGCGGAAAAGCGGCCGTCACAGGAGGATGATCGGCATGGTAAGTAATCTAAGCGAAACATTTGACCTGTCCGCGCGGGCGATCGACGAGGTATCTGAGATCTGCGTGCGGACGCTCACGGAGGCGGGGGCGGACCGCAAGGATATCATCCGCCTGCGCCTGTCCCTGGAGGAGATCTTGGGCGTATGGCTGGAGTCTCTGGAGGGCGCGCCGGTCCACGTGGACAGCGGAAAGAGCTTTGGGCGGGCCTTTTTGCGGGTCAGCGTGGAGGGTCCGGCCATGGACGCGTGGGACAGCGAGGCGCTGGTGCTCAGCAGTCATCTGCTCTCCCAGGCGGGGCTGTCCTTTACATACGTCTATAAGAACGGGAGAAACTGCCTGGTCTGCAACCCCAGGAAGAAAAAGTCGTCCATGGGCCAGGTCGCCCTGCTGATGGCCGCGGTCTTCCTGGCGGTCTTCCTGGGCGCCGCCGCCAGGCGCTTCCCGCCCATCCAGGCGGTGGCCCTCTCGATCACGGAGCCGCTGTTCAACATGATCCTGGGCGCCCTCCGGGCGGTGTCCTCCCCGCTGGTGTTTTTGGCCCTCTGTTGCAGTATCGTGAGCATCGGCGATCTGTCGGTGGTGGGCAAGGTGGGCAAAAAGCTGATCCTGCGTATGCTCGGGGGGACGTTTATCCTGGCCGCGGTCATGGCCCTGGCGGGCAGTCTGATCTTCCCGGTGTCCACGGCGGGCAATCATATCTCCGGCAATTTTACGGAGATCTATCAGATGGTGCTGAATATCGTGCCCTCGGATATCATCTCGCCGTTTTTGAACGGCAACGCGCTGCAGCTGGTCTTTTTGGGCGCCTGCGTGGGCGTCGCCCTTCTGATCTTGGGGGAGCGGGTCTCGGCGGCCCAAAACACCCTGATGCAGCTGTACGACGCGGTGCAGTTTCTGATGAGCGTGCTGGGAAAGATCATCCCGCTGTTCGTGTTCTTGAGCCTGTTCAACCTGGTGATCTCCGACTTTGGCAACGAGTTTTCCAGCCTGTTCAAGGTGTTCGCCCTGTCCATACCGGCGTGCTTTGTCCTGCCGCTGTTCTATGTGTTCTGGACGGCGTTCCGGCTGAAGGTCAGCCCCAGTCTGCTGCTGAAGAAAATGCTCCCGGCGTATTTGATTTCCCTGACCACCGCCTCCTCCGCCGCCGCCCTGGCGACCAATCTGGAGACCTGCGTCAAGGAGCTGGGCATCCCGAAAAAGATGGCGGATTTCGCCATCCCCCTGGGGCAGGTGCTCTATAAGCCGGGGTTTGTGGTGGGCCTTTTCATCATGGACCTGTGCATGGCGGAATCCTATGGCATCCCCATCACGCCGCTGTTTTTGTTCATGTCGGTTTTGACCATCGGGCTCCTCTCCATGGCGGTGCCGCCGATCCCCGGCGGCCCCCTCTCCGTGTTCACGGTGATGTTCGCCCAGCTGGGCATCCCCGATGAGGCCCTCGCCCTGGCGGCGGCCATCAACGTGATCATGGACTTCTTTATGACGGCCGCCGGCCAGGCCTGCCTGCAGGCCCAGGTGGCGCTGGCGGCGGAGAGCGTGGGGATGCTGGACAAGACCAAGCTGAGAAAGAGCGCGGCGTAAGCGCGCGCGGCCCGGCCCGGAAAACAAAATAAAGGGGTGGTACGGTTGAAAAGGAAGTTCTGTCTCCACCGGCTGGTTCCCATGGTCCTGGCCTGTCTGCTTCTGGCGGGCTGTGGAAAGGGCGGCGGGAAAAACGAACCCATCACCGATATCCGTCAGCTGGACGGACAGGCCGTGGGCGTGATGACCGGCTCCAGCTTTGACGTCCACACCGACAACCTGATCCAAAACGCGGACAAGAAGTATTACGACCGGGTCCCGGACCTGGCCCTGGCTACGGCCCAGGGGAAGATCGCCGGTTTTTTGATGGACGAGCCCATCGCCCGTCTGCTGTGCCTGGAAAACCAGGAGGTGACCTACCTCCCCGACGTGCTGGTGGAGGAGAGCTACGCCGCCGCCTGGTCCAAGACTGAGCGGGGCGCGGCCCTGCGGGACGAGTACAACGAGTTTTTGGCCCAGATCCAGGCGGACGGCACCCTGGAGGAGATCGACGGGATCTGGATCAGCATGGACGAGAGCAAAAAGGTGGTGGAGGACTGGACCACCTTCCCGGCGGACAACGGCGTTATCCGCATGGCGGTGAAGACGGACGTGGCGCCCTTCTGCTACATCAAGGACAACCAGATCGTGGGCTATGACGTGGACCTGATGGCCCGCTTCTGCAAGGCCCGCGGCTACGGCCTGGAGGTGACCAGCGCGGAGATCGCCTCCATTTTCGCGGGCCTGGCCACCGGCGTCTACGACGTGTCGGCCTCCGGGTTGACGGTGACGGAGGAGCGGGCGGAGAGCGTGAATTTCTCCGCGCCGGACTACACCGGCGGCGTGGTGGCGGTGGTGGCCAACCGGGGGCAGTTCGAGGCGCGCTACCAGACGTTCCAGGACTTCGCGGGCGCCACGGTGGGCGTGATGTCGGGCGGCATCGCGGATCAGCTTGTCAACAACGTGGTAAGCGGCTGTGAGTTTAAGTATTATGACGACGCCTCCGCCATGCTTCTGGCCCTGCAGTCGGGCACGCTGGACGCCGTGGCGCACGATATGCCCGTGGCCCAGCTGGCGGTGGCCCGGCAGCCGGACCTGGCGATCTTCCCCGAGACGGTGGCGCCGGACAGCTACGGCCTGGGCCTGCAAAAGGACAGCCCGCTGACCGACCAGATCAGCGCCATCATTGAGCGGTACGCCCAGGACGGCACCCTGGACGCCCTGCGGGAGAAGTGGCTGAGCGCGGACGAGAGCAAAAAGACCATCGACGTGGGCGAATACGACGCGCCCAACGGCACCCTGCGCTACGCCCACGACTCCACCCAGGAGCCCATGAGCTATGTGGGCGGAAACGGCCAGTCCCTGGGCTATGAGGTGGAGCTGGTCACCCTCATCGCCAAGGAGCTGGGGATGAAGCTGGAGATCACACAGGGCACCTTCAACTCGCTGATCCAGATGCTCAACAGCGGGCGGGCGGATATCGTCTCCGGCGCCATGAGCATCACCGACGAGCGGAAGGCGAGCATAGACTTCCCCACCTCCCACTATGTGGGGGGCATGACGCTCATCGTCCGGGCGGAGGATATGGGCGTGGCCGTGAAGGCGGAGAAGACGGGCTTTTGGGCCGGGCTGAAGGACAGCTTTTATAAGAATTTCATCCAGGAAAACCGCTGGCGGATGATCCTCTCCGGCCTGGGCGTCACCTTTGTCATCTCCATCTTCTCGGCGCTGATCGGCACGGTGCTGGGCTTTGGGCTGTGCCTTCTGCGCCGGGGGCGCAACAAGGTCGTCTCCGGCGTCACCGCGGCCTTTGTCCGGCTGGTCCAGGGCATCCCCGTGCTGGTGCTGTTGATGGTGCTTTTCTACGTGGTCTTCGCCGGGGCCAGGCTGGACGGGATCGTGGTGTCCATCATCGGCTTTTCCATCAACTTCGCCGTCTATGTCTCGGAGATGATCCGCACCGGCATCGACGCCGTGGACGTGGGCCAGTGGGAGGCGGCGGCCGCCATGGGCTTTGGGCGGGTCAAGACCTTTGTCAAGATCATCGCGCCCCAGGCGGCCCGGCACATTCTGCCGGTGTATAAGGGCGAATTCATCTCCATGGTGAAGATGACCTCGGTGGTGGGGTATATCGCGGTGCAGGACCTGACCAAGGCCACCGACCTCATCCGCAGCCGCACCTTTGAGGCGTTCTTCCCGCTGATCCTCACCGCGGTGGTGTACTTCCTGCTGGCGTGGTGTTTGACCCTTTTGCTGGGGCTGGTGGAGCGGAAGATCGACCCCCGCCGCCGTCGCCGGGAGCCGAAGGGGGTAGACCGGAGCGCCCCCCTGCCGGAGGCCCCGGAGGAGGCGGCGGCGGAGCGGAGTGGGGAGCCGGTGATCACCATTTCCCACTTGAAGAAGGTGTTCCCCAACGCCACGCCGCTGAAGGACGTCAACGCCGTCATCAACCAAGGGGACGTGATCTCCATCATCGGGCTCTCCGGCACGGGCAAGAGCACCCTTCTGCGCTGTATCAACCGCCTGGAGACGCCCACGGACGGGCAGATCCAGGTGTTTGGCCGGTCGGTGACCGGCGTGAAGCCGGCCCAGCTGGGCGCCGTGCGCCGCCGGATGGGCATGGTGTTCCAGAGCTTCAACCTCTTCGCCCACCTGACGGTGATCGAAAACATCATGCTGGGGCCGGTGGAGCTGCTGGGCTATACCCGGCAGCAGGCCTACGAGCAGGGGATGCGCCTGCTGGCCGGGGTTGGGCTGGCGGAAAAGGCGCTCAACTACCCCGACGAGCTCTCCGGCGGGCAGAAACAGCGCGTCGCCATCGCCCGCACCCTGGGCATGAAGCCGGAGATCGTGCTCTTTGACGAGCCCACCAGCGCGCTGGACCCCACCATGGTGGGGGAGGTGCTGGCGGTCATCCGCGGCCTGGCCGAGCAGGGGTTGACCATGCTGATCGTCACCCACGAGATGAAGTTCGCTCGGGACGTGTCCACGCGGGTGTTTTACATGGACGAGGGCGTTGTCTTTGAAGAGGGGTCGCCGGAGCAGGTGTTCGACCACCCCAAGACCGACCGCTGCCGGGTGTTTGTCCACCGGCTCAAGACCCTCCACCTGGAGATCGCCTCCAGGGAGTTCGACTTCATCGGCGCGGCGGGCGACATCGACCGCTTTGCCCGCAAGCAATTGCTCAGCGCGCGGCAATCCCTCAAATACCAGCAGATCTTCGAGGAGCTGTGCGTGGCGAGCATCCTGCCCGCCCTGCCGGACGGCGGGTGCGACCTGACCTTCGACGCCCTCTGCCGGGAGGACGGGAGCGGGTGCGAGGCGGTCATCCGCTGGAGCGGGGAGGCCTTTGACCCGCTGACCCAGGGCGACCAGCTGAGCGTGGCCCTGGCCGTCAGCCGGACCAAGAACAGCGCCCACGCCTACGCGGATGGGGTCAACACCGTGACCATCGTATTTTAAGAGGGAGGTGCAGGAACCATGGAGAAAAAACGGCGGCGTTTTCTGGCCGTCATGCTCGCGGCGGCGCTGATGCTGGGCGGCTGCGGCGCGTCCCGGGACGGGGCGAGGGCGGAGGATATCGTCATCTTATACACCAACAACGTCCACTGCGCCGGGGAGGACGCCATCGGCTACGCCGGGCTGGCGGCCTACCGAAAGCAGTGCGAACAGGAGACCCCTTACGTCACGCTGGTGGACTGCGGGGACGCCTTGCAGGGGGACGTGATGGGGACGATCTCCCGGGGGGAGTACCCGGCGGAGCTGATGGCCCGGGCGGGCTACGACTTCGCCGTCCTGGGCAACCACGAATTTGACTACGGCATGGAACAGCTGGACCGGCTCATGGCCCTCACCGGCGCGCAGTACCTGGGCTGTAACATCCGCTATACCGGCCAGGGCGAGTCCCCCTTCCTCTCCCGGCTTTTGCCCTACCAGATCGTCTCCTATGGGGACGTGGCGGTGGCCTTTATCGGGGTGTCCACGCCGGAGTGCGTCGTGGAGTCCGTCCCGGCGTACTTCCGGGACGAGGCGGGGAACTACGTGTACGATTTCTACGGCCAGAGCGAGGCGGAGCTGTACGGCCGCGTCCAGGAGAACGTGGACGCCTGCGTGGAGGCGGGCGCGGACTATGTGGTGGTCCTCTCCCACCTGGGGACGGACGGGGCCTCCGCGGCCTTCACCGCCCCGGACCTGATCGCCGCCACCCGGGGGATCGACGCCGTGCTGGACGGCCACTCCCACAGCGTGATCCCCGCCGATACCGTCCAAAACGCGGAGGGGGAGGAGGTGCTCTTGTCCTCCACGGGCACGGGGCTCGGCAACATCGGCCGCCTGACCATCCCCGCCGACGGGGCGCTTCGGGCGGAGCTGATCGAGACCTACCCGGAGGCGGACGGCGACATGGCCGACTATATCCAGAGCGTGGAGAAGGACTTCGAGGCCCAGTGGGCGGAGCGCGTGGCGGTGTCTGAGGTGGCGCTCACCACCGTCTCCGCCTCCGGCGTGCGGCTGGTCCGAAACCGGGAGACCAACCTGGGGGACCTCTGCGCGGACGCGTACCGGGCGGTGTCGGGCGCGGATATCGCCCTGGTGAACGGCGGCGGCATCCGGGCGGACCTCCCCGCCGGGGAGATCACCTACGCGGATATCCTGGAGGTACAGCCCTACGGGAACACCCTCTGCGTGGTAAAGGCCACGGGGCAGGAGATCCTGGACGCCCTGGAGATGGCCAGCCGCTCCTGCCTGTCCACCCCGGACGACGGGGCGAACGCGATAGGGGAAAACGGGGGCTTTTTGCAGGTGTCGGGCCTCCAATACACCATTGACACCTCTGTGCCCTCCACGGTGGAGACGGACGCCCAGGGCAATTTCCTCTCCTGCGGGGCGGCCCGGCGGGTGCGGGACGTCATGGTCCTGGGAGAGGACGGCGCGTACACGCCGCTTGCGCCGGATCAGGTCTATACCGTGGCGTCCCACAACTACCTCCTGCAAGAGGGCGGGGACGGGCTGAACCTGTTCATGGACAACGAGCGGGTGGTGGACGGCGGCGTGGCGGACTATGAGGTGCTGATCACCTACCTGACCGAGGAGCTCCACGGGACGGTGGGGGCCGCCTACGCCCTCCCCCAGGGCCGGATCAAGGTCCTGTAACGCCCCCCGCTTCGACCGGGGGATATCAGCCAAACCAGGCGCGCGGGGCGCGCCGTATGTTGAGAAAGAGAGGTGCTGAGGATCATGTTATCGCCGGAGAAGCTGTTTCACATCAAGGAGGCCGGTTCCAATGTCAAGACGGAGGTCCTGGCGGGGGTCACGACCTTTATGACCATGGCCTACATCCTCATGGTCAACTCCAGAATGTTCGCGGAGCTGCCGGGGGTGTCCTACAACGCGATCTATATCTCCACCGCGATCTCCGCCTGTATCGGGACGGTGCTGATCGGACTTCTGGCCAACCTGCCCATGGCGCAGGCGGCGGCCATGGGCTCCAACGCCTTTTTTGTCTACACGGTGTGCTTCGGCCTGGGGCTGAGCTACGCCAACGCCCTGGTGCTCGTCCTGCTGGACGGCATCTTGTTCATCCTGCTCACGGTGACGGGACTGCGAAAGAAGATCTTCGAGGCCATCCCCCGGTCGGTCCGGGTGACCATCCCCGCGGGGGTGGGGCTGTTCATCGCCTTCATCGGGCTCAAGGACTCCGGGATCGTGGTGGCAAATTCGTCCACCTTCGTCACCCTGGCCTCCTTCAACCTGCTCTCCGGCTCTGTGACGTGGGGGGATATCATGCCCATGGTCGTCACCCTCGCCATTTTGACCGCCATCGCGGTCCTGACCTGCAAGCGGGTGAGGGGCGCCGTGCTCTGGGGGATCCTGGGCGGGACGGCGCTCTATTACCTCCTGGGCCTCACGGTCCCCGGATTCTACGCGGGCTTTGGGGAGAGTCTGGATTTCAACCCCCTGGCGGCCTTTGTGGACTTTGGGACCCAGGCGTTTGGCCGGGTCTTTACGGAGGGGTTCAACTTCTCCCCCTATCTGGCGGAGCACAGCGGGGCGGAGCTGGCCATCCTGATCGCGACCACCGCGCTGGCCTTCTGCCTGGTGGATATGTTTGACACCATCGGCACCCTGTACGGCGCCTGCGCCCGGGGCAATCTGCTCACCGAGGAGGGGGAGGTGCCCCGCATGGACAAGGCGATGCTGGCCGACGCCATCGCCACCACCGCGGGCGCGGTCTGCGGCACCTCCACGGTGAGCTCCTACGTGGAGGCCTCCACGGGCATCGCGGAGGGCGGGCGGACCGGCATGGCCGCCATGGTGACCGGGGCGCTGTTCTTTGCCAGTATGTTTTTGAGCCCCATCGCCAAGCTGGTGCCCGGGTGCGCCACCGCGGCGGCGCTCATCTACGTGGGGATCATGATGATGAACTGCGCCCGGAACATCGACTGGCTCAAGACCGAGGAGGCGGTCCCGGCGTTTTTGACCCTGGCGATGATGCCCTTGACCTACAACATCTCCTACGGCATCGCCTTCGGCGTGATCTCCCACGTGCTGATCTGCGTGTTCACCGGCAGGGCGCGGGAGGTCAAAGCGGGGACCTGGGTGATCGCGGCGCTCTTCGCCGCCATGTTCCTCGTGACCCATTGAGCCAAAGCGCCTTGACAGGCGGCCCCTCCCGGGCGGGAGGGGCCGCTTTTTTGGCCTCCATCTCCGGCCCGGCATTTCGTAAAAGTCACATTTCTTTCGTAAAAATCACGGCGGCGTGTAGAAAAGTATAGTATAATACTTGTGTATGCGCGGAGAAGATCACCGCCGTAATATTACGGCGACGCGCGTATGAATATACGCGCGTCATTTCTCTTTGCGAAACCGCAGGAACTACCGTTCGCGCGGATCGCCAGTGGCGGCGGGGATGCCGCGAAGCCCGGCTTGGCGCCGGGCTCCGCCGCAAGTCTAAGGGGGTTGTTTCTATGAACCGTGTTGTCAAACAGTGGCTGGCCGGACTGCTGGCTGTGGGGATGGCCTTCACCCTCCTGCCCGCGGTGGCGTGGGCGGTGGACTACAATGTGGCGGAAGGCTCTGTCTCCCTCGAGGGAGACGGCGAATACACCCTCACGGGCCGTACCGACGCCAACACCATCACCGTCACCGGCGGGGACGTGACGCTCACGCTGGATAACGTGACCGTGACCAGCGCCGACGGCTGTGCCTTTGACATTCAGACCGGGAACGTGACGCTGATCTTGGCCGACGACAGCGTGAACACCTTCGAGAGCGGGAACCACTACGCCGGCATCCACGTGGCGGAGGGCGCGTCCCTCACCATCCGGGGGAACGGCGCGCTGTACGCCACGGCGAACAAGCCCAGCGAGAACACCGCCAGCGGCGCGGGCATCGGCGGCAATCAGACCGACGACGCCGGCAGCATCACCATCGAGAGCGGCACCGTGGCGGCCAAGAGCATCGGCGACGGCGCGGGCATCGGCGGCGGCCACGCCAACGACGAGATGGAGAAGATCTACGGAAAATTCCAGTCCATCACCATCACCGGCGGCACAGTGACGGCGGAGAGCACCGGCAACGGGGCCGGGATCGGCTGCGGTTGCTGGGCCAAGGGGATGGGCGCCATCACCATCACCGGCGGCGAGATCCACGCCAAGAGCGCCTCGCCCAACAACAGCTCCTACGATATCGGCTACGGCCACAGAGACGGCAATTTTGAAAGCGAGATCTCCATCACCGGCGGCGTGATCTTTACCGAGGGTTCCCACCGGCGGGGGATCGGGGCCGGAAGCGTGAGCCGGGACGACTGCCTGATCTTCCCCTATTCCGGCCATGGGACGTGCTACGGCGAGCCCACCCTCACTGGGGATATCACCATCCCCTCCGGCAGGACCCTGACGGTCCCCGCCGACAGCACCCTCACCGTGGCGGAGGGGGCGACGCTAACCGTGGCCCCCGGCGCGGCGCTGGAGGTGGAGGGCGCGGTCCAAAATGACGGCGATATCGACCAGTATGGGCAGATCGACGGCGAGATCGGCGGGAACCCGCCCGTCCGGTATGAACTGACCGTCACCGCCCCCAGCTTTGACAGTCTGGCGGAGGGCTACGCCCAGCCGGAGGCGAAGCCCATCGCCATCGAGAACACCGGCGACGGGACCGTCACCCTCTCCCAGGTGGAGCTCAGCGGAGGCGGCTTCATTCTGGGCGAGGGCGACGTCGGCCCCCTGGCGGGGGGAGCGGGCAACGCCACCTGGACGGTCCAGCCCGCGGCGGGGTTGGAGTGCGGGCATTACGAGGCGGAGATCACCGTCACCTGTGAAGATGACGTGACCGCGGCGGCCACGGTGTCCTTTGACGTTCTGGGAACGCCCGTGCCCTACCTGGACAGCGACGGCGCGGAGAAGACCCGCGCGCTCTATCAGCCCGTGAAGAGCGGCGAGACCACCTGGCGGGAGGGCTGGTACGTGGTCCGGGAAAACGTCACCGTGGATAGCCGGATCGCGGTCAGCGGCGACGTCCACCTGATCTTGATGGACGGCTGTACCCTGACGGTGAACGGGGGGATCGACGTCTCCCAGGGCGACGCGCTGACCATCTACGGCCAGGCCGCCGGGACGGGGAGACTGGACGCCATCGGAAGCAGTATGTGCGGCGGCATCGGCAGTGGGCAGAGCCAGCCCTGCGGCGCGGTCACCATCAACGGCGGGACCGTCTACGCCAAGGGCGGACAGGACGGGGCCGGCATCGGCGGCGGTCCTTTTGCCGATGGCGGCGTCATCACCATCAACGGCGGAACGGTGACCGCGGAAGGCGGGCACGACCCCAGCGGCAGATATATGACAGGCGGGGCCGGCATCGGCGGGGGCCGGGAGAGCAGATCCGGCGGCGCCATCACCATCAACGGCGGCACGGTCACCGCGACGGGGTGCCAGGATTCGGCCGGCATCGGCGGCGGCGGGTCCAGCGGCTACGGCCCCTCCGGCGGCGGCGATATCACCATCACCGGCGGGACGGTCACCGCCACCGGCGGCGGTGACGCCCCCGGCATCGGCGGCGGGCGGTCTACCAGAGACGGGAGCTTGGGCGCCAGCGGCAGCTTCTCCACCGGCGAGGACGGAAACGCCGTGGTCCACACCAACAACGGCATCCAGGATGACAGCGGAAAACGCGGCTGGGGCGGCGTGATCTTTGAGGGGGACAGCGGCACGGTGTACGGCAGTCCCACCCTCACGGAGGATCTGGAGATCCAGGGCGGCCAGACCCTGACCATCCCCGAGGGGAGCACGCTCACCGTGGGCGAGGGCGCGACCCTGACCAACAACGGCCAGATCATGAACCCCGGGACGCTCAACAACCAGGGGACGGTCGCCAACAACGGTACGATCGTCAACGACGGGGGCACGACCACCGGGAACGACATCGCGGGGGCACAGCCGGAAAAGCTGGCGTACAGCCTGCGGGTGAGCGATATCGCCTTTGAGAACGGGGCGGACGGCGCGTGGCCGGAGGAGAAGCCCATCGTGATCCGGAACACGGGCCTGAACGATGTGGTCATAGAGAACGTGACGGTGGGCGAGGGCTTTGAATTGACCGCGGGCGACGTCGGGACTCTTGCCGCCGGGGCGCAAAACATCAGCTGGAAGCTCCGGCCCCAGGCCGGTCTCTTCGGCGGCCACACCGCCACGATCACCGTCACATACAGCGCCGATGGGGCCTCTCAAACGGCCACGGCGGAGGCGGTGTTTACCGTCTCCGGGGCGGGCGCCTCCTACCAGATCCCCGACGCGGCCACGCTGAAAGCGTTCCGGGACTACATCAACAGCGACAGCGGCCACGGCCGGGGCGAGACCTTCGTACTGACGGCGGACATCGACCTGGAAAACGAGCCGTGGACCCCCATCGGGGAGGGGGAGCACTCCTTCGACGGCTTTTTTGACGGCGGCGGGCATACCATCCGCGGACTGTATATCGACGCTCCCACGTCAGATAACCAGGGATTGTTCGGGACGATCAACAGGACGGTCAGCAACCTGCGGGTGGAGGGCAGCGTCACGGGCAAGGATCGTGTGGGCGGTATCGTCGGCTATAACGAATCAGGCTTGATCAAGAACTGCAGCAGCGGCGTCGCCGTGAAAGGCGAAAGCGATGTTGGCGGCATTGCCGGAAAGAGTTTTGAAACCAGCTACTGCTATAATAACGGCGATGTGACCGGGACCAACAACGTCGGCGGCGTCGTCGGCAACAACAACGGGGGAAAAGCCGCTGTGACCAGATCCTGCTATAATACAGGGACGGTCACGTGCAGCGACAGCAGCGGGTACTGCGGAGGCGTGGTAGGTAAGAACGATGTCAATTTTATCTCTGGCGGAAAAGTGGATAGCTGCTACAACTTCGGCGCGGTCACTGGGGGCGAGCATTCGGGCGGCATCATCGGCCTGAATGTACAGGGCGAGGATCCCAAAGGTGATGGCAACAAAATCAATGCCGCTGTCAGGAACTGCTTCTACCTGGAAGGCACAGCGACGACCGGCATCGGGGAAGATCAAACCGGCGGCGGCAGCGCGACGGCGAAACCGGCGGACGACTTCAGATCCCTCGCCTCCACCCTCTACGACGGCTGGGCGGACGACCTGTCCCTGGGCCGCCCGGTGCTGGTGAACAACCGGGAGCCGTCCCCGGTCGCCGACACGGAAGAAAACCCCTACCTCATCCCCGACCTTGCCACGCTGGAGACCGTGCGGGACTTTGTGAACGCCTACGCGCCCAACAGCGAGGGGAGATACTTCAAGCTGACGGCGGACATCGACCTGGAAAACGAGCCGTGGACGCCCATCGGAGACGGCGACAGCGCCGCCTTCCAGGGTACTTTTGACGGCGGCGGGCACACGATCCGCGGGCTTTTGATCGACCCGGCCAGCGAACTGGCGTCCGCGGGGCTGTTTGGGATCAATGAGGGCACGATCCGCGACCTGAACGTGTCCGGGACCATCACGGTCAGCGGCAGGGAAGAAGTTGCCGTCGGCGGGATCGCGGGGGCGAACATGGGCACGGTGGCGGACTGCTCCAGCGAGGGAACGGTCACGGTCGAAGGCGGTACGATCTCTGAGATGTTCGGCGGCTACATTGGCGGGATCGTGGGCATGAACATGGGTAGGGTGACAGGCTGTGACAGCGCCGCCCGCGTGTCCTTTACAGCAGATGGCGGCGACGCCTACGCCGTCGGGTGCGCCATGGGAGGCATTGTGGGGATGAACGCGGGTCTCGCTGACCAGACCGCGATAGAAAACTGCCGCTTTTCCGGCCAGGTGACCGGCGCCGTCAACGGCGGCGCGGTGACCGATGTCATGGTGGGGATCGGCGGCGTCATCGGGATCAATGAGTCCATGAACGACGAGGCCGTGAACGGCATGACGGTGGAGAACTGCGAAAACTCCGGCACGGTGACAGGGACCATTCACGGCGGCGTCATCCAGACGGGGACCGGGATCGGCGGCATCCTGGGCTCCAACGATGCCGTATATGCCGACATTCGCGTGAAAAACTGCCTGAATACCGGCGCGGTGTCGCTTGACGCAGACGATACAAGCGAAATTGCCATCGGAGCCGGCGGCATCGTGGGCACGAATGTGTCCACGAATACGACAAGCGCCACCGTGGAGCGCTGCTGTAACTCCGGCGCGGTCACCAGGACTGGGGAGGCTGTTCCCGGCGCGGTGATGGGGCGCAACGTCGTTGCGAATTACAGCTATGACTATGAATCGCTGATGCTCCTGCCCGGCGCGGCCGCGGGGCCGGGCGCGGTCAAGACCCTGAGCGCCGGAGCGCCGGTGGCCCTGACCGACACCGTCGCCAACTGCTATTACCTCTCCGGCGCCGCCGCCGGCGGCATCGGCGAGGGCGAGGGCGTGGCGACGGAGAAGACCGAGGCCCAGTTCGCCTCCGGCGAGGTGGCGTGGCTCCTGCAAAACGGGCAGGACAGCCAGGTCTGGGGCCAGGCGCTCCCCGCGGACAGCGGCCCCGTTCTGACGGGCGAGACGGAAAAGGCGGTCTACCAGGTCACCTTCCAGGCAAACGGCGCGGAGCACGCCGTGGCGTACGCCAACCCCGCCGGACTGGCGGCTCTGCCCGCCGCGCCCGCGCTGGCCGGGCTGGCCTTTGACCACTGGTCTACGGAAAACAGCGCCGACGGCGAGCGGTTCGACAGCGCCACCCCGGTCACCGGGGATATCACCGTCTACGCCGTGGGGCGGAACGCCTTTGGCGGGGAGAGCGATGAAATTATGCTCACCACCACCTACGGGACCGCCCTGACCGAGGACCTGTCCCAGTATGTCCGCTACGAGTCCGCGCCGGAGACCCCCGCCGCCGGCAAATTCACCTATACCATCACCGCCGGAAACGACACCCTGGGCGCGGAGACGGCGGGCGATATCCTGACGATCCCGGGGACCGCCGGCGCCGGGTCCTACACCCTGACCATCCAGGCGGCGGAAACGGAGCCGAAGTATACGCTGATGAGCGTGGAGTCCTACGGCGCCGACCCCGTGACGTTGACGGTGACCGTCACCGTCGCCAAGGCCGACCCCGCCGTGACCGCGCCCACGGCCAACGCCCTCACCTATACCGGCGCGGCGCAGGAGTTGGTGACAGCGGGAAGCGCCACCGGCGGGGAGATGCAATACAGCCTTGACGGGACCACCTATTCCGCCGCCATCCCCACGGGCACTGACGCGCGAACCTACACCGTCTGGTACCAAGTGGCGGGCGACGCCAACCACAACGACGCCGCGCCGCAGTCTGTCACGGTCACCATCGAAAAGGCCGAGGGCAGGGGCAGCGTCACCATGGCAGACTACCTCTGCGGCCAGACCGATGTGGACCCCGTGGCGCAGTCGGACACCAACGGCACGGAGCACGTGACCTACACCTACGCGGCCCGGGGCGCGGACGATTATAGCGATACCAAGCCCACCACGGCGGGGGAATACACGGTCAAGGCCCTGTTCCCGGCCACGGACAACTACAACGCGGTCACGGCCACGGCGGACTTTACCATCACCCACCGCCTCCCGGCAGATCTGGATGAGAGCGCGGAGTTTACCTGCGACTGCCACAGCGAGCTTCGCCTGAAGGAGGAGGAACTGACCCAAGTCCCGTCCGGGCTGAGCGGGCTGTATGACGATGTGGAGACGCTCACGCGGGCCCTGGCCGACCAGGTGGCCGCCGGGGCGAACTACGCCGTCTTTGACGTCAAGTTGGAGGTGAAGGAGGGCGCCGAGGCCTGGCACGACGCCCCCGAGGACAGCGTCCCCGCCTCCGGCCTCACCGTCACGCTGCCCTACCCCGCGGGGACGAACGCCCGCTATACCTTCACGGCGGTCCATATGTTCGCCTCCGGCCCCCGCGCCGGGGAGATGGAGACGCCGGAGGTCACCAACACCGACCAGGGCATCACCTTCACCGTCACCGGCCTGTCCCCCGTCTGTATCGGCTGGACCGCCCCGGCCTCCAGTTCCTCCAGCTCCCGCCGCGGCAATTACAGCATCACCCTCCCCGCTAAGAGCACCGGCGGCGCTGTGACGGCCGACAGCACGTCGGCGCGGCGGGGGAGCGAAGTCACCCTGACGGTGACGCCCGACGCGGGGTATCACCTGGCCACCCTCGCCGTCACCGGCAGGAGCGGCGGGGCCGTGGCCCTCACCGACAACGGCGACGGGACGTACACCTTCTCCATGCCCGCCGGCCCGGTCGCCGTGGAGGCCGAATTTACAGCGTGCGGCTCCGCCCGCTTCGCCGACCTGGACGCGGCCGCGTGGTATCACGACTACACCGACTACGTCATCGCCCGCGGCCTGATGCGGGGCGTGGACGCTGCCACCTTTGCCCCGGACCAGAGCACCACCCGGGCCATGGTGGTGACCATCCTCTACCGCCTGGCGGGCGAGCCCGGCGCGCCCCGGAACATCGCCTTTGCCGACGTGGCCCCCGGCCTCTGGTACACCGACGCCATCTCCTGGGCCGCGGCCAACGGCATCGTAAAGGGGTACAGCCAGGACGCCTTCGGCCCGGACGACCTCGTCACCCGGGAGCAGCTGGCCACCATTCTGCGCCGCTACGCCGCCTATCAGGGCGCGGACGTGAGCGGCCAGGCTGACCTGACCGGCTACACCGACGCCTCCGCCGTCAGCGCCTGGGCCCGGGAGGGCGTGGCCTGGGCGGTCCAGGCGGGTCTGATCCAGGGCAGAAGCGCCGCCACCCTGGTCCCCGGCGGGACCAGCACCCGCGCCGAGCTGGCCGCCGTCCTGGCGCGGTATCTTCAGGCGTAAGCGGCCGCCGAACGACGCCACCATGAGAGGAAGGGGCGGGGCGATAGCCCCGCCCCTTTTTTGCGGCATTGAGGGTTTGCCACGCGGCGGGGGGATTTTGCGCCTACTATGGGCGGCGTTTGTCCTCCCGAACGGGGGTTGCCCTCTTTTTCCGTGAGGCAAGGTGTTTCCTCTCAACGAAGGGCTTGTTGTTGCCCGAACCGGGCAAAGGTCGCGCCTCCCGGCGCGGGGGCCAGGACCATTTCTCTTTTCTCTGCGGAGAAAAGAGAAACGGTCCTGGACTCCAAAGAGAAAAGAGGGGGCTTATGATTGGTGCCTCTCCTTCTTCCACTCGGCGGCCCGGAATGACAGGATCGGTAGTGGAAGATGCCGCCTTTGGCGGCGC
The DNA here is from genome assembly GCA_947627325.1 of uncultured Oscillospiraceae bacterium. Classification (GTDB taxonomy): domain Bacteria; phylum Bacillota; class Clostridia; order Oscillospirales; family Oscillospiraceae; genus MGBC124762. The sequence continues at coordinate 14,162 of CANQVO010000019.1, read as the reverse complement.
GACGTGATGCGCCAACGATGCATAGCGTTTCTAATGCTCACGCCGCGGCCGCCTCTGCCTCTGTTGCCTGCGGATGGATGGCTTGAGAGCCCGACCATTCCCTTTCACACCCCCGCCTGCTGTCCGGCGGGGGTTATGGCAGGTCGATGCGGGTATCGCCCAGTTGGAGGGCGGTCACGTCGGCGGGGTCGATCAGGACGCTCCGATTTGCGGGGAAAAGCGTCATAACGCCGGTCTTCTCGCTGGGGAGGATCTCCGCCCGGAGGGGGATGGGGTCGCCGCCCCCGCGGAACAGCTGAATTTCCGGCTCTTCCGTGGGCGCCGCCTCCGCCCGCTCCAGCTGGTCAAAGAGGACGGACACCTTTAGGGCCGAGACCCGGACCCCCGTGGCTTGGAGGCGGTAGAGCGAGCCCCGGCCCCAGGGGACGCTCAACTCCCGGTCCAGCGTCGCCTCCCGCAGACAGCCGGCGTTCTCCACCGGGAAGGTCAGGGCAAAGGGCTGGTCGGAGAGGAGCTTTACCGTGTCATACTCCACCTGGGCCTCCAGATAGGGGAGGTCCTCCGGGGCCAGGGGGCGCGCCAGGGCGAAGAGGTCCACGGAGTGGTCGCCGCGGCCCCAGGGGGCGTGTTCCGCGTCCAGGCGCTCCCCGGTGCGGACGTCGGTAAGGGCGGTGATGCCGGCCGCGTAGGTCAGATACACCCCCTCCCGGTACGGCGCGTCGGGCTGGCACAGGGCCAGGGCGAGGGCCCTCCCGTCCCCCGCCAGGACCCCGCCCGCCAGGGAGTACACCGCCCCGCCGCCCCTGGCCAGCGGCACAGCGCCGGGGACGAGGGCGGCGTCCAGCTGGTCCATGGCGGCGGCAAAATCGGCGTCGAGCATATCGGCGTGGATGGGAAAGCCCGCCCGCGCCTGCTGGACCAGGGGGGCCAGGGGCGCCAGGGAGACCGTCTCCCGCCTGTCCGCCCGGCGCGCCTCGGGCCACGCGCTGTCCACGACGCCCTGGTAGGAGAGGGTCAGCCGGCGGCCCGCCAGGGCGTCCACCTCCGCGCTGGAGTGGCTGAACTGAAAGCAGTAGTAGGCGGTCTTTCCGTCCTCGCTGTAAATGGGCGTCTGGTGGGAAAAGTATAGGCTGGCGTCTTCGTCCGCTATCTCCAGTCTCATCCCATAGGGCTCGGGCCTGCCCTCCAGCGCGCCGCCGTCGGCGCGCCGCAGGGAGAGCAGAAAGGCCGCCCCGTCCTGGTCCACGATGGTCTCCTCCAGGGTGATGGCGTAGTCCCCGCTGGCGGCGCTGACCCCCACCGGGGCGGTCACCCGCACCGGGACCTGACCGAAAAACGCCTCCCAGCCGCCCAGCAGACCCACGGCCAGCGCCGTCGTCGCCAGAAGCGCCGCCACCGCCGCCGCCAGCAGGGCGGGGCGAAGGACCCGCGGCTCCCGCCGGGGGGCCGGTTTCTTCTCCGCCAGCCACCGGGCCAGGGCCGCCTTGCCGGCCTCATCCACGGCCAGCCGGTCCAGTTCACTCCGATATCGTTCCATTTTGCTCCGCCTCCCACAGTGTCTTCAATTTTGCCCGGGCCCGGCTCAAATGCACGCTCACCAGCCCCGCCGTCTCGCCCAGCAGTTTGGCGATTTCCCGGACCTGATACCCCTCGTAGTAGCGCAGATAGATGACCTGCCGGTATTTGAGCGGCAGGCTCTGCACCAGTTCCAACAGCCCGCCCTCCTGGGGCGGCTCCACCCACAGGGGCAGGGTGTCCTCCAGGCGGGCCCGGTGGCGGAACCAGGCGCTCTTTTTCCAGTCCTTGCACGCGTTGACCGCCACCCGGATGATCCAGGCCCGTTCCCGCTCCGGGCTGGGGAAGGTCTTGTCCGCCCGCAGGGCCCGGATCAACGCGATCTGGCAGATGTCCTTGGCGTCGTCCAGATCCCCCAGCCAGGTGTAGCCGATCCGCAGCAGTGTGTCGGTGTATTGCGCGACCAACCGCTCCGCCCGCTCCTGTTCCACACGCGCCACCTCCTTCACCCCTAAAACGACGCGCCCCCGCCAAATCTATCGCCCCGCCGTAAAAAATCCCAAACCCGCCGCCCCCGCCCCTGATTTTACCCCGCTAAAGCCCAAAGGAAAAGCCCTGAAACCGCTACGGTCTCGGGGCTTTTTTCCTGCCGCGGGGGCGTTGTTTTCCAGGCGGGGCAGGAGGAAATGCTCACCTCACTGGCTCCTGTTAAAATATATGTATATTATATTGACATATAAGTGTAATATGGTATAATAGCCGCATAAGGAGTGATGAGATATGGCAAAGGTTTCGACCAGCATCTCCGTTGACGCCGATGTGAAGGCAAAAGCGCAGGAGCTGTTCGCGGAGTTTGGGATGGACCTGTCCACGGCGATCAATGTGTTCCTGAAGCAGTCGATCTACGAGAGGAGGATCCCGTTTTCCATCGGGCGGGACGTCCCGAGCGAGACGACGTTGAAGGCCATGGACGACGCGGAAAAGGGCGAGGATCTGTACGGCCCCTTTGACAGCGTGGCCGAAATGATGGAGGCCCTCAATGCTTAGACTTGCGTTTTCGAGCCAATTCAAGAGGGACTACAAGCTGGCGGTCAAACGGGGCTGCGACCCCAAAAAGCTGGAAGAGGTCGTGGGCATCCTCCAGGCCGAAAAGCCGCTGCCGGAGAAGTACCGGGACCACGATCTGACCAACTCCAGGGACTACAAGGGTATGCGCGAATGCCACATCGAGCCGGACTGGCTTTTGGTCTACAAGGTGTACCAGGACGTACTCATCCTGAGACTGATCCGGACGGGAAGCCACAGCGATCTGTTTTGACGGGAAGGAGCCCTGAACCGCCGCGGTTTCAGGGCTTTTTTCATGCCGTGGGGGCGCTGTTTCCCGGGCGGGGCAGGGGGGATCGGGTCTAAGACATTTTTTTCAACTTTTTTGCTTTTCCTGTTGACTTGTTCATGGGTGAACATGGTATAATATACTTGTAAAAATGGATTTTTTCGGCGTGTGGCGGAAGGTCAATTAGGGGCTGGGCTAACCCAGCCCTGTCCGTGGGGGGTCCCACGGACAGGATGAACTCTCACCGTTCTTGAGAAAGCGAGGATGGTAACGATGAAAAAACGGATCATAAGCGCGCTGTTGGCCGCGGCGATGGCCTTCACCCTGCTGCCCTCGGCGGCGTGGGCGGCCATGCCCATAGCCGATGAGAACGGCGATCACCAGGAGCGGGCGGAGACCCCGCTGGGCGGGTCGCGGGGCGGCGCTCCGACGGCCGAGGACAAGACGACGCCAACGGCGCCGACCCATACCTCCGGGACGGACGAGCCGATGGTGATGGCGATGGCGGCGAGCATTTCTTACATCGACGCCAACGGCGATCCCCAGACCCAACCTTCCGCGACTGATATTGCGGAGGAAACCACCGCGTGGAGCACTGGCTGGTACGTTGTCAGCCAAAGCGTCACCATCAGCAGCCGCATCACGGTGAGCGGAACTGTCAACCTCATTCTGGAGGACGGCTTCACCCTGACCGCGAATGTGGGCATCGGCGTGCCCAGGGGCAGCAGTCTGACCATCTACGGCCAGGAGGAGCAGTCGGGTTCCATCGTGGCGACTGGTAATAATGATAACGCGGGCATTGGCGGGACCAATGATGACGGCGGAGCCATCACCATCAACGGCGGGGTCATCAAAGCGACCGGTGGCGACCTCGGCGCCGGCATCGGCGGCGGATATAAAGGCACCAATGGGGCCATCACCATCAATGGCGGGACCGTCACCGCGACCGGAAATCGCAGTAGTTCCGGTATCGGCAGCGGAGCACAATGCTCCAATACTGAAACCATCACCATCACCGGCGGGACCGTCACCGCCAACGGAGGCAGCGATGGCGCCGGTATCGGCGGCGGAGACCTTGGTGATGGCGGGACCATCATCATCACCGGCGGGACCGTCACCGCGACCGGGGATGGCGGCGGCGCCGGCATCGGCGGCGGGAGTGCCGACAGGATCTTGACCTTTGGTGGCAACGGCGGAACCATCACGATCGACGGCGGCAACGTCACCGCGACCGGTGGCGACTACGGAGCCGGTATCGGTGGCGGGGGCCAAAGTGGCAGCGGAGGAACCATCACCATCAACGGCGGGACCGTCACTGCGACCGCGAGTGGTGGATCCGGTATCGGCAGCGGGTCCATCGATCCCCTAAAGGACAGTAGCGGCGGGACCATCAAAATCACCGGCGGGATCGTCAACGCGACCGGGTCTGAATATAACGCCGGGATCGGCGGCGGAGAAGAGAGTTCCGGCGGGACGGTGGAGATCACCGGCGGGACCGTCACCGCCAACGGAGATGGCGGTGTCGGCATCGGCACCAGCTTTTCTACCGGGACAGAAGCGGGCAACGCCGTGATCTTCGCCAGCAGCATTTCGGATGAGAGCGGAAAAGACAGCTGGAGCGGCATCATTTTTGACGGCGACACCGGCGAGATATACGGCACGCCGACGCCTGGATATAATTTTGAGGTCCCATCCGGCAAGACCTTGAATGTGAAGGATGGTCATCCCCTGCATATTACCAAAAGCGTGACCATGACCAACAAGGGCAACGTCAACATCGGCGGCGCGGACGACAGGGACGCCGTCCTCGACAACGATGGGAAGATCATCAACGAGGGGACGATCGACGTTTGGGGGACCCTCACCCGCGGCGAGACCGGGATCACGACCCAAAGCAGTGGCCAGATCGTGTATCACATTAACCTGGGCATTACCCCGCCGACCTTTGCGGAGGCGGTGTGCGGCTATTTGCCGCCGGACGCCGCGGCGATCACGATCGCCAATCACGACAAGGGGGTAACTGTCACCATTACCGACGTCCAGTTGAAGGGGGACGGTTTTACCCTGAATCACGGTGCTAACGCGCAGTTGGCGCCGGGCGACTCCGACACGAGCTGGACCATTCAGCCCAACGCGGGCCTGTCTGTTGGGAAACACACCGCCACGATCACCGTTACATACACATTTAACGGCGAAGTGTCCGGGACGGCCACGGCGGAGGTGACGTTTACCGTCAACATGGCCGAGGGCTCCGGCACGTCGGGCGACCCCTACCGCATCCCCGACCTGGCCACGCTGGAGGCGGTGCGGGACTATATCAACGCGGATGCCGACGGCGGCAAGGACGAGTATTTTGAGCTGACGGCGCCGATCGATATGTCCACAACGTACGGCGCGGACAAGGACGACACATCCTGGACGCCCATCGGAACATCAAGCAATCAATTTCAAGGCACGTTCGACGGCGGCGGGTTCGAGATCAGCGGACTTTATATCAATACGGAGGAGGACTATCAGGGCCTGTTTGGGCGTGTCAGCTACTCCGGCGCGATCAAAAATCTGACCGTTTCGGGCGGCGTCACCGGTCAAAGATATGCGGGCGGTATCGTGGGATTGAACTCCGGCGTTATCTCAGACTGCATCAGCAATTGCGATGTCAGCGGCACCTATTATACCGGCGGTATTGCGGGAGGCAACTCCAGCAGTTCCGGCAGCATTGAAAACTGCTATAACACCGGCGCGATAAGCGGCAGCCACTATACAGGCGGCATTGCGGGACAGCAGAGCTCCTCCGGCAGTATCAAAAATTGCTATAACACGGGCACGGTGACCGGCAAGGATCAAGATACGGGCGGCATTGCGGGATCAAGCACAAGCAGTATTCAAAATTGCTATAACACGGGTACGGTAACCGGCATAGACTATACAGGCGGTATTGTGGCAAACAACACCGGCGACGTTGAAAATTGCTATAACACGGGCACGGTAAACGTCAGAAACAGCGGTGACAGAGCAGGCGGCATTGGGTACAACTACGCTGGCAGCATCAAAAATTGCTACTACCTCGATACCTGCGGCGCGAAAGGCCAAGGCACGGCCAAAACGGAAGACGCGTTTCAGTCCGGCGAGGTGACGTGGCTGCTGCAAGACAAGCAGGAGCCGCAGGTGTGGGGCCAGACGGTGGGCGCCGACTATCCCGCGCTGACGGGCGAGGAGGAGAAAAAGGTCTATCAAATCACCGGCGTAGTCAAGGACCCGGACAGCATTGTGTGGTACAGCAACCGCGAGGCGACGTTGCCCGCCGAGCCCTCCAGAGCGGGCTTTATCTTCGACGGCTGGGCCACGGAGCAGGGCAGCCCCGCCGACTTTGATCAAGATTTTTCGGTCAGCAAGGATATGACCGTCTACGCGGTGTGGAAGCTCCCCTTTGAGGGCGCCGGCACGGCGCTGGACCCCTACCGCATCCCCAACCTGGCCACGCTGGAGGCGTTCCGGGACTATATCAACGACGGCAACGGCATCGACGAGCATTTCAAACTGACGGAAAATATTGATATGTCCACGACCTACGGCGCGGACAAGGGCGAGGGCGGCACATCCTGGACGCCCATCGGAACTTCAAGCAATCAATTTCAAGGTACGTTCGACGGAGACGGGCGCGAAATCAGCGGACTGTATCTGTCTCTCAACGCCACAGGGGAAGAGGACTCTTTGGGACTGTTTGGGGAAAGCGCCGGCACGATCTGTGACCTGACCGTATCCGGGACCATCCTGGCCAGCGATGACGGACCCTATGCCGGGGAGATCGTAGGCACGAACGCGGGCACGGTGTCGGGCTGTACCAGCGCGGGATCTGTCACCATCGAGGATGCCGCGGACAGGCCTTATGTTATGGGGGCGGGCGGTACGGCCGGCGGCATCGCGGGCTCGAACACGGGCACGGTGACGGATTGCGACAGCTCTGCCGAGATTGCCGTTACGGTGAGCAGTAGCAAGACCATCATATGTGCCGTCGGTGGCATTGTGGGGATGAGCGGGTCTATGGAGTACATGGCTGAAGATGCGGGCGAGATCGCGGTGAAGGACTGCCGCTTCTCCGGCCAGGTGACAGGCTCCATCAGCGGCGACGTCATGGCCGCCGGGTTCGGCGGCATCGTGGGGATGACCATGATGATGGCGAGCGATGGCGCAGTGGAGGGCTGCGTCAACGCCGGGCGTGTGTCTGGCTCCATCGACAGCACCTCCACCATGATGGGGGCCGGGATCGGCGGCATCATGGGCACCAACCTGGCCGAAGGCGGCGCCGCCCGCGTGAAAAACTGCGTGAATACCGGCGAGGTGTCGGCTGACGGGGCCGGCGGCGTCGGCGGCATCGTGGGCTTGAATGTGTCCGCCGAACCCGACACGTCTCCCGCCGTGGTGGAGCGCTGCTACAACACTGGCGCGGTCACCGGGACAGGAGAGGCTGTGCCCGGCGCGGTGGTGGGGATCAACGCGATGGAAAGCGCGGGCTATGAAGAGCCGACCACCATGGTGGGCGAGGTCGTGAACTGCTATTACCTCTCCGGCGGCGCCGACGGCATCGGCGCCGGCACGGGCGAGGCGGCGGCGAAAAACGCCGAGCAGTTCGCCTCCGGCGAGGTGGCGTGGCTGCTGCAAAAGGGGCAGAGCGCCCAGGTGTGGGGCCAGAAGCTCAGCGACGAGGCGGACGATTACCCCGTGCTGACGAGTGACGGCGATAAAAAAGTATGTAAGGTCACTTTCGCGACGGAGGGGAATGAAAACTACGCCGCGCGCTACGCGAACCCGGACGGAAAAGTGACGTTGCCGAAAGATCCGAAAAAGGACAATTATACGTTTGTAAAGTGGGCAAAGACGCGGGCGGCGGACGGCGAGAAGTTTGACGAGATGACCCCCGTCACCGAGGATATGACCGTCTACGCCGTGGGGCAGGCGAACTTTGGCGGGGAGAGCGACCCGATCCCCGTGAGCGCGGCCTACGGGGAAGGCGCGACTTTGGATCTGTCAAAGCATATGGCCTATGAGAATGGAAACGACGCGAAGGGCAAATTTACCTATACGATAGAGGGCGAGGACAGCGCGAAATTCCAGATCATCGCGGGAGACATTCTGACCGTTCCGAAGGACCTCACCGCGGGCGAATATACCCTCACCATAAAGGCGGAGGAAAAGACGCCCGAATACGCGCTGATGAGCGTGGAGCGCTACGGCACCGACCCCGTGACGCTCACGGTGAAGGTGAGCATCAGCAAGGTCGCCCCCACGGTGACAGAGCCCACGGCGCTGGAGCTCACCTACACCGGCGCGGCCCAGGAACTGGTCACCGCGGGCGAAACCCAGGACGGCACGATGCAGTACAGTCTTGATAATGCCGACTATTCTGCCGAGATACCAAAAGGTACGAGGGCGAAAACATACACAGTTTGGTATCAGGTGATCGGCGACGCCAACCACACCGACACCGCCCCCGGCCAGCTCACCGTCACCATCGCCAAGGCCAAGGCGGTGGTCACCGAGACCCCCACGCCCACAGCGACGGGCTACACCGGCGAGGAGATCGCGCTGGTGAGCGGCGGCGCGAGCAACTTCGGTTCGCTGGTGTACAGCCTCACTGAGACGGGGCCGTTCCAAGCGGAGGCCCCCACCGCCACGGAGGCGGGGACGTACACGGTCTACTACATGGTGGAGGGCACGGACAACTGGGACGCCTCCGAGGTGGGGAACGTCCAGGTGGAGATCCACCCGGCCGACTCCTCCGCCACGGTGCGGCGGCGGACGGGGCTCGTCTACTCCGGCGCGGCCCAGGCGCTGGTGACGGCGGGGAACGTCACCGGCGGCCAGCTGGTCTACGCCCTGGGGGAGGACGCGGAGCTCGTCCCCGCCTCCGGCTATGAGAGCCGCACCCCCGCCGCCACGGACGCCGGGACCTACTATGTCTGGTGGAAGATCCTGGGCGACGTGGACCACGGCGACACCGACCCCACCTGTATCACCGTCACCATCTCCCCCTTCCCTGCCACCTTTGAGCCGGTGGCGGCCGAGACCCCCTACACCGGCGCGGCGGCCTCCGTCCCCGTGGCGCAGACCGCGGGCCAGACCCCTGCCATCGACCCAGCGAAAATTACCGTCTCCTACGAGCAAGACGGCGCGGCGGCGGAGCCCGTCCTGCCGGGGACGTATGACGTGCTGGTGGCCGTCACCGACCCCAACTTCACTCTGACAGGCGGCGCGGAGCGGGTCAAGGTGGGCACCCTGACCATCACCCACGTCCACGTCTACGCCGAGGAATGGGCCCACGACGAGTCGAACCACTGGCACGTCTGCCAGGGCGTGGGCGAGTGCGACGCGCCCCGGAGCGGCCAGGCCGCCCACGCCTGGGACGGCGGCGTGGTGACCCAGGAGCCCACCGTGGAGGCGGAGGGGAGCCGGCTCTACACCTGCGCCGTCTGCGGGGCGACCAAGCGCGAGGCCATCTCCAAGCTGGACACCTTCCAGATCTCCGGCGCCGTCACCGACCAGGCCGGGGCCCCTCTGCCCCGGGCGGCCGTCCGGCTCACCCGGGGGAGTGAGACGGTGGCGGAGACGGTCACCGACGACCAGGGGCGGTACAGCTTCTCCAGCGTCCCGGCGGGGCTCTACAACGTGGCCGCCACTTGGGCGGACGTGACCAAGACCATCCTGGTGGAACTCTCCGACGCCGACGCCAGCCAGCGGGACATCCAGATGCCAAACGGCAAGGTCAGCAGTGTGGTGGAGGTGCTGGGGGAGGACACCCCGGACGTGGTGGTGGGCGGCGTGGACGCCATCGCCGAGGCGGAGGCCGCCTCGCCCGCCGAGACGGTCACCGTCACCCTCACCGTGGCCAAACAGGAAGAGCCCACGGACAAAGAGGAGATCGACCAACTGATCGCCGGGCAGAAGGACGACGTGCTCTACCTGGACGTCTCCCTGCTCAAGCAGATCAACACCCAGCCCACCCAGGCCATTACTGACACGGGCGTCCGGGTGCTGGAGATCATCGTGCCCTATGATTTTACCGGCAAGCGGAGCGTCACCGTCTACCGTAAGCACGGCGATGACCCCGCCGCCGCCCTGACCGCCCTCGCGGCTCGGCCCGACTTGGCGGCGGCGGAGGACGGGACCTTCTTCGCCGATCAGGAGAACGGCTGGATCGCCATCTACGCCTCCAAGTTCTCCACCTACGCCATCGGGTACCAGACGGCCTCCGCCGGCAGTTCCAGCGTTGCCCGCTATGTCCTCACCGCCACGGCGGGGGAGGGCGGGACCATCGACCCCGCCGGGGCGGTCCGGGTCCGCCGGGGGGCCGACCAGAGCTACGCCATCCGCCCGGAGGCGGGTTTTGAAGTGGCCAACGTGCTGGTGGACGGCGCCAGCGTGGGGGCGGTGACGGCGTACACCTTTGAGAACGTGGCCGCCGCCCACACCATTCAGGCCATCTTCCAGAAGGCTGGCGCCGACGGCTTGCCCTTCTCCGACGTGGCCCCCGGCGACTGGTTCTACGACAGCGTGCGGGAGGTCTACCAGCGTGGCCTGATGCAGGGCGTGGACGCCACCACCTTCGCCCCCATGCAGGGCGCTACCCGGGCCACCGTGGTCACCATCCTCTACCGCCTGGCGGGCAGCCCGGCGACCCAGGCTGACTTGGCCTACGCCGACGTCAGCGGGGACGCCTGGTACGCCCAGGCTGTCCGCTGGGCCGAGGAGGCGGGCGTCGCCATCGGCTACGGCGACGGGCGCTTCGGCCCCGAGGATCCCATCACCCGGGAGCAGTTGGCGGTGATGCTCTGGCGGTACGCCGCCGCCCAGGGCCGGGATGTCTCTGTGGGGGAGGACACCAACATCCTGAGCTATCAGGACTTCGACCAGATCGCCGACTGGGCCATCCCCGGCCTCCAGTGGGCCGCTGGGAGCGGCATCCTCCGCGGCACCGCCTCCGGCGCCACCCTCTCCCCCCAAACCCCCGCCACCCGCGCCGAACTGGCCACCGTCCTGGCGCGGTATTGCGAGTCCGCAACGCTCAAAGAGACAAACGAAGCAGAATGACCCACCAAAAAGCGCGGGGCCGGATAGCCCCGCGCTTTTTTCTATGGAATGGCCCTGTCTTTCCGCAAATCCCCGTTGACTTTTAGCGTAATATTGCATATAATTATGATAAAAGGAGGTGGCGCATATGCCGACCATTCGTCCTATTTCTGACCTCCGCAACCACTTCGCGGAGATCGCGAAAGAGGTGCAGGGCAGCAAAGAGCCCGTGTTTCTCACCAAAAACGGCGTTGGGTCTATGGTGGTCATGAGCATGGACGCCTATGAGGAACGGCTCTACGAAAGCCAGGTCTATGACCAGCTCCTGGAGGCGGAGGTCCAGGCCGCCGGCGCCGCCCAGCGCCTGAGTCACGCCGAGGTGATGGCGGCCGCGCGGGCCAGACTGAAGCGGGCGGAGGAAGATCAGGGTGCATAAGATCGAGTATCTGCCGCTGGCCCAGGCGGATATTGTAAGCGCCGTCGACTATTTGGCTTTCACGCTGGAAGCCCCTCAAGCCGCCGCGGTCCTGCTTGACGAGTTCGACCATGCGGTAGAGCAGATTGCCCGCTTCCCCTACGCCTTTGAGCTCTACCGCACGGATCGTCCGCTGTGCGACGAGATCCGCAAGGCGCCCATCAAAGGGTTCGTTCTCTATTACGCGGTGTTTCCAGACCGGGTGGAGATCCGGCGCTTTCTCCACGGGCGGAAAAACAGGACCGCGGATGTAGTCGGCCAAACAGATTGATTTTTTAAGTCCGCCCCTCTTGGGGCGGACTTTTGCGGTCTACGGCCTGACCTATCCCGGCCAGGGGTCTAGGGGGACGGGAAAGTGGCGCGCGCCGCTGTATCACAGGCGCGGAGCCGCGATCTTATTCCCCGTCCCAGGCCACGTCGCGGCGTCCCCCGCAGGAGAAAGTCCCAGGTATCCGGCATTGTCTTTTTCCGCGGAACGTGGTAGACTATATTTAGTCCATCTACTTAGGGGGTATTTGTATGAAACGCCGCTTTCCTTCTTTTCTCTCCGGCTTCCTCGCCTGCGCCCTGATCGTGGGGGGCGCGGCGTCCGCTCTGGCCATCTCCGGGCGTATGACCATCGAGGTGGACCCCATCAACGTCCAGGTCAATGGGGCCGCCTTTCACCCCACTGACGTGAACGGCAAGTCCGTCCCCGTCTTCGCCTACAATGGCACCACCTACGCCCCCCTCCGCGCCCTGGCGGAGGCATACGGCCTGGAGGTGGGCTACGACGCCCAGGCCAACCTGGCCACCGTCACCGACCCCGACGCCGCGCCCGCTGAGGACCCCGCCGAAAAGCCCGGCAACGACGCCCCCAGCGGGAGCGCCGAGGAGGAGGCGGCCTACCAGGCGTTCAAGGCCATGTGGACAGTGGCGGAAAAGTCGCACCCGGACGACCACTCCACCCATTATCGCCTAAAGACGGAGGACGACACCATCACCGATATGGCGGCGTTCGTGCGGGAGAACGTGGAGTTTGTCCGCCGCCTGGCCTCCGAGCTGGAGTGGGACGATATGTCCATCGGCAGCATCATGTTCAGCGGCCCCAAGAGTTCGTCCAACTACGCCTTTGGCACCGATAATCTGTGACGCTCAGCCATTGAGCCGCCACACGCCAAAGTTCAGATAGGCGGCAAAGGTCACCCACAGGAAGTAGGGGAACTGGAGCCGGGCCGCCGGCAGGTCCACCTGGCTGAAGGCGGACATCATCCACAGCACCAGCCCCCACAGCGCCGCCAGCCAGAGAAGGGCCAGGCCGAAGCTCTGGAGGCCGAAAAAGAGGATGGGCCAGAGGAAGTTGACGGCCAGCTGGAGGAGGAAGATCTCCAGGGCCCTGGTCCGCTCCCGGGAGGGGGGCGTCAGCCGGACCCGGGCCGCCCCCACCCCCATCAGGGCGTACAGGATCACCCAGACGATGGGGAACACGATACCCGGCGGGGACAGGGGCGGGCGGGTGATGCCCCGGCGGTAGAGCTCCGCGCCGCTCCGGGTCAGCCATCCGGCCAGCGCGCCCACCGCCTCGGCCAGCCCGATCCAGAATACGTAGGTCTTCCAAACTTGCCTTTTCATAGTGATCACCCCAGGCAAGCCTATGCGCCCCGGGGCCCGGTCATGCCCCCCGCCCGGCGGTTTGTTGCGCCCCGGCGGGATTTCCCCCTTGCATTTTGGCGGGGTTTGGGGTAAACTGGAAACAGGCGGAACACCGCTAATCTGACAAGTGAGGTGGGCATTATGGGCCATCGCATCATTACCATCAGCCGGGAATTTGGCAGCGGCGGCCGGGAGGTGGGCAAGCGCCTGGCCGAGGTCCTGGGCGTGGCCTACTACGACCGGGAGATCATCACCGCCGTGGCCCAGCGCAGCGGCCTGGCCGAGGAGTATATCGCCAACGTCTCCGAGCGGGGCATCACCGCCTACTACCCCATCACCTTCGGCCACACCTTTGCCTACTCCTCCGGCATCATCGACCCCCAGGTGGAGGTCATGGGCGAGCAGAACAAGCTGCTCAAATCCCTGGCCGAGAAGGGGGACTGCGTCATCGTGGGCCGCTGTGCCGACGTGGTGTTGCGGGACTACAAGCCCTTCAACCTCTTTGTCTACGCCGACCAGGCCAGCAAGGTGAAGCGGTGCCTGGAGCGCCAGGGGCCCGATGAGAAGCTCTCGGAAAACGATTTGAAGCGCCGCATGGCTAAGGTGGACAAGGACCGCTCCCGCTACCGCGCCCTGCTCACCGACTCCCGCTGGGGGGAGCGCTCGGCCTACCACCTGTGCGTCAACACCACCGGCTGGGATATGCACGCCCTGGTGGACGCCCTGGCCCCGGTGGTCAGCGGCTGGTTCGCCCAGCAGGGAAAATAAATCGGAAAAAACGAAGAAAGTGCTTGACAATCGGCGGCGGGTCTGTTATCATATCATTTGTTCAGCGGCCCGCCGCCGAATTTGGGGGTATAGCTCAGCTGGGAGCCCGGTACAAGCGTGTAACAGCCCCCGTCCAAAAAACAAAATACTCACTCTCTTCCATTTGGGGGTATAGCTCAGCTGGGAGCCCGGTTCACCAGTAAAGCTCCCCTCAGAAGGAAAGACACCATCAAAAGTGAATACGCCCGGAACTCGGGGAATTTCAACGGGTTCCGGCATCGTGGGGGTATAGCTCAGCTGGGAGAGCGCTTGAATGGCATTCAAGAGGTCAGCGGTTCGATCCCGCTTATCTCCACCAAAACAAACCACAAGGCC
>CANQVO010000018.1 GCA_947627325.1 uncultured Oscillospiraceae bacterium | reverse complement strand
GTGAGGGTCCACCTGTTCCCATCCCGAACACAGAAGTTAAGCTCACCTGCGCCGAAAATACTTGGCTGGCGACGGCCCGGGAAGATAGGTAATGCCGACACAAGAAACAGACTGGCCAACTGGCCGGTCTGTTTTTTTGCGCCCTTTTTTACCCCGGCGGCGTCTGCCCGACGCCGCCTCTTTTCTTGGGATCCGGGGGTGCTGCCTGGGACTGCGGGGCGGCGTTTAGCCAACGGCTACGGGCCGAACTGAAGCTGACTGGCGGCTGCGGACCGGCTGGATGGCGCTTGCCGACAGCTGTGGGGACGAATGGGAGGGTTGACGGCCACAGGCCGGATGGGGTTACCCAGTTCATGGGGGGTGGAAGGTCGGCCGGCGGCTATGGATCGGCCGTCCGCCGTCGCTTGGGGATCAGAGGGAGGACCTGGGGGGAGAGGAGGAGCAGGGCGGTGAGGTTGGGCAGGGCCATTAGGCCGTTGAACAGGTCGGCCAGCTGCCACACCGCGCCCACGTCCCAGGTGGTGCCCAGGACCACGCAGAGCAGGAAGATCCGCCGGAAGGTCCCGGCGCGCCGCTCCGAGCCCAGGAGGAAGCCCAAGGCCCGCTCCCCGTAATAGCTCCAGCCCAGCAGGGAGGTGAAGGCGAACAGGGGCAGGCACACCGCCACCAGCACCGGCCCCAGCGGCCCCAGCACCACCCCGAAGGCCCGGGCGGACAGGGGCGCGCCCAGGAGGTCGGCGGGGACGGAGCCCCCGGCGATGGCGGCCAGGGCGGTCTGGGGGTCGTAGACCCCGGAGGTGAGGATGACCAGGGCGGTGACGGTGCAGACCAGCAGGGTGGAGGCGAAGACCTCAAAAATGCCCCACATCCCCTCGCCCTGGGGCGTGGCGTCGCCGTTGGCGGCGTGGGCGATGGCGGAGGAGCCCAGGCCGGCCTCGTTGGTGAACACCCCCCGGGCCACGCCGTAGCGCAGGGCCGCGCCCACGCCGTAGCCGCCCAGGGCGGCCCTGGGCTGAAAAGCCCCCCGCCAGACGGCCGCCAGGGCGGCGGGCAGACGGGCCCGGAGGACGAACAGGCACAGCCCGCCCCCCGCCAAAAACAGCCCCGCCATGGCCGGCACCAGCTTTTCGCTCAGCCGCCCCACTCGGCCCACCCCGCCGAAGATGACCCAGCCCGTGACCGCCGCCGTCGCCAGCCCCACCCCCAGCGGGGGCAGGCCGAAGGCGGCGGCCAGAGAGGCGGCCATGGAGTTGGACTGCACCAGCGCGCCCCCGGCCAGACTGGCGCAGACGCAGGCCAGGGAAAAAAGGACGGCCAGGATCTTGCCAAGTTTACATAATGTCTGTGACATATAGACCATGGGCCCGCCCTGAAAGCCCTGGGCGGTCCGCTGGCGATACCGCACCGCCAGGGCCTTTTCCGCAAAGCCCGTCATCATCCCCAGCAGGGCGGAGAGCCACATCCACAGCACCGCCCCCGGCCCGCCGAAGAAGATGGCGGTGGCAACCCCGGCGATGGAGCCGGTGCCGATGGTGGAGGCCAGGGCGGTGCAGAGGGTCTGGAGCTGGGTCAGCCCGCCCTTGCCCCCGGCGCCCGCCCGCCCCAGGGACCCCACCGTCCCTCTCAGCCAGGTGGGGAAGCGCAGCTGAAAGAAGCCGGAGCGGAGGGTGTAATACCCCCCTACGGCCAGAAAAAGGATCAGCAGGACCGGGTTCCAGAGGACATCGGATAGTTTACATAAATAGTACACGCCCGCCACCTCCCAGAGTAAAGAGGTATGCGGGCGTGTCCGGTTTTATTTCCCCGTCTCCGGCCCGTCCGGCACCACGGAGAGGGACAGGACCGCCCCGTCCGGCTCCTGCCGGACTACGGTGGCGGTGGCGATCCGGGTGAGGGCGGGCTCCGCGGCGGCCTTGGACTTGGACAGGCCCCGATAGCTGTCCAGCGCCTCCGCCGCCGACTGCCCCAGCGCCTGGGGGTCCACGGTGTAGACCGCCACGGTGTAGGTGACCTGGTGGGAGAGGAACTTGCGGTAGGCGCTCTCCACCACGCAGACGGTGGTCTGCCCCGGCTCCGCCGGAACATCGCCGGCCACCACGTCCTCCATGGAGCGGTTGACCTCATACCGCTCCTGGGGGGAGTAGGAGGCGGAGAGGGAGGTGGTGTTGTAGTAGTAGCCCAGATAGGCGAACACCGAGACGGCGCCGGCCAAAAACAGGGCGGCCAGGACGGCCAGCTGGCGCTTTTGGAACTTGACGCTCTGCCCGCTGTCGTAGACCAGGCCCAGGCGGTAGGCCACCGGGATCATCACGTGGAGGAACAGGGTCAGCAGGACCGACTCGATGGGGAAGAAAAAGAGGTTTTTCAGGATGTGGGGCAGCTGGAACAGGACGTAGCTCTTGCCCAGCACCAGCTGGTAGTACCAATAGGTGATGGGGGCGTGGAGCAGGATGTTGACAAAAAAGCAGATGGAGAACCGGGAGAGGGTGACCCGCAGGGGGGTGACCTTGGCCCGGTAGAGGAACAGGGCGAAGATCAGGGACCCGGCGATCTCCTCCAGGATGTAGGGGAAGAAGTAGGGGCCGCTGGGGAAGATGAGACAGCCCAGGGTGTCCGACACGCAGGCGGCCACCACCGCCACCACCGGGCCGAAGACCATGGCCCCCAGGGCGTTGACGAAGAAGGCGATGTTGATCTTCAAATTGGGGGCCAGGGGGATGCCCAGACCTTTCAGGGCCACCCGCAGGGCGATCATCAGGGCGGCGAAGACCAGGACCCGGGTGTCGGAGAGCTCGGCGGCGGCGTCCCGCCAGTAGGCCCGGGAGAAGGGGGTGGGGTAGAGGGTCTGGCTGGTTTTTGACATAAAAAGACCTCCTTGTGGCGCGGCAGGAGCCGCACAACAGGAGGTCTGAGCATCCGGCTATGCGGCAGCGGGATGCGGGCGGCGCACTGCAAGCGCTCGCGGCCATTCGTCCGGCGGACAACTCCCCGTCCCGCCGGCACTGTCGCTTCCCCAGGGGAAGCACACGCGCCGCCCTACTCTGCCTATGATAAGGATAGTTTACCCGACCGCGGGGGAAAAAGCAAGGGGAAAGTTCACTCCACCGTCACCGACTTGGCCAGATTCCGGGGCTTGTCAATGTCACAGCCCCGCTGGAGGGCCACGTAGTAGGCGAACAGCTGCATGGGCAGCACCTCCAGGCTGGGCAGGAGGAGGGGGTGGGCGTCGGGCAGGGGGATGATGGCGTCCACCTTGGGGGCCAGCCAGCCGGTCTGGGCGGCGGAGGTGACACCGATCACGTCCGCCCCCCGGCTCTTGACCTCCACCACGTTGCTCACCAGCTTCTCAAACAGCGGCGCGTACCCCGCCAGGGCGATGACCAGGGTGCCCGGCTCGATGAGGGAGATGGTGCCGTGCTTCAGCTCCCCGGCGGCGTATGCCTCGGAGTGAATGTAGGAGATCTCCTTGAGTTTGAGGGACGCCTCCATCCCCACGGCGTAGTCCAGATTCCGGCCGATGAAGAAGATGGAGGAGTGGTTGAAGTAGTGGGAGGCCAGGTACTGGATGTAGTCCCGGTGCTTTAAGATGGCCTCCATCTTGTCCGGCAGGCGGAGGAAGCCCCGGAGCAGTTCCTGGTACTCCTCCGGGGACAGGGAGTCCAGGGTCTTGGCGCAGGACAGGGCCAGGAGGTAGACCAGGGCCAGCTGGGTGGTGTACGCCTTGGTGGTGGCCACGGCGATCTCCGGCCCGGCCCAGGTGTAGAGGACCTTGTCCGACTCCCGGGCGATGGTGGAGCCCACCACATTGACGATGGACAGCACCGTGGCCCCCAGCCGCTTGGCCTCCCGCAGGGCGGCCAGGGTGTCGATGGTCTCCCCGGACTGGGAGATGACCAGGGCCAGGGTCTTGTCGGTGACGATGGGGTCGCAGTAGCGAAACTCCGAGGCCAGGGCCACCTCCACCGGCTTGCGCAGGAGCTTTTCCAGGATGTACTTCCCCGCCATGCCCACGTGGTAAGACGAGCCGCAGGCGATGATGTAGACCTTGTCCAGGGAGGTCAGGTACGCCCGGTCGAAGTTCAGCCCCTCCAGCACGATCTCCCCGTCCTGGATCCGGGGGGAGACGGTGTCCCGGAACGCCTTGGGCTGTTCCATGATCTCCTTGGCCATAAAGTGCTCGTAGCCGCCCTTCTCCGCGGCGGAGATCTCCCAGTCCACGTGGTGGACGGACTTCTCCACGGGGCGGAGGTAGCGGTCAAAGACCTCCACGGAGTTGGGGGTCAGCTGGGCGATCTCTCCATCGTCCAGGTAGGACACGTCCCGGGTGTAGCGGATGACGGCGGTGACGTCGCTGGCAAGCATATTGAACCCGTCCCCCCGGCCCAGGATGAGGGGGGAGTCCTTCCGGGCGGCCACGATGCGGTCGGGCTGGTCGGCGCACAAAATGCCCAGGGCGTAGGCTCCCCGGATGCGGTGGAGGACTTTGCTCACCGCCTCCAGCAGATCGCCCTTGTAGTGGTAGGCCAGCAGCTGGGCCACCACCTCCGTGTCCGTCTCCGAGACGAAGGAGACGCCCTTGGACTCCAGAAACTCCTTGATCTCGGAGTAGTTTTCGATGATGCCGTTGTGGACCACGGCGAACAGGCCGTCCTCGCTGACCTGGGGGTGGGAGTTCACGTCGGAGGGCCGGCCGTGGGTGGCCCAGCGGGTGTGGCCCAGGCCCAGGGTGCCCTTGATCTTCTTCCCGCCGTCCAGCAAGTCGCTGAGGACCTGGAGGCGGCCCTTGGCCTTGTCCACCTGGAGCCCCACCTGGGGGTGGTACACCGCCACCCCGGCGGAGTCGTAGCCCCGGTACTCCAGACGGCTCAAACCGTCCAGCAAAATGGGCCCGGCTTCCTCCCGGCCCACATATCCCACGATGCCGCACATGGATGAACGCCCCTTTCCCTCCGAAGTCCGCGTCGCGTTATCAGTCCCATTATACCGCCGAACGGGGCCAAACGCAAGAGCGGATTTTCCAGACCATGGGAGAGAGGCGGGGGAATTTTCCCCGCCTTTGGGACTTGCGCGTCGGGGGGAGAAGGGGGTATAATCTGGTCGAGATACGTCGAACGCGGGGGAGACCCCGCGGGAGAACAGGAGGCTTTTTGCGATGAAAAAACACCGTGCCGCCGCGGCGCTGTGCGCCGCCGCGCTGGCCCTGGCCCTGGCCGTCCCCGCCGGGGCCGCCCAGGGGGGCTACCCCGACCTGCCCCAGGACCACTGGGCCTACTCCTACATGGACCGGGCCGCCCAGCTGAAGATCCTGTTGGGGGTGGGGGAGGGGCGCATGGCCCCCGACCAGGAGCTGACCTGGGGCCAGTGCCTGGCCATCGCCGCCCGGACCTTTGCCCCCGACGCCTACGCCCGGGCCCAGGGGGAGAGTTGGGAACTGACGGCCTACCAGGCGTGTCTGGACGCGGACATCCTCCTGCCCGCCGGGCGGGAGTTCCTGGACGTGACCGGCGACGCGGCCAGCCTGGGCCGCCCCATCTCCCGGCAGGACACGGCGGTGCTGTTGGCCCGGGCCCTCCCGGAGGAGGTCACAGGCCAGCGGATCACCTATGACCCGGAGACGTGGGAGCGGGTGACCCTCACCGCCCGGGACACCCTGGCCGACTACCCGGCGCTGGGGGCGGACTACCAGGAGGCGGTGGCGCGGCTTTTCGACCTGGAGATCGTCCAGGGCTCCCCGGTGGAGACGGGGGAGGGCGAGACGTACTACTTCAACGGCGGCGACCTTCTCCACCGCGCCGACGGGGCAACGCTGTTCCTCCGGGCCCTGGACGCGCTGGACAGTCGGCACTACGGGGAGGAGAAGAGGGTGACCGTCCACCTGGTGGACGACCAGGGCGCGCCGCTGGCGGCGGATCTCCAGGTGGAGGCCGCCGTGGGCAGGTCCCTGTCCTATGAGATCTCCGACCAGGTGGAGGCGCTGGACGCCCTGCACTACTACACCCTCTACCCGGAGAACGGGCGGCTCTCGTCCTATCAGGACACGCGGGTGTCCACCGCCTGCGCGGAGTACACCCTGGTCTACTACCCCATGAGCGAGCGGGAGAGGGCCCAGCAGGACTTCTTCGACGCGGTGAGCCGGGGGGAGCTGAGCATGGAGGACTACTGGTGGCAGCCCTTCCACCGCTATGAGCAGGGGGAGAACGAGCTGAAGCACTACCTCCTCTTCGGAGACCAGAACAAGCGCCGCTTTGACAGCGAGGCGGAGGCCCAGGCCGGCCAGGTCACCGTCACCGTCCCCCTGTGGCGGATCAACAGCCAGGGGGTCAAGTACAGCACCCAGGGCTCCTTCCTGGTCAACGCCGCCATCGCCGAGGACGTGGTGGCCATCTTCACCGAGATCTACAACGACCCCGAGCAGTTCCCCATCAAGGACCTGGGGGGCTACGGCTGGCGGGGGGACAGCGCCACCGGTGAGCACAACTGCGGCACCGCCATCGACATCAACCCCAACGAGAACTACCAGATCCGGGACGGGCAGGTCCTGGTGGGAAGCTGTTGGGCCCCCGGCGAGAACCCCTACTCCATCGACCCGGACGGCTCGGTGGTGCGGATCTTCGCCCAGCACGGCTGGTCCTGGGGCGGCGACGCCTGGGCGTGGAGCGACTCCCCCGAGTCGGGCTACCACGACTATATGCACTTCTCCTACATGGGAGGCTGAGCGGCCAGGAATAGCCGCCCCCAGCGCCCCGGCGGCACCGCCCGCCGGGGCGCCGGCGTTCTCCGGGGAAGATTTTCCAAATAAGCCTTGCACGGCAGGGGGATGTTTTGGTATAATAACCGTATACTGGTTATTATGCCGAAATGCCGCCCTGCGGCTGGGTATCATAGCCTGTGTCTATCCTACTAACGAGAACAGCGACCCCTGGGGTCTTGGGAGGTCTTGCTTTGAAGATCGACGTGATGGGCGTCTCCTTTGACGATCTGACCATGGACGAGGCGGTGGCCCGGGGCCTGGAGCTGGCCCAGGGCGACGGCTTTTCCTACGCCGTCACCCCCAACCCGGAGCTGGTGATGATGGCCCGGCGGGACCCCGACTACCAAGACGACCTGGCCGGGGCCCAGCTGACCCTGGCCGACGGCGTGGGGATCCTCTACGCCGCCAAAATTTTGGGCCGCCCCCTGAAGGGCCGGGTGCCCGGGGTGGACTTCGCCGGGAACCTCATGGCCCGGATGGCGGAGCGGGGCTTAAAGCTGTTCCTGCTGGGGGCCAAGCCCGGCGTTGCGGAGCGGGCGGCGGAGAACCTCCGGGCGAAATACCCCGGCCTGACCGTCTGCGGCGCCCACGACGGGTACTTCCAGGAGGACGAGCCGGTGGTGACGGAGATCCGCGCCAGCGGGGCCGATGTGCTCTTCGTCTGCCTGGGCGCTCCCAAGCAGGAGCGGTGGATGGCCCAGCATGGGCCCCGGACAGGGGTCCACCTGGCCATCGGCCTGGGCGGGTCGCTGGACGTGTTCGCCGGGACGGTGAAGCGGGCCCCGGAGGGCTGGCAGAAGCTGGGGCTGGAGTGGCTCTACCGCCTGCTCAAGGAGCCCCGCCGCATTGGCCGCATGGCCAAGCTGCCCCTGTTTTTGTGCCAGGCGGCAGGGGCCAGGGCCCGGGGGGAGTGAGCATGGGCAAGCTGATCGTATTCGAGGGGACGGACGGCTCGGGCAAGTCCACCCAGTTCCAGCTCCTGTGCCGGCGGATGGAGGCGGAGGGCCGGGCGTTCCGCCGCCTGGTCTTTCCCCGGTATGACAAGCCCTCCGCCGCGCTCCTCAAGCTGTACCTCCAGGGGGCCTTCGGCGCCCAGCCCGGGGATGTGAACGCCTACGCCGCCTCCACCTTCTACGCCGTGGACCGCTACGCCTCCTGGAAGGAGGACTGGCAGGGGGACTACCAGGCCGGCGGGCTCTTTCTGGCCGACCGCTACACCACCTCCAACGCCGTCCACCAGGCCGCCAAAATGCCCTCTGAGGCGCGCGCGCCCTTCTTCGCCTGGCTGGCGGACTTTGAGTATGGCAAGCTGGGTCTGCCCCAGCCCGACCTGGTGGTCTGGCTGGATATGCCCACCGACCAGGCGGTGGCCAACCTCCGCCGCCGGGAGGCCGCCACCCACACCCAGGCGGACATCCACGAGTTGGACACCGACTACCTGCGCGCCTGCCGGGAGGCGGCGGGGGCCGCCGCGGACTTCTACGGCTGGCGGCGTATCCCGTGCCTGGACGGCGCGGGGGAACTGCGGGGCATACAGGAGATCCACCAGGAGATCTGGACGCTGGTGGAGCCCTTCCTTTCATAAGCGATTTTTAGGTCATAAGCGATTTTTTTGGAGAGGAGCTGGAAAAGGTATGGTCTATGTTCTGTTGGGAGAGGGATTTGAGGAGTCCGAGGCCATCGTGCCGGTGGACCTTCTGCGCCGCGCCGGTGTGGAGGTGGCCCTCACCGGCGTGACCGGCGAGCGGGTGACCTCCTCCCACGGCATCACCGTGGTGTGCGACCGCACGTTGCGGGAGGTGGACGAGGAGGACCTGACCATGGTCATGCTGCCCGGGGGCCTGGGAGGCGTGGAGGCCATCCAGGCCAGCGAGGCCGCCCTGGGCCTGGTCCAGCGCGCCGCGGACCGGGGGGCCTATATCGCCGCCATCTGCGCCGCCCCCACCGTCCTGGCCCGGCTGGGCCTGCTGGACCGGCGGCAGGCCGTGTGCTACCCGGGGATGGAGGACCAGATGCTCTCCGCGGTGGTCCAGCGGGGCGCGCCGGTGGTGGTAGACGGCCACATCGTCACCGGCGAGGCCGCCGGGTCCGCCTTCGCCTTCGGCCTCAAGCTGGTGGAGCTTCTCACCGACGCCGAGACCGCCCAGCGGGTCTGCCAGGCGGTCCACTACCACCCCTGAAAAAAAGCCGGCGGGCGGAGGTCTCCCCCCACCCGCCAGGCCCCGCTAAGTATTTTTAGCAGCCGCAGGTATTGCAGCCGTCGTCGCAGCCGCAGCCGCAGCCGTTGCCACAGCCGCAGCTGTTGCCGCCGCAGCCACAGCAGCCCACCAGGATGATGAGGATCAGGATGATCCAGATCCATCCGCCGCCGTTGTTCCACATCGCGTCTCACCCCTTTCTTTGCCCCATCCTATGCGGTGGCCGGGAGGTGGGTGAGAGTTTGAGAGGAGTTTTTTTATGGCCGAGAGCAGACCCGGGCCCGACCCCGGAGAGTTGAAGTCCGCCGGGGGCGGCAGTCCCTCCGCGCGCCGCCCCTCCGCCGGAGGGTCCTCCACCAGGGGCGCGTCCTCCGCCCACCGCCCCGCCCCCCGCAAGCGCCGCCGCCGCGCCGGGGTGACCGCCGCCTCGGCGGCCCTCTACGTGGTGGCGGTCATCGGCGTGTCCCTCATCCTGGCCACCCTGGCCTGGATCTGGGCGGGGGACGTGCTGGCGCTGAACAAGCCCTACCGGGAGGCCACGGTGGTCCTCCCCGAGGAGGTTTTCACCCAGCGGGAGGTCACCGTCTCCACCACCGACTCCCAGGGCCAGCCCCTGGAGCACACCGAGGTGGTCTACAAGGCCAAGGTGGGCAAGGTGGCCGACATTCTGAAGGAAAACGGCATCATCGAGTACAAGACCGTCTTCCGGCTCTTCTCCGCCGTCACCCACGGCGCGGACAAGATGGTCCCCGGCACCTATGAGCTCAACACCGACATGGACTACCGGGCCATCATATCCAGCATCTCCGCGGGCTCGGCCAGCCGCACGGAGATCTCCGTCACCATCCCGGAGGGGTACAGCATGGACCAGCTTTTCGCCCTGCTGGAGGAAGAAGGGGTGGCCTCCGTGGCCGACCTGACGGAGATGGCCGCCAACCACGACTACCAGTTCAGCTTCCTGTCCGGGATCCCCCTGGGGGACGCCCACCGGCTGGAGGGCTACCTCTTCCCGGACACCTACCGCTTCTATATCGGCGAAGATCCCCTGTACGTCCTCAACAAGATGCTGGTGAACTTTGACACCATGGTCTCGGAGGACACCCGGGCGGAGTTGGCCGAGGCGGGCAAGGACCTGCGGGAGGTGCTCACCGTGGCCTCCCTCATCGAAAAGGAGACCGACGGGGAGGATCAGGCCATGATCGCCTCGGTGATCTACAACCGCCTGAACCACCCCGACGTCACCGGCGGCTACCTCCAGATCGACGCCACCCTGGCCTACCTCAACGGCGGCAAGGTGCCCACCGAGGCGGACAAGGCCATCGACTCCCCCTACAACACCTACCGCTACAAGGGCCTGCCCCCCGGCCCCATCTGCAACCCCGGCTCCACCGCCATCTGGGCGGCCATGAACCCCATGGACACCGATTACTACTACTACGCCCTGGGCAGCGACGGGGTCCACCACTACTCCCGGACCTACCAGGAGCACCAGAACTTCCTGGCGTCCCTGTCGAAAAACTGAGACGAAAGAGGGCCGAGCCGCCTGGCCCGGCCCTCTCTTTCACGCGTGAGGAGGCGAGAGGATGGCCCTGGAACTGCTGTCCCCGGCGGGGGACCTGGAGCGGCTCACCGCCGCGGTGGCCTATGGGGCGGACGCGGTGTACCTGGCGGGGAACGAGTACGGGATGCGGGCCTTCGCCGGGAACTTTGACCGCAAGGGCCTGCGCCAGGCCATCGACTTCGCCCACAGCCGGGGGGTGGCCGTCCACGTGACGGTGAACACCAACCCCCGGAACCACGAGCTGGCCGGCCTGCCTGAGTATTTGGAACAGCTGCGGGACTGGGGGGCGGACGCCCTCATCGTCGGCGACCCCGGCGTTTTCGCCCTGGCTACGCGCCACGCCCCCGGGGTGAAGCTCCATATGTCCACCCAGGCGGGGGTGACCAACTACGCCGCCGCCCGGTACTGGTACGACCAGGGGGCCAGCCGGGTCATCCTGGCCCGGGAGCTCCACCTGGAGGAGGTGGCGGAGCTCATCGCTAAAGTCCCCCGGGCGCTGGAGGTGGAGGCCTTCGTCCACGGCTCCATGTGCGTGAGCTGGTCGGGCCGGTGTGTGCTGTCCAACTACATGACCGGCCGGGACGCCACCCGGGGGGCCTGCGCCCAGCCCTGCCGGTACAAGTACGCCCTCATGGAGGAACAGCGCCCCGGGGAGTACTTCCCCGTCTTCGAGGCGGGGGGCGAGAGCTTTATCTTGAGCTCCCGGGATATGTGCATGATCGACCATATCCCGGAATTGCTGGACGCGGGGCTTGCCAGCCTGAAGATCGAGGGCCGGGCCAAGAGCGCCTACTACGCCGCCATCGTCACCGGGGCCTACCGCCACGCCGTGGACGCCGCCCTGGCCGGGGAGCCGCTGGACCCCGTCTGGCGGGAAGAGGTGGAGAAGGTGAGCCACCGGCACTACTCCACCGGCTTCTGGTTCGGCGAGCCCGGGCAGTACACCCAGGACGCCCGGTATATCCGTACCTGGCAGGTGGCGGCCCAGGTGGTCAGCTGTGACGAGGCGGGCGCGGCCCTGTGCGTCCTCAACAACAAGTTCCGGGCGGGGGACGCGCTGGAGCTGGTGGGCCCCGGCCTCCGGCCCGTGGCCTTTCGGGCGGAGGACCTGCGGGACGATACCGGGGCGGCGGCGGGGGAGGTCCGCACCCCCGGCAGCCGCTTCCGCCTGAAACTGCCCTGCCAGGCCCCCGCCATGAGCTACCTCCGCCGGGAGGTGGGGGAGAGCCCCGCTTGACACATTTTTTGGGATGTGGTAATATACTAACAATGTTCCGCGAGGAAGGGAAAGAGTACCCCCGGAGGAGAACAGCAGAGAGGCCCACGCCGTTGGCTGGAAGCGGGGCTTGTTCCGCAGGGGGGAAAGTGCGTCCCGGAGCGGCGGGGGCAACGCCCCGCGGGTGAGCGCCGTTACACGCTCGACGAGTGAGAAATGAGAGTGGGACCGCGTCGCTGACGCCTCTCTTGCCCCCTGGGGCAGGAGGGGTGTTTTCGTCTTTTTAGGGAGGTATGTATGACACGTTTAGGTGAGACTCTGCGGGCCTACCAGGCCCGGGACCCGGCGGCCCGAAGTCGGCTGGAGATCTTCCTCTTATACCCCGGCGTCCACGCCCTGATCTTCCACCGGGTGAGCCACTGGTTGTGGACCCACCACCTGCGCTTTCTGGGCCGGCTCAACTCCCAGATCGCCCGGCGCTGGACGGGTATCGAGATCCACCCCGGCGCCAAAATCGGCCGCCGCCTGGTGATGGACCACGGCATGGGCATCGTCATCGGCGAGACCGCCGAGGTGGGGGACGACTGCCTGATCTACCACGGCGTCACCCTGGGCGGCACCGGCAAGGAGGGGGGCAAGCGCCACCCCACCATCGGCAACAACGTGATGATCGCCTGCGGGGCCAAGGTGCTGGGCCCCTTCCGGGTGGGGGACAACGCCCGCATCGCCGCCAACGCCGTGGTGCTCCAGGAGGTGCCGGACGACGCCACCGCCGTGGGCATCCCCGCCCGCATCGTCCGCATCGCCGGGGAGAAGCCGCACTACGCGGAAAATGTGGACCAGATCAGTGTGACAGACCCGGTGCAGAAGGAGCTCCAGGCCCTGACCAGACGGCTGGAGGAGCTGGAAAACAGGATCACCGCAAAGGAGAAATAGGCCATGAAGTTATACAATTCCGCCAGCCGCCAGAAAGAGGACTTCGTCCCCCACCAGCCGGGAAAGGTGGGGATGTACACCTGCGGCCCCACCGTCTACCACTTCGCCCACATCGGCAACCTGCGCTCCTACATCATGGAGGACGTGCTGGAAAAGGCCCTGCGGTGGGAGGGGTTGGAGGTGACCCGGGTGATGAACATCACCGACGTGGGCCACCTCTCCTCCGACGCGGACACCGGGGAGGACAAGATGCTCAAGGGCGCCCAGCGGGAGCACAAGAGCGTCATGGAGATCGCCCAGTTCTATACAGACGCCTTCTTTGCCGACTGCGAAAAGCTCAACATCAAGCGCCCCGATGTGGTCCAGCCCGCCACCGGGATGATCGAGGAGTATATCAAGGTCATCACCAAGCTGCTGGACACCGGCTACGCCTACGCGGCCGGGGGCAACATCTACTTTGACACCTCCAAGCTGAAGCGGTACTACGTCTTCAACGACCACGAGGAGGAGAACCTGGCCGTGGGCGTGCGGGACAGCGTGGAGGAGGATGCCAACAAGCGCAATAAGGCGGACTTTGTCCTGTGGTTCACCAAGAGCAAGTTCGAGGACCAGGCCCTCAAGTGGGACTCCCCCTGGGGGGTGGGCTACCCCGGCTGGCACATCGAGTGCTCCTGCATCTCCATGAAGTACCTGGGGGAGTACCTGGACCTCCACTGCGGCGGCATCGACAACGCCTTCCCCCACCACACCAACGAGATCGCCCAGTCCGAGGCGTACCTGGGCCACCCTTGGTGCAAATACTGGTTCCACATCCACCACCTGAACACCGAGGGCGGGAAGATGAGCAAGTCCAAGGGGGAGTTTTTGACCGTCTCCCTCTTGGAGGAAAAGGGCTTCGACCCCCTGGCCTACCGCCTGTTCTGCCTCCAGAGCCACTACCGCAAGGCCCTGACCTTCTCCTGGGAGAACCTGCAAAACGCCCAGGGGACCTATGACAAGCTCATCCGCCGGGTGGCCGCCCTGACAGAGGACGGGGCGGCGGACGAGGCCGGGGCGGAGCCCTACCGGGCCCAGTTCCAGGCCGCGCTGGACAACGACCTGAACACCTCCCTGGCCGTCACCGCCCTCTACGACGTGCTCAAGGCCCCCCTCAGCGACGCCGCCAAGCGCGCCCTCATCGCCGACTTTGACCAGGTGCTGGGCCTGCGGCTCCTGGAACACGCCGCCGCCCTCCGGGAGCGGGAGGCCGCCCCCGCCGGGGAGGACGGGGAGATCCAGGCCCTGGTGGATCGCCGGGCGGAGGCGAAAAAGGCCAAGGACTTCGCCACCGCCGACGCCCTCCGGGCCCAGCTGGCCGCCATGGGCGTGGAGGTCACCGACACGCCCCAGGGGCCTGTGTGGAGGAGGGTGTAAGCCATGGCGCGCTCCAACATGAAAAAGCGGATCATCAAGCTCCAGTTCAACGCCCCTTTGATCCTGCTCTTCACCTTCGCGGCGCTGGCCGCCCTCATCGCCAACCACTTCACCGGGGGTTGGAGCAACCGCCAGTTCTTCAGCACCTACGGCTTCCAGCCCGCCAACTTCTGGTGGTATGTGCGCCTGTTCGGCCACGTGCTGGGCCACTCCAGCTGGAGCCACTACATGGGCAACATGGTCCTGCTCCTGGTGGTGGGCCCGCCCCTGGAGGAGAAGTACGGCAGCTGGACGCTGCTCTGGTGCATCCTCTTCACCGCCGTGGTCTCCGGCCTGGTCCACTGTATCTGGGACCCCAACTCCGCCCTGCTGGGGGCCAGCGGCATCGTGTTCATGCTCATCATGCTCTCGTCCTTAGCTGGGATGCGGGACGGGGCCATCCCCATCACCCTCATTCTGGTGGCGGTGATCTACCTGGGGGGCGAGCTGGTGTCCGCCTTCACCGCCGACAACGTCTCCCAGCTCACCCACATCATCGGCGGGCTGTGCGGCACCTTCCTGGGCTTCTTCCTGGCCCGGCGGAGAGGATAGACCTTGCAAACGGGGGAAAAAACGGGTATAATCGCTGTGTGGTAACGCCACACAGCGATTTGCTTTCCGGGAGGTGGGGCTTTGGACCACACCGTTATCGTCATCTGCGGCCCCACCGCCACCGGCAAGACCGCCCTGGGCGTGGCCCTAGCCAAGGCCCTGGACGGGGAGGTGGTGGGGGCGGACTCCATGCAGGTCTACCGGGGCATGGATATCGGCACCGCCAAGCCCACCCCCGCGGAGATGGACGGGGTCCCCCACCACATGATCGACGTGGCCGACCCCCGGGAGGACTTCTCCGTGGCCCGGTATGTGGACCTGGCCCTGCCCGTGGTGGAGGATATCCTCTGCCGGGGCAAGCGCCCCATCGTGGTGGGCGGCACCGGGCTCTACATCGACAACCTCCTGGCTGGCCGGCAGTTCGCCGCCTTTTCCGGGGAGGCCAGAAGGGCGCTGGAGGCCCGCTGTCAGGCAGAGGGCCTGGCCGCCCTCTACGCCGAGTTGGGCCGGGTGGACCCCCAGCGGCAGCAAGAGCTCCACCCCAACGACGAAAAGCGGATCCTCCGGGCGCTGGAGATCTACTACGAGACGGGCCGGACCATGTCCGCCTTCCACGCCGAGAGCCAGACCCAGCCCCCCCGCTTCCGGGCCGCCCGCATCGGCCTGACCTACGCCCAGCGCCCCGACCTGTGGGCGCGCATCGACGCCCGGGTGGACGAGATGATGGCCCGGGGCCTGGCCGGAGAGGTGCGGGCCCTGCTGGACAGCGGGGTGCCCCCGGAGGCCACCAGTATGCAGGCCATCGGCTACAAGGAGTTGGCCGCCGCCGTCCGGGGGGAGGGGGACCTGGCCGCGGCGGCGGAGGAGGTCAAGCTCCGCTCCCGGCAGTACGCCAAGCGGCAGCTCAGCTGGTTCCGCCGCCACGACGACACCCACTGGATCGCCTGGGAGGGAGCGCCGGATCTTTTCGCCGCCCTCCACCGTTCGACCGCTTTCCTCACAGAGCTTGGTATATGATGGTCCCGCATATCGGCAGGGCCCATATGCCAACTTCAGAGAGGGAGCGTGTACAAAAAATGAAAAACACAAAAAACTTACAGGACGCTTTTTTGACCCGATGCCGCACCGCCCGGATGCCGGTGACCCTGTTTTTGATGAACGGCTTCCAGATCCGGGGCTACATCACCGGCTTTGACTCCTTCGTGGTGGTGGTCCAGTCCGAGGAGAAACAGCAGGTCATCTACAAGCACGCCATCTCCACCATCGTCCCGGAGCGGCGGATGGAGTTGGAGCCGGAGGAGTAAAAGGCGTCCCCCAGGTCGGGGAGGGAACGAGTACATATGAAGCAGGGCACGCTGGTCATCCGCGTCGTCGTTCTGGTGCTTTTGGCGGCGGTGCTGATCTATTTGGGATTCTACCTCTGGCAGGGCCTGTCCGACCCCTACCAGCTTGTGGTCACCTACGCCTACGAGATGGACGACGACGTGGCCATCTCCGGGGTGGTGGTCCGCACCGAGGAGCCCCTCCAGGGCAGCGCCGCCCTGGCCGAGGTACTGCCCCGGGAGGGGGAGCGGGTGGCCGGCGGCTCCACGGTGGCGATGATCTACCAGGACGAGGCCGCCCTGAGCGACCGCCGCCGGGCCCAGGCGGTGGAGCTGGAGCTGGAACAACTGCAATACGCCATGCGCCTGGGGGACAACCAGGCCGACGCCAAGGACCTGGACAGCCAGCTGGTGGACCAGCTGGCGGCGCTTCGGCTGGGGGTGTCCACCGGGGCGCTGGACGGCCTGGAGGACCGGGGGATGGACATCCGCGGCCTGGTGGTCAAGCGCACCGTCCAGGCCGACGAGGACAGCCTCCCCCAGCTGCAGGCCGCCGCCCAGGAGTTGGAGGGGGAGTTGGCCGCCCTCAACGCCTCCGCCGCCCGGACCACCCGGCGGGTCACCGCCCCTCGGGGCGGGATCTTCTCCGGCCTGGCCGACGGGTATGAGACGTTGCTGACCCCCCAACTGCTCCAGGAGACCACCGCCGGGGCGTTGGACGAGCTGTGCGGGAAGGAGCCCGCCCCGCCGGAGAGCGACCTGGGCAAGCTGATCACCGACTCCACCTGGTACTACGCCGCCCCCCTGCCCGACGAGCAGGCCCAGCGTTTGGAGGTGGGCCAGGACTGCGACCTGGCCTTCTCCGGCGATTTTAACGACCAGATCTCCATGACCCTGGAGCGGCTGGGCCCCCTGGAGGACGGCCGCCGCCTGGCCGTCTTCTCCTGCGACAAGTACTTGAGCCGGGTGACGCTGTGCCGCTTCCTCAACGCCCGGCTGATCTTCACCCGCTTCACCGGGGTCCGCATCCCGGACAAGGCCCTGCGGGTCCGGGACAACGGCGACGGGACCACCACCCCCGGGGTCTACACCCTGGTGGGCCGCCAGGTGGAGTTCAAGCGGGTGGAGGTCATCCGGGAGGGGGAGGGCTTCTACCTGGTCCAGGGCACCGACACCAACCGCAAGGTGCTCCGCCCCGGGGACACCATCGTCCTGTCCAACCGGGAACTCTACGACGGAAAGGTGGTGGCCTGACATGGAATGGATGGAATTGAAGGAGCGGGTGGAGGCCATCCGGGCTCAGATCGCCGCCGCCGCCATCGAGGTGGGCCGGGACCCGGCGGAGATCACCCTGGAGGCCGCCACCAAGACCCGGGACGCGGCCACCGTCCGGGCCGCCATCGCCGCGGGGATCACCGTGTGCGGGGAGAACCGGGTCCAGGAGTTGACCCAAAAGCTGGACCAGTTCGCCTACGACGGAGCGGAGGTCCACTTCATCGGCCACCTGCAGACCAACAAGATCAACAAGGTGGTGGGCCGGGTGGACCTGATCGAATCCGTGGGCTCCCGGCACCTGCTGGAGGGCATCGACGCCTGCGCCGCCAGGCTGGAGCGGGTGCAGGATATCCTGCTTGAGGTGAACATCGGCGGCGAGGAGAGCAAGACCGGCTTCGCCCCGGAAGAGCTCCTCACAGCGGCGGAACTGGCGGTCAAAATGCCCCATGTGCGCCTCCGGGGGCTTATGGCGATCCCCCCGGTGGCACAACATATGGGGGACAGCCGAAAATTTTTTCACAAAATATATCAATTATATGTTGACATAATACAAAAAATGGGGGATAATAGGGGTACGATCTCCTGTCTCTCCATGGGGATGAGCCAGGACTATGCCGACGGGGTCCGGGAGGGCTCCACCCTTGTGCGCGTAGGGACAGGGCTGTTTGGCCCCAGGGCCTGACCAAGGGCGCGGCACAAAAGAGGAAAGGGGAACATAAAACATGAGTTTCTTTGACGAGTTGAAGCGGCTGACCCGTCCCTACGACGAGGAGGAAGAGGAGTTCGAGGGCTTTGAGGAAGAGTCCAAGCCGGCGGAGAAGCGCCGGGAGGCCACCGCTTCCATCTTCGACACCCAGGCCGAGCGCCGGAGCAACAAGGTGGTGAACATCCACACCACCACCCAGCTTCAGGTGGTCCTGGTCAAGCCCGACCGCTTTGAGTCCGCCCCCGAGATCGCCGACCACCTGCGGGAGAAGCGCACGGTGGTGCTGAATCTGGAGTCTGTGGACAAGAACGTGGCCCGCCGCCTGCTGGACTTCGTGGCCGGTGTGGCCTACGCCAGCGAGGGCAAGGTCAAGAAGGTGGCCGCCTTCACCTACATCGTCACCCCCTTCAACGTGGACATCCTGGGCGACCTGGTGGGCGAGTTGGAGAACAACGGGCTCTACAACTTCTGATCCGCCCCCCGCGCCACCAAACAGAAAAAGGAGAGATCGGTATGCTCACACCCCAGGAGGTCGCACAGAGGTCCTTCAGCAAGGCCTCCTTCGGCGGCTATAACATGGCCATGGTGGACGACTTTCTGGACGAAGTGACCACCGATTACGAGGCCCTCTACAACGAAAACGCCCTGCTCAAGCAGAAGCTGGGGGTGCTGTCCGGGAAGATCCGGGAGTACCAGTCCACCGAGGAGGCCATGCGGAAGACCCTGCTGGCCGCCCAGGAGATGTCGGACAAGCTGGTGAAGGAGACGGAGGCCAAGTGCGCGCAGATGCTGGCCGACGCCGAGAGCCATTCGGCCACCCGCCAGAGCGAGCTGGACCAGGGCTTCCGGGCCGAGGAGCAGAAGCTCCAGGCCGCCGTGGCCTCGGTGGAGGCGTACAAACAGCAGGTCCGGGCCATCTGCCAGCAGCAGATGGAGTACCTGGATCAGCTGGACCAGGTGGCGGTGCCCACGGTGCCCGCCGCCCCCAGCGTGGACCCGGACAGCGCCGCCCAGGATATCCAGGCCGCCGTGGCCCGGGACCTGGCCCGGGAGGACGAGGCCCGTCAGCCCGCCCCCGAAGAGAGCGCCGCCCAGGCCCCCGCCGAGCCCGCCGCCCAGGAGCCCGCTCCCGCCCCCGCGCCGGAGCCCGCGCCCCAGCCGGCGGTGGAGGAGAGCTCCGTGAGCCTCTACGAACAGCTGATGGCCCAGCGCAGAGCCGCCCAGGCGGCCCATAAGGACGGCGCCGACCCCACCGCCGCCACCCGCAAGGTGGAGCGCCGGAGCCTGGAGTTCGGCAAGGATTTTGAGATCGACTGATCGTTCCCTTGACCTTTTCAGCAGGGCCGGTGCAAACCGGCCCTGTTTCTGTCCAAAGACCGCATAGAAAGGAAGTTCCTATGTCCATCCAACTCTCCGACCACTTTACCTACGGCCGCCTGTTCCGCTTCTGCCTGCCCCCCATCGTCATGATGGTTTTTACCTCCATTTACAGCGTGGTGGACGGCTTTTTTGTGTCCAACTGGGCGGGGAAGACCGCCTTTTCCGCCGTCAACCTCATCTACCCCTTCATCGCCATCCTGGGCGGGGTGGGCTTTATGCTGGGGGCGGGGGGCAGCGCCCTGGTGGGCAAGACCCTGGGCCAGGGGGACCGGGCCCGGGCCAACCGCTATTTCTCCATGCTGGTGGCGGCGGTGACGGCGGCGGGGGTGGCGCTGTCGGTGCTGGGCATCGTCCTCCTGCCCCCCATCGCCCGGGCGCTGGGGGCCGAGGGGACCATGCTGGGCGACTGCGTGGTCTACGGCCGGGTCATCCTGGCCTTCAACACCTGCTTTATGCTCCAAAACCTCTTTATGACCTTCCTCACCACCGCCCAAAAGCCCAACCTGGGCCTTGCCTGCACGGTGGCGGCGGGGGTGACCAACATGGCGTTGGACGCCCTTTTTGTGGCGGTATTCCGCTGGGGGATCCTGGGCGCGGCGCTGGCTACCGGCCTCTCCCAGACGGTGGGCGGGGTGCTGCCCCTTGTCTAC
This sequence comes from uncultured Oscillospiraceae bacterium, assembly GCA_947627325.1. Lineage (GTDB taxonomy): Bacteria > Bacillota > Clostridia > Oscillospirales > Oscillospiraceae > MGBC124762. The sequence goes on along the minus strand of CANQVO010000018.1, from coordinate 20,783 downwards.
TTCCTCCGGCCCAACGACTCCCTGCTCCGCCTGACCCGGCCCCGGCTGGAGCTGCCCGCCCTGCTCCAGGCCTGCGGCAACGGCGCGTCCGAGTTGATGAACAACATCTCCGGCCCCCTGGTGAGTATGCTCTACAACTTCCAACTCATGCGCCTGGCCGGGGAGGACGGCGTGGCGGCCTACGGGGTGATGATGTACCTGGGCTTTGTCTTTGTGGCCATCTTTTTGGGCTACACCATCGGTACCGCCCCCATCATCAGCTACCACTACGGCGCCCTGGACAGCGGGGAGGTCCGCAACATCCTGAAAAAGAGCCTGGCGGCCATGTCCGCCATCGGCCTGGCCATGACCGTGCTGGCCTGGACCTGCGCCGGGCCCATCGCCCACATCTTTGTGGGCTACGACGCCGCCCTGTGCGCCATGACCCGCCACGGCTTTCGCATCGTGTGCTTCCACTTCCTCTTCGCCGGGGTGAGCATCTTCGCCTCCTCCTTCTTTACCGCCCTGAATAACGGCGTGGTCTCCGCCCTCATCTCCTTTTTGCGGACCCTGGTGTTCCAGATGGCCATGGGCGTCCTCCTGCCCATCTGGCTGGGGCTGGAGGGGGTCTGGTGGGCCTGGGTGGGCGCGGAGGTGGGCGCTTACGCGGTCAGCCTGCTCTTCCTGTGGGCCAAGCGGAAGAAATACGGGTATTGAGCGGGGAGAGGCCCTGCCTGGAAGGTGAAAAGCGCCCGGAACCCGGGAAAAACTTTTCCAAATGGATGTTGCGTTTTGGGCCCTTCCCACGTTCTATGGATAGAAGGACTTGCCCCAAACGCCCGCCGCGCCCGGCGGGACGAGGCGAGGACACCTGAGAGAAAGATCAGGCAGGAGGGACGTACCGTGAAAAAACTGGTGTGCTGGCTTCTTCTCATCGCCCTGGCCGTCTCAATTTCCCCCGCCGCGCTGGCTGAGGGGGAGAGCGCCCCGCCCGCGCCCTGGGCGGCGGCGGACGTGGAGGAGGCCGTGGCCCTGGGCATGGTGCCGGAGGGGCTCCAGAGCGACTGGCAGAGCGACCTGACCCGGGGGGAATTTGCCGAGCTGGTGGTCCGCTTCCTGGCGGTGCAGTACGGCTACGGCGCCGGGACCGGCTTTCAGATGGAGGATTTTTGGGAGGACTACCTGAACCTCCGGCCCGATCCCAACGGCCGGCCTTTTGTCAAAGCGGACTACTACCCGGAACTGGCGCAAACTCCCGACCGGTTTATGCGATGGGACTATCTTCTCGGTGAATACGCGCGTTTCTTTGACGATGTAGAGCCCGGCAACCGGGCTGACGATATCGGCCTGGCCTATTTGCTGGGCATTGTGGAGGGTCGGGGCGACGGCACGTACGACCCCGACGGGATCATCACCCGGCAGGAGGCCGCCGCGCTGTTGGCGCGCGCCTATCAGGTCTACGCCGAGCTGGAGACGCCGCCCACCGCCGCCGAGCCCTTCTCCGACAGCGCCCTGATCGCCCCCTGGGCCCAGGAGAGCGTTTCCGCCATGCAGGGCTGGGGCGTTCTGCAGGGGGACGAGAACGGGGCCCTGTGCCCCGAGGGGCACTACACCCGGGAGCAGGGGGTCGTCACCCTGATGCGGCTCTACCGCAATATGCCCGTCAGCCGGTATAACGGCACCTTGGCGCCTCTGCTGAGCTATGCGGACCTGGTAGAGCGGCTCCGCGCCGAGGGCAACAGCTGGATGTCCGCGGTGCGGTACGAGGCGGAGACGGAGATCTGCACCATCCTCTACGTCACCTACGGCGGCGTGATGCACGCCTCCTGGCCCAACCTCTTTCTGATTTACCCTGACAGTACCTATAAGCGCATCGGCCTCAACGGCTATGTAGAAGATGGCTTCCAACTCAACGAGGACGAGACGCGGCTGACCTTCTCCGACGGGACCCCGCGCGTCCTGGACCTCCGCGCGGGGATCTACGTGGCCGCCGCCGACGAGCGGCTGGAGCAACTGAAAAAAGAGGGTACGGTGGAGGGCTTCTACCACCGCCCCTTTGACGAGCTGCCCCAGGCCCTGCGGGACACGCTGGTGTGGGACGGCCAGGTGAGCACCATGGAAGGCTACGCTTTCCGCCTGCGCCGCTATGAGGGGCCGGGCATCGTTATCACCACCACCGAGGTGGAGGACGAGACCCTGCGGGCCTTTCTGGAGAGCCAGTCCCTCCTCCCCGAGGCGGAGCGGGAGTGCGACCCGGGAGATGTGTGGGAGGAGTACGAGCGGGAGAAGGACCGGGAGTGGCTCTACGCCGTCACCATCACCGACGACAGCTACGCCACCCTCCTGGGCCTGAAGGTGGGCAATACCGTGGCGGAGGCGGAGGCCCTGGGCTACCGCATCGACCCCGAACAGCTCAGCGGTTTGGGCTACGCCGCCTGTGGAGACACCTGGGACCACCACCTGAACGTCTATGTGGAAAACGGCGTGGTGACGCGCCTGGACCTGAACTGGGGCATCGGCCGCTACACCGGGAAATACTGGGACCTTGTGACCCCCCCAACAGCACAGACGCGGGATGATGCCGCAGCTTAGAAAATAGCAGAGGGGCTGGTATCTATGAGACGAGCGGGGCTCTTTCGCGCGGCTTTGGTGTGCTGTGTCGGAGCGGTGCTGATCTGCGGGCTCGCCCCGGCGGCAAGGGCGGCTGACGATCCGGCGCGCTTTGTGGATGTGCCGGCTGACGCCTGGTATCATGACAGCGCCAATTTCTGCTATGAGGCGGGGGTATTTGTGGGCGACCAGGCCGGGCGTTTTTGGCCCCAGCGCGCCATTACCCCCCAGGAGAGTTACGCGATCTTGGCCCGGCTCCACCAGGCCCACACAGGCAGCGCCCAGTCCTTCCGGGCCGCCCCGGGAGAGGACTGGAGCGAGCCCTACTTGCGATATTGTCTGGAGCACCAGATCCTGTCTGAGGCGGAGGCGGCGGAGTCTGCCCCGTTGAACCGGGAGAGATTTGTCAAATTTCTGTCACGGATCTATGACGGGGACGACTTTCAGAACATCAACGATGTCACAAGCCTTCCCGACTACACCATATCCACCGACCTGGGGCAGTTCGCCCTAACGCTGTATCAGGCGGGGATCCTGAGCGGGACGGATCTCTACGGCCGTTTTTCCCCCATGGCCGAGCTGTCCAGGGCGGAGTGCGCCGCGATCATCACGAGACTGCTGGACCCGGCCCAGCGCCTGCGCTTTGACGATACACCGCCGCTTACCATGGAATTGGCTTTCCTCACAGCCTCGGATACGGTCTATGACTTTGATGGCGCGTATCTGTATCTTGTGGACGGCTCCGAAGACGTTCCCCTGTACCGCGTGAGCGACCTCTATGGGCGGGTGGTCCTGACAAGCGAGAAACGGATCGGCCGGCAAAAGGGCGGGGTCTTTCGGATCGATGACCCGGATCTGGGCGCGACCTCCTACTACGACGCCCAGGGGGATCTGGTTTTTTCCTCTCCAAAGCTGATGGATCCCCTGGCGGTCTTCTCCCATGGGAAGCTGGCTGTACAGCAGGAGAACGGCTCCATCCTGGTGGTGGACGCCCGGGGGAATACCCTTGGGACGGTCGAGGACATGGGCAACTACCGGGTCATAGGCGCGGCCTTTGGCGACTATATCCCGGTGGCGCCGGAGAGCGGCCGCAAGGACGGATATTCTGATTGGCTGGACTTTTATACCGGGACAGTCAAGGAACTCCCCTACACAGTGGAGTGGTCCTTAAGTGATATCGGCCACGGCTATCTGGTGGTCAAGTCCTATGATGAGACCGCCGGCCGGTGGCTCTACAACGCGCTGGATCCCTCGCTGGAGTTGGTATTCCCACAGATGATGGACGAGGTCCAGGTGTATGCCAACGGCGATCTGCGCGCGGAGAACCATGGGGTGTATTACACCCAGACCCCTGGCGCGGAGATGGAGGTCTCCTCCTCCGGCACCGCCAAAACGGTCACCATCGGCGGGGACCATTATACCGTGGTGGGGCGCAAACTCATCCATCCTCACATGGTCAACGGGGAAACGCGCATTGACCTATTTGACGAACACGGCGCGTTGGAGCAGGCGGGAATTTCCGCGGACCAAATCTGGTACGGAGACCTGGGCCAAATTCTTTACTGTTTTGACAGCGAATACTTCTATATCTCGGCGTAACAGAGCAGACGCGCGCCGGGGCGTGGAGCGTTTTCGCATGATTTCGGCGGGATTTTAGATAGCACAACAAGGGCCGCGCCCGAATGGGCGCGGCCCTTGGTCTGTGCTGTTGGGGGGGTACATGGCCGCCGAGCGGAGGCGGGAGACCGTCACTCCCCCGGCGGGGGAGTGAGTTCCGCTTGCTTTTTCGCCTGGTAGTAGGCGGTGGTCTCGGCGGGGGTGAAGGGGGGGTCAGTCTCCAACTCCCCGGCCTTGGCGGTCAGGAAGTCCGCCAGGGCGGCCAGGCCCGCCTCGTCCAGGGGGAAGGTCTCCCGGCCGATCTCCTGGGCGTAGGGCCGGGAGAAGGGCCCCTGCCAGAGGACGGCGGTGACGTTGCCCGCCTCGTCCGGCTTTTCGATCTGGAACCGCAGGAGCCCGGCGCTCCCCAGCCAGCCGTTGCCGTTTTTGAAGTAGCCCAGGGTGGGCAGATGGATGGCCATGTCAGCCCTCCTCGTCGTCAAAGACCATGGTGGCGAAGTAGTCCTCCGGCGTCTCCGCCCGCCGCAGGAGCTTCACCGAGCCGTCCTCCCGCAGCAGCAGCTCCGCCGAGCGCAGCCGGCCGTTGTACTGGTAGCCCATGGCGAAGCCGTGGGCCCCGGCGTCGTGGATGACCAGCAGATCCCCCAGGTCGATCTTGGGGAGCATCCGGTCGATGGCGAACTTGTCGCTGTTCTCGCACAGTCCGCCCACCACGTCGTACTGGTGGTCGCAGGGGGCGTCCTCCTTGCCCATGACGGTGATGTGGTGGTAGGCGCCGTAGATGGCCGGGCGCATGAGGTTGGCCGCGCAGGCGTCCACCCCCACGTACTCCTTGTAGATGTGCTTAAAATGGGTGGCCCGGGTCACCAGACAGCCGTAGGGCCCCAGCATGAAGCGGCCCAGCTCGGTGCAGAGGGCCACGTCCCCCATCCCCGCCGGGGCCAGCACCTCTTCATAGGCCCGCCGCACCCCCTCGCCGATGGCGGCGATGTCGTTGGCGGCCTGGTCGGGCCGGTAGGGGATGCCCACGCCGCCGGAGAGGTTGATGAAGGCGATGTGGCACCCCGTCTCCTCCTTCAGCTCCACCGCAAGCTGGAACAGGATGCGGGCCAGGGCGGGGTAGTAGTCGTTGGAGAGGGTGTTGGAGGCCAAAAAGGCGTGGATGCCGAAGTGCTTGGCCCCCATGACCTTGAGCTTTTGGTAGGCCAGGGCGATCTGCTGCCGGGTCATGCCGTACTTGGCCTGGCCGGGGTTGTCCATCACCTGAAAGCCCTCCTTGCTCTCCCCCAGGGTAAAGGTGCCCCCGGGGTTGAAGCGGCAGGAGATGGTCTCGGGGATGGTCCCGATGGTCTCCTGCAAAAAGTCCACGTCGGTCAGGTCGTCCAGGTTGATGATGGCCCCCAACTCGTGGGCCTTGGCAAACTCCCGGGCGGGAACGTCGTTGGCGGAGAACATGATGTTGTGGCCGGTGACGCCGCACTTCTGGGCCAGGAGCAGTTCCGTGTAGGAGGAGCAGTCCAGCCCGCACCCCTCGTCCCGCAGGAGCTTCAGGATGCCGGGGGTGGGGGTGGCCTTGACGGCGAAATACTCCTGATAGCCCGGATTCCAGGCGAAGGCCGCCTTCAGCGCCCGGACGTTTTGGCGGATGCCCGCCTCGTCGTAGAGGTGGAAGGGGGTGGGGTAGTCCTGGACGATCTTCTCCAGCTGGGGCAGGGTGACAAAGGGTTTTTTCATAGGTGTTCGCGCCTTTCTCTCTCTGATAAGATGGCCTCACTTGGCCTGATACACCGCCTTGGCGGCCTTGTAGGTCATAAAGCAGTCCAGCTTGCCCACCGTCTCAAAGGGGGCGTGCATGGACAGCACCGGCACTCCCGCGTCCAGCACGTCGATGTCCCGCTGGGCCATATAGGCGGCCACCGTGCCGCCGCCGCCCTGGTCGGCCTTGCCCAGCTCCGCCATCTGCCAGACCACGCCCGCGTCGTCCAGGATCCTCCGCACCCGGGCCACCAGCTCCGCCGCGGCGTCGGACGCGCCGGACTTGCCCCGGGCGCCGGTATACTTGCAAAGGCCCACGCCGTAGTTCACCCGTGCGGCGTTTCGCTTGTCAAAGACCTCGGTGAAGTTGGGGTCAAAGGCGGCGGTCACGTCGGCGGAGAGGCAGAGGGACTTTTCAAAGCACCGCTTCAGCGCGGTCTGCTGGCCGTCGCACAGATCGCTCATAAAGGTGTCAAAGGCCGCAGACTGCATCCCCGTGACCCCCTCCGAGCCGATCTCCTCCTTGTCCGCCAGCATACACACCGCCGTCCTGGCCGGCACGCCCTCCAGCTCCAGCAGGGCGGCCAGACAGGCGTAGGCGCAGACCCGGTCGTCGTGGCCGTAAGCGCCGATCAGGGAGCGGTCAAAGCCCAGGTCGGAGGCCCGGAAGGCGGGGACCACCTCCAACTCAGCGGAGATGAAGTCCTCTTCCAGAATGCCGTACTTCTCGTGGAGCAGCTCCATCACCGCCAGCTTCACCCGGTCGCTGCCCTCGTCGTCCTTGAAGGGGCGGCTGCCCACCAGGAGGTTCAGGCTCTCGGCGGGGATGGCCTCCCCCAGGGGCTTTTTGCTTTGGTCGGAGGCCAGGTGGGGCAGAAGGTCGTCCACGGTGAACACCGGGTCCCCCGCGCCGTTGCCCACCCGCACGGGGACGGTGGAGCCGTCCTTCAGGGCCACCACCCCGTGGAGCTCCAGGGGGATGGTCACCCACTGGTACTTGCGAAGGCCGCCGTAGTAGTGGGTCTTAAAGAAGGCCAACTCCGCCTCCTCGTAGAGGGGGGTGGGTTTCAGGTCCAGCCGGGGGGAGTCGATGTGGGCGGCGGCGATGTTGGCCCCCTGGATCAGGGGGGCCGCGCCGATGACGGCCAGGGTGACGGCCTTGTCCCGGTTCACCCGGTAGACCTTGTCCCCCGCCTTCAGCGCCATGCCCCGGACAAAGGGGACAAAGCCCCGGGCCTTGGCCAGGGCCACGGCGGTCTCCACGCACTCCCGCTCCGTCTTGCCCAGATCCAGGAACTTCTTGTAGTCCTCGCAGTAGCTGTGCATGGCGATCTCGTCCTGGGCGCTCAGGCGGTCGTAGCCGTTCTTGGGCTGGTAGAGCAGGGCCTCCCGGCGCAGTTGGCCGGGGGTCTTGGCGGTGTCGTCCATAGGGGATACCTCCTTTTGAGTAGTTAACATAACTTATCGGCAAACAGGCGGGAGACCTCCTCCCGCAGGGCGTGGAAGCTCTTGCCGTCGTCGTTGACGATCACGTGGTCGCAGTGGTTGACATAATAATCAGACGGCTTCTGGGCGGCCATCCGCTGGCGGGCCTGCTGGGCGGTGAGCCCGTCCCGGGCCATGATCCGCGCCAGGCGTATCTCCGCCGGGGCGGTGACGGCCACCGTCACGTCGCACAGCGCCCCCAGGCCGGATTCCAGCAGGGCGATGGCGTCCAAAACCACGCCCTTCGCCCCCGCCGCTTTGGCCGCCTGGACCCGCTCCCGGCAGGCCCGGAGCACGTGGCGGTGGGCGATGGCGTTCAGGTCGGCCAGGGCCTGGGGATCCCCGAAGACCACCGGGGCCAGGGCCTTGGTGTCCACCTGGCCCTGACGATTTAGGATACTCCTTCCAAAGCGGTCTGTCAACTCCCCGGTCAGGGACGGGGAGGCGGCCAAAAGCTGGTGGTAGAGCGCGTCGCAGTCCACCCGGACACAGCCCAGGTCGGCCAGGGCGTCCAGCACCGTGGTCTTGCCCGCGCCAGTGGGGCCGGTGAGGCCGATGGTTAACATAAATCGGTCACTCCGCCAGAGCCGCCTCGATGGCGTCCTCGGTGGCGGCCATGGCCTGGAGGGTCATGTCCAGTAGTTTGTCCAGTTCCCAGCCCAGCATTTCCGCCCCCTGGGCGATGACCTCCCGGGAGCACCCGGCGGCGAACTTCTTGTCCTTGTACTTCTTCTTCAGGCTCTTGAGCTCCATGTCCTTGGTGGACTTGCTGGGCCGCATGAGGGCGGCGGCGCCGATGAGGCCGGTGAGTTCGTCGGCGGCGAAGAGGACCTTCTCCATCTCCAGCTCCGGCTCGTCGTCCACGCCGGTGAGGCCGTAGCCGTGGCAGGCCACGGCGTGGATCAGCTCCGGGGTGTACCCCGCCTGGGCCAGGAGCTCCCTGGCCTTGACGCAGTGTTCCTCCGGCCAGCGCTCAAAGTCCACGTCGTGGAGCAGGCCCACCTGGGTCCAGAAGTCCTTCTCCTCCCCGTGGCCCAGGGTCTCGGCGTACCAGCCCATCACGGCGGCCACCGTCTGGGCGTGGCGGCGGTGGAAGGGCTCGGCGTTCAGGGAGTAGACCAACTCCTTGGACTGTTCCAAAGTCTTGCCAGTGGTTAACATAATCATACCTCCTGTATGTTTTATCCGATGTGTCGCTCCGCCGCCGGGTGGGGCGGTCAGAGGTCGATGATGTGGAAGCCCGCGGCCTTGTTCAGCCGGTTGGTCACCGCCAGGCCCAGGCCGTCGCTGTCCGGGGACTGGGCGTAGATGGCGGTCACGTCCTGGCCGTCGAACCACCGCAGGGCCTCAAAGAGCCGCCGGGCCTGCTCCGCCTGGTCCCCCCGGGGGCCCAGGGAGCGGAGGGGACAGCCGGGAAAGAGGTTGACATAATCTTCAAAGCAGATGACCCCCACGCCGGGCTCCCGGTGCTGGGCGATGTATTGGGCGGTCCGCTCCGCATCGCCCCGTATCACGGTCACCGGGGCTTTGGGGGCGTAGTGGCGGTACTTCATGCCGGGGGCCCGGGGTTTTTCATCGGTTGACATAAGACGTGTGACCGCCTCGTCCACCGCCACCGGCCCCAGCGCCGCCTCCAACTCCTCCAGTGTCACCCCGCCGGGGCGGAGGAGCCGGGGCTGGGGGCCGGTCAGGTCCACGATGGTGGACTCCACCCCCACCCGGCAGGGCCCGCCGTCCACCACCGCGTCGATCCGCCCCGCCATGTCCTCCCACACCGCCTGGGCGGTGGTGGGGCTGGGCCTGCCGGAGGTGTTGGCGGAGGGGGCGGCGATGGGGAGTTGACATAATTCCAAAATCTCCAGGGCCACCGGGTGGTCCGGGCACCGCATCCCCACCGTGTCCAGCCCCGCGGTGACCACGTCGGGGACCACCTCACGCCGGGGGAGGATCATGGTCAGCGGCCCGGGCCAGAAGCGCCGGGCCAGGTCGTAGGCCGCCGGGGGGATGGAGCGGCAGTAGCGCGCCAGGTGGTCGGGGCCGGGGACGTGGAGGATGAGGGGGTTGTCCTGGGGCCGGCCCTTGGCGGCGAAGATACCGGCCACCGCCGCCGGGTCCAGGCCGTTGGCCCCCAGGCCGTAGACCGTCTCGGTGGGGAAGGCCACCAGACCGCCCCCGGCCAGAAGCCGGGCGGCCCGGGGGGCGTCCTGGGCGGTCAGGCGCAGGGTGGCGCGGGGCTCACTCATAGATCCCAACCTCCACGCCCCCCAATTCAATGGTGGTCTCCCGGGGGAAGCCCGCCGTTTGGAGGTAGTTTTTCACCGTCAGGATGCCGTACTTGGGGTTGCGGTTGTCCTCCTCCCCCAGCAGGTCGATGTCGATGTGGCGGGGGCTGGAGCCCAGGAGGAAGCCGTCGTCCTCCAAAAGGCCGGCCAGGTCGTCCAGCACCTGGGGCAGGGTCGCGCCCTGGGGCAGGGCGGGGAAGTGGATGAGAAGTTCCATAGTTCGCGCTCCTTTGCGTGGGGTGTGGCGGGTTTATCCCGCGGACTGTTCTTGTAACTGTTTGGCCTGGTGGTCGGCCCGGAGGGCGTCGATGATCTCGTCCAGGTCGCCGTCCATGACCTCCAGGAGCCGGTAGAGGGTCAGCCCCACCCGGTGGTCGGTGAGGCGGCCCTGGGGGAAGTTGTAGGTGCGGATGCGCTCGTTTCGCATCCCGGTGCCCACCTGACTGCGCCGCTCCTGGCTGATGGCGGCGTCCTGGGCCTCCTGGGCCATGTGGTAGAGCTTGCTTCGCAGCATCAGCATGGCCTTGTCCCGGTTTTGGAACTGACTGCGCTCCTGCTGGCACTCCACCACGATGCCGGTGGGCTTGTGGATGAGGCGGACGGCGGAGGAGGTCTTGTTCACGTGCTGGCCCCCCGCGCCGGAGGAGCGGAAGACCTGCATCTCCACGTCCCCCGGGTCGATCTCCACGGCCACCTCGTCTACCTCCGGCAGGACGGCCACGGTGACGGTGGAGGTGTGGACCCGGCCGCCGGACTCCGTCTCCGGCACCCGCTGGACCCGGTGGACGCCGCTCTCAAACTTGAGCCGGGCGTACGCCCCCTGGCCCTGGACCAGAAAGACGATCTCCTTGGCGCCCCCCAGCTCCGTCTCGTTGGCGCTCATCACCTCCACGCTCCAGCCCCGGCGCTGGGCGTACATGGAGTACATCCGAAAGAGGGAGTGGCCGAACAGGGCGGACTCCTCGCCCCCCACCCCCGCCCGGATCTCCACCATAACGCTCTTGTCGTCGTCCGGGTCCCGGGGGAGAAGGAGGAGCTTTAACTGCCGCTCCAACCCGGGGATGGCCTCCAGGGCGGCCTGGTACTCCTCCTGGGCCATCTCCTTGAGCTCCGCGTCGCCCATCAACTCCTTGGCCTCCGCCAGGTCCTGCCGGGCCTTTCGCAGGCGGCGGTAGGTGGTCACCACGTCGGCCAGCTCCCGCTGTTCCTTGTTGAGCCGGGCCACCAACTCCGGGTCGGCGTAGGTCTCGCCGGCCTCCAACTGGGCCTCGATGTGGGAATAGCGCCGCTCCAGCGCCTTGAGTTTTTCTTCCATGGCTCCTCCTTACCAGTCCAGCAGGGCGGATTTTACCAGCCCCACCGGCTCCCGGAGAAAATTGTAGAGCTTGAACCCCCAGTGGTCGGAGGGGGCGGCCAGGGTCTCCGCCCGGTAGCCGAAGCGGCCGGCCAACAGCCGGACCCGGGCCAGGTGGAAGTCGTTGGACACCAGGATCACCCCGTCCTCCACATCGTACCCGGCCTGGGCCAGGAGCGCCTTGCTGTTTTTCAGGTTCTCCTTGGTGTTGTGGGACCTGTCCTCCTGCAAGACCGCCCCGGCGAAGCCCTTTTCCCGCAGGAACTGCTCCATGCCGTTGGCCTCCGTGTCCGGCTCGTCGGGGCCCTGGCCGCCGGAGACCACCACCAGCGTGTCCGGGTGGTCTTCCAGGTAGTCCAGGGCCTTTTCCAGCCGCCGCCGGAGAAAGAGACAGGGGCCCTGGGGCTGAAGCTGGGCCCCCAGGATGACCATGGCCCCCGGCTCCCCCCGCACCCGGTCCCGGGCGTAAAAGAGCACCGCGCCCTCCAGGATCAGAAAGACGGCCAGCCCCAGGGCCACCAGGGCGGCCAGCGCCCGAATCAGTTTCCGTTTCACTCCCGCGCCTCCTCCAGCTCCTGGGCCAGCGCCTCCCAGCGGTCGTAGAGGACGCGGATCTTGTCCTCCAATTCCTCCCGCTGTTGGTAGAGCTCCTGGAGCTTCAGGTAATCGCTGGCGGCGTCCTCGATGGCAAGGCCCAGCTCGTCCATCTCCTCCTCCGCCTTGGCAACCGCCCGCTCGGCGGCGGCCACCTCCTTTTCCAGATACTTGGTCCCGCCGGTGCGCTTGGGCTTGGCGGGGGCCTCCGGCTTGGGGGCGGCCTTCCCCCCGTCCGCCGGGGCGGACCGGGCCAGTTGGGCCTGGCGGTCCAGCCAGGCCCGGTACTCCTCAAAGGTGCCCTTGTAGTCCCGGATATGGCCATCCTGGATGGTCCAGACCCGCTGGGCGAAGCGGTTGATGAAGTAGCGGTCGTGGCTCACCAGCAAAAGAGCCCCGTCGAACTCCGCCACCGCCCCCTCCATCCACTCCCGGCTGGGGATGTCCAGGTGGTTGGTGGGCTCGTCCAAAATGAGCAGGTTGATCTTCTCGTCCATGAGCATACACAGCTTCAGCCGGCTTCGCTCCCCGCCGGAGAGGTCGCTGACGCGCTTGAACACGTCCTCCCCCCGAAAGAGGAAGGCGGCCAGCCGGTCCCGGGCCTCCTGGGTGGAGCAGTTGCAGCCGTAGAGCATGGTGTCCACCAAATTCCGCTCCGGGTGGTCAAAGACCACCTGCTGGGGCAGATACCCCACCCGCACCGTGGGGCCGAAGCGCACCTTGCCGGTGGTGGCCGCCTCCTCCCCCAAGAGGATCTTCAAAAAGGTGGACTTCCCCGTGCCGTTGTCCCCCAGCAGGGCGATGCGCTCGCCCCCCTGGACCACCAGGTTCACGTCACGGAACAGCTCCCGCTCCCCGAAGGATTTCCCTAAGCCCACGGTGGAGAAGACCTCGTCGCCGTGGAACTCCCGCTGGCCGAAGCCGACGGTCATGGTCCGCTGGGTCTGGGGCCGGTCGGCGGTCTGGAGCTTTTCCATCCGCTTTTCCATGGAAAAGGCCCGCTTGTGGAGCTTGTCGTTGCCCATAAAGGCCCACAGGTGGAGCTTTTCCGCCGCGGCCTTCAGCTGTTCCAGCTTGGCCTGCTCCTTCTCGTATCGCTTTAGCTGTTCCTCAAACCGGCGGCGCTTTTCCACCACGTAGAAGGAGTAGTTCCCCTCGTAGAAGTGGGCCCGGCCGCCCTCCAGCTCCACGATCCGCCCCACCACCCGGTCGAGAAAGTAGCGGTCGTGGGAGATGGCCAGCACGGTGCCCTTGAACTTGTCCAGGTAGCTCTCCAGCCACTCGGTGGCCCGGAGGTCCAGGTGGTTGGTGGGCTCGTCCAACAATAGGAGGTCGGTGTCCTCCAAAATGAGCCGGGCCAGATTCACCCGGGTCTTCTCCCCGCCGGAGAGCTCGTCAAAGGGCTGGGCCCGCATGGCGGGGGGGATGCCCAGGCCGTTGCAGACCTTGCCCAGGCGCACGGCGGTGTCGTACCCGCCCGCGCGCTCGAACTCCGCCGACAGCGCCCCGTAGCGTTCCAGCGCCCCGGCGTCCCCGGCGGCGGCCCGCTGGGTGAGGCGGCCCATCTCCTCCTCCAACTCCCGGAGCCGGGCGAAGGCGGAGTTCAGCACGTCCTCCACGGTGTACCCGGCGGGGTAGACGGGGATCTGGGAGATGAGGCCCACCCGGCAGCCCTTGGCCAGCTGGATGGACCCCTCGTCCGGCTCCAGCTCCCCGCAGAGCATCCGAAAGAGGGTGGTCTTGCCCGCGCCGTTGTGGCCCAGAAGACCCACCCGCTCCCCGGTGTCCACCTGGAAGGTCACGTCCTCAAAAATATTCTGCCCGACCTCAAAGCCGTGGCGCAGATTTGTGACGGATACTTCGATCATGTGTTTACTCCCGGTCTGTCCTGTGGTAAAATGTGTGGGAAAACGAGAAAGAAACGAGGTGGGTCAGATGGAGGCCCTGCGCTGGGAGGACCACGCCCTGTGGCTGTTGGACCAGACCCTTTTGCCCGGGGAGACGCGCTGGAACCGCTATACCGACTACCGCCCTGTGGTGGCGGACATCAAACGGCTGGCCGTCCGGGGCGCGCCCTTGATCGGGGTGGCCGCCGCCTACGCCTACGTCCTGGCCGCCCGGGCCGCCGCCGGGGGCGGGGACTTCGCCGGGGCCATGGACCGGGCCAGGGACGACCTGGCCGCCAGCCGCCCCACGGCGGTGAACCTCTTCTGGGCCCTGGAGCGGATGGACCGCCGCCGCCGGGCGGTGGGGGCCGACCCCGCCGCGCTGGAGGCGGAGGCGGAGGCCATCCAGAAAGAGAACATCCAAGTCAACGAGGCCATCGGCCGCTATGGGGCGGAGGTGGTGCCCCCCGGGGCCCGGATCCTCACCCACTGCAACGCCGGGGCGCTGGCCACCGACGGCATCGGCACCGCCCTGGGGGTCATCCGGGCGGCCCACCGCCAGGGGAAGGTGGCGATGGTCTACGCCGACGAGACGCGGCCCCTGCTCCAGGGCTCCCGCCTCACCGCCTACGAGCTCCACGCCGACGGTATCCCGGTGACGGTGATCGCCGACAACATGGCCGCCTCCCTGATGGGGAAGGGGAGGATCGACCTGGCCATCGTGGGCTGTGACCGCATGGCGGCCAACGGGGACCTCGCCAACAAGATCGGCACCTACTCCGTGGCGGTGAACTGCCACTACCACGGCGTTCCCCTCTACGTGGCCCTGCCCCTGTCCACCATGGACCTGTCCCTGCCCGACGGCTCGGGCATCCCCATCGAGGAGCGGGGCGGGGAGGAGTTGACCCGCCTGGGCCCCGTCCAGACCGCCCCGGAGGGGGTGGCGGTCTACAACCCCGCCTTCGACGTGACCCCCCACCAGCTTTTGGCGGGGATCATCACGGAAAAGGGGGTCATCCGGCCCCCCTTTGGGGAGAAGCTCAGGGCGCTTTTTCCGGGGTGATGGAGGTCAGGTAGCTGACGATATCCTCAAATTTCATGCCGCGGGAGGCCTTGACCAGGACCGCCGTGCTGGGCTTGACCAGCTTGGCGATCTGGGTCTTGGCCTCCTCTTTTGTGGCAAACCAGTAGACCTCCGGCACCTGGGCCTTCTCCGCGGCCTTGGCCATGTGTTGGGCCAGGGGGCCGATGGCCACCAGGCAGTTGATGTTGCACTCCCCGGCCACCTGGCCCACCGCGGCGTGGAGGGTGGGGCCCATGGGGCCCAGCTCCAGCATATCCCCCAAAACAGCCATCTTATACTCCCGCTGGGCGGAGGCCAGGGTCTGGAGGGCGGCCCGCATGGACTGGGGGTTGGCGTTGTACGCGTCGTCCAGGATCCGCACCTGGGCCCCCCGGTCGATGACGTTCATGCGCATCTTGGTGGGGGCGTAGCGGAGGATGCCCTGGGCGATCTCCTGGGCGGTCATGCCGAAGTGCTCCGCCACCGCCGCGGCCATGAGCACGGGGTAGACCATGTAATCCCCCAGGGCGGGGATGACCACGGGGAAGGTCCCCTTGGGGGTGTGGAGCACACAGCGCAGGTCGTCTGTGACCAGGTCCCGGTCCAGGTCGGTAACGTAGTAGTCGTTGTGGGGGGAGACGCCGCAGTAGAGCACCGGCCTGTCCAGCCTGTCCCGGAGGGTGCCCAGCAGCTCATCGTCCCCGTTGAGGATGGCGGGGGCGTCGGGGGCCATGTGGGCGAAGAGCTCCGTCTTGGCGGCCAGGATGTTCTCCCGGGAGCCCAGTTTTTCGATATGGGCGTCGCCGATGTTGGTGATGAGCCCCACCTGGGGGCGGATGAGGTCGGACAGGCTGTCGATCTCCCCGGCGTGGTCCATGCCCATCTCGATGACGCTGATCTGGTTCCCCTTTTTCAGCTGGAGGACCGCCATGGGCACCCCCAGGTCGTTGTTGTGGTTGGCCAGGGTCTTGTGGACGGAGAATTTCTCGCTGAGCACCGCGGCGGTCATGTCCTTGGTGGTGGTCTTGCCCACGCTGCCCGTCACCGCCACGAAGGGGATGGGGAACTTGGCGCGGTACCACTGGGCCAGCAGACGGGGCACCTTGGCGGTGTCCTGGACCTTGATGTAGACCTTGCCGGGGCGGTACGCGTCCCGCTCCCGCATGGTGAACACCCCCGCGGCCCCGGCGTCCAGGGCCTTTTCGATAAAGGCGTGGCCGTCAAACCGCTCCCCCCGCAGAGGGAGGAACAGATCCCCCGGCTCCAGCTCCCGGGAGTCGAAGCACACCCGGGTGATAGTGAGGTCGGAGGGGTAGTCGGCGGTCAGCAGGGCGCCGTGGACGGCGTTGACGATCTCGGGGATAGAGGCCGGTTCCATGTCCGTCAGCTCCTTTCACGCAGGGCGATGTCCAGCAGACGCTGGCACAGCTGGGGGTAGTCGATCCCCACCGCCGCCGCCTCCTGGGGCAGGAGGGAGGTGGGGGTCATGCCGGGCAGGGTGTTGATCTCCAAAAACCAGGGCACGCCCGCCTCGTCCAGGATAAAGTCCGCCCGGGCGTAGGCGTTCAGGCCCAGGGCCCGGAACACCGCCCGGGTGTCCCGGGCCAGCCGGGCCTCCACCTCCGGCTCCACGGGGGCGGGGCAGATCTCCCGGGCGGCCCCGGCCTGGTATTTGTTGACGTAGTCGTAAAAGCCCTCCTTGGGGATGATCTCGATGGAGGGCAGGGCCTCGCCGTCCAGGATGCCCACCTGGATCTCCCGGCCCTGGACGTACTGCTCCAGCACGCACCGGCCCCCAAAGGCCAGCCCCTCCTCCAGAGCCGCCCGAAGCTGGGCCCGATCCTGGGCGATGGACACGCCGATGGAGGAGCCCGAGTCCACCGGCTTGACCACGCACGGCAGCTCGGTCCGGGCCGCCAGAGCGTCGATGTCGGCGGCGGTGTATCGCTCCACCGTCCAGCGGGGGGTGTTCACAAGCCCGCTCACCAGCCGCTTGGTCAGGTCCTTGTCCATGGCCAGGGCGGAGCCCAGGTAGCCAGAGCCGGTGTAGGGGATGCCCAGCAGGTCGAAGGCGGCCTGGACGCGGCCATCCTCCCCGCACTGGCCGTGGAGGGCCAGAAAGACCACGTCCGCCCCCCGGCACAGCTCCAGCACGCCGGGGCCGAACTGGGCGGGGCTCTTGTCCCGCCGGGCGGCCCGGACGGCGTCCAGGTCGGGGGCCTGGGGGTCCACCGCCCGCCACCGCTCCGGGATGGGGGCGGCGTAGAGGGCCTCCCCGGCCAGGCCGGGGTAGTCCTCCAGGCCGAAGAACAGATCCACCAGCGCCGCCTGGTGCCCCAGGTCCCGGAGGGCCTGGGCGATCTTACAGCCGGAGGAGAGGGAGACGTTCCGCTCCGGGGACAGTCCCCCGGCCAGCACAAGCACGTTCATGTCAGCATGACCTCGCAATCAAAATCAGTCTTCGTCGTCTATGTCAAAGGGTGGGTCGTCGTCAAAGTCGGCGGGGACGCCGCCCTCTCCGGGCAGATCCGCCGCCGCCGTCTCCGGGGCCGGGGCGGCCATGCCCTGGCGGTACTGCATCTCCTGCCACTGCTCCTTGGTGATGAGCACCTGGCGGGGCTTGGACCCCTCAAAGGGGCCCACCACGCCTTTTTCCTCCATCTGGTCCACCAGCCGGGCGGCCCGGCCGTAGCCCAGCTTCAGCCGCCGCTGGAGCATGGACACGCTGGCCTGGCCCAGCTCCAGCACCACCTCGATGGCGGCGGGCAAGAGCTCGTCGTAGCCCTCGTCCCCGGCGTCCTCCGGGGCAGAGCCGCCCACGCCCTTGGCGCTCTTTTCCTTCTCCTGGGCGTTGCGCTCGATCTCCTCCATGACCCCTTGGTCATACTGGGTGGAGCCGGACTTCTTCACGAAGTCCACCACCGCCTCCACCTCCTCGTCGGTGACGAAACAGCCCTGGACCCGCAGGGGCTTCTGCGCCCCCAGGGGGTTCCACAGCATATCCCCCTTGCCCACCAGCTTCTCCGCGCCGGTGGTGTCCAGGATGATGCGGGACTCCAGCGAGGAGCTGACGGCGAAGGCGATGCGGGAGGGGATGTTGGCCTTCATCAGGCCGGTGATCACGTCGGCGGAGGGCCGCTGGGTGGCGATGACCAGGTGCATCCCGGCGGCCCGGCCCATCTGAGCCACCCGGCAGATGGATTCCTCCACCTCTTTCGCCGCCACCAGCATCAGGTCGGCCAGCTCGTCGATGAGCACCACCACGTAGGGCAGCTTCTCCACCCCTTCCGTCTTGGCGGCCTTGGCGTTGTACTCCTCCAGCTTGCGAACGCCCATGTCGGCAAAGGTGCGGTAGCGTTTCATCATCTCCGTCACCGCCCACTGGAGCGCCCCCGCGGCCTTCTTGGGGTCGGTGACCACCGGGATGAGCAGGTGGGGGATGCCGTTGTAGACCCCCAGCTCCACCATCTTGGGGTCCACCATGATGAGCCGGACCTCCTCCGGGGTGGCCTTGTAGAGCAGGGAGATGATCAGAGAGTTGGTGCACACCGACTTGCCCGAGCCGGTGGTGCCGGCGATGAGCAGGTGGGGCAGGCGGGCGATGTTGCCCACGATGGCGTTGCCGCCGATATCCTTGCCCACGGCGAAGGCCACCTTGGAGGGGTGGTTACGGAAGGCGGCGTCGTCGATCACGTCGTGGATGTGGACGGTGGAGACTAACTTATTGGGTACCTCGATGCCCACGGTGGAGATCTTATCCGGGATGGGGGCGATCCGCACCGCCTCCGCCCCCAGGGCCAGAGCGATGTCGTCGGCCAGGTTGGTGACCCGGCTGAGTTTGACCCCCTGATCCAGCTCCATCTCGTAGCGGGTGACGCTGGGGCCACGGACCACGTTGACGATGTTGGCCTCCACGCCGAAGGAGCGGATGGTGTCCGCCAGGCGGTCCTGGTTGCGCTTGAGCTCGCCCAGGGCCTGCTCCCCCGTCACGCCCTCCTCCTGGGTCAGCAGGGAGACGGGGGGGTACTGGTAGGCCAGGGGCGCGCCCTGGTCCAGGGTGGCGGCGATCTCCGCGGTGACCTCCCCGGCGGCCTGGGCGGCCTCCTCGGCGGTCACCTTGGCGACCTCCGGGGCCGGAGCGGCCTTTTCGCCGCCGCCGCGCCCGGGCTTGGCGGGCTTGTCAAAGGCATCCTCCCCCTCGTCCCACTCCGTCAGGGCGGGGTCGGGGTCGGCGGCGGTGGGACGGGGCGGGGGCTCGGGCAGGTCGCCGCCCGCCTCCTCCGGGGGCCGGGAGGCCGCCCCGGTCAAGAACTCCCCAGGGGTGGGCACCGCCCGGTCCTTGCTGAAAAAGCCCTTCTTTTTCCGGGCGGGCTTTTCCAACTCCACGTGGATGCGGCCCGCGGGGGCCTCCCCGTCCAGGGGCACGTCGATGTCGGCGGGGACCCGGGCCCGGGGGGACTTGGCCGGCTTGGGGGGCTCGGCGGGCAGGGGCTCCTCCTGGGGCTCCTCGTCTTCGAGGTAGTCCTCCTCGTCGTAGTCCTGGAACCGCCGCCGGCGAAGCCAGTTCACCAGGTCGGCCACGGTGCGGTCAAAGGTCCCCAGCAGGGTGAAGATGGACAGGAGGACCAGGATGATGCCCGCGCCCACGGCGGAGAAGACGCTGGCGAAGCTCATGCTCAACAGCCCGCCCAGCGCGCCGCCGCAGTGGAGGGCCAGCCCGTCCATCCAGAGGTCGGACAGCAGCTTCCAGCCCCAGGGGTAAGCGTCCCGGCCGCAGAAAAACAGGTGGAAGACCGCCCCGATGAGCACCGGGAAGACCAGGGCGCAGAAGAGCCGCAGGCGCACCGGCCTGCCCCGGTGAAAAGCCAGGATGTACGCCCCCACCAGCAGGGCCGGCGGGGCCAGGAACCAGCCGTAGCCCACCAGCCCCTTCAGGCAGTTGGACAGCAGGTTGATGAACAGCCCGTCCAGCCCGAAGTAGCCCAGGGCGGCGAAGACGGCCAGAAAGACGCACACCGCCGCCCCTACCTCCCGGCGGATGGGCCGGGCCTTGGGCGGGGGAGTGCTGTTGCCCCGCTTGGCCGAGCCGCCCCGGGCGCTGGAGGAACGGGCGCCGGAGGACCGGGAGCCGGAGGCGGCGCGCTTTCCGCCGGAGGCGGCGGACTTTTTCTTTGGTGAGGTGTTTGCCATAGGATCAACTCCAGTCAGAGATCGGGATCACAAAAACAGGAAGGTGGCGATCAGGGCGAGGGCGCCCACCGCCCAGCAGTAGTAGGCAAAGGCGCCGAACTTGCCCCTGTCCGCAAGGAGCTTGACAAGGCCGATGGCGAAGTAGCCGGACACGGCGGCCACCACCATGCCCACCAGGTACTGAGGGATGAGAGCGCCGTCCACCCCCTCCTTCAGCACGTCCAGCAGCTCCAGCAGGGTGGCCCCCAGCACGGCGGGGAGGGAGAGGAGGAAGGAGTACCGCACGGCGAAGGGCCGGTCCAGCCCCACCGCGATCCCGGCGGTGATGGTGGTGCCGGAGCGGGACAGCCCGGGCACCACCGCCAGGGCCTGCCCACAGCCCACCAGCAGCGCGTCCGCCACCGTCATGGTGCGCTCCGTCTTCTGGCACCGGGCAAAGCGGTCGGAGGCAAAGAGCAGAAGGCCGGTCACCAGCAGGGCACAGCCGATAAACAGCGTGCTGTTCCCCAGGGCCTCCACCTTGTCCTTGAAGGGCAGGACCAGGAAGAGGGGCAGGGTGCCCAAAATGACCATGACCACCAGCCGCCGGGCGGGGGGCACCCGGCCCCTTCTCCCGCTCTTTGGGGAGACCAGGTCGTGGACGCCCAGGAAGAACTCCGTGATCATGTCCCGGATGTCCCGGCGGTAGACCACGCACACGGCCAGGAGGGTGGCGAAGTGGAGCAGGACGTTAAAGAGGTTGTCCGGGCCCTCGGCGTTGAAGAAATTCTGGAACAGGGACAGGTGCCCCGAGCTGGACACGGGCAAAAACTCCGTGATCCCCTGCAAAAGCCCCAAAAAAGCGGCCTTGATATACTCCATCAGGGTCATGACCTCCCATCTTAAGGATATACAAGACTATATTACCACAACAGGAGAGAAAATGCCAGCTTTTTGTTTTCCGCCCCCCCAGACAAAAAACCCCCGGG
>CANQVO010000017.1 GCA_947627325.1 uncultured Oscillospiraceae bacterium | reverse complement strand
CTCTCGGCCCCCCAAAGCCCCCTTCCTGGTGCTTCGTGTTTCTTGTCACGTTGTTTAATTTACAAGGTACACGCCGTATTTCCGACGGCTGAAAACGCACCGCCCTCGAGCGAGCGCCCAATTATCATACCAAGGCCCGGCGGAAATGTCAACACTTTTTTGGGGGTTTTGAAAACTTATTTATGTAAACCACAAAAGGGCCAAAAACGCCCCAGAGGGGCCGTTCTCTGGGGCGTATCTCGTCTAATTCTGGTCGCCGATCTTTCGGATGTCGTAGGGGGTAGTCTGGTAGACGTAGTAGTTGAGCCAGTTGGTGTAGAGCAGTTGGGCGGCCGAGCGCCAGCGGACCACGGGGGTCTGAGTGGGGTCGTCGTGGGGGAAGTAGTTCTCGGGCAGGGCGATGTCCAGGCCCTTTTCCACGTCCCGGTGGTACTCCTTGGCCAGGGTGTCGGGGTCGTACTCGGGGTGGCCGGTGATGAAGAACTGCCGGGAGTCCTGGGTCTTGACGGCGAAGACCCCGGCCCGGTCGGAGACGGCCAGGATCTCCAGCTGGGGCACCCGCTGGATATCCTCCGCCCGGACCTCGGTGTAGCGGGAGTGGGGGGCGAAGAAGCGGTCATCAAAGCCCCGGAACAGGGGCGAGCTGGGCTTGAGGACCCGGTGGGAGAAGACGCCGAAGAGCTTTTTGTCCAGGGCGTGCTTGGGGATGCCGTAGTGGTAGAACAGGCCGGCCTGGGCCCCCCAGCAGATGTGGAGGGTGGAGTGGACGTGCTGTTTGGACCAGGCCATGATCTGGCACAGCTCGTCCCAGTAGTCCACGTCGGAGAACTCCAGGTTCTCCACCGGGGCGCCGGTGATGATCATGCCGTCGTACTTCCGGTCCCGGATGGCATCGAAGGTGGTGTAGAAGGAGTCCATGTGGGAACTGTCGGTGTAGTGGCCGATGTAGCTGGCGGTCTGGAGGAACTCCACCTGGATCTGCAAGGGGGTGTTGGAGAGTTTCCGCAATAGCTGCGTCTCGGTGACGATCTTGGTGGGCATGAGGTTCAAAATGAGGACGTTCAGAGGCCGGATGTCCTGGTGGAACGCCCGGTACTCGGTCATGGTGAAGATGTTCTCCGCCTCCAGCTGTTCCCGGGCTGGCAGGGCGTCGGGGATACGGATGGGCATGGTGGAAACCTCCTGGGCGATGTAAGATCGCTACCTATTATAATGTATCTGTCCGGCCGGCGCAAGGGTGGACTTGACGGCATCAAGCAGTACAATGTTCGCTCTGCGGACATTGTACCAAATCTTCTGGCAAAATGCAACGGAGGGCGGGGTGGCATAGCTTGTCCGCCCCTTTCATATACTAATTAAAAATCACAGGAGGACATTGTCATGCCGGAGACCGATCCCACCCAGCCCCAGGAGCAGAACGAGGAGCGCGCGGAGCGGCTCCAGGAGATCATCGACCTGGGCAGCGCCACCATCCGCACCGCCCGGGGCACCATCCACACCCTGACCATCGTGGGCCAGATCGAAGGCCACCAGCTTCTGCCGCCCTCGGCCAAGTCCACCAAGTACGAGCACGTCCTGCCCCTGCTGGCCTCGGTGGAGGAGAGCGACGAGGTAGACGGCCTGCTCATTTTGCTCAACACCGTGGGGGGCGATATCGAGGCGGGCCTGGCCATCGCAGAGCTCATCGCCGGGATGAAAAAGCCCTCCGTCTCCCTGGTGCTGGGGGGCGGGCACTCCATCGGCGTGCCGCTGGCGGTGTCCGCCAAGCGCTCCTTCATCGTCCCCTCCGCCGCCATGACCATCCACCCCGTCCGCATGACCGGCATGGTCATCGCCGTGCCCCAGACCTTTAGCTACTTCCAGCGCATCCAGGAGCGCATCGTGGAGTTCGTGGCCGCCAACTCCCGGGTGGACAAGGAGACCTTCACCCGGCTGATGATGGCCACCGGGGAACTGGCCGCCGACGTGGGCAGCGTCATCTACGGCCAGGAGGCGGTGGAACTGGGGCTCATTGACCAGATCGGCGGGCTCCAGGACGCCCTGGGCTGCCTCCACGCTATGATGGACCAGGGACATTCGCCCCAATGATGGGGATATGTGTGAAGATTGCCAAATTCTCTCTTGACGAGCCCCGGGGGCCGCTGTATAATATGTACAAAGTAGCCCCGCATATTCTGGCAAAACTCTGGCGATTTTGACCGCCTTTTCCAGAAGTCTTCGCCGTGGTGTGGGGCGGCGCGATGATACTGATACGACGGAGGTACGATCCACATGGCCACGACAAAAAAAGGCTTGAGCCCGCACAGCGCGTTCACCAGCGGCGTCTCCACCGACGCTTACAGCTACCTGGGCTCTCACCCCGACGGGGACGGCTGGACCTTCCGGGTCTGGGCTCCCAGCGCCAAGGCGGTCTCCCTGGTGGGGGACTTTAACGGCTGGGACACCAACGCCCACACCATGTTCCCCCTGGGGGACGGTCTGTGGGAGGTCCACGTGCCCGGGCTCCAGCAGTACGACATCTACAAATACGCCATCCAGGGGGTGGACGGGCAGCTGCACATGAAAGCCGACCCCTACGCCTTCCACGCCGAGACCCGCCCCGGCACCGCCTCCAAGCTCTACGACATCTCCGGCTACCAGTGGGGGGACAAGGCGTGGGAGGAGCGCAAGGCCAAGACCCCCATCTATGACCAGCCCCTGAACATCTACGAGGTCCACCTGGGCTCCTGGCGCCGGGGGGAGGAGGGCCGCTTCCTCTCCTACCGGGAACTGGCCCAGCAGCTGCCCGGCTACGTCAAGGAGATGGGCTACACCCACGTGGAGCTCATGCCCCTCACCGAGCACCCGCTGGACGCCTCCTGGGGCTATCAGGTCACCGGCTACTTCGCCGCCACCAGCCGCTTCGGCACCCCCCACGACCTGATGTACCTCATCGACACCTTCCACCAGGCCGGCATCGGCGTCATCCTGGACTGGGTCCCCGCCCACTTCCCCAAGGACGCCTTCGGCCTCTACCACTTCGACGGCTCCCCCACCTATGAATACGCCGACACCCGCAAGGGCGAGCACAAGGAGTGGGGCACCCAGGTCTTCGACTTCGCCCGCAAGGAGGTCCGCTCCTTCCTCTTCTCCTCGGCCAACTTCTGGCTGAAGGAGTACCACATCGACGGACTGCGGGTGGACGCGGTGGCCTCCATGCTCTATCTGGACTACAACCGCCAGGGCGGGGACTGGTGCCCCAACGTCTTCGGCGGGCACGAGAATCTGGAGGCGGTGGACTTCCTCCAGCAGCTCAACACCCATATGTTCGCCCTGCACCCCGGGTGCATGATGATCGCCGAGGAGTCCACCGCCTGGCCCAACGTGACCAAGTCGGTGGAGAAGGGCGGCCTGGAGGGCGGGCTGGGCTTCAACCTGAAGTGGAACATGGGCTGGATGAACGACATCCTCCACTACACCCGCCTGGACCCCTACTTCCGCCAGCACAACCACCACGACATCACCTTCTCCCTGTTCTACGCCTTCTCGGAGAACTTCCTCCTCCCCCTCAGCCATGACGAGGTCGTCCACATGAAGGGCTCCTTGCTCAACAAGATGCCCGGGGACGACCCCCAGAAGTACGCCGGGGTCCGGGTCTTTTACAGCTATATGCTCACCCACCCGGGCAAGAAGCTCACCATCATGGGCACCGAGCTGGGCCAGTGGAGCGAGTGGCACTACGAGGGCGAGCTGGACTGGTTCGTGCTCAATGACTCCTCCGAGGACGGCGTCCGCCACCAGCAGCTCCACGCCTTCTTCAAGGCGGTGAACGACCTCTACCTCAAGACCCCCGCCCTGTGGGAGCAGGACTACTCCTGGGAGGGGTTCCAGTGGCTGGTGCCCGACGACAACCAGAACAACATCATCGCCTTTACCCGCACGGACAAGAAGGGCAAGTGGGTGATGGTGGTGTGCAACTTCTCCCCGGTGATGCACGAGGACTACCGCATCGGCGTCCCCGTGGCCGGAGAGTACCAGGTCATCTTCTCCACCGACGACTTCGCCTTCGGCGGCATGGACCGGGCCAACAAGTCGGTGATGAAGACGGTGGACGAGCCGATGCACGGCAAGGAACAGTACTTATCCGTGGTGGTGCCGCCCATGGGCGCTATGGTGCTGGAGTGCACCAAGCCCGCGCGGAAGAAGAAGCCCGCCGCGGAAAAAAAGACCCCCGCCAAGCAGGAAGCCCCGGCGAAGAAAGCCGTAAAAACTACCAAGAAGGATGTGAAGGAGCCGTGAAAAAAGAATGTGTGGCCATGCTGCTGGCCGGCGGCCAGGGCAGTCGTCTGAAGGCCCTGACCCGCCATGTGGCAAAGCCCGCCGTCCCCTTTGGGGGCAAGTACCGCATCATCGATTTCCCCCTGTCCAACTGCGTCAACTCCGGCATCGACACCGTGGGTGTGCTCACCCAGTACCGCCCCCTGGAGTTGAACTCCTACATCGGAAACGGCCAACCCTGGGACCTGGACCGCTCCGACGGCGGCGTACACATCCTGCCCCCCTACCTGGGCGAAAATGAGCAGGGCTCCTGGTACAAGGGCACGGCCAACGCCATCTTCCAGAACATCAACTTCATCGACCAGTACGACCCCGACTACGTGCTCATCCTCTCCGGCGACCACATCTACAAGATGGACTACGCCGATATGCTCGCCCAGCACAAGCGCACCGGCGCCGACCTGACCATCGCCGTCCAGGAGGTCTCCATGGAGGAGGCCACCCGCATGGGCATCATGAACTGCGACGAGGAGGGCCGGGTCTACGAGTTCGAGGAGAAGCCCGCCAAGCCCAAGAGCAATCTGGCCTCCATGGGCATCTATATCTTCACCTGGTCCAAGCTCCGCAAGTACCTGATCGCCGACGAGAAGGACCCCGACAGCAGCAACGACTTCGGCAAGAACATCATCCCCACCATGCTCCAGAAGAAGGAGTCCCTCCACGTCTACCGCTTCGCGGGCTACTGGCGGGACGTGGGCACCATCGACTCCCTGTGGGAGGCCAACATGGATATGCTGGACGTGGACAGCGGCGTCCACCTCTTTGACGAGGACTGGCCCATCCTGGCCCGCACCCCCATCCAGCCCCCCCACTGCGTGGGCGCGGAGGGGAAGATCATCGACTCCCTGGTCACCGGCGGCTGTCTGGTGGACGGCGAGGTGGAGCGGTCGGTCCTGTTCCACTCCGTCACCGTGGAGCCCGGCGCCAGCGTCCGCTACTCCATCCTGATGCCCGGCGCGGTGGTGAAGGCCGGGGCCAAGATCAACTACTCCATTATCGCCGAGGGCGCCGTCATCGAATCCGGCGCCGTGGTGGGCGCCGTCCCCGAGAAGGACGGGCCCCTGAACATCGCCGTGGTGGCCTCGGACATCAAGGTGGGCAAGAACGCCACCGTCGCCCCCGCCGCCATGGTAACAAAAAATGTGAAGGAGGGTGGTAAGGCATGAATAACCTCCACGGACTGGTCTTTGCCTATCGCTCCAGCAAAGACCTGCGGGAGCTGACCCAGCACCGCAACACCTGCTCGATCCCCTTTGGCGGCCGTTACCGCCTGGTGGACTTCGCCCTGTCCAGCATGGTCAACGCCGGCATCACCGACATCGGCCTGATCGTCCACTCCAGCTACCAGTCCCTCCTGGACCACGTGGGCTCCGGCAAGGACTGGGACCTGTCCCGCAAGCACGGCGGCCTGCGGATCCTGCCCCCCTTCGGCTACGCCAGCGCCACCGCCAGCGACTACTTTGGCCGCATGGACTCCCTGGCCGGCATCCGCTCCTATCTGGAGGACATCCGCCAGGACTACGTGATCCTCATGGGCGGCGACCTGGCCGCCAACCTGCCCATCAAGCAGATCTTTGAGGCCCACCGCAAGACCAAGGCGGACATCACCACCGTGGTCACCTGCCAGAACGTGGGCGAGCCCCGCAGCTGCACCTACCTCTCCTCCGACCCCGACGGCCGGGTCACCGACGTGTTCGTCCACCCCAAGAGCCCCATGGGCTGTGAGTCCCTGGAGGTCTATATCCTCTCCAAGCAGCTCCTGCTCAGCCTGGTGGACCACTGCGCCACCCACAACATCCACTCCTTCTCCGAGGGCGTTATCCTGGCCATGAAGGACCGCCTGCACATCCACACCTACGAGTTCGAGGGCTATGTGGGCCGGTTCCACACCGTGGGCGGCTACTTCGAGCACTCCATGGACCTGCTGGATCCCGCCGTCCGGGCCTCCGTGTTCGACCCCAGCCTGCCCATCAAGACCAAGGACCACTCCAACCCCTCCACCTACTACGGCCCCGAGGCCAAGACCTCCAACTCCCTCATCGCCGACGGCTGTAAGATCGAGGGCGAGGTGGACCACTGCATCATCTTCCGGGGCGTCACGGTGGAGAAGGGCGCGCGGCTGAGCCACTGCGTCCTCATGCAGGGCACCCACGTGGGGGCCAACGCCACCTTGCAATACGCCATCGCGGACAAAAATGTCCACATCAACCCGGGCCGTATGCTCATGGGCCACGAGAGCTATCCCATCGCCATCGCCAAGGACTCCAAGGTGTAACAGCCTCTTGACGCGGCGGCCCCGGTCACCGGGGCCGCCCGTGCCGTTTTCGCCACATTTCCGTGAAAGGAGACCTCTATGAATATTCTCTTTGCCGCCTCGGAAGCGGCCCCCTTTGTCAAGACCGGCGGCCTGGCCGACGTGGCCGGCTCCCTGCCCAAGGCCCTGGCCCAGGCGGGCCACACCGTCAAGGTCATCCTCCCCCTCTACGAGTCCATCGGCCCCGCCTGGCGGGAGAAGATGACCTTCCTGAAATATTTTTATGTAAACCTGGCCTGGCGCACCCCCTACTGCGGCGTCTTTGAGCTGGAGCTGGACGGGGTGACCTACTGGTTCCTGGACAACGAGTACTACTTCCGCCGCAGCCAGATCTACGGCCACTACGACGACGGAGAGCGGTTCGGCTTCTTCTCCAAGGCCATTTTGGAGACCCCCTGCCAGCTGGACTGGTATCCCGACGTGATCCACTGCAACGACTGGCAGACCGCGCTGGTGCCCATCTACCTGATGGAGGAGCGGTGGCGCCATCCCCAGCTGGAGGGCGCGCGCACCCTGTTCACCATCCATAACATCGAATACCAGGGCCGCTACGGCAAGCAGACCATGCAGGACCTGTTCGGCCTGGACAACAGCTACTTCAACCCCAAGATGCTGGAGTACCACGACGACGTGAACCTGATGAAGGGCGCCATCTACGCCTCCGACTGGGTCAACACCGTCTCCCCCACCTACGCCCAGGAGCTGAACTACTCCTTCTACGCCCACGGCCTGGAGGGGGTCATCCAGGACTGCGCCAGCAAGATCTCCGGCATCCTCAACGGCATCGACGTGGACCTCTACGACCCCTCCAAGGACGACAAGCTGGCCAAAAAATTCTCCGCCAAGTCCCTGGCGGGCAAGAAGGTCTGCAAGGAGGCGCTGCAGAAGGAAGTGGGCCTGAACGTGGACCCCCGGGTGCCCATCATCGCCTGCGTCTCCCGCCTGGTGAGCCACAAGGGCTTTGACCTTGTGAACGCCGTCCTCCACGACATCATGCGGATGGACCTCCAAATGGTGGTGCTGGGCACCGGCGACTGGGCCTTTGAGGAGGCCTTCCGCCAGGCCGCCGGCCAGTACCCCGGCCGCTTCTCCGCCCAAATCATGTACTCCGCCCAGCTCAGCTCCATGATCTACGCCGGGGCGGACCTGTTCCTCATGCCCTCCATCGCCGAGCCCTGCGGGCTGAGCCAGATGATCGCCATGCGCTACGGCACCCTGCCCGTGGTGCGGGAGACCGGCGGGCTGAAGGACAGCGTGCCCCCCTACAACCACGTCACCGGCGAGGGCACCGGCTTCACCTTCTCCGACGTGAACGCCCACGATATGCTCCACGTGCTGGAGAGCGCCGTTGGCCTCTACTACGACTTCCCCAAGGAGTTCAAGAAGCTCCAGGTGAACGCCATGACCGCCGATTTCTCCTGGAACGCCTCCGCCAATGCCTATCTGGACATCTATCACCGCTTGACAGGGAAATAAGTTTTAGGTATAATATACGCCTGGGGTTTCGCCCCAGGCGTATATTTTTGACGGAAAACGGCGGTTTTTGCCGTTTTACCCGTCCAGGTCCCTTTGTACGACATATACACAGACGAGTCAACGTCGCAGAAAGGCAGGAACCAAACATGGGTTATACTTCCAAGCAGCTGTCCAAACTGATGGTGGATAAGCTCCGCCGCACCTTTGGCCGGGACGTCAGCGAGGCCACCGACGCCGATATGTTCCAGACCTGCGCCCTGGTGCTGCGGGATATCATGTCGGCCAACCGGGTGGAAACCCGGGAAAAGAACCAGAAAAACAACGTCCGCCAGGTCCACTACCTCTCCCTGGAGTTCCTGATGGGCCGCTCTCTGGAGAAGAACGCCTTCAACCTGGGGGTGCTGCCCCAGCTGAAGGCGGCGCTGAAGGAACTGGGCTTCGAGGCCTCCGACCTCTTTGAGCTGGAGCCGGACGCGGGCCTGGGCAACGGCGGCCTGGGCCGTCTGGCCGCCTGCTATCTGGAGTCCATGTCCACCCAGGAGATCCCCGCCACCGGCTACTCCATCTGCTACGAGCTGGGCCTCTTTAAGCAGAAGATCGTGGACGGCGAGCAGGTGGAGCTGCCCGACCACTGGCTCAACCTGGGCGGCTCCTGGCTGGTCACCCGGCCGGAGGACACGGAGGAAGTCCACTTCGGCGGCCAGGTGGAGGTGGGCTTTGAAAACGGCCGGCACGTGGTGCGCCACTCCGGCTACACCACCGTTCTGGCCGTGCCCCGGGACATGAAGATCGCCGGGTACAAGACCACCTTCACCAACCGTCTGCGCCTGTGGGACGCCAAGAGCCCCACCCCCGTGGACCTCTCCCGCTTCTCCTCGGGCGAATATGTAAAGGCGGTGGAGGACAAGGCCATGGCCGAGGCCATCGCCAAGGTCCTCTACCCCGAGGACAACCACCCCGAGGGCAAGATGCTCCGCCTGCGCCAGCAGTACTTCTTCGTCTCCGCCACCATCCAGTCCATCGTCCGCAAGCACAAGGCCAAGTACGGCACCCTGCGGAACTTCCACGAAAAGCACGCCATCCAGATCAACGACACCCACCCCACCCTGGTCATCCCCGAGCTGATGCGGATCCTCCTGGACGAGGAGGGGTACAACTGGGACGACGCGTGGTATATCACCACCCACACCGTCTCCTACACCAACCACACCGTCCTGGCCGAGGCGCTGGAGCGCTGGCCCCAGGACCTCATCATCAACCTCCTGCCCCGGATCTGGCTGATTTTGGACGAGATCTCCCAGAAGTACCAGCGCCAGCTGGAGCGGGAGTTCCACGGGGACATGGACCGGGTGGGCCGCAACGCCATCATCTGGGGCGGCCAGGTCCGCATGGCGAACCTGTGCGTGTGCGCCTGCCAGGCCATCAACGGCGTGTCCGCCCTCCACTCCGACATTCTGAAGAACGACGTCTTCAACGACGCCTACCGCCGCACCCCCAAGAAGTTCCTCAACGTCACCAACGGCATCGACCACCGCCGCTGGCTGGCGCAGATCAACCCCCAGCTGGACGAGCTCATCCGGGACGTGATCGGCTCGGACGACTATCTGCTCCACCCCGAGCAGATGAAGCAGTTCGAGAAGAAGGCCACCGCCGCCACCGTCAAGCGCCTGGGCGAGATCAAGAAGGCCAACAAGGTGGCCTTTGCCAACTGGTACGCCAAGGAGACGGGGATCGTCCTGAACACCGACGCCATGTTCGACGTCCAGGCCAAGCGCCTGCACGAGTACAAGCGGCAACTTCTCAACGCCATGCACATCATCTACCTCTACCAGCGGCTGAAGGACGACCCCAACTTTGAGATGACCCCCCGGGTCTATCTCTTCGGCGCCAAGGCCGCCCCCGGGTACGTCATGGCCAAGCACATCATCCACCTCATCAACTCCCTGGCCGCCACGGTGAACGCCGACCCGGTGTGCAAGGATAAGCTCCAGGTGATCTTCCTGGAGAACTACCGGGTGAGCCTGGCGGAAAAGCTCATGCCCGCCGCGGAGCTCTCCGAGCAGATCTCCACCGCCGGCAAGGAGGCCAGCGGCACCGGCAACATGAAGTTCATGATGAACGGCGCCCTCACCATCGGCACCCTGGACGGCGCCAACGTGGAGATGTGCCAGCAGGTCAAGGAGGAGAATATGTTCCTCTTCGGCCTCACCGCCGACCAGGTGGACGCCCGGGTGCGGAGCGGCTACCACTCCTACGAGTATTACAGCCAGAGCGAGACGCTCAAGCACATCCTGGACCAGATCGCCAAGGGCTTTGACGACGGGGTAGGCTATATCGACATCGTCAACTCCCTGCTCTTCGGCCAGAACGGCGGCATGGCCGACCAGTACTTCCTCCTGGCCGACTTCGAGAGCTACCGGGCCGCCCAGGCCCTGGCCGGGCGGACCTATCTGGACCAGAAGAAGTGGAACCAGATGGCGCTCATCAACATCGCCCGCTCCGGCATCTTCGCCGCCGACCGGGCGGTGGCCGAGTACGCCAAGAACATCTGGAAGGTCCCCGTCCGCAAGGCCTGACCTCTCCCCCGCTCCAAACAGCGACAAAGCGGCCCCCGCCATCCGGCGGGGGCCGCTTTTTGTGTGTTCGGACGCTTCGTACTGGGGTCAGCCCTGGTAGCCCTGCTCCTTCAGCAGGTCCTGCTTGATCTGCCAGAGCTTGGGGCTCAGGTCCACGTAGTAGTTGTGGGGGTTCTCGAACCGCTTGACCTCGTCCCAGAGGGTCTCCATCTGCTGGGCGCAGTAGGCCCGGGCCTCCTCCAGGGTGGGCAGGCGGTAGACCAGCTCCCCGCCCTGGAAGATGGGCTGGAGCAGGGGCACGGCCACATAGTCCTCGATGGTCTGGCCCTTCCAGGTGTCCACCGGGTCAAAGAGGTGCAGGGGGCCGGATACCTCCTCGTCGTGGACGGCGATATAGTCGGCAAACGCCTTGCCCGTCTCCTTTTCAAACAGGCGGTAGACCTTTTTGAAGTGGGGGGTGGTGATCTTGGCGGGGTTCTCGCTGACCTTGATCTTGGGCACCACCGCCCCGCCCTCCTCAATGGCCACCAGCTTATACACCCCGCCAAAGACGGGCTGGGACTTGGAGGTGATCAGCCGCTCCCCCACGCCAAAGGCGTCGATCCGGGCCCCCTGCTGGATCAGGTCCCGGATGATGTACTCGTCCAGGGAGTTGGAGGCCACGATCCTGCACTCGGTCAGCCCCACCTCGTCCAGCATTTTCCGGGCCTTTCGGGAGAGGTAGGTCAGGTCCCCGGAGTCGATGCGGATGCCGCAGCTCTTGATGCCCAGGGGCTCCAGCACCGTCTTGAAGGCCCGGATGGCGTTGGGCACGCCGGACTTGAGGACGTTGTAGGTGTCCACCAGGAGGGTGGCGGAGTGGGGGTAGAGCTTGCAGTAGGTCTCAAAGGCGGTGTACTCGTCGGGGAACATCTGCACCCAGGAGTGGGCCATGGTGCCGGTGGCGGGGGAGCCGTAGACCTGGTCGGCCATGGCGCAGGCGGTGCCCGCCGCCCCGGCCAGGTAGGCCGCCCGGGCCCCCAGGATGGCCGCGTCCGGCCCCTGGGCCCGGCGGGAGCCGAACTCGCTCACCGGCCGGCCCTGGGCGGAGCGGACGATCCGGGAGGTCTTGGTGGCGATGAGGGACTGGTGGTTCAATGTGAGCAGGAGGAAGGTCTCCACGAACTGGGCCTGGATGGCGGGGGCCCGGACGGTGAGGATGGGCTCCCCGGGGAAGATGGGCGTCCCCTCCGGCACCGCCCACAGGTCCCCCTCAAAGCGGAAGGCGCGAAGATAGTCCAAAAACGCCTCCTGAAAACAGCCTTTGCTTCGGAGGTAGGCGATGTCCTCGTCGTCAAAGCGGAGGTTCTGGATGTAGTCGATGACCTGCTCCAGCCCCGCGGCGATGGCGAAGCCGCCCCCATCGGGCACGGAGCGGAAGAACACGTCAAAGTAGCAGATACGGTCCTTCAGGGGGGTCTGGAAGTAGCCGTTGCCCATGGTCAGCTCGTAGAAGTCAAAGAGCATGGTGTAGTTGTCTCTGGCCTTCACAGCGTTCACGTCCTTTCGGGGTGGCCCCGTGGTTTTCTCTATGATACGACAAATGGCGGAAAAATGCAACCTTGCCTTTTCCCCGGCGGGGGAGTACAATGACAGGGAAAGGATGTGAGCGGGATGGACGGCGCAAAGACCCTGCGGGCGTGGATCGACCAGGCGGAAAACATCGTCTTTTTCGGCGGGGCGGGCTGCTCCACCGAGTCGGGCGTGCCGGATTTTCGCAGTGTGGACGGCCTCTACCACCAGCAGTACGACTACCCCCCGGAGACGATCTTGTCCCACAGCTTCTTTGTGGCCCAGACGGAGGAGTTCTACCGCTTCTACCAGGCCAAAATGCTGGCCCTGGACGCGAGACCCAACCCCGCCCACCTGGCCCTGGCCCGGCTGGAACAGCGGGGCAAGCTGAAAGCGGTGGTGACCCAAAACATCGACGGGCTCCACCAGGCGGCGGGGTCCAAAGCCGTCTTTGAACTCCACGGCAGCGTCCACCGCAACTACTGCACCAAGTGCGGCAAGTTCTTTGACGCCCACTATATCAAGGCCGCCTCCGGCGTGCCCAGGTGCGACGCCTGCGGCGGGCTCATCAAGCCGGACGTGGTCCTCTACGAGGAGGGGCTGGACGAAGCCATCCTGAACGGCGCCATCCGGGCCATCCAGGCAGCGGATCTGCTCATCATCGGCGGCACCTCCCTGGCGGTCTACCCGGCGGCGGGGTTGATCCGCTACTTCCGGGGCTCCCGCCTGGCCCTCATCAACAAGGACGCCACCCCCTACGACGGCGTGGCCGGTCTGGTGCTCCACGCCCCCATCGGCCAGGTCCTGGCCCAGGCGGTGGACTAAAAAGCGCCTCCGTAAAAACGAAGCCCCGCCCCGGTCCATGTGGACCGGGGCGGGGCTCTCTTTGGCTTGCGGCGCTTGCCTTACTCCACGCCCACGACTTGGTAGCCCGCGCCCACCACGGCGCTCTTGAGGGCCTCCACGTCGGCGGAGCCGGTGACCTTGGCGCACTTGCCCTCCAGGCTCACCTCCACGCTGTCCACACCGGGGACGCCGTGGAGCGCCGCGTCCACGTGGGAGACACAGTGGCCGCACATCATACCTTCGATCTTCAGAGTGGTCATGTTTTGTTCCTCCTTTTGCATGGTTGTCGGGTTCTCCACAGGGCGTTCCGCCCTGTTTGAGACGTTGAAAAAGCGCAGGCGCAGGGCGTTGGTCACCACGCACACCGAGCTCAGAGACATGGCCGCCGCGCCGAACATGGGGCTCAGCTGCCAGTGGAGCAGGGGGTAGAACGCCCCGGCGGCCAGGGGGATGCCGATGGAGTTGTAGAAAAAGGCCCAAAAGAGGTTTTGCTTGATGTTGCGGATCACCGCCTTGGAAAGGCGAATGGCGGTGGGCACGTCCCGCAGATCGCTTTTCATCAGCACCACGTCGGCCGACTCCAGGGCCACGTCCGTCCCCGCGCCGATGGCCAGGCCCACGTCCGCCCGGACCAGGGCGGGGGCGTCGTTGATCCCGTCCCCCACCATGGCCACCCGGCGGCCCTCCCCCTGGAGGCGGGCCACCTCCCGCTCCTTGTCCGCGGGCAGGACCTGGGCCACCACCTTTCGGATGCCAAGGCCTTCGGCGATGGCCTGGGCGGTGCGGGGGTTGTCCCCGGTGAGCATCACCACCTCCAGCCCCAGCCCCTCCAGCTCCCGGAGGGCCTGGGCGGAGGTGGGCTTCACCGTGTCCGCCACGGCGATCAGCCCCAGGCAGGCCCCCTCCCGGGCGAAAAAGAGGGGGGTCTTCCCCGCCTCGGCCAGGGCCTCGGCCTGGGCGCTGAGGGCGGAGAGGTCCACCCCGGCGGCCTCCATGGCCGCCCGGCTGCCCCCCGCCAGGGTCTTGCCGTCCACGGTGGCGGACACGCCCCGGCCGTGCTGGGCCTGAAAGTTCTCCACGCTCTCCGGCCGCACCCCCATCTCCTGGCCGTAGGCGGTGACCGCCTTGGCCAGGGGGTGCTCGCTCCGCTCCTCCAGACCGGCGGCCAGGGCCACCAGCTCCGCCTCCCCCACCCCGGGGGCGGGGACCACGTCGGTGACCTGGGGCCGGCCCTGGGTGAGGGTGCCGGTCTTGTCCAGCACCACCGTGTCCACCTTATGGAGGGTCTCCAAACTCTCGGCGGACTTGATGAGGATGCCGTTTTCCGCCCCCTTCCCCGTGCCCACCATGATAGCCACGGGGGTAGCCAGCCCCAGGGCGCAGGGGCAGGAGATCACCAGCACCGCCACGGCGGAGGTGAGGGCCATCTCCACCCCGTGGCCGGTGACCAGCCACACAGCGGCGGTGAGCAGGGAGATGCCCATGACCACCGGTACGAACACCCCCGCCACCCGGTCGGCCAGCTTGGCGATGGGGGCCTTGGACGCCCCCGCCTCCTCCACCAGGGCGATCATCTGCGCCAGGGTGGTGTCCGCGCCCACCTTGGTGGCCTCCAGCACGAAGGAGCCGGAGGTGTTCAGAGAGGCGGCGATGACGCTGTCCCCCACCCCCTTGTCCACCGGGATGGACTCCCCGGTGAGGGCGGATTCGTCCACGGCGGAGGCCCCCTCCACCACGACGCCGTCCACCGGGACGCTCCCGCCGGGGCGGACCACGACCCTATCCCCCACCCGGACCTCCTCCACGGGGATCTCCACCTCGCCCCCGTCCCGGAGGACGTGGGCGGTCTTGGGGGTCAGGTCCATGAGCCGGGCGATGGCCTGGCCGGTCTTGCCCTTGGAGCGGGTCTCCAGGTACTTGCCCAGGGTGATGAGGGTGAGGATGGTCCCGGCGGACTCAAAGTACAGGTCCATACTCCACTTGTGCACCCGCGCCCAGTCCCCGTGGCCCATGCCCCAGCCGATCTGGTAGAGGGCGGCGATGCCGTAGACCACCGCGGCGGTGGAGCCCACGGCGATGAGGGTGTCCATATTGGGCCCGCCCCGCAGGAGGGTGGCGTAGCCCACCCGGTAGTATTTCTGGTTGATGACCATGATGGGGACGGTGAGCAAAAACTGGGTAAAGGCCAGGGAGAAGGCGTTCTCCATGCCGCGGAAAAAGCCGGGGATGGGCAGGCCCATCATGTGGCCCATGGAGAGGTAGAAAAGGGGCAGCAGAAAGCACAGGGATGCCACGAAGCGGTTTCGCATATTCCGCAACTCCCCCTCCATGGGGTCGGCCCGCTTGGCGGCTCCCCCGGCGGGAGAGGTCCCGGCGGTCCCGCCGGCGGCGGGAACAGCGGGAGAGGCGCCGTAGCCGGCCTTGACCACCGCCTCCACGATGGCCTGGGCGGTGACCGTCTCGTCGTGCTCCACGCTCATGCTGCCCGCCAGCAGGTTCACGTTTACCTCCGTCACCCCGCTCAGCTTCCGCACCGCCTTGTCCACGTGGGCCTGACAGGCGGAGCAGGTCATGCCGGTGACGGTGAATTTCTCCTTCACGCTCCAGCCCTCCTCACGGTATTAGCTTGCCCAAAAGGGCGGTCAATTCCTCCACCTTTTCCTCCCGCTCCGCGTCGGTCCGGGCGTGCTTGACGCAGTGGGACAGGTGGGCGGTGAGGATCTCCCGGTTCACCCGGGCCAGGATGGACTGGCAGGCCATCACCTGCTGGGAGATGTCCAGGCAGTACCGATCCTCGTCGATCATGTTCAAAATGCCGTCGATCTGGCCCCGGGCGGTCTTTAAGAGCCGCTGGACCTTTTTGGCGTCGGCCTGCATGGCCTCCCGCTCCTCTCCCCCGGCCCTGGGGCCGGTTTTTTCCGGGCCGGTCACGGCCCTTTTCCGCCCGGGGGAACACTCCCCTGGGGTGTAGTATTATCCTAGCAGAAAAACAGCCCTTTTGCAAGGGCTGTTTTGAAAAAATTTACGGGCGCTTTTCCAGGGGGACGTAGGCCACGTCGGGCATGACCGCCCGGTAGGCGGGGCGGATGATCTTGTTGCCGGGGTTGTAGACCTCCTCGATGCGGTGGGCGCACCAGCCCACCACACGGGCGATGGCGAAGAGGGGGGTGTAGAGCTCGGGGGGGATGTTCATCATCTTGTAGACAAGGCCCGAGTACATATCCACGTTGGCGCAGATGCGCTTGTTCTCCCCCCGGACCTTGGAGAGCACGGCGGGGGTGAGCCGCTCCACCGTCTCAAAGAGCTCGAACTCCTGGGAGTAGCCCTTCTGCTCGGCCACCTTCCGGGCGAAGTCCTTGAGCAGGACCGCCCGGGGGTCGGAGAGGGTGTAGATGGCGTGGCCCATGCCGTAGATGAGGCCGGAGCCGTCCCCGGCCTGTTTGCGGGCGATCTTCTCCAGGTAGGCGGCCACCTGGTCCTCGTCCGTCCAGTCGGCCACGTTCTCCTCGATATAGCCGAACATCTCCATGACCTTCTTGTTGGCGCCGCCGTGGCGGGGGCCCTTCAGGGAGCCCACGGCGGCGGCGATGGAGGAGTAGATGTCCGTCCCGGCGGAGGACAGCACCCGGCAGGCGAAGGCGGAGTTGTTGCCGCCGCCGTGCTCCATGTGGAGCACCAGGCACAGATCCAGCAGCCGGGCCTCCATCTCGGTGTACTGGTTGTCCGGCCGGATGGAGCGCAAAAAGTCCTCGGCCAGGGACAGCCCCGGCTTGGGCCGGTGGAGGTAGAGGCTCTCGTCGTCGTAGTAGTGGCGCTTGACGGCGAAGGCGTGGGCCACGATGGTGGGCACCCGGGCGATGAGCTGGAGGGCGTGGTAGAGCTCGTTTTCCAGGCCGCTGTTCTCGGGGGTCTCGTCGTAGGAGTAGAGGGCCAGGACGGAGCGGGCCAGCTTGTTCATGATGTCCGGGCTGGGGGCCTTGATGATCATGTCCTCGGTGAAGCCGGGGGGCAGGGCGCGAAAGCCGTCCATCAGCTGGGAAAACTCCTCCAGCTCCCGGGCGTTGGGCAGGTGGCCGAAGAGGAGCAGATAGGTGGTCTCCGCGAAGCCGAAGCGGCCCTGGTCCCGAAAGCCCTGGATCAGGTCGGTGATGGCGATGCCCCGGTAGAAGAGCTGGCCGGGCATGGGCACCTTCTCGCCGTCCTGGATGTAGTAGCCCCGGACGTTGCCGATCTGGGTCACCCCGGCCACCACGCCGGTGCCGTCGGCGTTGCGGAGGCCCCGCTTCACGTCCCACTTTTGGTAGTAGACGGGGTCGATCTGGTTATATTGGGAAAAATTCTCGCATAGACTGCTCAGAATTTCGTGGGGGGACAAGGGTTCCTGGTGTTCCATAGGGCGCCTCCTTCAGACGGGTCAATGGGGATGGAAAAATCACTTCCGGCTATTATAGCCTTTTCTCTGGAAAAAGTCAACTGAAAGCGGGGGACCGGCATGGGGTACAAGGGGTCGGCGGCGACGGGTCTGGTCTGTTTGGGGCTGGTCTTCGCGGCGGCGGGGGCGTTTTTCCGGCCCGCGGCCCGCCCCCAGGCGGCCTCTCCCCTGCCCGATACGCCCCGGGGCGCCGCCGCGGAGCCCTGGCAGGGGCCGGACCTGGCCTCCGGCCAGACCCTGCGGCTCCTGCTGCCCGACGGGCAGGTGGCCCTGGTGGGGCTGGAGGACTACGTCTACGGCGTGGTGTGCGCCGAGATGCCCGCCTCCTTCGCCCCCGCCGCCCTGGAGGCCCAGGCGGTGGCCGCCCGGACCTACGCCCTGCGCCGGGCGGGGAGCGGGCTCCACGCCCCCGCCGCCCAGGTCTGCGCCGACCCCGCCTGCTGTCAGGCGTACACCGCCCAGGACCCGGCCAACTGGGGGGTCATGGCGGCGGTCTACGGGCCGAAAATACAAGCGGCGGTGGCCGCCACCGCCGGGGAGGTGCTGACCCAAAACGGCGCGCTCATCGACGCGGTGTTCCACGCCTCCTCCTCCGGCGCCACCGCCCCCGCCCAAGCGGTGTGGGGGGCGGAGGTGCCCTATCTGGTCAGCGTCTCCACCCCGGAGACGGTGGAGAACGTGCCCGGGCTCCAGGAGGAGCGGGTCTTTTCCGCCCAGGAGGTGGAAGCCCTGCTGGGCTCGGCGGACCTGGGCGAGCCGGTGTACAGCGACTGGGGCGGGGTCAGCGCCCTCCCGGTGGGGGACAAGACCCTCTCCGGCCAGGAGGTGCGCCAAAAGCTGGGCCTGCGCTCGGCCCGGTTCCGCGTGAGCCGGACGGGGGACAGCTTTACCTTCACCACCGTGGGCTACGGCCACGGGGTGGGCATGAGCCAGCAGGGGGCCAACCTGCTGGCCCGGGAGGGGGCGGGCTACCGGGAGATCCTGGCCCACTACTACCCCGGCACCACCCTGGAGAAGATCTCTTAGTCCCCGAAGGGCCGCAGACCCCGCTCCCAGCGGGACTTGTTGTAGAAGTAGTAGGACGCCTCGAAGCTCAGCATCAGGCCCCAGCCGATGGCGCTGGACACGGCAAAGCCGATGATGCCCACGACGGGCACCAGGAAATAGCTCACCACCACCCGGACGGAGACCTGGATGAAGGTGCACAAAAGGGTGACCTTCATCCGCCCACAGCCCCGGAAAATGCCCTGGAAACCGTTGGTCATGGCGGGCAGGAAGTAGAGAAAGCCCATGAGGGTCAGATACTCGCACCCCATGGCGATGGTCCGGGCGCTGCTGTCGGCGTCCACGAACAGGTACATGATGGGCCGCTGTAACAGCTCCGCCACCAGGCAGATGAACACGGCGTAGTAGAGCTCCAGCCGCAGGCCCACCCGGATACCCTCGTAGACCCGGTCCCGATCGGCCCGGGTGCGGACCCCCCTGCCCCGGTGCTGGGCGGCGAAGGTGGTGATGGCCTGGGCGATGGACTGCTCGGGGATGGTGGCGAACTCGTCGATGCGGGTGACGGCGTTGAAGGCGGCCATGGCGTCCACCCCCAGGGCGTTGATACACCGCTGGACCAGCAGCTTGCCGATGGGCTGACAGCAGCTCTGGAGGGAGGAGGCGGCGCCGTAGTTCAGCGTCCGCTTCAAAAGGGGCCTGTCCAGCCGGACCTCTTGGGGCCGCAGGGAGAGCTCCGGGATCCGCCAGTAGATATACCCCACCGACAGCACCGCCGAGGCCCCCTCGGCGATGACGGTGGTGGTGGCGGAGCAGACGATGCCAAAGCCCAAAAAGCCGATGAAAATAATGTCCAGCCCCCCGTTCAGCAGGGAGGAGAACACCAGGAATTTCAGCGGCGTCTTGGAGTCCCCCACGCTTTTGAGCGCGGCGGCCAGGGTGTTGTAAAAATACGTAAAGGGCACGCCCAGAAAGATGATCCGCACATACACGCAGGTCATGTCCAGGATCTCCTCCGGCACCGCCAGGGCTAGCAGGAGCGGGCGGGTGAACGCCAGGCCCAGCCCCACCAGCGCCAGGGAGAAGGCCAGGCCGAAGAGCAGGACGGTGGACATCTCCCGCTTCAGCTTGTCCCGCTCCCCCGCGCCGAAAAACTCGCTCATCAGCACCCCCGCCCCCACGCTGAGGCCGGAGATGCCCAAGATCAGGATGTTCATGATGGGGGCGGCCGTCCCCTCGGCGGCCAGGGCGTCCTTGCCGATGAACCGCCCGGCGATGGCCGAGTCCACCAGGTTGTAAGATAACTGGAAGAAGTTGCCCAAGATCAGGGGGGTGGCGTAGCGCACCATGTGCTCCCGCACCGGCCCCTGGGTCATATCGCGCTGTGCCATGTCACGCTACGCCTCCGCCGCAAAGTAGGCCCGGGTCTGCCGGGCGTTTTCCAAAACCGCCGCCTTCAGCGCCTCCAGCGAGTCAAACCGCCGCTCGGGACGGAGCCGGCGGTAGAGCTCCAGCCGGATCTCCCGGCCGTAGAGGTCGCCGTCAAAGTCCAGCAAAAACGCCTCCGCCGTCACCGCCCCGTCCGCCTCCACCGTGGGGCGGCGGCCGATGTTGGCGGCGGCGGGGTAGGCCGCGCCGCTCTCCAGCCGGACCTGGGCGGCGTAGACCCCAAAGGCGGGGAGCAGAAGGCCGCTGGGCAGGGGGAGGTTCACCGTGGGAAAGCCCAGGCGACTGCCCAGCCGCCTGCCGTGGCCCACCCGCCCCCGGATGAGGTAGGGGTGGCCCAAAAAGCGGCGGGCGGCCTCCACCTCCCCCCGCTCCACCAGGTCGCGGATGAGGGTGGAGGAGACGATCCGCCCCTCCACCCGCACCGGGGGGATGATGTCACAGCCCAGGCCCAGGCGGGCGCAGAGGGCCTGGAGCCGCTCCGCCGTGCCCGCCCCCTGGTAGCCGAAGCGGTAGTCGTGGCCGGCCACCAGGTGGCAGGCGTTCAGCCCGTCCGCCAGATAGTCGGTGACAAACCGGTCCCAGGCCATGGTCCGCATGGCCTGGTCAAAGGGGGCCACCACCACCTCCTCCACGCCGTAGAGCTCCTCCATGAGGAGCGCCCGGTCGGCGGGGGTGGTGAGCAGGGGCACAGGGGTGTGGGCGATCAGGGCGGCGGGGTGGGCGTCAAAGGTACAGGCGGCGGCCACCGCCCCCAGCGCCCCGGCCCGCTCCACCGTCCGGCGCAATAGGGCCCCGTGGCCCAGGTGGACCCCGTCGAAAAAGCCCAGGGCGACCACGCGCTTCATGGTGTCACCTCGTAAAAGCTCTTGACGATCCGGCACACCGCCCCGTCGCTTTTGCCCAACAGCAAAAACGCCCCGTCGGGGCCGAAGACCTTGTACTCCCCCGCCGGGGCCTCCAGGGGGAAGGGGTTGCCGTGGAGGGCCAGGGTCAGCGCCCGGCCCCGGATGGTGACGGCGCTCTGGTCAAAGCACTCCTCCACCCCGGTCAGCAGGGCCGCCGGGCGGGGGGCCTGGACCAGCGCCTCCAGGGTCACCGCCCGCTCCAGGGTGAACCGGCCCACCCGGGTCCGGCGCAGGGCGGCCATGGCCCCGCCACAGCCCAGGGCGCGGCCCAGGTCGTGGCAGAGGGTGCGGACGTAAGTCCCCTTGGAGCAGACCACCCGCAGGGTGAACTCCTCCGGCCCGCTCTGGTCCAGAATTTCTAATGTATGGATGGTGACCCGCCGGGGGCGGCGCTCCACCTCCACCCCCTTCCGGGCAAGCTCATAGAGCTTCCGGCCCCCCACCTTGACGGCGGAGTACATGGGGGGGATCTGGTCGATCTCCCCGGTGAACCGGGGCAGAAGGGCCTCCAGCCCCTGCCGGGCCTCCGGCGGGACGGGGGCCTGGGCCAGGACGGCGCCGGTGAGGTCCTGGGTGTCCGTCTCCACCCCCAGGCGGAGGGCGGCCACGTACTCCTTCTCCCCCTGGGCCACAAAGTCCACCGCCCGGGTGGCCCGGCCCACCAGGACGGGGAGCACCCCGGTGGCCATGGGGTCCAGGGTCCCGGCGTGGCCCACCCGCTTTTCCCCAAAGACGCCCCGGAGCTTGGCGCACACGTCCATGGAGGTCCAGCCCGCGGGCTTGTCCACCACCACTACGCCGTTAAGTCCCATGGAGCACCCGCAAGATGACCTGCTTGATGGCCTGCTGGGCCTGTCCGGCGTCCCCGGGGACGGTACAGCCCGAGGCGGCCTTGTGCCCGCCGCCGCCCAGGAGGGCGCAGGTGTCGGTGGCGTTTAAGTAGTCGGGGTCGGTCCGCAGGGAGATCTTGCACTCCCCGTCCTCCAGCTCCCGGATGGTGGCGGAGACCTTGACCCCCTCGATCTGGCCCAGGAAGGCGGCGATGTCCTCCACGTCCTCCTCCCGGGCGTGGAGCTGGGCCATGTCGGCCAGGGTGACGGCGGAGAGGACGATCCGCCCCTCCTCCAGCACCTCCATGCGCTCCATCATCCGGCCCTCCAGCCGCATCCGGGCCATGGACTTGGTGCGGAAATGCCGCTTGTTGATGGCCTTGTAGGGGATGTCGTATTCCATCAGCGCCGCCGCCACCCGGTGGGTGTTGGCGGAGGTGTTGGCGTAGGCGAAACAGCCGGTGTCGGTGGAGACGGCCAGGTAGAGCATGGCGGCGATCTGGTCGTCCAGGTGGCCCAGCTCCGGCACCATCTGGTAGATGATCTCCCCGCAGGCGGCCTTGTCCGCCTCCACGCAGATTGCCTTGGCGTAGCCCTCGTTGGAGGGGTGGTGGTCGATGCACAGGTCCACCCCGTGGCGGTCGGCGATGGCCCGGGCCTCCCCGCCCAGCAGACCCAGGGCCGCCACGTCCACCGCCACCACCTTGTCAAAGGCGAAGCCCTCCGGGGCGAGATAGCCCTCCAGGTAGGGGGTGAAGCGGGAGGTGGCGTCGGGGTTTTTCAGCACCCAGGCGGTCTTGCCGCACTGCCGGAGCAGCGCGCAAAGACCCACCGCGCACCCGAGGGTGTCCCCGTCGGGCCGCTTGTGGGTCAGAATGAGAATGTTGTCCCAGCCGCCCAGCAGGGCGGCGGCGGCTTTGTAGTCCATGGCCTTACTCCTCTTTTTTGTCCAGCCCCCGGAGAAGCTCCAGGATGTGGGCCCCCTTCACGATGGAGTCGTCCTGGATGAACTCCAGTTCTGGGGTGGCCCGCAGGCTCAGCGCCCGGCCCAGCTCCCGCCGGAGATACCCCGAGGCCGACCGCAGGCCCTTCAGCACCTCCTTGGCGCTATTGCCGTCCAGCAAGCTGACGTAGACCTTGGCGTATTTCAGGTCGGCGGAGGTGTCCACCCCGGTCACCGAGATCATCCCGGTGACCCGGGGGTCCTTCACCGTGCGGATGAGGGCGCTGAGCTCCCTCTGGATCTCCTCGTTGATACGGCCGATACGGTTGTTTGCCATACGCTCTCCTTCGCTGTCGCCCCGTCCGGGCTCACACTTCGATCTGCTCCAGAAGGAAGGCCTCGATGATGTCCCCTTCCTTCACGTCGCCGTATTTCTCGATGGTGATGCCGCACTCGTAGCCCTCGGCCACCTCCCGGGCGTCGTCCTTGAAACGCTTGAGGGTGGCGATGACGCCCTCGTGGATAATGATGTTGTCCCGGATGAGCCGGAGCTTGGCGCCCCGCTGGATGCGGCCGCTCTGGACGTAGCACCCGGCCACGATGCCCGCGCCGGTGATCTTGAACACCTGCCGGACCTCCGCCTCCCCCAGGGAGACCTCCCGGTACTTGGGGGCCAGCATCCCCTTCATGGCCGCCTCGATCTCGTTGATGGCGTCGTAGATGACGCTGTAAAGGCGCAGATCCACGTCCAGCCGGGCGGCGGTGTCCCGGGCGTTGTTGTCGGGGCGGACGTTGAAGCCCACGATGATGGCCTTGCTGGTGGCGGCCAGGGTCACGTCGGACTCGTTGATGGCGCCCACGGCGCAGTGGATGACCCGCACCCGCACCTCGTCGTTGGCGATCTTCTCCAGACTGCTCTTGATGGCCTCGGCGGAGCCCTGCACGTCCGCCTTGACGATGACGTTCAGGTCCTTGATCTCCCCCTGCTGGATCTGGGAGAACAGGTCCTCCAGGGTGACCTT
Source organism: uncultured Oscillospiraceae bacterium (assembly GCA_947627325.1). Classification (GTDB taxonomy): domain Bacteria; phylum Bacillota; class Clostridia; order Oscillospirales; family Oscillospiraceae; genus MGBC124762. The sequence goes on along the minus strand of CANQVO010000017.1, from coordinate 27,999 downwards.
CTGGTTCATGGGCCCGGCGGCGGCCATCTTCTGCTCATGCTTGCGCTGTTCCACCAGCTCCCGGGCCATGCGCTCGTCGGCCACGGCGTGGAAGTCGTCCCCCGCGCCGGGGACCTCGCTCATGCCGGTGATCTCCACGGGCACGGAGGGGCCGGCCTGCTCCACCTTCTCCCCCTGGGCGTTGGTCATGGCCCGGACCCGGCCCACCGCCGTCCCGGCGATGATCACGTCCCCCTGCTTCAGGGTGCCGTTTTGCACCAGCAGGGTGGCCACCGGGCCCCGGCCCTTGTCCAGCCGCGCCTCGATCACCGCGCCGTGGGCGGCCCGGTTGGGGTTGGCCTTCAGCTCCTGCACGTCGGCGGTGAGGGTGACCATCTCCAGGAGGTTGTCGATGCCCTGACCGGTCTTGGCGGAGATGGGGCAGATGATGGTGTCGCCGCCCCACTCCTCCGCCACCAGCTCATACTCGGTGAGCTGCTGTTTGATGCGCTCGGGGTTGGCCTCCGGCTTATCCATCTTGTTGATGGCTACAATGATGGGGATCTTGGCGGCCTTGGCGTGGTTGATGGACTCCACCGTCTGGGGCATGATGCCGTCGTCCGCGGCCACCACCAGGATGGCCACGTCGGTGACCATGGCGCCCCGGGCCCGCATGGCGGTGAACGCCTCGTGGCCGGGGGTGTCCAGGAAGGTGATGGGCTTGCCGTTCACCTCCACCTGATAGGCGCCGATGTGCTGGGTGATGCCCCCGGCCTCCCCGGCGGTGACCTTGGTGTTGCGGATATAGTCCAGCAAAGAGGTCTTGCCGTGGTCCACGTGGCCCATGACCACCACCACCGGGGCCCGGGGCACCAGATCCTCCTCTTTGTCCTCGCTCACGTCGATGAGCTTTTCCTCGATGGTGACGATGACTTCCTTCTCCACCTTACAGCCCAGCTCCATGGCAACCAGGGCGGCGGTGTCGTAGTCGATCACGTCGGAGACGCTGGCCATGACCCCCAGCTTCATCAGCTGCTTCACCGTCTCGGCGGCGGTCTTCTTCATCCGGGAGGCCAGCTCGCCCACGTTGATCTCGTCGGGGATCTTCACCACCAGCGGGTGCTTCCGGGCGATCTCCAGCTGGAGCCGGCGCATCTTCTCCTGCTCCTCCGCCCTGCGCTTGCCGGACTGGAAGCCGCCCCGGCCCCGCTGGTTGCGGCCCTGGAACTTCTGCTTGCCCGCGGACATCTGCTTGGTCTTGCCCGCGGCCAGGTTCTCCAGCCGCTCGTCATACTTCTCCAGGTTCACCTGGCCGCCCTTGCGGGTGTCCACCACCCGCTTTTCCGGCACCCGCGTGGTGGGCCGCTGGGTGGCGGTGGACTTGGGCCGGGGCTGGGCGGGGGCGTTTTGCGCCGCCGGGGCGGGCTTGGCCTCCGCCTTGGCCGGCCCCTTGTCCCCGGCGGGGGCGGCGGGGGCCGTCTCCGCCGCGGGGGCGGGCTCCGGCGCGGGCTCGGGCTTGGCGGGCTCGTGGTAGACCTCCTTCCGGAAGCTCTCCTCCAGATCCTCCGCCTGGTTGTGGAAGGTCAGGTAGGCGAAGATGATGGACAGCTCCTCGTCGGTCAGGGCCTGCATATGGTTTTTGGGGGTGGTGGCGTAACGGGTCAGGATCTCGGCGATCTCCTTGCTCTGTCGCTTAAAATCCTTTGCCACCTCGTGAACGCGATACTTGTCAGCACTCAAATCGTGACACCTCCATCGGGGTTGGTGTGGGTCGTTTCCAGTCGCTGGGAAATGCTCCGGGCCAGGCCCCGGTCGGTGACGGCGCAGATGGCGCAGCTCTCCCGGCCCAGGGCGCGTCCCAGCTGGGACTTGTCGGCGGGGACCACCGCCAGGGGCACGTCCCCCAGCTTGGGCTCCACCTTGCGGCGGGTGCGGTCGCTGGCGTCCTGGGCCAGGAGGACCAGCTTGGCCTTCCCCTCCAAAAGGGCCAGCCGCACCGGCTCCTCCCCCACGGCCAGCTTGCCCGCCCGCAGGGAGAGGCCCAGAGAGGTAAGGGCGCTATCCGTCGCCGCTCCCCCCTTCCAACAGCTGGGCGGTCAGGGTCTCCATGACCTCGGGGGGGATGGGGACGTTCAGGGCCCGCTCCAGCGCCCGGGACTTCACCGCCCGCTTCAGGCAGGCGGGGTCGGGGCAGATGTAGGCCCCCCGCCCCGGCAGCTTGCCCCGGAGGTCCAGGGCGATCTCCCCCTCCGGGGAGCGGACCACCCGCACAAGCGCCGGCTTCTCCTTATGTTCCCGGCAGCCAACGCATTGGCGCAGGGGTATTTTCTTGGGCATTCCGCTCCCCCCTTTCCGTGACCGCGTGGCGGTCGGTTCACTCCTCCACGGGCTCCGTCTCCGGCTCTTCCCCGTCCTGTTCGGTCTCGTCCACCACCAGGATCTCGTCGTCGTCCTCGGGGGCGGAGGCGGGCTTGATGTCGATCTTGAAGCCGGTGAGTTTGGCGGCCAGGCGGGCGTTCTGCCCCTCCCGGCCGATGGCCAGGCTCAGCTGGTCGTCGGGGACGATGACCTTGCAGCTCTTGCCGTCCTCCAGCAGCTGGGCCCGGACCACCTGGGCGGGGGCCAGGGCGGCGGAGACGTAGGCGATAGGGTCGTCGGAGTATTTGATGATGTCGATCTTCTCCCCCTTGAGCTCCTCCACGATGGTGTTCACCCGCTGGCCCCGGGTGCCCACGCAGGCGCCGATGGGGTCCACGTTGGGGTCGGCGGAGGTGACGGCGATCTTGGTGCGGGAGCCGGCCTCCCGGGCGGTGGAGCAGATCTCCACGGTGCCGTCGTAGATCTCCGGCACCTCCAGCTCAAACAGCCGCTTCACCAGGCCGGGGTGGGTGCGGGAGATGATGACCTGGGGCCCCCGTGTGGAGCGGCGGACCTCCACCACGTAGACCTTCAGCCGGTCCCCCTCCCGGATGACCTCGCCCTTGACCTGCTCGGCCATGGAGAGGTAGGCGTCGGTAAACTCGCCGCCGGAGGTGATGCGGATGGAGGCCGCGCCGTTGCGGGGGTCGATGCGGGTGACCACGCCGGTGAGGATCTCGTGCTCCTTGGCGGAGAACTCGTCGTAGATCATCCCCCGCTCCGCCTCCCGCATTCCCTGGACGATGACCTGGCGGGCGGTCTGGGCGGCGATACGGCCGAAGGAGCGGGTCTTGACCTCGATGCGGAGCACGTCCCCCAACTGGGCCTGGGGCAGCTTGGACTGGGCCTCCTCCAGGCTCATCTCGGTGAAGGGGTTGTCCACCGTCTCCACCACGTCCTTCTTGACGTACATCTTCACCTCGGCCTTCTCCTCGTTGAAGTCCACCACCACGTTGTCGGTGATGCCCTCGTGGTCCCGCTTGTAGGCGGACACCAGGGCCTGGGTGATCTTTTCCAGCATATAGGACTTGGGGATGCCCTTCTCCTGCTCGATGAGGTTGACGGCGGCAAAAAACTCGGGGCCGTCCAGCTCAGGGTTCTTGGGGGCGGGTGTTTTCTTAGCCATTTGCTCTATCTCCTCTTAAAAAGTAATATACAGCCGGACCTGGGCGATGTCCTGCTTGGGGATGGTGACGCGCTCCTTTGGGGTCTGGAGGGTGACGGCGCCCTCGGCGTAGTCCGCCAGGTCCCCCACCAGGCTCTTGGCCCCGTCCCGGGGGCGGTAGAGCTTGACCTCCACCTTCTCCCCCACAAAGCGGGCGAAGTGCTCCGGCTTTCGCAGGACCCGGTCCGCCCCGGGGGAGGAGACCTCCAGGATGTAGCTGCCCTCGATGGGGTCGGCCTCGTCCAGCTTGTCGCTGAGGGCGCGGCTCACCGCCTCGCAGTGGTCGATGGTGACCCCCTCCGGGCGGTCCAGATAGACCCGCAGATACCAGCTGCCCGCCTCCTTGACGTACTCCACGTCCCAGACCTCGCAGCCGTTTTCCGCCGCGATGGGGGCGGCCAGGGCCTCCGCGATCTCGGTGACCTTCGCCATGGGCGCTTCCTCCTTTTTGGAAAAGTTTGCCAGCTATCGCCGACCCAAAATCTCCAAAAGAAAGAGCGGGGCGGACCCCACTCTTGTCAATACCTACTGTTTACACTAGAGCAAGTATACCACGTTGTCCCAGCGATTGCAAGGCTTTTTTCATATTTTTTCCGTGGGAAGGGGGAGGGGAGATAGACCGCCGGGCTTGGGGCCTACTATGGGCGAAGTTCGTCCTCCCGAACGGGGGTATTGCTTGCCCGAACCGGGCAGGGGACGTGCGCCTCCCGGCGCGGGGGCCAAACCCATTTTCTTTTTCTTTGCGAAGAAAAAGAAAACGGTTTTGGATGCCAAAAGAAAAAGAATGGGCTATTATTGTGGTCTCTCCCTCTCACCCTCGGCGGCCCGGATTTACAGGATTGCTCGTGGAAGTCGCCGCCACTGGGCGGCACAATGTGGTTCGCAGATATGCGTGACGTTTCTACCATGAGCGCCGCGGCCGCCTCTGGCGTATAGGACTAGAGGGCCGCTTCCCTTGCCCTTCGCCGTTTACCACTCACCCCACCCTTCGAGTTACAAAAAACGAACTCTCCCGGTTTACACCGCCGGGAGAGTTTTTGTTTGGTTGAAACGATAAAGAGAGAGAGGAACAACTTCCCAACTTTGAACTTTACCGGCGGCCACGGCGACCGTACCCGGCTTCGTTCAAGCCGCCCTTCAGTCTTAGTTGCCAGAGGCGGCCGCGGCGGTTGCAATAGGAGAACTACTCTATTCCCGGCACGGCGTCGCGCCGCCCAGTGGCGGCATCTTCCACGAGCAATCCTGTAAATCCGGGCCGCCGAGTGGACAAAGAAGAGGCCACAATACTAAGCCCCATCTTTTCTCTTTGGAGTCCAGGACCGTTTCTCTTTTCTTCGCAAAGAAAAGAGAAATGGTCCTGGCCCCCGCGCCGGGAGGCGCACGTCCCCTGCCCGGTTCGGGCAAGCAACTACCCCCGTTCGGGAGGCCAAGCCTCGCCTATTCGCAGGCGCAAAAACCCTCCCCCGCTCAGTCCCGGTGGACGCGGGCGAGGAGGTGGCGTTCGTGGGCCTCGTTTTTGCGGCGGAGTTCGGCCAGCTCGTCCACCACCTGGCGGCCATTGAAGGAGAAGCTGGGGTCCCGGGTGGAGTAGGAGAAGGTGCAGTCCTCCCCGGCGTGCCAGGCGTCCAGGCTGTCCATCCGCGCCTCCGCGCGGCGGATGGTCCGGGAGGCGGGGTCCAGGCGGGTCCGCACCTTGGGGGCGGGGGGCCGCTGGCCGGCCGGCCGGGCCCGGGCGGCGGCCCGGACCAGGGTGACCGCCACCAGAATGATGACCGCCAGGGGCAGCAGGGAGAACAGCAGCGACACCATGCCGAAGATCAGCTCCATCTCAGTTCCTCTCCCCCGGCGCGTCGGTCAGGGCCTCCTTGGCCCCCGCCAGAGTGCCCATGAGGCCCTGCATCTCGGAGGGGATGATGATCTTGGTGGCGGTGCCGTCGGCCACGTCCACCATCCCCTCGATGGCCTTCAGGCGGATCACCGCGTCCGCCCCCAGCACGGCCTTGAGGGCCTCGTACCCCGCGGCCTCCTGCTCCCGGCGCTCCCGCTCGGCGGTGGCGACCAGGATGATGGACTCCCGCTCGGCCTGGGCGGCCAGGATCTTCTTCTGCTTGTCCGCCTCCGCCCGGAGGAGGGCGGACTCCTTCTCGCCCTCGGCCTCCAGGATGGCGGCCTTCTTCTTCCCCTCGGCCACCAGCACCTGCTCCCGGCGCTCCCGCTCGGCCTTCATCTGCTTCTCCATGGCCTCCTGGATGCCGGCGGGGGGCAGGATGTTCTTGACCTCCACCCGGTTGACCTTGATGCCCCAGGGGTCGGTGGCCTCGTCGATGCTCTGCTGCATCTCGCTGTTGATGGTGTCCCGGCTGGTGAGGGTGGTGTCCAGCTCCAGGTTGCCGATGATGTTGCGCAGGGCGGTGGCGGTCAGGTTCTCGATGGCCATGAGGGGGGCCTCCACGCCGTAGGCGAACAGCTTGGGCTCCACGATCTTCATGTAGATGACCGTGTCGATCTTCATGCTCACGTTGTCCTTGGTGATGACGTTCTGGGGCGGGAAGTCCAGCACCTGCTCCTTCAGGGAGACCTTTTTGACGATCCGCTCCAGGAAGGGGATCTTCACGTGGAGCCCCGCGTGCCAGGTGGCCTTATAGGTGCCCAAAAACTCGATGACGTAGGCGTGCTCCTGGGGGACGATGACCACGTTGGCCAGCAGCAGCACCAGGACCACCAGGGCGACGATCCCAACGATGATAGGCATAGCGTTTTCCTCCTTTTACTTCGTCCGGGCCCCGTATTGGGCCAGGTAGTCCTCCATCTGGGCCCTCCGGTGGTCGTCCAGGACCACCTGGCCGTCGATGGGCTTGTTGTGCAGGGTCTCTATGATCTCCCGGACGGTGACGATGGGGTGGACGGCGATGCCGTAGTCCTCCCGCAGCTCGTCCAGGGTGGTCCTGTCCCCGGTGCCCCGCTCCATGCGGTCCACGCTGACAAAGAGGTGGGCCACCTCCACCCGCCGGCCCAGGCCCTCGAAGAAGGCCAGGGTCTCCCGCACGGCGGTCCCGGCGGTGACCACGTCCTCGATGATGGCCACCCGGTCCCCGTCCTGGACCTGGTAGCCAACTAGAGTGCCGCCCTCGCCGTGGTCCTTGGCCTCCTTGCGGTTGAAGCAGTAGGGCAGGTCCCGGCCGTAGAGGCGGTAGAGGCTGGCGGCGGCGGTGACGGCCAGGGGGATGCCCTTGTAGGCCGGGCCGAAGAGGCAGGAGACGCCGTCGGGGGCGTGGGCCTGGACGCAGGCGGCGTAGTAGTCCCCCAGCAGGGCGGCCTGGGCGCCGGTCTTGTAGTTGCCGGTGTTGACGAAGTAGGGCGTCCGGCGGCCCGACTTGGTGGTAAAATCCCCAAAGGTCAGCACCCCGGAGCGCACCATAAAGGTGATAAAGTCCTCTTTGTAGCCCATGCCGCAGCCCTCCTGTGGTCTTTTCTCTATCATATCCAATTCGGGTTGCAAAGTCAACGAAAATATGCTATCATAGGCCCATCCAAACACTGGGGCGCCGCCCCGAGAAAGGGTGTTTTGCCATGAAGTTGAAAAGGTCCCTGCTCTGCCTCCTGACCGCCGCCTGCCTCCTCCTGGCCGCGGCCGCCCCCGCGCTGGCGGAGGGGACTTCTGACGATCAGGGACTTTTTTCTATTGGCTGGATGGACGGAGTGCCGGAAGTCTCCGATGCGGCCTTTAACCTGGCTCGGGAGTGCTACAACATCCTCCCCCATGGGAATGTTGAGTTCGTATCGGTCAACGACGTTTCCAATAAGTACGGCGAAACCCTTGCTCAACAGTATGTGGGTGCCATCAATCGCTTCTACGATACCGGCGATACCCATTGCCTTAATGGCCTCTATTCCGTATTGAATGGAGAGAGCAGTTCTAAATATACCGATTACGTCCCCGGTTCCGCCTCCCCTGCCAGCGCCGCTCCTGTCACCGAGGCCCCCTTCCCTGACGTTCAGCCCGATGCGTGGTACGCCAAAGCCGTGTCGGAAATGAAGGACAGCGGTATCATCGAAGGGTGCGACGATGGGCTGTTCCACCCCGAACGTCCCGTGACCATCGGAGAACTCTATGCTATGCTTCTCCGAGCCGTCACAACCTCTACCTTCGATGTGACCGTGGCGACCGGCGTATCGAACGATACCCATTGGGCGAACGGGGTTCTGGAGAACGCCCGAAAGGCATACCTTTGGCCCCCCGAGATGGAACACGCCGACGACTATGCCCTCCGCGGTGAAGCTGTTTCCCGCACGGTAGCCGCTCATGGCTCCGCTATGCTTAGTAAATACGCCCAGCCCTACAAGGCCCTTTGGACTTGGACCATGACCCGCGAACGGACGGAAGGGAACCTGACTTTGGCGGATATCCCTGACCACGCCGTTATTGAGCAGTATTTGCAGGGAGCCCGAAAAACATACGAAAATGACATCGTAAGCGCCTACAACTACGGCATTACAAAGGGCATTGATGAAGCGGGGACGTTCAACCCCTACGGTACTCTGACCCGCGCAGAAGCCGCCCAGCTTCTCTACAACGCAAAGTTTACGGAAAGAACGGGAGCGAAACCTGATGGCTGGTTCCTGTAAACTGTAAGCCTACAACCTGTATTTACCCCTCACTTGCAAAAGCAAGTGGGGGGTATTTTTTTGCTTTTTTGGATGGTGTCAAATAAAAAGTGTTGACAAAACATCCACCCCCTCGCCCTAAAATGAACGAAATCGAAAAACTGAACAATAATTAACACTGACGGGGGTTTGATACGTTTGCCCCCGCACTTTTTGATTAAGGAGGAACCGTTTGTATGGCACATCTTCGTTTTCGCAAAATCCTGGCATTGGCCCTCGCCGCGATCTTGCGGCGCCTCTTGCGGGGCGGTGACAAACCGTGTATAATAATCTGCGAGAACGCCGCAGGGCGGCGGGCCCTGATTAGGTGTGAAAGGAGGGGGTGCTGTCTATGCCGGAATTTAAGGTGGTCTCCCCCTTTCAGCCCGCGGGGGACCAGCCCCAGGCCATCGAGGCCCTGGCCCAGGGGGTGCTCAACGGCCTGGACGAGCAGACGTTGCTGGGGGTCACCGGCTCGGGGAAGACCTTCACGATGGCCAAGGTCATCGAGCGGGTCCAGCGGCCCACCCTGGTGCTGGCCCACAACAAGATCTTGGCCGCCCAGCTTTGCGCGGAGTTCAAGGAGTTCTTCCCGGAGAACGCGGTCGAGTATTTTGTCTCCTACTACGACTACTACCAGCCGGAGGCCTACATCCCCCACACCGACACGTATATCGAAAAGGACTCGGCGGTGAATGACGAGATCGACCGCCTCCGTCTGTCCGCCACCGCCTCCCTCATCGAGCGGCGGGACGTGATCGTGGTCAGCTCGGTGAGCTGTATCTACGGCCTGGGGGAGCCGGACGACTACGCCAACATGATGATCCCCCTGCGGGTGGGCCAGGTGCTGCCCCCGGAAGAGCTGATGGCCCGGCTCATCGAGGACCGCTACGAGCGCAACGACATCGCCTTTGAGCGCAATATGTTCCGGGTCCGGGGGGACACCCTGGAGATCTTCCCCGCCTACTGGCGGGACACCGCCGTGCGGGTGGAGTTCTTCGGCGACGAGATCGACCGCCTCAGCGAGATCAACGTGGTCACCGGCATGCCCATCCGCCGCCTGGAGCACATCCCCATCTACCCCGCCAGCCACTACATCACCCCCAAGGAGAAGCTGGCCGCCGCCATCGGGGAGATCTACAAGGAGCTGGAGGAGCGGGTGGCCTTCTTCGAGGCCAACAACCAGCTTGTGGAGGCCCAGCGGATCAAACAGCGCACCATGTACGACATTGAGATGCTCCAGGAGCTGGGCCACTGCTCCGGCATCGAGAACTACTCCCGGGTGCTGGCCGGCAGGCCGGCGGGCTCGCCCCCCATGACGCTGCTGGACTACTTCCCCAAGGACTTTCTCATGTTCATCGACGAGAGCCACGTCACCCTCCCCCAGGTCCGGGCCATGTACAACGGCGACCGGGCCCGGAAGACCAGCCTGGTGGACTACGGCTTCCGCCTGCCCTGCGCCTTTGACAACCGGCCCTTAAAGTTCGACGAGTTTGAAGGGCGGCTCAACCAGGTCATCTACGTCTCCGCCACCCCCGGGGAGTACGAGCGGGAGCGCTCCGGCCAGATCGTGGAGCAGGTCATCCGCCCCACCGGCCTGCTGGACCCCCAGGTGGATGTGCGCCCGGTGGACGGGCAGATCGACGACCTCATCGGCGAGATCAACGCCCGGGTGGAGCGGGACGAGCGGGTGCTGGTGACCACCCTGACCAAAAAGATGGCCGAGGACCTGACCGCCTACCTCCAGGGGGTGGGCATCAAGGTCCGCTACCTCCACCACGATATCGACACCATGGAGCGCCAGGAGATCGTCCGGGACCTGCGGCTGGGGGTGTTCCACGTGCTGGTGGGCATCAACCTCCTGCGGGAGGGACTGGACCTGCCGGAGGTGAGTTTGGTCGCCATCCTGGACGCGGACAAGGAGGGCTTTTTGCGCTCGGAGACCTCCCTGATACAGACCATTGGCCGGGCCGCCCGGAACGCCAACGGCCTGGTGGTGATGTACGCCGACGCGGTGACCCCCTCCATGGCCGCCGCCATCGGCGAGACCCGCCGCCGCCGGGAGAAGCAGGACGCCTTCAACCGCGCCCACGGCATCGTGCCCAAAACGGTGGTCAAGCAGGTCCGGGAGGTGCTCAACCTGGCCGAGGACGAGGAGGAGAGCGCCCGGGGCGCGCGGCTGAAGCGCCAGATGTCCCGGGCGGAGCGGGACGCCGCCGTGGAGCGCCTGGAAAAGGAGATGCGGGAGGCCAGCCGCCGTCTGGAGTTCGAGTACGCCGCCGTCCTCCGGGACCAGATCATCGAACTGAAGGGGAAGAAGTAGGGTTATGTAAATCAATCAGCCACAAAAAGGCGGCGGGATCTCCCGCCGCCTTTTGTTTGTTCAAGCTGTCCCGCCGGGCCGCAAACGTGTGCCCGTAGGGCGGCGCTGCAGCGGGCCGCAAAATTTTCACAGAAGGGGCGGAGCCCCTTCTGTGAGCCGCTTCGGCTCCACCATCAGGGTCTGGTAGGTGGTGTAGACCACCATGCCGGGTTTGGCGCCGTGGGGTTTTTTCACGTATTTGGCGGGGGTGTAGTCCACCGGCACCTTGGCCCCCTCCCGCCCCTGGGAGTACCAGGCGGCCAGCTGGGCGGCCTCCAGGACGCTCTGGGGGTCCGGGTCCTGCCCGTCCAGAAAGAGGATGACGTGGGCGCCGTGGAGCTTCTGGACGTGGAACCACAGGTCCTCCTTCCCCGCCAGCTTGGTGGTGAGGCGGTCGTTTTGGGTGTTGTTCTTGCCCACCATCACCTTGAACCCCCGGGAGGTGGTGAACTCCAGGGGTTTGGAGACGGCCTTCATCACCTTTTTGGCGTTCTTCTGCCGCCGCAGCCAGCCCTCGCTCTCCAGCTCCTCCCGGATGTCCTGGAGGTCCCGCTCCCCCTCGGCCAGCAACACGCTTTCCAGCACGCTGCCCAGGTACGCCCGGTCCGCCTCCCCCTTGGCGATCTGGGCGGTGAGGGCCGCCTCGGCGGTCTTGGCCTTGGCGTAGTCCTTATAGTATTTGGCGGCGTTCTGCTGGGGGGTGAGCAGGGGGTCCAGCGCCACCTCCAGCGCGCCTCCGGCGGGGTCGTAGTAGTTCTCCAGCCGCGCCCCGGACATTCCCTTTCGCAGTTGGTAGAGGTTGGACATGATGAGGTCGCCCCGCACCCGCAGGCCCTCCCGGTCCCTGGCCTGGGCCAGCTCCCGGGACTGGTTGGCCACCTTCCGCTCCACCCGCTCCAACAGGGACTTGACCGCCCGGTAGAGCTCCCCGCCCCGCTGTTTGGCCCGCTGGTCGCCGCCCTTTTGGGCGTAGAAGTCGTCCAGCAGGTGGCCAAAGTCCGGGTAGGGCCGGCTCTCCACCTTGGGGCCGTACTGCAAAATGGGCAGGAAGGAGAAGTCCTTGGGCCTGCCGTCCTCCACCAGCAGAATGGGGGTGTACTCCCCCGCCTCCACGGCCTCCCACAGCCGGGGGGCCTCCCCCTCCGGGTCCTTCCCCCGGAACTCCAACTCCCGGCGGAGCAGAGGGGGCAGGCCGGGGTGGGGCTCCGGCGGGCGGTAGAAGAGCCCGGGCATCACCGCCCGCTTCCCCGCCGCCAGATCCCCCTCCACCCGGCGGGTGCAGGCCAGGACGCGGTCGCTCTCGTCAGTTAACATAAGATTTGTCTGGCTGCCCATGGCCTCCAGCCGGAGGTGGCGGCGCACCGTGTCCCCCAGCTCGTTCTGGCAGTCAAACAAAAAGGTCAGGATCCGCTCCCCGTCCGGCTGTTGGATGTCTATCAGCCGTCCGGCGGCCAGGTGCTTTCGCAGGAGCATACAGAACACCGGGGGCTGGGCGGGGTTTTCTTGGTTTACATAAGTAATATGCGCCCGGGCCTGTCCCGGCTCGGCGCACAGCAAGAGCCGCCGGTTGCCCGACGGCGCGTGCAGGGCCAGCACCACCTCCGCCCGGCCGGGCTGGTAGACCTTGTCCACCCGGCCGCCCAGCAGTTCCCGGCGCAACTCGTAGGCCAGCGCGGCCATACAAAACGCGTCTAAGGCCATTGGGTGTCCTCCATGACGGCGGCGAAAAGCTGGTTGAGCCGCTCCCTCTCCCCCCGGAGCCACAGCCAGCCGAACAGGGCCTCCAGGGCGGTGGCCCGGGCGTAGTCCTCCCGTTTGGCGTGGGCGGGGATGGTGTGGGGGCTGGCGTTGCGGCCCCGGCGGAAGACCTCCGCCTCCTCCGGGGTGAGCAGGGGCTCCACCACCTGGGTGGCGGCGGCCTGGGCGGGGGCGGAGACGTAGCCCACCGCGGCCCGGTGCAGGCCCTTGTTGGTGGACTTGCCGTGGAGGCAGAGGTGGGAGCGCACCATCAGCTCATACACCGCGTCCCCCATGTGGGCCAGACCCAGGGAGCTGATGGTGTCCAGCAGGCCGCTGTCGGCCCGGATGTGAAAGTAGTCCATGGCCCGTCACCGGCCCATGACGGTGGCCGAGCCGGCGGCGCGGCAGCCGGAGGCGGCGTCGGCGGCGATGTAGAGGTGGGCCTCCCGCAGGGGTTCCCCGGCGGCCACGGACGCGCCGTCGGTGGTGTCGGTGAGGGAGCCCAGGGCGGTGAGGGAGCCGGAGACCACCAGCACCTCCCGGCCCGCGCCGGGGGTAAAGCTCTCCCCGGCGGCCAGGGTCCTGGTCTGGAAGGCGGAGGCGGGGGCGGCGGCGATGGCCTCGTCCACCTGCTTTTCATAGGCGGCGATGGCCGCGTCCAGCTTGTCGGTCAGGGCCTTCTGGTTGTCCTCCACGGCCTTGTCCACCTGCTTTTCCAGGTCGGGGCGCAAAACGCTCTCCAGGTAGCTCAGGGTGATCAGGGGGTCTTCCTGGGACCCCTGGGCGGCGGCCAGGGCGGTGACGCCGCCGACGGTGATGCCCAGGGCGCAGAGCATGGCCACAGGTCGCATGAATTTCATAAGTACGTCTCCTTATTTCTTTCATCTCCCTGGGGCCACAGGGCGTGGCCCCAGGGGAACTTACACAAAGGTATCTCCGTGCAGACCGAAGCTGACGGCGATGGCCGCGTCCACCCGGTCCATGACGGCGTCGTCCAGCCGCCCCATCTTCTCCCGCAGCCGCCGCTTGTCCAGGGTGCGGATCTGCTCCAGGAGCACCAGGGAGTTCTTGGGCAGGCCGTACTGGTGGGCGGTCAGCTCGATGTGGGTGGGCATTTTGGCCTTCCCGGTCTGGGAGGTGATGGCGGCGGCGATGACAGTGGGGCTGTGCTTGTTGCCGGTGTCGTTCTGGATGATGAGTACCGGGCGCACGCCCCCCTGCTCGCTGCCCACCACCGGGCTCAAATCGGCGTAAAAGATGTCGCCGCGCTTGACGCTAAGATCCACTTGTCCTCACACTCCGCGGTCAGTAGTCACCGTCCCCGGCGAGGGGGCCGGTCACTCATGATTTTCCCACGGCGCGGCCGGGTTTATACCCCCTTGGACGAAAAAGCCGTCCCGGGGCCCCGGCCCCCCGGAAAGCCCTGCGTGGAAAAGGCTCCCGAGACAGTATATGCCCCCGCCCGGTCAGGCGCCCACATACACCCGGGGCACCCGGGGGGCCACGGCGGTGAGGAGCTCGTAGCTGATGGTGCCCAGGGCGTCGGACTTCTCCTCCAGGGGGAGGGCTTGTCCAAAGACCTCCGCCACGTCCCCGGCCTCCACGCCGGGGAGGTCGGTCACGTCCGCCATACACAGGTCCATGCACACCCGGCCCAGGATGGGGGCCCGGCCCTGGGGGAAGGCCACCTCCATGCGGTTGGAGAGGCCCCGGTGGAGCCCGTCGGCGTAGCCGATGGGCAGGACCGCCACCCGGCTCTCCCGGCTCAGCGCCCGGGTCCGGCCGTAGCTGATACAGGCCCCGGCGGGGAGGGTCCGCACCGCCGCCACCCGGGTCTTGACCGTCATCACCGGGATGAGCCCCGGCCCGTCCAGGCCCACGGAGCCCTCGTCGGGGTAGTGGCCGTAGAGGGCGATGCCCGGGCGGACCATGTCCAGATGGGTGCAGGGGTAGCGGAGGGTGGCGGCGCTGGCGGCGCAGTGGCACAGGGGGAAGGTCCGCCCCCGGGCGGCCAGGGCGTCCCGCAGGTCCAGAAAGTCGGTAAACTGGGCCATGGTGTACTCCTCCGAGCCGTCGGCGTCGGCAAAGTGGGTGAACAGCCCCTCCGCCTCCAGCCCGGGCAGGGCGCAGGCCGTCAGGATGTCCTCCACCCGGCCCGGCCCCACAAAGCCCAGCCGGCCCATCCCCGTGTCCGCCTTGAGGTGGACCTTCAGCCCCTTCCCCGCCGCCGCGGCGGCCTGGGAGTAGGCCCGGGCGGTGGGCAGGTCGAACAGCGTCTGGGTGAGGTCATAGCGGATCAGCTCCCCCGCCAGCTCCCCCGGGGTGCCCCCCAGGATGAGGATGGGGGCGGCCACGCCTCCCTCCCGAAGCTCTACCGCCTCGGCCAGGCAGGCCACCGCCAGGTACTCCGCCCCCAGCGCCTCCAGCTTTTTCGCCACCGGCAGGGCCCCGTGGCCGTAGGCGTTGGCCTTCACCACGCCCACGAACTTGCGCCCCGGCTCCAGGTTGGAGCGCAGGGCCCGGTAGTTGTGCTCCAGGGCGGCCAGGTCCACCTCCGCCCAGGTCCGCGCTTGTGTGATGTCCATGGTATCTCTCTCCTTTGGTATGTGCCGCGCCCTCAGCTTTGGGCGCTCACGCTCTGAAATTCCGTCACCCGCGCCAGCGCCACCCGGGTCCCGTCGGAGAACAGCTCCCCGGTGAGGGGGGCGTGGGTCTGCTCGTCAAAGGTGACCACCGCCTCCAGCCCCGTCCCCGGCGGGTCGTCCCCGGAGCGGTAGGTGACCTCCAGGATCCCGTCGGTCAGGTCCACCCCGGCGATGTACCCCGCCACCACGTGCCGCCACAGAACGGGCGTCACCTCCATGGGGGACAGCCCCTCCCAGGTCAGGGGCCCGGTCTCCAGACTAAAATCGCCGTAGGCCAGGCTGGTCTCCCCGTGGGCGATCCGGGCGGTGACCCCCTTAGCGATCTCCGGCTCGGTGAGGGTGAGGGTGGCGCCAGTTTCGCTGTCCCAGGCCACGTCCAGGGCGCAGTCGAAGACCCGCTGGTCGTACTCGGCGGTGAGGGCCACCTGGCAGGTGACGGCGGTGAAGGCGCCGTACTCCTCCTGGATGGACCGGGCCAGCTCCTCCCCCGTCCCCGCTCCCCCCCGCCCGGCGCAGCCGGTCAGGATGAGCAGGCTCATCATCAGTGGAAGCGCCCGCGAGCGTCCCACGGCGAACTCCTCCTTGTCAAGTCATCCCCCGGCGGCCCGCATGGCCCGGGGCAGGTAGGTCAAAAGGTCGGCGGCGGTCATGGCGTACTCCCCCAGCGCCTCCGCCGCCAGGTCCCCCGCCAGACCGTGGAGGTAGACCGCGGCGGTGACGGCCCTCTTGGGCTCCAGCCCCTGGGCCAACAGACCGCCCACCATCCCCGCCAGCACGTCCCCCGACCCGCCGGTGGCCATGCCGGGGTTGCCGGTTTGGTTTACATAAATTTCCCCGTCCGGGCAGGCCACCAGGGTGCGGTGGCCTTTTAAGACCAGGTAACAGCCGTGGGCCCGGGCGAAGGCCCCGGCCTCGCCGGCCCGGTCCTCTCCCACCTCCCGGCCCAGCAGGCGGGCAAACTCCCCCGGGTGGGGGGTGAGGACGGTGAGCCGTCCCCGGCGGCTGTCCAACCCATCTATATGTCCCGCCAGGGCGTTTATGCCATCGGCGTCCAGCACCAGGGGGGCCTCCACCCGCCGGGTCAGGCGGCGGGCAAAGGCCAGGGTGGCCGGGTGGTCCCCCAGGCCGGGGCCCAGGACCACCGCGTCCTTGCCCCCGCACCGCTCCGCCGCCGCCGCCAGCTCCCCCTCGGTGAGGCGGGGGCCCTGGCCCAGGGGATAGGCCATGGCGCAGGTGACCTTGGCGGCCACGATGGGGTAGACCGCTCCGGGCACCCCCAGGAACACCAGCCCCGCCCCGGCCCGCAGAGCGCCCCCCGCGGCCAGACAGGGCGCGCCGGTGTAGCCCACGCTCCCGGCCAGGAGGTTGACCCGGCCAAAGTCCCCCTTGTGGCTCTCCCGCGCCCGCCGGGGCAGGGCGGGCAGGGGGATGGGCAGGGCGCTCAAGGTCTCTCCCTCCGCCGGTAGAGGCGGAACCAGAAGGGGTGGCCCTCCGGGGTCTCGTAGGGCCCCTCCGCCTCCGTCAGGGCCCAGTCCGGGTGGGCGTCCAGGTCGGGGAAGAAGGTGTCCGCCGGGAGGGCGGCGTCCACGTAGGTGACCTGGGCCTCGTCGCAGTAGGGCAGAAGCTGGCGGTAGACCTCTCCCCCGCCGATCACAAAGCTGTCCGCCGCGGCGGCGGCCAGCAGACTGTCCACGTCCCGAAAGAGCCGGGCCCCGGCGGGGGCCGCCTCCAGCGTCCGGGACAGCACCAGGTTGTCCCGCCCGGGCAGGGGTTTTCCCCCGGGGAAGCTCTCCAGCGTCCTGCGCCCCAGGATCACCGGGTGGCCCATGGTGCGCTCCTTGAAGCGGCGCATATCCAGGGGATTTCTCAACAGCAGTCCGCCGTCCAGACCGATGCCCCAGCCCCTCTCCACAGCCACGATGGCGATCACCCCGCTCCCCCCTTTCCTATCGAATGTATGTAGTATAGCACAGTTATCCTCTGCTTGCAAAGGGAAAACCTTGCAATGTGGGGGACAAATGGGTATAATGGTCCCGTGATTTTGAAGGGGAAGGGCGTGACAGCATGGGCGCATCCATCACCGCCGCCGCGGTGCACAAGCAGTACGACGAGGCGATCGCCGCCTTTCGCCGCCTCATCCCCGACCCCGGCCTCCGCTCCGCCTTCACCGGGGAGATCGACGGCTTTATGCGCCGGTGCGCCGCCGGGGTGTGGCAGCGGGACGGCGGGCTGGGCCCCCGGCACGTGGAGTATTATAACGCCATCTACTGCAAGGGCAATCCCGTCCCCTCCGCCCTCTACTGGGAACTGGCCTCCGCCGTGGCCGACTACCCCGGCTTCCAGCCCCCCGGCTTCTTCCAGGCCCTGATCCGCCACGACCGCGCCGCCGGCCAGACCCTCTCCCGGCGGTTTGTGGACACCTTTACCCTGATGCTCCTGCTCTTCGCCGCGGCGGACGACGTGGTCAGCGAGGGGGAGGCCGGCTTCGTCAACGCCTGCGCCGACGCTCTCTCCGCCCTGTGCGACCAGGCCGGCGTCCCCGGCGCCGCCGCCCGGGTCCACATCCCCGACTTCGTCACCCCCGGCGTCCGCTCCGGCGGGCAGGGCCGGGAGGCCCCCGCCGTTGACC
This sequence comes from uncultured Oscillospiraceae bacterium, assembly GCA_947627325.1. Lineage (GTDB taxonomy): Bacteria > Bacillota > Clostridia > Oscillospirales > Oscillospiraceae > MGBC124762. The sequence continues at coordinate 10,417 of CANQVO010000017.1, read as the reverse complement.
CCTCCCCCTCCCCCGCCGACCAGGCCCCCGAGCCCACGCTGGAGGAGCTGCTGGCCCAGCTGGACGAGCTGTGCGGGCTGGAGAAGGTGAAGGCGGACGTGAAGAGCCTGATCAACCTGGTGAAGGTCCGGGGGCTCCGGGAGAAGGAGGGCCTTCCCGTGCCGCCGCTGAGTTTGCACCTGGTCTTTCTGGGCAATCCGGGCACGGGGAAGACCACGGTGGCCCGCCTGCTGGCCAAGCTCTACCACGCCATCGGCGTTCTGAGCAAGGGCCAGCTGGTGGAGGTGGACCGCTCCGGCCTGGTGGCGGGCTTTGTGGGCCAGACCGCCCTCAAGACCCAGGAGGCGGTGCAAAAGGCCCTGGGGGGCGTGCTGTTCATCGACGAGGCCTACGCCCTGGCCAGCCACGACAGCCCCGGCGACTTCGGCCCCGAGGCCATCGAGACCCTGCTGAAGGCCATGGAGGACCACCGGGACGATCTGGTGGTCATCGTGGCGGGGTACACCGGGCCCATGGAGACCTTCCTCCACGCCAACCCCGGCCTGGAGAGCCGGTTCAACAAGTATTTCTACTTTGAGGACTACACCGGGGAGCAGCTGTTCCAGATCTTCCAGTCCCTGTGCGCCAAAAACGGCTACGCCCTGGACGGGGAGACGGAAAAAACCTGCCAGGCGGCCTTTCAGGCCCTCTTCGAGGCCCGGGACGAGAACTTCGGCAACGCCCGGGACGTGCGGAACATCTTTGAGCAGGCCGTGGCCCGTCAGGCCGACCGGGTGGCCGCCCTGAACGCCCCCACCCGGGCCCAACTCATGGCCCTCACCGCGGACGACCTCCCGGATTTTCCCGGTAAATCTCCCTGATATAGGGCGTTTTTTGCTCTTTTTTTAAGAGAACAAGGCGTTTCCCGGCATTTTCCAAAAAAAGTTAAAAAAGTTAATAAGAGACAAAAGAAGGCATTGACAGACGAGGAAATTGGTGTTATACTGTCTCTAGTCTGCATGGGAAACTAGGGCTCACGACTGCGTAAGTCATAGTCAACGACTTACCCGGACGTGGCTTTTTGTTTACAGACACAACAATCTCAGGAGGTAATCAACAATGTATCATGGTACCGTGAAATGGTTCAACGAGACCAAAGGCTTTGGCTTTATCGCCAACGACGAGGGCGGCGAGGACGTGTTCGTCCACTTCTCCGCCATCCAGGTCGACGGCTTTAAGACCCTGGCTGAAGGCCAGAAGGTCACTTTCGACACCGAGCCCGACCCCCGCGGCAACGGCAAGCTCCGCGCCGTCAACGTCATCCCCCAGTAACTCGCGCGACCAAACGCCAAAGAGGGCGTCCCCGAGGGGACGCCCTCTTTTTCGTCTGCCCATGTTTCCCAAAGAAAACTCTCCCGGCCTTACAGCGCCGGGAGAGTTTTTGTTTCGTTGAAACGACAAAGGGAGAGGTCAAAAGCCGCCTCCCAGTCCTAGCTGGCAGAGGCGGCCGCGGCGGCTACAATAGAAACGCTACGCCTCGTCTGCGAACCAGGTCGCGCCGCCCAGTGGCGGCGACTTCCACTACCAATCCTGTCCTTCCGGGCCGCCGAGCAATAGAAACGGCGGCCAACAATAATAGCCCCATCTTTTCTCTTTGGAGTCCAGGACCATTTCTCTTTTCTCCGCAGAGAAAAGAGAAACGGTCCTGGCCCCCGCGCCGGGAGGCGCGCCCTTTGCCCAGTGTGGGCAATCACTCACCCCCCGTTCGGGAGGACAAACTTTGCCTATTGTAGGCGTAAAAATCCCCCCGCCGAGTGGCAAACCCCCGCCATTACAGACAACAAACACTCCCCGCCGCCGGCCAGCCCGCAGACCCCCAAGGCCAGAGCGAGGCACTCCCCCCCGGCGAACCAGCCGTCCCGGGGCACGTCGGAGAAGCGGCGGTCCCAGTCCTGGCGGGTAAAGGCGCGCTCAACGCCGCCGGCGGTGGCGTAGTAGGTCTCCCCCTCCCGGCGGATGGCCTCCACCGGCGCGCCCAGGTCCAGCTCGCCGATGATCTGAAAGTCCTCGTCCAAAAAGGTGACCTTGTTGTTCCGGGGGCTCTCGCCGTAGACCTGGTGGGTGGTCCGGGGGTCGTCCAGCAGGAACTGGCGCATCATGTACTCCTCCCCCGTCCAGAGGATCTGGAACTCCCGCCGGCATTGGCCGGAGAGGGCGCCCATGTAGAGGCGGGCCTCCTGGACCCAGGGGCGGTCGGACAGGTCGACCCACGCCGCGCCGTCGGGGGAGTAGTAGATGGCGGAGGAGAGGGCGTAGTACACCACGTAGCCCCGGCCGGTGTCCAGCACGGTGGGGATGGCCTCCGGGCCCAGCGGGCCGGTCACGGCGGGCTCCTCCGCCAGGGCGGCGGGGACCAGGCCGCCCAGCAGGGCCAGGGCCAGCAGGGCGGCCAGGAGTTTTCTCTTCACGGCAAAAACCTCCTTTTCTGTTTGCGCGCGCGGGTTTTCTAGGGCGAAGGCGCGCCAGTCAGAGTGCGCCGGTCACAGCGCGCCGTGGACCACCTCGCCCCGGAGGATCACCGCCCGCAGGGTCAGATCCTCGTTCAGCACGGCCAGGTTGGCCGCCTTGCCCGGGTCCAGACTGCCAAAGCGGTCATAAATGCCCAGGGCCTTGGCCGGGTTCACCGCCGCGGCGGTGACGGCGTGGGCCAGGGGCACGCCGAAGGACACCGCCCGGCGCAGACACTCCATCAGATCGGCGCAGGACCCGGCCAGAGCGCCGTCCGGCCCGGTAGCCCGGCCGTTTTCCACCGTCACCGTCTGGCCGCCCAGGTCGTATGTCCCGTCCCCCAGACCGGCGGCCCGCATGGAGTCGCTGATCAAAATCACCCGCTCCGGCCCCAGCAGGCGAAAAGCGGCCCGGACCGCGGCGGGGTGGACGTGGACGCCGTCGGCGATGAGCTCGCAGACCACCCCCGAACGGTCCGCCGCCGCCCCGATCACGCCGGGACGGCGGTGGTGAAAGGGCGGCATGGCGTTGAAGAGGTGGGTCACCTGGGCGGCCCCGGCCTCAAAGGCGGCCTGGGCGGCGGCGTAGTCGGCGGCGGTGTGGCCGATGGACACCCGGCAGAGCGCCCGCGCCCCCCGGATGAAGCCCAGCGCCCCGGGCAGCTCCGGGGCCACCGTCACCAGCTTCACAAGGCCGCCGGAGGCCGCCGCCAGCTCCGCCAGCAGGGTGAGGTCCGGCTTTTGGAGCCAGTCGGCCCGCTGGGCCCCCCGCTTCTCCGGGGCCAGGAAGGGCCCCTCCAGGTTCAGCCCCACCAGCTCCGCGCCCATCGCCCCGGCGTGGGCGGCGTATTGGGCGGCGGCGCGGCAGGCCGCCAACAGCCCCGCCCGGGGCAGGGTCATGACGGCGGGACAGATCTGAGTGACCCCCCGGCGTAGCTGGTAGTCCGCCAGCCGGGCCAGGGCCTCCTCCCCGCCGTCGGACGCGTCCGCCCCGGCACAGCCGTGGAAGTGGAGGTCGGTGAGGCCGGGGATGAGATAGCAGTTCCCCAGGTCGTGGGCCTCCCCCATCGTCTGAGGGACGATGGTATCCCCCTCGACGCACAGCGTCCCGGGCCGGAAGCCCCGCTGGGGGTCAAAAAGCTGTCCTGTCAGCCGCATGGGCTCACGCGTCCTTGAGTAGGCGGAACAGGATGGTGGCGGCCTGGGCCCGGGTGGCGCTGGCCTGGGGGGCCAGGGTGCGGGCGTCCATGCCGGTGATGAGCCCGGCGGCGTTGGCCCAGGTCATGGCCTCCACGGCGTAGGGGCTGACGGAGGCGGCGTCGGCAAAGGCGCTCAGATCCCCCGCCCCGGCCACGTCCTGGCCCTTATAGCCGGCGTAGCGGTAGAGGATGGCGGCGAACTGCTCCCGGGTGATGGGCGCGTCGGGGGCGAAGGCGCTGCCGCCCACGCCGTTGACGATGCCCTGCTCGCTGGCCCAGCGGACCGCCTCGGTGTACCACTGGCCGTCGGGCACGTCGGTATAGCCCGCCGCGCCGGAGGCCGGGCTGCCCTCCAGCCGCCACAGGATGGTGACGATCATGGCCCGGGAGGTGGTCAGCTCGGGGGAGAACCGCCCCTCCGCCGTGCCCACCATCATGCCCTTTTCGTAGACAAATTGCACCGCCTCGTCATACCAGCTGCCCTGGGCCACGTCGGCAAAGGGCCGCTGGGGCGCGTCGGGGGTCACGGGGGTGACGGTCACGGAGGCGCCGCCTCCGCCCGAGCCGCCGGAACCGCCGGAGCCGCCCAGACCGCCGGAGTTGCCGGAACTGCCCGTGGCCTGGGCGCGCGCGTCCAGCGCCGTCTCCTGCCGCTCAAAGAGCCCGTCCAACTCCGTCAGCCCCGTGGCCGTCACGGCGTCGTCGGCGGTCAGGCCGCTCACCGTCCCGGTGAGGACCCTGTCGCCAAAGCCGCCCTTCCGGGCCACGGCGTAGAGGTGGGCAAGGCCGCCGGCCCCGTCCAGCCGGACGGCCTGGTAGAGGTCCGCCGCCGACGCGGGCCGGAGGGTCGCCCCCCGCCTGGCGGGGGTCAGGGCGAAGTCCACCTGGACGGCGGCGCTGAGGCCGCTGGGGACGGCGGTGTAGTCCACCTTCCCCCGCCCGCCGGTCAGGGCCACCGGGGCGGGCGAGTCCACCTCCGCCGCGCCGGTGTCGCCATAGGCCCCGGCGGGGGCGGGGAGGTCCTGAGACTCCGGGGCGGCGGGCTCCGCCGGGGCCTGGGCCGCCTGGATCATGGCCTCGGTGGGGGCGTAGGCCACCCCCTGCACGTCGGCGGTGATGGTGAGGGCGGGGAGGGTCTGGGGCAGGTCCATGGTGAGGGAGGTGCTGGTGAGGCGCTGTCCGGCCAGGGTCTGGGCGTCCTGCACCCGGTAGAGCTCCGCCCGGACCGCCGTCAGGCCAGGCAGCTGGTCAAACTCGTTGTACCCCTCCCCCAGCTCGTCGGTCTTCTCCTGATCCTCCAGCCAGAAGAACCAGCGCCCGTCGCTGGTCTCCCCCAGGGCGCCCTTTTCGGGGACCTGGGCGAAGATCAGTTGACTGCCGTCCAGCACCTTGCCGTTTTGGTCCTTCAGGAGCACCACGTTGTAGGCCGGGTCGCCCTTGTAGGAGCCGTAAAACACCACCGACCCGGCGGGGATGACGCAGTCCGAGCCGTCGGCGTACTGCCCGGCGCGGTAGTCCGCGGCGAGCTTGCCGTAGCCCTCCTCGATGAGCTCCACGTTGTCCCCCGTGGGGCCCAGCACGTCCAGCTCCGCCGCCGCCAGGAGGGACATATTGGTGGCGGTGAGGCGGACGAAGGCCGCGTCATAGGTGTACATACAGGGCTCCAGCTGGCCCGCGGCGTCCTTGCGGGAGAAGTAGAGGGTGTAGGAGCCGTCGGCGTTGTAGACCACGTCGCTCTGCTCCACCCAACTGCTGGGGTTGGAGGCGTTGCCGGTGTAGGCCTCCCCCTCCTTCACCGTCTCCCAGGTAACGCCGTCCAGGCTGACCTCGATCTTGTAGCCAAAGAGGCGGTACTTGTACGCCTCGGCGGCGGTCACCAGACCCTCCGTCTCGTCGCCGGCGTAGGTCTGAGGCGCGGGGGTGAACTTGAGGGCGGCCACCTGCTCCACCCCGCCCAGGTCCAGCGTCACGGTGGGCCGTCCGCCGGCGGGGCGGCCGCAGTAGACGGTGGCGGGGTCGTTGTCCAGAACGGCGGAGATGGCGGAGACGGTCTGGACGGCGGGGGTGGTGGTGCCGGACACCGCGCCGCTCTCCGGGTCGTTCTCGTCCTTCTCCACGGCGGCGTCCTTGGGGGAGGTCATGTTGGTCTCCGCCCGCCAGCCGGACTTGTCGATGGCCCCGTCGTGGCAGACTTTTACCTCGGGAAGCGCCAACGGCTCCGTCTCACCCAACAGGCGGTCGATGCCGATGACGGTGTAGCGCAGGGACTGGTTATTCTGGGTGGTGACAATGTCGGTGTAGTGGCTCTGATCGGCGGGGACGAAGGCCACCATTTTGCCGTTGCGGCTGATCTCGTAGCCCAGCATGGCGGTGGGGTCGGTGTTCCCCAGGGCGATCTCCACCCGGTTGCCGTCGATCCGCCGCCCCGCGGCGTTTTCGATCGTAGCGGTGACGGCGGCGTCCGCCGCCATCCCCTGCCCGCCCTCCAGGCGGTAGAGGCGGCTGTCGTCGTCGATGTACTGGATCTTCCGCGCCTCCTTGGGGAAGCTGGCGGCGTAGGCGCGGGTGGCCGCGTCAGGGGTGAAGCCCCAGGCGGTGAAGAAGTCCAGCACGTCCCGCTTTGCGGCGGCGCAGGCGGCCTGCATAAAGAGCTGGTCGCCGCTGGAGCCGTCGGGCAGCGCGGGGCTCGCTTTGGCGCGGTCCCGGAGGTAGGACTCCAGCCGGGCGTAGAACAGCCCGTCCTGCTGGGCCTGGATGGTGTCGTAGGTCTGGTAGGCGTAGTCGTCGTCGTAGGCCAGGTGAAGCTGCCAGTACATGGCAAGCTGCACCGCCAGGTCCCCGGTGTGGCCGGTGGTGCCGGTGGCCACGGCGGCGTAGACCTTGTCGTAGTCCGTGCGGAAGTTGGCGCTGGTCTCAACGCCTGGGCCCACCTTGGCCAGTTGGGCGAAGACGTTGTTGGTCACCTCCACCCGCTGGTAGGCGCTTGCGTTGATGCAGTGGCCGATCTCGTGGGCCACGCCCCAGCCGCTCCAGTTCCCGCTGAGGTACTTGCCCTGGCTGTCCGTCACCACGGGGGTGAGGGCCATGAGGCCGGGCGCGGAGTCGTACTCGATGCCGATGTGCTTGCCCCCGGCGTACATAAAGGCCCCGGTGAACATCTGGTGGTAGCGGATGTTCAGGCGGGTGAAGGGGTAGGCGTCGTTGTCCGTGGCGGCCTGGTTCAGGCCCTTGAAGGCGTAGAAGTAGTCGATCTCCTGCTCCATGGCGGCGATGGCCGCCTCCAACTGGGCGGCGGGGTCGGCGGCGGAGGAGAGGCCCGCCCAAAGCTGGGTGGCGGGCAGGGAGTACATCATGTTCTCCATGGTGATCTCGGTGGCGTTCAGATAGCAGTTTTTGGGGTCATAGGCCCCCGGGTGGTCGGCCCGGTGGGCGGCCTCCAGCCCCGATACGTAGTCCTTCAATTCCTGGACATAGCTCTGGATGGCGGCGGCGCGGGCCGGGCCGGTGACCCCGTCCAGCCGCAGGGTGGGGATGGCCGCCGCCCCGGACACCCGCACGGCGTAGTGGTTCGCCCCCCGCGCGCCGGTGTACTGCAGGTAGAGGGCGCCGCCCCGCTCGGTGGCGTCGGAGCCGATCTTGGGGATGACCACCTCGTTGCGCCCGGCCTTCAGCCGGGTGACGGTGGACTGCCAGGCGGAGACCTGGGGGTGGTACTGGGTGGCGATCAGGTTCAGCTCCACCGGGCTCTCCCGGGGGGTCTTGTCGTCCAGGTCGGAGACGTAGAGCACCACCGTCTCCCCCGCCCCGGCCACACAGCCCAGGGGCTGGTAGTCGGACAGGGTCTGGGCAAAGCCGTTCTGAGGACTGCCGTTGGCGGTGACCTGGTCATCCACCGCCAGGACCTCCGCCAGCTTGCTGCCGTCGGCCAGCAGCTCCAGGGCGTAGTTCAGGTCATCCAGGATGGTCTCCCGGTGGGGGTGATACTCCCCGCTGGCCGTATCCAGCGTGTTCGCCCGCGCCACCAGCGCGTCCACCTGGGCCTTGGTGACGGTGTCTTGCAGGGTGGTGCGCATCTCGTCGGCAAAGAGGGCGGCCACCTGGGTCTCCAGGTCGTCATATTGGTAGAGCCGCACCTCCGCCAGGGTGACGGGGCCGGCGTTGAAGGTGCGGGTCCGCAGCTGGAAGTTGTCGGCGGTGATGGGCCGCTGGGCGATGACCTCGTAGTACTTCCGGCCCAGCTTGTCCAGCTTGGCGTACAGCGCGGCGTCCACCAGCGTCAGCGCCCCGCTCCCGTCCCGGTAGGCCAGGGCCGCGTCGTACTGGCTCACGCTCTCCCCCTCAAAGGGGGCGAAGCGGACAGTGTCGAAGGTGTAGGTCGCGTCCAGCTTGAACTCCGGGCCGCGGAAGGTGTCGTTGCGGTCCGCTCCCTGGCCGTTGTAGGCCGTGCCGTTGTCCCAGTCCCGGATCTCCAGATAGCTGCCCGGGTCGTTGTCCACGAGGACGTTCCAACCCTCGCCGCCGTAGAAGTGGAGCGCGCCCGGGTCCCGCCCGGTGCCTTCGATCCCGGTCACATGGGTCATGGCCTTGCCCGCGCTGTCGAGGCCGTTGATCAGGCCGTACTTGGGCATCTCCACCCCCGTGGGGGTGAGGGGGACGCCCTGGGCGTCTTTGGACTTGGGGCTGGCGCCGTTTTGGTTGTGGGCCACCACGTAGAGGGTGTAGCTCGTCCCGCCGGTCAGGTTGGGGATGGTGTAACTGCTGGCGGTGAGGTCCTCCACGGCGGTGTACGCCCGGTCCGCGGCGGCCTTGTAGTAGAGGGTGTACCACTGGGCGTCGTACTTGCAGGTCCAGGAGACCTGGAGGGACTGCACCGCCGGGGTGACGGTGAGGTACTCCGGGGCGGGGGGCGTCTTGGCGCAGGTGACGGTGTGTTCATAGACCGCCGACCAGTCGCTCCGCCAGTCCCCGCTCACCGAGCGGACCTGGATCTGGTAGGTCTCAAAGGACTTCACCGTGCCGTTGAAGGAGTCCCCCTGGAAGGTGTAAGTGGTGGCGGCGGTGGAGGCGGTCTTCTGGTAGCCCGGGCCGCTCACCTTCACCTCGTACCCCGTCACGTTGGGCTGGGGGGTCCAGGCCACCGTCAGGCTCTTGTAGCCCAGGCCGTCGGACTCGGTATTGCTGGCCGAGAGCACCGTGGGGATGGACAGCTGGGGCTCGGGGATGCGCTCGGCAAAGTCGCTCAAGAACTCCACCTTGGCGATTTGGGCCAGGTTGCCCTGGTCGGCGGTGGCGGTGACCCGGATGGTCACCTTCTTGATGGCCACCCGCTCCCCCAGGTCGATGACGATGGAGCCGTCCCGCTCCACGGTGACGTCGGGGGTAGCGGCCAGCGGGGCCACGGGGGTGGCGGCCACCGGGGCCGCCTGGGCCAGGGCCACCGGGGCGGCACTGAACAGAGCCACGGGGGCGGCGGTCTGGCCGATGGGCGCGTCGATGGTGACGCTCCGCCCCTGGAGATCCACCCCCTCCACCCTCACCACGCCGGCGGCGATGGTGCTCTGGGAGCCGCCGGGGGCGGCGATGTAGAGGGCCTCCGCCTGGACGGGGGCGGCGGCGGCCTGGGCGGCGGCCTCGGCGCTGCCCTCCGGGGCGGTGAGGGCAAAGTCCACCGGCAGGCTGGCCTCCACCGGGTTGGCGGGGCTGATGGGCCCCGCCGCGGCGGGGGCCAGGTCCACCACCGTGTCCGTCTTTTGCAGGTCCAGCAGATCGCCCAGGGGCGAGCCGGAGGCCACGCCCACCGCCGCCTCCACCTTCACCGCGCCGGACAGCACCTGGGAGGACACGGTGTGTACCGGCCCGGCCGTCTGGACCGCCCCGGCGTTCCGCACGGCGATGGCCAGGTCGGCCAGGTCCACCGTCCCGCCGCCGTCCAGGTCCAGGGCCGGGTCCTCCGTGTCCATGGCCGCCACGATGGCGTCCGCGTCGGCGTCGTCGATGGCACCGTCGCCGTTCACGTCCCCGGCGGGGAACACGCCGAACAGTCCGTCGGCCTGGGTGCGGCCGTCGTTGACCGAGGCGTAGTTATAGAGCTCCAGCTGGACGCACCGGCCGTCGAAGTCCAGCGCCTGGGTGTAGGTCAGGTAGCCCGGGGCGGCCAGGGTCAGGGTGTAGCGCCCGTCGGGGATGGCCCCGGCGAAGGCGGAGGGGACGGCCTCCCCCCGCTCCGCCCGGAAGGTCTCCTCCCGGCAGAGCTGGCCGCCCTGGTCGGTCAGGCGGAGGGTAAAATCGGTCCGGGCCGCCGCCACGGAGCGGTGCAGGTTCACCCGCAGTTCCCCCGCGCCCGTCTCGGCGGCCGCCGCCCCCACCGGGCACAGCCCCAGGACCAGGCTCAAGGCCAAAACCGCGCAAAACACTCGTTTCTTCATGTCAGATCCGCCCCTTTTTTCCAGATTCACCCGGACGTTTTCCGTCCTTATGTAAACTTGCACCCTATTATACCGTATCTCCCTTCCCAGCGCAATCCCCATTTCCCCATATTTTGTGGCAAAACCCCTCCCCGCCCACAAAATAAGCCCGCGCATCAAGTGTGACGCGGATGATGCTTTGTAGGGCCCCATCCTTATCGCCGCTGCTTTCTTCCGGCCAGTTGGCTCACCTCCTTGTATTATAGAGTAGTAGTTATTAATGACTCTCTCCAAGGTCATGTGCTACACTGTAAGGGATGCTGTGGAT
>CANQVO010000016.1 GCA_947627325.1 uncultured Oscillospiraceae bacterium | reverse complement strand
AACTGAACAGCTGGCCGCTGTGCGGGCGGTGCTGTATCCAACGCGACTGCAAGCTCCCGCCCATCACAGCCTACCAAAATACGCTGGGGCCCGATACCGTACAATACATCGGGTACGCCTGCGATGAGCAGGAGCGGCTCCTGCGGTTGGATGGGGGCAGACAAGTCTCCCTGCTGGAAAAATACCGCGTGAGCGAGGCGGACGCCGCCGCCCTCTGTAAACGGGCGGGGCTCTACTCGCCGATCTATGAATTCACCTCCCGCAACGGCTGCTTTTTCTGCCCCAACGCGGCACTGAAAGAGCTCCGGCACCTCTACGACCACCACCCTGACCTGTGGGCAAAGCTGTTGGCGCTCCAAAAGACACCCAACAAGGCCACAGAGCGGTTCAACCGCTCCCATAGGATCGACGAGATCGACATGAGCTTTCAATGGGAGGACAGGCAGTGTTCCCTGTTCGACCCAGCCAACTACACTTGATTTGAAAGGGCCGTAATTCCGAAAGGGACTACGGCCCCTTCTTTTTTTGTGCCCTTTCGGGATGGCGGCCCTAGAAAGGAGCAGAAAAATGAAAAAGGACGAGCTGAAGGACTACCTTTCCTTCCACTGCCTGGGCAAGACCCGCGCCGTGAGCGGCGAACGGCTCCAGCGCGCCGTCCACATCTCGGAGAAGGAGCTTCGTAAGCAGGTGAACCTCCTGCGGCGGGAGGGCGTGCCCATCGCCAGCGGCCAGAGCGGATACTACTACGCCGCCACCGCAGGAGAGGTGTACGGCACCATCCGCTATCTGAAGAAGCTGCGCGCCGGCCTGGACGCCGCCATCGCCGGAATGGAGGCCGCCCTCGACTCCTTTCATGGGAGGACGTGTCCGTGAACAGCTTTATGTCCTGGATGGGCGGCAAAAAGGCCCTGCGGGACGAGGTGTTGAGACGGTTTCCCCTCTACTACGAGAGATACATCGAGGTCTTTGGCGGCGGCGGGTGGGTGCTGTTCCACAAGCCGCCCGGCAACGACTTCGAGGTGTACAACGACTTCAACTCCCTGCTGGTCGATCTGTACCGCTGTGTGCGGGACAAGCCGCTGGAGCTGATAGACGCCCTCCGCTTTACCCTCAATGCGCGGGAGGACTTCGACTACATCAAGGCGGCCCTGGCCCGCGGCAGCCCCACCAGCGACGTCCAGCGGGCGGCCTGGTTTTACCAGATCATTCGCCAGAGCTACGCCTCCGGCCTCACCAGCTTCGCCAGCCAGCCCCATGATATGTGGGGCAACTTCCCCCTCATTGAGCAGGCCAGCAGGCGGCTTGCCAAGGTCGTGATAGAGAACCAGGATTTTGAGCGGCTCATCCGGCACTATGACCGCCCGGTGAGCTTTTTCTACTGCGATCCGCCCTACCACGCCACCGAAGGCTACTACCAAAACATTGGAGAGGATGGCTTTACCGAGAAGGATCATATCCGGCTCCGGGACACGCTTCTCTCCATAGACGGCAAGTTCCTGCTCTCCTACAATGACGACGAGTTCATCCGGGATCTCTACAATGCCCCCGGCATCTACATCGAATCCGTGACCCGGCTGAACAACATCCGCCAGCGTTACGACCCCAACTGCCAGTTTGCCGAGGTGTTGATCTCCAATTACGATACCTCGGAACGGGCACAGGTGTCCACCCAAATCACTTTATTTGAAGGAGAATGCCTATGAAATTCGAGAAGAACGCCACCATCAAGGGGGCCTTCATCCCCCGCTCCGCTCTGGCTCTGAGCGGCTTTTCCGAAGACGAGGCCGCCGCCCTTCACGTCCTGCCCGGCGCCATCGTTCTGCTGAAGAAGCGTATGACCGCTATGGATCTGCTGGGCGCCATGGACTCCCTCTCCAAGCTGTCCACCGACCTGACCACCGAGCTGTTCAAGTTTTGCGGCCCCTGTGACGACTGCCAGGGTGATGGCTGCCCCTACGAGGACGTGGACGGGCCCATCGATCTGCCCGACTATCTCCGTGAGGCAGCGGGTATCCCCAAGGATGCCAAGCTGTGTGCTGACGTGGACGAGGATGAGAAGTCGGTGACCATCTACGCCGCCGGTCACCAGCACGATCTCTCTGACGTTCCTGAGGGCCTACGCCCCCTGCTGGAGAGCCTGGGCATCTGCCTGGCCCAATTGGAGGAGGCCCTCATATCCGGGGAGGTCGTCTGCGATGGGTAAATTTCCCGACCTCTATCCCTACTCCGCGGCAGAGGCCGAACGGCTCCAAGAGCTGGAGCAGTGGCGGCAGAGCCGCATGGTCAACATCCGCTGCAAGGAGGCCATCGAAAGGGCCGTCAGCCGGGACTTTGACGGGATGCGTCTGAAGGATGGCTGTGTCCAGAGCGTCCTCACGGAGTTCGGCTACAAGCGGGTTATCTTTGTTCTGGCCAACACCCTGAAGGAAAAGGAGTACGATGGCCGGTTCAGCGCCACAAACCGCGCCTGGTTCGGCAAGACCTTCGTGCCCCCGGACGGGGATCACAACGCTTCGTCCTTCGTGGTGGACAGCCATCCCGCCGTGCTGGACGGCTTTATGACCGAGTTCCGCAAGCTCTACCAGGAGCTTGGCCTGTTCGGATCTGAACAGTGCGAGCCTGACCCGGACGAGGCCGTGTTTGAGGGCAAGGTGCTGGCGGTGTCGCCCGCCGCGCTGGATGAGGACTACTTCACGCCCCAAGACCAGCTATGGTACGCGAAGGGCGGATCCGGCTGTTTTCCCGACCGCATTGGCCGCGCTGTCTTTGCCACCTGTCTGGCCACCGGGGAGCGCGACCGCTGGAGCCGCGCCGATTTTATCGGCCCGGTCAAGGAGGAGCTTCTGCCCGACTGGGCCAAGGCCCAAGCGGCAAAACTCCGGGCCGGAGAACAGATCGAGCCCATTGAGATCTCCACAACTGCCCACGCCGAGGGCCCTGTCCCCGGCATGGAGCAAACTATGTAAAGGAGGAACCCACCATGTCCAAAGTCAAAATGAACCAGTCCATGTCCGGCAACGCCGCCGTCCCCGCTCAGACCGCCGCGCCCCAGGCGGAGCGGCTCCCCACCCAGGTCACGGTCAAGATCAACTCCCTTCGCACCTCCGGCTCCACGTTGGCCACGGCCTCCGTGGACCTCAACGGCGTGTTTGCCGTTCGGGGCCTCAAAGTGGTGCAGGGGGTCAACGGCCCCTTTGTCTCCATGCCCAGCTACAAGACCACGGAGGGCTTCCGGGATGTCTGCTTCCCGGTCACCGCGGAGTTCCGGGAGCAGCTCCATACCGCCGTGCTGGACGCCTACCGGCAGGAGTTGAGCATGGTGGCCAGCCGGGGCCAGGAGAACCACCACCAGGAGCCGCCCGCTCCTGAGATGACGATGTAAAGGAGACGCACTATGAAAAGGCTGATTTTTACCCTCTGCACTGCGGCGCTTATGCTCTGCATGTCTGCCAACGCCCTTGCCGCTGAGCCGGAACTGGCGGCCCAGGCGTGCTACCCCACCGCTGTCACCCGGAGTGAGGACGGCGCCGAGATCAGAAAGATGTACGACCTGGGCCCGGAGGACGACCCCATGGGCATCTCCCGCTCCGACTTTGAGCAGGAGGGCTTCCACTACACCCTGGTGGATCTGCTCAAGCAGGAACTCCCTGCCAACGAGTCCCGCCAGCACACGGAAACCGTGTCCGTGCCCAGCAAGAGCAAGGACATGGCCTCTGTGCTGGCCCTGCTCCCGGAGAGCAAGGAATTTATCACGGAGGACGGGCTCTCCGGCGTCCTCACCCTGAAGCTGGATAGCGTCAAGGTGGAGGTGGCCGGATACGGCAGCAGCACCAAGGAGCTCTCTACCACCCGCACCTATCCCAGCCTCGCCACGCAGGACACCTCCAGCATCCCCAAGAGCGTGGAGGACAACGGCCATGAGCTGACCTTGCAGGGCATCGACTGGCAGACAGACCCCGCGGGGCACTTTACCGCGGTGGCGGCCTATACCGGCAGCACGACCAGCAGCTATGTGAAGGGCTATACCGTCACCGCCGACTACACCGGCACCGTGAGCCGGATCATCCTCAACAAGACCCGATATGTGGCCATCTTTGAGGGCGAACCCCTGGAGCCGCTCCCCTCCGCCGAGCCCATCCCCGACCAGGACACCGTTGAAAGTGCCTCCGCCGCGCTGAACTTCCCCTGGAGAGCGATCCTCATCCCGGTGGGCATCGTGGCTCTGGCCGGAGTGGGTATCGGAGCGGGCATCTTTATCAGGAAAAAGCATGAGGAAAGCGAGGATGATACGGAATGAAACGTCTGAGCCTGTTTGTCGCGCTGGCCTGCCTGTTCGCGCTGACCGCCGCGCCCGCGTCGGCTTTGGAGTACACGGTGGAAGCCCCGGCGCCCGCCGAGTTTGCCCAGAGCACCTCGGTAGAACCGACGCTGACCGCTGACCAAGGCGAACGGCCTAACGTCGATCTGAGCAAGAACGATCCCGTGGTCGCTCCCATCTTTGGGAGCAATACCAGCTACCTCCCCGGCAGTGGGGAGCCGCTCTACCCCTTCCTTGGCGTCAGCGGAGCCGGTCAACAGCCTGTGGAGGACGCCGCGGCCTGGATCCCGCAGCCTGGATCCTCCAGCGCGCCCTCTTCTGTGCCCACGGTGGATGGCGGCACTGTCACGGTGAGTCCCTCGACTCCCGTCTACGGCTTTACCAAGGTGACCGAGGATCTGTACTATTCCGGGCATTATCTCGGCAGGATCCAGATCCCCAGCCTGAAGGTCGATGTGAAGCTCTACCAGGGCACCGGCGCCGACGCCCTTGCCAAAGGCGCGGGACACTTTGAGGACACCTCCATATGGGAGGGCAACGTCTGCGTCGCCGGTCACAACCGGGGCGTCAACTGCTACTTTGGCGACATCCACACCCTGTCCATGGGGGACAAGATCACCCTGACCACCAAGCTGGGAACCAGGAGCTACCAGGTCGTCAGTGTCGGCAAGATCAGCGAACTGGACAGCTCCATGCTGGCCCCCACCACGGACAACCGTATCACCCTCTTCACCTGCGTCCGCAACCAGAGCGCCTACCGCTGGTGCGTCCAGGCGGTGGAGGCCAAGTAAGCCGCTCACAGCCAGAAACTTCTCCCTTTTGCCGGGTAGACTTCCGCCGTGACCTTTGGTATTGTGTGCTTGCGAAATTGGCCGTATAATAACGGCAAAGGAGGCAACGCGCATGAAACACAGAGGATCGAGCATGGCGACTCTGCTGGCCGGCGTCTTGGTGGGTCTGGCTCTGGCTGGGCCGGTAGCCAACGCCGCGACGGAATATTTCCAAGCCCAGCGGACGCCCCACCCCATCTATGTGGATGGACGGCAGACGGAGATGGAGACCTACGCCATCAACGGCCACAACTACGTCAAGCTCAGAGACATCGGGCAGGCGGTGGGCTTTGAGGTCTACTGGGACGGTTCGGCGGCTCAGATCGTCAGCGACCAGCCCTATACCGGCTTGCCGCCAGTCCAAGCCCCGGCCCCGGCAGTCCAAGACCACAGCCAGCAGGCCAACCCCGCCATCTTTACCGGGACTCTGACGAGAGGGGTCTATAACGCTTTCCGGGACGCGGTTCTGCACCGGGACGATATCCTCGCAGGAACCTTCCAGCCCCGCTCGATGGGGACGTCGGAGGAGGTGGACACCGCAACCGCTCTGCGCTTGGTCAGGCGGATCAGCGGTGCGGACATCGACTATTCTGTGGTAGATGCCATAGACGGCAGCGCCGAGTACCTCACGGCGAAGCGTGACAACGAGTATGACGCGGCCATTTCCCATGTACAGCCCTTCATTGAGGAGATCTCTCAACTGCCCCAGCGGGAACAGGTGCGGGAGATGGTGTGGTACATTGCCGACCGTATGACCTACAATGTCAAAATCAAAAATCTGCCCTCTGAAATTCTGGCCCAGGATGATATAATGTGGGACGCTGGGAACTGTTCGACCTATTCCTCCGCTCTGCAGTTTCTCTGCGACCAGGCGGGGATCCCCTGCATCCTAGTAGACAGTGACATTCACCAATGGAACGCGGTATACCTGGATGACGCATGGTGGCAAGTAGACCCGACGGCGAACAAGGGGAACATTCAGACTATGGTATTCCAGGAATACGTCAATGGCGTTGAGATCGAAGTACAAAAGCCAGAGGCGGAGAGGGCGGCGATCCTCCAGGACACCAGGGACAACCTCACCGTCTTCTATCAGGAGCTGGACGGAGGCAACTATGTAGATGAGCAGCCTGAAATCACGCAATTCCTGAAGGAAGTGCTTGTCCCCGGCTCCACCAAGTAAAACCAAATAGTAAACACCCCACACACAGGGTCGTATGCCAAGCGCATACGACCCAATTTTTATGTCAGAAAGGAAATCTAACATGAAGAATTCCATGAGAAATCGGCTGGTAGCCCTGCTGCTGGCTGTTGTCACCGTCTTCGGTCTGGGGCTTCCCGTTCAGGCCGCGTCCATCGGAGACGGGAGCAAGACCTGTACCGTTGCCCTCGGGACGAGGAGCAGCATTCTGGAAACCACGGCGGGGACGTTCCTCCGGGCCGGAGATTACACCTACACCACCAACGATGGCCTCTCCGGCCCGGCCTATTGTATCGACCACGGCCTTGCGTACACGGATAAAGTGCTGCCCATCACGGGTAAATACACCGCCAGCCCTGCCACTGCCGGGGCGTTTGCAAATGGATCTCCCCAGCATAGCATCGAAACTTTCCTTGGTCTATATTTGGATGAAAACGCTGTGCTGGAGGGCCTGACCGAAGCTGAATACGCCTACGCCACCCAGGTGGCGGTCTGGGCCACTTTGGGACAGCTCGGCGTGGACGGTACGCCCTATACCGTCGGCCGCGAATATCTCAATCCGCCCACCGGTGACGCCCAGCAGGCGAGAGTGTTTCGGACGGTGCAGTTGATCCTGGATGCCGCCAGCAAGTGGGATCGGATCTATCAGACTGGGATGTATATCCGTTTGGATGAAAACGCCCTCGGGGGCAACATCTCCATCGACAGCACCATGACGCTGGAATTCGCCGCCAATAACAATCAATATGGCATCAAGCGGGAGGTCATCAACGGCAAGAGTTATTATACGCGAGAGTATACCTTCGCCTCCGCCACCTCCACCTACTACTCCGACTACAACATCGCTCTGTGGGCGGACAACGCCCCGGAGGGCACGATTTTTACCGGCCTGGACAACGTGGAACTGCCCCGGGGCAGCTTCCGTGAGCATAGCACCTGGCAGCTTCCCACGACGGCCCACTATGAACTCAGCCCCACCATCAATAATAACGGCTACGAATACTGGGGCAAGGCCAAGCTGTGTATCCCGGTGGAGACTGCGCCTAACAGCGGCGAAATCACGCTACACAGTGGTGCCTATGTCATGCAGTACGAGATCTATCTGGCCAAAAACGAGGACTACACAGAGCAGAGTTATATCATCGCCGATCCCAGCAAGGGGACACAGACGGCCAACGCCATTTTGTCCTGGGGAAGTGAGATTACTGAAACCGGGAATCTGCAAATCACTAAGGTTGGAGGCGGTGGAGAGCCGCTGGCCGGGGCCGAATTTACTCTGTCCGGCTCGGACGGCACCCGCCGCGCCGGGACGAGCAATGACAAGGGTGTTGTACTCTGGACTGGCCTTTCTCCCGATGTGATCTACACCCTGACCGAGAGCAAGGCCCCTGCTGGTTATGCGATGGTGGAGCCCCGAACCATCCACATTACCGCCGCCCATACGACCTTTGAAACGGTGAAAGACGATCCAAGCCATACGCTCACCGTCCACAAACAGGACGTTCAGACCGGCTACTCCCTCCTGGGGGCGACGTTCTGTTTTGAACAGATCGACGGTGCCTATAAGACCACCAAGGTCACCGACCATGCCGGCAACATCCAACTCAACGCCGAGCAGCTTCCCCTGGGCACCTACAAGGTCTATGAGGTGGCCGCCCCGAAGGGCTACGAGTTGGATAAGACCGTCCAGACCGTCAACTGGGACGGCAAGCGGGATGTGACTCTGGCCTTCAAGGACACCCGCAAGCTCACCTTCATTATCAGCAAAAAGGACAGCCGCACCGGGTATAATCTGCCCGGCGCCTCTTTTGAAGTTATCCGCAACGGCCAGCTTGTGACCACCGTGACCACTAACGACGCCGGCCTTGCCTATGTCACTGACGTGGCCCCCGGCTACTATGAGGTCAAAGAGAGCGTTGCCCCCGCCGGGTACACCCTCAACCCCAAGACCTACGGCATCAACATCGACCCCTACGACCCCGCCACCTCGGATGATCCCCGGCTCGTCATCGAGAATGATCCCATGCCCTCCCTCCGCATCGTCAAGTATGACCGGCAGACCAACGAGCCTTTGGCGGGCGTCTCCTTCAAGGTCTATAAGGACACGACCTTGCTCGGCACCTACACCACCGACAAGGCCGGAGAAATCCTGCTGACCGGGCTGGAGCCGGGCACCTATGCTGTGGAGGAGATCAACGCCGTAACCCATGTGGCAGACGCCGCGCCCCAGCAGATTGAACTTGTGGCAGGCCGGACGGACACCGCAACGCTGGTCTTTTTTAACAGTGTGAAACCGGGTATCCACATCCGCAAGGTGGACGCAGATACCCTCAAGCCCCTGAAGGGCGGTTCTTTCCTGGTATCCAAGGTGGGCGGCTCCTACAACAAGGAGCTTCAGACGGACGAGGACGGTGAGATCGACCTTTCCAAGTTGGACCCTGGCACATACCAAGTCCAGGAGGTCAAGGCCCCCAGCGGTTATGTCGTGGACGATGCCATTCGCACCGTCCAGCTCAAAGCCGGACAGAACGCCGAGTTTGTCTTTTCCAACAGCAAAAAGCCCGACCTCAAGATCGTCAAGACCGATTCCGTCAGCGGCAAGCCGGTGGAGGGGGTGACCTTTACGGTCAAGGAGGCCGACGGCCACACCATCACCACCGAGGCCACCGGCGCCAACGGCGAGGTGGTGCTGGACGGCCTGACCCCTGGTGTGCTGGAGATTTGGGAGAAAACCGTCCCCAACACTTATCTCCTCAATGACGAGCACCAGCTTGTCACCCTTGTCCCCGGCCGACAGGCCACTGTCCACTTCCAGAACAGCCCCAAGCTCAGTCTGCGGATCATCAAGTATGACCAGCAGACGGGCAAGCCTCTGGTGAACACCACCTTCCGTGTGTACCGGGATGCGGTCCTGCTGGGGGAGTACACCACGGACGGAGCCGGTGAGATCCTGTTGACCGGCCTGATGCCCGGTACCTATCTGGCCCAGGAGATCGCCGCTCCCGACTCCTATGTGGTCAACAGCAGCCCCCAGCAGGTGGAGCTGGTGGAGGGTCGGGATGAGATCGTCACGCTGACCTTCTTCAACACCCTCAAACCCGGCATCCATCTGGTCAAGGTGGACTCCCAGACCATTGATCCCCTGGCTGGGGCCACTTTCCGCGTCACCAGGGTGGGCGGCTCCTTTGACCAGGAGTACATCACCGACACCAGCGGCGAAATCGACCTGAGCGCGCTGGAGCCCGGCACCTATCAGATCCAGGAGATCAAGGCCCCGGACGGCTACGCCATGGACGATGCCATCCGCACGGTGGAGGTCAGGGCAGGCGAAAACGCCCTGTTTGTCTTCACCGACACGCCCCTCTCCAAACTGACCCTCACCAAGCGAGACGCCAGCGGCGAGGCCATGGATGGGGTGTCCTTCTCCTTGACCCCCATGGGCGATGGCGCCCACTCCGACGAGCGCACCACCGATGCCCAGGGCGTGATCACCTGGAAGGGGCTGACCCCCGGCCTCTACTCGCTGATGGAGGTGTCCACCAAGTCCACCCATGTGCTGGACGCCACCGAGCATCACATCCGGATCTACCCCGGCAAGGATGCCAAGGTCGTGGTCGTCAACCAGGAAAAGCCCTCCCTGAAGATCACCAAGTACGACCGCGCCAGCCACACCCCCATGGAGGGCGTGACCTTTGAGGTGTACCGTGACACCGTTTCCTTGGGCAAGTTCAAGACGGACAGCAAGGGTGAAATTCTCCTTGACCACATCGACCCCGGCACCTACAAGGCCGTGGAGATCGACACCGGGGACGACGGCCACATCTTGACCACCACGCCCCAGGAGATCGAGCTTCACGCCGGGGATGGGGTGCGTGAGCTGGTCTATTTTGACGACCGCTTGCCCGGTATCCGCCTGGTCAAGGTGGACGGCAAGACTCTGGAGCCTCTGGCCGGGGCCGTCTTCCGGGTCAACGCGGTGGGCGGCTCCTTTGACCAGGAGTACACGACCGGCGAGGACGGCGAGATCGACCTGTCTAAGTTGGAGCCGGGCACCTACCAAGTTCAGGAGGTCAAGGCCCCGGACGGCTACCTGGTGGACAGCGGCGTTCGCACGGTGGAGGTCAAGGCGGGTCAAAACGCTCTGTTTGTCTTTACTGACAGCATCAAGCCCAGCCTCCACCTTGTGAAGCGAGACGAGGACGGCAAGCCCTTGGAGGGAGCCACTTTCCGCATTGCGGCTGTGGGGGACGGCTCCCATGTGTATGACCGTACCACCGACAAAAACGGCGAGATCACCATCACCGACTTGGAGCCGGGGGTGTACTCCGTCACCGAGACCATCGCCCCGAAGAACTATGCTCTGGACGGTAAGGAGCATCATGTGGAGTTGTTTCCCGGCAAGGTCTCCGAGATCATCCTGACCAACACCCTCAAGCCATCCCTCCGCATCGTCAAATATGACCGGCAGAGCCACAAGGCCATGGAGGGCGTGACCTTTGAGGTGTTCCGGGACACCACCAGTCTTGGTAAGTTCCAGACCAACGCCGAGGGTGAGATCCTCCTGCCCTATGTGGAGCCCGGCACCTACAAAGCCGTGGAGATCGACACCGGGGACGACGGCCACATCTTGACCACCACGCCCCAGGAGATCGAGCTTCACGCCGGGGATGGGGTGCGTGAGCTGGCTTTTTTCAATGACAGGCTCCCCGGTCTGCACCTCATCAAGGTGGACTCCGCCGACCTGTCTATCCCCATTCCCAACGCCAAGTTCTGTTTCACGGCAGTGGGCGACTACGGCCCGGTGGAACTGACCACGGGCGAGGACGGCACCATCGACCTGTCTAAGCTGCCCACCGGGGCCTATGTTGTCACGGAGTTGGAGTGCCCCGGCTATGTGGTGGATGACGCCCAGCGGATCATCCAGCTTGACGGAAACGAAACCGGGCAGTTTATCTTCACCAACACTAAACTCCCCTCCATCACCCTCACCAAGACCAGCGCCGACGGCACTCCGCTGGCCGGCGTGTCCTTCTCCCTGACCCGCATCCAGGACGGTACCCGCTACCAGGACAAGACCACCGCAGAGGATGGGGCCATCACCTGGGAGGGTCTGGAGCCTGGGACGTACTCCCTGAAGGAGCTCTCCACGCCGGAAACCCACATCCTGGACGAGCAGGAGTATCATGTGGAACTGACCGCTGGCAAACACGCCAGCGTCACACTGAAGAACGACCGCAGGCCCAACCTGACCATCCACAAGGTGGACGCGGACACCGACGAGCCGGTGGCTGGGGCCGTGTTTGTGGTGGAGCAGCCCGACGGCCATTCAGTGGCCGAGGTCACCACCGGCCAGGACGGCAGCGTTACCGTCCCCAACCTCTTGCCGGGGGCCTATGTGGTCACGGAGAAGTCCGTCCCCGTCCCCTATCTGCGGGACGCCGAGGATCAGACGGTGACCCTCTACGCCAACCATGACCGTGAGGTGGCTTTCCGCAACCACAAGATGCCCAGCCTCACCGTCAACAAGGTGGACGCCATCACCGGCGACCCCATCCAGGGAGCCAAGTTCCATGTGACCTACGCCAGCAATAAGACGGATACCGGCGAGATCAACGACCTGGGCGACTTCTACTCTGACGAGAACGGTAAGTTCATCATCACCGACCTCAAAGACGGCTGGTACAGGGTGGAGGAATTGGAACCCGCCAAAGGCTACACGATCAAGGAGCCCGCCGTGCAGGAGGTCTACATCTCCGGCGGCGAGAGCAAGGTGCTGATTTTCGAGAATATTCCTCTCTCCGCCCTGGTGGTCTGGAAGTACGATTCCGTCACCGGGGCCGCTGTGGAGGGTGCGGTGTTCAGCGTGAGGTACCTGGGCGGCATCTCTGGCAGCGGCGGCACCATCATCGGCACCTACAAGACCAGCTCCAACGGCAGCTTCACCGTGACCGGCCTCCAGGCCGGGACGTATATCGTGGAGGAGCTGGCCTCCGACAGCGGCCACGTCATCGACACCGCCCCGCAGACTGCCTATATCAGTGGCAAGGATCAGGATGTGGTGGAGTTGTACTTTGGCAACAGTCCCAAGGGTAATCTGCTGGTGAAAAAGGTGGACTCCGCCACAGGTAAGCCCCTGTCCGACGTGGAGTTCCTGGTGACCACCGCAGATGGTGCGGTGGTGGGCGACGCCAACGGCAAGTTTACCACCGATAGCTCCGGCAGTTTTACCGTCAGCAACATCACCCCCGGCACGACGCTGGTGGTCAAGGAGACGAGAGCCAAGGACGGCTACATTCTGGACGACGCTCCCCAGACCATCACCGTCAGGGCTGGGCAGACGGCCACGCTGGAGTTTCGCAACCAGCCCAGCGGATCCATTCTCGTCAAGAAGGTGGACGCCGTTACTAACGCCCCCCTGTCCGATGTGGAGTTCCTGGTGACCACCGCAGATGGCGCGGTGGTGGGCGACGCCAACGGCAAGTTTACCACCGATAGCGCCGGCAGTTTTACCGTCAGCGGCATTGCTCCTGGCACCACGCTGGTGGTCAAGGAGACACGGGCCAAGGAGGGCTATCTGCTGGACGACGCCCCTCAGACCATCACCGTCAAGGCTGGGCAGGCGGCCTCTTTGGAGTTCCGCAACGCCCCCATGGGCGCCTTGGTCATCACCAAGCGGGATGCCAACACCAACAAACCCCTGCGGGGCGCGGAATTTCGGGTGACCACCTCGGACGGCACCTTTGTAGCCGCCCAAGGCGGGGCTGTCAGCTCTAACGGTCTCTACACCACAGACGCCAACGGGCAGATCATCCTCACCGGGCTGGAGCCGGACACCTACGTTGTCACCGAGACCAAGGCCCCCAGCGGGTATGAGCTGGACGCCACCCCGCAGACCGTGCGGGTCAACACCAACGACACACAGACCCTCTACTTTTACAATACCCCCATCCCGGAGGGGGGCTTGCGTATTGTCAAGCTGGACGAGGAGACCCGGCAGCCTATTTCCGGGGTGGAGTTCCTGGTGACCCGTATCAACGGCGAACGGCTCGGCACCTACCGCACCAACAGCCGGGGCGTTATCACCCTGGACGAGCTGGCCCCCGGCTGGTATACCGTCACCGAGGTCAAGGCCGCCGAGGGCTACAAACTGGACGCCCAGCCCCATGACATCCAAGTGCGGGACGGCCAGACCGCCACGCTGGAGGTCACCAACCGGCTCACCGGCTCCGCCTTCATCCACAAGGTGGACAGCGTGACAGGCCAGGGCATTTACGGCGTGACCTTCCTGGTCTCCGATGCCAAGGGCAACCCCGTAGGCCAGTACACCAGCGACGACCAGGGCTATGTCTACATCGACGGCGAGCTGGCCGATGGCAAGTACACCATCCGGGAGATCCAGCAGGCGGAGGGCTACATCCTCGACACGGTGCCCAAGACCGTCTATATCGAGTACGGCGGCTGTTCTACCGTGACGTGGAAGAACACCCCCATCACCGGCCAGATCCAGATCGTCAAGACCTCCGCGGACTACAACCCCACCAACGGCTGGCCCGCCGGGACGCCTATTCCCGGCTGCGAGTTTGAGATCTACGACAAAGCCGGAAACCTGGTGGACACGATCCGCACCGACAAGAACGGTGTGGCCGCGTCCAAGGCCCTGCCCTTGGGTCAGTACAAGGTGGTGGAGAGCAAGGCGGCGGACTTTTATATCCTGGACAGCGCGCCTCTCTACGCGGAGATCCAGTTCGCGGGGCAGATCGTCCGCGTCGCCGCTGTCAATAGGAGCGTCACCACCGGCGCTGCCATCACCAAGACCGGCTACAAGGAGGTCATGCCCGGCCAGACAGAGCGTTTTACGTTCTCCGACATTGGCAACACCTCCACGGTGAGTCTCCAGAACTTCTACTGGCGGGACACTCTGCCCGCCGCCGTGACGCTGGATAAGGTGGTCACCGGCACCTACAACTGCCCCGGCACCTATAAGGTGGTCTATAAGGTCAACAACACCGGGGACTACCGCACTCTGGCCGACAATCTTTCCACAGCGCAGAGCTACACCCTGGACGCCCGCCCCGTCGCCCTTGGCCTTGCCGCCGATGAGCGGATCACCGAGGTCATGTTCGTCTTTGGCGTCGTGCCTGCCGGATTCCATCAGGTGGAGGCCCCGGCCCTGGACGTCACCGTGGCGGGCGGCCTGCCCAACGGATATCAGTTCTCCAACCAGGCCGACGCGGGCGGCAGCTATAACGGAGCCTGGATCCAGGCGGTATCCCGCTGGGTCACCACGGTCTATGCCCCCACCAAGCCCCTGCCCCGGACGGGGTACTGAGCCATGGGATACGAGCGTGTCCCAGATCGTCCCTCGGTGGTCTATCATTACACCAAGCGGGAGAATCTAGACAGCATCCTCCGGGATGGCAGGATCAGGCGGATGGGCGACACCGAATGCTGGTTTTGCGGCTCTCTGGAGGATACCCTGAAGCTCATGGAGCAGACCGTCATGGTGGAGGGAAAGCCCTTTTATAAGCTGGGCGGCACTCTGGGGCGTTACCCCAAATTCGTCCCGGAGGACTATGTGATCCTTAAGCTGACTCCCCGCTGGCAGAATGGCGAGTGGGTCCGTTGGATGCAGGAGGTGCCTCCCGGCTCCACCAAGGAGGTGGTGGACGCAGCCCGAAATTTCAGTATGCTGAAGCTGGGCTTCCGGGGAGACCTGAAGTTTTACCCTGGCCCCGAGATCCTTGAAGTCGCACCGTTGCTGACTGCCCCCCAAAAGGAGGTGGCTTGGGGCCAGCAGCAATCCATGTAATGTAACGATCAACACAGAGAAAAGGCAGGCCGTAGGGAGGGGGACTCCCTTCGGCCTGTCCCCTCTCTCGGCCCCTTTTCTGACTACGGAAAGGTGGTTTAACACGATGAAAAAGCACAAGAAGCTCCTGGGCGCCGTGATCGCCCTTGTCCTGTGTGTGGGGCTGTTCCCCACGTTCGCTCTCGCCGCGGGCGGCGATGTGGCGGGAGTGGTAGGGCAAGCGTGGACCAGCGCGTCCGCGCAGATCAAGACCGTGGTCAACAGTGTGGTTTTTCCCGCGCTGGACACCATCCTCGCCATCGCCTTCTTCGCCAAATTGGGCATGGCCTACTTCGACTACCGCAAGCACGGCCAGTTTGAGTGGACCGGCCCCGTCATCCTGTTCGCCTGTCTGGTCTTTACCCTTACCGCGCCCACCTACATCTGGACCATCATCGGGATCTAAGCAAAACACCAAGGCCGTGTCAGCTCCGCGGCCTTGCGGCACAGGTCCCGGAGCTGATGCGGTCGCTCAAAAAGAGGTGATCGTAATATGTTTATATGGGACTTTGTGGCCTCCACCGTCCTCAACGCCATCATCGACTGGGCATACGATCAGGTCATCGGCTTCATGGGCAGCTTCTTCGCCATGATGGGTGGCATGGGAGTAGAATTGTTCGAGATGGAGTGGGTGCAATACATTGTTCAGTTTTTCAGTCAGCTGGGCTGGGCACTTTTCACCGTCAGCCTGGTCGTCTGCGCCTTTGAGTGCGCGATCGAATACTCCAACGGACGCGGCAATATCAAACAGACAGCCCTCAATATCATCAAGGGTTTTATGGCGGTGAGCCTGTTCTCCGTTGTACCCGTGCGGCTCTATGCCCTGGCGGTTTCCCTCCAAGGGATGCTGACCGCCGGCATCGCGGGGTTGGGTGATATTGGCGCGTTGGGATCAGACATCGTGGAGCGATTCACCACTTCCGAAGGGCTGATGGAGAGCTATAGCGACATGGCGTTTGGCCTGACCAACCCCATCATAATTATTTTCTGCGTGGTTGCCATGGCCTATGCCGTGATCAAGGTGTTCTTCGCAAACCTCAAGAGGGGCGGCATTCTCCTCATACAGATCGCCGTGGGGAGCCTCTATATGTTCTCCGTCCCAAGAGGGTATATCGACGGTTTTGTGCAATGGATGAAGCAAGTCATTGGCCTGTGCCTCACCGCTTTCCTCCAGGCAACTATCTTAGTGGCTGGATTGCTGGTGTTTAAGGATAACCTCCTGCTGGGCCTGGGTCTGATGCTGGCGGCCAATGAGATCCCTCGCATTGCCGGGACCTTTGGCCTGGACACCACCACCCGCGCCAACATCATGTCCGCCGTCTACACCGCCCAAGCCGCCGTCAACACCACGAAAACTGTAGCGGCGGCGGTGACAAAATGAGCGGCACAATGGGGCCCCCGCGCAAGCCCAGCGAAGCGGGCTGCGTGGGGGGAAGAGGAGCAGCGGAGCAAGCGAGCCCTGGCCCTGGGGCGAACGATACGAAGCATGCGACGACGATGGGGAGCCTGTTCGACGGCATCGGCGGTTTCCCCCTGGCGGCGGAGCGGCATGGCATCACGACTGTGTGGGCCAGCGAGATCGAAAAATTCCCCATGGAGGTGACCTCGGCTCGGTTTCCCAGCATGGTCCACCAAGGCGATATCACAAAACTCAACGGCAAGGAGCTGTTCCCCGTGGATATCATCTGCGGCGGCAGCCCTTGCCAGGATCTCTCCGTAGCCGGAGCAAGGGCTGGCTTGGCCGGCGCCCGCTCCGGCCTTTTTATGGAGCAGGTGCGGATCGTCCGGGAAATGCGGGCGGCAGAGAAGGAGCGTGGCCGGACCGGGGCAATGATTCGACCCCGTTATATGATCTGGGAAAATGTGCCGGGAGCCTTTTCCAGCGGGACGCCCAAGGGCGAGGACTTTCGCATCGTGCTGGAGGAGATCGTCCGGATCCGCTACCCCGACGCCATCGTCCCAAGGCCCTATCCCTATGTCTGGTCTGCCGCTGGAGCCATCTACCGGAACCAGGACTTCTCGTTGGCTTGGCGCTGTCTGGATGCCCAATACTGGGGCGTCGCCCAAAGGCGCAAGCGCATCTACCTTGTGGCAGACTTCGCCAGCCTTTCCGCTCCACTCCTCCTGTTCGACCTGTTTGATGTGATCGGGAAGGAGAAGACATGATGGATCTCTATGAATTGGACGGTCAACTGACCCTCCTGGACCCAGAAAGATGGGAGAACATCTCCGCGCGGAGCGGTCCCAAGAGGAGCGGCTCAAACGCGGAGGAATTGGTCTCCACGGGCTTCCTCTTGTTGGACCTGACCCCCGGTCACTGTGACTTGCTTGGGGATCCCTACTGGCTGCTCCGCTCCCCCTGGCGGGATGATGGTCCATGCCTTAATACCGGTGTGGCTCCCAGGACGCCAAACCGGGCGTCCCTGTCCAGCATTTTGGAGCCAAGGCCCGGCGCCAAGTATTACCTGAGTAAATCGGCTTGCATCGGCATCCTCCGCAGAGCCCAGGAGCGCGGCAAGGAGCTGCCGCCCCAGCTCAAGGCGGCGCTCATGACCCAGGCCGGACTCATCCCTATCCAGGCCGCGGCAGGTGGCCTGAAAGCATTTCACATCAACCAGCGGGACGAGGGGATCGACCTGGGCGAGGTGTCCGGGGCGCTCATGGCCACCGCCAATATGCAGATGCAGACCTTCGTGACCGGAACGCCGGTGGCCTTTGCCGCCCAAATGAGGGCCCCAATGGAACCCAGCGCAGCGGTTCCATTGGGGAGAGGAGGAGCAAGGGAGCGGAGCGATACCCTGCCGACAGGTGGGGTTGAGCGGTGCGGACTTTGCGACGACGAGGATGAGGTGCGGGATCTTCACGATGTGGCGGGGGCGCTCGGCGCTCAACCCGGCATGAAGCAACAGACCTTTGTGGCGGAGGGATGTCTCAACCCATGGGACACCCAGCAAAAGCGCGTCACTCTCCCCGGCGGCGTCGCGCCTACGTTGGCGGGAGCGGATGGCGGCGGTGGGCGCGCTCCGGGCGGTCTGCTGCTCACCGCCGCGTTTTCCGCCGGAGCCGGAGCCACGGCGGGCGGCATCGGATACAGTGAGGCGATCGCCCCCACCCTCAAGGGCTCTCCCAGCGGGAACTGTATGCCCTCCCTCCTCTGTCTCAACGACCAGGGCGGCGCGGTCATGGAGTGTTCCAGAGATATAACCGGGACCCTCCGGGCCCAGGAACATGGGCATCAGCCGCTAGTGTTCGAAAACCACGGCATCGATTCACGGTACACCGGCCCTCACCAGGTAGCGCCCACCCTCTCCGCCCGTGCGGGGACAGGCGGCAACAACCTACCCCTGGTGACGGCAGAGTCAGAGGAAACGCCCATCCTCTGCATCACTGGCAACGCCATCGACAGGCAGCCGAAAAACGGCGGCAATGGGCTGGGGATCGACGAGGGCGTTGCATTCACCCTCACCGCCACAGATCGCCACGCTGTGTTTAGCCGTCAGCGGGTAGACATCTTCCTGGAAAACGATGTGGTCTCCACGGAGAGCGCACGTCAGCACAAGGACGCCACCGACCTCGTGTACCAGGAGACAGTCGGCGCGATCACTTGCGGCGACAGCAAGGGGCCCAACAACCAATATGTGGGGCAGAACAAGTTGGTGGTGGACGGCCCCTTGCTCATTCGCCGACTCACTCCGTTGGAGTGTGAGCGGCTCCAGGGGTTTCCAGATGGCTGGACGGCCCTTGAAAGCGCCGCCGATTCCGCCCGGTACAAGGCCCTGGGCAACAGTGTGGCCATCCCGTGTGTGGACTTCGTGATCGGCCAGATCGTCCAGGCCGCACAACTGTCACTTCCGTACATTTGCCGCCAGCTTCTTTGTTGCCTTTGGTAATAGCTTTGCGGCGAAAGCGTCGGTATACTATGCCTTACGATCCGAGAAAGGAGGTCGATCTCATGGCAGAGAGGACCAAAAACCTCTGCGCCCAGATCCCGGAGGAACTTCACGCCAAGGTGCGGCAGAAGCAGGAGGAGTCCGGGCTGGCGCTGGGGCCGTACATGACCCAGCTCATCAAGACATTCTTTGAAATGGAGGGAAAGACCATGGCAAACAGCAATCAGCGCACGGTGGCGTTCCAGGTGGACGCTCAACTCTTCGAGCGGTTCAAGGAGTATTTGAAGGCCAACGGCATCAAGCAAAACGCCTTCTTCCTGGAATGCATCCAGCGGGCGCTGGACAAGGGCGGTCAGCCCCAGGACACGGAGAGCTGACGATCCGGTCGGCACAGCGGAACAAAGGGGCCGCCACAGCTTGTGGCGGCCCCAAAACTTCGTCATAGTAACGGTTTCATATTCCTTCTGCTGTATTGGATGCGCCGAACCTCCATGATGTCCCCGATTAGGACATAGAAGATGGAGAAGTTCCGCACTTGGATGCAGTAGTAGGGATACTCCCGTCCTCTGGTGGAGGGATAAGGCTCAAAGGCATCGGCGCAAGACAGCCTCTCGTAGATCGCCGCCTCTACATCATCCACCAGGCGCTCCGCGGCGATGGGGTTTTTCAGACGAAGGAGGATGTAGTCCGCGATCTCATTCAGGTCATCCTCAAAGAGCGGCAGGATCCGCAGCTCAAATCGCTTCCCGCTCATGGATGCGCCTCCTGACCCGTCCGAAAACCTCGTCCCCAGTGCGGCGCTCATCCGTCAGGCTTGCCGCCTTGTCCGCCTCGTCCAAGAAAAGCTCCACATCATCGGTGAGGGCGGCGTATTGCTCCAGGCTGAGCACCACCATGGAGCCGTAACCGTTTTTGGTCAGAATGACCGGCTCCCCCGTCTCTAAGACGGCTCTTTCGATCTCAGGGAACTTGTTCCGAAGGTCAGAGACCGGGCGAATGTTCAGCATAGCAAAGCCCTCCTTTCAGGGTGTCATTATTTTATCACGACTTTATCAAAATATCAAGAGCGATTTACGGAGGTGTATCCATGTTCATCTTCCCAAGCAATCTGAAAGCCAAGCCGAAGATGTGGCTGTGGGAACTGCGCGCCCTCGCCTTGATCGGCATTGGACTTCTGCTCTCTGTCCTCGCCCTGTCCAACGGCCTGGGCGGTGCGCCGCTTCTCGCCACCGCCGTCTTTGGCTTCTTGTCCATCAAGGTGGAGGACACCAGCGTCCTGGACTTTCTGCGGTTCGCCGCGGACTTCCTGGTCCTAAAACAGCAATCCTACGATTGGAGGCAAGACCTATGAACCGGCAGAAGAAAGAAGCCCGTCAGAGAGCGTCCACCCGGCAGCTTATGGGTATTAAGGAACTCACCGACTACGGGGCCAGCACCTCGGACGGCACGTTTCTCCTTTTCCTCATCCGCCCGGACAATCTCTCCGTCATGCCGGAGGAGGCGGTGAAAAGCCGCGTTCTGGCCCTCGCCAACCTCCTGCGCGCCTCGTCGGAGCTGTGCCTGACAGCTCTGGACTCCCGCGAGTCCTTCCAACATAACAAAGACTGGTATCAGCAACAGGCGGAGAAGGAGCCGCTCCCCGCCCTGAGATCGCTCCTCCAGGGGGACTCCGCACACCTGGACGCCATCCAGACCGGCACCGCGTCCTCCCGGGAGTTTGCCCTTTTGGTGAGGGGGGATGGAAACGCGCCGCCGGATCCGGCCGAAATCGCTCTGTTGGCAAAGCGGATCCACGGTTGCGGCTTCGCTGTCCGGCCGGCCCAGCGCCAGGATGTCAAGCGGATCCTCGCTGTGTACTACCAGCAAGACGCCTTTGCCGACGACTACAAAGACTACGATGGAGAAGGGATGGTGAAAAAGGTTGAAACACCAGAAGAAAAAGAAGCCGACTAAAAAGCCCGTGAGCAAAGGAGCCAAGAAAACTCAGGCCGAGTGGAAGCCCAAGGACTTTCTGGACATGATCGCTCCCACGGCGGTCAAGTTCAACACCGACCATTACATCCTGGGCAGTACCTACCGCTGCGCCATGGCCATCAAGAGCTATCCCACCAAGACGGAGGAGATGGCGATCCTTCGGCGACTTGGAGAGGCAAGCGGGGTGACCCTTCGGGTCTATACCCGCAAGGTCACCCCCGCCGAGGAGAACGCCATCCTCCACAACGCCAGCAACCGCAGCCGGATGGAGCGCAGCAACACCGACGATCTCAAGCAGAGCGTCACCGCCGAGGCGGATCTCCAGGATGTCGTCGCCCTCATCACCACCATGCAGCGAAATCAGGAACCCCTCGTCCATTGCTCCGTTTTCCTGGAACTCTGCGCCAGGGACGGGGCGGAGCTGAAGAAGCTGAAGGAGGAGACGACCGCCGAGCTCGCCCGGTCCAAACTGGGGGTGGATTGGCTGCTCCTGCGCCAGAGGGAGGGTTTCCTCTCCGTCAACCCCTTTGGGAGCAATCGCTTCGGCAGCCAGTTCGAGCGTGTCCTTCCGGCCACCTCCGTGGGGGACCTGTACCCCTTCAACTACTCCGGCAAGACCGACCCCCAGGGCTTCTACCTTGGCCGGGACAAGTATGGGAGCAACATCATCGTGGATCTGGAGCGCCGGGCCGAGGATAAGACCACCGGTTCGGCCCTTGTTCTGGGAAACTCCGGCCAAGGCAAGTCTTATCTTCTCAAGCTTCTCATCTGCAACATTTTGGAGAGCGGAAAGAACGTCATCTGCCTGGATCCGGAGCATGAGCTGGTGGAGCTGTGCCGTAACCTGGGCGGCTGTTTCATCGACCTCATGGACGGGACGTACAAGATCAACCCTCTGGAGCCCAAGCTGTGGAGCGAGGACAGCGAGGAGGATCAAGCGGCTCCGGCGGCGTTCCGGCAGAGGACTGTGCTCTCTCAGCACATCTCCTTCCTCAAGGACTTCTTCCGTAGCTACAAGGACTTTGAGGACAGACACATCGATGCCATTGAGATCATGCTGGACCGGCTCTACGCCCAGTTCGGCATTACAGACCGCACCGACTTCAGCCGGATGCGGCGGGAGGAGTATCCCATCCTCTCCGATCTCTACGCGGTCATAGAGGATGCCTACGAGCACTACGGCAAAGAGGAAAATCCCCTTTACACCAGGGAACTTCTTCAGGAGATCCTCCTGGGTCTTCACTCCATGTGCAAGGGCGCCGAGTCCCGGTTCTTTAACGGCCACACCAACGTCACCTCCGACCGCTTCGTGGCCTTCGGCGTGAAGGGACTGCTCCAATCCGGAGGCAATGTAAAGGACGCCATGCTGTTCAACGTCCTGTCCTACCTCAGTCACCGTCTGCTGACCCAGGGGAACACGGTGGCCACGCTGGATGAGCTCCATGTGTGGCTGTCCAACAAAATCGCTATCGAATACATTCGAAACATTTTGAAACGAGCCCGGAAAAAGGCGTCCTCCATGGTCCTGGCCAGCCAGAACCTGGAGGACTTTCTGTTACCCGGCGTGGCGGAGTTCACCAAGCCCCTGTTCGCCATCCCCACCCACCAATTCCTGTTCAATCCCGGCGTCATCGACAAGCAGCTCTATATGGACTCCCTCCAACTGGAGTCCTCGGAGTTTGACCTCGTCCGGCAGGCGGTGCGGGGGCTGTGCCTCTACAAGTGCGGCAACGAGCGGTATCTTCTGGAGGTCCACGCCCCGGAGCACAAGGCGGCCCTCTTCGGAGAGGCGGGTGGCCGATAATGTCAACTGCCGTTGCCGCCGCTATCAAGGCGGGCATCGCCATATTCGCCGACCCAAAGGCCCGAAAGGCCATCGGCTGGATCATCGTGGCCATCCTGTCGCCCCTCATCCTTCTGGTCGCCATCCTGTGTTCCCTGGGCTCCGGCGCCGCCCAGCACGATCGGGCGATGACCAACGCCCTCTTCCTGGGCGGGTCGCTCACCCCCGGCGCGCCCGCGGAGGTGCGGGCGGAGTTTGACCGGGTCAGCGGGATCTTCAGCCGGATCGACACGCTGGTGGCGGATCTAAATCAGGACACGGAGTTCGGCGAGATCGATCCCGCCCAGGTCAAGGCGGCCTACTACGCCATGTGTCTGGCAGACGACACCCTGACAGCCGACGACGTGACCGATTGCTTCTACACCTTAGAGACCCGGACCCGGACAGTGACTACCACCGACGAGGAGGGCAATACGGTGACCGAAGAAGAATACACGGTGGTGGTGCCCAAGTCCCTGGCGGATTCCTATGCCTCCCTCTCCGCCCAGCTGGGCAGGACCACCACAGAGGACGACCTTGCCAACATCCAGGCTGTGTACACCCAGGTAACAGGTCGGGGCGGCGAAGATTACAGCGGAGAGTTTCTGCGGAGCGATGGATCCAGCACGGGGATCGACGTCTCCGGCTTCACGGATCCGACCAGTAAAAACGCCCATGACCTTGTGTCCTACGCTGTTCAGGCCTGGGAAAACGGCTGGGGCTATGTCTGGGGAACCTATGGCAATGTCCTCACCGAGTCCCTCTTGGACTACAAGATCCAGCAGTACCCGGATGGCGTCGGCCAGTATGAGGACATCATCCGCGCCCGGTGGCTGGGCGGGCGCGTCACCGACTGCGTGGGCTTGATAAAAGGCTACGGCTGGCTGGACCCGGACACGCTCGCCATCCAGTATGGGACGCACGGAATGCCGGACGTGGGGGCTAACGCAATGTGCCAGAACGCCACCGTCAAGGGGCCTATCAGCACCATGCCGGACACGCCCGGCCTCGCCGTCTGGATGGAGGGACATATCGGCGTCTACATCGGCGGCGGCGAGGTGGTGGAGGCCAGCGGTACCAGCCGAGGTGTGGTCAAGACCCAACTGGCCGGCCGGGGCTGGACGTACTGGCTGGAGGTGCCGTACATCAACTACGATTGAGAGGTATTTTATGATGGAAAAGGCAACGATCACCCTCTCCTTTGAGAAGGAGAAACTGGACGCGATGGCAGTGTTTCTCTCTGACGAGAACACCACCGTCCAAAAAAAGCTGGAGGCTTCCCTCCAGCAGCTCTACGAGCAGACTGTGCCGGATGAGGTGCGGAAATTTGTGGAGGCCACCAGCGGTGGAAAACCTCGGCGCGGTTCCGCCGCGCCCCGTCCCCGGCCGGTCAACAAATCGAAAACGATCACAGAGAAGGAGGTCACCGGGCATGAACAGTCGTGACATCACCGTCTATCTGGACGAGCGTTGGTGCAACGCGCTGGAGTCCACCACCGGGAAGATGGTGGAAGCTTTCCTCCAAGAGCGGATGGACGCGCTCGTCCAGCAGCTTCCGCCGGAGGTTCGCCTGCCCATCGAGGCCGACATCCGGCGCGAGGAACAGCTGCGGGCGGATGAGTTGGATGCCAAACGCCGGTTGGCTGTGTTCCGCGTCACCAAGGATGGACGATCCCATTGCTACCGTTCAGATCATAGGGATGACTTCCTTGGACTGGGCATCCGGCTGCGTCAATATCTGCGGAGCGACGCCCCGGATGTTTCCCGGCTCATATCCAAGGCGGCCTCTGTGCCGCTGGAGCAGTTCGAGCAGTATACCGCGGAGATGGTCAGCGGCTCCCCTCGCGTGACCGGCGCGTTTGATATCGACCTGGATAGCGGGTTGGTGTCCACGCTGTCCCCAAAGGACGGCTGGCACTGCTACCGCGTCAAGGATGTGAGCACCGCCGTATATTTCGCCACGAAGTCTCAGAGCCAGTGGTGGAAAAGAGACGAGGTGTTTCATGATCGGTTGGAGGGCAAAGAACTGACGGATACCTGTCAGCCTGTCTTTATCCGCGGAGAACACCAACTCCCTGCTGACGCGCTGGCCTTTCAGGATGAGGTCAGCGAGATCGGCCACTTGCTCAACTTCTACATCCCGGTCCGTTTCGATCCGGACGGAGTATTCGGTACCCATGTGGCGGTCGCCGAAAACGACGACTACCTGAACGTCTATTCCAACTACGATCTCAAGCGCGGCAGACCCCTTGACACGCTGCAGGTCTGCCTGGTACGCGGGGATGGTTCTGAGCTAGACTGTCAGTATCGTCTCTCCCCGGAGGAACAGGAGTCGCTGCGTTCCAAAATGGACAGCTACTGCATAGAGCGGACGGGCCGCACGCTGGAGGAAACCAAGGCGCAGTATCTCCTGGAGGAATCGGGTGACACCCCGCAGGTGGAAGCACAACAGATCCCTTCTCAGCAGTCAGGACTGATGATGCAGATGTAAGAAACTGCTATCGAACAAATGTTGCTTTTTCCTTTCAAGTCTGCTAAAATAAAAGATACTATTCCAGAGGGGGAAAGGAGGCGGAGAAGGATGGAGGAAAAGCAACGCACTTATATCGCCATCGACCTGAAGTCCTTCTATGCTTCCGTGGAGTGCGTGGAGCGGGGCCTCGACCCGCTCACCACTAACTTGGTGGTGGCCGATAAGAGTCGGACGGAAAAAACCATCTGCCTTGCCGTGTCTCCCAGTCTCAAAGCCTACGGCATCCCCGGCCGCCCCCGGCTCTTTGAGGTAGTGCAGAAGGTCAGAGAGATCAACGCCCAGCGGCAACGGAAGGCTCCCGACCGCAAGCTGACAGGAGCGTCCACCGCTGACAGAGAGGTGAAGGCCCACCCTGAGTACGCTTTGGACTACATCGTGGCCCCGCCACAGATGGCGCACTACATGGAGTGGAGCACCCGGATCTATCAGGTGTACCTGAAGTATGTGGCCCCGGAGGATATCCATGTCTACTCCATCGACGAGGTGTTCATGGACGTAACCAACTACCTGCCCACCGCCAAACAGACGGCACGGGAGTTCGCCATGACGGTGATCCTGGATGTGCTGACCACCACCGGCATCACCGCCACGGCAGGGATCGGCCCCAACCTCTATCTCTGCAAAGTGGCCATGGACATCATGGCCAAGCGTATCCAGCCGGACAAGAACGGCGTCCGCATTGCGGAGTTGGACGAGTACAGCTACCGGCTCTTCCTCTGGGATCACCGGCCCCTCACCGACTTCTGGCGGGTGGGCAGGGGCTACGAGCGGAAACTGGAGCAGAGCGGTCTCTACACCATGGGGGATGTGGCCCGCTGTTCGTTGGAGAACGAGGAACTCCTTTACCATCTCTTTGGCGTAAACGCAGAGTTGCTC
The DNA here is from genome assembly GCA_947627325.1 of uncultured Oscillospiraceae bacterium. GTDB lineage: Bacteria > Bacillota > Clostridia > Oscillospirales > Oscillospiraceae > MGBC124762. The sequence goes on along the minus strand of CANQVO010000016.1, from coordinate 25,384 downwards.
ATCGACCACGCCTGGGGCTGGGAGCCTACTACCATTGCGGACATTAAGGCGTACAAGCCCCAGTCCAACTCCATCGGTGCCGGCCAGGTCCTCCACTGTCCCTACGACTATAAAATGGCGCGGCTGGTGGTGTGGGAGATGGCCGACCAACTGGCTCTGGACTTGGTGGACAAAGGACTGGTCACGGATCAAGTTGTGCTGACAGTGGGCTACGATATGGAGAACCTCAAGGACCCGAAGAAACGGAAAGCCTACTACGGCAAGGTCACCACCGACCACTATGGCCGGGAGATCCCCAAACACGCTCACGGAACTCACAACCTCAGTCAGTATACCTCCTCCGCCAAGATCATCACCCAAGCAGTAGCGGAACTCTTTGACCGGGTCGTTGACCCTGACCTACTGGTGCGCCGGGTCTACCTGGTGGCGGCTCATGTGGTGCGGGAGGACACCCTCCCCCAAGCGGAGATGGTGGAACAACTCGACTTGTTCACCGACCAGGCGGTGGAGGACGCAAAGCGTGAGCGAGAAGCCGCCGCTCTCCAGCGGGAGCGTAAACGCCAGCAGGCCGTGCTGTCCATTAAGAAGAAGTACGGCAAGAACGCCATCCTCAAGGGAGCCAATCTGGTGGAGGGCGCCACCGCCAAAGACCGCAACGGGCAGATAGGAGGACACAGGGCATGACGGACAACTATGACGACCTGCTCTATCTGTCCCATCACACCTCCAGAAAGCACCCCCGGATGTCTCGCCTGGACCGGGCAGCGCAGTTCTCACCCTTCGCCGCACTCACCGGATACGATGATGCGGTGAGGGAGACAGCCCGTCTCACCGACCGGCGAGTGGAACTGAGTGAGGATGAGCTGGCGGTGCTGGACGAGCGGCTCCGGCTGGTGCTGGCCTGGGAGGACGACCCACCCCTGGTGTCCATCACCTGGTTCCAACCGGATCGGCGCAAAGAAGGCGGCTCCTACGCTACCATCCAGGGCCGCATCCGCAAGGTGGACACGCTGGAGCGGATCCTCATCATGGAGGACGGAGGTAAGATCCCGGTGGATGATATCATGGAGCTGGACAGCGAGGTATTCAATCGCATGGAGTGACTGTGCCTCCCGCAAAAAATTAACAGAGCAAGGAGCCGTTCCCGGCAAGGGAGCGGCTCCTTTTTCTGCCTACGTTACTGCCCGCGAGCCGCTGTGCGGCCCTTTTCTCACCCGGCAGGACAACGCTCCCTCCAAGGCGATCTGCCCCCAATTTGGGGGAGTTTTGGCCGGTCGAAAACCAAGCTGGAGAAAGGAGTGGTGTGCAAAGCCCACCCCTCCGTCCACAACCGCCCGCAGTGCGGGCGGTTCCAGCTTTTCAAAAGGGTATTCCTAAACGGCCTTTTTTCGTTACAAAGTATTTGATTTCCCACAAAGCCCCGTATGCCAAGAAAAATCAGGGTATTCCTGACGCTGAATTGGAGGTTTTACCGTGATCAAGGACAAAACACATTTTTCCCTATTCCTCTCCCCGCAAGTCAGGCAAATGGTTGCGGATTACTATAAGCTGGACAACTGTAAAACACAGAGCGAGTACATCGAAAATGCCATCCTGTTCTACACCGGCTATCTCAATACCGCTCACACGGAGGCATACCTCCCTCGTGTTCTCTCAGATGTGCTGGAGGGCAAACTCAGAGCATTGGGGGACAGGGTCGCAAGCCATCTGTTCAAGCTCTCTGTCGGGGAAGCCGTCACCCACAATATCCTCGCCTATGAGTCAGACATCAGCATGGGGACGCTTCGTGAACTCCAGGGCAAGTGCGTCCAGGATGTGAAACGCACCAACGGCAAAATTGATTTTGAGGATGCGCTGAAATTCCAGAAGGATCTGTGATAGGCCATGGTAAGACTCATCGTGAAAAGCGGCTACATCAAATCTGGCGGCTCCGCTGTTGGCTACCTGAAATACATCGCCACCCGTGAGCGGGTCGAGATCCTTAAAGGGAATGGGCAACCCACACCAGCGCAGAGGAATCTCATTGAGGAATTGCTCCGCGACTTCCCGGACAGCAAAGGCTCCTATGAGTACCGGGACTATCAGAAGGCGCACACCTTCGGTTCAGCATCTCAGTTCATCTCCGCTACGCTGGATGCCAACGCGCATATCGCTCTGGAGCGGGACGGGTATATGAAATACATCGCCACCCGGCCCAGGGTGGAACGGCACGGCGAGCACGGCCTGTTCAGTTCGGATAGGAATGTCTCTCTGGACGCTGCCCTGAAGGAGATGAAGTCCCACACGGGAAATGTATGGACGATGATCCTTTCCCTTCGGCGGGAGGACGCCGCTCGACTGGACTATGATAGCGCGGAGGCATGGCAGGGTCTGATCCTCTCTCATATCAATGAGATCGCGCGGGCGATGAAGATCTCCCAGGGGGGACTCCATTGGTACGCGGCCTTCCACAATGAGGGCCACCACCCCCATGTCCACATGATGCTGTGGCCGGATGATCCCAAGCAGGGGTTTCTCACCAAAGCGGGCATCAAGGCCATCCGCTCCGCGCTCACCAATGATATCTTCAAGGAAGATTTGTACAACCTCTATGAACAAAAAGATATTTCCTACAAGGAACTCACCCAGGAGAGCCGCTCCACCCTGGCCCGCCTGACCTCCGCGCTCAGCCGCGTCACCGTGGATAGTCCCGTGTTAGAACAGCAGATGGTGGAACTCTCCACGATGCTCAAGAACACCTCCGGCAAAAAGGTCTATGGGTATCTCAAGCGGCCTGTCAAGGATAAGATCGACTCCATCGTGGATGAGTTGGCAGCTATTCCAGAGGTGGCGCGGTGCTACGAGGAATGGAATTCGCTCCGGGATCAGTTGGAAAGCTACTATAAGGACAAGCCCAGAGAGCGTCTGCCCCTCTCCCAGCAGAAGGAGTTCAAGGCCATCAAGAATTTGGTCATACAGGAGGCACTGCGCTTAGAGATGGGATCCATCACCTTCGAAGATGAAGGAATGGATGATGAGCCGGAGGAACAGCAGACGGATGGTGAACCAGAGACGGAGGAAAAGACGACGGGCAGGACAGGCCACCAAACCTTGTATCAACAGGCGGCGGAGTATCAAGACGCCAAGGCAATGCTGTTGGATGAGGCCGCTCCCCTGGAGGGGAAACGGCTGGCGCTCCAGACATTGGAGCGGCTCTGGGAACAGGGCTTCTCCGTGGCCGCCCATCAGCTTGGGAGGGTGTGGCGGGACGGCCTTCTGGATGGAGCGAGGGACACGGGGAAAGCGGAACTCTGGTTCCGCCGTTCCGCTGAGTCGGGGAATGATTACTCCCAATACGCCCTCGGAAAGCTGCTTCAAGGGCAGAGCCGGATCAGCGAGGCGGTGGAGTGGTATGAGAAAGCCTCTGCCCAGGGAAATCAGTACGCTGACTACCGACTGGGAAAACTGTACCTTACCGGCAATGGTCTGGAAAAGGATGTGGAACGGGCAGTCCGACACCTGACCGTCTCGGCATCGAGGGGGAACCAGTACGCCCAATACGCCCTGGGAAAGCTGTACCTCATGGGGAAGGTCATTCCCAGAGACAGTGAGCTGGCGCGGAAGTGGCTGACCGCCTCGGCCCAGCAGGGCAACGAGTACGCCCAATTCTTCCTTGACCGTTTTGACTTCTTTCTACACCGGCGGAACCCCACTATTGCCGCGGCGGTGATCCGTCTGCTCCACCACATGAGCGGGATCTTCGAGGACAAGAGGCCGCCGCTGACGATGACGCATCTCCGCGTGGATCGGAAACGCCGCCGTCAGCTCATGGAGCTAAAAGCGGCGCGGGGCCTACGGGTAGACGATCACGAACAGAAGATGTGAATGGGCAAAACAAGAGGGACGGTCATGGTGACCGTCCCTCGATCACGGGCGCGTCATTCAGTTCTCACTCTGATTGGAAAGGATCAAGTCCAGCATCTGCTTGGGCGTTACCACAAAGGGCTTTACCGGAAAGTGACGTAGGTTGCCCGTCACAAGATATGCCTCTTCGTATTTCCGCTCCTCCATAACTACCTCGTAAAACACGACGTCGTCCGGGTCTGGAAACTCGGCCTCGTCCAGTTTTTCCCCCTCCACGCAAACACCGCGGTTCACGATACCTTGGAGCACCGCGTTCACGATCCGTTCTCCAAAGGAAAACTTGGCACGGCACAGAACCTCCCGGTATTCTTTCAGGATCGTCTCATTGTAGACGGGCCTAATGCTGCCGCCAAGGGCTAACTCTAACACCGCGCCAGGGATGGAATCGGCCTTCAGCATGGCAGATACCAGAACATTGGTATCCAGCACGGCAAAATAGGTCATAGGCGGTTACACCTTCCGTTCCCTTCGAGCGAGTTTGATCTCCGCGTTGATCTCTTCCAGACTCATCTCGGAGATTCCCCGCTCCTCCGCGATCCTGCTGGCCTCCCGCATAGCGGCGATCCCCGCATCGTCCTTCGGAACGCTCAGTTTCATGCTAAATGGGATACCGTTCTCCTCCACCAGCTTGGCCATACAGATACGCATATAGGTGGAAAGATCCATCCCAAGCCGTTCACAAATGACCGTGGCCTTTGCCCTCGTCACATCATCGGCACGGAACTGTACCAAACCGTTTGCCATCATGCGACCCTCCCTTCGTTGCCTATATTATAACACAAGGAGTAAGTAAATGCAATCATTTGTTTACAACACCCGATCAAAATCGCCGCACAATTTGTAATGATCCAGTACGACAATAAAAACCACGACATAACAAAAAAGAAAGCTGGGTGAAAAAATGCCTTACATCCCATTTACCGACGAGCAAAAGCGCATAGCCAACAGCGTAGACCTGGCGGAGTTCCTCCGCTGCCGGGGAGAGCGTCTCCTCCGCTCCGGGCCGGAGCTGCGGATGGAGTCCGACCACTCCATTACGATCCGGGGAAATAAGTGGTACGACCATGCCGCCCAGCGGGGCGGCGGCCCGGTGGAGTTTGTCCGGGCCCACTATGGCATGAGCTACCCGGAGGCCATGCAGCTCCTGCTGGGCGGGTACGGCTGCGCCACGCCATTCCTGGAAACGAAGCCCTCTGCCCCCGAGCCTGAGAAAGAGCTCGCACTCCCCAGGGCCAACAAAGATATGCGCCGTGTGTTCGCCTATCTCACCAAGGCGCGGGGGATCGACCCCAAGATCATCTCCGCCTTCGCGAAGAAGAAGTTGATCTATGAGGACGCCATCCACCACAACGCCATATTTGTAGGCCGGGACATGGATGGAACGCCCCGGCACGCCCACCTCCGCAGCACACAGAGCTTCGGCAAGACCTTCCGCGTCAACCAAGCCGGAAGCAAACCGAAATACAGCTTTCACTGGGTGGGTCGGGACGATACTCTCTACGCTTTCGAGGCGCCCATCGATCTGCTCTCCTATCTCTCCCTCCACTCGGAGGACTGGGAGAACTCCAGCTATGTGGCCCTCTGTGGGCTTAGTGAGAAATCCATCCTCTGGATGCTGGAACAGTGCCCCAATCTCCGACAGGTGGCGCTCTGCCTGGACAACGACCAGGCTGGGAGAAACGCGATCCAGCGGATCACCGACATCCTGACAGAGAGGGGGTACGGCGATGTCACCGCCTGCTTCCCCACGCGGAAGGACTGGAACGAGGAACTGAAGGCCGCCAGGGGACTGCTGCCGGAGGAGTCGGTTCACGGCAGAAAACTGGATGAGGATATGCTGGACGAATTGGCAAAGGACGCCTCTCTGGAAAAGGGTAAGCTGGCCCAACTCAAAATCCCCGCCCTCCTGGGTCAGCGCGACCGCTATCTCCAGATCGGGCTGTCCGCCAAGGCGGACGAATGCTTGAAGTCAGCAGCCTCTTACGCTATCTCCGCCGCTATGCGCGAGTACCACCAGATGGGGAAAGAGATCCGGGAGGAAGGCGCTGCGACTTACATCAAAGCTGTATGTGAGGGCACCGGCGGCGCTGACCGCCTTGCCAGCGATCTCTTAGACGTCCAGAAACAGGCCCAGGGCATCCACACCGCGGAGGAAAAGCGCGGGATTGCGGAATCCTGGCTCACCTTCGCCGCCCAATGCCTGGGAGCGATGGGATCCACACAGGAGTTTCAGAGAGCGGCTGAACAGAATTTGACGATGGAGATGGGAGGGATGGGATGATGAACACGCCCTACCTTGTAGTTATTATCGCAGGAGGCTTTCTCCTCCTCATGATCCTGGCCACCACGCTGTCCGGGAGCTTCAACCTGGACGGGATCAAGTCCAAAACGGTGGGCGACGGTCAGCACGGCACGGCGCGGTGGGCCACAAAGAAAGAGATCAAGGACAGCTATAAGCTGGCGCCCTATCAGGTGGCCAAGTGGCGCCAAGGGAAGGATCTGCCCAAAAAGCAAGGTCTCGTCGTGGGCTGTGAGGGTACGAGGAAGGCGGTAAAGGCCCTGGTGGAGACCGGCGACGTCCACGCCATGGTCACCGCGGCCAGCGGCGCCGGAAAGACCGCCTTCTTTCTCTATCCTAACCTTGAGTACGCCTGCGCCAGCGGGATGTCCTTCCTCTGCACCGACACCAAGGGCGACCTCTACCGCAACTATGCCGGGATCGCCAGGGACTGCTACGGCTACAACGTCTCTATCCTTGATCTCCGCAATCCCACCCGTTCGGACGGGAACAACCTCCTCCAGCTCATCAATAAGTACATGGACATCTACAAGGCCAACCACGAGAACCTGGCGGCAAAAGCCAAGGCGGAGAAGTACGCCAAGATCCTCGCCAAGACGCTCATCAACTCCGGCGACGCCAACTACGGACAAAACCAGTTCTTCTATGACTCCGCCGAGGGCCTTCTGACCTCCATCTTCCTTCTTATGGCCGAGTACCTCACAGACGAGGATGAGAATGGCAAGCCCAGCTACAAGCGCCACATCGTCAGCGCCTTCAAGCTGATACAAGAGCTTTTGGAACCCAGCAAGCGGGACGATGGGAAAAACCAATTTCAAGACTTGATGGAAAAGCTCCCGGAGGATCACAAGGCCAAATGGTTCGCCGGGGCCGCCCTCAACTCCTCCACCCAGGCCATGGCGTCTATCCTCTCCACCGTCCTCTCCCGGCTGAACACCTTTCTGGACAGCGAGATGGAGCAGCTCTTATGCTTTGATACCGCCATAGACGCGGAGAAATTCTGCAATGAGAAGTCCGCAATTTTTATTGTACTGCCGGAGGAGGACAATACCAAGTACGCCATCGTGTCCCTGCTCCTCCAGAACCTCTACCGGGAGATCCTCGCCGTGGCCGATGAAAACGGCGGGCAACTCAAGAACCGGGTGGTCTTCTATTGTGACGAGTTGGGGACGATCCCGCCCATCCAGTCGCTGGAGTTGATGTTCAGCGCCTCCCGATCCCGCCGTCTCATGCTGGTGCCTATTGTGCAGTCCATCACCGGCCAGCTCCAGAAGAACTACGGCAAAGAGGGTTCTGAAATTATCGTGGACAACTGCCAGCTCAATATCTTTGGCGGTTTCGCTCCGGCCTCCCAGACCGCCGTGGAGATGTCCAAGGCATTGGGGAACCGCACGGTACTCTCCGGCTCTGTCAGCCGGGGAAAAGATAAGAGCCAGTCCCTCCAGATGATGGAGCGGCCCCTCATGTCCCCGGACGAGTTGAAGGCCATGCCAAAGGGCCAATTTATTGTCATGAAAACCGGGATGCACCCCATGAGGGTCAAGCTGCGGCTGTTCCTGGATTGGGGGATCACCTTCGGCGAGCCTTACGAGGTGCCGGAACGAGCCCAGCGGCCCGTTGCCTACGCCGCCAAGCGAGAACTTGTCAGCGCCATCCGAAAGCAGAGGCAGGCGGAAGACAGGCCCCCGAAAGACGGCATCAAATCAACCAACGAGGTGAAATGACATGGGCTACTTCGATTCCATCTATGCCGCCGATCTGCCCCACCGGGCAGTAGCGGTCTATATGTACCTCGAGAGCCGCGCTGACAGAGATGGCTTTTGCTGGCCTGGGGTCAAGACCATCGCCCGCGAACTTAACCTCTCCCGCTCGACTGTGCAGAGGGCCCTCCGCGACCTTCAAAAAAGCGGCTGGATCAAGGCGGAGCCAAGGTATCGGGAGAACGGCAGCAGCACCTCTAACCGCTATCAAGTATATTGACGCCGCAAGGGGCAGGACTTTCCGCCAAGGGGGGACTCTTGCCCTTTGTTGACCCCAGGAGGGTATCAGGAGGAACCCCCTTGAAGGAGCCACTTGACAGGACACAGAAAACAGAGAAGGAAAGTTTCATGTAGAAGGAAACAGGAGAGAAACGCCCCTCCGGGTTGTTTGTGGCGTTTGAGAACGCATTGTAGAATAGGCCCACAGCAAAAAAGGAGGAGCGAAAATGAGTACATACGGATACGTGCGGGTTTCCACCAGGGAGCAGAATGAGGACCGGCAGGTCATCGCCATGGGGGAATTCGGCGTGGATGACGCCCACATCGTCATGGACAAGCAGTCCGGGAAGGACTTTGACCGGCCCGGTTATCGGCGGCTTCTTCGCAAGCTAAAAGCCGGGGATATCCTTGTCATCAAGAGCATCGACCGGCTGGGGCGGAACTACGAGGAGATTTTAGAGCAGTGGCGGCTGCTGACCAAGGAAAAACAGGTACTTTGAACGGATAGGATATTGGGAGGATGAACGCACATGACAACTCCTACTTCACAACTTACAAACGAAGAATATAATCGGCTGGTAAATATATTGGCAAATGAAACGGCGATTAAAAACACCTTGCTCACATTTTCTTTTACCGCTGTGCTCACAGTAATAGGGGTTGCATTAGGTGCAGGTCTCGAGAAAATACACCCCCTTGTATATCTGGTTCCATTTTTTCTCATTCTCCCTTTTACCGCCCGCATTTCATACTATAGGCTTATGTCAGCACATATCATTTCATTTTTGAAGGTATTTGCGCCAGATAAAATGATATTCCCCATCGGGACAAAAGTCGTTCCAGAACGGCATGGGATTTCCTATCACCTTATTGCTTGGCTTGTCAATCATGAGATGTTTTTGTTGAGTGTGGCAACTACCGTTACTTTTTGGGTGGCATACTACTCTGGCGTGTCCACATGGACCTTACGTGATGCTCTGTTTTTTGTCCTACCGCTTCCTCTAAATGGCCTTATTCTCTGGATATCGGATTCTGTTTGCAGCTATAAGCGACTATGCAATATGTATACTTTCAAGTGGCATGAATACCTAAGACAACTTGAATCGGAGGGGAAACAAAATGCTTGAGCGTGTTATAAAGATCCTGCAAAACTATGTTGATGGAATTTCTATCGAAGAAAACTCAACCTTAGAGGCGGATTTGGGTCTATCCTCCTTTGATGTGGTGGAAATCGTGGTGGAGTTTGAAGACGAATTTGGAATCGAGATATCAGATCGAGACATTGGAAAGTTTGTCTGTGTCAAGGATATCGTTGATTACTTGGAGACCCATATATGACGTTCACTGGCTGCCCGGTAACAATCGAAACACCCATTGATGATCTGAACTTTCACTTCTTGTTGTAATTTGCCAATTTGCCTCATTAGGAAAGCAAGGGCGCATTCTTCGTCAGCGAATAAAGCAAGATGGGGATTTAAAAAACGAGGGCTGACCCGGTTGGTGCGGCCCTCTTGGTTTTGCGTTGTGGAAACGGCTCGGTTACTCACTGGGCTGAGGCGACAACAACCCCGTCCGAAACCACTGAAAAAGTCCCCCCTTTCCGGGCAGGTGTGGTAAAATAGGAGCAGAAAGTCCAGGAAGAGGAAGTGACGAGGAATTCTCCGAATAGGGACCCAGGCAGGAATCGTTTTACAGTTTTCTATATGAGCGGATACCAGAAAACCATCTGCTGAAGCGAATCGAGGAGGCAGTGGATTTCAGCTTTGTGAATGAGCTTTTGGCGGACAGCCATTGCAAAAACAATGGTCGTCCGGCCAAGGAGCCGGAAATGATGCTGAAGCTGCTGTTTCTGGAGTACCTGCATAACCTGTCGGACGTGAAGGTGCTGGTGGAGGCCCAGTGCAATCTGGCGTTCCTGTGGTTCCTGGGGTTGAACCCGGAGGAAACACTGCCGGAGGCCAGCTTGCTGACCAAATTCCGGCGGTATCGGCTCAAGGAGTTCTCGCTGGACGAGATCCTGACGGAGCTTGTGCGTCAGTGCGTGGAAAACGGGCTGATCAAAGGAAGCAGCGTTACGGTGGACGGCACCCACATCGAAGCGGCGGTAAGCCGGAAGGTTCCGGAGCGGATCATGAAGCAGCTGGCAAAGCGGCTGTTCAAGGTGGATGACGTTGCCCAGATTTGGACGCCATCGTCCTCACCGACGATGCTGGAGGCGGCTATACCTACTACAAGCTCCGTGACCTGGGCCAGTACCTGGGCTTCCATGTAGACTGGTTCACCGAAAAGGGCGTGTTCGTGGAGACGAACGCGCCGTGAGGACACTTCGGGAGGTGCCGTTTTGGCACCTCCCGAAGTTTTCGTTGGCATAGCATGGCATCTAAACTTTTCAAGGCGATTTGGCATATGAAACAGTTTATCTTGGAGATAGCAGTCTGCTTCTGCACCATAGCTTTGACTGCTACAATGGTACCATACGCAACTGCTGCAGTAGCTCACTTATCACATCAGTTTTCGGGAAGCAGAGGTGAAAAAGGTTTGGGAGATAAAGAGTGCCATACTCATTGGAACTCTGTTTGGGATACTCTCACATTAAAGACAGAGCCACAGACAACAGCCTGTGGCTCTGTTACATAGGAAATGAGAATCAGGGAGCAGTTTCTGTATTCGTGGTGTAATCCTTGCTGTCAGTCTTATCGCCAATGGTGGCCGTCACGGTCACGATGGCATAATACTCCGTCCCAGTAATTCCGGTATAGGTGTAGTAGGATCTGTGCCGCTCCGTATTCGTGGCAATCAGACTGTTCCGGGTCGTTCCGGTAATGGTGGTAACATAAGAGCCATTCGACTTGTAAATCTTAATGGAGGCCACGCCCACTTCCTTGGCCTCGGTGTTGGCGCTTACATCATAGCTGATGATTAGCTTTCCGGTGCCGGTAGCACCCTGTGTAATTTTTGCACTGTAGATTGCAAGAGTGGGACTGGATCGCATTTCCGCAGCAGTAGTGGTGATAGAAGCGGTAATAACGAGAACGAGAGCGGTGAAAAGGGGGGAAATGCGCTTTTTCATCTGTCTTAACCTCCTATGGAATCAATGATGGATTTGAGTTCCTCCACGGAAAGGTCTCCGAGAATGGTTTGCATTGTGGTACCATCACTCCATGTGGCCATAAAGTAGTCTTCATTGGAAAAGATATAATAAAGCCTCGAATTACTGAGGTATTTTTCTCGGAGATCCGTGTCGCTTTCAAAAGTTTTGGAATCAATATCTTCATGCTCACTATATTGATCCAGTTGGATAAAGAATTTCCTATCTTTAGGGAGAGAAAAGGAAACCTGAATGGCTACTCCAAATCTATCCTCCTGGACGCTGCTTGCTGTAGCCGTCGCCCCATCGGGGAGCCAAGTGGGTGCATACTCACCAAGGGCACGCTGAACATCAATAGAGCCATGGGATGTGTTTTCAAGGCTGATAGTATCATCCCGATCTCTTGGAGTGGTGACGTGGTGGAAAGTGCTGTCCGTCCACCGGGCCAGCGTTCCAAAGACATCTACACCTGCGGCCTGTACTCCAATCATCATGGCAAAGACAAGGGCCACTGCGGTAGCGATGGTAGCAATAGAACGCCCCAGACGGCGCAAAGGAATAACCGCAACTGAGGGAACAGATTCCTCAGCTATTGTTGCATCTTCATCATCCAAACTTGGAGCATACTCAGAAAGCATCAACTCAGTTCTGCCCGCTGGAGTGTTATAGATCGTTTGAAATTCATTCCAGGCTTCTTCCGCACTTGGAATACGGCCCGTAGGATGTTCTCGTTCCCGCTTTATGATCACCTCCGTTACGGCATCCAAAAATGACTCTGCTTCAGCGGAGTCGGAACTCAGACGCAGAAAATACTCCAGATTTTCAATAGGGAGTTGTTCCAGAAACTCATATTTGCGCCCGGACCAACCGTGTTGTTCAGCCATGCCTTCCCTCCTCTATTTGTTGATATGTGCTTGGGATAGCAAATCGGGACATAGCTCCAAAATTATTTTTATGTATCCCAGTTTTTCCTCAGCTTTTGTAAAATCCTTGTTACCCTCTTTTTACAGGCCTCATAAGAAAGGCCAAAGTCCTGATAGACTTTACTGCTCGGCTCGCTGGCTATAATCGTTGCTTCAAATAGGGCGTATTCCTCCGAAGTCAATATTTCCTTGCAACGTGCAACCACAGTATTGATACCCTCATATTGGTCATAGGTGGTAGCTTGCATTTTTGTATCATCCAACGGGACTAAGCGGTTTTTGCGAACCTTTTTGGCTCGGTTCATATTCATGGTAATGTTCCAGATTACCTTTTTAATCCAGCCAATAGGATTTTCGCTGGAATAAAACTTGTCAATCTTTATGATTCCTGTGAGAAATGCGTCTTGCATTGCGACTCGTGCATCTTCCCAATCATAGAGGAATCGGTAAGCATAACCAACGAGAGATTCCGAATGCTCCCGGTAAAAGTCCTCAAAGAAAGTGCTTTGTTCCTGTGTCAACAGACATCGCCCCCTTCTTTTTATCTTTTCCAGCCTTTTTCATGAGGAATTTTCTTTTTACATGAACGTAGACTTACTTATTATCTATCTATGAGTGGGATGTGGTCGCGATATTGAGAAACCCAAAGCTGAATAAAGGGTTCCAACTTTGCAAGGGAATCGTCAGATTGACCGGATACTATGCTGATGATGGTATTAAGGTGAGAAGCACTCCCTTCAGGACGGATTAAATCATCTACGCTGACTGCGAAGTAGTTTGCGATTTGAACAAGCAAATCCACACCCATAAACTGTTTGCCGTTTTCAAAACGAGAAATGGAACCGGATGTGCGATTCATCAGCTCCGCAAAGGCATCTTGCGTCAGGCCTTTCTTTTTGCGTAAGCGGCGGACATTTTCTCCGAGTACTCTTTTCAACTCCACCGCATCCATGATGCCACCCCACTTTCTTAATAAATGTAATTATAATGCTTATTAGGGAGAAAATGGATAGCACATTGAGCATAATAAATTTGCATATTAGGAAACTCTTAGCATTTAAGGTATTTTATGTAACTGTTTGCTCTCAAGCTTACATTTTCATAGAAAATTTAACTACGGAATCCTCCGACTGCCCCATGGATCAAATCACGGCAAGATATATTTGATAAGCGAGTTTTTTAGGGGGAATTCCCACTTTGCTCATCTAAAAACAATGATGGCGGAGTGCGTCTCGCACACCGCCATCATTGTTGTATCCAATACACTTCTGGCTCGCCCTTGGCAGATTTGTAAAACTCCAGATTCTCAATTAAATCAAAAGAAAAGTCAGAGGCATATCGGCCTGCTCAATTTGAGGTCTCTCATTACAAAGAAACTCCCCAAAATATGACGAAATTCTTAGTCGCTTGTCCCGATTTGACATTTACGAAACATATACAAATATGGAGAGGGGGCTGTAGGCAAAAGATTAACAAGCGATTTCTATCAGAACTGCAATCAATGCACAAAAAGAAATGGAGGAGAGACCCATGCAGTATATTAAGCTATAATTTTGGAATCATCATATAACAATTTTAAAGAAAAATAAAGGAGAAATACTATTATGCCCATTTACAATATTATTGCAAATGCTGGATCTGGAAAGTATCTCAACATTGGAGACACATACACCGCCCAAAACGGGACCAATGTCAATGTTTATACCGGCACGGGAAGCAACGATCAACGCTGGTACTTAGATTCGCTGAGCACCACAAAAGAGCTGCTCGTTTATCTCAATGGTAATCGGAAGTTTGCACTAAATGCTAAACGGTCGGGTACAAACTGGAATTGTACTCTGTACCAGTCCACCACAGAGACCGAAAAGACGGATGAATATATCCGCTTGGAGAGAGTTGGAACGACAGGAAGTATCTACTATATCAAATTGGCCAGATATGACGGTAGATATTTAACTATCGATAGTGAGGGTAATGTGTATTGGAAAGAGGGGCTCAGCGGGGGGACAAATCAACAGTGGAAATTTTCTGTTATTCCGACACCTACAGTAGTATCGGGTGATTATATCACCGCTGGCAAGGATGGCTGGCTAAGACTGTATAAAAAACCCACTTGCTCCAGAACAGGGACAACAGTTTCGATTCCCCTGACCCTTCCAACTGTTACTTATAAAGGTATAACATATTCTTTTAAAAATAAAAAGTATTGGTACGCTTATGAAGGCCATTTGAACGGGAGCGCAACAAGCATGGTAGGTACCACTCCAGTAATAAATAAGGATGGAAAAGGCTATACGGATGAATATGGCAACTATTGGATGGCGGTTGGCCCGAAAGTCATCAATCCGTCCCTTTCTGACAGTGCAACACCCACCCCCACTGAAATGTATGGTCGTGGAAAGCTTGATATTGTTGTAAAGAGCAGCGATGGAACCTTGTACTATATTCCTGCCGTTGTTGGTGACACCAAGAATCACACTTGGAATAACGGTATAGTTCAGACTTACAGAGCCTATCCTAACGGCACTTGGGACCCGGCCACCACCAATTTTGATGGTTTGGTGTGTGCTGAATTCATTGGATCGTTTGTCAATGGCGACATGAGTGGTCTTGGAAGTTACTCCATTGAGAAAATTATTTACTACAAGTATTGATATGTGATTGCACCATAAAAAGGGGGGGCTATTAGCCCCCCCTTTTTATGGTGCAATCGCCTTATTGGAAACAGATAGTACAAAAATGTAGTGTGGTAGAGTCTTTCAATTCAAGATCAGAACTAATCTGGTGGACAAAATATCTGACAACTGATATACGGTGCATGAACTCATGGAGGAACTTGATGCTTGATTATACTGAATGATCTCTACTTCATGATCTCCATCTATATCACAAACCAAATATTGTGGCGCGAAAACAAAATCCCTGATCCTGAGTTCTCCACCATGATCGCAAAAGATAGGATACATTTTTGGAAGAGAATTTTCATCATACTGTAAAGCCGAAATAAATTGAGTATACTGTGAATGATCTGCGCTCCAATAATTATATGATGTGCCCAGCCATGCGGCATCTTCTTGATTTTTTGGAATTTCAATATATTTGGAAAATACTTCTGTTGGGTTTTGATTATCAATAAACACAACAGATATTGTATAAATTGCGGGGGTCAGATTGGAAGGCTCGGATACAGATTGAATGTCCATATCAATGTCTACATTGTTTACAATTACATTGCTTGCTGTAACGATCGAAACATCTGTCCCGTTGGTGGAAAATGATAAAGATCCAGTAATAATGATTGGGCCATCATATCCTTCAGCAGCAAGTCGATTTTTGAAAAACTCAAACCATCCCATATTTTCCGGCTGAGAAGTTAAATCGTATTCTGTATAAACTATATCGCAGGGGAAAAAATCCCATTCACCATTCGATCTAATGGAGGATAATTCCAGCGGGACTTTATCTGAAACATTTGAAGCTTCATATTTTGAAAGTGTGCTCATATTTGGAAGATTAGACGGAAGATTATCAGTAAAGAGAGAAATTGGCCCAATATCACCCGCCAACAATTGTATGCCATTATCTATACAGGAAATTAGAACATCGCCAGAAGCGGTGTTAACATATGTTACCAAAGGGATCGACAGGTCTAATGCTTCCGTCTCTTTCACAGGACTTGGGGGCATATCTGCACGATTCAAAATATTCATGCTGCTTTTTACTTGAAAGGCACAATATGCAGATAAAATCAATACAGCCGCAACGATAAAAACTAAGTAATATCTCTGCTTTTTCATAAAACTATCCTCCCCACCGCAATTAACATATCATTAAGTATACTACAAGTATAGCCGGAAAGCAAGTGGAAACATAATAGTTTGATTCCGCTCTTACCGCGGGTACCGGTGCTTATGTGGTGGATGAGCACAGGTTTGCAATTCGGATTGCTCAATACACAGAAGTGAGCGATATGCCGGTCTTTTCAATCAATCAGACGATGGCATGACAGTTTCCGGCAAGCCTTGGTACGGGACTACAAAATACTTTAACGGCATCCCAGGAACGGAATACAAGGTCGTCATCGTGGTGTTCGCCACAGATTATAACAATGGCACCGACTCCAGGACGGTAACTCGCTACGTCACGGCCTGACCAGCCTTTATTCTCCCGTCCAGCACCAGCTTCCTCTCAAAGCACCCCCCCTTGTTGCATTTCAAAATGGAAGTGGCAGGCCATCCAATTTCGGGTGGTCTGCCACTTTTTCTTTTTTCAGAGCGTCTTTATGTATTGACACACCAGACTCAGATCAAGGCTTTCAATGAGGGAGCGGGCGTCATCCTTCCGGGTAATATAGGCTGGATCTCCCGTCCGACAGTATCCCTCAAGCTGGCGCAGGGGATCATACCCCGCCTTCTGTAAGGCAGCCACCACCAGATCCATTTTTCGTTCAAAATCAGTTTGCACATCCAAGATCCTTCACCCCATCATGCCCTGTTCAGGACAGTACCTTTCCGGCGAAGAACTCAGACATGGAGATATTGATCCCCAAGCAGATCTTCTCTATCGTGTCTACTGTCAACTGACCGTTTCTTTGAAGCGTGTTTTTGAGCGTGGAGTATGAAACGCCACTGATTTTCGCCAGCCCATACAGCGATAGTCCCCGCTCTTGAATCAACTCATTTACCCTGTCCATTGTGTTCATTTCGTCCCTACCCTCCGATCAGAAAGTCCTTCTATAGTCTTCGCTCTCAATTCTACAGCAGACCGAGTCCCACAAACCGTATCGGTCAAAGGACACGTCCTACAATGCGAAACGATGTGTTAGGCGATATCACCCGCGGCTCATACGCCTGGTTGTAGGAGATCAGAACCGGCTGCGGATGTACGACACCGTAGCTGTCGGTGTATGCTTCCGCGATATCATCATCCGGATCCTGTTCACTGTAGACCTTCAAAAAGCCTTCGCCATTACAGATAAAGATACCGACCTCGCCTATATCCAGCGTGTCGCACGGTTGGACCCATACGATTTGCCCATCATGATAGACCGGCTCCATACTGTCGCCAGCGACACGGATCCCAAACTCGGCCCGCTCGGGGACGGATGACTCCGGGAAGGGTATCATTTCAAAACACTCCTCGTCCAGGAAGTTGCCGGTGCCGGCAGACGCCGCCAGACAACTAACAGGCTTCTCAATATAGCGGATGACATTGCGAGGCTTTATCTCTGGCTTATATTTGCCAGAGGCAATCAGATCCTCCCGATACTCCTCCACCTTCCGCAGACCTTCCTCATTCAGTAGAGCGCGATAGGAATCGGTAAAATACTCCAATCTTTCGTTTACTCCCAGAGCGGCGCAAAGGGCGAGGAGCTGATAGGCGTTAGGGACGGTTACCCCATTCTCCCACTTGTTGAGTCCCCCGCGGCCCACATTGAGCCCATTGATTTTGAGAAACTGGCCGAACTCGATCAGACTCATACCAGTTTGCCTGCGGAGTTCGGCAAGACGAGCGCCAACGATATTCCGCTCCCTTTCCGCCGCCGCGTCATACGGGATGCTGCCAATTCTTATGACCTTTCCGCTGGTCGCTTTTTTTCGCATGACGCACCATCCTCTCTTTTGGTGTCTCGATTATATACCGCCCGGACACCGCTTGTCAATATAAAATCGCTAATTAGGACACAACTGCGACCTTGACAACGCCAAAACAGTGATGTTATATTATCGACACAGCAACGCCGCAGGGAGGTGACGGGCAGTGGACAGGACGATACTGCACATCGACATGAACAACTTTTACGCCAGCATGGAGTGTATGCTGGATCCCTCCCTGCGGGGCAAGCCTGTGGCCGTGTGTGGCAGAACAGAGGAACGGCATGGTATCGTACTGGCCAAGAATTACGAGGCCAAAGCCTATGGAGTCAAGACAGGCGATGTGAATTGGGAGGCTCGGCAGAAATGCCCCGATCTGGTGATGGTTCCCCCTCACTACGAGGAATACATCAAGTATTCCAAGCTGGCCAGGCAGATCTATGCCGACTACTCAGACCAAGTCGAGCCCTTCGGGATGGATGAGGTGTGGCTGGATGCCAGCGGCACTTCGCGGCTCTTCGGCACAGGGGAGCAACTGGCTGATGAGATCCGGGAACGGGTGAAATTCGAGCTCGGTCTGACCGTCTCAGTAGGGGTATCGTTCAACAAGGTGTTCGCGAAATTGGGCTCGGATTTGAAGAAGCCTGACGCCACCACGGTGGTCCCCCCAGAAAGCTGGCGTGACATTGTCTGGCCATTGCCGGTAGAGGATATGCTCGGAGTGGGACGATCCACCAAGAAGGTCATGGAGCGATATAATATCAAGACCATCGGTGACCTCGCCAATACAGACCCGAACATTCTGGCCTACCGGTTGAAAAGCAGGGCGTGGCAACTGGTGGCCTTCGCCAACGGGAACGACCACTCCGTTGTTCTCCACAAGGATTATGTTGTCCCGGCAAAGTCCGTGGGGCATGGGATCACCACCCTGCAAGACCTGGAAACAGACCAGGAGGTCTGGAATGTGATGCTGGAGCTGGTCCAGGAGGTCAACCGCAAACTGGTGGAATACAAGAAGAAGGCCGGCGGGGTGGCTATCTATATCAGGGACAACGAGCTCTACACCAAGCAGTGGCAGCACAAGTTGGAACTGCCCATCCAGGCAGCCCTCTCGCTGGCCAGGGAAGCATTCACGCTGTTCAAACGCTCCTATACCTGGCGGCATCCCATCAGGTCAGTGACCGTCTCGGCCATCGCCCTATCCGAGGAATCCGACCCTGTCCAGCGCACCCTGTTTGCGGACAATGACAGAGATGAGAAACTGGCCAAGCTGGATCAAACCATCTGCTGGATCAGGGAGCGGTTCGGGAAGGATGCCGTCAGGAGCGCCTCGCTCCTCTGTGATTTGAAAATGGACACCAACCGGGTGGAACTTCAAATGCCCTCTGGTTTGACAACAATGGGGTGACATACGATGAAATGGGAAAAGCAATATGTGACCGTAAAATTACGGCACGACAAGGACGGGAATATAAGGCCCATCAGCGTGACCTTGGTCGAAGCCGGAGAGGAACAGACCTTTGAGATCGACAGGCTCAAGCAGAGGTGCCGGGCAGCTTCGACCAGGGTCGGCGGGACCGGGATCCGCTACACGGTCATGATCAATGGCAAGGAAACCTATCTCTTCCACGAATTCTTTGAAAATGAGGGCAGATGGTTCATGGAGATGCCCGTCTGCTGATAGAAGGGGATGATAAAGATGCGGAAAGTGGAATCCAGGAATCAGGAAGTCGAGCGCATTGAGAACCCGCAGGGGCATATTGGAGAGATGCTGGTGATAGAACCCAGAGTCTTTGGACGGATTGGAAACGGGATCATCCTTTAGGCCACGGGGGATGGCATGAGGAAGGCCGGGATCCGATCCGGCGACTGGCTCATCTTCGATACGAAAGCGGCTCCACGGGACGGAGATATCGTGGATGTGACGATCCAAGGCCAGAGGATGTGTCGCCGTATCTTCTATGAGGGGGATAAGCTGCGAGTCCGCAGAGAAGATGGCAAGACCCCGGATGTCCTCACGGATGACTATGTAATCTCCGCTGTCCTTATCGGCTCCATGCGGACCTATTGGTAAGACAAGAGAAGGAGGATCAGTAGAATGGCGTTTCTATCCCGCCAGGATATTGAAAACATTGGGGCGCGTGTCTTCGCTGACTATAAACGCCTCCCCAGGTTTCAGGGGCAGTATGTTCAAAAGGTGGAGCCAGAGATTCTGGCGAAGGAACTATGTGCTCTGGATATTGGCTATTTCCACCTCTCCCGCCATGGAACGGTACTCGGCTTGACCTCTTCGGAGCCAACAAGCATTCGGGTCGCGGACGATGCCTGGAATATCTTTGAGTACCCGCTGGACGGAAAAACGATCCTAATCGAGAAATCGCTGCGTGAGGATGTGGACAAGCAGGGCCGTTTCCACTTTACCCTCGCCCATGAAGTCGCCCATCAGGTGCTTGACCGATTGTATCCCCGAAGGCATCGTGGCATCGCGGCGAGGATCCACTACTCTATGGCGGATCAGAAACAGGAGTATCCTATCCGAGACTGGGCAGAATGGCAGGCCAATGCCCTGGCGTCCACCCTGCTCATGCCTCTGGAGCTCGTGATGGACTCCCTGTCGCAAGTTGACCTGATGGGAGGAATCAAGAGGCTAAACAAGGTCTTCTTCCCACAGGAGTATGAGAAGTTCTGCCAGGTGGCGGAAACACTTGAGGTGTCCAAGCAGGCTCTTTCCATTCGGCTGACACAGTTGGGGATGCTGGGGGAGAGCGACCTGGATAACCCATATAGACTTGTAGATGTGGAGGTGTAGGATATGGCAAAGGTCGATCCCACGGTCTATGACCCGGAACGGTATGCCGCAGTCAAGAAGGAACAGGACAAGCTGCGGCATCGATGCCAGGGGCTGATGACCCTTGTGCGAATATGCCCCTACTGCGAACACAAGGTGGAGAGCGTGTCCAGAGGGCACCACAGCTACACCTTCACGAAGTGTCCAAACTGCGGAGAGGAGATCATCTTCCCTCCGGTCTCATTCAGACTGGCTAGGTAACCGCCTGAAAACTGAATACCTGTAGAAAGCAAGTACCGTGCTACGGGGCCGCTTGATGCGTGACGCCCATGCCGCTTGACTTAGACCTTCTCCCAAGGGGGAAGTCTATGTAAGTGGCATTGGCCATCGCTTCAAGCGGCTTTCTTTACGCTCACCGGCTCCGGGAAAGGGAGCAGATGAGCGTTTTATATTGGCTTTCCGCGGTTGCCCGATACCCCTGACCTCCTTTCAGTAACCACCGCAAAAATCTGAAAGGAGAACAAAAATGAGCAACTGGAAAGCAAACAGGAATTACTGGAAAGTGAAAGACGAGCATGGGGATGTGGTCGCTTTCATCATCGAGGTCGAAGGCCGGGAGTGCAGGGTCAGCGAAGAAGTGTACCACTGCTATGCCAAAGGGGATCGCAGGGAACGGTACATTTTGAGTGATCAGAAGAAGGGACGGGTTCTGTCTTTGGAACAGATGGCCCAGGATGAGGTGCGGGAGGACTATGTGGGCATCCCAAGCGCCCCAAGCTGTTTGGATACCCTCGTGGAGCAGGAGGATGAAGCTGATTTGGAAGCCAAGAAACAAAAGATTCTCCCCGCGCTGTTGGAGCTCTCAGACCGAGATCGCGAGCTTATCCTAATGCTGTTTTATGAGGGGGCATCTACCCGCCAAGCTGCCGCTCGATTTTCTGTTGATCAGAAACGTATCCGTGTATGGCGTGACCGAGTTCTCAGAGACCTCAAAAAAATATTCGCTAAAATTTCATGAATAGATGTCCTCACCCGCCACTTTTTTCGGGAGGACAGTGAGGGGACCTTTTCTTTTTCCCCTCGACCCACAACCTTGATAATTGAATATCCGATCCTGAACACGTTCCCGGCAGCGGCTCCGCAAGGGGCCAAGCGACGATGGAGGGCGCGCCAAGACCACCTGTGCGGAGTTGCTCCGCATCAATGACGGCCAATTAAGGTGCATAGCGGTCCCGCCCGTTCAGAAAGCAGCCTGTGGTGGGCTGTCTCGCCATGACCCCTGCCGGGGGATACTTCCGTCCCGTCCCAGCCCCCAATGAAATGGGGATCACGCAAGGAGGGCGGCTGTGAGAGATCCTCACGGGGGTGGAATTCCCATGACAGGGCCCGATCAGCCCGACTTCAGGCAATCGCCCTGAGTCCTTCTGAGAAAGCGATGGGCTCAAGCTCTTGGGGGAGTAGTGTCGAATACGAGAGCGAAAGAATCACAGCATTAAGACTCAAATTGATCATAGATACCACGGGCGCCGGCTTGTGTCGGCACCCGTTCTTGTGTGATCAAAGCATTTGCCCAATACGAGCACTTTGATTTTATGGCCTGATCGCTTGTTGGTTTTGCAGTGATTGAACCTGTAGTTTTTATTGCTTTTGGTAAATGGATATTTCTGCTGAATTGTGGCATTGTGTTGTTCGCCCCATAAACAAATCGCAGGAAGGAAGGTAAGTCTATGAATGAAATCAATGACAATTTGCTCTCCCACAGTGAGGTATGCACCTTGATGGCCCACGAAACGGTCGCTATGCTCGACACCGCAGAAACGGTAAACACCGCTATAGCCTGCCGCATGGCGATAGCTGCGTTTAGCAATCTACAAGGTCTCGGTGAGAACGGCGAGGCACTGCTACGCTGGGTGGACATGGAGTTGGAAACTACCAGAAAGTTTGTTGAGGAAGGAGTGGACTCGGCCCACATCCTCGACCCAAACCGTCTTATCGGAGTGCCCAATGCTGCCGCCCAGGTATCAATGCTGTGGGCGTTATTCGAAACGGCGACCTTGGAAAACTGTGGACAAAGTGACCGCAAAATCCTGCTTGATGCGGCCCGCACCTTTGCAGAAATGGGGGGGCTGGATGATCTGCTCCTCGCCGCAGAGCCACCCGCCGAGGCATTTAAGGCGGGAGCACTCCAAATGGAGTTGAACGATATTGTCAATGCACTTAAGGATGTAGATCGCCTTAACGCCCACCCACCTGAGATGAACCCTGGACAGCGGGAGAACACCTGACGCCCAGGGCAAAACCCAAGAAAAGAGCACTCCGAGGTTCCCTGCGGGAAGCCGCAGGGAACCTTCTCAACTCAAACTGTTTCATCAACAACCGAAAGTGAGGTTAGACCCATGATTGAAAAGAGAATTCTCGACCCCATCAAACAAGAGGCACACCTGACCGTTGACGGTCACGCGGTCACCATTTGTTTTTCTCCAGACTACAACCCCACACTGGCATCTCTTGTAAAGGAAACCCTCATCGACTCCTTCTTGAGAAGGAACGGCATTGGGGCAGACGAATTCAAGTCGGAGTTGGCGGTTGGTCAGCAGGTCAACTGATCTCGTAACCATCAGCGCATGACATTTCGGGAAACCACCAAGCTGGCGTGACTACCTTGCGGAGGATGATAATAGGGCGGGCACGCAAGTCAACAAAATGGCCGTAATTCCCGCAAAAAGTAGTAGCTATTTAGCGGGAGGTGTGGCATACTTGTCGTGGCAAGACCCGGCACCTTGACAACTGCATAGAGATAAGATATCCGATCCTCCCAAATAATTAAGAGAGGACGGATAAAAAATGGCTGAAAGAGTTTGTTGTCTATATCGCGTTTCCACCACAAAACAGGTCGACCATGATGAGATGAATCAAGCAGACATCCCTGTCCAGCGCAAAGCCTGCCATGAATTCGCGGATCGTATGGGCTGGGACATCGTGCTGGAGGAGCAAGAAGCCGGTATTTCCGGGTTCAAGGTAAGCGTCAACGACCGGGACAAGATCCAACTGATCAAGGAGTATGCGGAAAAAGGGAAATTCGACATCCTTCTGGTGTTCATGTTTGACCGCTTGGGCAGACGGGCTGAAGAAACTCCCTTCGTGGTAGAATGGTTTGTCAAGAACGGCATCAAGGTCTGGAGCGTCAGCGAGGGTGAGCAGAGGATCGACAGCCATGTTGATCGGCTCACCAACTACATCCGTTTCTGGCAGGCTGATGGCGAAAGTCAGAAGACATCCATGCGGACGAAAGCTGCCCTGGGACAGATGGTTCAGGAAGGCCGCTTCCGTGGAGGCGTGGCTCCCTTCGGTTACAAGCTTGTTCCAAGCGGGGTGCTGAACAAGAGAAAGCACGAAGTGATGAAGCTGGAGATCAATGAGGACGAGGCAAGAGTGATCCGCATGATGTTTGACCTGTGCATCGGTTCCGGCTACGGCAGATTCAAAATCGCTAACTTCCTCAATGAACAGGGCATACATACCCGCGAGGGGAAGAATTGGCACGAGGCCACCGTGGGACATGTCCTCCATAATATCATGTACACCGGCGTCCTGCGGAGTGGCAAGACCTTCTCCGAGGTATTCGACGACCTCCAGATCATCCCCATCGCTAATTTTGAAGCGGCGCAGCAGCTGATGGAGCAGAGAGTCAATGAGTACAACGAGAAACGCACGCTGCCGAGGAACACCAAGGGACAATCCCTGCTTTCCGGCAATATATTCTGCGGGCACTGCGGTGGCCGACTGACCCTGACTACCAACGGGACGGTCCGTGTGAACGCTCAGGGAGAGAAGGTAGGCCGCAAGCGCGTCCGCTATGTGTGCTACAACAAGACCCGGAAACGTGCGGAATGCGATGGCCCCACCGGGTACACCATGCACATCCTGGATGGGCTGGTCACCGAGGTGCTCCATCAGATATTTAACCAAATGGACGCGGTGAGTGAAGATGAGATCGTATCTCGCACCCATCGCAACGCAATGGTCACTCTGAAAGAGCGGCTGAACGCCGCCAAAGCGGAGTGCGCCAAGGCCACCAAAGATTATGACTCTCTGAAGGGAGAGGTGGTCAAAGCGATTCAGGGCAAGAGCAGCTTCCCCACGGAACTCCTGTCCGAGCTGGTAGAAAATGCCCGTACCAAGATGATGGAAGCCAACGAAACGCTTACATCGCTGAACGCTGAACTGGCAGAGAGCGAAAGCAAAATCGACCAAATAAAGGCCGACTACCACCGCATCCTCAAATGGTCAGAGATGTTCGACGCCAGCGACATGGAAGTGAAGAAAATGATTGCTGGCTACCTCATCAAGCGAGTCTATGTGTATGAAGGCTATCGGCTGCGCATTGAGTTCAATATGAACTTCGAGCAATTCAACCTGGGCATTGATATCCCCAACCAGTACGAAGTGGCCAAGCAAGCCTCATAATAACGATCATACCGCCATTACTGGCGGAACTCATTCAGCCTCTCTGTTGACATACCTCTGATAATGCGCTAAAATAGCAATAGAAGGAACCGTTTGGTTGGTAGCTGCCCAATACGGTGGGAACTCCATTTAGGGGTGTTTTCCCGATGATTCGGGAGAGCGCTTGAATGGCATTCAAGAGGTCAGCGGTTCGATCCCGCTTATCTCCACCATCACCGAGAGAGTGAAACAAAAAACTCGTTTCTACGGAAACGAGTTTTTTGCTCTTTATGCGGCAATCGTAACGATGTCCGTTCCGAAACTGAACTGCTCAAAGTCGATATTGAAATCAATGTGCAGCTTA
>CANQVO010000015.1 GCA_947627325.1 uncultured Oscillospiraceae bacterium | reverse complement strand
GTACAGCCGATAATTCACGATTATCCGCCGCTATTATACCACACATTCCGTCAAATTGCGCGGTTTTTTGTCTGTGGTCAGTGGCTCCACAGGAGGCGGTGGGCGGATTTGTCTAACTCGCGGAGGAAGAGGGCGGTGGTGACGCCGGCGTTGTAGCTGGCGGCGTGGTTTTGCTTGCCTGCGGGATCCACATCCTGGTTGAATTTCCCGTAGCGGTCGGTGATGGGCGAGACGAACAGGGTGGGCCTCCCCTTCGCGGCGGAGCGCACCAGGCTGTGGGTGGTCTCGATGGTAGCGGGGCGCTTGTCCCCGTACTGCCTCTTGCAGGCGTCGTAGGCCGCCGGGTCGGCCTTCTCGTAGGCCGGGTAGTGGATGACGTTGATGGCCACCACGGCGATATAATCGGGGTCGCAGAGGATCTGCATAGGCGTGGCGGGCCTGTTGGGCGGGGTCTGGAACCGCTGGACAGCCGCCTTACGCAGGGCCTCATCGGCCAGGAGCTGATAGATCTCCTTGTCCACATTGTTGGCCGCGAAGGGTAGCATGGGCAGGCGGCTGGGGGAGGTGGGGTCGCACCCACGGGCGTCGTAGGTGTAAAAGCAGCCGCCCAGCACCACACTGCCGTTCTGGGATGGCTTCTCCTGCTCGATGGCGGGGGTGGACTCCGCCGTGCTGACGCTGATGACCAGGTCGGGATTGCTCTGTTGCAGATAACCGGGCAGGAGCATGGCCTTCTGCTGGGAGTTGGAGCCGCTGGACTCGGGCACTCTGTCGTTGGCGGGCGGCATGATGTCCTCGATGCACAAAATAATAAAGTCCATCTGCTCCAGGCTGGCGTTCATCCGCCAGGCGGCCATGCGATACCAGGGCGCGGCCGGGGTGTTTTCCTCCCTGACTCGCAGGTCGTGGAGAAAGTACGAGCCCTTCAGTCCCTGCAAAAATCCCTCCACCTCCCGACGCTTGTTGACGACCACAGCGACCCGAGGATGTATGTTTGTGACCTTTCCCATGACGCACACTCCTTTTTGTTTTTTTGCGTTCGCGATCCGCCTCTTTTGGATTCGCCAAAGAGCGCGGTATCGTTCCTCTATTTATGTAGTAACATGGGGGCGGCAAAATGTGACGGGGTTCGACAAAAATATTTTGGGGAGTGGTGGCCGATTGGACAAACGGCCACCGGCCTAAGTGCTTCCTTTCGCTAAACAAAATGGTGAATCGTTAATGTTCTTAATCTATATTCTATATTATCAAAAAACTAAGTAATTTAATCGGTAATATCCTGCCGCGATCTGCGTTATCCTAGTCAAAAAGGCAGTTAGGGGGCATTTTTGTGCCGATTTCTCCACAGGACGCGCTCCGACAGCGGCTGACCCAGCTGCGGCTCAAGGCGGAGCTCAGCGAGTACCAGCTCTCCCTGGCGCTGGGGCAGAGCAAGGGGTACATTCAGCAGATCAGCTCGGGCCGGGCGCTGCCGTCCATGCAGAGATTCTTCGATCTGTGCGAGTTTTTCCACGTGACTCCCGCGGAATTTTTCGACGCGGAGAACCGGGACCCCCAACTCACCAACGACTTGACGCGGATCGCCCGCACGCTGGACCGGGAGCGGCTGGAGCTCTTGATCGAGATCGCGAAAAACTTCGCGGCGCGGCCCTCGGAGACGGACAGTCCCCAAGAGGGCGCGTGATCGGAACCACACTTTTTTCCGCTGGGGGGCAACGGAGCGCCGATGACCGAGAAACAGATAAAGCCATTGAGCAGGGAGGATCAGGTGTACGCCAAGGAACTGATCCGGCTCCTCAACGGGAGGATCCGCCGGGCCGTCCGCGCCGCCCTTGGGAGCGACCTGTCTTTTGAATTTGAGGATATCGTCCAGAGCGTCTACGAGGCGATTTGCAGACAGCTGGACGACTTTAAGAACTGCGACTGCCAGGAGGCTCTGGCGGTCACCATCGCCACCCGGGCGGTCTGGAACTTCCGCCGGGACCACAAACCCACCGAGGCGCTGCCCGAGGACATCCCGGCGGAGGAGGCCGACCGGGGCCTTGGGGAGCTCTTGCCGCCGTCCACCCCGGACGGGGATAGGGAGATCCTGAACGCCGTCTACGCCCGGCGGGACAGGGTGGCGGACCTGGCCGCGGATCTGGACTGCGCCCCGGGGACCCTGCGCCAGCGGCTTAGGCGGGCCAAGGCGCGGCTGAAGCGGACGTTGGAAGAAAATACATAAAAATTTTTTGGATGGGGGCGTCACGTTTTGGGGCGCCCATGTTACTACATATATTGGGAGGGTAAAAAGATGTTTCAGCAGGGCGACGACCCCAACACGGCCCATGCCGAGGCGAGCCATCCCGGTCCCGAATCAGCGCGGGCGCTGAGGGCGGAGCTGGATGAGATCTTTGCGAAGGAGGCGAGAACAGGCGTAAAAGCTGACCCAGAGCGGGTCGCGGCGTATGTCGCGGCCATAGAGGACGCGGAGGCCGACCAGCACTCCGCGGCTCCATCCCAAGAGGACTTTGAAAAAACATGGACCCATTTTACCGAAAACCATCCTGATTTATTTCCTCCAACGAAAACCAAAGCCCGAAAGCGGGGTAGGCGGATCCTCCACTTTGTGGAGGCCGCGGCCCTCATCGCCGTGGTCCTGGTGGTCACCGCCGCCGCCTGCGGCTGGCAGGACTACATTGTGGAGTGGGGCCGGGAGCTGCTGCGGATCACACCCGCCCCCTCCGGCGTCATGACGCTGGCCGAGCCCAACACGGACGGCTTCTCCACCCTGGCGGAGGCCGTGGCCGATATGGAGGACGCACGCGCTCCCACATGGATACCCGCCCGTTTTTCCATCAAAGATATTGCGATTCAAGAAGCCCCCGCATATAAAGTGGCAACCGCGGTATATATGGCAGACGGATCTAAATTGTTGGTCAGAATCAGCCGTTACCTCGAAGCGGAGGATATCCCATACTTCAATTTTGAGAAAAACGATGATGAAAAACAGACCGAAGTTGCCAAAGGCGGCATCGTATATTACTACACCGAGAACGGCGAGACTTTCCGGGTCACATGGAAAGATGAAAATTGCCTGTACAGTATTTCAGGCGAAGTCACCAGGGAGGAAATGGATCGGATCGTCAACTCATTTTATGGAGGTTGAGTAACATGAAGAAAAGGATCGTTCCCGCCCTTCTTTCCCTCATGCTCATGCTGTCCGCCGCTATCCCCTGCTATGCGGTTGAGCCGAGAGCCAGCGAATATTTTGACGGCTACATCATCGCAATGTCCGCGCCGGGAAACTGCCAAATGACAGTGTCCTTCTCCGTCCTCGGCATGGACAAGATGGACAAAATCGGCGTGTACTATCTCCGCATTGAGGAAGAATACGGCACCGACAAATGGGCTGAAACCTTCACGATATACGGAAGTTCAAACCCCAGCAAGTTCTACTCCTATGACGCTTATGACCATACTGGCAGCTACACCTTCACCGGCGTGCCCGATGTCAAGTATCGTGCTGTGATCAAGGCGTATGCCTCCAACAGCAACGGCTATGAATACAGCCGTGAAATTGTCGGCAACGGGAAGGTGTGCAAGTAACTCCACCCTTAATTAAGCGCAAAAAAGCAGGCCACAGGGCGGGAGCCTTGTGGCCTGCTTTTTGGGTTTTCTCGGCGGGAGTTAGTCCAGGGGCAGGTCGGCGATGGTCCGCGCGGCGGCGGCCATGATGGCGGGCACGTCGGCGCCGTCTATGTCCAGGCCAAGGGCCTGGATCTTTTGGACCTGGGGGATGCCGTAGTAGCCCTGGGCCAGGGCTTTGACGTAGCCAAAGCCGTACTCCTCCGGCGCGTAAAAGCCGCCGGCGGTGGTCACGTAGTAGAGCCGGTCCGCCCGGCAAAGGCCCACGGGCACGCCCTCGGCGGAGTATTGAAAGGTGATCTTCACCACGTTGATCTGCTCCAAATACTGCTTCAGCACCGCCGGGAAGGAGAGGTCCCAAAAGGGGGCCGCCACCACGATGGTCTCCGCCGCGGCGAACTGCCGGGCCAGGTCGAACATGGGGTCTTGCAAGTCGCCTCTGGCAATCAGTTCGTCCCGGGCGTGTAAATAGCCCTCGTTGACGGCGGGAAAGGCGACGTCCGCCAGCCGGACTTCCTCAAAGGGCTCGCCCAGCTTCTCGAGCAGTTTTTCCGCCAGTTCCCTGGTCCTGGACCCTTCCCGCACACAGGCGTTGATGTAAAGGATGGGTTTTCCCATGCCGCACCTCGCAACATTTGATGTTTCCGGCGTTCCTCCCCGCATTTTACTATAACCGGGCGGGAAAAGCAACGGCCCGCCGGGAGAAAAAGGCCCCCGCGCCGACGGCGCGGGGGCCTTTTGTGTGGTTCGGTTATTTGTACAGCGCGTTCAGGAACCGCCAGAGCATCACGGCGGTCTCCGCCCGGGAGGCGGTACCCTGGGGGTTCAAATTGCCCGCGCCGTCGCCCTGGAGGATGCCCTTCTCCACACCCCAGGCCATGGCATCCGCGGCCCAGGGGCTCACCTTGGCGGCGTCGGGGAACTGGCCCAGGGCGGTGTCCGCCCCGGAGGCGTCCTCGCCCAGCAGACTGGCGAACCGCTGGAGCATCAGGCACAGCTGCTCCCGGGTGATGGGGTCGTTGGGGCCGAAGTCGCCGCTTCCGTAGCCGGTGATGACGGAGACATCGGCGCACCAGGCCACCGCGGCGGCGTACCAGGCGTCAGCGGCCACGTCGGGGAAGCCGGCGGCCTTGCCCGCCTTGCCCTGGGCCAGGCGGGTCAGGATCTGAGCCAGGCTGGCCCGGGTGACGGAGGAGGTCAGGTCATAGCGGCCGTTCCCCACGCCCTCCACCAGCTTCAGCCCGGCCAGGGCGTTCACCGCCTGGGCGGCCCAGTGGTCGGCGGCCACGTCGGCAAAGGCCGTGGCGGGGGCGGGGATGGTCGCGGGCAGGGACACCTGGGCCACCGTCTGCCCGGCGGCGTCGGTGACTACGATGGTCTTCAGGGGATCGGCGGCGCTGTGGCCCGGGTAGGATTCGATCTTCTCCCCGTCAGGCCAGGTGATGAACTCCTGGCCGCTGAAGGCGGTCACCTGGGCGATGGGCGTCACCGCCCGGGAGGGGGTCCCGCCCAGGACGGCGCCCACCCCGGCGGGGGCGGCGTCGGTCAGCTTGAGGAAGTCGCCCAGGTCCACGGTGCCGTCGGCCTTGCGGGTGAAGCCCTTGAACTCCAGGGAGGCGAAGGCGGCGGCTTCGGCGGTGGCGGCGGAGTTGTTCACGCTCTTGGCCCCGTCCCAAAAATAGTTGGCGTCGTTCTGGTACTTGCTCACGTCCTGGGTGCCCACGGGCTCAAAGCTGTCGGGGTTGGCCTTGCCGCTCTTGATGGCGCTGTCCTTGAAGCTGAGCACGCCCTGGGCGGCGAAGTCGGTGTTCTTAGCCAGCTTGGTGTAGAAGTTCACGTTGCTGGACTCGTTGTTGTAGACGGTGCAGTTGAACACCTGGATGTCGGGGCAGGAGTTGCAGGTGATGCCGTTGCTCTTGTTCTGGAAGGAGACGGAGTTGTGGATCTCGTGGTAGGCGGTGATGCTCTCCCCGCCCAGCTTGAAGCCGTTGCCGTCCCCGGCGTTGGTGCCGTCCTCCAGGTAGCCGTTGCTAAAGGCCACGCAGTTTTGCAGGACCACCTTGCCGATGGGTCCCTGCTCGGCCTTGGCGTAGAGGTCCCAGCCGTCGTCGGAGTTGTGGTAGGAGACGCAGCCGTCGAAGACGTTGCCCACCCCGGCGGTGAGCTTGGCGGCAAAGCCGTCGGCGTCGGAGTAGCCGGGGTCGGCGTTGCCGTAGGAGGTGCAGTTGAGGACCAGGTTATAGCTGGGCCAGTAGTCAAGGCTCATGTCGGCCTTGGAGTCCCGGGCGATCTGGACGCCGGTGGCCAGGTTGTAATAGGTGTCCACCTGGTCCAGCACGTTGTGGCTGCCCGCCAGGCTCACGCCCTCGCCCTTGGCGCCGGTGACGCCGATGCCGTAGAGGTACCACCAATCCCCCGCCAGAATGAGGCCGCCGCCGGTCTGGGCGAAGTCCAGGACCGGCTTATGCTTGGCCGCGGGGTCGGCGATCAGGTAGATGGGCTTTTCCTGGGTGCCGCTGATGCCCTTTTTGATGGTGAGGGTCTTGGTCAGGGTGTAGCGCCCCTCCTTCACCACCACCGTCTGGCCGGGGGCGGCCAGGTCCACGGCGGTCTGGATGTCCAGGGGCCGGATGAAGCTGCCGTCGCCCTGGGGGGTGCCAGCGGGAGAGACGTAGAGGTACTGGCGGGAGGCCAGGCGGTTATCATAGGTCACCTCCACCGTGGTCTCCACGCTGTCGGTGGAGCCCAGCTCCAGGTCGGGGTCGTCAAAGGTCTGGCCGGGGGTGGGGGTGAAGACCGCGCGGACGGTGTTCTTGCCCGGGGTCAACTTCTGCGGGATGTCGAAGCGGCCGTCGGCGGTGACGGCGGTGACGGTGGGAGCGCCGCCGTTGACGGTGGTGGTCACGGTGCCGGCGGCGTTGGCGATCACGATCAGGTCATAGTCGGCGCTGTTGGCGATGGAGGTGGAGTAGGCGATGATCTTGGGCATCACCTGGGTCTTGGGCTTGGGCTCGGGGGCCGGGTCCTCGGCGGGATCGTTCACCTTCAAGGTCACGTCGGAGAAGGTGGCGTCCATCACCCGGGCGGCGAAGAAACCGGCGTAGACGTAGTCGCTGTCCAGCTGGTCCAGGGCCTTGGGGTCGTAGGACTTGTTCTGCGCCAGGAGGTTGCCCTGGTCGT
The DNA here is from genome assembly GCA_947627325.1 of uncultured Oscillospiraceae bacterium. GTDB lineage: Bacteria > Bacillota > Clostridia > Oscillospirales > Oscillospiraceae > MGBC124762. Next base: position 45,593 of record CANQVO010000015.1, on the reverse strand, counting down.
CGTAGTAGGCGGTAAAGTAGCCGGTGTTGTTGCGCTGGACCTCCAGCACGAAGTCGGTCAGCTCGTTGTCCAGGCGGGTGACCCCCTCCAGGGCGGAGCCGTTGCCGATGAGGTTATAGGTGCCAGGGCCCTTGCCCTCGGAGAGGGCGTAGGTCTCCAGGCGGGCGGTCTGCGTGGTGAAGCCCGGAGGGGCGGTGACCTCCCCGCCCATGGCGTCCAGGCCCTCCCAGGTCACCCCGGTGCGGCCCAGGGAGGCCAGGCCCAGGCGCATATTGTACTTCACGCCCACGTAGCTGGGGTCGTCCTCGGCGTAGAGGTTGCCGGTGGCCTCGTCGTAGTAGTAGGCGTAGCGCATCCCGCCGGCCAGGTAGGAGTTGTTCCAGAACTCCTTGGAGCCGCTGCCCACCCGGTCCAGGGCGGCCACGCCGAAGCCGTTTTGGGAACTGCTGTTCTCCCAGGAATTCACATGGACCTTGGCCCGGAGGGTGAAGTTCTTATCCGTGGGGATGGCGGTGTAGTAGAAGGCCAGGCCGTCGGAGGAGTTGGCCAGGATCTTGCCCGCGCCGCCGGAGGCGATGACGGTGACCTGGCCGTCCTTGTTCAGATCGCCCTGGGCGTAGTTCTTATCCGGCTTGGTGGACACGCCGAAGGTGGCGAAGCGCCACGCCTGCTGGCGCTCGGGGGTGGCGGTGCCCTCCACGGCCTGGGACGGGGCGGACTCCTCACTGCCCCGCAGGGCGGTGACGGTGAAGGTGTGGGTGCTGTTCAGGGCGAGGCCGGTGACGGCAAACTCCGTCTTCTCCACCGGGGCGGTGTTCACCGCCTGGGCGGAGCCGTCCATGTAGACGTTGTAGCCGGTGGCCTCGGTCACCTCGTCCCAGTCCACGTTGATCCCGCCGCCGCCCAGGCTGGCGGCGTTGGCCACCACCGGGGCGGCCAGGGGGAGGGTGAAGCTCACGGGGGTGTCGGCGTGGCCGGTCTTGTCCGTCTCCCCCTCCCGGGTGGCGGTGACGGCGAAGGTATACTGGCCGGAGAACTGGGGGGTGAAGGTGGCCGCGCCGTCAAGGCCGTCGGCGCTGGCGTTTTCCTTGTCCCCCAGCATGGTGACGCTGACGGCGTCCGCCCCGTCATAGCCCACGTCCATGGCGTAGCGCACCGTGACCGTCCCGCCGTCGATCTCCACGTCGGTGATGGCGGGGTCGGCCACCTCGCTCCACGCCTTGCGGGGGGCGCGGGCCCCGGCGGAGTCCTCCACGGAGATGGAGTACACCCGGGCGCCCCGGTTGTACTCGGAGGCGTCGGGCGAGACGACCTTATAGGTCCCGGCGGGGAGGGCGGACCAGGTCAGGGCGGTCTTGCCCGTGCCCTCCACCACGCGCACGCCCTCGTTGTTGGGCACCAGTTCGCCGGCCTCGTTCCAGAGGCCCACGGTGGAGGCGTTGGAGCCGCCGGTGGAGGAGAACTCCACCTTCACCTCCGCCGTGCCGCCCACGGTGAAAGTAAAGCCGCTGGCGCCGTTTTTGCCCACCTCCACGGAGCTGACGTCGCCCTTGGAGCTGGTGCGCTTGGTCAGTTCGCCGAAGGTGGCGATGTACCCCTCGGCGAAGGAGCCGCCCACCAGGCTCTCCTTGTCCGCCGCGGCGGTGAGCTGGCCCACGTCGAACACGTAACTGGCCCCCTCCGCCGCCGCGGGGACCGCGCCCACGCACAGCAGAGAGGCCGCCAGGGCCAGGGTAAGCAATGCAGCCAGGATCCGCTTTGTCATTGTACTTCCCTCCATGACTTTCAGAATCAACTGTGGAAAATCAACAGTTTTCTGTTTATCATCTTAGCATAGTTTGTATAGAAATGCAAGAGCAAAGCGTAAGGTGGCGGGGGCTTTTGCGCCTCCAGTGGGCGAAGTTCGTCCTCCTGAACGGGGAGTGAGTGATTGCCCACACTGGGCAAAGGTCGCGCCTCCCGGCGCGGGGGCCCGAAGTTTGTCCTCCCGAACGGGGGGTTAGTTGTTGCCCAACGTGGGCAGGACGTGCGCCTCCCGGCGCGGGGGCCAGGACCATTTCTCTTTTCTCTGCGGAGAAAAGAGAAACGGTCCTGGACTCCAAAGAGAAAAGAATTTGGCTTATGATTGTGGCCCCTCCCTCTCACACTCGGCGGCCCGGAATGACAGGATCGCTCGTGGAAGACGCCGCCACTGGGCGGCATGATGTGGTTCGCAGACGTGGCGTGACGTTTCTATTACAACCGCCGCGGCCGCCTCTATGGCGAAGGACTGAAAGGCCGTTTCCCTTGCCCTTCGCCGTTCACCACTCACCCTACCCTGCTTATTGCCCTTCGAGTTACAAAAAACGAACTCTCCCAGCCCCACAAGGCCGGGAGAGTTTTTGTTTGGTTGAAACGATAAAGGGAGAAGTTAAAAGCCGCCTCACAGTCCTGGTTGGCAGAGGCGGCCGCGGCGGTAGCAATAGAAGAACTACTTTATTCCCGGTACGGCATCGTGCCGCCCAGTGGCGGCATCTTCCACTTGCAATCCTGTCATTCCGGGCCGCCGAGCAATAGAAACGATGGCAACAATAATAGCCCCATCTTTTCTCTTTGGAGTCCAGGACCGTTTCTCTTTTCTCCGCAGAGAAAAGAGAAATGGTCCTGGCCCCCGCGCCGGGAGGCGCACGTCCCCTGCCCGGTTCGGGCAAGCAACCATCCCCCGTTCGGGAGGACGAACTTCGCCTATTCGCAGGCGCTAAAGCCCCTAAGCCCTCCGCTCAGACCAGGGCCAACTCGCTGAGGAAGACGGCGACGCAGCACAGCACCGCTACCGGCATGAGCCCCACGCCGAGCCAGGCGGCCACCACCCCCACCACCAAGGCCAGCACCCCGGCCAGCGGGTGCTGGGTGGCGTCGATCATGGCGGGGAAGGTCATCACCGCCAGGGTGACGTAGGGCACGTAAAAGAGGAAGGACTGGATGAATCGGCTCTTGATGGGCCGGCGGATCAGGGTCATGGGCAGGGCCCGGATGAGGTAGATGACGGCGAACATCACCAGGATGTAGACATAGTGGCTCACCGGCCCGCACCCCCCTTCTCCTCCGCTTCCTCCTCCCGCGGCTTCTGCGGGACGGGGAACAGCAGGGCGGCGGCGGAGGCGATGACCACGGTGAGGAGGATGACCCGGGTGCCCTCCGGGAGCGCCGACACCACCGGCAGGCGGCTCATGGCGAAGCTGGCGGCAAAGCACACCGCCACCAGGGCGGCAATGACCTTCTCCCGCCGGGCGGGTGGGATGATGATGGCAAGGAACATCCCAAAGATCGCCACGCTCAGGGCGCTCACCGCCCGGGCGGGCATCACGTCCCCCGCCACGCACCCCAACGCGGTGCCCGCCGCCCAGCACGGGGAGGCCACCAGGGCCGCGCCGTACAGATACCAGGGGGACAGGTAGCCGGGGCGGGCGATGGTGATGGCGAAGATCTCGTCGGTGATGTACATGGACATGGCAAAGCGGTGGATCGGCTTCCCCGCCGGGTCCATCCGCTGGCTCATGGCCGCGGACATGAGGAGGTAGCGGGCGTTGGCGACAAAGGTGATCACCGCCATCATCCAAAGGCCGCTCTCGGCCTTGATGACGCCGAAGCCGGCGTACTCCCCCGCCGAGGCGTTGCATAACAGGCTTGCCAAAAAGCTCTGGAAGGGGGTGAGGCCGGCGGCCTTGGCCTGGATGCCCAGGGCGAAGGCCACGGCGAAGTAGCCCATGCCGATGGGGATGCCGTTCCTGGCCCCCTGGGCCAGCAGGGCGGGGATGGAGGTCTTGGTCTGGCGCATGGAACACGCTCCCTTTTCTAGGGTTTGGGGGACATTATACTCCTTTTTTGTCGTTCCGTAAAGCCCCGGTTGCGTTCCCCTGAAAAAATTGGTATAATAGAAACATCCTAAATCAACACGCGGCCTTACGGCCCCCGGCGCTTCGCGCGGAAAGGAAGGAACCCGATGAGCAAACCGACCGTCTACTTCACCAAGACCATCACCCCGGAAAAGGTCCTGGAGCTGTACCAGGCCCTGGGCAAACCCCTGACGGGGCGGATCTGCGCCAAGGTCCACTCCGGCGAGGAGGGGAACCAGAACTACCTCCACCCCGAATTTTGGGCCCCGGTGATCCGCCACCTGGGGGCCACGGTGGTGGAGTGCAACACCGCCTACGACGGCGAGCGCAACGCCACCGACAAGCACCTCAAGCTCCTGGCCGGCCACGGCTGGACCGAGCTGTTCGACGTGGACCTGATGGACGCCCAGGGCCCCGACCTGCGCCTGCCCGTCCCCGGGGGCAAGGTCTTGACGGAGAACCTGGTGGGCAAGAACATCCAGAACTACGACGCCATGGTGGTCCTCTCCCACTTCAAGGGCCACCCCATGGGGGGCTACGGCGGGGCGCTGAAGCAGCTGTCCATCGGCTGTGCCTCTACCGCGGGCAAGTGCAACATCCACTCCGCCGGGGCCACCCTGGACCAGACGGTGGTCTGGGACCGCCACGCGGAGCAGGACGCCTTCTGCGAGGCCATGGCGGACGCGGCCAAGAGCGTGGTGGACCTCTTCCACGGGGAGATCGTCTACCTGAACATCATGTGCAACCTGTCGGTGGACTGCGACTGCTGTGCCGTGGCGGAGGACCCCTGCATGGCGGACATCGGCATCCTGGCCGCCCTGGACCCGGTGGCTATCGACCAGGCCTGCCTGGACCTGGTCTACGCCTCCCAGGACCCCGGCCGGGATCACTTCATTGAGCGGGTGGAGTCCCGGCACGGCGTCCACACCATCGAGGCCGCCGCCGCCCTGGGGGTGGGCAGCCGGGAATATGAACTGGTAGAACTGGCCTGACCCCCGCCGCCGGGCGCTGGGAATAAAGCGCGCCCACCCACAGAGGACAAACGCCACGAGAGGAGAGATCATCTATGTGTACCGCCGCCACCTATGAGAGCAAGGCGTTCTATTTTGGGCGCAACCTGGACCTGGAGTACTCCTACGAGGAGTCGGTCACCGTCACCCCCCGGAACTACCCCTTCGTCTTCCGGCTGGCCGCCCCCATGCCCAGCCACTACGCCATGATCGGCATGAGCTTTGTCCAGGACGGCTACCCCCTCTACTACGAGGCCACCAACGAGAAGGGGTTGTCCATGGCGGGCCTGCACTTTGTGGGCAACGCCGTCTACCGCAAGGAGCCCCAGGAGGGGCGGGACAACATCGCCCCCTTTGAGTTCATCCCCTGGATCCTGGGCCGGTGCGACTGCCTGGACGACGTGCGGACCCTGCTGGGGCGTATCGCCCTGGTGGACGTGCCCTTCCGGGCGGAGCTGCCCAACTCCCAGCTTCACTGGATGATCGCCAACCGGGAGGGGTGCATCGTGGTGGAGTCCATGGCCGACGGCCTGCACGTCTACGACAACCCCGTGGGGATCCTCACCAACAATCCCCCCTTCCCCTTCCAGCTTCAAAACCTCTCCAACTACATGGCCCTCTCCACCCAGCCCCCGGTGAACCACTTCTGCCCCAAGCTGGCCCTGGAGCCGTACAGCCGGGGGATGGGGGCCCTGGGCCTGCCGGGGGACTGCTCCTCCGCCTCCCGCTTCGTCCGGGCGGCCTTCACCCGGCTCAACTCCCTGTCCGGGGCGTCGGAGCTGGAGGACGTGAGCCAGTTTTTCCACATCCTGGGCAGCGTGGCTATGCCCCGGGGGTGCGTGGACATGGGAGAGGGGAAGTTCGAGAGCACCATCTACACCTGCTGCTGCAACGCCGACACCGGGGTGTACTACTACACCACCTACCAAAACGGCGGCCTCACCGCCGTGGATCTGCATAAAGAGGACCTGGCGGGCAGCGTCCCCCGCTCCTACCCCATGGTCCAGGAGGCCCAGGTCCGCTTCCAGAACTGAGCCGCCCGCTGGGGGGGAACGAAAACCCCATCGGTAGAAAAAACACCCGTCCAAACATGGCAGAGCCCGCCGGGGCCCTGCCATGTTTTTGTCATAACCGCCCCAGGCCGTCCATAGAGTGTAGAGACAAACTGACCGGCCACGAGGAGGAATGAATTGTGGAAGACCACAAGCTCTACGAGGATATCGCCCAGCGGACCCAGGGGGACGTTTACATCGGCGTGGTGGGCCCGGTCCGCACGGGCAAGTCCACCTTCATCAAGCGGTTCATGGAGACCATGGTCATCCCCGGCATCGACAACCCCTACCGCCGGGACCGGGCGCGGGATGAACTGCCCCAGTCCGGCTCGGGCCGGACGGTGATGACCGCCGAGCCCAAGTTCGTCCCGGAGGAGGCGGTGGACATCGACCTGGGGGGCCAGACGGGCTGTTCGGTGCGGCTGATCGACTGCGTGGGCTACATGGTCCCCGGGGCGGTGGGCGACCGGGAGGACGGCGCGCCCCGGATGGTCATGACCCCCTGGTCGGACGCCCCCATGGCCATGACCGAGGCCGCGGAGATCGGCACCCGGAAGGTCATCGCCGAACACTCCACCATCGGCGTGGTGGTCACCACCGACGGCACCGTCACCGACATTCCCCGGGAGGACTACCTGGAGGCGGAGGAGCGGGTGGTCTCCGAGCTCCAGGCCCTGGGCAAGCCCTTCGTCCTGCTGCTCAACTCCGCCTGGCCCGCCGCGCCGGAGACCCAGGAGCTGCGCCAGGCGCTGAGCGAGAAGTACAACGTCACCTGTCTGGCCGTCAACTGCCTGGAACTGACGGAGGAGGCGGTGCGGGAAATCATCCGGGGGGTGCTGTTGGAGTTCCCCCTGCGGGAGCTGGGGCTGTTCCTGCCCCCCTGGGTGGACGCCCTGCCCATGGACCACCCCATCAAGGAGGGGCTCTACGCCGCCATCCGGGAGAGCGGCCAGGGCCTGCGCCGGATGCGGGATATCCCGGCGGCGCTGGAGGCCATGGGCCGGTGCCAGTGGGTCAGCGCCACCGCCGTCACCTCCATCGCCCTGGGAAGCGGCGCGGCCCAGGCCCAGGTGGAGCTGCCCAGGAGCCTGTTCTACGAAACCCTGTCCCAGCGCTCCGGCTTCCCGGTGCGGGACGACGGGGACCTGATCGACCTGCTCACCCAGCTGAGCCAGGTGAAGGCGGAGTATGACAAGATCGGCGGGGCGCTGGAACAGGTCCGGGCCACGGGCTACGGGATCGTGGTGCCCGCCCTGGAGGAGCTGAAATTGGAGGAGCCGGAGATCGTCAAGCAGGGGGGCCGCTACGGCGTGCGCCTGCGGGCCAGCGCCCCGTCCATCCACATGATCCGGGCGGATATCCAGACGGAGGTCTCCCCCATCGTGGGCAACGAAAAACAGTCCGAGGAGATGGTCAACTACCTCCTCCAGGAGTTCCAGGGGGACGCGGGGAAGATCTGGCAGTCCAACATCTTCGGCAAGTCCTTCCACGAGTTGGTCAGCGAGGACCTTCAGTCCAAGCTGGCCCGGATGCCCGACGACGCCCGCTTCAAGCTCCAGGAGACCCTTCAGCGCATTATCAACGAGGGCTCCGGCGGCCTCATCTGCATCATCCTGTAAAGCAAAAGCCGTTAAGGGACGCGCGCCCTTAACGGCTTTTCGGTTTTGCGTTTATCCGTTGGTATCCGATGTGAGCCTCCGCTCCGGCAGGGCCAGCCGGACCAGGATGGCGGCGGCCTCGGCGCGGGTGACGGTGCGGTCGGGGTAGAAGTTCCCCGCCTCGTCCGCACCCTGCAGGACGCCGTGCCAATAGAGGTCACGGACGCTCCCTTGGTAACGCACCAGCTCTTCCGCGATATCCGAGGGGGAAAGGCGCTGGTCGGCAGGCGTTCTCTCCAGTTCCAGTTGAGGAATGGCCCGCCGGAACAGGTAGGCCATTTGGAGGCGGGTGGCGGGCTGGGTCAGCTCGCCAAACTCCCAGTCGTACAGGATCCCGGCTTGAACGGCGTACTCCTGGTAGGTGTCAAACCAGTGCTCCCCGGCGGTCTGGTCGAAGGGATCGCCGTCCCCGGCGTAGGTGCTGTGGGCCACGGCGGCCAGCTTCACCGCCTCGGCCAGGGTCAGCGGCGCCTCCGGGTCGAAGCGGCCGTCGTCCCGGCCCACGAAAAAGCCCAGCCGGGTCACGTCGGACACGGTGTTTTCCTGATTTACGCCGTACCACGCGTCCGCCGCCACGTCGGGGTACTCCACATCGGGGTGGGACAGGGTAAAGTGGGCGATGTCGCCGCTGGGGACAAAGGAGAGGGTCAGCGTGCAGTCCCCGGTGATGGCGGGCAGCTGGGGCCCCACCGCCTGGCCGTCCAGATAGACCTCCGCCAGCCGGAAGCCGTCCACGTTGTCCAGCCCGGTGATACAGGGCGGGCGGCCCGCCTGGGCGGCGTAGACGGTGGAGAGCGTTTCGGACGCCGTCCCCTGGGGCTCTGTTACCGTGGCCACCTTGGACAGCTCCCGCGTCAGCGGGATCTGACAGCCCCGGACGGTATCCGCCCAGCGCCCCTGGAACCACTCCAGCGCCTCCTGGTCGACCCCCGGCGCCTCCACGCGCACCTCCACCAGGTAGTCGGCCAGCACAGGCCAGAGGGCGGGAACGTGGAGGGGCTTGCCGTTGGCGTCGGTGGTCATTTCCTCCGCGCCGTCCGGCACCCGCCAGTGCCGGTAGACGCCCGCGGGCTGGGCGTCCACCCAGGCGTTCAGCTCCCGGACAAAGTCGGAATAGCTGGTGGCGATGGCGGTCTGCCCCGGGGAGACCTCGATCCCCGGCGCCCAGACCTGGGTATAGGCGCCGTCCGCGTGGTAGTAGAAGTTGGTCTGTCCCGTGGAAAAGCTGTTGACGACGCGGGTGGCCGCGTCCGCTGTCCGCACCACCCAGGAGCCGTAAAGGTAGGAGTAGGCGCAGTTTTCGATCCGGGAGTTGTCGCTCCGGCCCACCAGCTGAGGGGCAAAGGGCGTGTTGGGGCCGTTTCTGGTGTTCAGCTGCCCCGCGCAGTTTTTGATCTGGCTGTCCTTGGCCCAGGCCACCAACTGGCCCGCGTATACCTGGCCGCCGATGTTGCCCTCCACATAGAGGTCGTCGATCACCGCCCCCTCCGTCACGCCGAAGAAGCCGCCGTAGTCGGCCTGTCGCGCCTCCTCCCAGGACCAAAGGGTGGCGACGCCGTGGCCGTCCCCGTCAAAGACGCCCCGGAAGGGGTGGGCCTCGTCTATCCCGATGGGCACCCAGTCGGCGGGGCCCAGGTCGAGGTTGGCGGTCAGGCGGTAGCTGGCCTGGGCGTACTCCCCCGCCCCGGCGTTCACCAGCCCAGCCAGAGCCCAGAGTTGGCGGGAACTGTCGATGCGGTAGGGCTCTTCCGCCGTCCCCTGGCCGCCAAAGGGCGCGGCTTGGGCGGCGGCCCGCGCCGGGAAACAGCAGGCGGTGAGCAAAAGGGCCGCGCACAGGAGCGCGGAGAGAAAATGGCGGTGTTTCATAAAGATGACCTCCTCAGGATAAAATGCGCCGGGCGACCTTCAGGCCCAGCTTGTAGGGCAGGGGGCGGAGGGCCCGGTCGGCCTCCTTCAGCTTTTGGCGGATGGGGATGTGCTGGGGGCAGTGGCTCTCGCACTTGCCACAGCCCACGCACTGGGAGGCGAAGGCGGGGTCCTTGCGCAGGCCCAGGTTCCGGGCGAACTCGAACCGGGCGGAGCCCTTCCGTCCCTCCAAGTACATCAAATCGTAGTAGTGGAAATTCCCCGGGATGTCCACCCCGGCGGGGCAGGGCATACAGTACCGGCACCCGGTACAGCCCACCCGCTCCCGCCGGCGGATGGCGGCCTTGACCCGCTCCACCAGTTCCCGGTCCTCCCGGGTCAGACACCCCGGCTGGGCCTCCGAGGCCACCCGGATGTTCTCCCGCACCATCTCCTCCGAATTCATGCCGGACAGCACGCAGGTCACCTCCGGCTGGTCCCACAGCCACCGTAGGCCCAGCTCCGCGGGGCTCCAGCCCCGGCCGCTGTCGGCCAGGGCCTTTTTCGCCTCCCCGGGCAGCTCCACCAGCTTGCCGCCCCGCAGGGGCTCCATGATGATGACCGGGATCCCCCGCTCCGCCGCGGCCCGGAGGCCCGTCCGGCCGGCCTGGGTGTGCTCGTCCAGGTAGTTGTACTGGATCTGGCAAAAATCCCAGTCGTAGGCGTCCAGTATTTTCAGGAACATCTCCGTCTCCCCATGGTAGGAAAAGCCGATGCTGCGGATGGCCCCCGCCGCCTTCTTCTGGGCGATCCAGTCCTCGATGCCAAGCCCCTGAAGCCGCTCCCACTCGGCGTAGTCGGTGAACATATGCATAAGGTAGTAGTCGATATAATCCGTCCGCAGACGGGTCAGCTCCTCGGCGAAGACCTTGTCCACGGCCTTGCGGGAGCGGAGCATATACTGGGGCAGCTTGGTGGCGATATAGACCTTCTCCCGGCAGTGCTCCTCCGCCAGGATGCGGCCCAGGCAGGCCTCGCTTCCGGGGTAGATGTAGGCGGTGTCAAAGTAGTTGACCCCTTGCCCGATGGCGAGCAGGACCTCCCCCTTGGCCTTTTCGTAGTCGATGCCGCCGCCTTTTTTGGTAAAGCGCATACACCCAAACCCCAGCTGGGAGATGGGCTTTCCCTGTCTGTCGGGCCGGTATCGCATGGCGTCGTCCTCCTTCGCGAAAAAGTCCCCCGCCCGGTCAGGTGGGCAGGACCTGGATGACGGTCAGGGCGCTCCAGAGGTCGTAGGCCGCCTCCTCCCGGGTGGTGACCGCCCGGGGGTCGATCTCCCGGGCCGGGGCGTGCCAGGCCCCGTCCAACAGCCACGCCCCCTTCACCGCCCAGGGGTCGTAGGCGGCGTAGTCCCCGCTGTCCAGGGTCTCCTGGTCCGGCCCGGCCTGGAACGCGCCCCAGCTTGTGTGGTGGGTGTCGGCCACGATGCGGGAGAGGATGGCCATGAACTGCTGGTGGGGGATGGGGTCATCGGGGTGGAAGAGGCCGTCGTCATAGCCGTTGACGATGCCCATGGCGCTGAGGGTGGTGACGTAGGGGGTGTACCAGGCGTCCGCCGGGGTGTCGGCAAAGGCGGGGGCGGCGGAGGACATGGGGTAGCGCATGGCCTGGGCCAGCAGGGCGCACAGGGAGGCCCGGGTCAGGCCCTGGCCGGGGTTAAAGCTCCCGTTCTGGTCGCCCTTCAGAATGTTGTAGGTCTTCAGGGCGTTGATGGCCTGGGCGTAGGGGGAGGCGGCCACGTCGGGAAAGGCCCGAGGGCTGTACCCGTCCAGGCCCCACGCCGCCGCCGCGTCGGCGGGGGTGGCGGTCTGCCAGCCGTCGGCGCCGCCGGTGCCCAGGTAGAGGGTGGCGGTGGGGGGCACCGCCTCCAGCAGGGCCTGGGCGGCCTGGGGGTCGGCCTGGGCGGCCTGGGGGTCCACATCCCAGCGCCAGCCCCCCAGCACCAGCCGGACGAACCCCTGGGTGTTCCCCCGGGGGGACGGGCCGCACAGCAGCAGGCCCACCCCCTCGGCGTAGTCGTCTTCCACCAGCAGGTGGGGGATCACCCCCACGATGTTGTTGCTCACAAGGCTGGAGGAGAAGAGCCGCTCAGTGGTGAGGAGCAGGGCGGAGCCGTCGGCAAATGCCTCGGGGTACTCCGCCTGGGTCAGGGCGGTCTGGGCCGCCCCCTTGCCGTAGGTGCGGCTGCCCACCACCACGCCGGCCCGCCGGTCCCGGACGGCGGCGGCGAAGAGCTCGGCCCCGGAGGCCGTCCGGCCGTCCACCAGCGCCACCGCCGGGTCGATGGTCAGGCTCTTGTCCACCGCGGTGCCGCCGTAGAGCTGGCCGGTCCTGTCCCGCAGATAGGCCATCCGCCCGCCCCCGGTGAAGACGGAGGCGGCGTCTATGCTGGCGCGCAGCTCGCCGCCGCCGTTGCCCCGCAGGTCGACGAGCCAGTAGTCCACCTGGCCGTCCAGGCTCTCCACGCCGGTTTTCAGGATGTTATAGGTGTCCTGGCCGAAGACGCTGAGGCGCACCCGGCCCACCCGGTCCGCCCGCTCCACCTGGGCGGTGGGCCCGCCGGCGCCCTCCTCGGTGAGGAGGGACTGGAACTGGGCGTACTCCTGGGCGGTGTAGTAGTGGGTAAAGGGGTCCCCCAGGGCGGAGAGCATCCCCTCCACCGTGTCCTCCTGCCAGACTTGCGCCGGGATCTCCCCAGCGTAGTTCTCCCGCAGGATGGTCCCCAGCTGCTCCGGGGTCAGGGCCAGGGCGGAGGTGACCATCAGCCCCGCGGCCAAGACAAGCGCCAGCAATTTTTTCATCGTCGCCCCTCTTTTCCAAAGGTCTTACCCGGTTCAGACGATCTCCGCCCCGGTTTCGTTCCGCTCTCCATTGTAGCCCATCTCCCCGGCAAACGCAAGGCCGCCTTGCGGAAAAGGGGCGGGGCGTGGTAGGATAAAATTTGCGGAGGCGTGGGATATTTTCCGCCTCCGCTGGATATTCCCAGGTAGAAAGTACTTTCCACACCTCAAACCCGCAAGGGGGGTCCCCATGACCGACGATACCTTTGAACGCCTGGCAAGAGCCTACGGCGACACGGTGTTCCGGGTGGCATACCACGCCCTGGGCAACCGCATGGACGCCGAGGACGTGGTCCAGGGCGTCCTGCTCAAGCTCTACCGCGCCGACAAGCCCTTCGCCAGCGACGACCACGCCAAACACTGGCTCCTGCGGGTCACCGTCAACGACTGCCGCAAGCTTCTGCGCGCCCCGTGGCGGGGCCGGACCTTCCCCCTGGAGGACTTCGACGGCCCGGTCACGCCCCCTGAGGACCACAGCGACGTGCTCTCCGCGGTGATGGCCCTGCCCCCCAAGTACCGGATGTGCGTATACCTCTACTACTATGAGGAGTGTTCTGTCCGGGAGGTGGCCCAGGCCCTCCACGCCAAGGAGTCCACCGTGCAGACCTGGCTCCAACGGGCCCGCCAACTGCTAAAACGCGCCCTGGACGAGGAAAAGGAGGAGACGCGAGATGTTTGACCCCCGCCGCTACCAAGACGCCTGCGCCCAGCTGGGTCTGGGCCGGGACAAATTAGAGGAGATGATCGCTATGACAGAAAAACAGCCCAGGCGCCGCCTGGCCCACCCCGTCCGCGCCGCCCTGATCGCCGCGGCCTGCCTGCTGGCCCTCAGCCTCACCGCCTTCGCCGCCAGCCCCGCCGGGCAGGAGATGATCCACACCCTGTACGTCACCTACCGGGTGGTCTCCCTGGACCCCGACGCCCCCCAGCCCTCCACCGGCACCGTCACCGTCACCATCGACCCCGCCACCGGCGACGCCGCCGCCCAGGACAGCTACATCGTCTGGCACGAGATCGGAGAGGGGGACCAGGCCGTGCCCACCACCGTCCCCGGACAGACCGGCGTTCTGGAGTTCGACTCCGACAACGCCTCCGCCGTCATCCAGGGACAGGAGGGCACCCGGGTAGAGCTCGTCCCCGCTCAGACGGGAACCTTCCACTACCAGGCGGCGGAGTGAGTTCCGCCCGCGCCCTGCCCCCGGCCTGACGGCGCGGGAGCGCCCCTCCGGGAACGCCGAAAAACCGCCCTTCGGGGCGGTTTTTCTTGCCCTGGGGCGGGAAAGCTGGTATACTATAAGAAATATGCCAGCTTCTCCAAGGGGGCACAGCTATGAAGTGCATGGTCATCGACGGCAACTCCATCATCAACCGGGCGTTCTACGGCGTCCGGCCTCTGTCCACCCGGGACGGCACCCCCACCAACGCCGTCTACGGCTTTTTGAACATCCTCCTAAAACTCCTGGACGAGGAGGCCCCCGACGCCCTGGCCGTCACCTTTGACCGCAAGGCCCCCACCTTCCGCCACCAGATGTACCCCGGCTACAAGGCCACCCGCCACCCCATGCCCGACGACCTGGCCGCCCAGATGCCCATCTTGAAGGACGTGCTGGACGCCATGAACATCCCCCGCTACGAGCTGGACGGCTGGGAGGCAGACGACCTGCTGGGCACCATCGCCGCCCGCAACACCCAGCAGGGCTGGCAGACGGTGCTGGTCACCGGGGACAAGGACTCCCTCCAACTGATCGATGAGGCCGTCACCGTCAAGCTGGTGACCACCCGCATGGGCCAGACCACCACCCGGGACATGACCCCGGAGGCCTTCCGGGCGGAGTACGGCTTCGACCCCATCCACATCATCGACCTCAAGGCCCTCATGGGGGACGCCAGCGACAACATTCCCGGGGTGAAGGGCATCGGGGAGAAGACCGCCATGGCCCTGATCCAGATGTACGGCTCCATCGATCGCCTCTACGACCAGATGCCCGCTATCTGCACCGCCCCCCAGACCCCCGCCAAGCCGGGGATGGTGCAAAAGCTGGCCGACGGCAAGGAGGACGCGGCCTTTTCCTACACCCTGGCCACCATCCGCCGGGACGCGCCGCTGGACTACGCGCCCCAGGACGCGGCCCGCCGGGCCCCGGACGGCCCCGCCCTCTACGAGCTCTTTTTGAAACTGGAGTTCGCCAAGCTCATCGACAAGCTGGGCCTCCGCCCCGGCCCCGGGGGGCAGGCGGCGGCGGAGGGCAAGCCCGACCTGTCCTGCCGGAGCGAGGTGGTCACCGACGACGGCCGGGCCGACGACCTGCTGGCCTGGTTCTCCCGGCTGGACCACGTGGCCTGTCTGGCCCTGCCCGGGCTGGGCGGGGTGTGCGTGGGCTGGGCCGCCGAGGACGGCGGGCGGCAGGCCGCCGTCTTTCTGCCCCACCTGCTGGCGGGGTACAACCGCTTTTTGAAGGGCTTTTTCTCGGAGAAGGTGAAGAAGGTCACCCACGGGGCCAAGGCCCTCATGACCGACCTGCTGGCCGAGGGGCTGTCCACCGAGGGCGTGGTGTTCGACACGGAGATCGCCGCCTATCTCCTCTCCCCCACCGACGGGAGTTATGACCTTGACAAGCTGGCCCTGTCCTACTTCCAGTCCGACCTCCCCAAGGCCCAGGTCTACCTGGACCCCGACGCCTTTGCCCCCCTGGCCGACCCCGCCCCCGCCCTGGCGGCCTGGACGGCCCACACCGCCCTGGTGGGGGCGCTCTTCGACCTTCTGCCCCCCAAGCTGGAGGCGCTGGGGCTCCACCGGGTGTGCTACGATATCGACCTGCCCCTCTGCCCCGTGCTGGCCCGGATGGAGCGGGCGGGGGTGCTCATCGACCGGGGGGCGCTGGAGGCGTACGGGCAGATGCTCTCCCGGCGCATCGCCGACGACGAGCAGGCCATCTATCAACTGGCGGGGCGGACGTTCAACATCAACTCCACCCAGCAGCTGGGCAAGATCCTCTTTGAGGAGATGGGGATCCCCCCGGTGAAGAAGACCAAGACGGGGTACTCCACCTCCGCCGAGGTGCTGGAAAAGCTCCGGGGCCAGGTGCCTTTGGTGGACGCGGTGCTGGACTACCGGCAGTACGCCAAGCTAAAATCCACCTATGTGGACGGCCTCTCTAAGGTCATCGCCCCCGACGGGCGCATCCACACCTCCTTCCAGAACACCGTCACCGCCACCGGGCGCCTCAGCTCCGCCGAGCCCAATCTGCAGAACATCCCCGTGCGGACGGAGTTGGGGGCCAAGCTGCGGTATATGCTGGTGGCCCCCAAGGGGTGCAAGCTGGTGGACGCGGACTACTCCCAGATCGAGCTGCGCCTGCTGGCCCACGTGGCCGACGACCGGGCCATGCAGGCGGCCTTTCTCAGCGGCGCGGACATCCACACCGCCACCGCCGCCCAGGTCTTCGGCCTGGAGCCGGAGGCGGTGACCCCGGAGATGCGCCGGAGAGCCAAGGCGGTGAACTTCGGCATGGTCTACGGCATCTCCCCCTTCTCCCTGAGCCAGGATATCCACGTCTCCGTGGCGGAGGCCAAGGAGTATATGGAGCGGTACTTCGCCACCTTCCACGGCGTGCGGGACTATATGGACCGGGTGGTACAAGAGGCCCGGGAGAACGGCTACGCCGCCACCCTCTACGGCCGCCGCCGTTGGCTGCCCGAGCTGAAGAGCGCCAACTTCAACCTCCGCTCCTTCGGGGAGCGGGTGGCCCTCAATATGCCCATCCAGGGGGCGGCGGCGGACCTCATCAAGCTGGCCATGCTCCGGGTGGACGAGGCCCTGCGGCGGGAGGGGCTGGAGGGCCGCCTGGTCCTCCAGGTCCACGACGAGTTGATCGTGGAGTGTCCCGACCGGGAGGTGGAACAGGTCAAGGAACTGCTCACCCGGGAGATGACCGGGGTGGCGGAGCTGAAGGTACCGCTGGTGGCCGACGCCAACGCCGGCCAGAGCTGGGGGGAGGCGAAGGGATGAACTACCAACTGGTGCCCATGGACAAGAGCCACCTGAAGGAGGTGGCGGAACTGGACAAGGCGCTCTTCTCCCAGCCCTGGAGCCAGGACAGCTGGGAGAGCGAGCTCTACAACACCACCGTCTCCCTGGTGGTGGCGGAGACGGAGGAGGGCCACGTGCTGGGCTACGGGGTGCTGGGGGTGATCTTAGACGAGGGGTGCTTGGAGAAGATCGCCACCCGGCCCGAATACCAGCGCCAGGGGATCGCCCAGGCCATCCTGGGCTCCTTCCTGCGCTACGGCCAGGAGCACCTGGCCTTCATCACCCTGGAGGTCCGGGACGACAACGCCCCCGCCCTGGCGCTCTACGAGAAGAACGGCTTTGTGGAGGTGGGGCGGCGGAAGAACTACTACGCCGAGGTCCACCGGGACGCCATCCTCATGACCCGGGAATTTGAGGGGGGAGAGACGTGAACATCCTGGCCTTTGAGTCCTCCTGCGACGAGACGGCTGTCGCCGTGGTGCGGGACGGGCGGACCATCCTCTCCAACGCCGTGGCCTCCCAGATCCCCATCCACGCCCTCTACGGCGGGGTGGTGCCGGAGATCGCCTCCCGCAAGCACGTGGAGGCCATCGTCCCCCTGGCCGACCGGGCCCTCGCCGACGCGGGCCTCGCCCCGGCGGAGATCGACGCCGTGGCGGTCACCTACGCCCCCGGCCTCATCGGGGCGGTGCTGGTGGGGGTGAACTTCGCCAAGGCGGTAGCCCTGGCCTGGGGCAAGCCCCTCATCCCCGTCCACCACGTCCGGGGCCACATTGCCGCCCTCTACCTGGCCCATCCCGACCTAGCGCCCCCCTTTCTCTGCCTGTGCGTCTCCGGCGGCACCACCGCCATCGTCCACGTGCGGGACTACACGGAGATGGACATCCTCGGCTCCACCCGGGACGACGCGGCGGGGGAGTGCTTTGACAAGGCCGCCCGGGTGCTGGGCCTCCCCTACCCCGGGGGCAAGCCCATGGACAACCTCTCCCAGGGCGGGGACGACGGGGCCTACCCCCTCCCCCTGGCCCACGTGGAGGGCCACCCCCTGGACCTGTCCTTCTCCGGGCTCAAGACGGCGGTGGTCAACCTGGTCCACAACGCCCAGCAGAAGGGGGAGAGTCTGGACCTCCCCGGCCTGGCCGCCTCCTTCGCCCGGGCGGTGAGCCAGAGCCTGATCCCCCGGGTGGTGGCGGCGGCGGAGATGACGGGGCAGACGACCGTAGCCGTGGCCGGCGGGGTGGCGGCCAACTCCCGCATCCGGGCGGACTTGGAATCGGCCTGCGGGGCCCACGGCTATCGCCTGTTCCTCCCCCCGCTGGCCCTGTGCGGGGACAACGCCGCCATGATCGCCGCCCAGGGGTATTACGAGTACCTGGCCGGCCACCGGGCCGGGCCCGACCTGAACGCCTACGCCACCCGGGAGCTGTCCCAGGGGTGAGCGGGAGGCGGGTGATTTTTCTCCTGCACGGGCTGGAAGGGGCTAGATTTTTGCGTTATGTAAACAAAGTCGCTATTCCCCGGGTGGGGAATGGCGACTTTTTCATGTGGAAAACTCTGTGGAAATGTTGATGTTTCTAGGCGGACGATTTTCGTCGAAAAAAACCGGGTACTTTTTTGCCCTATACCCCCGGTAATAAAGATTATTGGCAAAATTTATGTAAACTCGCCCGCTTTTCTTTTTCCCGAAAACCTCCCCCATTCCGCCGGGAACTCCCTCTTTTTCCAACCGGGTCTTCCCCCTTTTTCGACTGCCCTCCGGCCCCTTTTTGCAGTATTTCCATCATGATTACAGGGGGGATAAAAAGCGCCCCAGGGCTCTGAAAGCCCTGGGGCGCAAGGGTTTGCGGGAATGGGCTCACATGAGCCGGACGGTGTAATACACCGCCGCGCCAAAGAGCCAGGCCACATTGCCGATCAGGCAGACGTAGGCGGCGGTGGAGCCCAGGGGGAAGGTGATGACCAGCGAGAGCAGGGCCAGCGCCCCGGCGAGGTAGAGGGGCAGGTAGTTGGCCTTCTTGGGCAGGACGCGGACCTTGCCCAGCCGCCCCTGGCCCCGCTGGAGCGCCGCCGAGCAGAGCAGGGCCGCCAAAATCAGCAGACCCACGGCGAGGAAGATGCCGTAGACCAGCCAGCGGTTCACGTAGATCAGCTTGCGGTAGGCCCACATGGCGAAGAGGGCCAGGCCCCCCTGGAGGGCCACCAGGAAAAACTCCCGCTGGTAGAGGTAGTAGATCAGGGCCAGCACCGCCGCCACCGGCACGGCGACGTAGAGGAACTGCACCCCCAGGCCCTTCCACATCCCGGCCACGAAGGAGCAGAGAAAGAGGCTGGAAAACACCAGGGCGCACACCCCGGCGGGGAAGGACCGCCCGCCCTTTTTCCGGCTGACCGCCCACCAAATGATCCCCGCCGCGGCGCAGGCCAGGCAGACCCAGGCGAAGACCCGCAAAAATTGGAAAATACCCGCCGCCAGGTCTATCTGCTGGGTGTTGAAGTGGACGCCGAAGCGGTTGATGAGCAGGAGGAAAAACTCCAGGATCACCGCCCCGCCAAACCACAGCAGGACGCGGTTGAGGGCCTGGTCTTCCTGTTTCTTTTTTGCCAGACGTTCCTCTTTCTTCATGAGCCTTGCTCCTTTCCTACCGTTTCCCCCCGCCCGGGCCGGGGCTTACCCCAAGCGGAGCGCGCCCACAAAGTAGCGGTAGTCCTTATCCCGGAGGGGCTGGGCGATCACGCCGGTCTTGCCGCTGGAGGCGTGGATGATCTGGCCGTTGCCCATGTAGATGGACACATGGCTCACCGCTTTGCCCGAGGAGTTGTAGGCCGGGTCGTTGATGAAGATGAGGTCCCCCACCTGGAGCTCACTGAGGGAGTAGATCCGCTGGCCGGGGACGGAGAGCCACTGCTGGCTGGCGCTGGTGGGCATCACCACCGCCCCGCCGGTGGCCTGTTTGACGCAGTAGTGGGTGAAGCCCGCGCAGTCAAAGCTGTTGGGGCCGTGGGAGCCGTAGACGTAGGGCTTGCCCAGGTGCTTCACCGCCTCGTTGACGATGGCCTGGCCCAGGCCGCTGGCGGTGACGGCGGCGCCGTCGGCGCGGGCGCCGGAAGCGTCCACGGGGAGGATGTAATCACTGCTGACATAGCCGGTGCAGCCGTTGTATGTGACCTTGTACCACCCGTCCTGAAACCCCTCCAGGGCCAGGACGCTCCGGCCGGGGATGGAGGTGAGCTTCTGGCTGTCCGTCCCCGGCGCGGCGCGGAGGTTCAAAACGTCCGAGCCGGTGTCCACCATGCCGTGGCCCAAGTCGCCCTCCACGGCGGTGGCGACCTCCAGAAAGCCGGAAGACATATAGCCCACCTGGGTGGCGTAGTCCACCTTGTACCAGTCCCCGTCCTGTTCCAGGACGATGACCTTGTCGCCGGTGTGGGCGTTGGTCAGGACCTGGCCCTGGAGGCCGGGCTCCGCCCGCAGGCGCAGGCCCTCCCCCTGGACGGTGCCCACCCCCAGGTGGGCCGCCCCGGCGGAGACCGCGAAGCACCCGGCCAACACGCCGGTCAGGATCAGTCCTCTCAGCCAATTCTTTCTATTCATTCCGGAAAACTCCTTTTGTCTGTCTCTCAGCTTGTCTTTGGTACGAAGCGGGGCGTCACATACTGCTCAGCGCCCGCTCCAGCCAGATGGCGCCGATGTCCATGGCGGCGTAGAGGCTGTCCTTCTCCGACTTCTTCACCACCCGGTCCCTCGAGCGGAGGTCGGGGTCGGTGAGCTGGAGCTGGATGCTCACCTTGGTGGGCACGTCCAGGTCGTCCACCTTCTTGCTGTCGTTGATGGTGAGCAGGATGATGTATTTATCGGCCATGGAGCCGTAGTAGATCATGTTGTCCTTCCGGCGAAGGGGGTGGCCCTTGTACTCCAGGGGCAGGTCCTTCTTAGCCATAGTATCCCTCCATTCTGAAATGTAACCAAATTGTAACACATCTACTATTTAATGTCAAGCCACAAAGTGCCTTGCGGCGGGGCGGGGTTTTTGGTAGAATTGTGCTGATCCGGCGGCGGGGGCCCGGCCCACGCGCCGTCCGGCAAGAGGAAATGATCGCGGGAGGGACGGGTATGGAGACGGTGGTGGGTCGGCTGGCCCCCAGCCCCAGCGGGGAGATGCACCTGGGCAACGCCTTTTCCGCCCTGCTGGCCTGGCTGGGCGCCCGGTCGGCGGGGGGGCGGGTGCTGCTGCGGCTGGAGGACCTGGACCGGCCCCGGTGCCCCGCCAAATACGCCTACGGCGTGATGGAGGACCTGGCCTGGCTGGGGCTGGACTGGGACAACGACCCGGTGTGGCAGTCCCAGCGGGACGATTTCTACGCCCAGCAGATCCAGGCCCTGGCGGACCAGGGCCTGGTCTATCCGTGCTACTGCTCCCGCAAAGAGCTCCACGCCGTCACCGAGGCCAGCGCCCCCCACGGCCGCGCCCCGGTCTACGCCGGCCGGTGCCGGGACCTGACCGCGGCCCAGCGGGAGGCGCTGGAGGCCCAGGGCCGCCGCCCCGCCCTGCGGGCCCGGGCGCCGGAGCGGGTCTACCGCCTCACCGACGGGCTCCAGGGCCCCTTCGCGGCGGACCTGGCCCGGGAGGTGGGGGACTTTATCCTCCGCCGCTCCGACGGGCTGTACGCCTACCAGCTGGCGGTGGTGGCCGACGACGGGGCCATGGGGGTCAACCAGGTGGTCCGGGGCCGGGACCTGCTGGCCTCCGCCCCCCAACAGCTGTGGCTCCAGGACGCCCTGGGCCTGCCCCACCCGGCCTACTACCACGTCCCCCTGCTCCTGGCCCCCGACGGCCGGCGGCTGTCCAAGCGGGAGGGGGATCTGTCCCTCCGGGCCCTGGGCCGGGACCACCGCCCGGAGGAGATCGTGGGCCGCCTGGCCTTTTGGGCGGGACTGCAACCCGAGCCCCGGCCCGTCACGCCCCAGGCCCTTCTCCCCCGCTTCTCCTGGGACCAGGTGCGCCGGGAGGATATCCCCGCGGCCCTCTGACCGCCCGCCGGGTCAGGGGGACGGCGGCTCCCGGCGGGCCAGGCCCCCGGGGCCGGTGGGGCCACGCCCCGCAGACCCCTCCCCGCCGGAGGCGGGGTGCTGGAACTCGGTCATGTCCCCCCAAAACCGCTTGGGCATATGGCTCTGGCGGCACCGGGGGTTATAGCGGTCCGGGATGGCCAGGGTGTCGTAAAACCGCCGCCACAGGTCCTGGTACGCCCGCTCCTCCGCCCCGGGGGGCGGGACGGTAAAATCCCGGGCCTCCAGGATGACCCAGCGGCCCTTGCCCCCGTTCTCCGGCCCGGGCTGGTGGAGGAGGAGCTGGCAGTGGGTCCTGTCGTAGAGGGCGAAACGCTCGTTGGCAAGGCGGTCGCAGAAGTGGACGCGCAGGAGGGGCAGGACCTGATTTTTCGGGGCGACGCTCCCCACCAGCACCCCGCCGCAGTCGGCAAAGCGGACGAAGCCGAAGAGGTGGTCCGCCTCCCGCTGGAGGTTCCGCACCGCCTTGCTCACCTGGAGCACCTGCTCGTCCCCCAGCCGCCGCTCCACGCCGGGGCCGGTGCGGAGCCCTAAGTCGATCACCGCCAAAAGCCGCCGCTCCCGGTGGTCCAGGCAGGTCAAAAACCCCTGGGTCACCAGGTCCATCCCCCCCTGGCCCAGCCGCCGGGTCAGGCGGCGGTAGACCCGCCGGGCCAGGTCCTCGTCCGTCTCCACCCACCGCTCGCCGTAGAGGCTGGGGCGGGGGTCGTCCTGGGGGAGAAAGAGGTTGGCGGGCTCCTTATATTGATAGATGTCCCGCGCGCAGCACAAAAACCCGGCGAAGGTGCCGTCGTAGCGGTAGCAAAAGCCGTCCATGCTACGCCCCCTCCCCCGCGAAGAGGGAGAGCTGGTCCATGGGCACCCTCCGCTCCCCCGCCTCCAAAGCGGCCAGCCGGGGGCCCAGGGACTCCCATTTGACCTTCAGCCCCGGCGGGCGCTTGCCGCCGCAGAGCAGGAAATACTGGGCCCGCTTCAGCACCACCCCCAGCTTTTTCAGCTGGGAAAAGTCCAGGGCGCCGTACCGCCGGGCCATGAGGATCCGCCGGGCGGAGGTGGGCCCCACCCCCGGCACCCGCAACAGGGTCTCCAGGTCCGCCCGGTCCACCTCCACGGGGAAGAACTCTGGGTGGCTGAGGGCCCAACAGCACTTGGGGTCCAGGAGGGGGTCAAAGTTGGGGCTGGCCTCGTCCAAAAGCTCCTCGGCGTCGAAGTGGTAGAACCGCAGGAGCCAGTCGGCCTGGTAGAGCCGGTGCTCCCGCAAAAGGGGCGGCTGGAAGGTCTGGGGCACGGGCAAATTGGGCCCGCTGACCACCGGCAGATAGGCCGAGAAGAACACCCGCTTGAGCCCGTAGCGGCGGTACAGCCCCTGGGTCAGGCGGAGGATGTGCAGATCGCTCTCCGGGGTGGCCCCCACGATCATCTGGGTGGACTGCCCCGCCGGGGCGAACCGAGGGGTGTGGCGGTAGAGGGCCAGGTCCCGCCGGTTCTCCGCGATGCCGTCCCGGATCTGGGCCATGTTGCCCAGGATGGGCCGCCGCCCCTTCTCGGGGCACAGGAGGTTCAAGCTCCGCTCCGAGGGGAGTTCGATGTTCACGCTCATGCGGTCGGCCAGCAGGCCCATGGCGTGGACCAGGGCCGGGTCCGCCCCGGGGATGGCCTTGGCGTGGATGTAGCCGTTGAAGCGGTACTCCTCCCGGAGAAGGCGCAGGGTCTGGATCATCAGCTCCATGGTCCTGTCCGGGCTGCCCAGCACCGCCGAGGACAGGAACAGCCCCTCGATGTAGTTGCGGCGGTAGAAGTTCATGGTCAACTCGCACAGCTCCCGGGGGGTGAAGCTGGCCCGGGGCACGTCGTTGCTCCGGCGGTTGACGCAGTAGGCGCAGTCGTAGGCGCAGGCGTTGCTGAGCAAGACCTTCAGCAGGCTGACGCACCGGCCGTCGGCGGTGAAGGTGTGACAGCAGCCGTAGCTCACCGCCGAGCCCACCTTCCCCGCCCGGTGGCGGCGGTTTACCCCGCTGGAGGTGCAGGCCACGTCGTACTTGGCCGCGTCCGCCAGAATGGTCAGCTTCTCCATCAACTCCAACCCCATCGCCCCCTCCGTTTTTGGAACTTTTGTTCTATTTTAGCACGGATGTTCTATGCTGTCAAGGGGTTAGTCTTGACTTCTTTTCCCCCGGCGTGGGATAATATTTCCAGCCTTGTCTCGCATAGCATGACACAGCGCGGCGCTGGGCGTCGTGCGGGAAAAAGGAGGCGGGAACATGATCGCGTGGATCCTGGACAAGCGGGGCCTTCGGGACCCGGGCCGGCGGGAGCGGTGCGGAGAGGTCTCCGGCGCGGTGGGCATCGCGCTGAACCTTCTGCTCTCGGCGGGGAAATTCCTGGCCGGGTGGCTGTCCGGCTCTCTGGCCATGACCGCGGACGCCTTCAACAACCTCTCCGACGCGGTGTCCAGCGTGGTCACCCTGGCGGGCTTTCGTATGGCGGGCCAGAAGGCCGACCGGGAGCACCCCTTCGGCCACGGCCGGGCGGAGTACATCGCCGGGCTCATCGTCTCCCTGCTCATTTTGCTGGTGGGGCTGGAGCTGGGCCGCTCCTCGGTGGAGAAGATCTTCCATCCAAGCCGGGTGACCTTCTCCGCCCTGGCGGTGGGGGTGCTGGTGGTCTCCGTGGCCGTCAAGCTGTGGATGTGGCGGTTCAACGCCGCCCTGGCCAAGGCCCTGCAGAGCCAGGCCCTCCGGGCCTCCGCCGCCGACGCCCTGGCCGACAGCGCGGCCACCGCCGCGGTGCTCCTGGGCACCGTCCTGGGCCACTTCACCCACCTGCCCCTGGACGGCTGGCTGGGGCTGGCGGTGGCGGTGTTCATCCTCTTTTCGGGGCTCCACGCCGTCCGGGACACGCTGGATCCCCTCCTGGGCCGCCCCGCCGCGCCGGAATTGGCGGAGGCCATCACCGCCCTGGTTTTGGAGCAGGAGGAGGTCACCGGCATCCACGACCTGGTGGTCCACGAGTACGGCCACGGCCATCTCTTCGCCACCATCCATGCCGAGGTGCCCAGCCAGATGACCCTTTTGGCCGCCCACGCCGCCGCCGACCGGGCCGAGCGGCTCCTGGCGGAGCGCCTGGGGGTCCAGGCGGTCATCCACATCGACCCCCAGGGCGGGGACGGGCCGGCGTAATTTACAAAAAATACACCTATTTTGATAAAATCGGTGTATCATAAGATTTACCAACCACAGAAAGGGCGTGGCTCTATGGCCCAGAAGATCTTGATCGTAGAGGACGAGAAGAACATCTCCGACCTGTTGCAGCTCTACCTGGAAAAGGAGGGCTTTGAGACCCGCGCGGCGGGGGACGGGGTGAAGGGCATCGAGCTCTTCCGCGCCTTTCAGCCCGACCTGGTGCTGCTGGATCTGATGCTCCCCATCATGGACGGGTGGAGCGTGCTGAAAAAGATCCGGGAGGACGGCAAGACCCCGGTGATCATGCTCACCGCCAAGGGGGAACTGGACGACAAGGTGGCCGGGCTGGAGGCCGGGGCGGACGACTATATGACCAAGCCCTTTGAGACCAAAGAGGTGGTGGCCCGCATCCACGCGGTGCTCCGCCGGTACGGCCTGGAGGAGGAGAGCGGGGAGAAGAAGCTGTCCTTTGACAAGCTGGTGATCAACCTGGACTCCTACGAGCTGATCGTGGACGGCAAGCGGGTGGACACGCCCCCCAAGGAGCTGGAACTGCTCTACCGCCTGGCCTCCGCCCCCAACCGGGTGTTCACCCGCAACCAGCTATTGGACGAGGTGTGGGGCTTTGACTACTTTGGGGACTCCCGCACGGTGGACGTGCACATCAAGCGCCTGCGGGAGAAGCTGGAGGGGGTCAGCCCCAAGTGGAGCCTCAAGACGGTGTGGGGCGTGGGGTACAAGTTTGAGGTAGCGCCGTGAAGACGGCCTACTCCCGGCAGTTCGCCCTGGTGGCCGGGCTGATCCTGACCACCTTTCTGGTGCTGGGGGCGGGTTTCGCCGTTTTGAGCTACCGCTACACCATGGCCCGGCAGATGGACACGCTGGAGCGCAACGCCTCCTTTGTAGGGGAGTTCACCGCCTCCTACCGCTCCCAGGGCATGGACATCCGCTCCGGGGGCTTTCGGCTGTATATCTACTCCCTGGCTAAGATCTCCAAGTCCCACGTATTGCTGTGCGAGACGGACGGGGAGATCGTCTACTCCGCCGACGGCACCGGCCGGAGCGACCTGGACGCCCTGGTGGGCCAGCGGATCAGCCAGGGGGTGCTGGACCAGACCCTGGCCGAGGGCAGCTACGACCGCATGAGCAACCTGGGCGGGCTCTACGGGGAGCGGCGCTACGTGGTGGGCCAGCCCATCGTCCTCCACGGGGCTTTGGGGGACTCCGTCATCGGCCTGGTCTTCGTCTCCACCGCCGATGACGACCTCACCGAGCTCTGGCGGGGCCTTTCGGGCATCTTCTCGCTGACGATGGTGGCGGTCCTGGCCCTGGCCTTTGTCCTCACCCTGGTCACCACCCGGCGGCAGACCAAGCCCCTCAAGGAGATGGCCCAGACGGTGCGGGAGTTCGGCCGGGGGCACTTTGACCAGCGCATGGCGGAGACCGGGCGCTCCGACGAGATGGGGGAGCTGGCCCGGGCCTTCAACTCCATGGCCGACTCCCTGGCCCAGTCGGAGACCCGCCGCAGTGAGTTCATCGCCAACATCTCCCACGAGTTGAAGACCCCCATGACTACCATCTCCGGTTTTGCCGACGGGATATTGGACGGCACCATCCCCCCCGACCGGGAGGCCGCCGCCCTCCAGACCATCTCCTCGGAGACCAAGCGGCTGTCCCGGCTGGTGCGGCGGATGCTGGACGTGTCCCGGCTCCAGGCGGGCAAGGGCATCTCCGCCCAGGAGCCCTTTGACGTGGTGGAGCTCACCGCCCGGACCATGGTGAGCCTGGAGGGGCGGATCAGCGCCCGGTCCCTGGACGTGGTGGCCGACCTCCCCCAGGAGCCCATCCAGGTCTGGGGCGACCCGGACGCCATCACCCAGGTGTGCTACAATCTGCTGGAAAACGCCATCAAGTTCTCCAAGCCTGGCGGGCACCTGTGGGTCAGCGTGGAGCGGCAGGGGGCGAAGGCCCTGGTCACCGTCCGCAACGAGGGGGAGACTATCCCGCCCCAGGAGCTGGACCTGATTTTTGACCGCTTCCACAAGTCGGACAAGTCCCGGTCCATGGACCGGGACGGGGTGGGGCTGGGGCTGTATATCGTCAAGACCATCCTGAACGAGCTGGGGGAGAGCATCACCGTCTCCAGCGAGGACGGCCTGACGCAGTTTCAGTTCAGCTTGACGCTGGTGTGAGCGCGGGTAGACGAGGGCGCTGTGCCCACAGCGGGCGAAGTTCGTCCTCTCGAACGGGGGGGCGCCTCTTTTTGTCCGTAAGGCAAAGTTTCTCCTCTCAACAGAGGGTTATTGATTGCCCACACTGGGCAAAGGTCGCGCCTCCCGGCGCGGTTCGGGCAAGCAACACCCCCCGTTCGGGAGGACAAACCTTGCCTATCGTAGGCGCCAAAACTCCCTTTGTCGAGTGGCAAAACCCCACGCCGGGCTAGTTCGCCCCCGCCCCAGCCCCGCCCTTCGGGTTGAGAATGACCCGGGCGGTAAAAACCCCCTCCTGGCGCTGGAACAGGGCGCTGCCGTGGTATTTCTCCGCGATGGCGCTGACACTGCTCAGCCCCACGCCCCGGAGGTCGTCCTCCCCGCCGGCAAAGGCCGCCCAGTCCGTGGGGGCGCCGGTGTCGTCCCGCTCGGCGCAGGTGTTGCGGATGCGGATGAGGATGGCGGCGTTGACGCTCCGCACCTCCACAGAGAGCCGCCGCCGCTCCTCCGGGAGCCGGGCCAGGGCCGCCAGGGAGTTTTCCAGGCAGTTGCCCAGCAGAACGGTCATGTCCGTGGCCTCCACGGCGCTGACGGCGCCCAGGGCCACGTCGTACTCCACACGGGCGGAGAGGTCCTCCGCCCAGGCCAGGTAGTAGCCCACCACGCCGTCCACCACCGGGTCGCCGCTGAATTTCAGCTGGTCCAGCCGCTCCACCACCGCGCCGTATTCCTTTAAGTACGCGGCGATCTCCGCCTGCTTGCCCTGGGCGTTCAGCGCGCCCAGCACGTTCATGTGGTGCCGCAGGTCGTGGCGCAGGCGGCGGGTGTTCTCCATCTCCTGGCTGATCTTGTCGTATTGGAGCTTTTGGATCTCCAGGGCCCGCTGCCGCTCGCTGTCCCGCTTGCGCCGGAGGGATTCCTGGAACAGGAGCCAGTAGATCATCATCTGCTCCACAAACAGCAGGAGCTCCATCAGCATGGTGGTGATGTGATACTGGGGGTAGGGGCCGAAGATGTAGATCGCCATCAGGGCGGCGATGAAGCCGGTGGTGGAGATGATGGCGATGGCGAACTCCCGGCGCATCTCCCCCGTCTCCATCTCCCGGAGGAAGTCCCTCAGGGGGCGGAGGACGCACCGCCGCATCACCGGCAGGGTCACCGCCGCGGAGACGGCGTAGAGCAACGTGGTCAGCGGCGGGTAGGGCCCGGCGCCCCAGTACAGCTCCGGGGGCAGGAAGTTCCACGCGGCGTTCACCAGCCAGAACTGGGTCACGGCGTAAAACAGGGCGATGAAAAAGGCCAGGATCTTCTTGACCGCCGCCTCCCGCACCAGGGGAAAGTAGACCGCCAGCGTCAGCGCCATTGCCGCCAGCATTTCAAAATTCCCCAGCGCGTCCAGGTCGGGGGCCAGCAAAAGCGGGAGGGGAAACAGCGCCGACAGCGCCGCCGCGCCGGCCACCAGGCCCAGCAGGATATGCCGCCGCGCCGCCCGGAAGCTCTCCTCCGGGAAGGGCAGGAAGAGCAGGACGGCGCAGGGGGTCAGCTGGATGAAAAAGCCCAGGGCGTTGCTCAGATAAAAGCTCACAGGCCCGCCTCCTTCTTCTCCCGGGACACCCGGTCCAGCAGATAGTCCTGATAGGCGGCGCTGATGGCGCCCCGCTCCCGCACCGCCAGGAAGAACTCCTGCCCGTCCTGCAGGACACACCGGTCCGCGCGCATCTCCCGGATAAAGTCCATGTTGACGATGACGCCCCGATTGATTTTAAGAAAATTCCGGCCCAGCTTCCGCTCCAGCTCCCCCAGGGGCGTCCAGACCTTGACCTGCTGGCCGTCCGCCAGCAGGATCTCCACGGCGTGGTTGGCGCTGGTGAGGGTGCGGATGTCCTTTTCCAGCACCTTCTGGCCGTTCCGCCCCACGGTGATGACGGCGGACTCCCCCGCGCCGGGGCGGAGCTCCCGCAGACGCCAGAGGGCCTCCGTCACCCCCTCCGCCGTCACCGGCTTGACCAGGTAGTGGAGGGCGCGCAGGGAGAAGGCGTCCACGGCGTGGTCCCGGCTGCTGGTGATGAACACCAGCCCCGTCCGCGGCCAGAGGTCCAGGATGGCCCCGGCGGTCTGGATGCCGCTCTCGCCGGGCATATAGATGTCCAGAAACACCAGATCGAAGGGCGGGGTCCGCCGCGCCGCCTCCAGGAGGGAGGCGCCGTCGGAAAAGCACTCCGCCGAGGCGTCCGGGTCCGCGGCCCGCAGGGCCTGCAGGACCTGTTCCCGGTCGTGCCTGTCGTCATCGCAAACCGCGATCCGCACGGGAAACACCTCCCAAAGTGAGATAGGGCGCGCATGCCCGCCCGCCGGAGGGCACACATACATAGTTATTATATCATATTTTTAGGCGGGTAAAATTGATTTTTACGAAATATCTGTGATTTTCGCGAAATGCCGCGGGGCGGGGCCCAAAGTTCGTCCTCCCGAACGAGGGTTGTTAATTGCCCAACGTGGGCAAGGGCGTGCGCCTCCCGGCGCGGGGGCCAGGACCATTTCTCTTTTCTTTGCGAAGAAAAGAGAAACGGTCCTGGACTCCAAAGAGAAAAGAGTTGGGCTTAGTATTGTTGCCTCTCCTTCTTCCACTCGGCGGCCCGGAAAGACTGGATCGCTCGTGGAAGATGCCGCCACTGGGCGGCACAACGCCGTACCAGGTATAGGCTTGGTTCTCCTACTGCAACCGCCGCGGCCGCCTCTGGCGTATAGGACTAGAGGGGCGTTTCCCTTATCCTTCGTCTTTCTCCACTCAACCACCCTGCTTTTAACCCTTCCACTCAACCACCTTATTTTTAACTCTTCCACTCACCCACAACCCAGCCCCACCTTCACCTATGCACAACCGAACTTTTCCGTTTTTGTTGTTTGACCCGCATAAAAACGAACTCTCCCAGCCCCACAAGGCCGGGAGAGTTTTTGCTTGGTTGAAACAATAAAGGGAGAGGTTAAAAGCAACCTCCCAATCCTTCGCCATAGAGGTGGCCGCGGCGGTTGCAATAGGAGGACTACTCTATTCCCGGCACGGCGTTGCACCGCCCAGTGGCGGCATCTTCCTCAACCAATCCTGTCTTTCCGGGCCGCCGAGTGGAAGAGGGAGGGGCCAACGATCATAAGCCCCATCTTTTCTCTTTGGAGTCCAGGACCGTTTCTCTTTTCTTCGCAAAGAAAAGAGAAATGGTCCTGGCCCCCGCGCCGGGAGGCGCACGTCCCCTGCCCGGTTCGGGCAATCACCAACCCCCCGTTCGGGAGGATAAACTCCGCCTATTGCAGGCGTCAAACCCTCCTCGGGCTATCGCCCTCGCCCGGTGCCGGGCGACTCCCTAAAACACCAACTGCACCAGCAGCATATAGCAGATCGTCCCGCCGGCGATGGACAGCAGCATCTGCCGTTTCCACAGGTGGAGCCCCACCACCAGGCAGAGGGAAATAAGCTCCGGGATGCCGTGGCTGCCGGTGAGGAGGTTCACGCTCTTGAGGCTGTACACCACCAGCAGGGCGAACACCGCCCCGGGCAGTACCTGGCCCAGGTATTGGATGTACTTGGGGGTGGGCTTTCCCGCCGGGAAGAGGAGGAAGGGCAAGAAGCGGGTGATCATGGTGCCCAGGACCACCATGGCGATGGTGATGATCTCCTGCCGCAGAGTCATTGGCACGCCACCTCCTTTACCTCCAGCCGCCCCCGGGCCAGGGTGAGGGCCCCGAGGATGGCGATCATGGACGGGATGATAAAGTTGTCCGGGCCGAAGAGGACCAGGCAGGCCGTGGACAGCCCCAGCCCCAGCAGGGCGCTGACGTGCCGTTTTTCCTTCAGCCACTGCTCCAGGAAGATGACCGTGAACATGGCGGTCATGACGAACTCCAGCCCCTGGGTGTTCACCCCCCGGACGATGAAGGAGCCCAGGATGCCGCCGATGGTGGAGCCGCTGACCCAGTAGAGCTGGTTGAGCAGGTTGACGCAGAACATGAACTGGCCGGGGTCCACCTCCGGGGGAATGTCGGCGGTGTAGTTGATGGAAAAGCTCTCATCGCACATCCCGAAGATCAGGTAGAACTTCTTCCAGCCCGTGCCCCGGAATTTATCCAGCATGGAGATGCCGTAAAAGAGGTGCCGGGCGTTGATCATCAGGGTGAGGAGCAGGGTCTGGATGGGGTCAAAGGCCCCCTGGAGCAAATTGACCGCCACAAACTCCATGGACCCGGCGAAGATGGTCATGCTCATGAACATGGGGTACAAGAAGGAAAAGCCCGCCGCGCTCATGGAGACGCCGTAGGTCAGGCTGAGGAACCAGAAGCCGGCGAAGATGGGGATGGTGTATGGAAAGGCGGCCCGGAGGGCCGCCGTCCAGGAGGACGTTTTTTTCTCTTGGAGCACGGACAAACACCTCGATGTGGATCGGTCTTACTGGAGGAAGCCCTCCAGGATCTTCTCCTCCGCCTCCTCCTCGGTGAGGCCCAGGGTGAGGAGCTTTAGGATCTGGTCCCCGGCGATGCGGCCGATGGCGGCCTCGTGGATGAGCTGGGCGTCCAGGTCCTGGGCGTCGATGGCGGGGATGGACTTGATCTTGGCCCGGTCCATGATGATGGAGTCGCACTGGACGTGGCCGAAGGACTTGGCCCTGCCCGTCATGCAGGGGCGAAAGACCTGGACCGACTCCCCCTTGGCCACCGACCGGGACACCACCCGGCCGGTGGCGTCCGCCCCGTCCAGGATGATCTCCATGTTGCTCTCCGCCCGCTGGGCGCCGTCGGTGAGGAGCTTTTCGTTGATGATACACTCGCCCCCCGGGCCCACCACGCAGACCGTGTCCCGAACGGTGGAGTCCACCCCCCGGATCTGGGTCATCTCCATGGTGATGGAGGCCCCCTCTTCCAGGTAGACCTCCGTCTTGGGGTTGAGGACGTTCTCCCCGGTGCCGGGTCCCTCGCCGTAGTGGCGCTCCACATAGCGGACCTTGGCCCCCTTGGCCAGGTGGAAGACGTGGATGCCGTCGTGCTGGGAGGTCTCACAGCCGGTGTTGTGGATGCCGCAGCCGGCGACAATATCCACCTCCGCCCCCTCGCCGATGTAAAAGTCGTTGTAGACCACGTCGTGGAGCCCGGTCTGGCTGAGCACCACGGGGATGTGGACGCTCTCGTTCTTGGTCCCGGGCTGGACGATGATGTTGATGCCCGGCTTGTCGGTCTTGCTGACGATGTCGATGTGCTCGGTGGTCTTGCGGTCGTCCAGTTGGCCGTTGAGCCGGAAATTATAGGCCCCCTGGGGGGTCTTTTCCAGGTCCGCGATCTCCTTGAGGACCTTCCACTCCGTTTTGTCCACGGTCAGTTCCCCCCTTCCCGCATATAGCTGCACCCGGCCACCGTGTCCGCCATCAGCTGGGGCAGGATATCCGCCTTGGGCCCCTGGGCGGCCACCTTGCCCTTGGACACCAGCACGATCTCGTCGGCCAGGTCGATGATCCGCTCCTGGTGGGAGATGACGATGAGGGTGGCGTCCCCCTCCTCGTGGAGGGCCTTGAAGGTGCGGGTGAGCTGGGAGAAGCTCCACAGGTCGATGCCCGCCTCCGGCTCGTCAAAAATCATCAGCGGCGCCCGCCGGGCCAGGACGGTGGCGATCTCCACCCGCTTCACCTCGCCCCCGGAGAGGGAGGCGTCCATCTCCCGGTCGATATAGTCGTTGGCGCACAGGCCCACCCGGGTGAGGTACTGGCACTGCTGGTCGTGGCTCAGCCGGACCCCCGCCGCCAGCTCCAGCAGATCGCCGATCTTCAGGCCCTTGAACCGGGGGGGCTGTTGAAAGGCGTAGGAGATGCCGGCCTTGGCCCGCTCCGTCACCGAAAGGCCGGTCACGTCCCGGCCCTGCCAGAGGATCTGCCCCGCCGTGGGCGTCACCAGGCCCATGATGGCCCGGGCCAGAGTGGTCTTGCCGCCGCCGTTGGGGCCGGTGACCACCACGAATTTCCCTCGGGGGACGGTCAGGCTCACGTCCCGCAGGATGCCCAGCCGGCCGTCCTCGCTCTGCACCTCGTAGGATAGGTTTTTGATCTCCAGCATGAAAATGTCTCCTTTGTACGGGGATATCACAGAAATCCAGTAGGGATATGGTAACACGCGGGGCGGGAAAAGGCAAGCCCCTACCGCTCCCCGGCCCGGGCGGCCTGCTTTTTGCGCTTTTGGGCCAGGTAGCGGTCCTCCTCGCTGAAGATACAGCCGCAGTATTTTTGCAGGTAGAGCCCCAGTTCCCGGGCCCGGTCCTGGCCCTCCCGGAAGCGGGGGCGGAAGTCGTAGGGCAGAAATTTAACGCCGTACTTCTCCCCCATCCGCTCCCCCACCTCCACCAGAAGTTCGTGGTTTTGGTAGGGGGAGACCAGCAGGGTGGTGGTGAAGGCGTCAAAGCCGTGCTGGGCGGCGTATTGGGCGGTGGGCTCCAGGCGCATCTGGTAGCACGTCCCGCAGCGGTGGTCGATGTCCCCCGCCACCGCCTGGACAAAGGGCCGCAGGCCGTAGTCCCCGGCCAGGATCAATTCCAGCCCCACCGTCTTAGCGTAGTCCACCAGGGTGTTTTTCCGCTGGCGGTACTCGGTGTAGGGGTGGATGTTGGGGTTGTACCAAAAGCCCGTGGGCTCCAGGCCGTCGGCGCGCAGGGTGTCGATGCAGGTGATGGAGCAGGGGGCACAGCAGATGTGCAAAAGCGGCTTCATGGAATAGTTCTTCCCTTCCGGCGAACAATAGATACGGTATCGACTTACTATTATAGCAAGGGGAGAGAAAAATGCAAGTCAAAGAACTCATGTGCCCCAGCGTCGCCACGGTGGACCCCCAGGACACCGCCCAGAGCGCCGCCCAACTCCTGGCCCAGCACAACGTGGGCGCCCTGCCCGTGTGCGGCTCGGACGGCGGGCTCCGGGGGGTGGTCACAGACCGGGACATCGTCCTTCGCTGTGTGGCCGCCCAGGAGGACCCGGCCAAGACCCCCGTCCACAAGATCATGACCCGGAACTGCGCCGTGGTCTCCCCCGCCGCCGACGTGCGGGAGGCCGCCCGCCTCATGGCCGCCCACCAGGTCCGCCGCCTGCCGGTGGTGGAGGACGACAAGGTGGTGGGCATCGTCTCCCTGGGGGATCTGAGCCTGTCCCACTCCTGCGACATGGAGGCCGCCGCCGCCCTCAGCGACATCTCCGCCGAGAGCCACCCCCCCGAGATGTGACCCAAAAAGGGCCGGGGCAACCGCCCCGGCCCGACCTATACGCCACCGCCCCACAGCGGGCGGGGAAAGAAAGGGACGGCACAGAAGGGCCGTCCCTTGGTTCGTTTATAGGCGAGGGGCGCGTTCTGTTTGCCGCGGGGCTTGCAATTTGGCCGCGTGTGGTGTAAACTATATCGATTAAATTTCTACAACAGAGGTGCGTCAAGTTGCGAAACGAAAAGATCAGAAACGTGGCTATCATCGCCCATGTTGACCATGGAAAGACCACGCTGGTGGATGAGATGCTCAAGCAGAGCGGCGTCTACCGGGAGAATCAGGCCACGGTGGAGCGGGTGATGGACTCGGGCGACCTGGAGCGGGAGCGGGGCATCACCATCCTGGCGAAAAACACCGCCGTGTGGTACAAGGACACCAAGATCAACATCGTGGACACCCCCGGCCACGCCGACTTCGGCGGCGAGGTGGAGCGGATCTTGAAGATGGTCAACGGCGTCATCCTGCTGGTGGACGCGGCGGAGGGGCCCATGCCCCAGACCCGCTTCGTCCTCTCCCGCGCCCTGGAGCTGGGCCACCGGGTCATCGTGGTGGTGAACAAGATCGACCGGCCCGACCAGCGGGTCCACCAGGTGGTGGATGAGGTGCTGGAACTCCTGCTGGACCTGGACGCCACCGAGGAACAGCTGGACTCCCCCATGCTCTTCTGCTCCGGCCGGCAGGGCACCGCCAGCTACTCCCCCGACACGGCGGGGGAGGATCTGGTGCCCCTCTTTGAGACCATCCTGAACTATATCCCCGCCCCCGAGGCGGATGTGGACGCGCCCTTCCAGATGCTGGTCAGCTCCATCGACTACAACGAGTTCGTGGGCCGCATCGCCATCGGCCGCATCGAGCGGGGCACCGTCCGGCAGAATCAGGACATTGTGGTGTGCAACTTCCACGACCCGGACGCCGCCCCTCAGAAGGCCAAGGCGGTGTCCCTCTACGAGTTCGACGGGCTGAACAAGGTCCCGGTCACCGAGTCCACCGCCGGGAACATCATCGCCATGAGCGGCATCGGCGACATCACCATCGGGGACACCATCTGCGCCCCCGACTGCGTGGAGCCCATGGAGTTTGTGAAGATCTCCGCCCCCACGCTGGAGATGACCTTCTCGGTGAACGACTCCCCCTTCGCCGGGCGGGAGGGGAAGTTCGTCACCTCCCGGCAGATCCGGGAGCGGCTCCAGCGGGAGATGCTCAAGGACGTGTCCCTCCGGGTCACCGAGACGGACAGCACCGACTCCTTCAACGTGGCCGGGCGGGGGGAGATGAGCCTTTCCATCCTCATCGAGACCATGCGCCGGGAGGGGTACGAGTTCCAGGTCTCGCCCCCCCGGGTGCTCTACCAGGAGATCGACGGGAAGAAGTGCGAGCCCATCGAGCGGGTGGTGGTGGACGTGCCCGCCGACTGCGTGGGGTCGGTGATCGAAAAGCTGGGGGCCCGGAAGGGGGACCTGGTAGAGATGACCCCGGTGGGCGAGCGGATGAAGGTGGAGTTCCTGGTCCCCTCCCGGGGCCTGTTCGGCTACCGCAACGAGTTTTTGACCGACACCAAGGGCGAGGGCATCATGGCCTCCGTCTTCGACTCCTACGCCCCCATGAAGGGGGAGATCTCCCGCCGCTCCACCGGCTCCCTGGTGAGCTTTGAGACCGGCGAGAGCGTCACCTACGGCCTCTTCAACGCCCAGGAGCGGGGCGCGCTGTTCATCGGCGCGGGGGTTCCCGTCTACGGCGGCATGGTGGTGGGCGAGTGCCCCAAGCAGGAGGATATCACCGTCAACGTCTGCAAGAAAAAACAGCTGACCAATATGCGGGCCAGCGGCTCGGACGAGGCGTTGCGGCTGGTGCCGCCCCGGCAGCTCAGCCTGGAGCAGTGCCTGGAGTTTTTGGCCGACGACGAGCTGCTGGAGGTCACCCCCAAGTCCCTGCGGCTACGCAAGCGCATCCTGGAGCACGACCTGCGGATGAAGGCCCTGAAGGGCGGGAAGAAGTAAGGCCCGTCGACCACAGAAAGGATGAACGAGATGAGACGTATCCTCTCCGCCCTGGCCGCCGCGGCGCTGCTGCTTCTGGCGGCGGGCTGTGCCGCCCGCCCGGCGGGGCCGGACGCCGCCTCCAGCGCCCCCAGCGCCGAGCCGTTCCGCTTCACCCGGGAGAACTTCCCCCGGCTCAACGGCTCCACCGCCACCGTCCCCCTGGGCCAGGCCGTGGCCAGCGTCCTCTTGGGGGAGAGCCGGGAGGAGGTGGCCGACCTGACCCAGTTCTCCCGCACCACCCAGTCCTTCCGGGAGCTGATGGAGGGCCGGGCCGACCTGCTCCTCTCCGCCGAGCCCGCCGAGAGCATCTGGCGGGAGAAGGAGGAGCGGGGCTTTGAGTGGGAGATGGCGCCCTTCGCCGTGGATGGGCTGGTGTTTCTGGTGAACCGGGACAACCCGGTGGACAGCCTCACCACCGAGCAGATCCAGCAGATCTACACCGGCCAGATCACCAACTGGTCCCAGGTGGGGGGCGAGGATCTGGACATCGTGCCCTTCCAGCGCAACGCCGAGGCGGGCAGTCAGACCGCCATGCTGAAGCTGGTGATGAAGGACCTTCCTATGATGGAGGCCCCCGCGGGCTACGTCCGGGGGGAGATGGGGGATCTGATCCAGGCGGTGGCCTCCTATGACGGCACCCCCGCCGCCATCGGCTACACGGTGTACTACTACGCCAACGACATGAAGATGGCCGAGGGGCTAAAGCTCCTGGCGGTAGACGGCGTGGCCCCCAGCGACCAGACCATCCGCGACGGGGAGTACCCCTTCCTGAACAACTACTACGTCCTTACCGCCGCCGGTCTGGACCAGGACGACCCGGCCAGGATCCTCTACGACTGGCTCCTGGGCGAGGAGGGCCAGCGGTTGGTGGCCCACGAGGGCTACGTGTCCGTGCTGGACGTGGGGGACGCGCCGTGAGGGGGCGGCCGGCCGCCCTGGCCCTGGCGCTGTGCCTGCTGGCCGGGTGCGCCCCCGCCCCCGCCCCGGCGGAGCCCCCCGCCCCGGCGGTCTACACCGACTGGTCCCGCCTGACCCCCTACGCCCCGGTGGAGCCGCTGTACCGCTACTCCGACCACTACTGCGGCGACGGGCCCCTCCAGAGCTGGGACGGGTACGGCGCGCTGCTGCCCTACGCGGGGGGCTACCTGAGAACGGAGCACTACATCGTCGATCAGGTGGCGCGCTTCGGGCTGGTGACCGCCCGGGGGGAGCTGGTCACCGCCCCGGTCTACGCCGACATCACCCACGTGGGCGGGTTCCTGCTTTTGAGCCGGGGCTCCGCCGCGCGCTACCAGGACCAGGACCCCATCCAGAAGCGGGGGGACTTTGACCTGACGGTGGCCGCCGCGGACGGGCGCTGGGTGCGGGAGGCCCCGGGCCTGTGCCTGGTGACCACGGCGGAGCGGGAGGACGGGCTCCTGGCCCTGTGCGACGGGGCAGGGGGCCTGGAGTTCTGGAACAGCGCGGGAGAGACCGTCGCCACCTTCTCCGCCGATGACTTCCGCCCCTATCTGGGCGACGACTTCTCCTGGGTGAACGAGGGCGGCCCCTGGCTGTATCTGCGCGACGGGCTTGGCTATGTGGAGTGCTACCGCTATCCGGGGGAGAGCGGGGAGTGGGAGTACCACGACGAGGCCCTGCGGCTCTACCTGGACCTGGCCGCCGGGCAAATTTTGGAGACGCCCCCCGAGGGCTATCCGGCGGAGCCGGAGGGCGGACAGGGGACGGAGCCCCCCGCCTTTCCCGGCTACGACAGCGCCTGGGAACAGCGGGACGCCGTCACCGGCCAGATCTACTACCGGTGCCACCGGGCCGGCGGCGCCGCCGACGATCTGCTGGACGAGGCCGGCAACGTGGTGTGGGCCGACTGCGAGGATCTGTACCTTCTGGCCGGCGGGATGCTGGCGGTCTGGACCGGCCAGTGGAGCTGGACCGGCGTGTGGGACGACCGGGGCCACCCCGCGTCCTTCTCCTGGTACGACCTGACCACCGGCGAATGCGTCTTCCGATACCCGTTGACTAACAATGAAGAATAGTAAAAAAGAAGGGGCGATGCCCCTTCTTTTTTATCGTTTTGCGGCCCGCCGCAGCGCACGGCCCGTCCGCCAAGGCGGCCAGGCCGCTCAGGCGGAGGGGGCGGGTTGGAGGGCGTAGCGGCGGGAGGGTTTGACGATCAGGACCACCAGGGCCGTGACGGCCAGGCTGAGGGGGTAGACCTGCATGATGGTGGCGAAGGTCGGCGACCAGCGGAACACCGTGAAGACCCACACCAGCCGCACCCCGCAGATGCCCACCACGGCGCAGGCGGCGGGGATGAAGGAGACGCCGAAGCCCCGCAGGTAGCCCGACAGCGCCTCCTGGGCGAAGCTGAACAGGTAGCCCAGGAAGAGGTATTCCAGGCGGACCCGCCCCGCGGCGATCACGGCGGGGTCGGTGTTGAAGATGCTGAGCAGGGGGTGGCTGAACAGCAGGATCAGGGCGCTGGCGGCGGCGGTGCTGACAAAGCTCTGGAGCAGGCAGAGTTTCAGCGTCCGCCGACAGCGGTCGTTCCGCCCCGCGCCGTAGTTCTGGCCCACAAAGGTGGTGCACACCTGGCCGAAGGAGTTCATCATGTAATAGGCGAAGATCTCCAGGTTGTAGGCCGCCGAGGACGCCGCCATCACCGTTGTGCCAAGGCTGTTCACCGCCGATTGGATGATGATGTTGGCAAAGGAAAACACCATCCCCTGCACCCCGGCGGGGACGCCGATCTTCAGGATCTGCCCCAGCACGTTTCGGTGGATCCGCAGCTCTTTGGGCCGGATGCGAATGTCCAGCTCCGTCCGAACCAGGGCGGCGAACAGCAGGGCGGAGCTGACCAGGTTGGAGATCACCGTGGCGGTGGCGACCCCGTCCACGTCCATGCCGAAGCCCAGGACGAAGACCAGGTTGAGGATCACGTTCAGCACCCCGGAGACCACCAGGGCGATCAGGGGCGTTCTGGTGTTGCCGCAGCTGCGGAAGATGGCGGACTCAAAGTTGTAGAGCAACACCACCGGCATGCCGATGAGGTAGATCCGCAGATACTTGATGGAAAGGGGCAGCACCTCCGCCGGAACGTCCAGCATATACACCACGCTCGGGGCCAGAAACTCCCCCAGCACCGTGATGAAGAGCCCGCCCAACAGCGCCACCAGCACCGAGGTGTGAACCGCCTTGGACACCTGCTGGCCGTCCCCCCGGCCGATGGCCCGGGCGATGATGACGTTGCTCCCCAGGGAGATGCCCACGAACAGGTTGATGAGCAGGCCGATGATGGGGGCGTTGCCCCCCACCGCCGCCATGGCCTCCTTGCCGGAGAACTGGCCCACCACCGCCAGGTCCGCGGCGTTGAACATCTGCTGCAGGATCCCCGTCACCGCCAGGGGCGCGGCGCACCGCAGGATCTTATCCCCCAAAGAGCCGTTGACCATATCCATCCGAGTTTGCATGAGTCAGGACGCCTTCTTTCTGTCCCGGGCGGCGGGCAGCGTCTATCGCGTCGGCCACCCTCGCCCGAACCAGGATATCATACTGGTTTGCCCGCCCTCTGTCAAGCCCCAAAAGCCCGGCGGGGCGGGATATCCCAAAAAATATCCGCGCCCGTCACACCCCGGCGGGGGATCACCCACGGCTCGGGCGTGTCGCGCGCGTACAGCATAGCGCACTCATTCCGGGGAGAAAAGCCCCTTTTCCCCGCAGACACAGTAGAAATACCGCCCGTCCGGCTCGTCCAGTACGCCGGAGCGGAACGCCAGGCCCTGGGGCAGGGGGGCCAGGGTCAGTCCCCGGCCGTCCAGCTTGCCCGCCGCCTCCTGCCGGACCCACCAGGCGAAGAAGTCCTCCTCGCTCTCGCCCTCGTAGCCCGCCCGAACCACCCGGCGGAGCATGGCCGGCGAGACCGGGCGGCGGCGCTGGATATCCGCCCCCACGGGGTGGTCGGCCACGGCGCAGAGCGCCAGGGAGGCGGAGTGGGACAGGCTGAAGTGCTTGTCCAGCCCCACGGCGCGGGGCTTGCCCCCCGGCGCGGGCCGCCAGACCACCGCCTCCTCGGCCAGGCCCGTCTCCGCGCTCAGCGCCCGCCGGGCCAGGGCGTCGGCCAGGATACACCGGCGCCTGTCCTCCTCCCGGCGGAGGCGGTCGCACCGGGCCCTTCGGGCGGGGTCCATCCGGGCGTAGAGGGCGGGCCACTCCTCCGGCTCCACCTCCTCCACCCGGGCCAGCCACAGGGTCGCGCCGGACAGGTCCAGCCGCCTGGTCCTCACAGCCCCGCCCCCCTCAATACTGGTTCAGCGGGGCGGAGCCGTCGTCGCTCCCCTTCTCGATGGCGCGGATGACCATGTCGTAGCCGTACTTCTCGTCCACCTGGATGTGGACCGTCTCCCCCACCCGGCGGCCCAGCAGGGCCCTGCCCACCGGGGACTCCTTGCTGATGCGGCCGTGGAGGGCGTCCTGGCGGACGGTGGTGACCACCTGGTAGGTCTCCTGGCAGTCGTCCTCGGGGAGGTAGACGGTGATCTTGTCGTAGAGCCCGGCGGCGTCGGCGGGGCCGTCATCGTGGATGACGTGGGCGGTGCGGATCATGTTCTCCAGGTAGCGGATGCGGCCCTCGTTGCGGTTCTTCTCCTGCTTGGCCGCCTTGTACTCAAAATTCTCCGACAGGTCCCCAA
Organism: uncultured Oscillospiraceae bacterium; assembly: GCA_947627325.1. Taxonomy (GTDB): domain Bacteria; phylum Bacillota; class Clostridia; order Oscillospirales; family Oscillospiraceae; genus MGBC124762. The sequence continues at coordinate 4,757 of CANQVO010000015.1, read as the reverse complement.
AGCCCCGGGCCACCTTCACCGCCTCCAGCAGTTGGGGCCGCAGGGTGATGCGCCGGTAGTCCAGCTCCTGGCGCATCAGCTCCAGGTCCTTTTGGGTCAGTTCGTTGTGCACGGCAAAACACCTCCATGTCAGGTCCCGGGGCGCTTCTCCCCCGCCGCCTTGGCGTGGGCGATGAGCCGGGTCATCAGGGCGACGCGCTGGAAGGGGGTCATCAGGTAGACGCCGTCGGTATAGGGGGCGATCTCCCGGACGATCTGAGCGGAGATCTCCTCGGCCAGGGCCTCCCCCGCCGCCCGGTCCGCCCCCTCGTAGAGCTGGATGATCTCCCGGCACACCCGGACCCCCGCCACCTGCTGGTCCAGAAACAGGGCGTTTTTGTGGCTCACCACCGGGAACACGCCGCCCAGGAGTTTGCCCCGCAGACCCTCCCGGGCCCGCTTCAGGTTGTCCAGGGCCTCCGCCGACAGCACCGGCTGGGTGAGAAAGCCCACCACGCCGCAGTCCTCCTTCTCCCGGGCCCGGCGCAGTTCGGCGGGGAAGTTGACGGCGTTCACGTCCAGGGCGGCGAACACCCGGAAGGGGGTGCGTAAGACCGTCTCGTTGAGCCCGGTGACGTACTGGGCCAGCTTGCGGGAGTTGAAGTTGAACACGCTCTTGACCTCGCCCCGCCGCTCCCCGGGCACCGGGTCGCCGGTGACCAGGAGGACGTTGTGGATCCCCTCGATGGACAGCCCCAGCAGAAGGGCCTTGGTGGCGATCTCGTTGCGGTCCCGGCAGGCCATGTGGGGCAGGGTCTCCACCCCCATCTCCCGCTTGAGCTTGCAGGCCAGCAGACTGCTGTCCGCCCGGGGACGGCCCACGGGGGAGTCGGCGATGGTGATGGCGTCCGCCCCGGCGGCCCGGAACTCCGCCACGCCGTCCAAAAAGGGCTGGATGGTGTCGTCCACCGGGGGATCCAGCTCCACGCACACCACCCGCTCGCCCCGGGCCAGCTTGTCCCACAGGGGGTTTTCTATCTCCGTCATCCCAGCACCTCCCTGGCGATCCCCGCCGACGCCTTGGCGTCCTTGGCGTAGTAGTCCGCGCCGATGCTCCGGGCGTAGTCCTCCGTCACCACCGCCCCGGCCACAAAGACCGCCGGGGGCCGGGGCAGGGCCTTCAACAGCCGCACCGTCTCCGCCATGGCGGGGAGGGTGGTAGTCATCAGCGCCGACAGGCCCACCAGCTTCAGCCCCCGGCGCTCCGCCTCCTCCGCCACCCGCTCCGGCGGCACGTCCCGGCCCAGGTCCAGGACCTGGTAGCCGTAGTTCTCCATCACCGTCTTGGCGATGTTCTTGCCGATGTCGTGGATGTCCCCCCGGACGGTGGCCACCGCCAGCCCGCCCTTCTTCACCGGGGCCGCGCCGGTCTTGGCCAGGTGGTCCGCCACCGCCTCAAAGACGCTCTGGGCGGCCCGGGCGGCGCTGAGGAGCTGGGGCAGGTAGAGCCGCCCCGTCTCGTAGGCCGTGCCCACCCAGTCCAGGGCGGGGATCAGCTCCCCCTCCACCAGGGCCAGGGGCTCGATGGTCGCCAGGGCCTCCCGGGCCAGCCGGCCCGCCTCCCCGTCCAGACCCCGGCAGACCGCCTCCCGCAGGGTGGGCGCGGCCTGTTCCGCCGGAGTGGCCGGGGCGGGAGCCTGGTCCGCCTGGGCGAACCGCTCCACGTAGGCCCCGCAGTCCCCATCCTCTCCGGACAGCACCCGGAAGGCCCGCACGGCGTCCATCATCTCCGCCCGGTTAGGGTCCAGGATGGGCAGGGTGAGGCCGCAGGCCAGGGCGGCGGAGAGGAAGGTCTGGTTCATCAAAGGCCGCCGGGGCAGGCCGAAGGAGATGTTGGACACCCCCAGCACCGTCTGGAGCCCCAGCTCCTCCCGCACCGTCCGCACCGCCCGCAAGGTCTCCCGCGCCTGCTCCTGCTGGGCGGAGACGGTCATGGTCAAACAGTCGATCCACACGTCCTCCCGGGGGATGCCCTGGGCCAGGGCGGCGTCCAGGATGCGCCGGGCGATGATCAGCCGCTCCTCCGCCGTCTGGGGTAGGCCCTTTTCGTCCAGGCACAGGCCCACCACCGCCGCGCCGTACCGCTTGACGATGGGCAAGACCGCCGCCAGGGACGCCGGGTCCCCGTTCACCGAGTTCACCGCCGCCTTGCCGTTGTAGACCCGCAGGGCGGCCTCCAACGCGGCGGGGTCGGCGGAGTCGATCTGCAAAGGCAGGGAGACGGCGGCCTGGAGCTTTTTCACCACCTGGGGCAGCAGGGCGGCCTCGTCCACGCCGGGACAGCCCACGTTCACGTCCAGGATATCCGCCCCCGCGTCCTCCTGCTGAACGGCCAGGTCCAGGACGTAGTCCAGGTCCCCCTCCTGGAGGGCCTGGCGCAGGCGCTTTTTCCCCGTGGGGTTGATCCGCTCCCCGATCACCCGCGCCCCGCCCAGTTCCAGGCACCGAGTGGGGGTGCACAAAAAGGAGCCGGGCCGGTAAGTCCGCCGGCCCGGGACCTTCCCCGCCAGGGCCGCCCGGGCGGCGGCGATGTAGGCGGGGGTGGTGCCGCAGCAGCCGCCCACGATGCCCGCCCCCAGCTCCACCAGCCGGACCAGGGCCCGGGCAAATTCCTCCGGGCCCATGGGGTAGTGGCCGTCCAGGGGGTCGGGCAGACCGGCGTTGGGCTTGGCGATGATGGGCAGGGTGGTGGCCCCGGCCAACTCCTCCACCAGGGGGGCCAGCTGGTCGGGGCCCAGGGAGCAGTTGAGGCCGATGGCGTCCGCCCCCAGCCCCTCCAGCGTCCGGGCGGCGGCGGAGACGGTACAGCCGGTGAAGGTCCGGCCGCTCTCCTCAAAGGTCATGGTGACAAAGACGGGCAGATCGGTGGCCTCCTTGGCGGCCAGCAGGGCGGCCTTGGCCTCGTAGAGGTCGGTCATGGTCTCGATGACGATCAGGTCGGCCCCCGCCCGGGCCCCGGCCTCCATCACCTCCCGAAAGAGGTCGTAGGCCCCCTCGAAGGTGAGACTGCCCAGGGGCTCCAAAAGCTCCCCCAGGGGCCCCACGTCCAGGGCGGTCAGGGCCTCCCGCCCCGCCGCCGCTCTGGCCGCGGCCACCGAGGCGGCCACCACCTCCTCCACCCCGTGGCCGCTCCCCGCCAGCTTTTTGGCGTTACAGCCGAAGGTGTTGGCGTAGACGATCCGGCTCCCCGCCTCCACATAGGCCCGGTGGATGCCGGTCAGGGCCTCCGGGCAGACCAGGGCGGCCAGCTCCGGCCGGGTCCCCGGGGGCAGGGCCCCGCCCCTTTGGAGCATGGTGCCCATGGCCCCGTCCAGCAGGGTCAGGCCCTCTTTCCAGATCTTATCTTCCACAAGCCTCTCCCTCCCGAGACAGCGTACAGGTCTTGTTCATCGCGCAAAAACGGCACCCCCGCACCCGGGCGGGCTGGGGCGTGTCGGCGATCCCCACCAGGGCGGTCACCGATTTCACCGGCGTCAGCATCTGGCTCTCGGTGACGTAGAGCCCCAGCCGCCGGGGGGCGTCCAGCAGGGCGCACAGCCCGCTCTGGAGCGTCAGGGGCAGGTCGCCGTAGCCGGGGCTGAAACGGTCGGTGAGGTACTGGCCGGGGAAGCGCGCGGCGATCTCCGCCTGGGCGGCATCGCACCCGGCCTCCACCCACGCCCCGCCGCAGGCGTCCAGCACCACCGCCTGGGCCATGTCCCGGGCCTGGGCGGCCAGGAGCATTCGGTCGAACCGGGCCCCCAAAGTACAGGCCAGCAGGGCGGCCCGGCGGCACGACTCCAGCATCCGCGCCGCGGTGGACCCGGTGAGGACCACCTCCGTCCCGGCCAGGCGGAGGCCGTCCCCGGCCCGGGTCAGGTCAAAGACCTGATAAGTATACCGGGGAGTCAGGCGGTTTGTCAACTCCTCCGCCGTCCGGGCCACCTGGGCGGCCAGGTCCGGGTCGGGCTCCCCCCGCACCCCCAGGTAGCGCAGGGCCTCCGTTACGTCCAGCTTCATACCCGCCCCCGCTGCCGGTCGGGCAGGAGGGTGAGCGCCCCCGTGGCCCGGGTGGTCTTTAGGTCGATGAGCCGCTGGTTCTCACTGCCCCGGAAGCGGAGGGCCAGGTTCTTCTTCTCCTGGACGAAGGGGCCGTCCACCAGCACGTCGATGAGCCCCAACAGCTCCCCGGTGGCCTCGCAGTGTTTGGGGAAGGCGGGGTCGGCCAGCTTGTCCAGGGTGAAGCCGGTGAAGCACCAGATGTTCTTGTCCGGGTACCGCGCCCGCACCCGCTTGACAAAGGGCAGGAGGGCCCGCTGGTTCTCCGGCTCGAAGGGCTCCCCGCCCAGGAGGGTCAGGCCGTTGATGTAGCTGGGGGCCAGCATCTCCAAAATCGTCTCCTCCGTCTCGGCGGTGAAGGGGCGGCCGTAGGTGAAGTCCCAGGTCTGGGGCTGGAAGCACCCGGGGCAGTGGTTGGTACAGCCGGAGACAAAGAGGGTCACCCGCACCCCCTCCCCGTTGGCGATATCGCAGTTTTTGATCTCTCCGTAGTACATCGCGCCCACTCCTCATAAGAATAGGGGCGGGTCAAAGGCCCGCCCCTATTGGATCGATCCATGCGTCCCAGCGCGGTGGGGTCTGACTTACAGGTGGAGCACCCGCTCCTTGATCTCCTGGGTGCGGCCCTGGTTCCAGAACTGGGTGCCGATGTAGCCGCAGGTGCGCCGGGCCACGTTCAT
>CANQVO010000014.1 GCA_947627325.1 uncultured Oscillospiraceae bacterium | reverse complement strand
CAAATAATCAAAAGAATGAGGTATCAAATTGATGAAGCAAAATCCGTTAAATATGATGCCCAACAACGAGTGGGAATGATCATTATGAAATCCCTTACCGATGACATTGCTCGGTAAGGGATTTTTTTGCTCTGCGAAATTATCTAAGACGTCACTGAGGCGCTGAAGACAGAAGACCCGATGGGCTGGGTGAGACGGATGAACAATATCCGGGCGGCAGCGGTTGAAATAGTGGATCCAGGACTGATTTACGCCTAAATCTTAAGCTGGGACGCTGGGGAATTCCCAGCGTCCATTATAATGACCGATTCTGACTTCTTCAGATTGCCCGTAACTTTTCTATAGTTGTAGATCTGCTTGAAATGTTTCCAGAATTTCAATCACAGTCTCGTCGCCAAATTTGTGTCGGTTCTCAACAAAGGCGTAGTAAGCGCCCTGAATCTTATATGTTAGCAGGATATTGAAGCGTGCATCGCTCCGCTTTTCGGGTAGACGGGCGAAGATGAACTCCCTCAAGCCCTGCTCAACTCGTTGCGGAAGAAGCGAAGCCTGCCCCCCGGAGAAAAGTGTATCAATGATACTCTGATAGTCTAAAAAAGAGTTGAATAGCTCTATTGTAAAACGTACCGGGTCAGAAATCATCAACTCTGGTGAGTTTATCCCAGCAAGCACCTTTTTTATGATGTCGCTCTGCATTTGTTCGGATAAGTCGTAGACATCTCTATAGTGCAGATAGAATGTGGCTTTGCTGATCTCGGCTAACTCCGTTAGCTGCTTGACGGTGATCTTCTCCAACGGCTTCTTAGCCCGCAACGTGAGAAAAGCGTTGGCAAGGGCACGCCGCGTCTTTTTTTCTCTCAAGTCCATGTTTGCACCTTCTTGACGATTTTGCCTGGTTGTCTAATAATGGACGGTCAGGAAATATCGCACATTGAAAATTATACGCTATATCTTATAAAATAGATTATAGTATATTACTGTACTTTCGTCAATAAAAAGGAGGATGCATTATGGATATGTACGGATTCTATACAGGGCAAACATTTGACGCTTACAAGTACATGGGGGCGCATTTGACGCCGAGCGGCGTCGTGTTCCGGGTCTTTGCGCCGAACGCACAAGCGGTAAGCCTTGTGCTGAACGGACAAGAGATGCCCATGGGCAGTGTTTATGATGGCAATTTTTATGAAATAAAGGTTGAGAATGCATCCGTAGGCGATTTATATGAGTATCGCGTTTATACGCGAGATGGTGGCTCCACCAACCATTGCGACCCATACGGCTTTTATATGGAGCTGCGTCCGGCACACAAGTCTGTGGTCTGTAATCTGAATGCATATCGATTCAACGACGGTACGTGGATGAAAGGCCGGGGCGACACTCTGAACAAACCACTGAATATCTATGAGCTTCACCTGGGCTCGTGGCACAGAAAGGATGATGGTAGCTGGTATCGCTATGAGGAGTTGGCTGATTTGTTGGTGCCTTACTTGAAAGAGAGCGGTTACAACTATGTAGAGTTCCTGCCTGTGAGCGAACATCCAGCAGACGAGAGCTGGGGCTATCAAAACACAGGATATTTTGCCCCTACCAGTCGCTACGGGAAGCCGGAGGGTCTGAAAAAGCTGATTGACACGCTACACTGCAACAACATTGGCGTGATTTTGGATTTTGTGCCAGTACATTTTGCGTTGGACAACTATGGCCTTGCGAGGTTTGACGGGACGGCGTTGTATGAATATCCCCGCCATGACGTAGGTGTAAGCGAATGGGGGAGCCGAAACTTTATGCACTCACGTGGTGAGGTAAGAAGTTTTCTGCAGTCAGCTGCAAACTACTGGCTGACGGAATATCACATTGATGGTCTGCGGATGGACGCCATTAGCCGGATAATTTACTGGCAGGGTGATGAGCAGAGGGGTGAGAACGGGAATGCCGTGGATTTTATCAAGGTCATGAACAAGGGCCTCAAGGAGCGTCATCCGGGATGTATTCTGATTGCCGAGGATTCCACGAACTACCCTAATGTGACACTGGAGGTGGACAAGGGTGGCTTGGGTTTTGACTATAAGTGGGACATGGGATGGATGCATGACACGCTGGCGTATTTTCAGGCACCGCCAGAGACACGATCAGAACTCTATCACAAATTGACGTTCTCCATGATGTATTTTCACAGCGAACGGTATCTGCTCCCCTTTTCTCACGACGAAGTGGTACACGGGAAGGCTACGATCTTGCAAAAGATGAGCGGCGATTATAAGCAAAAATTCCCCCAAACGAGGGCGTTGTACCTTTATATGATGGTCCATCCTGGCAAAAAATTGAATTTCATGGGGAATGAGATCGGGCAGATTCGGGAATGGGACAAGGGGAGGGAACAGGACTGGAACCTGCGAAAATATCCGGCTCACGATTCATTTTACATCTTCATGTCGGAACTTAACCATCTGTATCTGACACAACCGGCTTTTTATGAGCGAGATTATGACAGAGACGGCTTTGCATGGCTTGATTGCCATCAGGAGCAGAAATGTGTCTATGTATTGGAACGAAGAAGTAGGACTCAAAGACTGATTGCTGTTTTTAACCTCAGCGACAGAGGACAGGAATATTTTCTACCAGAACGCGAACTAATAAAACTCCTGATCCATACGGATTGGAAACGTTTTGGAGGGAATACGGTGGAGACTGACTGTGTAGGCAGTTTGAATGGGGAGGCTACGCACATAACGTTGCCGCCGTATTCGGGACTTCTACTGGAAGTATACGGACATTCATATTTGAATTGTGCATCGTGAATGACAGGATCCATTCAAGTATGCTTTCCCCCTTGATATTTTTATCAAAGCTATCTATAATAAAATCTATATCATGGGTGATGCTTTCCCATTGAACGAATTACATGATTCTACTGATGTTACGTTTGATAGCAACCCCCGACAGCATTTTGGCAACAGAAAGTCTGACACTCCTAGAGTTATAAATTACATATTGAACCAAATAGTGGGAGTAAAACAGGCAGAAAGGAGAGTGTTGTGGTGAAAAGGATCGGGGCGGTTTTGGTTGCGGTTGTTTTGCTCCTGGCGGGGTGTGCTCGTGGGGAGAAAAGGGCGGCTGGGACGGGATTTTTTGAGGATATGGGGAAAACGCTGGCGGAATTAAAGAGTGAGTACCCTGAGGGGGAAGTTATCGTCCGCTTGGATGGGGCCCCGGACAGCGCCGCTGTGTGTTTTGGGGAGGCGGGGACGGAATACGCCTGCTGTTTTTTGAAGACGCAGAGCGGTGATTTTGAAAGGGCTTTGAGCGAGTATGAAGACCGGCTGAAATGCGCCGGATTTGTCGCCACGGCGGGGGTGCTTTTTCCCGATATGGAAGAGGATATGTCCTTCCAGGATTTCTTCTCCCTGATCGGCGTTGAGGACTATACATACTTCGGGGAGGATACGGTCACCGCGGAGGGCTGGCTGAAATTCACCTATCACGACATGGAAGTGATGGTGAACACCAATGAGGCCGCCGCTGACGGCGGGTGGACTGTCACGGGGACGGAGACCGTGAAGCGCGGCGCCCCGGCGTCCATGGTGGACCTGGAACTGCTGAACGCCAATCAGGACCTGGCGGACACGGTCATGTTCGATGAATAAACGGAGGGGCATACCCGCGAAACCGAATCAGGTGGGCGACCGTGATCGCCCACCTGATTTGTCCTTGTCAGGGGAGAAACTGGCTGATATAATGCAAAAAAGGCGTATGCAACTGCCAGTTGACAGATTTTCAACCGGCGGTTGGTGGCGCGTGACCGGGAAAAACGCTATGATCTTCTCAGCGGCGGGCGATGTGGCCGCCGAACGATCTGTGTGGAGGAAAGAGACATGGCATTAGCGGAAAAGATCGCATTTTTACGGAAAAAGAACCGCTGGTCCCAGGAGGAGTTGGCGGAGAAAATGGGGGTGTCCCGGCAGGGGGTCTCCAAAGTGGGAGAGGGCGTTTCGGCGAGAGGCGGGCGCGGCTGTCAGCCGCGCCCGCCTCTTTTTCCATATTCCGGGTCAAATCGTCCGCCGGCGCTATTTCTGCCGCGCCAGGATGACCTGGAGCTTCCCCTGTGCCGTGTCGTAATAGCCGGTAAAGGCGTAGTCGCCGGCGTCCAGGGTCTTAAGGTCCTCCCGCTCCATGGCGTAGCAGCTCCAGTCCGCGTCCCGCAGACAGACGCTCACCTCGTCCGCCAGATCATAGCTTTTTCCGTCGGCGCCGGTGGCGGTGGACTGCCGGACCTCGGTCAGCTCCACCGCGGTCAGGCCGCGCATCCCGATGATCTCGCCCGCGGCGGAGAAGCGCACCGCCACGCCCTGCCCCTCCGTGACCGGGAAGCTCTGGTCGTTGAAGGAGTAGGTCCGGCTCTGGCCGTCGATCAGGATGGTGTACTGGTTGGTGTAGCTCATGGAGCCCCGGGATTGGGTCTCCACCTCGGTCAGCAGACCGTACTCCCACAGGGCCTCGGTGGCGTTTTGCAGGATCAGGTGCTCCACCTGGCCGCTGTCGTTCAGCGCGTAGTAGAGCACGTTGCTCTCGGAGAGGGTCAGCCCCGCCAGCTCCGAACGCTCCACCGTCCCGCCGTTTCCGTCCTCGTCCACGTCCAGGGCCTTGATGTTGTCGGCCAGGACGTAACTGCCCGCCTTGGAGGCGCTGGCATCCACCGCGCCGGAGAGGGACTGCCTCCGCAGAGGCTCAAACTCCGCCCCGTCCTGGTCCACCGTCACCCGGACCAGGTCGCCCGCCTCCCAGTCCTGACTGGCGTTGGCGGAGAAGGTGTGCTGGCGGCCGTCGGTACACAGAAGGGTGACCTGCCACTCCACCGCGCCGTCCGCCGCCGTTTTGGCGGCCGACTGCACCACCCCGTAGTAGGTGGCCTCTACCGCCTCGTCGGTCAGTACCTCCACCACCGTGCCGTCCATGCCCAAAAGCAGGGTGACGAACCGATCCGTCCACTTGCCGTTGAGGCTGGACAGCTTCCGGGACAGGGCGTCGGTGGCCAAGGTGTAGCTCTGGCCGGAGATGGTGACGGCGGTGGGGTCGGACAGGCTGGGCGTCAGCGCCTGGATCCTGCCGGAGACCCGGTCGGTGTAGATCCACAGGGCGGATTCGTCGGCGCTGTAATAGTAGACGTCGTACCGGGACAGCGCGGCGCTGTCGGAGCGCACGCCGTCCCGGTAGACCGTCCGGGGCGTAAAGCTCAGCGCGTCGGCATCCCCCGCCACGAAGGGCCCGCTGACGGCGCGGACGGCGGCCACCTCGCCGTCCATGCCCAGCAGGAGCGTCACATTGGCGCCCACCGCCCTGAAGCCCAGGGCGGAGAGTTGTTCCTTCACCGCGCCGCCGCCCAGCGTATAGGTCTTGTTGTTGACGCTCACCGTCTCAGGGTCGGCCGCGGTGGGGTTCAGAGCGGAGATCTGGCCGTAGACCGGCTCCCGGTAGACCCACAGGTAGCCGTGGGCGTAGTAGTACACATCGTCCTTCTGCCAGGAAATGTTGGATGTCCGCTGGCCGTTGAGGTAGATCACCTCGGGGGCGGTGGGCAGGGCGGGCGCCGTCTCCCCGCTGAGGAAGGGCCCCTCCAGGTCCTCCTTCACCGCCGCCAGGTAATCCACCTCCCCGTCGCTGTCCAACGGGAGGTTTAGCGTGGAGGCGTAGACCTGGCCCTGGGCGGTCTTACAGGTGAGCAGGTTGTAAAAGAGCCGCGCGCAGTCCTCCCGGGTCAGCTCCTGCCCCTGCTGGGCGGCGAGGCCGTCCCGCAGTCCCACGGCGGCGGCCTTGTTCAGTTGAGCGGCGGGGAAGGGGCCGGAGAGGTCGGCGTTTCCATAGCCCAACAGCCGCAGTTCGGCGGTACACGCCTCCTCCAGGGAGACGGGGTCGTCCGGGCGGAAGGAGCCGTCGGTATAGCCGATCATCCAGCCGTTATCCAGGCACAGCTTGATATATCCGCCGGCCCAATGGCCGCTCTTCACATCGGTGAAGAGCGAGTAGCCCGCCCCCTGGCCGCCCAGGTCGTCCCGGTAGAGGGAGGTGGCCGCCAACAGCTTGGCGAAGGCCGCGCGGGTGACCGGCGCGGACAGCTTCAGATCGCCCGTCTCGTCCCCCTCCAGGATGTCCAGCGCCTTCAGGCAGGCCAGCATCTCGTCCCTGCTGTCCGCCGGGGCGGCGGCCTGTACGGACGGGAACAGCGCCGTCAGCAGACACAGCGCCAGCGCGAAAGAGATCCATCGTTTCATAAAACAGCACTCCTTTAATCGTATCTCAAAGCGTCGATGGGATTGAGCCGGGCCGCCTTGCGGGCGGGGAGAAAACCAAACAGCACGCCGATGGCGATGGAGATGCCGGAGGCCATGGCCACCGCCGCCAGGGAGGGGGAGACGGTGATGGCCGTCTCGGTGAGGTTGGTGATCACCACGGTGGCCACCCGGGAGAGCAGATAGCCCAGGGCGATGCCGAACAGGCCGCCCAGGCCGGAGGTGGTGGCCGCCTCGATGACGAACTGCCGGAGGATGACCCCCTCCCGCGCCCCCAGGGCCTTTCGGATGCCGATCTCCCGGGTGCGCTCGCTCACCGAGACCAGCATGATATTCATAATGCCGATCCCCCCCACCAGAAGGGAGATCCCGGCGATGAGGGCCAGGATCGTGATGACCATGCCGATCATGGAGTTCATGGTCTCCAGCGCCGCCGCCATATTGGAGACGGTGTAGGAGTCGCTGTCGCCAAAGACGGCGTAGAGGGCGTCCTCCAGAACGGTCTGGGCGTCGTTGATGCGGTCCTCGTCGGCCACCGTCACCATGTAGCTGCTCACCTGTCCGCCGGAGAAGAAGCGGGAGGCGGTGGAATAGGGCAGATAGAGGCAGTCGTCGCTCCCGCCCTCGTCCATGTCATCCTCCTGCTGTTCCAGGACCCCGACGATGCTCACCTTCCTGCCGTTGACCCGCAGGGTCTGGCCCACGGCGTTGTTTTGAAAATACTCCCGGGCCACATAGGCCCCCACCACGCACACGGTGCGCCGCTCCGAGACGTCCGCGTACTGGATCCCCCGGCCCTGGGCCAGGGTGAGGCCCTTCATATCCAGGTAGTCCTCCCCCACGCCGGTGACGGAGGAGGACAGGGTCTCGGTGTCCACCTTGATCTGCCCCATCACGGACACGGTGGGGGAGAGCCCATCCAGCAGGGAGGCGTTATCCTCCACCAGCTGGTACATCTCATCCACCGAGATGCTCCGGGAGGAGCCCCGGCCGGAGATCATCACGGTGAGTTGATTGGTGCCCAGGGAGGCGAAGGAGTCGCGCATATAGTTCTGCATCCCGTTTCCCAGCCCCACGATGACGATCACGGCGGTGACGCCAATGATAATGCCCAGCATGGTCAACAGGGTGCGGACCTTGCTCGCCCAAATATTTTGCAGGGCCAGGCCAAAGGTCTCCAAAATGCTCACTGGGCCGCCTCCTCTCCGCCGGGACGGTGGCGCACCACGGCCTGGGGCGCGTGGGGATCCCCGTCATAGACCACCCGGCCGTCCTCCAGGCGGATGATGCGCTGGGCCTGGCAGGCGATGGAGTTATCGTGGGTGATCAGGACGACGGTGTTGCCCTGGCGGTGGACGTCCTGGAGCATGGACAGCACCTCCCGGCCGGTGTGGCTGTCCAGGGCGCCGGTGGGCTCGTCGGCCAGGATGATGGCGGGCCGTCCGGCCAGCGCCCTGGCGATGGACGCCCGCTGCTGCTGGCCGCCGGAGAGTTGGCTGGGCCTGTGGCGGTACTTGTCGGCCAGGCCCACCTGCTCCAGCGCCTCCATGGCCCGCCGCCGCCGCTCACCCCGTGGCACGCCCGCGTACATCAAGGGCACCTCCACGTTTTCCAAAATGCTCTGCTTGGGCAGGAGGTTATACTGCTGGAAGATGAAGCCCAGCATCTTGTTGCGGATGGCGGCCAGCTTTTTGGCCGAGAGCTGGCCCACATTCTGCCCGTCCAGCAGGTAGACCCCCTCCGAGGGGACGTCCAGACAGCCGATGATGTTCATGCAGGTGCTCTTGCCCGAGCCGGACTGGCCCACGATGGCCACAAACTCCCCCCGCTGGATGGTCATGTCGATGTGGTCGGCGGCCACCACCGTCTCCTCGCCCATGCGGTAGTACTTGCAGACCTGGCGAAATTCAATGAGGGTCTCCATGCTCAGCGCCCCCCGAAGTTCCCGCCCCGGTTGGGATTGCCGCTGAAGCCGCCCCCGGCGCCGCCGCGTTCTCCGCCGGGGAATCCGCCGCCCCCGGCGCCGGGCATATTCATCCCGCCCATGGCGCCGGGCATTCCAAAGGGCATCTCACTGCTCTCCCCCACGGCGGGGGTGTAGGCCACGCTGTCCCCCTCCTGGAGGCCGGAGGTGATCTCAATGTAGCTGTCGTCGCTGGCGCCGGTCTCCACCTGGACATAGACGTATCCCTCCGGGGCCTCCTGGTCGGCCAGGGCGTTGACCGCGCTGGGGGAGGTGTCGGAGATCAGCACGCGGTTCCCCCGCTCCAGGGCGGCGGAGGGGATGGTCAGCGCGTCCTCCACCTGGCTGAGCACGATCTCCGCGTCCACATTCATCCCCGGGAGCAGACCGTCGGTCTCGTCGATGCGGATGGTGGCGGGATAGGAGGTGATCCCCATGGAGGTACTGCCCACCACCGAGACCTTGGTGACCACGCCGGTGTAGCTCTTTCCCTCCACCGAGTCGGAGGTGATGCTGACCGTCTGGCCCACCGCCACCTTGCTGATGTCCAGCTCGTCGATGGACAGGGTCATCTCCAGATAGGACAGGTCGTAGATGGTGCAGAGGGTCTGGTCCGCGCTGGCGTTGGAGATGGCCTCCCCGGCCTTTTTATTCTTGTCCACCACCGTGCCGCTGACCGGGGCGGTGATGGTGTAGTTCTCCAGCTGTTCCTGTGTGTTCTCCATGGACAGCTCCGCGTTTCGCAGGGAGTCCTGGGCGTTCTGGATGGAGTTGTTCAGGTCGTCGCCCCCCAAAATGGCGACGGTCTGGCCGCCGGTCACCCAGTCCCCCTCCTGGATGTTCAGTTGGGTGATCGTCCCGGCGGCGGGGGCGGTGATGGTGGACTGGGCGCGGTAGGAGAACACGCCGCTGGCCGCGCAGCCCACGCCGTTGACCTCCGCGGCGGCGGCCTGGCCGGTGGAGAGCCCGCCGGGGTTCTCCACCTCGATGGTGACGGCGCGCTGGATGGAGTTGCCCGCCGCCACCGTGTCGGTGGCGGCCACCGCCGTCACCGTCCCGGTCAACACCTCAAAGGAGCCGTCCAGCGTGACCTGGGCGGTCTGCCCCACGAAAAAGCCCTTGGCGTCGTCGGCGGGAAAGGGGAGCTCCAGGGTCATCACCGAGCTGTCCCGGAGCAGAGCGATGGTCTGGCCGTTGTTGACCTTGTCCCCCTCCTCCACCTCCAGGGAGTAGACCTGCCCGGAGGCGTCGGAGGTGACGTACTGATCCTTCAGGGTGTTGTTGTAGCTCCTCTGGGCCTGGGACAGGGAGAGCTGGGCCTTTTCGATGTTGTTGGCGGCGTCCGAGCTGTCGATGTAGTAGAGGACCTGCCCCTCCTCCACCAGGTCCCCCTCCTGGAAGGTGTCGGAGAGGATGTCCCCCTGGACCAGGGCGGTGACCGTATAGGAGGCGGCCGGCTGGAGCGTGCCGCTGCCGCTCAGGGAGCTTGTGATGGTGCGCCGCTCCACCTGGGCGGTGATCCGGGCCGCGTCGCCCCGGGCGGATCGGTCGCCCTCTCTGGCCGTGAAGTGCCGCAGGATCAAAAATCCGGCCACGCCCAGCACAGCCAGGAGAACGACCCATTTGATCAGCTTCTTGACTGGAAATTTCCGTCTCTCCTTCACCGGCGCAGAGGTTTGAGACATGGGACCGACCCCCTTTTCATGATTGGAGCCAGCATACCAGTTCAACCCAAAATCAACCTGAAAAGAACTGTAAACAAACTGTGAAGCCCGTGCGGAGGAGGCGGAGCGATAAAGCAGGTGGACGGTCATAAAACCGTCCACCTGTTTTTAGGAGAGAAAATGAGAGCGAGATGGCTTATCAGGCGTTTTTGTCCTTATAAACGTCAGCCTTTTTCGCCACCGCCTTGACCGGGCAGACCGAGGCGCAGTTTCCGCAGTGGAGACAGTGGTTTTGCTGGATATGGTAGGGCGTTCCCGGCTCGATGCACCGCTGGGGACAGTTTTCGGCCGCAGGCGATACAGTTATCAAGAATGACGTAGCCCTTTTGCGTAAAATTCCCCGCGCCGATGGTATAGCTCTCCCGGAAGATGGGGTTGACGCCCAGGTCAAAATACTCGATCTCCGCGTCCCTGATCTCAAAGACGATCCCCGCCAGCTTTCGGGTGTCGCCGGGGTAGACGTTGGAGAGGTAGGGCTGTTCGGCAAAGATCCTGTCGATCCACTTTTCCCGCTCGCCCGCCGGGACGGGGACCGCCTTCGCGGACAGGCGGATCATCTCTTTATACTTGGTGTACCCCAGCACCTGTATGCGCCCGTCGGCCAGGAGTTCCTCACAAAAGGCTTTTCCCTTCGCGGTGAAAAAGATCATCCTGTCCGGCTCGTAGTGGATGGCGGAGATGTTGCGGATTTGCGGCGCGCCGTCCTTGTCCACCGTGGCAAAAGCCAACACGCCCACATACTCTAATTTTTTCAGACAGGTCTGCGCGTCCATGCTATGCACCTCACTCTATAATTTTGCCCCAATTTGCCTTCCTGGGTTTGGGCTCCGGGTACGGCCCGTCACAATAGCCCAGGGTCACGAAGCACCGGGCGATATATTCCTCCGGCACGGCCCAGTCCCGCAGGAGGGCCGCGCCGATCTCGTTGTCAAAGGTCTCCTCGCCCCTGGCGACGATGCAGGAGGAAATGCCCAGCTCCGCCGCCATCAGCACCATGTTTTCGGCACAGCAGAAAGCGTCGGGGACACTGTAAAGAAAATTTTTCCTGGCAAAGACCACGCAGACGGCGGGCGCGCCATAAAACCCGCTTTTGATGGCGGGGTCGTCGATGATGCTGGGCTGGTCGGCGGAGACGTAACTCCCCGACAGCTTAGAGCGGTCAAACCGGGCCACGTTCAGCCTGCCGATCGTCTCTACAAGCGATTGGTTGCGGACGCCCACCAAAAATCTGCGCTGGCCGCCCCCGGCGCTGGGCGCGTAGGCGCCCGCCTCCAGGATCGTCTCCAGATCCGCCCGGGAGATCTGCCTGTCCTGATATCTGCGGATGGAGCGGCGGCATTTCATCAGCTCCAGAAGCTCCATTATACCATAGTTACAAGCCGCTTTGCGGCTTGTGCGCCGCAAAGCGGCGCCAAACCGACAAGGCCGGTTTAGACTATGGTGTAACATTCGCGCCAGCACTTTTGCAGAGCAAAAGTGCGCCTGCCGGAGGCAGGCCGGTGTGCTTTGCACACCGAGCGCGGATATTGTCCCACTTCCTTCCAGCACTGGGGGTCGGCGGCGTAGAAGTCGCCGCTCGTCCCCCTGGCCACGGCGGGACAGCCCCGGCAGTAGGGGAGGAGCTCGCACTTGGCGCACTTTTGGAATTTCGTATAGTCCCGGTACCGCTCCATCCCGCACACCCACACATCGGCCAGCCGGTCGGTGAACACGTTGCCGACCTTGCTCTCCGCCACCCGGCGGCAAGCGTATACGTCGCCGGTGGGCAGGATGGTGATGTGGCAGTTGCCGCAGTTGCACCCGCCGTAGATCATGCCCGCCTCGGCGTTTTCGGGGAGTTGAAAGGCCCCCGTCTCATACTCGTAGAGCGTCCAGAGGTGGTCTTTTTTGTTGAAATAGGTCTGACAGCCCGCCGCCTCATATTCCTTAAATTTCTTGTCGCAGACCGCCAGCAGGTCCCGGTACTCCTGGGGCGTCATGGAGGCATCCAGGTCGCCGCCGCTGGGGACGTAGCGGGAGAAGGCGAACACGTTCGCCCCCGCCGCCACCACCGCGTCGATGATCCCCGGCACCTCCGCGCGGTTTGTTTTCGATACCGTGGTCATAACGACGCTCCGCATCCCGGCGCGGTTGATACAGCCGATTTTCTCTATCGTACAGTCATAGGAGCCGGGCTTGCGGAACCAGTCGTGGGTCTCCCGCAGACCGTCCAGGGAGAGCTGGTACTTCTCACAACCGAAGAACTTCATCTCCCGGCACACCTGGTCGTTTAAGTGGAACGGGTTGCCCAGGATGGTGAAGGGGACGTTGTGCTCCTTGAACAGCGCCAGCAGCCGCCAGAAATCCGGGTGGAGGATGGGGTCGCCGCCGGTGAGGTAGAAGTAGGGCAGACGGCCGTACACCTGGCAGAAGTCCAGGCAGTTGTAGAAGGTGTCCTCCATCTGGGGCCAGGTCATGCTTTTGAGTTCGTGGCCCGCGTCGCCGGAGAAGATGTAACAGTGTTTGCACCGCTGGTCGCACTGGTCGGTGATGTGCCATTGAAAGGAGAAATACTGTTTCATGGTCAGTCCTCGCTTACTATGAAAATCGGTCAAGCCGAAAAAAGTCGCGCGTTCCCGGCGGAAGTGCCCCGCCGGGAACGGTTTGGGACAGGCGGGAGCTTTACTTCTTGTCCCCGGCCCCACAGGCGGCGGGCTTTTCCTCCGGGGCGGCGGCGCCGCACGCGGCGGGGGTCTCCGCGGGCTTGTCAGCCGCGCCGTAGGCGGCCCCACAGGCGGAAGCCGCCTTGTCCTTCGCCCAGTCGGCGAGATGAGAGAGCGCCATGGTCGTGTCCTCCTTTCTGACTTCAGAGGCGTTTTGCCTCCTGTGCTTTCCATTGTACGGATTTTCTGTTTCTCCGCAAGTACGCACTTTTTTGTGGGGATACGCACCTTTTTGTAACTACTTGACGGGAGCGGGGGCGTACATTAAAATCAGATGTAACATCCAATTTGAATGTGGGGGGCGGTTTTGTGAAAACGAAAGCCGAGCTTCTGCCCGAGTGCCCTGTGGCCACGACGGTACAGCTCATCGGGAACAAGTGGAAGCTGCTCATCATACGCAACCTCCTGGACCGCCCCTGGCGGTTCAACGAGCTGCATCGCTCGCTGGAGGGGGTCAGCCAGAAGGTGCTGACCGACAGCCTCCGCTCCATGGAGGCCGACGGGATCATCACCCGCACCGTCTACCCCGAGGTCCCGCCCAGGGTGGAGTACGCGCTGTCGGAGTTGGGGCGGAGCCTCCAGCCCATCCTGGACGCCATGAAAGCGTGGGGGGAGAACTACCAGGCGGCAAACCATTCGGACGAAAAAACGGCGGTGATGGAATGACCCAGGCAGAGCGCCGGATCTATTTGCTCCGCTCCCTTTTACGGGAGGAGCTGCGATATCGGGACCTCCCCATCCCCGGCGACGAGACGGGACAGAGGAGACTGCTCCGCTCCCTGATGAACGTCCGCCCGCCGCGGCCCGTCGGGGAGGAGTTTTTGGCGGTGCAGGACGCGTATCTGCAAGGGGAGACCGCCCGGAAGGGCGTGACGGACCTGGCCGACCTGACCCCCGTGGAGCCAGGCGTCTACCTCTGGCAAGGCGACATCACCACCCTCAAGTGCGGCGCTATCGTCAACGCCGCCAACTCCGGCATGACCGGCTGTTACGCCCCCTGCCACGGCTGTATCGACAACGCCATCCACACCTACGCCGGGGTCCAGCTCCGGCTGGCCTGCGCCGCGCTCATGGAAAAGCAGGGGAGGGAGGAGCCCGCCGGGCGGGCCAAGCTCACCCCCGCTTTCAACCTGCCCTGCGACTATGTGCTCCACACCGTCGGCCCCATCGTCTCCGGCGGCGTCACCCACCGGGACCGGGCCCTGCTGGCCTCCTGCTACCGCGCCTGTTTAGAACTGGCACAGCGGAACAAGATCAAGAGCGTGGCTTTTTGTTGTATTTCCACGGGGGAATTTCATTTTCCAAATGACGAGGCCGCAAAGATCGCCGTGGACACGGTTCGGCAATACAGAGGCGACACGGAGGTGATTTTTAATGTTTTCAAGGACGTGGACGCCCAAATCTACCGGGGACTACTCGGATAATATCCGGCGGCTCAGGGGGGCGCTGGACACGGCGGACGCCGTGGTGCTCGGCGCGGGCGCGGGGCTGTCCACTGCGGCGGGGTTCACCTATACCGGGGCGCGGTTTGATCGGTACTTCTCCGATTTTGCCGAGGTCTACGGCTTTTCCGATATGTACTCCGGCGGCTTTTACCCCTTCCCCACGCCGGAGGAATTTTGGGCCTATTGGAGCCGCTATATCTTCATCAACCGCTACCTGGACGCGCCCCGGCCGGTCTATGACGACCTGCTGACGCTGGTCCGGGAGAAGGACTATTTTGTCATCACCACCAATGTGGACCACTGCTTTCAAAAGGCGGGCTTTGACAAGAAGCGGCTCTTTTACACCCAGGGGGACTACGGCCTGTTCCAATGTTCCGGGCCGTGCCGACAGGAAACTTTCGACAACGAGGGCGCGGTCCGGCAGATGGTGGCGCGGCAACGGGAGAGGCGGATCCCTGCCGAATTGCTGCCCGTCTGCCCCTACTGCGGCCGGCCCCTGACCATGAATTTGCGCGCCGACGACAAATTTGTGGAGGACCAAGGCTGGCACCAGGCGGCGGAGCGGTACGAGGCGTTTCTGCGGACCCGTGGGAGCGGGCGGGTCCTGTTTTTAGAGCTGGGCGTGGGCTACAACACCCCGGCCATCATCAAGTACCCCTTCCAGCGCATGACCGCCCGCAACCCATCGGCGACCTACGCCTGTATCAACGCCGGCGAAGCCGCCTGCCCCCGGGAGATCGAAGCGCAGTCCATCTGCATCAACGCGGACATCCAACAAGCCCTGACCGACCTGAACCCCGCCTGACCCCCGCACAGACCCTGCCAGGCAGGTCCGTCAGAACAAATCGATCGAAATGCCGGAACGTAAGTTGTTTTTTTTCGGCGCGTGTGATATAATTTTAATAACAAGGCATCAGGATAAGACTCAAAACTTTCATATTAAATGTTGATACTCTGACCGCCAAGTTCCAAATTCGACGAACAAGATGATGACAGGCCCAAAAGATGATTTAATGTGAAAACCATGCGAGATTTATCAATATTTTACGCTTGTCAACTGTCATGTTCACCAGGAAGGAAATTAACATGGATAGATATAATGTACTAGATCTTTTTTGCGGATGTGGGGGAATGTCTTGGGGCTTGGCAAAAAAAGGATTTCATGTTTTAGCTGGCCTGGACATCTGGGATGTTGCCTTGAAAACATATCAATATAATCATAAAGATGCTAAAACGGTGAATTTAGATATCACCGATGCAGACCCAATAGAAGTTCTAAAAAGTATAGATGTCGATCCTCAGAGTGTAGATGTTATAATTGGCGGGCCACCGTGCCAGGGGTTTTCAAAAAATGTACCTGCTTCTTGGAGATTTTTAGAAGATCCGAGGAACCAACTTTATAAGGCCTATCTAAGATTTGTGAAAGAAATTGAGCCAACAATTGTAATTATAGAAAATGTCGCCGAAATCTATAATGCATTTGACGGTATTGTGAGAAATGAGATCATAGAGACATTTCAAAAGTGGGGGTATAGAGTAAAAGTAAAAATTATCGATATGTCACACTATGGAATACCGCAAAAACGTCGTAGGTGTTTTTTCTTTGCTTCAAAAAAAGGAATCCCTTCGTTTCCTAAAGAAAACGAAGAGATCCTTACGGGATGGGATGCCATTTCTGACTTGCCAATTGTAAATCAAGGCGAAGGCTATGACGGAATGCCATATAGTGGTAAAGCATTGAACGATTACCAGCGCCATATGAGGGTAAATTCAACTTTATTATACAATCATATCGCTAATGTTATGAAAGCTACGCAGACCGCAAGAATAGCATCTATTGGACCAGGGCAAGGGCTGAGAGATATGCCCGAAGAACTCCAAGTCAAAAGCGGATATTCTGGCGCATATGGCAGACTTGATTATACATCTGTGGCGCCAACCATCACAAGGTGGGTGTTCCACATTGGGTCGGGTCGATTTGCTCACCCACGAGAAGTTAGAGGACTTACAATGCGGGAAGCCGCCCGTATCCAATCTTTTTCGGACGATTTTCGTTTCTTGGGGAGTCGAAATGACCAAGCTGGTCAAATTGGGAATGCTGTTCCCCCTTATTTTATGGAACAATTAGCAGATCATATTATTGCTGCCCTTCAAGGCAAGGAAGAAGAATGTCAACAACTTGAGCTTTTTCAAGCCTTATAGGATTGATTTCCAATTTTTGGATGTTTGCAGGGAGTTTGAAGCGTTCAAAAAATTGTTTTTGGTTTGGATACCATCTGTAAATGCACATCTGGTCTTTCTTACGAATACCTTGAAGACCAGTTTTGGTGCCGTCTGTCCATCTCCAAGTGATTTCATCTCGTTGATACAACTTAATATCTTCCTCGAAAAATGCAAATTTTTTATTATCAATTGACTTCAATAAAACAAATACTCTTTTGTCTTTTACTTCTTGGGCAATTGCATCCTCTTCAACTTTTATTCTCCAGTGTTCCAGTAAAGCGGCACCAAGTTTTTGAGGGTCTGAGTTAATGTCAAGATGCTCAAACCCTAATACAGTTGCTTTCTTGAAAATATCAGCACGTTGAATTACTAACTCAAATTCAGATTCTATTCCAACGTGAAAAGCCCACTTTAAACTTTTTACAGAATATCCAATTTTTGATTTTGTATCTACTACGTCATATAGGCGTTTAGAACGAGTATTAATAAAAGGATCGATACCGTTAATTTCTTTTGCATACTCTAAAATTGCTTCAACCGTGTAATCTTCAATGTCATCAATAAAAGGGATGGCGATAGTAGCTTTAAGACCTTTTTCCATTCGCATGAGTTGTTGTTTAGTTAAAAAATACTGCATTATTAATTATCCTCCAAAAATAATTTGTATGTTTCAATATCCAGCGCATCGGCAATGCGCTGAATGTTTTCCAACGAAATACTACGATGATAGCATTCGATTGCACTTATGTAGGTGCGATGTAACCCACACTTTTCTGCAAACGTTTCCTGAGAAAGTCCGAGCTTGTTGCGATATTTTCGCAAATTACTGCCAAAAACCTTCACAATGTCCATATAATCCCCTCCAGTATTGTTAAAAGTATTATGCATGTACACTAAAAGTCTACATACAATAAGTAACACATGAAATGATGAGAAAAAACAACGTTATATGCCTTTTGTGCGTTACAAAGGGCCTCTTGGTGCAAAACAGTTACAGGAAATTTTCCAGGTAAAGTTCCCCTAATCGCGCGCTAAGCGTGGCTGGGGAGATTTTTTTATATGGTCGCGAGAGGGTTGCCGTGGTATTTAGTGCCAGACTACTAGGAGTGCCACCCCGGTTCAGGTAGAGGGAGGGGCCCTGGCCGCCGCTTTTTTGGGTGAAACGGGGAAAGGCCATAGATTCGTGCCGCGATGACAGTCAATGAGAGGAAACGGGCCCACAACTCGACAGAGATCGGGGATCTTGTTGTTCCGTTTTCGCGTGCCGTTTGTTATTCTGTCATCACCAAATCAAACGGGAGGTATCGCGGGATGAACACAGACAAGATCTATGCCGAGGCCATTGTGAACGAGTATTCCAAAAAAAGCGCGTCAAAGGTGGTCGCCCTTCGCAAGCTGGACCGGGCGGCGAAAATGCCCGCCCAGGTCTTCGCGTACACCTTTGGCATCCTCTGCGCGCTGGTCGCCGGGGCAGGGATGTGCCTGTCCATGGGCGTCATCGGCCCGGGGACGGCCCTGTCTGTCGGGCTGGGGATCGCGGTGGGTGTGCTGGGCTTCGCGGGGATGGCCGTGAACTACCCAATCTACCGGCGGATCCTGCGGGAGCGCAAGGACAGATATGCCGGCGACATCATCCGCCTGGCAAACGAGATCGCGGGCGGCGAGAGTTGAGGCCGCGTTCGCAAAGCGGGGAGGCGGGACGGTTGAACAGGGCGGAGAGCAGGTATTTCAGCACAGCCGCGCGGATGGACGAGGCGCTGATCCAGTGCCTGGAGAAAAAGGACTTCGCGTATATCACCGTAAAGGAAATATGCGAAAAGGCCGGGGTCAACCGCTCCACCTTCTATCTGCACTATGAGACGATCGCCGATCTGCTGGACGAGTGCGTGGCGTACATAAACCGCAAGTGCTTTCAGAGGTATTCCTCCGAGCTGGCGGACGTGGAGAAACGGCTGGCCTCCGGGCGGCTGGAGGATCTGATCTTCATTTCCCCGGAATACCTGAGGCCGTATTTTGAGTTCGTCCGGGAGAACCGGCGCCTGTTCCGGGTCGCGCTCTCCCGCCCCGCCTCCCTGCGGACGGAGAGCACTTTTCAGCGGCTGTTTACCGAGATCTTTTCGCCGGTGCTGGACCGATTCCACCTCGCCCAGCGGGACAGGCCCTATCTGATCTTGTTTTACATCGGCGGGCTGATGGCGATCGTGAAGGAGTGGATCGAACAGGACTGCGCCGACCCGATGGAGCGGATCATAGACCTCTGCGTGCGCTGTGTCATACCCGGCGCGCAGGGGAAGGGGATCGCGGACGCGGAAGGGAGTTTTTCAGGGGAAGGGAAGGGGTCATAGAGCCAGTTGCCGACGGGGAGATCTCCAAAATTTTGTGCAGAATTGCCTTTGCGAAAAGGGGAAACTCTGGTATAATAACATCAGTGTGTAGCTGAAACGGCGTAAGTCCAACTTCTTGGACTTGCGCCGTTTTCGCGTTTATAAGGAGGTATTTGTATGGAAGAAGACCGCTCTTATCTCGCCACGGAGAAGGTGGGGAGGCTGATGGGCAAATACGCTGTGCCCTGCGTGATCTCCCTGCTGGTGGGCGCGCTCTACAACATCGTAGACCAGATCTTTATCGCCAACGCCGGCTATCTGGGCTCCTACGGCAACGCCGCCAACACCGTCGTGTTCCCCCTGACGGTCATCGCCCTGGCGGTGGCCGTGATGATCGGGGACGGCTGCTGCGCGTTTGTCAGCCTGAACCTGGGGAAGGGGGACAGGGCCGCGGCCGGGCACAGCGTCGGCCTCTCCATTTTGATGGCCGTCGCCGGCGGCGTGTTTCTCTGCGCTGTGTATCTGCTCTTCTCCACGCCCATCCTCACGGTATTCGGCGGGACGGTGAACGCGGAGACCTTCGCCCGCGCCAAGGAGTATTTCTTCTATATCTCCCTGGGCATCCCGTTTTATATGTTCGGCCAGGCCATGAACCCGGTCATCCGGGCGGACG
Source organism: uncultured Oscillospiraceae bacterium (assembly GCA_947627325.1). Lineage (GTDB taxonomy): Bacteria > Bacillota > Clostridia > Oscillospirales > Oscillospiraceae > MGBC124762. The sequence continues at coordinate 36,196 of CANQVO010000014.1, read as the reverse complement.
GGAGCCCCAGATTCGCCATGGCCGCCACGCTGTGCGGGGCGTTGCTGAACATCGTCCTCGACCCCATCTTCATCTTCCCTCTCCACTGGGGCATGATGGGCGCCGCGGTGGCGACGGTCATCGGCCAGATCGCCACGGCTCTGCTCTCCCTGGGGTATCTTCTGCGTACCAAGTCGGTGAAGCTGTCCCGGCGGGACTTCCGCTGGAGCAACGCGGTCGCGGGCCGCACCCTGTCCCTGGGGGCGTGCAGTTTTCTCTCCCAGATCTCGCTGGTGGCGGCCATGGCGGCCATCAACAACATGGTCCGCGCCTACGGCGCGCTGGACCCCATTTTCGGGCAGGAGGTGTACGCCCAGATCCCCATGGCGGTGGTGGGGATCGTCATGAAGGTCTTCCAGATCGTGATCTCCGTCGTCATCGGCATGGCGGCGGGGTGCATCCCGGTGGTGGGGTACAACATGGGCGCGGGACAGCGGGAGCGGGTCAGAAAGCTGTTTTCCCTGCTCCTGGTCTGCGAGGCGGCCGTCGGCCTGGCCGCGCTGGGGGTGGTGGAGCTCCTGCCCCGCCAGCTGATCGCCATTTTCGGCTCGGCCAACGAGAGCGCTTATTACACGGAATTTGCCGTCAAGGCGTTTCGGATCTACCTCTGCATGGTGGTGTTCGCCTGCCTGAACAAGGCTACCTTCATTTTCCTCCAGGCCATGGGGAAGGCGGTGGCCTCCACCATGTTCTCCATGGTCCGGGAGATTTTGTTCGGCGTGGGCTTCGCCCTCCTCCTGCCCCGGTTTTTCGGCCTGGACGGGGTGCTCTATTCCATGCCGGTCTCCGACCTTTTGACCGCCCTGGTCTCCGCCGTCCTCATCGCCGTGACCTATCGGCAGTTGTCCCCCGGCCGTGAGGCGAAAGACCCCGCCCCACGGGGCGGGGCCCTGGAAAAACAGGGCCGCCGGATGGGCTTATCCTCTCAGCCCTGACCCGGCGGCCCGACCATTCCAATGTCTATCAGAAGCACCGCTTGCAGGGGGTGTACCCCCGCCGCTCCGCCTCGGCCTTCGTGACGGCGACGGGGTCCTTCATGCCACTGCAGGAGGGGATGCTGTGGTATTTGGTGCCCGACTGGGGGATCCAGACTGTGCCGCCCGTCTCGGTCCCGGCGGCGGGCGCGGGGTCGTCGGACGGCTCGTCCGCCGCCCCGGGCAGGGCCCTGGACGGGGCCTCATCGGACGGGGCGGGGGAGGCGTCGTCAGACGGGGCGGGGGAGGCGTCCGGGTCTGGCTCCGCCGTTGGGGCGGGGGAGCCGTCCGGCAGTTCGACCTCCGCCGCCTCTGCGTCCTCCAGCGCGGCCATAGCCGAGAGGGGATCGCGGTAGAAATAGACGGTCCCCTGGCCCTCCGGGCTGTCCTGGAGGACCTGGCCGGCGTCGGTCTGGACCAGGTAGAGGAGCCGGGGCACCTCTACGCCGCCCACCCCGGAGAGGTGGGCCTCCAGGTGGTCCTCCGCCTCGGTGTATATCCCCACCAGGGTCTGGCCCTCCTGGGCGTGGAGGTCGTCTTGGTAGATCTTCCCCTCGCCGATCCGGCACTCCACGGCGTTGCGGGCCGCGTACCACGTGCCCTCGTAGGGCGGGGCGGACCAGTCGGGATCCGTCCCGCACCCCGCCAGGGCGAGGAGCAGGAGGATCAGCGCCAGGAGGGGAAGAAGCCTTCTCTTTTTCACAGCCCTCACACCCTTATCAAAACGTCCTTACCGCTCGCACTTCCAATAGGCTACGCTGTACGGGGCCAGCTCGCTGCCCCCGCCGAAGTCGTGGGGCTGGCCGGTGATCAGGTCCACCGCCATGCCGCACTGGGCGTCGAAGTGGGCCTGGAAGGGCTCTCCGGCGGCGTTGATGGCCACCAGCACCCGCTCCCCCTCCACAGCCCGCTCAAAGATGAACTGGTGGTTGGTGAGCAGGACGGTGCGGTAGCTCCCCCGGCACAGGGCAGGGCTCTGGCGGCGGGCGTGGGCCAGCTTGGTGATGAAGGCGGTCAGGTCGTTGGACTCGGGGGCGTCCAGGGCAGGGCGCAGGGCGGCGTCCCCCTGGCTCTTGTGGCCCTCCAGGCCCCACTCGCTCCCGTAGTAGACGCAGGGCACCCCGGGCATCCCGAACAGGAGGCCCCAGGCGGGGGAGAGGTGGTCGGGGTTGGTCAGGATGCTGGCGATCCGGGTCACGTCGTGGTTGTCCAGGAAGCTCAGCAAATGCTTGCCCCGGTAGAGGCACCAGGGCTCGGAGCCGAACTGGCGGTTCAGGGAGTGGCCGATCTCAAAGAGGTTCATGGAGTTGAAGGCGGACCACAGGCCCTTGTAGCACTCGTAATTGGTGACGCTGTGGCAGGCGCTGTCGTTCATCCAGCGGTTGTAGTCCCCGTGGAGCGTCTCCCCCAGGAGCCAGAACTCCGGCTTCAGCCCGTCGGTAAAGGCCCGGAGCTGGCCCAGGTACTCCGGGTCCAGGCAGTAGGCCACGTCCAGCCGCAGTCCGTCGATGTCGAACCGCTCCACCCAGGAGCGGATGGCGGCGAACTGGTGCTCCACCACCCGGGGGTTTCGCAGGTTGAGCTTGACCAGCTCAAAGTGGCCCTCCCAGCCCTCGTACCAAAAGCCGTCGTCGTAGTTGGAGTTGCCGTCAAAGTTGATGTGGAACCAGTCCTTGTAGGGGCTGTCCCAGCGCTTTTCCCGCACGTCCTGAAAGGCCCAGAAGCCCCGGCCCACATGATTGAACACCCCGTCGAACACTACCCGCAGACCGGCCTTGTGAAAGGCGTCGCAGACCTCCTTCAGGTCCTCCCCGGTGCCCAGGCGGCAGTCCACCGTCATGTAGTCCCGGGTGTCGTAGCCGTGGCGGTCGCTGTCAAAGAGGGGGTTGAGGAGCACCGTGTCCGCCCCCAGGTCCTTGATGTGCGCCACCCAGTCCAGCAATTTTAGGACGCGGTGCTCCCGCGCGCCGTCGTTTTCCGCCGGGGCCCCGCACAGGCCCAGGGGGTAGATCTGGTAAACCACCGCATCTTCAAACCACATAGTGTGTCCACCTTTTTCGTTTTTTTCAGACCCACCCAGTATACCAAAAAAGCCCGCCGGACGCAACGGGATTTTCCCCCGCGCTGGAGAAAAATCCAGCCGGGCGGGTTTTTGCCGGGTGGCTATGGAAACTTGGCGTTTCCCGGGAAAATTTTCCCCGAGATTTTAGCAAAATCACCCATTGACAAGACTTGCCTTTGGCCTTATAAAAGAGAACAGCGGTTTTCCAAACCGCCCATAACCTAAAGGAAAAGGTCGCGTTACCATGACACAGTTGATCGCTCTGTCCATCGCCCTGCTGGCCGGACTGCTCATGACCCGCGTGGTCAAAAACTTCCATCTGCCCGACGTGACGGCCTACCTGGTGGCCGGGGTCCTGCTGGGCCCCTGCATCCTGGGGCGGCTGGGCATCCCCGGCCTGGGCTTCGCCACCTTCGCGGAGGTGGATCTGATGGAGCCCATCTGCGATGTGGCCCTGGGCTTTATCGCCTTTGCCATCGGCAGTGAGTTCCGCCTGTCCCACCTGCGCTCCACCGGCGGCGCGGCGGTGACCATCGGCATCATCCAGGCGGCCATGGCCACCATCCTGGTGGACCTGACCCTCATCGGCCTCCACGGGGTCTTGGGGGAGAAGCTGCCCATCCCCGCCGCCATCACCCTGGGCGCCATCGCCGCGGCCACCGCTCCGGCGGCCACGCTGATGGTGGTGCGGCAGTACAAGGCCAAGGGGCCCTTGACCGATCTGCTCCTGCCCGTGGTGGCCCTGGACGACGCGGTGGGTCTGGTGATCTTCGCCGTCTCCTTCGGCGCGGCCCAGGCCATGGGCTCCAGCGGCATCAGCCTGGCCTCCGTCCTGGTGGCGCCGCTGATGGAGATCCTCCTGTCCCTGGCCCTTGGCGCGGTTTTGGGCTGTTTTTTGACCTTGGTGGAGCGGTGGTTCCACTCCAACCGCAACCGGGTGGCCCTCATCACCGGCTTTATCATCCTGGGCGTGGCCCTGTCCATGCTGAAATTTGAGATCGGCGGGATCGAGCTGGGCTTCTCCTCGCTGCTCCTTTTGATGATGATGGGCACCGTGTTCTGCAACCTCTGCGGCCAGTCGGAGGACCTGATGCGCCGGGCGGACAAGTGGTCCGCCCCTCTGCTCACCCTGTTTTTCGTCCTCAGCGGCGCGGCGCTGGACCTGGGGGTCTTCTCCGACCTGGCCGTGGTGGGCATCGGCGCGGCCTACATCCTCGCCCGCTCTTTGGGGAAGTACCTGGGCGCGGGGTTCAGCGCCAAGCTGGCCCGCCAGGACCACAACGTGCAGAAATACCTGGGCATCACGCTCCTGCCCCAGGCCGGCGTGGCCCTGGGGATGTCCGCCCAGGTGGGGGCCTCCATGGGGGAGACGGGCGCCATGGTCCGCAGTATCGTCCTCTTCGGCGTTCTGATCTACGAGTTGGTGGGCCCCAGCATGACCAAGTGGGCGCTGACCAAGGCCGGGGACATCCAGCCCAAGAGGGCATAAATCGGAAAGGGGAGGGGCTCTGTGTACGAACTGGTCCAGCTGTCCCAGCATGACTATTACATCGAAAGCCCCACTAAGATCGGCCTGGTGCGGCTGAACGATACCGAGGTCTGCCTCATCGACGGCGGCAGCGACAAAGACGCGGGCCGCAAGGTGCGCCAGATCCTGGACGCCAACGGCTGGCGCCTGCGGGCCATCTACAACACCCACTGCCACGCCGACCACATCGGCGGCAACAAGTACCTCCAGAGCCAGACCGGCTGTGCCGTCTACCTCCCCGAGATCGAGTGCGACTTTGCCCGCCACCCCATCCTGGAGCCCTCTCTGCTCTACGGCGGCTTCCCGCCCCAGGAGCTGCACCACAAGTTCCTGCTGGCCCAGGCCAGCGACGCCCGGGAGCTGACCCCCGAGGCCCTGCCCGCCGGCTTTGAGGTGGTGGAGCTCCCCGGCCATTTCTTCCGCATGGTGGGCTTCCGCACCCCGGACGACACCCTTTACCTGGCCGACTGCCTCTCCAGCCGGAGGACCCTGGACAAGTACCAGATCAGCTTCCTCTACGACGTGGCCGGGTATCTGGACACCCTGGAGCGGGTGAAGGGGATGACCGCCAAGGTCTTCGTCCCCGCCCACGCCGACGCCACCCAGGAGATCGCCCCCCTGGCCCAGTACAACATCGACAAGGTCCACGAGATCGCCCAGCTGATCGTGGACCTGTGCCGGACGCCCCTGACCTTTGAGGAGGTCCTGCAAAAGCTCTTTGCCCACTACGACCTGACCATGACCTTTGAGCAGTACGCCCTGGTGGGGTCCACGGTGCGGTCTTATCTCTCCTGGCTCAAGGAGACCGGGCGGCTGAAGGTGGAGATCATCGAGCATATGCTTCGCTTCCACTCTTGACAACCAGCCCAAAACACCCTATAATAATACGACGTTACGGGGTGTGGCGAAGTTTGGTATCGCGCTTGGTTCGGGACCAAGAGGCCGCGGGTTCAAGTCCCGCCACTCCGACCACGTCGGAGCAAGCTCCATATCGCTTGCTCCGACTTTTTTTCAAAAAGTCAGAGCGCGCTCATTCCGCTGCTCCTCCTTTCCAAATCGAACCCGCTTCGCTGGGCTTCGATTTGGCTTCCGAAAGAGTACCTGTCGCGAGGCGGGTGCTCCTTTTCGTATATCGAAAACTTTCTTTTGTAAGCCTTGGTGTATCTGGGGTTCCCAGCCAAGTCGCTCCAGGTGCCACGCGGAAAAGCGCGGGAAATTTTCTGGATCGGAAGGGGTCGTGTTAAAATGCGAGAGGCTATCGAAAATGTTATCAAAGAGTTTGGCCTGGACAGGTCAAGAATATTTGAAGTATCTCATCTGAAATACGCGGATATTATCAAGAAAATTGAGAGAACATTTGTCAAAAATGGCGGGGCGTTGCATTGGTCCAACATCGAAAACAGATTTGATCCTTCTTTTACCCTAAATAAACGATACATTGGAAACAATAGACTATGGTATCAGTCATTGGTAAAAATAATTCCGGACACGCTTCATTATGTTCTTTTTGAAGATACTGTGAATTTTCATACGAAGTATTGGGTGTATGAGATGTTTCCAGATGAAATTGTCACAGTAATAGGCGAAAGCACTCCCAGTCCAGATGATTTTTATATTGTTTCAAAAAAATTTGAATGGCTGATCAGTGAGTGCCATGAAGATATTGTCTATTTTGTAGGCGATAAAATTGACATCTCGCTCATTGAAACTGGCGGGATATGGTGAAAGTGCTGTGTGGGGGAGGGGGGAGGCGCTGGGGGGATGGGGAAATCGACGAAATGTGGGAAACGGCTTGACAAGGGGCGGCGGGGGTGCTATAATCCCACCAAACCGATGGGATTTACTTGGTTTATTCTGATAGGAAAGGAGGCGGCCGGGATGAAGAACTTGTTCCTCGCGCTTTTGCGGAGCAATTTTCGATGTGGACGAATGCTGTACTCCCGGGCTGTCTCTATGGCCGGGCGATGTCGTGCGCCCGCGGTCTGCCGCCTGCCGTTCTGAGCGGGCGACGGACCCTTTCAGGCCACACGCAGTCCGGGAGCTGAAAAGCTGTCCCGGATTTTTTTATTTTCTATCAGGAATGAAAGGGGTATCACCATGCGTAACTATAAATTTGAGACGCTCCAGCTCCACGTGGGTCAGGAGCAGGCCGATCCCGCCACGGACGCCCGGGCGGTGCCCATCTACGCCACCACCAGCTATGTGTTCCACAACTCCGCCCACGCCGCCGCGCGCTTCGGCCTGGCCGACGCGGGCAACATCTACGGACGGCTCACCAACTCCACCCAGGACGTGCTGGAAAAGCGCCTGGCGGCCCTGGAGGGGGGCGTGGGGGCTCTGGCGCTGGCCTCCGGCGCGGCGGCCATCACCTATACCATCCAGGCCCTGGCCACCCAAGGGGAGCACATCGTGGCCCAGAAGACCATCTACGGCGGCAGCTACAACCTGCTGGCCCACACGTTGCCCCAGTACGGCGTCACCACCACCTTTGTGGACATCCACGACCTGGCCCAGGTGGAGGCGGCCATCCAGCCCAACACCAAGGCCATCTACATCGAGACCCTGGGCAACCCCAACTCCGACATCCCCGACATCGACGCCCTGGCGGCCATCGCCCACAGAAACGGCCTACCCCTGGTGATCGACAACACCTTCGGCACCCCCTATCTGATCCGGCCCATCGAGCACGGGGCGGATATCGTGGTCCACTCCGCCACCAAGTTCATCGGCGGCCACGGCACCACCCTGGGCGGCATCATCGTGGACGGCGGGACCTTTGACTGGGCGGCCAGCGGCCGCTATCCCGCCATCAGCGAGCCCAACCCCAGCTACCACGGCGTCCGCTTTACCGAGGCCGCCGGCCCCGCCGCCTTTGTCACCTACATCCGGGCCATCCTCCTGCGGGACACCGGCGCCACCATCTCTCCCTTCGCGGCGTTCCTGTTGCTCCAGGGGGTGGAGACCCTCTCCCTGCGCCTGGACCGCCACGCGGAAAATACAAAGAAGGTGGTGGAGTACCTGTCCAAGCACCCCCAGGTGGAGCACGTGAACCACCCCTCTCTGCCGGACCACCCCCAGCACGCCCTCTATGAGAAGTACTTCCCCAACGGCGGCGGGTCCATCTTCACCTTCGAGATCAAGGGCGGCGTGGCCGAGGCGCACAAGTTTATCGACAGCCTGGAGATCTTCTCCCTGCTGGCTAACGTAGCGGACGTGAAGAGCCTGGTCATCCACCCGGCCACCACCACCCACTCCCAGCTCACGGAGGCGGAGCTTCTGGACCAGGGCATCAAGCCCAACACCATCCGCCTGTCCATTGGCACCGAGCACATCGACGACATCCTCGCCGACCTGGAAAAGGGCTTTGCGGCCGTCCGCTGAGCCGGTTTAACCCATTCATCTGTGACCGCGCGGCGAAACGCCGCGGGAAAGGAAGGAAGAATTATGAAAAAGACAAGCAAACTTCTGGCTCTGCTTTTGATCGGCGCCCTCACCCTGGGCGCGCTGGCGGGGTGCGGCGGGAACGGCGACAAGTCCGCCGCCGGGAACGGCGAAAAGTCCGCCGCCGGGGACGGCTTCCGTACCCTGGACGAGATCAAGGAGAGCGGCGTGGTCAACATCGGCGTCTTCTCCGACAAGAGCCCCTTCGGCTATGTAGACGAAAACGGCGACTACCAGGGCTATGACGTGTATTTCGCCAACCGCATCGGCGAGGACCTGGGCGTGGAGGTCAACTTCGTCTCCACCGAGGCCGCCAGCCGCATCGAGTACCTGCAGACCGGCAAGGTGGACATCATCCTGGCCAACTTCACCGTCACCGAGGAGCGGGCGGAAGAGGTGGACTTCGCCCTGCCCTACATGAACGTGGCCCTGGGCGTGGTCTCCCCGGATGACGCGGTGATCACCAGCCTGGACGAGATCGGCCCGGAGGATGAGGTGATCGTCATCTCCGGCACCACCGCCGAGACGTACCTGGAGAAGAATAACCCCGAGATCAAACTGCAAAAGTACGACGCCTACGCCGAGGCCAAGACCGCCCTGGAGAACGGCAACGGCGCGGCCTGGGCCAACGACAATACGGAGGTCATCGCCTTCGCCATCGAGAACCCCGGCTACACCGTGGGCATCCCCTCCCTGGGCAGCGCGGACACCATCGCCCCCGCCGTGACCAAGGGCAACACCACGCTGCTGGACTGGCTGAACGACGAGATCGTGGCCCTGGGTGAGGAGGAGTTCTTCCACGCCGACTATGAGGCCACGCTGTTGGACACCTACGGCGCGGACTACGAGGACACCCTGGTGGTGGAGGGCGGCGCCGCCTGAGCGGCGGACCGCGAGACCCCAGGCGCGCGGCACGATCCCGTCAGGCGGACAGCCCCTTTTCCGGGGGCTGCCCGCCTGACCCTGAACAAGGAGTTGACCCATGGACTTTGAAGTTATGCGCGCATATCTGCCGCTCTACCGGGACGCGCTGCTGCTGACCCTCCGGGTCGGTTGGCAGGGCGTCCTGCTGGCGTTTTTCATCGGCGTTGTGTGCGCGGTGATCCTGCACCTCCGCCTGCCCGTTCTGCGCCAGGCCGCGGCGGTCTACATCGAGTTTTTCCGCAACACGCCCCTTTTGGTGCAGCTCTTTTTTCTCTACTTCGCCCTGCCCAAGGTGGGCCTGCGCGTGGGCGCGGAGCTGTGCGGCGTGCTGGGCCTCGGCCTCCTGGGCGGCGCGTACATGGCCGAGACCATCCGAAGCGGTCTGGAGAGCGTCACCCCCATCCAGTCGGAGAGCGCCCAGAGCCTGGGCATGACCCGGATGCAGGCGTTTCGGTACGTGATCCTGCCCCAGGCGGTGTCCCGGAGCGTGCCGGGGCTGGTGGCAAACGTGATCTTCCTCTTGAAGGAGACCAGCGTGTTCTCCACCATCAGCCTCATGGACCTGATGTTCACGGCCAAAGACCTCATCGGGATGTACGCCAAGACCATGGAGTGCCTGACGCTGTTGGTGGTGTTCTACCTCATCATGCTGCTGCCGGTGTCCATCCTGGGCAGCTTTGTGGAAAGGAGGCTGCGCCATGCGGAGTTTGGGCCTTGACGTGCTGTGGAAGGGGAAGAACTTCCTCCGGCTCCTGGGGGGACTTTGGGTGGCCGTGCGGATCAGCCTTATCTCCGTGGCGGTGAGCATCGCCCTGGGGCTGGTGCTGGGTGTGCTGGTGACCGGCCAGAGCAGGGTCCTGAAGGCCCTGTTCCGGGTGTATCTGGAGATCGTCCGCATCATGCCTCAGATGGTGCTGTTGTTCGTGGTCTACTTCGGCACCACCCGGGTGTTCGGCTGGGATCTGTCGGCAGAGCTCTCCGCCGTCATCGTGTTCAGCTTTTGGGGCGCGGCGGAGATGGGCGACCTGGTCCGGGGGGCGCTGATCAGCATCCCCCGCATCCAGTATGAGAGCGCCGAGGCCCTGGGCCTCTCCGCCGGCCAGGCGTATCGGTACGTGATCCTGCCGCAGACGGTGCGGCGGCTGATCCCCCTTTCCATCAACCTGATCACCCGGATGATCAAGACCACCAGCCTGGTGATGATGATCGGCATGGTGGAGGTCCTGAAGGTGGCCCAGCAGATCATCGAGGCCAACCGGCGAACATCGCCTAACGCGGCCTTCGGGCTGTTCGCGGTGGTCCTTCTGCTGTATTTCGCCATCTGCTGGCCCATCAGCCGGCTGGCCAGTTATCTGGAAAAGAGGTGGGCATAGGCATGGAAAACGCCCTGCTTGAGATCAAAGGACTCAAAAAGGCATACGGAGAACACATCGTCCTGGACGGCCTGGACCTGGCCGTGGACCGGGGCGAGGTGGTGGTGGTGATCGGCCCCTCCGGCTGTGGCAAGAGTACGCTTTTGCGGTGCGTCAACGCCCTGGAGGACATCCAGGGGGGCGAGGTGCGGTTGAACGGGGAGCCGGTGCGCCGGGACGGGAAAAACATTTCTCAGATGCGCCAGAAGATCGGCATGGTCTTTCAGAGCTACGACCTGTTCCCCCACAAGACCATCCTGGAAAACATCCTCCTGGCCCCCACGAAGGTGCAAAAGCGCCCTCGGCCCGAGGCGGAGAGCGAGGCGCTGGAACTTTTGGCGCGGGTGGGCCTGGCGGGCCGGAGGGACGACTACCCCCGCCAGCTCTCCGGCGGGCAGAAACAGCGGGTGGCCATCGTCCGGGCCCTCATCATGCACCCGGAGATCCTGCTGTTGGACGAGATCACCGCCGCCCTGGACCCGGAGATGGTCCACGAGGTGCTCCAGGTGGTGCTGGGCCTGGCGCGGAGCGGCAGTACCATGCTGATCGTGACCCACGAGATGGCCTTCGCCCGGGCCATCGCGGACCGGGTCGTGTTTCTGGAGGACGGCCATATCGTGGAGGAGAGCCGGGAGCCCAAGGCGTTCTTCGACCGCCCCGCCACCGACCGGGCCCGGCAGTTCCTCAGAACGTTTGAGTACTAAGCCCCCGGGCAGGGGAGCGCCGGGGCGTTTCGCAAATTTCCTTTCCACGCCCGGCCGCCTTGCATTTCCCGGGGGTTTCCGCTATAATCGGGGCTTGTAGAGAAAATCCGGGGGGTGGACGGATGGACGCGAGGAAAGGGGCCTATGCCCGCGGGGGGCTGATGGTCTTTTTGGCCGGGGTCCTGTGGGGGACGGTGGGCGTGTTTGTCAAGGAGCTGGAACGCCTGGGCTCCACGCCGGAGCTGACCGGCCTTCTGCGGGTCTTTTTCGCCTTTGTCATCATGGCCGCGGCGTGCCTGGTCAAATACGGGCCGGGCGCCCTGCGCCTGGACCGGGGGACCTTGCTCATCTGCGCCCTGCTGGGCCTGATCTGCCACGGGATCTACAACATCTTTTACAGCACCGCCGTGACCCTGTCCGGGATGGCGGTGAGCGCGGTGCTGTTGGATATCGCCCCGGTCTTTACCCTCTTTTACTCCGCCCTGCTGTTTCGGGAGCGGTTTACCGCTGTAAAACTTTTAGCCATCGCCCTCAACATCCTGGGCTGTGCCCTGACCGCCACCAACGGGCGGCTGGACCTGCGCACATTGTCGGTGGCGGGGGTCCTGTGCGGCGTGGCCTCCGGGGCCACCTATGGCATGACCGCCATCTTCGGGCGGCTGGCCGCGGGGAAGACCAACTCCCTGGTGCTGAGCACGTACAGCTACTTCTTCGCCGCCCTCTTCCTGACGCTGTGGACACGGCCGTGGCAGGGCCGGGTCGCCTTTTCCCCCAAGCTCCTCCTCTGGGGCTTTCTGTACGCCCTGATCCCCACCGCCATCGCCTACGCCCTCTACTACCAGGGGCTGCGGAGCATCCCGGAGAGCAGCAAGGTGCCGGTCATCTCCTCGGTGGAGTCGGTGATGGCCGCCGGGATCGGCGCCCTGTTTTATCGGGAGCGGCTGGGCGGGTTCGGCGTGGCCGGGATGGTCCTGGTGCTGGCGTCCATCGTCCTGATGAACGCCGCGCCCGCCTCCGGCCCGCCCCGCGCCGCCCGGAAACGGCGGGCCGATTTGGCCAAGTCTGACTGATGAAAAAAGAGGGATGGACGCTTATCGCGTCCATCCCTCTTTTCTTGCTGTTTGGCCCTTACTGGAAGGGAGTTATTGGAACAGGATGGTGTTGTGGTCAAACAGCGCCGCCAGCACCGCGTCCGCGGCGCTCTGGTCCACGGGCTGGAGCAGGGCGTCGCCCGTCTCGCCGGCGTACAGGGCCCACCAGGCGGCGGGATCCCTGGCCCAGTCGGGGGCGAGGGCCGGGGCGGGGCCGTCGGGGAGCTGGAAGCCCGCGGCGGAGGCCAGCCGGTAGGCCATGGCGACGGCCTCCATCCGGGTGATCTCCTGCTCCGGGGCGAACGCGCCGCCGCCGACGCCGTTGGCCGCGCCGTGGTGCTCCGCCCAGGCGGAGGCATTATACAGGTCCTGGTCGGCGGTGGACACGTCGGAGAAGACGAGGTAGGTCCCCAGCCCGCCGGGGACGGGCAGGCCGCCCTGGTCGGGGCGCTGGAAGTCCGCCTCTTGCTCCACAGGCGTGCCGCCCCGCTCCAGGTAGGCGTTGTAGAGGGCCTTGACGAAGTCGCCCCGGGTGAGGAGCGGGACCCGCTCCGGCCACTGGATCTGGAGGGAGGTCACGTAGATGGCGTTGTCCCCGGCGGTGCCGGTGTGGTTGACCTCCATGCCCCCGGCGGTCACCCCGTCCAGCCCGGGCACGTAGGCGGACAGCGCCACCTTCTCCTCCGAGGCGGTGGAACTCACGGCGGCGTAGAGCCGCTGGCCGCGGGTGTAGACCTGGACGGTGGTCTCGGTGAGGAACATACTGGAGATGACCGGCTGGGTGAGCAGGGCGGAATCGCCGTCGGCGGTGTGGGCCACCAGGGCGAAGCCGCACTCACTGCTGGAGGCGCGGTAGATCCGCAGGCCGTAGCCGGTGCGGGCGGCGGGGTCGTATTTGATCATAAAATCCATGTACTGGTTGTTGGAGCCAAAGCCCTGCCCGGCGGTCTTGCCGGGGGCCAGGGTGAGGGTGAGGGCCATGTCGCTGTCCCCGCCCTCTATCGGCGCGTACATCAGCCGCGCGCCCCGGTCGGTGTTGAAGAGGCCGGTGACCCCGGCGGTGCCGTTTTTCACCCCGGTGCCGTAGTCCCACTTGGACTGCCCGTCGCACTCCGCCGTCCAGCCGCCGGGGAAGGAGCCGGTCTCGGGCTGGGCGTCGGCGGGTTTCACGCTGTCCACCGTCCAGAAGCCGGGGAGGATCCGGCCCTGGGTGGCGGTGGGGAAGGTGGCAAGGTCCACCTCCAGCGCGCCGGAGAAGGGGGGGATCCCCTCCGGGGCGACGGGGGCGGGGGAGAGGGCGGAGACGGCGGGGCCGTAGTCGGAGCGGATGTGCTTGGGCTCCACCGTGACCATCAGGTACTTGCCCACCATGGCCGGGGTGAGGGGGATGGAGGTGAGGGGGGTATCGCCCCGGCCCACGGCGACGGCCACGGGGTTCGTCCCCTGGGCGTCGTCGCAGACGTACCAGGTGATCCGGGAGAGGTCGGCCCGCCCCTGGGTGGAGGCGGAGGTGTAGGCGTAGGTCACGGCGGCGGCGCCGTCGCCGGTCTGACTGACGGCGGGGAGCCGCTCAAAGACCGGGGCGGGGAGGACGCTGGGCCGGACGGTGAGGGCCACCGCCGCCTCCAGCCCGGAGGCGTCCCGGGCGGTGACGATGACCAGGACAGTCTCCTCGGTGGTGTTGGTTCCCTCCACCGTGCAGGTGCCGTCGGCGTTGGGGGTGAGCTTCACATACTGCCTATCGCTCTCCCGCACCGACCAGGTCACCTGGGCGGCGGCGTTGTAGTCGGTGTCCGCCTGGGGGCCGGTGAGGGCGTAGCCCAGGGTGAGCACGTCCTTGCCCGACTCCACCGTGGCGGCGGCCACGCTGGGATCGTCCGAGGTAAGTTGGTCCCGGCCGCCGATGTACGCGGTCATAAAGGTGGGCAGGTCGGCCGCCCCGGCGGCGGTGACGGCGGCCTTCTGGCCCAGGGGGTCCCAGTCGTCCTGGCCCCGGAGCAGATTGTAGACATTATAGGTGCCGTCCTCCAGCTTGAAGGCCCGCAGGGCGGCCTTGCCGGTGAGGTCCACCCCCGCGTCGGGGCGAGCCCCGGCGGAGAAGGTGAGGGGGGCGCCGTTAAAATCCACGTTGGCGTAGTAGCTCTTGAACGTCTCGTCAAACACGTCGCTCCAGCCGATGTCGGCGCTGGGGATGTCGCTGACAAAGGAGCTGTCGATCACGGTGAAGGGCCCGGCGCTTTTGACCAGGTACTGGGTGGCGGAGGCGGTGTTCGCGTCGGCGTTGATGGGCACGATCTTCATCCGGCAGTCCAGCAGGGTGACCCCGCTGGAGGTGTACCAGGGCTTGGAGGAGTAGAACTCAAAGTCGCAGTTCAGATACACCGCCTGGGCCGAGCCGTTGAGGGAGTCGTCGGTGGACTCCATGTGGCAGTCCACATAGAGGGCCCGCTGGGCGCTGTTGAAGGGCATCATGTTCAGCCGGCTGATGAAGCGGACGTTCCGGGCCAGCAGCTTGTCGCCGTCATAGACGCCGATCTGCCCCTGGGTGATGTTGCCCGGGGCCCTGGCGGGGACGTTGAGGGAGGGGTCCGGGGGGTAGACCAGATCCACGTTGCAGTAGTCGCCAAAGGTCAGGTTCTCCAGGGTCAGGCCGTCCCCGGTGATGTGGAACATGGTGTAGTTGGAGCCCATAAAACCCACGTCGTGGCCAAAGTTGGCGGCCACCACCACGTTCCGGGGGTCGTCGGTCAGGCCGGTGATGTGGAGGTTCTGGCAGGCGATCTCCATCTGGTAGTCCCCCGTCATGCCGGTGGCCTCCGGGGCCTGGGGGTCGTGGAGCCAGTAGACGTAAGGGGCCAGGTAGAGCTCCATGGGCTCGGCCTCGGTGCCGTCTGTCAGGTCGGCCACGGCGCTTACGAAGGAATTGTAGACGTAGGGATACTGGGCCGCCTGGACGTCGGTCAGGCGGCCGTCCACGTAAAAGGCGCGGGGGCCCAGGGCCACGCTCCGGCCCTGGAAGGTGAAGGACGCGCCGTCCGCGGCCAAGAGGGGAGCGCCCGACGAGGCGGGCCCGGCAGCCAGGGCGGTGAGGGGCAGGGCCAGCAGGGCGCCGGCCAGCACCAGGGACAGGAATTTTTTCTTCATGCTGTGTTCGCTCCTTCCGTTCGTTCGCTCTAGGTGGACTTGTGGTGATTATAGACCTTTTTTCCACAAAACGCAACCACTGCGCGGAGGTGGACAGCGCCAAAAAAATCTGGCAAAATGAAACACGAACGAAAAATCCCGCCCGCTTCAAACGTGTTGGAGGTGAAGGGAGTGAGGAAGTTGGCCTCGTTTGGTACCGATGAGACCATAAGCCGGGTGGTGGGGCAGTACAGCGCCATGCTGCTGCGGCTGGCGGCGGCGCGGCTTCCCTGCGTGGCGGACGCGGAGGACGCCGTGCAGGAGGTTTTTGTCCGACTGCTGGACACCCGCCCCGTGTTTCGGGACGCCGAACACGAGAAAGCCTGGCTGATCCGCGCCACCCTTCACCGCGCCGCCGACATCCGGCGAAAGCGGGCCCGGGAGGCCCCGCTGGAGGAGCTGGCGGAGCTGAGCGTGGAGCCGCCGGAGCCGGGGCCGGAGCTGTTGGGCGCCGTCCGGGCCCTGCCGGAGAAGTACGCCGCGGTGCTCCACCTCTATTATTACGAAGAATATTCCATCAAGGAGATCGCCAAACTGCTGGGCTTGCCCGCCGGCACGGTGGGCACCCGTCTGGCCCGTGGCCGGGAGCGGCTACGGCAGATGCTGAAGGAGGAAGCGTAAATGGATCGGAAGACCTACAAGCGGGAAGTGGACGCCCTGCCGTTCTCGCCGGACTTTCAGGCCCGCACCGAGGCCATGCTGCGCGGGCGGGCCCGGGGAACAGAAAAGGAGATGCTACGTGTGAAATTCTGGAAGAAAACCGCCCTGATCGCCGCCGCGGCCGCCCTGCTGGTGGTCTCGGCCTCCGCCGTGGCCCTGCGGCTGTCCGCCGGGCAGGTGGCGGGAGAGCTGGGCCAGCATACCCTGGCCCAGGCCTTTGAGGACCACAACGCCGTGGCTGTCAACGAGACGGTCCAGACCGGGGACTACTCTGTCACGCTGATGGGCCTCACCTCGGGGGCCAATCTGGACGACTTAAACGTGGACGTGGACGCCACCCACACCTACGCCGTGGTGGCCCTGGGGCGCCTGGACGGCACGCCCCTGGAGAACGAGACTTTTGACCTCATCGGCCACACCCTCACCCCCCTGGTGTCCGGCTACGCCCCCGGGCAGGTGAACAACTGGACGCTGGCGGCCTCCGTCTACGGCATAGCCCAGGACGGCGTGTACTACTTCCTCCTGGACGCCGGCGCCCTGGGCGTCTTCGCCGACCACACCGTCTACCTGGCCTTCTACGACGAGAGCGCCGTCCCCTCGGCCAGGATCTTCACCATGGCGGAGGACGGCTCCATCTCCTTCGCGGAGGACTACCCCGGCGCCCACGCCCTCTTTGTCCTGCCCCTGGACCCGGCCCTGGCCGACCCCGCCGCCGCCCAGGCCCTGGTGGAGCCCTTCCTGCCCGGGGAGGATACCGCCGGGGAGACCCCCGTCCAGGAGAGCGCCCCCGCCCCTGACAGCCCGGTGCTGACCCCCGTTCACGCCGACGCCTGACCTGATTTGAAAGAAGGCCGCCGACCACCGCGTCGGCGGCCTTTCTCTGTCTGGACGGGCCTGGGGAGGGCGGGGCCGACGTTTTTTCACTCCGCCCCCTTGCCAAGTGGGCCGTTCCGGGATATAATCAGCACAGAATATCCGGCGGGTGGGAGGACCCCACCCATTTGACGGGAGGTAGAGCGTATGAAGACCATCCGGCTGAGCAACGGCGTGGAGATGCCCGCCCTGGGCTTTGGCACCTATCAAATCACCGACCTGGCCCTGTGCGAGCGGAGCGTCCTGGCCGCCATCGACGCGGGCTACCGCATGATCGACACCGCCCAGGTCTACGGCAACGAGGAGGCGGTGGGGGCGGCGCTGAAAAAGACCCCCGTGCCCCGGCAGGAGTTGTTTGTGGTCACCAAGGTCCGCTTCCACAGCTACGAGCCGGACCGGTGCCGGGCCTCGGTGCTGGAGTCCATGAAAAAGTTGGGGGTGGACTACCTGGACCTCCTGTTGCTCCACTGGCCCTTCGCCAACTACTACGCCGCCTGGCGGGAGCTGGAGCGGTTCTACCAAGAGGGCGTGGTCCGGGCCATCGGCGTGTCCAACTTCCACGCCGACCGGCTGGTGGACCTCATCAACTACAACGACATGGCCCCCCACGTCAACCAGATCGAGGCCCACCTCTTCTGCCAACAGCGGGTGACCCGGGAGTGGATGGACAAATACCGGGTGGCCGCCATGGCATACGCTCCCCTGGGCCAGGCCCGCAGGCAGGAGATGTATGCCCTGCCCCAGGTGCTGGGCCCGGCGGAGAAATACGGCAAGACCCCGGCCCAGGTGATGCTCCGCTTCCTCATCCAGTCCGGCTTCGCCCCCATCCCCAAGAGCGTCCACCCCGAGCGGGTCCAGGAGAACTTCCAGGTGTGGGACTTCTCCCTGACGGGCGCGGAGATGGAGGCCCTGCGGGGGCTGGACACGGGCGTTGCCATGATCGGCAACCCGGAAAACCCCACCCGGGCGGAGGCCTCTCTCCACTGGAAATGACCTCGCCGGACAAGCCCCCGGGGTTTCCTCGGCGGGGAGGGCGCGGCGATAGAAAAAATGAATATGGGACGGGCCGCGCGGGGCGAAAAGGGAAGTCCCCGGGGCGGAAAGGGGTGAGATCCCCCTGCTAGTGGGTAACTGTGTTGTCTTCTCCCGAGAAGGCTCAGCCAGATACGCCAGGCCCTATCCCAAGCTCTGCCGACACTGGAGTTGAATCCCCGCGTGATCCGCGCGGCCAGTGTATGGCCGCGCGGATCGCCGTTTTCAGAAAGGAGGCGCGCCATGAGCCGCCGGGACAGCTTCTCCGGCTTCCACCCCCTGGTCAACTTCGTATACTTCGCCCTGGTCATCGGCTTTACCATGTTCCTGGCGCACCCGGTCTGCCTGGCGGTCTCCCTGGTCTGCGGGGTGTGCTACGGCGTCAGCCTGAACGGGGCGGGGGCCCTGCGGGCCCAGCTGTCCTTCGCCTTGCCCATGGCGGGCCTGACCGCGCTGATCAACCTCCTGTTCAACCACCGGGGGAGCACCGTCCTGGCCCGCCTGCCCGGCGGGAGCCCTCTGACGCTGGAGAGCGCCGCGTGGGCGCTGGCGGCGGCGGCCATGGTGTGGGCGGCGGCGGCCTGGTTCAGTTGCTGTAACAGGGTGATGACCCCGGACAAACTCCTCTACCTCTTTGGCAGGGCTATCCCCTCCACCGCCCTGGTGCTGACCATGACCATGGGCCTGGCGCCCCGGTTCCGGCGGCGGCTCCAGGCGGTGGTCCAGGCCCAGCGGTGCGTGGGGCGGAGCGTGACGGAGGGGCCGCTGAAAGAGCGGCTCCAAAACGCCGTGACCATCCTCTCCGCCATGCTCACCTGGTCGCTGGAGAGCTCTGTGACCACGGCGGACTCCATGAAGAGCCGGGGCTACGGCCTGCCTGGGCGCACCTCCTTTTCCCTCTACCGCTTTACCGCCCGGGACGGGGCGGCCCTGGCGTGGCTGGCCTTCTGCGGTCTAATAGTCCTCTGGGGCCGGATGGGGGGCGGCCTGACCTGGACCTACTTCCCGGCGGTCACCATGGGCGAGGCCACCCCGGCGGCCGCGGTGGCGCTGACGGCCTACCTGGCCCTCTGCCTGACCCCGCTGATCCTCCAGGGAAAGGAGGCGCTGGCATGGAGATGTTCGACCTGCGCCATGTGAGCTTCTTCTACCCCGGGCAGACCCGCCCCGCCCTGGACGACGTGAGCCTGACGGTGGGCCGGGGGGAGTTTTTGGTGCTCTGCGGCCCGTCGGGGTGCGGAAAGACCACCCTTCTGCGGCAACTGAAGCCCGCCCTGGCCCCCGGCGGCATCCTGGAGGGGGAGATCCGCTTTGCCGGAGCGCCCCTGGCCGACATCGACCCGCGGCGGCAGGCCCAGGAGATCGGCTTCGTCCTCCAGAGCCCGGAGGATCAGATCGTCACCCACAAGGTCTGGCACGAGTTGGCCTTCGGGCTGGAGTCCCTGGGCCTGGACCCGCCCGTCATCCGCCGCCGGGTGGCGGAGATCGCCGCCTTTTTCGGCATCCAGCCGTGGTTTTATCAGGACGTGGACACCCTCTCCGGGGGGCAGAAACAGCTTTTGAACCTGGCCGCCGTGATGGTCACGCAGCCGGATGTGCTCATCCTGGACGAGCCCACCGCCCAGCTGGACCCCGTGGCCGCCGCCGATCTGCTGGCCACCGTTGGCCGGATCAACCGGGAACTGGGCACCACCGTCCTGCTCACCGAGCACCGCCTGGAAGAGGCCCTGCCCCTGGCCGACCGGGTGGCCGTTTTGGAGGCGGGGCGCGTCCTGGCCCTGGGCGCGCCGGGAGAGGTGGGCCTGGCCCTGCGGGAGCGGGGCCACGCCATGTTCCAGGCCATGCCCACCCCCATGCGAGTGTGGGCGGCGGTCCCGGCGGCGGGGGAGACTTGCCCCGTCACCGTCCGGGAGGGGCGGGCGTGGCTGGCCGACCTGGCCGCCCGCCGAACGCTGGGGGAGACGCCCCCCGCGGAGCCCCGCCGCCCCTCCGGCGAGGCCGTCTTGGAGGCGGAGGAGCTCTGGTTCCGCTACGAAAAGGACGGACCCGACGTGGTGAAGGGGCTGTCCCTGCGGCTGGAAAAAGGGGAACTGATGGCGGTGCTGGGCGGCAACGGCGCGGGCAAGACCACCGCCCTCAAACTCCTCGCCGGTCTGTTGAAGCCGGACCGGGGCGCGGCGCGCCGGTCAGGGGCGGTGGGTGTTCTGCCCCAGTCCCCCCAGGCCCTTTTTGTAAAACAGACGGTGGGGGAGGACCTGGAGGACGCCCTGGGGGGCAGGGGACTGTCCCCGGAGGACCGGGCCGCCCGGGTGGAGCGGGTGGTCAAGCTCTGTGCTCTGGAGGGGCTTTTGGCGCGGCACCCCTACGACCTGTCCGAGGGGGAGCGCCAGCGGGCCGCTCTGGCCAAGGTTTTGTTGCCGGAGCCCCGGATCCTTCTGCTGGACGAGCCCACCCGTGGCCTGGACCCGGCGGGCAAGGCGGCGCTGGCCGGGATCATGCGGGACCTCCTGGTCCAGGGCGTGGGCGTTCTCATGGTGAGCCACGACGTGGAGTTCTGCGCCCAATACGCCCACACCTGCGCCCTGTTTTTTGACGGCGGCCTCACAGGCGCCGCCCCGCCCCGGGCCTTTTTCTCCGGCAACCGCTTCTACACCACCGCCGCCAACCGCATGGCCCGGGACCTTCTGCCCCAGGCGGTCACTCCCGGGGACGTGATCGCCGCCTGCGGCGGGGAAGTCCCGGCGGAGCCGGAGCGGCCGCCGACCACCCAGAGCGCGCCGCCCCCTTCCAGCGGGGAGACGTGCCCGCCGAAAGGGTGGCCCCGGCGGCTCTCCCGATGGCGCAAGCTGGCGGCGGGGTGCTTCGCCGGGGTCGCCCTGGCGGTCCTGCTCCACTTTCTCAAGCTAATAGACCTGACCCCCTGGCTGGCCCGGGCGGGGATCGCCAACCGGGCCAGGCGGCAGATCTGGCTCTACGGCCTGCTGGCCGGGTCCCTGATGGGGCTGGGCCTCGCCCTGGGCCGCCGGAGGCCGGTCCTGGAGCGGGCGCGGCCCGCCGTCCCGGGCGGGGGGAGGCGCGGACTGTCCAGGCGGGCCGTCCTGGCCGCCGGGGCCGTTCTCCTGCTGGCGCCGCTGACGCTGTGGGCGGGCACGCGCTTTCTGGACAGCCGGAAATACTATGTCACCGCCCTGCTCCTCCTGCTGGAGTGCATGGCCCCCTTCTTCATCGCCTTTGAGGGGCGCGGGCCCCGGGCCCGGGAGTTGGTCATCGTGGCGGTGCTCTGCGCCGTGGGGGTGGCGGGGCGGCTGGTCTTCATCATGCTCCCGGAGTTCAAGCCCGTCCTGGCCGTCACGGTGGTGGCCGGGGCGGCGCTGGGCTCGGAGACGGGCTTTCTGGTGGGGGCGCTGACTATGCTGACCTCCAATATGCTCTTCTCCCAGGGGCCCTGGACCCCGTGGCAGATGTTCGCCATGGGCCTGGTGGGCTTTTTGGCCGGGTGCCTGTTCCACAGCGGATTGGCCCGCCCACGCCGGGGGGCGCTGTGCGTCTTCGGCGCGGCGGCGGCCCTTTTGGTCTACGGCGGCATCATGAACCTCCAGTCCGCCCTGACCTGGAGCGACACGCTCAACGCCGGGATCCTGCTCAGCTACTGCGCCGCCGGGTTCCCCATGGACTGCATCCACGCCGCCGCCACCTGGGTCTTTCTGTGGTTTGGCGGGGAGGCGATGCTTGGCAAGCTGGAGCGGGTCCGGGAAAAATTCGGCCCCGGGGCGTGAGCTTACCGCCCCAGCCAGTCCTCCACCACGTCCCCCAGGGTGGCGGGGGTCACCTGGCACCGGGCCAGCCGCTCCACCAGCTCCACGGCCTCCCCGGCGCGGACGGTGACGTGCCGCCGCCGCGCCTCCTCGCCGGTGAGGCCGTCGGTGACCACCACGCCGTAGCTCTCGCACTGAAAGCCGTCCGCCCGAATATCCTCCACCAGCAGTCCGTAGCGCCAGCGGCGTCCGGGGGTCGGCGTCTTTTCCAGGATCCTGTGTTCCCATCCGTCCATGGGGGAGCCCTCCTTCCATCTCGCGTGGAGCCAAATCATATACCTTTTTCCCCCGCCTGTCAGTCGATTCCCGACGAGGCGGGGAGAATTTTTTATTTTTGTGAAAAAAGACGATTTTCCCCGGCGCGGGGAGGGGAGCAGGGCCAAAAAGGGCTTGTGCCAAGCGGGGTTTTATGGTAGAATTTAAGAACAAATCTGAACGGAAAGAGCGAGGGTGAGCCTATGCGGGACCGCTATGAAAGCCCCCTGTCCGGCCGGTACGCCAGCAGGGAAATGCAGTATATCTTCTCCCCGGACAAGAAGTTCTCCACCTGGCGCCGCCTGTGGGTGGCCCTGGCCCGGGGGGAGATGGAGCTGGGCCTACCGGTGACCCAGGAGCAGGTGGACGAGCTGGAGGCCCATGTGGACGCCTCCAACATCGACTACGACCTGGCCGCCCAGAAGGAGCGGGAGCTCCGCCACGACGTGATGGCCCACATCCACACCTACGGCGCCCAGTGCCCCAAGGCCATGCCCATCATCCACCTGGGGGCCACAAGCTGTTACGTGGGCGACAACACCGACGTGATCCTCATGCGGGAGGCCCTTTTGCTGGTGCGGAAAAAGCTGGTGCGGGTGCTGGACAAGCTGGCCGCCTTTGCCGATCGGTACAAGGCCCTGCCCACCCTGGGCTTTACGCACTTCCAGAGCGCCCAGATGGTCACCGTGGGCAAGCGGGCCACCCTCTGGATGAACGAGCTTTTGATGGACCTGGACGAGGTGGAGTACCGCCTGTCCACCCTAAAACTCCTGGGCTCCAAGGGCACCACCGGCACCCAGGCCAGCTTTTTGGAGCTCTTCGGCGGCGACCATGAGAAGGTCAAGGCCCTAGAGGAGAAGATCGCCCACGAGATGGGCTTTGAGGGCGTGGTGCCCGTGTCGGGCCAGACCTACTCCCGGAAGATGGACTACAACGTGCTCTCCACCCTCTCCGGCATCGCCCAGTCCTGCAGTAAATTCGCCACCGACCTGCGCCTTCTCTGCCACCTCAAGGAGGTGGAGGAGCCCTTTGAGAAGAACCAGATCGGCTCCTCCGCCATGCCCTACAAGCGCAACCCCATGCGCTGTGAGCGCATCTGCTCCCTGGCCCGGTACGTGATGTGCGACGTGATGAACGGCGCGGTCACCGCCTCCAGCCAGTGGTTTGAGCGCACCTTGGACGACTCGGCCAACAAGCGCCTGAGCGTGCCGGAGGCGTTTTTGGCGGTGGACGCCATTTTGAACATCTACGAAAATGTGGCCGGCGGCCTGGTGGTCCACGAGAAGGTCATCGAAAAGCACGTGCTGGAGGAGCTGCCCTTCATGGCCTCGGAGAACATCATGATGGACGCGGTGAAGCGGGGGGGCGACCGCCAGGCCCTCCACGAGCGCATCCGGGTGCTGTCCATCGAGGCGGGGAAGGTGGTCAAGGACCAGGGCAGGCCCAACGACCTAATCGACCGCATCGCCGCCGACCCCGCCTTTGGCCTGGACCGGGAGGCCCTGATGGCCCACATGGAGCCCAGCCGCTACATTGGCCGCTGCCCGGAGCAGGTCACCGAGTTTTTGCGGGACCACGTCCGCCCCGTGCTGGACCAGTACGCCGACGCATTGGCCGGCGAGGGCGTCCAACTCACCGTCTGAAGACCTCCGGCGGCACCTGCGTTTTTAACACCAGCGGCCCCACCTCTCCGGGAAAACGCCGGAGGGGCGGGGCCGCGTTTCATTTGCCCAAAAGCTGGGCGATGACCGGCGCGGAGACCTGGGCGAAGGTCCGGGCGGCGGCAATGGACTCCTGGAGGGTGTTGCCGTGGGTGCCCACCTCCACCAGCAGACTGCCCACGGACAGCTGCTGGTTGTAGGCGGAGGTCCGCAGGGCGATGGGCCGGGCCAGCGTGGGTGCCCGCTCGTTCATCGCCGCTTCCAGGGCGATGGCCAGGGACAGGTTTTGCCGCCAGTTGGGGTGGTCCGCGCCCCCCTGGTCGGTGCCCACTACCAGCATGACCTGGGCGCAGTCGGGCAGGGCGTCCGGGTCGGCCACCGCCTTGTAGATGGTGTGGTCCCCCTCCATGGCGTCCCGGTGGACGTCCAGCACAAGGCTGATGGAGGGGTAGGCCGCCAGGTACTCCTCCACCGTCTGCCGGGAGCGGGTATAGGCGCCGTTGTAGTTGGGGTAGTCGTGGAGGGTGCGGTCGTGGAGGACGTTCAGCCCCGCCTGGGCGAAGGCGGCGGCCATCTCGTCCCCCACCCGCAGGACGTTGTGGCCGTCGTCGGTGGTGCGGTAGGGGTCGCTCTCGGTGTACACGTCCTGGTCGGTTTGGGTGTATGCCTCGGTGGCGTGGGTGTGGACGATGAGGATCTCCGGGCCCTTGCCCTGGCCGGTGAGGGTGATGGGCGCCTGGGCCAGGGCCTCCATGTCCACCGCCTGGTCGGTGCGGTTGTAGAGGTAGACCCCGCCGGCGGAGGGGTAGGAGCCGTCGGTGGCGGGCAGGAAGGTCTGGGCCACGATGTCCCGCCCCTCCGGCTGGCTCTGGCTCAGGGGGACGTCCTCCTCCTGCTCCCACTGAGCGGGGGGCGGGTCCGCCTGGTCCTCCCCGCCGTCCGGGTCCGCGGCGGACAGCGCCCGGTCAGGGGAGGCCAGCACCCGCCCCTGGCGCAGGTAGGGGGACTGGCCCAGGGCCAGCCGCTCCCAGAAATTGGTCGTCCCCGCCAGGCGCTCTGTGCCGTCCCCCAGCCCCAGGGCCCGGGCCCGGGTGGCGAAAATACCGCCGCCCTGGGCCCGGACAAGCCACCACAGGGCCAGAGCGGCACAAAAAAGCGCCGCCACCCGGCGGGACAGCTTGGCCATTTTCATTGGTATCCCTTCCTTTCTCTCCATATCTATGCGGCTCCGCGGCTGTTAGAACCGCAAGCCGAGGCAAGAAAAGAATTGCATTCCGGGGAAAAGTCTGGTATACTCATTTAATTAAAGTATGCTAAGTTGGGAGGTGTGGCCTTTTGTATCTAAAAGCGCTGGAGATCCAGGGTTTCAAATCCTTCCCAGAGAAAACCGTCCTCACCTTCTCGGAGGATATCACCGCCATCGTCGGCCCCAACGGCTCTGGCAAGTCCAACATCTCCGACGCCATCCGCTGGGTCATGGGGGAGCAGTCCACCAAAGCCCTCCGAGGCACCAAGATGGAGGACGTGATCTTTGACGGCACCGCCAAGCGCAAGGGCATGGGCTTTGCCGAGGTATCGCTGGTGTTGGACAACACCAGCCATATGTTCGACCTGGAGGAGACGGAGGTGATGGTCACCCGGCGGTACTACCGCTCCGGGGAGAGCGAGTATTTCATCAACCGCCGCTCCGCCCGCCTCCGGGACATCAACGAACTCTTTATGGACACCGGCCTGGGCCGGGAGGGGTATTCCAACATCGGCCAGGGGAAGATCGACGAGATCCTGTCGGTGAAATCCGCCGACCGCCGGGAGGTCTTTGAGGAGGCCGCGGGCATCTCCCGCTTCCGCCACCGCAAGGAGGAGGCCGAGCGCAAGCTGGCCCGGACGGAGGAGAATCTGGTCCGCATCAAGGACAAGATCGACGAATTGGAACTCCAGGTGGAGCCCCTGCGGAAGCAGTCGGAAAAGGCCAAAAAATTCCTCATCCTCCGGGACGAGCTGCGGGGGCTGGAGATCTCCGTGTGGCTGGAGCAGTTGGAGAAGATCCGGGTCAGCGGGATCAAGATCCTGAACGACTACGAGGCCGCCGTCCGGGACAAGGAGGCCGCCCAGGCGGAGCTCCAGACCCTCTACGAGGCCGCCGAGGGCTTTGCCGCCGCCATCCGGGACAAGGACGTGGAGACAGACCGGGTCCGCTTCGAACTCTCCCGTCAGGAGACGGACGTGAGCGAGTTGGAGAGCGCCATCGCCGTCATCAAAAACCAGATCCAAAACAACATCGAAAACACCCAGCGCATCCAGCAGGAGCTGTCCCAGCAGGAGGGGCGGGCGGGCTCCATCAACGCCCAGATCGCCGAGGGGCAGGCCAAGATCCAGCAGATCGAACAGGAGATGGAGGCCCTGCGGGAGGGCCTGAACCAAAAGGCCCAGGCCGCCGAGGAGGCCGGCCGCACCGCCGGGACGTTGGCCGATGAGTTGGAGGCCCTGCGCCGCAAGCAGGCCATGGAGACCGCCTCCGCCGCCGACGCCCGGGCCCTTCTCTCCGCCCTCACCGCCGCCGCCCAGGAGCTCTATGACCGGGAGGAGGCCGTGGGTAAGGAGCTCATCGAGCAGAAGGAGCGCCTGGAACAGCTCACCGCCAGCCGGGACGCCGTCCAGGAGGAGTTGACCCGCGCCCAGGAGGACAAGGATTCCCTGGCCAACGTCATCTCCGGCTACACTTTGCGGCTAAACAGCCGGGAGAAGAAGGCCCGGGACGCCGAGGAGGCCCACCGGGGCCTTCAGATGGACGAGAACAACCTGCGCTCCCGCATCCGTATGCTCACCGAGATGGAGAAGCTCTACGAGGGGTACTCCAAATCGGTCAAGCTGGTGATGGGGGAGGCCGACCGGGGCAGTCTCCACGGCATCCACGGCCCGGTGGCGGGCCTTCTGCACGTGCCCGACGAGTACGCCGTAGCTATCGAGATCGCCCTGGGCAGCGCCATGCAGAACCTGGTGGTGGACACCGAGGACAACGCCAAAAAGGCCATCAGCTACCTCAAGCGCCGGGACGGCGGCCGGTGTACCTTCCTGCCTCTGAGCTCCATCCGGGGCCGGACCTTCCAGGACGAGGCGGTGGTGGACGAGCCTGGCTTTGTGGGCCTGGGGGACGAGCTCATCACCTTTGACAAACAGTACGCCACCGTGTTTTCCAGCCTGCTGGGCGGCATCGTCATCGCCCAGGACCTGGACAGGGCGGTGGACATCGCCCGGAAGTACGGCTACCGCTTCAAGATTGTCACCCTGGACGGCCAGGTGGTCAACCCCGGCGGCTCCATGACCGGCGGGTCGGTGTCCCGCAGTGCCGGGATCCTGAGCCGGGCCAACGAGTTGGAGCGGCTGAACGCCCAGATGGGGGACTTGGAGGAAAAGCTCCGCCAGAGCGCCCGGGCCCTGGAGGAGGCCGTCCGGGAGCGCACCGCCGCGGCCTACGAGTTGGAGACCGCCCAGGCCCAACAGCGGGAGCACGAAAACGCCGTCCTGCAGCTCTCCGAGCGGCTGGAGAGCGCCCAGCGCGCCCTTCAGGAGGCCCAACAGCACCAGCAGGTCCTCCAGGGGGAGTTGGAGCAGATCCAGGCCCGGAACGCCCAGACCCAGGCGGACACCCAGCAGGCCAAGGACCGCATCGAGGCCCTGGAGGGCTCCGCCGCCGCCATCCAGGCCCAGGCGGAGACCAAGGCCCAGGGCCAGACCCAGCTGCAGCAGACCCTGGCCGAGTTGAGCCGCCAGATGGCGGAGGGCAACGCCCAGCTGGCCGCCCTGGAAGGGGAGAAGGCGGCCTCGGAGACCGCCTTGACCCAGTTGGAGGCCCTCCACCGGGACATCGCCGGGGACCGGGCCCAGCGTCTGCGGATGATCGCCGACTTCGAGGAGAAAAACCGGGCCCACGAGCAGGAGATCGTGGAAAAGGAACAACAGCTTCAGGCCATCCGGGACGGCAGCCGGGAAAAGCACGAGCGCATCCGCAAGCTGGCCGAGGAGAAGATGGAATTGGAGGGCAAGCGCAACCAGGCGGACCGGGAGAGCCGGGACAAGGCCGCCCAGCTTCAGAGCATGGAGCGGGAGGTCTCCGTGTTGGAGCAGAAGCGGCTGTCCTCCGCCATGGAGGAGAAGCAGATCCTGGACAAGCTGTGGGACAGCTACGAGCTCTCCCACGAGGCCGCCAAGGCCCAGCAGATCCCCATCGAGGATATGCGCGCGGCGCAGAAGCGCATCGGGGAGCTCAAGCGCGCCATCTCCGCCCTGGGCAACATCAACCTGGACTCCATCGAGGAGTTCCAGCGGGTGAACGAGCGATACACCTACTTCACCGAACAGCGGGACGACGTGACCAAGTCCAAGAAGGAGCTGGAGGAGATCATCGCCCAGATCACCGGGGAGATGGAGACCATCTTCGCCACCCAATTTAAGCTCATCAGCGAGACTTTTTCTCAGACCTTCCTGGAACTCTTCGGCGGCGGCAAGGCCACCCTGGAGCTGGAGGACCCGGAGGACATCCTCAACTGCGGCATCGACATCAAGGCCCAGCCCCCGGGCAAGGCGCTGAAGACCATCACCCTTCTCTCCGGCGGGGAGCGGGCCTTTGTTGCCATCGCGCTCTACTTCGCCATCCTGAAGGTCCGGCCCACTCCCTTCTGCGTCATGGACGAGATCGAGGCCGCCCTGGACGACACCAACGTGGTGCGCTACGCCAACTATATGCGCTCCATGTCGGACAAGACCCAGTTCATCGTCATCACCCACCGCCGGGGCACCATGGAGGAAGCGGACGTGCTCTACGGCGTGACCATGCAGGAGAAGGGGGTCAGCCGGGTGCTGACCATCAACCTCAACGACGTGGAAAAGGAGCTCCACCTGGAGCGGTTCGTACAGTAGTTTTTCAGCAAGGGAAAGGAACATCGCCGTGGGATTTTTTGAGAAGATCAAGGCGGGACTGACCCGCACCAAGGAGAACATCGGCCACTCCCTGGACAACCTCTTTGCCGGGGAACTGACCGACGACTTTTACGACGAGTTGGAGGAGACCCTCATCCTCGCCGACATGGGCGTGGACACCACCATGGAGGTGGTGGATACCCTGCGCCGCCGGACTCGGGAGGCCAAGATCAAGGACGCCCAGGGCGCCCGGGCGCTCTTGCAGGACGTGATCGCCCAGATGCTGACGGTGGGGGAGCCGGGGTTGGCGCTGAGCCAAAAGCCCGGCGTAGTGCTCTTTATCGGTGTCAACGGCGTGGGCAAGACCACCACCATCGGCAAGCTGGCCGCCCGGATGAAAGGGGAGGGTCAGAAGGTCCTGCTGGCCGCCGCGGACACCTTCCGGGCCGCCGCCGCCGACCAGCTGACCATCTGGGCCGAGCGGGCGGGGGTGGACATCGTCAAACAGCACGAGGGGGCGGACCCCGCCTCGGTGGTCTTTGACGCCCTGGCCGCCGCCCGTGCCCGTGGGTGCGACGCCGTGCTGGTGGACACCGCCGGGCGGCTCCACAACAAGCAGAACCTGATGAACGAGCTGGGCAAGATCAGCCGGATCATCGACCGGGAGTGCCCCAACTCCAGCCGGGAGACCCTGCTGGTGCTGGACGCCACCACCGGGCAAAACGGCCTCATCCAGGCCAAGCAGTTCCAGGAGACCGCCGGCCTCACCGGCATCGTCCTCACCAAGCTGGACGGCACCGCCAAGGGGGGCATTGTCCTGGCCATCGCCCACGAATTGGGTCTGCCGGTGAAGTACATCGGCGTGGGCGAGGGCGTGGACGACCTGATGCCCTTTGACCCCGCGGCCTTCGCCAGGGCGCTGATCTAAAGGAGGGAGAGCGGATGGCTCGGATCGACGGAAGAAAAAGCGACCAACTCCGGCCGGTACGCATTGAGACCGGCTACCTGAAATTCGCCGAGGGCAGCGCCCTCATCACCTGCGGCAACACCCGGGTGCTCTGCGCCGCCTCGGTGGAGGAGCGCACCCCGCCCCACGTCCCGGAGGGGGAGGGCTGGGTGACGGCGGAGTACTCCATGCTCCCCCGGGCCAACCGGGAGCGGAGCCGCCGGGACATCGCCAAGCTCAAGCTCTCCCCCCGGAGCGCGGAGATCCAGCGGCTGGTGGGCCGGTCCCTCCGGGCCTGCGTGGACCTCAAGAAGCTGGGCGGGCGCACCATCACCGTGGACTGCGACGTGCTCCAGGGGGACGGGGGCACCCGCACCGCCAGCGTCACCGGGGGCTATGTGGCCCTGGCCCTGGCCTGCCGGAAGCTGATGGCGGACGGGCTCCTGACGGAGGACCCCCTGATCGGCCAGGTGGCCGCCGTGTCGGCGGGCATCGTGGAGGATGCGGCCCTGCTGGACCTCTGCTACGAGGAGGACAGCGCCGCCCAGGTGGACTTCAACTGCGTCATGACCGGGGAGGGCCGATTGGTGGAGATCCAGGGCACCGGGGAGGGCAGGGCCTTCACCCCGGAGGAACAGCGGACCCTGCTGGACCTCTGCGCCAAGGGGATCGGGGAACTGCGGGAGATCCAAAACGCCGCTTTGAACGGGTAAGGAGACAGAGAGATGAAATTTGTCCTGGCCAGCAAGAACCCCCACAAGCTCGCCGAGCTCCAGCGCATTTTGGGCGACATGGACGTGGAAGTGGTCCTGGAGTCCCAGGTGGGCGTGGACGTGGATGTGGAGGAGACGGGGGAGACCTTTGAGGAGGACTCCCTTTTGAAAGCCAAGGCGGTGATGGAGGCCACCGGCCTGCCCGCCATCGCCGACGATTCCGGCCTGTGCGTCAACGCCCTGGCAGGCGCGCCGGGGGTGTACTCCGCCCGCTACGGCGGGGAGGGCCTGTCCGACCAGGAGCGGTACCGGCTGGTGCTGGAGGCGCTGCGGGGACAGGTGGACCGGGGGGCCAAGTTCGTCTCGGTGGTCACCGCCTGCTTCCCCGGCGGGGACGTGCTGACCGCCCGGGGGGAGTGCCCCGGCACCATCGCCTACGCCCCCCAGGGGGAGAACGGCTTTGGCTACGACCCGGTGTTCTTCGTCCCGCCCCTCCGCAAGACCTTCGCCCAGATGACGGCGGAGGAGAAAAACGCCATCTCCCACCGGGGCAGGGCATTGGAAAAATTCAAGGTGGAACTGGAGGGATATCTGCGTGGACTTGACCAGTAAACAGCGCGCCCAACTGCGGGGCCTGGCCAACGGCATCGACACCATCCTCCACATCGGCAAGGACGGCGTGGGGGACAACCTGATCGCCCAGGCCAACGACGCTCTGGAGGCCCGGGAGCTCATCAAGGGCAGGGTGCTGGAAAACGCGCCCCTCTCCCCCCGGGAGGCCGCCGAGGCCCTGGCCAAGGCCACCCGGTCCGAGGTGGTCCAGGTCATTGGAACTAAATTCGTCCTCTACCGTCCAAGTCATAATAAGGAAAAGAAAGATAAGATCGTCCTGGTAAAGCCCGCCAAGCGGGTATAGGGGCAGTCAGGGGGAATGCTATGAAAATCGGCATTTACGGCGGCACCTTTGACCCGCCCCACCTGGGGCACATGGCCGCCGCCGCGCAGGTGAAGGACCTGTTGGGATTGGACAAGCTCATCCTTGTCCCCGCCAAACAGCCGCCCCACAAGGCGCTGGATGCCATCTCCGCTCCGGCGGAGGACCGTCTGCGGATGACCCGGCTGATGGCGGACGGGATCGCGCCCCCCGGCAGTGTGACGGCGGACGACCGGGAGCTGACCCGGGCGGGGAAGAGCTACACCGCCGACACTGTGGAGGCCCTGGCCGCCCAGTACCCGGACGATGAGTTCTGGCTGGTGATGGGAAGCGATATGTTTTTATCCTTCCACACCTGGTACGCCCCCCAGCGGATCTGCGCCGCCGCCGGCCTCTGCGGCTTTGCCCGCGCCGCCGGGGAGGGGATCGCCCCCCTGGAAAAGCAGGCGGCGTACCTGGCACAGGCCTTTGGGGCCAGGACGGAGGTGCTGGCCCTGCCAGAGGTGGTGGACGTGTCCTCCACCCAGGTGCGGGAGCTGTTGAAGTCCGGCGATCTTCAGGACGCGGAGGGCCTTTTGTGGAGCCAGGTGTTCGGCTATATCCTCCGCCGGGGGCTCTACGGCGTGACAGTGGACCTGGCCCATCTGCCCGACGACCAACTGCGGGCGGTGAGCTACTCCATGATGTACGCCAAGCGCATCCCCCACGTCCAGGGGACGGAGGAGGAGGCGGTGAAGCTGGCCCGGCGCTGGGGCGCCGACGTGGACCGGGCCCGCCGGGCCGCCATCCTCCACGACTGCACCAAGTACTACACCGTGGAGGAACACTTCGCCGTCTGCCAGCGGTACGGCGTGGAACTGGATGAGCTGGAGCGGCAGTCGGAAAAACTGCTCCACGCCAAGACGGGGGCCGCCCTGGCCTGCCACATCTTCGGCGAGCCACGGGAGGTCCAGGCCGCCATCTATTACCACACCACCGGCAAGGGGGATATGACCCTTCTGGAGAAGATCATATACCTGGCAGACTACATGGAGCCCCACCGGGACTTCCCCGGCGTGGAGCGGCTGCGGGAGTTGGCGTACACCGATCTGGACGCCGCCGTGGCCCTGGGGTGCGAGATGTCCATCGCGGAGATGAAGGAGAAGGGGAGAGCGGTCCACCCCAACACGCAAGCGGCGTTGGATTCTTTACGGCATTGAAAGGAATGGGAGCATGAAGAAACAGAGAAAAGGCGGCTCACGCTTAGAGAAAAATATGCCCGAGCACGACCAGGCCACCCGGCGGGACCCCGCCCAGGACGATGGCGGGAAGCCGGGCATGGCCAAGTGGAAAAAGGTCCTGCTCATCGTCCTGGCGGCGGTGGTGGTGGTCCTGCTCGTCCTGGTGATCGTCCACCAGGTGCTGGTCAATATGCCCCACGGCTCCAAAGACGCGGCCCCCCTGCCCATGGTCGACCCGGTCACCGGGGACCAGTTGCCCGACAACCTCATGTCCAAGGCCCCCCGCAAGAAGGACTTCTACACCTTCCTGGTGGTGGGCCGGGACACCGGCGGCGGCGGGAACACAGATACCATGATGCTGGCGGCCTATGACATCCCCAACCAGAAGCTCTCCATCATGAGCATCCCCCGGGACACCATGGTGGATGCCCGCCACCCCGACCACAACCGCAAACTCAACGGCGTTTGGAACCTGGGCCTCTACTACGCCAAGAAGGACGAGAAAAAAGAGGGCATCGAGTACCTGCGGGAGGCCGTGGGGGACATGGTGAGTTTTGTCCCCGACTTCTACTTCGTCGTCAGTTGGGAGTCCTTTGGCCGGCTGGTGGACGCCATCGGCGGGGTGGAGTTTGAGGTCCCCTTCCACATGAAATATGACGACCCCACCCAAAACCTCCACATCGACGTCGCCGCGGGCAAGCGCGTCCTCACCGGGGAGGAGGCCATGGGGGTGGTGCGCTGGCGGCACAACAACTCCGGCGGCGGCTACGCCACCGGCGACGTGGGCCGCATCGGGACCCAGCAGGCCCTGATGAAGGAAGTCATCAAAAAGTGCCTGAAGATCGAAAACATCACCAAGTTCGCCAACATCTTCCTGGACGAGGTGGACACCAATCTGACGGTGGGCAACCTGGTGGCCTTCGCGGAGCGGGCCATCCTGGGCGGGCTGAAGATGGAAAACGTCCTCTTTACCACCATGCCCAACACCCCGATTTACGTGAATGGCGAGTCCTACGTCCAGGCCAATCCCGACGAGCTCCTGGGCGTTCTCAACGACTGCCTGAACCCCTACAAAGAGGACATCCCCATGGAGGCCCTGCACATCCTGCAATACAGCTCCAGCCGGGGGTATTATATTTACAGCGGCACCGGGACAGGCTCCACCCCCGTGTACACCTCCCCCAAGCCCGCCGCGATGGTGGGCGGGTCCAAGACCGATCCAGCCCCGTCCCCGGAGCCCAGTGAGGAGGCGTCCCCCGAGCCTGACGACGACAGCTCCTCCGAGCCCGCCGACAACTCCGCCGAGCCCAGCGGCACTCCCGATGCCAGCGCCCGGCCCAGCGATGATCCCGACGCCAGCCCTCGGCCCGGCGATGCGCCCGACGACGACACCCGGCCCAGCCAGGCCCCCGGCGACGCGCCGGAGCCCTCTGACGAGGCCCCCGCGCCCTCGGAGCCCTCCGCCGACGAGCCCGAGCCCCCCGAGACCGCGCCGGAGACCTCCGAACCGTCCGAGCCCGAACCCACCCCGTCTTCCACCGGTCCCCAGGGCATCGTCCTGGACTGACCGCCCGCGAATGAGGAAAGGAGCGATCCCATGACCCCGAAGGAACTGGCCCTGGCCGCCGCCAAGGCCCTGGACAGCAAGAAGGCCGGCGATCTCACCGTGCTGGAGACCACCGATGTGACCACCCTGGCCGACTACTTTGTCATCTGCACCGCCACCTCCTCCACCCAGGTCAAGGCCCTGTCCGACCTGTGCGAGGAGACCATGAAGAACTTGGGGGAGGAGCCCCACCACATCGAGGGCCACCGGGGCGGGGTGTGGGTGCTGTTGGACTACGTCAGCGTGGTCATCCACATCTTCATGCCCGAGGCCCGGGAGTTCTACAACCTGGAGCGGCTGTGGAGCGATGCCGTTCCCCTGGACCTGTCCGACGTCCTCAAGCCCCAGTGACGCCTTCCCCCTTGCAATCGGCCCGAACTTTCGCTATAATATCTGCGCGCGAGCCGAACAGAGGCCCGCAACCATGATGTAATAACGCGGCGTTTATCCCAAACGCAAATCAAGGAAGTGTTGAGAAGATGAAGTACGATCCCAGCGCCATCGAGAAGAAGTGGCAGAAGCGGTGGCTGGAGGAAAAGACCTTCGCCGCCCCCACCGGCGGCGACAAGCCCAAGTTCTACGCCCTGGTGGAGTTCCCCTATCCCTCCGGCCAGGGCCTCCACGTGGGCCACGCCCGGCCCTACACCGCCATGGACGTGGTGGCCCGGAAAAAGCGGATGGAGGGGCTGAACGTCCTGTTCCCCATGGGGTACGATGCCTTTGGCCTGCCCACGGAGAACTACGCCATCAAAAACCACATCCACCCCGCCAAGGTCACCCACGACAACATCGAGAACTTTACCAACCAGCTCCAGATGCTGGGCTACTCCTTCGACTGGGACCGGGTCATCAACACCACCGACCCCACCTATTATAAGTGGACCCAGTGGATCTTCCTCCAACTCTACAAACACGGCCTGGCCTACAAGACCACCATGCCGGTGAACTGGTGCACCTCCTGCAAGTGCGTGCTGGCCAACGAGGAGGTGGTGGAGGGGGTCTGCGAGCGATGCGGCGCCCCCGTGGTCCGCAAGGAGAAGAGCCAGTGGATGCTCAAAATCACCGAGTACGCCCAGCGGCTCATCGACGACCTGGACGAGCTGGACTACATTGAGCGGGTGAAGACCCAGCAGAAGAACTGGATCGGCCGCTCCACCGGCGCGGAGGTGGATTTCCCCGTCACCACCGGGGACTCCCTCACCGTCTTCACCACCCGGTGCGACACCCTCTTCGGCGCCACCTATATGGTCGTCTCCCCGGAGCACAAGCTGCTGGAGAAGTGGAAGGACCAGATCGCCAACTGGGACGAGGTGACCGCCTACCAGGCGGAGGCCGCCCGCAAGAGCGACTTTGAGCGCACTGAGCTCACCGCCGACAAGGAGAAGACCGGCGTGGAGCTAAAGGGCGTCAAGGCCATCAACCCCGTCAACGGCAAGGAGATCCCCATCTTTATCTCCGACTACGTCCTGGCCTCCTACGGCACCGGCGCCATCATGGCCGTCCCCGCCCACGATACCCGGGACTGGGCCTTCGCCAAGAAGTTCGGCTGTGAGATCATCGAGGTGGTCTCCGGCGGGGAGGACGTGCAGAAGGAGGCGTTCACCGCCAAGGACGACACGGGCATCCTGGTGAACTCCGCGTTTTTGAACGGCCTGACCGTCAAGGAGGCCATCCCCGTCATGACCAAGTGGCTGGAGGAGAAGGGCATCGGCCGGGAGAAGGTCAACTACAAGCTCCGGGACTGGGTCTTCTCCCGCCAGCGGTACTGGGGCGAGCCCATCCCCATGGTCTACTGCGACCACTGCGGCTGGGTCCCCGTGCCGGAGGACCAGCTCCCCCTGGTCCTGCCCGAGGTGGAGAGCTACGAGCCCACCGACGACGGCGAGAGCCCCCTCTCCAAGATGACCGACTGGGTCAACACCACCTGCCCCCACTGCGGCGCCCCCGCCAAGCGGG
The DNA here is from genome assembly GCA_947627325.1 of uncultured Oscillospiraceae bacterium. Classification (GTDB taxonomy): domain Bacteria; phylum Bacillota; class Clostridia; order Oscillospirales; family Oscillospiraceae; genus MGBC124762. Next base: position 250 of record CANQVO010000014.1, on the reverse strand, counting down.
AGACGGACACCATGCCCCAGTGGGCGGGGTCCAGCTGGTACTTCCTGCGGTATATGGACCCCAAGAACCCGGACGCCATCGCTTCCCAGGAGGCCCTGGACTACTGGTCCCCGGTGGACTGGTACAACGGCGGCATGGAGCACACCACCCTCCACCTGCTCTACTCCCGCTTCTGGCACAAGTTCCTCTATGACATCGGCGTGGTGCCCACCAAGGAGCCCTACGCCAAGCGCACCAGCCACGGCATGAT
>CANQVO010000013.1 GCA_947627325.1 uncultured Oscillospiraceae bacterium | reverse complement strand
ACCCCCGGGGGAGCGGCGCGGGCCCTTTGGGGCGGCGGTCCTCTTTATAGCAAGAAACACCGTGCGCCTGGCACGGTGTTTCTTGTTTTTGGGGGTCAGTTGGGGGACTGGGTGGAGAATTGCTGGTAGGCCTGCTGGATCTGGTCGGGCTGGGCCTGGGGGACTTGTTTGTACCAGCCCTTCTGCTGGGCGGCGGTGAACAGGTCGGTCTGGGTCTTGTGGCTCTGGTTCAGGAGGGTCAGGAAGGTGTCCCGCAGTTTGAGGTTGGTACACTCGCTGGCCCAGATGCTGTAATTGTCGCTCATCTTCTTCTCCGAGAAGATGAGGTCTGTGATGCGCTCCTGGTCGGTCAAGGGGATCCCTCCTTTTTACTTCAAGAAATCGAGCAGGCTCTGGTAGTTGTCCCGGTGCTGCTGGGCGCAGCGGTCATAGGTGGCGCACAGGTCCTGGGTCTGGCAGCCTATCTGGGCGGCGGCGTATTTACCGGCCATCATCCGCTCGTAGTTGAGCTGGTCTGTCAGGGCGCTGAGCTCCTTGGTGGTGAGATCGGCCATAAGACTCCCTCCTTTCTGGTGATGGAGGTAGTCTTTGCCAGACCGGGCCGGATTATGCGCCGGAAAAGCAGGGCAGGGAGCGGCTGTCAAAGGAGAACACCCACCAGCCCCGGCCGCCCAGGCACTCCGCCCGGGCGAAGCAGAACAGCTCGGGCAGGGGGAAGGGGGCGCGGCAGTCCAGGGGATAGGCCAGGGAGAAGCCCTCCGCCCCGGCGCGGAAAAAGGCGCCCTGGGAGCGGCGGTAGGCCGCCGCCAGCGCCTCGTCAGGCCAGGACAGGTCCCGGCCTCGCTCCCAGCCGGGGCCGGGGGTGAGAGGTTGCGGGCGGGGCTGTGGGGCGGGGTCGAAAAAGCCCTTGCAGTAAAATTCGCCTCGGCGCTGGTCGTCCATATGGGTCGCCTCCCTTTCACCTTGGAGTATATGCGCTCCGGCGGGAAAGCTGTCTCGCATATTTTGCCGCGGTTCAACCAAACTAAGGACATCGTCATGGAAAAGGAGGCAGTCAGCCTATGAAAAACCGTTCCCCGCGCCGCTGGGCGCTCCTGCTGTTGGCGCTGGCCCTGACGGCCACGGCGGCCCTGGCCGCCGGCCAGACCACCGCCGCCGTCTCCGGCGCGCCCATCGCCCAGACCCAGAGCTTTGAGACCTGCAAAAACGTGGCCTATACCGGCCGATTGACCGGGGTGGACCCCCAGGGGGAGGAGATGACCTTCCAGCTGGTGAAAAAGCCCGCCCGGGGCAGTCTGGAGATCGTGGACAGCGCCACAGGGGCGTTTGTCTACACCCCCTATGAGAACAAGACGGGCAAGGACTCCTTCACCTTCACCGTCACAGACGCCTCGGGCAACGTCTCCGAACCGGCCAAGGTGACCCTTCGCATCCGCAAGCCCTCCACCAAGGTGACCTACGCCGACATGGCCGGCGAGCCCAGCTACAACGCCGCCATCCGCCTGGCCGAGGAGGGGGTGCTGGTGGGGGAGCGGCTGGGCGGGGCCTACTATTTCCACCCCGACGCCCCCGTCTCCCGGGCTGAGTTCCTCACCCTGGCCATGGCCGCGCTGGACCGCGCGCCCCTGGACAGCGCCCTGACCACCGGCTTTGCCGACGACGCCAGCATCCCCACCTGGAGCAAGGGCTACGTCTCCGCCGCCCTCCAGCAGGGGACGGTCCGGGGCTATCCCGACAGCGACGGCCGGGTGGTCTTCGCCCCTGACGGGACGGTGACCCGGGCGGAGGCCGCGGTGATCCTGAACCGGATGCTCTCGGTCAGCGACGTGGCGGCCACCACCTTCTACGCCGACACCGCCGCCGCCCCCGCCTGGGCCTTCCAGGCGGCGGTGAACCTGGAGCGCACCGGCGTGCTGGAGACCAGCGCCGACGGGGCGCTGGAGCTGGAGGCCCCCCTGACCCGGGCCCAGTGCGCCCAGCTCCTCTCCGGCGCCCTGGACGTGGTCCAAGCCCGGGAGACCACCGGCTGGTTCAACTGGTGACAAAAAGCCCCCGGCGAACCATCGGCTTTTGACTGGCGACGCAAAAAAAGCCCGGACGATCACCGGCTTTTGAACGGCGACAAAGAACCCGGGAAACCACCAACTTTTGAACGACAACGCAAAAAAGGCCCCGCTGTCTCGACTTCGAGACAGCGGGGCCTTTTATTTGACGGCGTTTTCAGGCGGAGAGGTCACGCCTCGTTTTCGGCGGGGGGCTCTTCGGCGGGGGAGGGGTCGTCCTCGGCGGGGGTCCGCTCGTCCCGGTCGGCGAAGATCCAGATGGTCTCGTCCTTGGCCTGGGTGTCGATGCCCAGGATCCGCAGATCCATCCAGGTGCCGTCCACCTTCTGGTAGGAGAACTGGACGGGCGCGCTCCCCTTTAGCTGCTGGGCCAGGCTGGCGTAGTCGATCACCCGGAGGAAGGGGGCCTGGTACTCCTCCTTGACGAACCGATCCACGTACAGCCGCAGGGCTGCGCTGTAACAGTAGTCCACCTGCTCCAGCAGATGGCGGAAGTAGTCGGGGATGTAGATGTGGCGCAGGGTGTCCTTGGCCAGGTCCACAAAGTAGACTCCGGCGAACTTGGTGCTGATGATCTTCAAAAACGCCTCCGCGTCCCGCTTCTGGGCCAACATCCGCTCCAGCTCCTCGTTGAGGGTGCGGTTGCGGCGCTGGTGGCCTTTTTTCTTGTAGTAGAGCTCCTTGTCCGCCCGCATGGCCAGCTCGGCCGCGCCCACGATCTTGTAGACCGGCAGCTCCCGCGCCCCGCTCTCCACGCCGGCGGAGATGTCGTAGTTGTTCTGGGCCAGGTCCTGGCGCACCTCGGTCAAGATCCGCTCCACGCTCCGCTTGGACAGCCGGGTGCTCAGCATGACGAACTCGTCCCCGCCGATGCGGTAGAGCATCTCCTCGGGGAAGTATTTCCGCAAGGTGTCCGCCACGGCGCAGAGCATCCCGTCGCCCTTGTCGTGGCCCAGGCGGTTGTTCATCTCGTGGAGGCCGTTGACGTCGATGTACATACAGGTGAGGATGGGGCTCTCGCCCTTTTGCAGGCGCTCCAGGTCCAGGTTGTACTTGTGCCGGTTGTGGAGCATGGTCAGAGCGTCCCGGTGGTAGCTGTCCACCAGTTCCTCCCGGGCCCGCAGCTCCATCAGGTGCTCTTCGTGCACGTCCTTGACGTAGAGGATCAGCACCTGGTTTTGGTTGGTGTACTCAATGCTGGGCACCAGGTCCATCTGCACCCAGCGGAACTCGTCCCCGATCTTCCGGCGGTAGCGGCAGCTGATCTTGGAGCGGTCCTCCTTAAAGCAGGCGCGGAGCTGTTCCAGGTTGGTGAACTGGCGGTAGACCTCCTCATCCTCGGGGTAGACGTTGCCGTGCTCGGCAAAGCTGTTCCACCACTCCGAGATCTTGCGGCACCAGCCCACGAAGGTCTTGAGCTCGTAGTCGTCCACCTTCACGCACTCGTAGCTGTCCCGGGTCAGGTTGATCTTCAGGATCTTGTAGTAGATGAAAGACAGGGTGGACAGGGCGTCCACCATGGTGGTGGTGTCGGTGTCCGCCTCCCGCCAGGTGAAGAGCGCCCACGGGTGGTCCGGGCCGCAGTCCCTGGGGGCCACGATGCCGAAGGTGACCCACATATTGCGCCCCCCGGCCTTGCGGATGTAGCTCTGGACGATCCGCTGTTCCCCGGAGAAGACCCGGGCCTGGACGTAGGCGGGGTCGGAGAATTTCAGGTAGTCCTCCACATACTCGGACAGGACCAGTTTGGCCTCCACCTGTTTTTTGATGTAGTCGTAGATGCTGGGGAGGTTGGACAGCTCCACGTCCTGCAAGACCTTCTCCAGCTTCAAAAACTCGTATTCCCCGGTAATTAAATTCACCCGCGCGATCTTCAGAAAACTGTCCAGCAGTGTGCCCTGGACGAACTCCCCCAGAGCGCCGCCTGACATGACCATATCCGCCATCCCGGAAGACCTCCCCTGCCGCGGCCCATTGGCCGCAAAACGCCCCCTCCCCGGCGGCCATGCGCCGTGGAGAGGGGCCTGTCGTTTTTGTATACTTCTCTTATTCTACTACGTCGCCCGGGAAAAGTCCACCCCAAGTTCCACAAATTTTCTCCCCCCACGCGCCGTTTTTCGCCCCCGACGGCGGGCAAAAAAAGCCCCCGCCCACGGGGCGGGGGCGAGGGTTCAGTCCGGCGGGCGGGTCTTGGCGAAGGCCTCGATCAGCCGGGTGGATAAGTACCACCCCGCCAGGCCGGCCAGGTCGCCCACCACAAAGCCCACCAGCACGTCGGTGGGGTAGTGGGCCCCTACGTAGAGCCGGGACAGGCCCATGCACACGGCCAGGACCACCGCCGTCACCTTGGCCCAGGTCCGGCCCGCCCAGGTGTCCCCGCCGTCCCCCCGGACAAAGGCCAGGGCGAAGGCGAAAGCGGCGGAGGTGTGGCCGGAGGGGAAGGAGGTGTCCGTCTCAAGGACCAGGTTGTGGAGAAAGTCCACCGCCTCCCAGGGCCGGGCCCGCTGAAAGAGGTTCTTTAAGATCACGTTGGTGAACAGCAGACTGCACAAAAGGGCCAGGGCGGCGGCCAGGCCCACCTTCCGGGTCTTTGGGACGGCCAGAAGGAGCAGGGTCAGGAGGATGAACAGCATCCCGCTGTCCCCCAGGTGGGTGAAAAAGAGGACCAGGGGATCCAGAAAGGGGAGGCGCAGGGTCTCGATCCACGCCAGGATGTGGGCCTCCCACAGGTTCAGGGCGGCGAACACGGCCTTTAGCCCCAGTCGCAGGTCAGGATGGTGGAGTAGGCGAACTCGAAGTGGGTGGTCTTGAGGATGTGGGTCTTGCCCACCCGGACCTCCTGGGTGCCCACCTTGTTGGTGGTGACGCTGGGCACGTTGGCCTCCACGGTGAAGATGAGGTCATAGCGGCCGCCGTTGGCGGGGTCCTCGGCGGAGGGGACCACCTGGCCGTTGGCGTCGGTCTCGTAGGTCTTGTGGGGCTCGGCGGCCACGCCGGTGACGTAGCCGTCCACCAGCTCCCCGTCCGCCATCAGCTGGTCCCGGCCTCCGGCGGCCTCCAGCTGGCGCAGGACCTCGTCATAGGTCTCCTGGTCCAGGGGGCCCACCTTGGCGGTGTAGGTCAGCTTGGTGGCGGCGTCCACCGGGTTTGCCTCCCCGCCGCCCAAGAGCCGGAACGCGGCGAAGGCCAGAGCGGCGATGACCACCACCAGCACCAACAGGTCGATGATATTGATCTTGCCAAACAGCTTTCCCTTTTCGTCGATCAGTTTCATGGGGAGCCCTCCTGACTGGGGCAGGGCGGTGGAGCGCCTCGCGCCCGCCCTTGCCAAATTATTGGAATTAGTATATAATATTTTCGACGTTGTTTCAAGACTTTTTTCGCGAGGGGTGACGCACGTGAAAGTGGTCCATCTCATCAGCGGCGGCGACTCCGGCGGCGCCAAGACCCACATCCACTCCCTTTTGAGCAATATCTCCTCCCGGGCGGAGATCACCATGGTCTGCTTTATGGAGGGCCCCTTCGCCCAGGAGGCCCGGGCCCTGGGCATCCCCACGGTGGTCTTTGAGGGGCGCAACATTCTCCGCACCCTCTCCCGGCTGAAAAAATTCATCCGGGAGGGGGGCTACCAGATCGTCCACTGCCACGGCGCCCGGGGCAACCTGATGGGGGCCCTGCTCAAGCGCGCCCTCAAACTGCCGGTGATCACCACCGTCCACTCCGACTACCGCCTGGACTACCTGGGCCGGCCCCTGGGGCGGCTGGTGTACGGCACGCTGAACACCCTGGCCCTGCGGCGGCTGGACTACCGCATCGGCGTGTCAGACGCCATGGTGGACCTGCTCATCGACCGGGGCTTTGACGCGGACACCCTGTTTTCCATCTACAACGGCGTGGATTTTACCCCCCGCCCCGTAGCCCTGGAGCGCCCGGCCTTTCTGGAGCGGGTGGGGGCCCGCTGGCCGGAGGACAGCCTGATCGTGGGCATCGCCGCCCGGCTCAACCCGGTGAAGGACATCCCCACCCTCATCAAAGCCTTCGCCCAGGCCCACCGGACCTACCCCCGCCTGCGCCTGCTCATCGCCGGGGACGGGGAGGACATGGACGACCTCAAGGCCCTGGCCCGGGAGCTGGGGGTGGAGGGGGAGGTCTGCTTCGCCGGGTGGGTCAGCGATGTGGACTCCTTCTACCACGCCATCGACATCAACACCCTCACCTCCCTGTCCGAGACCTTCCCCTACTCCGTCACCGAGGGGGCCCGGGCCGCCCTGCCCACCGTCAGTTCCCGGGTGGGGGGCGTGCCCTACCTCATCGACCACGGCGTGAACGGCTTCCTCTTTGAGAGCGGGGACGTGGCCGCCCTGGCCGGGTATCTGGAGGCCCTGGCCGCCGACCAGGGCCTGCGGGAGCGGATGGGCCGGCGGCTCTACAACAAGGCCAAGAGCCAGTACTCCATCGAGACCACCCTGGACCGCCAGATGGAGATCTACGAGACGGTCCTGCGCCGCCAGTCCCGCCCCAAGGGCCGCTATGGCGCGGCCATCTGCGGGGCCTACGGCAAGGGCAACGCCGGGGACGACGCCATTTTGGAGGCCATCGTCAAGGAGCTCCGGGACATCGACCCGGACCTCCCCATCTGGGTCCTCTCCCGCTCCCCCAAGGAGACCCGGCTGCGCTACCGGGTCAACGCCATCTACACCTTCCGCCTGTGGCGCTTCTTCCGCCGCCTGGGCAAGACCCGGCTCTACATCAACGGCGGCGGCTCGCTGATGCAGGACGTGACCTCCCGGCGGTCGTTGTGGTTCTATCTGCTCACCATCTCCATGGCCCACGCCCGGGGGAACAAGGTCCTCATGTACGGCTGCGGCATCGGCCCCATCCAGTACCCCTCCAACCGCCGGCTGTGCAGCCGGGTGCTCCAGAAGAACGTGGACGCCATCACCCTGCGGGACGTGAACTCCCAGGACGAACTGCGGGACATGGGCATCACCCGCCCGGAGGTGATCTTGTCCGCCGACCCCACCGTGATCCTCCCCGCCGCCCCCAAGGAGATCACCGACGGGCTGTTGGAGAGCATGGGCCTGGACCCGGCGGGGGCGTATATCTGCTTCACCCTCCGCACCTGGCCGGGGTTTGAGGAGAAGGCGGAGGCCTTTGCCCAGGCCGCCCGGTACGCCTGGGAGCGCCACGGCCTCACCCCCGTCTTCCTGCCCATCGAGGCCAAGCTGGACAACGTGGCGGCGGCCCAGGTCACCCGGCATCTGGAGGGGGTGCCCCACCTCATCGCGCCCCAGAGCGCGTCCTCCTACCACGCCATCGGCCTCTTCGCCCGGATGCGGGTGGTGGTGTCCATGCGGCTCCACGCCCTGGTGTTCGCCGCGGGGCAGGGGGTGCCGCTGGTGGGGGTGGTGTACGACCAGAAGATCAGCTCCTTCCTGGACTACATCGGCCAGGACCTCTACACAGACCTCCACGACGTCACCGCCCAGGCCCTCCAGGACCACATCGACCAGGCGGTGGCCCGGACGGGGGACCGGGCGTTCCTGCTGGGCGGGGTGGAGCGCCTGCGCCAGGTGGAGCACCGCAACAGCGAGGCCGCCCGGCGGTTTTTGAGCGAGGTGGAGCCATGAGCGTCATCGTCTGTCTGGCCCCCGCCCCCTGGCAGTCCACCCCCACCCGGACCCAGCAATTCCTCTCCCGGGTCAAGGGGGCGGAGGTGCTCTACTTTGAGCCCCCCGGCGCCCGGGGCGAACACCGCCGCCCGGGCCGGAAGGTCCGCCCCGGGGTGACGGCGTACACCCTGCCCGCCCTGTGGAAGACCGGCCAGCGGCAGGACTTTCGCTTCCGCCGCAACGTGCGGCGGGTGGCCGACTACATCCAGGACGTCCTGCGCCGCCAGGACCAGCGGGACCCCCTGCTGTGGTGCGCCACCCCCTGGGCGGCCCACCTGCTGGACTACCTGCCCTACAAGGGCCTGATCTACGACTGCGACCGCTACTGGACCGACTTCCCCCTGGACTGGGAGAGCGACCTGGCCCTCAGCGCCGACGTGGTCTTCGCCGCCTCGGCCGGTCTGGCCGATCGGCTGAGCCCCTGCTGTCAGAACATCGCCGTTATTCCCAACGGCTGTAACTACCCCATGTTCGCCCGGGAGGACATCGAGGTGCCCGCCCCCCTGGGGGACCTGATCGGCCCCCTGCTGGGCTACGCCGGGACCCTGTGGGCGGACCTGGACTACGACCCCGTCTTCACCTGTGCCGCCGCCCACCCGGACTGGAACTTCCTCTTCCTGGGCCGCCAGGAGGACAGCCCCGGCCTGCGCCGCCTCCGGGGGATGGAGCAGGCCATCCTGGTGGACCGCTGTCCCCTCATCCAGGTGCCCGACTACGTCCGTCAGTGCGACGTGTGCCTGGACCTCCGCCGGGGGGCGGGGGCGGCCAGCGACGTGCTGCCCGGGCGGGTGTTCGAGTACCTGGCCGCGGGCAAGCCGGTGGCCCGGCACAGCTTCCCCGGCCAGGTGGAGGATCTGCCCGGGCTGATCTACCAGTCCGACGACCTCCACGGCTTCGCCGCCGCCTGCGAGCGGGCCATGCGGGAGGAGAGCGTCTGGCGCCGCCAGCGCCGCCGGGAGGCGGGGGAGCAGGCCTCCTGGGAGAACCGGGCCAAGGAGATCCAGCGCATCCTGGAGTCCGCCTCCCTCCTGTGAGCGGCGGAGGCCCAACAGAGCCCTTTTGAGAGGACAAAACCTGTGACCGGGCGGAGCGAACGCCATTTTTCAAGAGAGCGAAAAGCCGCCAGCGGGCGGACAGCACCCCGGCAGGGCCATTTTCCAGAGAACAAAAACTGTGACCGGGCGGAGAAGCGCCCTGGGACTTCTTTTAAGAGCATAAAAAAGGAGACGGCGGTTGCCGTCTCCTTTTTTGTCGGTCAGCGTATTTTTTAGGCGTAGAAGCTGTGGCCGCCGATGGTGGCCACGAAGGTGCGGTGGTTGGCGGCCCAGCAGCGCAGACCGGCCCGGTTGAACCACAGCACGTTGTCCAGGGACACCGCGCCGTCCAGCACCAGCTTGGCGGCCAGGACGCTCTCGGCGTTGGGGGTCTTGTTGATGGCGCCGTTGGACACGGGGGTGAACTGGTTCTTCTGGTAGATGACCCCCTTGATGGTGCTGGGGAAGCGGCTGTCCTTGACCCGGTTGAGGATCACGTTGCCCACGGCGATCTTGCCGGAGAGGGGCTGGTTGCCGCTCTCGGCGTTGATGATGTGGCTGAGCCAGTAGAGGTCGTCGCTGTTGTAGAACTGCCCGCCGTGGGCCAGGGCGCCGCTGCCGGTGGTCAGGTCGAAGGTGCCGTCGGGCTGGCAGACCAGGGTGGCGTCAAACACCTTGCACACCACCTCCAGGGGCAGCATCACCGCGCCGTTTTGGGCGGTGACCAGGTTGGGGACGTACAGATACCGCTCGTTGGCCACCACGTAGTTCATGCCGGGGGTGGCGGTGAGGTCCACCAGGCCCCAGTGGACCAGGACGGCGGTCTTGCCGTCCCAAATGGTCTGCACCATGGGGTCCAGGGCCTGAGCCACCGGCCGGGCGGCCACGTAGACGACGCCGTTTACATAGGTGACCATGGGATCTTCGCGCATGGCCGCGCCGTTGACCCGCACCGTGTTGTACTGGCCCTGGGCGGCCGCCTCGGCCCGAACGGCCGGGTCGGCGGTCTGAACGGGAACGGCGGCCACGGCGGCCACCAGGGGGGAGGCCAGGGTCAGGACCAGCAGAGCGGCAAGCGCTGACCGGGCCGTTTTCTTGATGTTCATGATGATAAATGACACTCCTTACAAAACAGTTTGTTTCTGTTTGTAACCGTATTGTAACCCCTTTGGCAGGAAAATGCAACCCAGTATTTCAAAAAAATTGCACAAAAACCCCGACAAAAATCGGGGTGATTCGGTGAAGATAATTCAAAAATCCCTGTATTTTCAGGGTTTAGACCGTCTATGCGCTTTGACCATGGCAAATCGAAAACGGCCTTCTCCGCCGTCTAAAAAATGAATCCGCGCTTGCAAAAAAGCGGCCTCCCGGCTGACCGGGAGACCGCGGAGGGAGAACCGTTTGTTACGCTTGTTACTTCTGCGCCAGCACCACCCGCACCCGGCCGCCCTGGCTGGGGGGCGTGTCGTACCAGGCGGAGAGGGTGTAGCCCTCCGCCAGCACCTGGGACCGGGAGGCCAGGGTGTAGGCGCTGGAGGCGGAGCCGGCGTTCCGGTCGTAGATATAGTAGGCCACGTTGTCGGCCAGGGGGTAGCGGTCGGAGCCGGCCACGGCGGCCTGGCCGTCCAGGGCGACGCGGTCCACCTTGGTGAGACTGCGGACGTTCTTGAGCTCCTGGCCGTCCATCATCACGCAGATGGGGCCCTCTTGGGCGGGGAAGGCCACATCGCTGATGGGGAGGACCTGCTGTTGGCCGCCCAGGTCCAGGGTGAGGACGCTCTGGAGGTACATGGCGGAGTTAAAGGTCTCCAGGTCGGTGAGGATGCCGTAGCTGTGGAGGTCGCCGGTGACGTCGTTCAGGATCAGGGCGGTGATGGCCCCGGTCTCGTCGGTCCTGTAACAGCGCACCATATCGGAAGAGAGCGTCACCCCTGCCAGCCGGGAGGGGTAGACGCTCTTGGTGGCGGTCTTGCCGTAGGTGTCCAGGATCTCCACGTCCGGGGAGAGGGGCAGGTCGCCCAGGGCGGTGGCCTGGGCGTTCACCGTACCCCGCAGGGAGGCGCGGCTCAGCCGTCGGACCTGGGTCTGGCGGCTGGAGACGGTGACCTCCACCAGCTCTCCGGGCTCAAAGTCGTCCGCATCCTGCCAGGGGTAGGGGTAGGCGTACCGCTGGCCGTCGGCGGCGGTGAGGACGATCACCCTGGCGGCGTAGGGTTCCTCGTCGTTGTCGGTGTAGGTGCGGCTCTCCAGGGCGGCCACCACCCCCACCTGGGTCACCGTCTCGTCCTCCCCCAGGCTCCGCACGGCGGCCACGCCCCCGGTGCGGCCCAGCAGGAGTTTGACCGCGTCCCCCTTGCGGAAGCTGCCCAGGTCGGAGAAGGCGTACTGGGCCTCAAAGGTCTCCAGGGGGTAGGAGACCCCGGCGATGGTCACGGCGGTGGGGGCGGCCAGGGAGGGGGTCACCGCCTCCACCGTGCCCGTCACCGTCTTGGCGTAGACGTAGAGGGCCTGGGCGTACTCCGACCAGTAGATCACGTCCAGATCACGGATATCGCTCACCGCGGCCCGGGCGCCGTTGCGGGTGACGGGGGTGTCACTGGTCAGGGCGAAGGGGATGCTGTTTTTCCAGGCGCTCCCCTGGGCCACCACCGGGCCGTCCACCGCGGCGGTGAGCTGGCCCATGGCGCTTTGGGAGTTGCCGGTGGCAAAGAGGATAGCCTGGTCCTTGGCCCAGTAGAGCAGGTCGTACTCCCGCAGCTCGCTCAGCTCCGCCCGCTCCCCATCCCGGTAGATGAGAGCGTCGGCGGGGGCAAAGGGCAGCAGGCTCTCCCACGCCCCGGTAAGGGGGATGGGCCCCTCCTGCTCCACCCGGAACAGCGCGGGCACGTCCACCACGCCCTCGTCGTTCAAGGTGTGGCCCAGGAGGTTTACATAACTCGTCCCCGTCTTGGTGGGGGCGCACAGGAGGTCATAAAAGAGGTGCAGGCAGTCCCCCCGGGTGAGCAGGTCCGTGCCGCCCTGGGCGGCCACGCCCTGGTCCAGGTCCAGGGAGTGGTAGAGGGCCAGCTGGCCGGCGGGCCAGGGGGCGGGGAAGTCGCTGTCCTGATAGCCCAGCAGGCGGACGGCCATGGTGGCCCCCTCCTGGAGGGTGATGGTGGCCTGGGGGTGGAACCAGCCCTGCTCGTCCCCCTTCACCAATCCCGCGTCCACCGCCGCGCGGACGTAGGGGGCGTACCAGTCGCGGTAGGACACGTCGGGGTAGGGGTCGGTGTTGGCGCTCTCGCCCACCGCGTCCCGGTAGGGGGAGGCGGCGATGAGGAGCTTGGTGAACTCGGCCCGGGTGACGCCCCGCTCCAGGTGGAGCGCCCCGGTCTCGTCCCCCACCATCACCTCCAGCTCCTTCAACACGGCGGCCTTCTCCCGCTGGGGCACGTCGGCCACCCCCGCGGCCCGGGCGGGGAAACAGCCCAGGGGCAGGGCCAGGGCGGCGCAGAGGAACAGGGATACGATACGCTTTTTCATAGTGGAGTCTCCTTTTGTCAGGCCGCACGGCCGGGGCGGTCTTTTGTTATTCATAGCGCAGAGCGTCGATGGGGTTGAGCTTGGCGGCCTTGTTGGCGGGCAGATAGCCGAACAGCACGCCGATGGCCACGCTGACGCCGAAAGCCACCAGGATGCCCGAGAGGGTGGGCACGGCGCGGAAGGAGTCCTCCGAGCCCAGCACCATGCTCAGGATCCAGGTGAGAAGGTTGGCGGCCAGGATGCCCAGGGCGATGCCCAAAACGCCGCCGATGGCGGAGGTGGTGCCCGCCTCGATGACGAACTGCCAGCGGATGTTTTTGGGCTTCGCGCCCAGGGACTTGCGGATGCCGATCTCACGGGTCCGCTCGGTGACGGACACCAGCATGATGTTCATGATGCCGATGCCGCCTACCAGCAGGGACAGCGCGGCGATGAGGGTGAGGATGGTCATGAGCAGGTCCAGCATGGTGTTCATGGCGTCCATCATCTCCGCGGCGGTGAGGACCACGTAGCGGTCACTGTCCTGGAAGATCTTGAACAGCTCCCGCTCCACCAGGCCCTTGGCCGCGGGGGCGGTCTCCCGGGAGGTGGCGGAGAAAAGGTACTCGCTGGAGGTGGTGCCGCTGAGGCGGATGGCCCGGGTGTAGGGGATGTAGACCACGTCGTCCCCGCTGCCCTCGGTGACGTCGGCGTACTCGTCCAGCACGCCCACCACGGTGAAGGGCACGCCGGAGAGGGTGAGGCTCTTCCCTAGGGCGCTGCCGCCGAAGGCCTCCCGCTCCAGATAGGCCCCCACCACGCACACGCTCTGCTGTCGCTGGGCGTCCACGTAGGAGAGGAAGCGGCCTTTAGCCAGCTTCTCCCCTTCCATGGTGGTGTTCCGCTCGACGCTGTAATAGGTCTCGCCCACCCCCTCTACCTCGGTGCGGGTGAACTCATCGGCGCCGTGGCGGACGATGGCGGTGATCCGGAGCTCCGGGGTCACCCCGGAGAGGTACTGGGGATACCGCTCCACCAGGGCAAACATATCCTCGATGTCCACGTGGCGGGAGGAGTCGTTGTCGCCCAGGATCATGGCGTCCACCTGGTTGGAGCCCAGGGATTCAAACTCCTCGTTCATGTAGACCTGCATCCCGTGGCCAAGGCTTGTGATGATGATGACCGCGGCCACGCCGATGATGATGCCCAGCATGGTGAGCAGGGAGCGCATCTTGCTGGTGGACAGGGACTTGAGGGCCAGGCGGAAGGACTGGGTAAAGTTCATACCGCCGCCTCCTCTCGATCCTCGGGCTGGACCACCGCCCTGGGGTCGTCGGCGGGGCCGTCGTAGATGACCCGGCCGTCCTGGAGGCGCACGATGCGCCGGGCCTTGACGGCGATGGAGTTGTCGTGGGTGATGAGAATGACGGTGTTGCCCTCGGCGTTGAGCTGTTGGAGAAAGGCCAGCACCTCCCGGCCTGTGCGGGAGTCCAGCGCGCCGGTGGGCTCGTCGGCCAGGATCACCGAGGGGTCCCCCGCCAGGGCCCGGGCGATGGACACCCGCTGCTGCTGGCCGCCGGAGAGCTGGGAGGGGAGGTTCTTGCGCTTGTCCGCCAGACCCACCCGCTCCAGGGCCCGCACCGCCCGGGTGTGGCGCTCCTCGGCGGAGACCCCGGCGTAGAGCAGGGGCAGCTCCACGTTTTCCAGCACGTTCAGCTTGGCGATGAGGTTGTACTGCTGAAAGATGAAGCCCAGCATCTTGTTGCGGATCTCCGCCTGCTGGTCGTCGTCCATGGTGGACACGTCGATCCCGCCCAGGTAGTAACTGCCCGAGGTGGGCACGTCCAGACAGCCGATGATGTTCATGGCCGTGGACTTGCCCGAGCCGGACTGGCCCACGATGGCCACGAACTCCCCCTGGTCCACCGTCAAGGACACGCCGTCCAGGGCGTGAACGTCGGTATCGCCCATGTGGTAGATCTTATAGATGTCCCGAAATTCGATCAGGTGTTCCAAGGCTCATTCCCCCATAGCGGACGCGATGGCGTCCATGGCGCTGGAGGCGGCGTTGGGGATGTAGACGGTCTCCCCCTCCTCCAGACCGGAGAGGATCTCGATGTTCTCGTTGTCGGAACGGCCCAGCTCCACCGCTCGCTCCACCAGCTTGTCGGCGTTCACCAGCTCTCCCGCGGCGTTGCACGCGCCGGGTCCGGCCACGTAGACGAAGTCGCCCCGCTGGACCGCGTCGGAGGGGATGCACAGGGCGCTGCCCAGCTGTTCCACCAGGACGGTGGCGGAGACGTTCATGCCCGGGTACAGGCCCTCCCCCTGGTCCACCACCACGGTGACGGGGTAGTTGGTGCTGCCGGCCACGGTGGTGCCGTTGATGTTGATCTTGTCCACGTGGCCGGTGAAGGTCTGGCCCTCCAGGGCGGAGGAGGTGAAGGTGACGCTCTGCCCCACCTGGAGGCGGCTCACGTCCAGCTCGGACACGTCCATGTCAAAGGTGAGGCGGGACATATCGTAGATGATGGCAAGATAGGCGCTCTGGCCGGAGGTGGCGGCGGTGGAGGGGTCGATGTTGTCCCCGGCCTTGTAGTTCTTCTCGATGACGGTGCCGTCGATGGGGGAGGTGATGGTGTAGTCCTCCAGCAGGTCCTGGGCGGTCCGCAGGCCCTCCTGGGCGTCGCTGAGGGAGAGCTGGGCGTTGCGGACGTTCAGGCGGGCGTTGTCGATCTGGCTCTGCAAATCGGGCAGTTCAAAGGAGCCCAGCACCTGGTTCTGGGCCACCCGGTCCCCCTCCCGGACGGAGAGGGTCTCCACCTTGCCCGAGGCCAGGGCGATCACCTGCTTGGACGCGGCGTAGTCAAAACTGCCCAGCCCCGCGGAGGCCACCTCCCCCACCTGGGCGGCGGCGGTGGAGCCCTGGTCCAGGGCGCCGGGGTTGGGCACCTGGATGACCACCTGGCGGACCACGGCGTTGCCCGCGATGACCTGGTCGGCCGCGCCGATCTCGGAGATGACGCCGGTGAGCACGGCGGCGGAGCCGGTGGGGGTGACCTGGGCGCTCTGGCCCACGGAGAAGGTCTTGGCCTGGACGGCGTGGAAGGGGACGGTGAGCTCCATGGTGTCCCGGTCCAGGATGTCGGCGATGGGGGTGCCGGCGGAGACGGTGTCGCCGGGGTCTATGTAGAGCTTGGTCACCGTCCCGGCGGCGGTGGCCTTGATGGCCATGTCCTCGGCGTTGTCGGCCTGGGTCTTCAACAGGTCGTTCAAGGTCAGTTGGGCCTGCTCCACCCCAAGCTGGGCCCGGTCCACGGCGCTTTGGGCGTCACGGATGGCGTTCTCCGCGTCGGTGGGGTCCAGGGTGAAGAGGACCTGGTCCTTGGCGACCATGTCCCCCTCTTCAAAGGGGGCGGTGAGGATCTCCCCGCGGAGGAGGGTGGTGGCCCGGTAGGAGTCGTTGGGCTTCACCGTGCCCGAGCCGGTGACGGTGATGGTCATGTCCTGCACGGAGGCCTGGACGGGGAGATAGGCCCCCGCGGCCGCGGAGCCGCCGCCGCCCATACAGGCGCGCAGAAGAAGCACCGCCGCCAGCACGACCACCACCAGGATGATGAGGCGGCGGAGCCACTTGCGGCGTTTTTTGGGGGGGCGTAACAGGGGAGCGGCAGTCTTCTTGTCCTCCTGGGAAGCGGTAGACGGCATGGGAACGGACCTCCTTGTGATCGGCTTGAGGATAAAAGCATTTTAACATTATAAAAGGCAAATGTAAACAAATTCTAAATTGTCCGTGAAGGATTTCTAAAATCCGTTCAAAAATCTCCGGGGGAAATGGGGCCCTTTGTGTATAACATCCCCAAACCTGGCAACAATAGGGGGCACGGAGGTGTTTCCCATTGAAAAACGAACGGAAAAAGAAGAGCGGTTTCAGCCGCGTGGGCGACTTTCTCGCAGGAAAGGGCTTTTACATCGTGCTGTTTCTGTGCGTGGCCGCCATCGGGATCTCGGGCTATTTTCTCCTGACCGACTCCGCCGGAGGGAGCCAGACGGCGTCCGGCGGCGCGGAGGTGGTGGTGATGCCCTCGCCCGCGCTGCCCACGGTGGAGCCCCTGCCCACCCCGGCGCCCATGGAGACCCCGGCCCCCACCCCGGCGCCAACCCCCGCGCCCACGCCCGCGCCTACCCCGGCCCCCACCCCCGCGCCCACCCCCAGGCCGGTGGTCTACACCTGGCCGGTGCGGGGGGAGGTCATCGGGGATTACAGCCTGGAGGTGCTGGCCTACGATGAGACCATGGGGGACTGGCGGACCCACGAGGGCATGGACCTGGCCGCCCCCCTGGGGGCCCAGGTGATGGCGGTGGCGGACGGCACGGTCCGTGACGTCTACGAAGACCCCCTCATGGGCACCACCGTGGTGATCGACCACGGCGGCGACGTGGTGAGCGTCTACGCCAACCTGGCCCAGACCCCCACGGTGGAGGCGGGGGAGAGCGTCTCCACCGGGACGGTCATCGGCTCGGTGGGCAAGACCGCCGCCGCCGAGAGCCGGAAGGACCCCCATCTCCACTTTGAGATGCAGTCGGCGGGCGCGAGCGTAGACCCCACGACTTATCTCCCACCGCTGACATGAAAAGAGGGCCCGCGCGCCACCGGCGCGCGGGCCCTCTTTCCTGCCGGGAGGAAAGCGGCGGAGCCGTCTTTCTCCTGATGGTCACGCCTGACGGCGTGAAACTCTGCGAGGCTTTTTTATGGGCTCGGCGGGGAAATTACTTGGTCCCGAAGATGCGGTCGCCGGCGTCGCCCAGGCCGGGGACGATGTAGGCGTGGTCGTTGAGTTTTTCGTCCACGGCGGCCACGTAGATCTCCACATCGGGGTGGTCGGTGCGGACCCGCTGGATCCCCTCGGGGGCGGCGATGATGTTCATGAGCTTGACGTTCTTGCAGCCGTAGTTTTTGATGAACTGGATGGCTGCGGAGGCGGAGCCGCCGGTGGCCAGCATGGGGTCGAGGATGATGACCTCCCGGCTGGCGATGTCGTCGGGCATTTTGCAGTAGTACTCCACCGGCTCATGGGTCTTGGGGTCCCGGTAGAGGCCGATGTGGCCCACCTTGGCGGAGGGGATCAGGGTGAGGATGCCGTCCACCATCCCCAGGCCCGCCCGGAGGATGGGCACGATGGCCAGCTTCTTCCCGGCGATGACGTTGACCTTGGCCTTGGCCACGGGGGTCTCGATCTCCACCTGCTCCATGGGCAGGTTCCGGGTGGCCTCGTAGCACATGAGGGTGGCGATCTCGCCCACCACCTGGCGGAAGTCCTTGACGCCGGTGTCCTTGTTGCGGAGAATGGAGAGCTTGTGCTGAAGCAGGGGGTGGTCCAAAACGTGTACCATGTTGTCCATTTTTCTGATCTCCTTATCCTGTGATTTTCACGCGAGGTGGTCCATCGCGGTGTTGCCGGAGGCGGCCCGCTCCCGGGCCAGCCGCTCCCGCTCGGCCTGGGAGAGGCGGTGGTAGACGGGGGAGAGGTCGGCGGCGGTGGTCAGCCGGCCCTGCCGGGCCAGTTCCAGCGCGCACCGGGCCACGCCCCAGGCGGACTGGTAGCGCAGATGGGGCGGGGCGGGGCGGCAGGGGATGCCCCGGGCGCTGAACTCATTATAGCACAACTCCCAGCCGTCGCCAACCAGGAGTTGACATTTTCCCCCGCTGTTTTTTTCGATCTCCCCGGCCAGGTCAAAAGCCGCCACCGCGCCGTCCTCCCTCAGGCGCGCCGGGGCGCCGTTTTGGACCGCGAACCGGGCGGCGTAGACCTGGCCCCGGCGGGCGTCCATACAACAGCAGAGCTCCTGGCCCTCCAGGTGGGACAGGTTCCAGGCCATGGACTCCAAGGTGGAGCAGGCGGCGCAGGGGATGCCCCTGGCCCAGGCCAGGCCCTTGGCCTCCGCCACGCCGATGCGGAGCCCGGTGAAGGACCCCGGCCCGGCGGCCACGGCGACAAGCTCCACGTCCTCCAGCCCCGCCCCGCAGTTTTTCAGCATATCCTCCACCATGGGAAGAAGGGTCACGGAGTGGGTCAGGCCGCTGTTTTGAAAGGACTGGGCCAGCAGAAACTCGTCCCGGCACACCGCGCAGGAGGCGGCCTTGGCCGAGGACTCCAGGGCTAAGATCAGCACGCCGCCACCTCCTCGATCTGGATCCGCCGCACGCTGTCCGTCTCCCCCCGGGCGATGGTGACCCGGCGGGTGGGGGAGAGGAGGTCCCCGCCCCGCTCGCTCCACTCCACGGCGCACACCCCGCCCCGGGCCAGGTAGTCCTCCCAGCCGATGTCGAACAGCTCCTCCGGGGTACTTAGGCGGTAGAGGTCAAAGTGAAAGAGGGGCAGGCGGCCGCCCTCATACTCGTTGACGATGGTGAAGGTGGGGCTCTGCACCCGGCCGGGATAGCCCAGGCCCTGGGCCAGGCCACGGGTAAAGGCGGTCTTGCCCGCCCCCAGGTCTCCCTCCAGGGCCAGCACCTCCCCGGGCTCCAGCCCCTGGGCCAGACGCCGGGCCAACGCCTCCGTCTCCGCTTCGCTGTGGGTGTCCACCACCATCCGCCCCACCTCCTTTTTTGTTAAGGATACCACAACCTGGGCAAATACACAATTCCCCACTTTTATTTTTTCCCACCCTGTGGTAGAATGGAAAATACCATAAAAATTGGGGGAGGTGAGACGCGTGAGGAAGGCCCTGGGGGAATTTGTACGCAAGGGAGATCTGGTCCTGCTGGCCCTGTGCCTGTGCGCCAGCGGCATGGGCCTGGCCCTGATCTACTCCGCCACCCGCTACGAGCACACCACCCGCTACGTGGTGGTCCAGGCCGCGGGCATCGTCATCGGCGTGATCTGCTACGTCCTGCTGACCTTCGTGGACCTGCGCCACCTCACCGAGCGGACCTGGCTCGGGATGCTCCTCTTCAACGTGGTCATCCTCCTGGCCCTCATCCCCTTTGGCCGGGAGGTGGGGGGCAACCGCAACTGGATCGCCCTGCCGGGCCTGCCCGTCAACATCCAGCCCAACGAGATCGTCAAGCTGTTTTTCGTGGTGGTGCTGGCCTACCAGTGCGCCGCCCTGAAGGAGCGGGACCTTTTGAGCCGCCCCTTCGGCGTGATCTCCCTGGTGGTCCACACCCTCTTCTTTGCCGGGCTCAATATGGTCATCTCCGGGGACTACGGCATGAGCCTGATCTACGTCCTCATCTTTCTGGTGATGGCCTGGTGCGCGGGGGTGAAGTGGTGGTGGTTCGCCCTGGGCGTGGGCGGCGCGGCGGGCGCGGGGGCGGTCCTGTGGGGCCACCTGCCCGGCTATATCCGCAACCGCGTCCTGGTCATCTTTCTGCGAAACGACCCCCAGGGCCTGGGCTGGCAGCAGGAGCACAGCGTCATGGCCATCGGCTCCGGGGGTATCACCGGCCAGGGCTTCCTCCACGGCTACCAGACCCAGCAGGGCACCATCCCCGCCCAGTACACCGACGAGATCTTCGCCGTCTGCGGGGAGGAGCTGGGGATGGTGGGCTGCGTGGTCATGCTGTTGCTGCTGGCCGCCATCATCCTGCGGTGCTTTTGGGTGGGCCGCCACGCCGCCAGCCCCATGGCCGCCCTCACCGCCATGGGCTACGGCGGGATGTTCCTCTGCCAGACCCTGGTGAACATCGCCATGTGCCTCTACGTCTTCCCCGTGGTGGGCCTGACCCTGCCCTTCTTCAGCTACGGCGGCACCTCGGTCATCACCCTCTTTGTGGCCGCCGGCCTGGTCTCCGGGGTGAAGGCCCGGGACCTGCCAAGTTGGCTCCAGGACAGGAGCGGGTAGCCCCGCTCCCGCCCCTTGTCGGCCGCAGACTTTTCCCCCAAAACGCCCTATTTCGCCGCCCGCCGCCGCTCCCCGGCGGCGGCTTTTTTGTGGGTTGCGCCGGGCGGATATTTCGTGTACAATGAAGCGGAATGTTGTCCAGAAGACGGCGGGGCGGAGCCCCGCCGTCCGCACAGAAAGGGGACCTGGAAGGACATGGAAAAGATCAGAACGGCATACGATTTGACCGACACGGGGATCGACGCCGCCAGCGAGGCCATCGAGCAATTTTTGGCCCAGATGGGGGTGGAACAGCGGGAGATCCTGCGGGTCCGGCTGGCCATGGAGGAGGCCCTGCTGTGCTACCGGGAGCGCCGCGAGACGGAGCGGTTCGTCCTCTGTCTCCAGCGGCGCTTGCGCTCCATCCGGGTGGAGGCGGTCATCCCCGGCGGGCGGCTGGACCCCTTCCGGGAGGGGGACGCCCTGGACGAGGGCGGGGCCATGCTGGCGGGGATGATGGCCCACATGGGCCTGGCCCCTCTGTGGCAGTACCGGGACGGGGTGAACCACATCCTGTTCACCCCCAAGCGGAAAAAGCGCCAGTCCCTCATCACCTCCATGGCGGCGGCGGTGGCGCTGGCGGTGATTTTGGGCCTGCTGGGACAGCTCCTGCCGGGCGGGCTTCGGGCGGGGATCACCCGGGAGGTCATCACGCCCATCTTCAACACCTTCATGGGCATCCTCTCCGCCGTGTCGGGGCCCATGATCTTCCTCTCCGTGACCTGGGGCATCTGCTGTATCGGGGACACGGCCACCCTCGGCCGGGTGGGCAAGCGGATGGTGTCCCACTTCGTGCTGATGACCTTCCTCCTCACGGCGGCGGGGGGCGCGGCCATGCTGCCGCTGTTTCACGTCTCCCCCGGGGGCGGCGCGGTCTTCGCCCCCGCGGAGCTGCGGGACATGGTGCTGGACATTATCCCGGACAACTTCTTCACCCCCTTCACCGAGGGCAACCCCCTCCAGATCATCTTTGTGGCGGTGCTGATCGGGATCGCCCTCCTGCTGTTGGGGGAGAAGGTCTCGGTGGCGACCACCTTCATCGAGCAGGCCAACTACATCGTCCAGCTCATCATGGGGGCGGTGAGCGCCCTGATCCCGGTCTTCGTCTTTGGGAGCATCCTCAATATGTTCCTCAGCGACAGCTTTGCCGCCCTGGTCCGCTCCTATAAGGTCGTCCTGGCCCTGGGCTTGAGCCTGGTCACGGTGACGCTGATCTACCTGGTCCTGGTCTGCGTCAAGCTGCGGGTCAGCCCCGGCGTGATCGTCAAAAAGACCCTGCCCACCTTCCTGCTGGGGCTGAGCACCGCCTCCTCCGTGGCGGCCTACCCCACCAACGCGGCGTGCTGTGAGCAGGACCTGGGCATCGACCCCAAGGTGCTCCGCTTCGGCCTGCCCCTGGGGCAGGTGATCTTCATGCCCGGCGCGGCGGTGACCCTTCTGGCGGCGGCGCTGGGCATGGCGGAGGTCTACGGCGTGACCATCTCCCCCTCCTGGCTGTTGACGGCGCTGTTCATCACCGCGGTGCTGGCCATCGCCGCCCCGCCGGTGCCGGGGAGCGCCCTGACCTGTTACACGCTCCTCTTCGTCCAGCTGGGCGTCCCCGCCGAGGCGGTGGCCATCACCACGGCGCTGAACGTGGTCTTGGAGTTCACCTCCACGGCGGTCAACCTCTTCGGTCTCCAGATGGCCCTGACCCTGGTGGGGAACTCACTGGATATGCTGGACACGGATACCCTCCACCGGCGGGAGCGGGCGGCGGACGAGGCGAAGGGGGCGTAAGGGCGAAAAACGCCCGCCCAGGGACTGTTTTTCCTCACGTGGGGTTGCATTGGACAGACATTTCGTGTAAAATGAAGCGGTATTTTGTCCACGAAACGACGGGGCCGTGTGCCGCCGCCGGGGAGGAAAGGGGTCCTAAGAGGACATGGAAAAGATCGTGCGGGAATTTGAACTGACCGACGGGGGGATCGACGCCGCCAGTGAGGCCATCGACCAATTTTTGGCCCAGGCGAAGGTGGCGCGGCGGGAGGCCCTGCGGGTCCGGCTTGCCATGGAGGAGGCTTTGCTGTGCTACCGGGAGCGGAACACGGCCCAGCGCTTCTCCCTCCGCCTCCAGCGCCGCCTGCGCTCCATCCAGGTGGCGGCGGCGGTCCCCGGGGAGAGCCTGGACCCCTTCCGGGCGAAGGACGAGTCGGCCGAGGGCGGGGCCATGCTGTCGGGCATGATGGCGAACATGGGCCTGGCCCCCATCTGGCAGTACCGGGACGGGGTGAACCGGGTCCTGTTCACCCCCAAGCCGGAGCGGCGGCAGTCCCCCATGGCCTCCATGGGCATCGCCGTGGCGTTGGCGGTGGTCCTGGGCCTGCTGGGGCAGTTTTTGCCCGGCGAGGTCCGGGCCGTCATCACCGGCAAGATCATCGACCCCATCTTCGGCACCTTTATGGGTCTGCTCTCTGCGGTGGCGGGGCCCATGATCTTCCTGTCTGTGACCTGGGGCATCTGCTGTATCGGGGATACGGCCACCTTCGGCCGCATCGGCAAGCGGATGGTGTCCCATTTTGTGCTGATGACCTTCCTCCTCACGGCGGTGGGGAGCGCGGTCATGCTCCCCATGTTCCCGGTGACCGCCGGGGGCGGGGCCGCCTTTGACCCCTCGGAGCTGATGGAGATGGTGCTGGACATCGTCCCGGACAACTTCTTCACCCCCTTCACCGAGGGCAACCCCCTCCAGATCATCTTCGTGGCGGTGCTCATCGGCATCGCGGTGCTGATCTTGGGGGAGAAGGTCTCGGTGGCCGCCACCTTCATCGAGCAGGCCGACTACGTGGTCCAGCTCATCATGGGAGGGGTGAGCACCCTGGTGCCGGTGTTCGTCTTCGGGAGCATCCTGAATATGCTCCTCAGCGACGACCTGGCCGTCCTGCTCCACTCCTACAAGATCCTCCCGGCCATGGCGGCGGGCTATGTGCTCATCATGCTGGTGTACGTGGTGTGGGTGTGCCTCAAAAACCGGGTGCGGCCCGGGGTGATCCTGAAAAAGACCATGCCCACCTTCCTGGTGGGGCTGAGCACCGCCTCCTCCGTGGCGGCCTACCCCACCAACGTGGCCTGTTGTGAGCAGGACCTGGGCATCGACCCCAAGCTCATCCGCTTCGGCGTCCCCCTGGGCCAGGTGGTCTTTATGCCCGGCGCGTCGGTGATGTTCATGGCGGCGGCGCTGAGCATGGCGGAGGTCTATGACGTGACCATCTCCCCCTCTTGGCTGTTGACGGCGCTGTTCATCACCGCGGTGCTGGCCATCGCCGCCCCGCCGGTGCCGGGGAGTACGTTGACCTGCTATACATTACTCTTTGTCCAGCTGGGCGTCCCCGCCGAGGCGGTGGCCATCACCACGGCGCTGAACGTGGTCTTGGAGTTCACCGCCACGGCGGTGGACCTGTTCGTACTGCAGATGGGCCTGACGGTGGTGGGCGGCTCGCTGGATATGCTGGATGGGGATACCCTCCGGCGCAAGGGCCAGAAGGCCGCCCCGGCCCGGAAGGGGTAAGACCCGCTGACCGGGCGGGACGTTTAGTTTCACAGGGGGGATGGGCATGACCATGGAAAAGACCCGGAACGGACCGGCGCGGACGTTTCGGGTGACGATCCGACGAGGGCGAGGTCTGACGATCGGCCCAGCGGAGCACTTGACCGTCCAATAAAGGGAAGCGAGGGGAGAACATGGTATACATTCGACTGATCATCGCCGCGGCCTGCCCGGTGCTGGCTACGGCGGTTCTGTACCTTCTGAGCCGGAAGACCGCCGTGGGCCGCTGGAGCCGCGGGCGGGCCCAGCTCTTTTACGGGGTGGTCCTGGGGCTGGTGTCCGTCTTCTGCTCGGAGTTCGGCGTGCCGGCCTACGGGGTCATCATCAACGTCCGGGACGCCGCGCCGCTGTGCGCGGGACTGATCTTCGGCGCCCCGGCGGGCGTTCTGGCCGGCCTTATCGGCGGGCTGGAGCGGTGGTTTGCCGTCTACTGGGGGGCGGGGACGTACACCCGCCTGGCCTGCGCGGTGTCCACCATCCTGGCCGGTATACTGGGGGCGGCCATCCGCAAGTGCATGTTCGACGACAAAAAGCCGTCCTGGTACTACGGCTTCGCCGTGGGGCTGGTGACGGAGGTCCTGCATATGCTGATGATCTTCTTCACCAACATCTACGACGTGAAGCAGGCCTTCACCTTCGTCAAGGGCTGCGCGCCCCCCATGATCATCGCCAACGCCTTCTCGGTGATGTTCAGCCTTCTGGTGGTGACCCTCATCGGCAAGGAGAAGCTGAAGGTGGACAAGGAGCACAAGCAGCTGTCCCAGTCCTTCTCCCGGTGGCTGCTCATCGTGGTGGTGGCGGCCTTCTGCGTCACCAGCTTTTTCACCATCATCGTGCAGACCAGCGTCTCCATCCGGGAGAGCCAGGACCTGTTCCGGCTGAACATCGCGGACGTGAAGGGGGATATCGAGCGGGCCTCCGACGAGAACCTCCTGGAGTTGACCCGCAAGGTGGCCGCCGAGATCGACAGCGCGGAGCGGGTGGACCTGGCCCTCCTGCAAAAGATCAACGCCGACCCGGAAAACGACCTGTCCGAGATCAATATTGTTGACGAAAACGGGATCATCACCTGCTCCACCAACGAGGGCTACGTGGGCTTTGACATGGCCTCCGGCGGGCAGTCGGCGGACTTTCTGCCCCTCCTCTCCGGCGAGCGTGAGATCGCCCAGAGCTACCAGCCCATCTCTGCGGACGACAACGTCTACATGAAATACGCCGGGGTGGCCCTGGCGGACGGCGGCTTTGTCCAGGTGGGGTACGACGCCGCGCGCTTCCGCCAGGACATCGACCACCTGGTGGTGGGCGCCACCCGGAACCGCCACGTGGGGGAGACGGGCTACCTCATCATCAGCGGGGAGGACCAGACCATCGTCAGCGACCCCAAGGGCGACGAGGGCCGGGACCTGTCCGTGACCGGCCTGGAGCTGGACACCTCCGCCATGACGGCGGGCCGCCGATATCAGCGGGAGGTGTACGGCCAGCCGTGCTACCTCATGTACGACCGCACGGAGGGCTACTACATCATCGCCGTGGAGCCCACGGACGAGGTGCTGTTCTCCCGGGATCTGTCGGTCTACGTGACGGTGTTTATGGAGATCCTGGTCTTCGCCGTCCTCTTTGTGCTGGTGTATATCCTGATAAAAAAGCTGGTGGTGGAGAACATCCACAAGATCAACGGCACCCTGGCCCAGATCACCGGGGGCAACCTGGACGTGTCGGTGGACGTGCGGACCAACGAGGAATTTGTCTCCCTGTCTGACGACATCAACTCCACCGTGGCCGCCCTGAAGGGCTACATCGCCGAGGCGGCGGCCCGGCTGGACAAGGAGCTGGAGATCGCCAAGGTGATCCAGTCCTCCACTCTGCCCAGCGTCTTCCCGCCCTACCCCGACCGCACCGACTTTGACATCTACGCCACCATGGACACCGCCAAGGAGGTGGGCGGCGACTTTTACGACTTCTACCTCCTGGGGGAGAACCGCCTGGCCTTCCTCATCGCGGACGTGTCCGGCAAGGGGATCACGGCGGCCATGTTCATGATGAAGGCCAAGACCATCATCAAGAGCTGTGCCGAGCAGGAGAGCGACGTGGGCCAGATCCTCACCCGGGCCAACTCCGCCCTGTGCGAGGGGAACGACGCGGAGATGTTCGTCACCTGCTGGATGGGCATTCTGGACCTGACCACCGGGAACCTCACCTTCGCCAACGCCGGGCACAACGCCCCCGTGGTGTTCCACGGCGGGGAGCCCAGCTTCCTGGAGTTCCGCCCCGGCTTCGTCCTGGGCGGCATGGACGGCGTGCGCTACCGGGTGGGGGAGATGAAGCTGGAGCCCGGGGACGAGATCTACCTCTACACCGACGGCGTCACCGAGGCCACCGACGGCAATCTGGAGCTCTACGGCAACGACCGGCTCCTGGCCGCTTTGAACGGCGTGAAGGGCATGAGCGCCCAGGAGGTGTGCCGGACGGTGAAGGCGGACGTGGACCGCTTTGTGGGGGAGGCGCCCCAGTTTGACGACATCACCATGGTCCACCTGAAGATGCTCCCCCGGAACATCCTTACCGTCCAGCCCACCATGGAGACCATGGCTTCGGCGCTGGACTTTGTGGAGCAGGCCATGACGGAGGCCGGCGTGCCCCAGAAGATCGTGCTGAAGATGAACATCGCCGTGGACGAGATATTCTCCAACATCGTCCGTTACAGCGGGGCCAACCAGGCCAGCGTGGAGTGCGCCGTGGCCCACGGGCAGGTGAAGCTGGTCTTCACCGACGACGGCCGCCCCTACGACCCCACCCAGAAGCCCGACCCGGACACCACCCTCTCCGCCGAGGAGCGGGAGATCGGCGGCATGGGCATCTACATTGTCAAGCAGTTCATG
Organism: uncultured Oscillospiraceae bacterium; assembly: GCA_947627325.1. Lineage (GTDB taxonomy): Bacteria > Bacillota > Clostridia > Oscillospirales > Oscillospiraceae > MGBC124762. The sequence goes on along the minus strand of CANQVO010000013.1, from coordinate 34,154 downwards.
GACCGGGTGGACTACGCCTGCCGGGACGGGCGGAACATCCTGACACTGGTGAAGCGTTTCGGAGAAGCCGACGCCTGAGACAAGCCGGGCCAGCCCGCCAATCGACCACAGATAAAAGCCCCCTGTTGCAAGATCGCAACAGGGGGCTTTTTTGCTATGGGTATTTTCGCCCATGGGGGCGGCCGTCCCGTCCGGCCGGGGCGCGCGCTGCGGCGGGCCGCGAAATGTATCAAAGAAGCGGCCTCGCCGCTTCTTTGAATTTTGTCACATAGAGCCCCGGAACACGTCCCGGTTTTTGACGAAGTACTCCACGCCGGAGTAGAGGGTGGTGACCACGATGATCCCCACGCACAGCCAGTTCACCGGGGTGGGGATGGGCAGGTGCATCACGCACAGGCAGACCATGGTGGCGGCGGTCTTCACCTTGCCCGACCAGCCCGCGGCGATGACCCGGCCCCCCTCCACCGCCACCAGGCGCATCCCGGACACGGCGAACTCCCGAAAGAGCACCACGATCACCGCCCAGGCCGGCATGGCCCCGGCGGCGCAGAAGCAGACCATGGAGGCGGTGACCAGCACCTTGTCCGCCAGGGGGTCCATGAACTTGCCGAAGTTGGTGATGAGGTTCCGGCTCCGGGCGATGTGGCCGTCCAACAGGTCGGTGAGGCTGGCCAGGATGAAGACCGCCAGGGCGATGAGGGCGTGGCCGGGGAAGTCCAGGAGCATCAGGGCCACGTACACAGGCACCATGGCCATGCGGAGCAGGGTCAGCTTGTTGGGTAGATTCATGTTCAGTCCTCCACTTCTCCTGTGAGGTCGCCGTTCTCCGTCCCGGTGATCCGCACGTTGACAAATCTCCCCGCCGGGACGGTCCCGGCGGCGGTGAAGAAGACGTGGCCGTCCACGTCGGGGGAGTCGGCATAGCTGCGGCCCCGGAAGCACCCGGCCTCGGGGTCAAAGCCCTCGCACAGGACCTCCATCACTGTGCCCAGCCGCGTCTCGTTGTAGGCGTCCATTACCCGGCTCTGGAGGTCCACCAGCAGTTCCGCCCGCCGCCGGGCCACCTCCTCGGGCACCTGGTCGGGCATGGTAAAGGCGGGGGTGCCCTCCTCCGGGGAGAAGGGGAAGATGCCCGCCCGCTCCAGCCGCTGGGCCCGGAGGAAGTCGCACAGCTCCTGGAACTCCGCCTCGCTCTCCCCGGGCAAGCCGGTGATGAGGGAGGTGCGAATGACCAGGCCGGGGATCCTCGCCCGGAGGGCGGCGAACAGCGCCTCCAACTCCGCCTTGGTCCCCCGGCGGTTCATGGCCTTTAGGATGCGGTCGCTGGCGTGCTGGATGGGGATGTCCAGGTATTTGACGATCTTGGGCTCCCGGGCGATCACGTCGATCAGCTCGTCGGTGAACTCGTCGGGGTAGAGGTAGTGGAGGCGGATCCAGTGGAAGGGAAGTTTACATAATTCCATCAACAGCTGGGGCAGATGCCGCTTCCCGTCCCAGTCGGTTCCGTAGCGGGTGATGTCCTGGGCCACCACGATCAACTCCCCCACCCCCTGATCGGCCAGGGCCCCAGCCTCCGCCAGGAGGGAGTCCATCTCCCGGGAGCGGTAGCGGCCCCGGAGGGAGGGGATGACGCAGTAGGCGCAGTGGTTGTCGCACCCCTCGGCGATCTTTAGGTAGGCGGAGTAGGCGGGGGCGCTCAACAGCCGGGCGCCGTTTTCCACCGTGCGGTGGATGTCCCCAAAGAAGGTGGGCACGTCCCCAGCCTCCATGGCCTTGACGGCCTCCACCACGTCGGTGTAGCTGCCCGTGCCCAGCAGGCCGTCGATCTCCGGCAGTTCCTCCAGCATCTCCATCTGGTACCGCTGGCTCAAGCACCCCGCCACCAACAGCTTGCCCAGCCGCCCCTCCTCCTTCAGATGGGCCAGGGAGAGGATGTGGTCGATGGCCTCGCTCTTGGCGCTCTCGATAAAGCCGCAGGTGTTCAGCACCGCCACGTCCGCCCCGTCGGGGTCGGTGGTGACGCGCCAGCCCTCCGCCTGGCACAGGGCCATCATCTGCTCGGTGTTCACCAGATTTTTGGCACAGCCCAGGGAGACAAAGGCGATGTTCACGGATCTTCCTCCCTCCAGTCGTCCATGTGGTCGGCATACCGCCGCAGGGCGGCGGAGATATCGCTCCAGGCGTAGCCCCGGCGGGCCAGGGCGTCGGACACCCGCTTTAAGTCCTTGCGGTCGGGCCGCTCCACCCGGCCCAGCTTGGCGGCCACGAAGCGGTCCAACGCCTCGCTGTTGTCCTCCAGGTTTTCCAAGACCCCGTCCCAAAATTCCCGGGGCACCCCCCGGCGGTAGAGCTCGTCCCGGATCTTCCGGGGGCCGTAGCCTTGGTTTACATAATGTTGCGCCAGCTGCTGGGCGTACTGCTCGTCGTTGAGGTAGCCCAGCCGCTCCATGTAGTCGCAGGCGGCGGCGGCGTGGGCGGGGGTCTCCCCCTTCTCCACCAGCCGCTTTTCCAACTCCCGGCGGCTCAGGGGGCGGGCGGAGAGGATGTTGGCCGCCCGGCGGCGGGCCTGGGACTCCCCGGCGGCGTCCCGCAGCTGTTCCAGGGCCCCCTCGGGCACGTCCAGCCCGGCGTAGAGGGAGAAGTCCACCATCTCCCGGTCGGTGATCTTCAGCTTGCTCCCGTCCTCAAAGGTCAACAGCCACCGGCCCCGGACCTTCTCGGAGGGGAGGAGGGAGGCGATCTTCATTCGTCCTGGTCGCCCAGGTCGTCGGCGGACACGTCCACCGCCCGCCCGGCGGCCTTGGCGGCCACCTTCTCCTGGGAGCCCATCAGGCGAAAGGCGTTTTTCCGCACCTCCGTCTCCAGCGCGTCGGCCTCCTGGGGGTGGTCCAGCAGGTACTGCTTGGCCGCGTCCCGGCCCTGGCCGATGCGGGTCTCCCCGATGGCGAACCAGGAGCCGGACTTCTGCACCAGATCCAGCCTGACCGCCAGATCCAGCAGCTCGCCCACCTTGGAGATGCCCTGGCCGTACATGATGTCGAACTCCGCCTCCTTGAAGGGGGGCGCCACCTTGTTTTTCACCACCTTGGCCCGGGTGCGGTTGCCGATGACCTCCCCGGAGACCTTGATGGCCTCGATGCGGCGCACGTCGATGCGGACGGAGGAGTAGAATTTCAGCGCCCGGCCGCCGGTGGTGACCTCGGGGTTGCCGTAGACCACGCCCACCTTCTCCCGGAGCTGGTTGATGAAGATGACGATGCAGTTGGTCTTGGAGATGGACCCCGCCAGCTTGCGCAGGGCCTGGCTCATCAGCCGGGCCAGCAGGCCCACGTGGCTGTCCCCCATGTCCCCCTCGATCTCCGCCCGGGGCACCAGGGCGGCCACAGAGTCCACCACCACCACGTCCACCGCCCCGGAGCGCACCAGCATCTCCACGATCTGCAGCGCGTCCTCGCCGGTGTCCGGCTGGGAGATGAGCATGGAGTCGATATCCACCCCCAGGGCACGGGCGTAGCTGGGGTCCATGGCGTGCTCGGCGTCCACGTAGGCCACCTCGCCGCCTCGCTTCTGGCTCTCGGCCACGATGTGGAGGGCCAGGGTGGTCTTGCCGGAGGACTCGGGGCCGTAGATCTCGATGATGCGGCCCTTGGGGACGCCGCCGATGCCCAGGGCCAGGTCCAGGGAGAGGGAGCCGGTGGGGATGGAGTCCACCACCACGTGCTCGTTCTCCCCCAGGCGCATGATCGCCCCCTTGCCGTAGTCCTTCTCGATCTGGGCGATGGCGGTCTCCAGGGCCTTTTTGCGGTCGGAGGCCGGGGCGGCGGTGGGTACGGTCTTTTTCTTGTCTGCCATGTGGATCTTCCTCCTCTATCTTCCTGCTCTCGTGAGAATTTTTCCGAAAAACGTCAGGCGTCCGCCCGGCCCTCTACCACCCGCCAGATCCCGGCGCTGTCCTGGTAGGTCTGGATGTCCCGGAGCCCCGCCTGGACGAAGAGCTTTTCCACCTCTCCGGCCTGGCGGATGCCCACCTCGCACAACAGCCAGCCCCCCAGGCGGAGGGAGCTGACCCACTTTTCCGTGATGGCCCGGTAGAAGTCCAGGCCGTCCTCCCCGCCGTCCAGGGCGATACGGGGCTCAAACAGCCGCACCGAGTCGTCCAGGCCGTCGATGTCGGCGGTGGGGATGTAGGGGGGGTTGGCGGCGATCACGTCAAAGTCCCACAGGGCGGCGGGGGGCTTTTCCAGGGCGTTGGCGGTGCAGGCGGACACCCGGCCGGTCAGGCCGTTTCGCCGGATGTTCTGCCGGCACACCCGCAGGGCCCCTTCCTGGATGTCGGCCAGCATCACCTGGGCCTGGGGGCAGTGCTTGGCGATGGCCAGCCCCACGCACCCGCTCCCGGCGCACAGGTCCAGCACCCGGGTGGGCCCCTCCGTGGACAAGATGCGGTCGATGGCCCTGGCGGCCAGGACCTCTGTGTCGTCCCGGGGGACCAGCACCTCCGGGGAGATGTCCAGATCCACCCCGTAAAAGCTCCACTCGCCGATGAGGTAGGCCACCGGCTCGCCCTTCAAACGGCGCTCCATCAGCTCCCCCAGGCGCCGCTCGGTGGCGTCGGAGGCGTAGAGGGCCATGTCCCGCAGCAGCTCCTCCCGGGTCTTGCCCGCGGCGAAGGCCAGCAGCTCCCGGGCCTCCATCTGGGGATTGCCCGCGCCCGCGGCCCGCAAGGCCCGGCGGGCGTCCAGGTATAGGTTGTTATAGGTAGCGGCCATGGGACAGCCCCCCTCTCACCAGGCGTCGGCGCCCTTTTCCTCGGGCAACACCAGCTCCAGGGCCTTGATGCCCACCTGGATCATGGTGTCGTCCGGCTCCCGCGTGGTCCAGTTCTGGAGCCACATCCCCGGGGCGGTGAGGATCCGGGTGAACCAGTTGTCATGGCGGCCCACAAAGCGGTTGATCTCGTAGGTGATAGAGACGATGACCGGCAGGCTCAAAAGCCGCACCGCCAGCCGCACCCAGGTGTTGTCCCAGCCCACGCCCAACACGGCGTGGACCACGATGGCCACCGCCATGATGACGAACAGAAAGCTGGTGCCGCACCGGGGGTGATGCCGGGGCATCTTGCGGACGTTCTCCACCGTCAGGGGAAGGCCGTTTTCGTAGCAGAAGATGGTCTGGTGTTCCGCCCCGTGATAGGAGAACACCCGCTTCATGTCCTTCATCTGGGACATGAGGATCAGGTAGACAAGGAAGATCGCCATCCGCACCACGCCCTCGATCAGGCTGAGGGCCAGGCGGTTCTCCACCAGATGGAAGCGGACCAGAAGGCCGGTGAGCAGGGTGGGCAGGATGAAGAAGAGCAGGATGGAAAAGCCCAGGCCCAGGATCACCGACAGCGTGACCACCACCCCCATGGCCTTCTCGCTGTCCAGGTGCTTTTCCAGCCACTGGTCCAGCTTGGAGGGCTCGGCGGGGTCGTCTTCGTCCTCGGGGTAGAACTCGGCGGAGTACATCAGGGCCTTGACTCCGTGGACCATGGAGTCCACAAAGTTCACCGGCCCCCGAAGGAAGGGGATGCCCAGCCAGGGGTGGCGGGTCTTCACCAGCTTCAGCGGCTCCACCTTCACCTCCAGCTCCCCGTCCGGCTTGCGGACCACGATGGCCTCCTTCTCCGGGCCGCGCATCATGATGCCCTCGATGAGGGCCTGGCCGCCGCACATGGTCTTGAACTTGGGACAGCTTTCCTTACACGCGGGCATAGGCACGCTCCTTTGCGAACGAACAAATGTTTGGTCTATGGTGGTAATATACCACACCTTGTCGGGAAATGCAAGCATAAAAATCCACTTGGGGGAAAAACGCCGAAGTGGGGCCCGCCGGGGCGAAAAAAATCCCCCGCCGACAGGCGGTCGGCGGGGGAGGGGAGGGCGGTTTACAGCCCGCTGACCCGGACGGTGCAGGTCAGGACGGAGCCGTTGGAGAGGGTGCACTCGATCTTGGTGGTGCCGTTGCCCACGGCGGTGACCTTGCCGCCGTCGGAGACGGTGGCTACCCCGGTGTCCCGGGAGCGCCAGGAGGCGGCGGTGCCGCCCTGGACCTTCAGGGTGACGGGGTCGGGGTTCTGGGCGTTGATGGTGAAGTCGTCAATGGTCCGGCCAAAGGCGGTGAGCGCGGCGTCGCCGGAGGCGGGGGCCTGGGAGGCCGCCGGGGCCTGGGACGGGGCGGCGGACTGGGCGGCGCTCTGGCCGGACATCCCGCTGACCCGGACGATGGCGGTGGCGGTGTGGCCGCTCTGGTCGGTGACGGTGAGGGTGGTGTTGCCGTTGCCCACGGCGGTGATGAGGCCGGTGGCGTTCACCGTGGCCACCGTCTCATCGGCAATGGAGTAGGTGGTCAGGGCCCGGCCCAGGCCGGTCTCCATCTGATAGGTGGGGTAGCGGGGGGAGAGGGTGAAGTCGGTGGAGCTGAGTTTCAGACTGCCCGAGGCGGCCGGCGCGGAGGGGGCCGGGGAGGTGGCCGGCGCGGAGGGGGCCGGGGTGGCGGTGGTGGGAGAGGAGGGCGCGGGGGAGGCGGCGCTCACCGGGTCGGACTCCACGGGGGGCAGGTCGGGGGAGTCCAGGGCCAGGGGGTCGTCCGGGTCCATGCCCTCCACGGTGGGCAGGGGGTGGAAGGAGGGGGCGGGCTCGCCGGTGGCGGCGGTGGGGGCCTCCGTGGGCGCGTCGCTGGGCGCGTCGGTGACGGCGGCGGTGGGCTCTTCCGTGGGCGCCTCCGTGGGTTCCTCCGGGGGCGCGACCAGTTTGGGGATGACCAGGGAGAGCAGGATGCAGACCACCGCCAGAATGACCAGCGCGGCCAGGATACACAGGGCGATCTTGGCCGAGTCGCCCCCCTGGCCGCCGCCGATCAGGCGCTTGCCCCCTTGGCGGGGAGCGCCGTCGTCATCGTAGTCGTAGTCGTCCAGCTGTTGGCCCGGCTTGGCGCCGCAGAAGGGACAGCGGCGGTAGGTGGCGGCGTAGTCCTCGCCGCAGTTGTCGCAGTGGATCAGATCAGTCCTGGCTTTGGCCATGGGGGACCCCTCCTTTTTCGTGGCAGGTCACCCCGGACAGGGTGACATAATTCCTGACCCCTATTCTACCATCCCTCCCGGCCCCGCGTCAACAGAAAACAGAAAAAACCGCCCGAGAAATTTCCCGGGCGGTGGGTCGGTTGGGGTTTGAGGGGTCATCCCCCCAGGGTCAGGCCGCCGTTTTGGCCCAGGCCGTCCTGGTCCAGCATCTGCTCCAGCACGGCCACGTCGCTGGTGATGTCCAGGGCCTGGTCCTGGAACAGCCGGTCCAGCTGTGTCTCAAAGCCCTCCACCACCTTGTCCATCATCCCCTCCACCCGGGCCTTGGCCGCGGAGATGTTCGACCCCTCCACCCCCTGCTGGTCCAGCTGGACGTAGGCCCGGAGGATCTTCAGGGTGGTGGGCAGGTAGTAGTTGAGAAAGCTCCGCAGTTGGGCGTCCTTGGCGGGGTTCTGCCGCCGGTAGTCCAGGATCTTCCCGGTGAGCATCCCGATGCGGTCGATCTTGGCGCGCATGGCGGGGTCGGCGATGGCGTCGCTGACCTGGCGGATCTGGGAGAGGATGTCGGGCTCGGCCGCCTCCGGCTGGGGCTGGGGCTGGGGTGCGGGCTGGTCGGCGATGCCCTGGGAGGTGAGGACCAGTCTGCCCTGGGCCAGGTCCAGATAGCCCATGGGCAGAACGCCCAGGTCCAGCATATCCTGGAGTTCATCGCAGACCTTCTTATAGCTCCGGCCCGTGGCGCTGACCAGGGTGGAGACGCTCACGCTGTCCCGCTGCCCGATGAGGGCCAGGTACTGCCGAAAAAGCTTGGAGCGCTTGCGGCGGAACAGGCCCACGTAGAGCAGGACCAACCCCGCGCCGGTGAGGGTGCCCAGGCTGACGGCGGAGGCCCAGTCCCCCACCAGCAGGGCGTCCACCAGGGAGGACAGCCAGGGCCCGACAAAGAGCCCCGCCAGAATGCCGCCGCCCACGATGAAGCCGGTGCCCGCCAGCGGGGCGCTCCCCCGGGCCGGGGCGCTCTGCTTGGGCCGCCGGGCGCGGGCCTTGGCGGCGCTCCCGGCGGGGGAGGTGAGGAGCTTACGCAGGATCAAAAACACGCCCAGGGGCCACAGGCCGAACAAAAAGGACAGGATGATCAGCGGCCAGCCGGATCCCCAGAAGCCCTGGGCCCGGTCGTCCTGAGACGGGTCGTATGGTTCGTGAAGCTGGGCCATGGATCCCTCTCCTTACAGAAAAGATGTAGTACAATACATCATACACCCTAAAGGGCGGATTGTAAAGGAATCCCGGGGGAAATTTCCCGGGGGCGGGGGGTGAGCTGTTACCAATTTGTAATTGATTTTTCCCCGGCGCGTACCTATAATAGAGGGATGATGAAAAAGGGGGCTCAGGCCCTGTTTTTGGAGCGTGAGGATATGGAGGGAAAGCGGCTGGACGACAACAACAAGGGGGCGCCGGGACGCGGGGGCAAGATCGCCCTGGCCTGCGGCGCCGGGGTGTTGGCGCTCCTGGCGGTGGGCTATCTGGCCCTGTGCGCCCTGGCTGGGCGGGCGCGGGCCCTGCCCGGCACCTACATGGGCGAGGTGGACCTGAGCGGCATGACCCAGGCCCAGGCCCAGGCCGCCCTGGAGCAGGTCTCCACCGACCGCTACCAGGCCCTGGAGATCCCCATCCAGGTGGGGGACGAGACGGTGACCTTCTCCGCCAAACAGGCCGGGGTCCAGGTGCTGGCCGACCCCGCGGAGGCGGTGAAGGCGGGCAAGGGGAACTTTTTCGCCGGGGGCTGGAACTACCTGGCCGGTCTGCTGGGCGGCAAGCGGCAGGTGGGCTTTGAGGTCCGGGCGGACAACGCCGCCTACGTCAACGGCGTGTACGCCCAGGCGGCGCGGATGGTGGACCAGCCGGTGGAACAGCCCCACTGGGAGCTGGAGGAGGACGAGCAGACCGCCCGGGTGATCCTCTACCAGGGCCGGACCGGCCAGAGCGTGGACCAGGCGGCCCTGGCCCAGGCGCTGGAGGACGCCCTGGGCGCGGGGGAGGCCGCCCCCATCGTGGCGGAGATCCGCACCCAGGCCCCCGGCCAGCCCGACTATGCCGCCCTGGCCCAAGACATCGACCGCCCGGGGGCCAACGCCACCCTGGACACCGAGACCGACGAGATCGTTCCCCACAAGCTGGGGTTAAAGGTGGACGTGGACCGGGCCAGGGAGATCCTGGACGGTTTGGCCGAGGGGGAGAGCCAGGCCCTGGAGCTGGAAGTGGAGGTGCCGGAGATCACCACCGAACAGCTGCGGGCCGCCCTGTTCCGGGACGTGCTGGGGGAGGCCACCAGCAAGGTCAGCGGCACGGCCAACCGCCTGAACAATGTCCAGCTGGCCGCCGCGTCCTGCGACGGGATCATCCTCCTGCCCGGGGAGCGGTTCTCCTACAACACCGCCACCGGCGAGCGCAGCGCCGCGCGGGGCTATAAGCCCGCCCCGGGGTACACCGCCAACGGCTCGGTGGATATGCTGGGCGGCGGCGTGTGCCAGCCCTCCTCCACCCTCTACTACGCCTGTCTGAAGGCGGATCTGGAGATCGTGGAGCGGCACAACCACCGCTACAACGTGGGCTACGTGCCCGACGGCATGGACGCCACGGTGAGCGCCCCCCGGCTGGACTACGTCTTCGCCAACAACACCCCCTATCCCATCAAGATCGAACTTGAGGTGAAGAACCGGGTCTGCACCGCCCGCATCCTGGGCGCCAAGACCACCGACACCTACGTGGAGACCGAGTCCAAGTCCTACGCCTACGTCCCCTACCAGACGGTCTACCAGGCCGACGAGTCGGTGCCCCAGGGCACCACCAAGGTGCTGACGAGCCCCCACACCGGCCGCACCGCCGAGGCATATAAGCTCCTCTACGCCGCCGACGGCACCCTCATCAGCCGCACCCTCATCAGCAAGGACAAGTACGCCGCCTGTAACCAGGTCATCGGCTACAACCCCCTGGACGGCGCCCCCGACGGCAGTGTGGCCCCCACCGGCGGCCAGGTGGACCTGGAGACCGGCCTGCCCCTGGACGAGAACGGCAACATCATCGAAACCGGGACGGAGGGCCAGCCCCCCGCCGAGACCACCCCGGCGGAGGGGCAGACCCCCGCTGAAACGACCCCCGCGGAAGGTCAGATTCCCGCCGAGACCACCCCCGTAGAGGGTCAGCCCCCTGTGGAACAGCCTCCCGCAGAGGGCCAGACCCCCGTTGAGACGCCCCCGGCGGAAGGTCAGCCTCCCGCGGAGACCACCCCGGCGGAGGGCCAACCCCCCGTGGAGCAGCCGCCTGTTGAACAGGCTCCCCCGGAGGGACAGCCCCCCGCCGAGGGCCAAACCCCCGCCGAGACGCCCCCGGCGGGCGCGCCCCAGGGCGTGGTGGTGGAATGAGAGGGAAAAAGCGTTGGCGGCCCGCCGCCAACGCTTTTTTGCCCGCCAAAGGCCCGGAGTTCCCCACCCGCTGTCCCCGCCGCCGCCACTGAGGCCGCCCCCGGAGCTTCCCCGCCGGGGCTGAATCGTCCCCGGCCCCGCCGCCGGGTCGAAAACGGTCGAAAAAGGGGCCCCGGGCCTCTTTTGGCCGCCCCGTCCACGGGTTTTTCTTGCTTTTTGGCGGCGGGGTGATATATACTGATGTGGATACCCCCAAAGGAGGGTCTGCCATGACCACACACTATCTGGACTACGCCGCCACCGCCCCCGTCCTGCCCCAGGCCGCCCAGGCTGTGGGGGAGGCCATGGAGCGGTTCTACAACCCCTCCTCCCAGTACGCCCCCGCCCTGGAGGCGGGCCGGGAGCTGGAGGCCCACCGCCGGACCCTGGCCGTCGCCCTGGGCTGTCAGATAGAGGAGGTGTTCTTCACCTCCGGCGGCACCGAGGGGGACAACTGGGCCGCCCGCTGGGCCGCCCAGCGGAAGAAGGGCCACATCATCACCACCGCCATCGAGCACCCCGCCGTGCTGGAGGGGGTAAAAGACCTGGCACAGAAGGGCTTCGCGGCCACCTATCTCCCGGTGGACAGCGCCGGGCGCGTCTCGGTGGACGATTTTAAGGCCGCGCTGCGGGAGGACACGGTCTTCTGCTCTGTCATGCTGGTGAACAACGAGCTGGGCAGTATCCAGCCGGTGGCGGAGTGCTGTGCCGCCGCCAAGGCGTACAATAGAGATATCTTTTTCCACACCGACGCGGTCCAGGGCTTTCTCAAGCTCCCCTTCACCGCCCGGGACCTGGGGGTGGACTCCCTGGCCATCTCCGGCCACAAGGTGGGCGCGCCCAAGGGGATCGGCGCCTTTTACCTCAAGCGCCACAGCAAGCTAAAACCCATGCTCCTGGGCGGGGGGCAGGAGCGGGGGATGCGCTCGGGCACCGAGCCCACTCCCCTCATCGCCGGCCTGGCCGCCGCCGTCCAGTGCGGCATGGATCGGCAGAAGACCGAGCTGGCCCGGCTGACCGACCTGCGGGACTATGCCATCGGGCGGCTCCGGGAGGTGGTGCCCGAGGTGCGGATCCTCTCCCCCGACGACGCCTGCCCCCACATCCTGGCCGTCACCCTGCCCGGGTACAAGAGCGAGGTGGTGGTGCGCTTTTTGAGCGACCGGGGAGTCTACCTCTCCTCCGGCTCCGCCTGCCACAAGGGCAAGCTCAGCCACGTCTACACCGCCCTGGGCCTGCCCAAGCCCTGGCTCACCGGGGCTCTGCGGGTCTCCTTCGGGGAGGGGAGCACCCGGGAGGACGTGGACGCCCTGGCCCAGGCGCTGTTGGAGGCCAAGGCCGTGCTGTTCACCACCCTGTCCTGAAAAAAGATCAAGAGGTTTACATAATATGCTGTCCTATCTGCGTCAGGGCAGGGGATTTTACCGGGGCCTCGTCGCCCTGGCCCTGCCCATCGTCCTGCAAAATCTCATCACCGAGTCCCTGGCCCTGGCCGACACGTTCATGGTGGGGGCCCTGGGGGAGGCCCCCCTGGCGGGGGTGACCCTGGCCAACATCCCCATCTTTGTGGAGCAGTTGATGATCTTCGGCTTCCAGAGCGGCTCCAGCGTCCTGGTCAGCCAGTTCTATGGCCGGGGGGACCGGGCGTCCATCAACCGGGTGCTGGGCATCGGGCTCTACGCCGCCGGGGCGGTCACCGCCCTGTTCGGCTGTGTGATGTTCTTCTTCCCCCTGCCCTTCATGGGTCTGTTCGGCAGCGACCCCGCCGTGGTGGCCCTGGCCGCGCAGTACGGGAAGATCGTGGCCTTCTCCGTCTTCTTCGGCGGCCTGTCGGAGGTCTACATCGCCGCCCACCGGGCCATGGGTGACCCCCGGCTGGGTCTCTGCGTCCTGGCCGCCTCCATGGTGGTGAACGTGATATTGAACTACGGCCTGATCTTCGGCCGCCTGGGCCTTCCCCGGATGGGGGTGGCGGGGGCGGCCCTGGCCACCCTCATCGCCCGGATCCTCCAGTTTCTGCTGGCCCTGGGCCACGCCCTGGGGAGCAGGCGCTTTCCCCTCCAGCCCGGGGCCCTCTTCCGCCCCGGCATGGCCATGGTCCGCCGGTATGTCCGGGTGGCCACCCCCGTCATCCTCAACGAGACCCTGTGGGGCCTGGGCACCTCCCTCTACCCCACCATCATGGGCCACATGGCCGGGTCTCAGGCCATCCTGGCCGCCTACGCCGTGGCGGGCAACATCGAGAAGATCTTCACCGTGTCCATCTTCGCCCTGGCCTCCGCCGCGGCGGTGATCATCGGCCAGAGCGTGGTCCGGGAGAGCCGGGAGCGGGTCCGGGAGCTGGGCCGGGTGCTGGACACCGTGGCCCTCCTCACCGGGGCGGCGGTGGGGGCGCTGGCCCTGGCCGCCCTCTACCTGCTGGTCCGCCCCTTCCTGTTCCCCGTCTTCCAGCTGTCCCCCGAGGCCCGCTCCATCGCCCTGATGATGCTCACCGTCACCTTCTGCTTCATGCCCTTCCAGTCCTTCAACACCACCAGCGTCGTGGGCGTGCTCCGGGGCGGGGGAGACGTGCGGGCCGCCGCCCTCATCGACCTGGGCGCCCTGTGGACGGTGGCGATCCCCCTGTCGGCGGTGGTGGGGCTGGTCCTGCGCTGGCCCGTCTTTTGGGTCTACATGGTCCGGGCCCTGGAGCAGGCGGTGAAGGTGGTCCTGGGCTCCTGGCGGGCCAGGTCGGGCAAGTGGATCCGGGACGTGACCGTGGGGGAGTAGGGGCCTGTTTAGTTTACATAACACAGACCCCCGCCGTCCAAGACCGGGCGGCGGGGGTCTTTTTTGGAAAAATCTCTCTATAAATAAAAAATTCCCCTTGACAAACGCCAAAAGGAAATGGTATAATTTCTTGATTTATCGTCAGGGCCTGTGCCGAAGGGACATCCTCTCAGTACATGGGGAGTATACCACATGGCGGAGCGGCTGTCAAGGGCGACCCGAGAAGAAGTTTCCAACCCAGCCGGGCGTATCAACCGGCAATTCGCCAGAAAGGACTGAAGTGCCAGCATGGTCAAGGACGTGTACTACGGCAAGACGCTCCGCAAGAGCTTTGCCCGCCACGAGGAGATCCTGGAGATGCCCAACCTGTTGGAGATCCAGAAGAACTCCTACCAGTGGTTCCTGGACAAGGGCCTCCGGGAGGTGTTCCGGGACGTGGCCGCCATCACCGACTACGCCGGGAACCTGGAGCTCTCCTTCATCGACTACACCATGGACGAGAGCCCCAAGTACGACGTGGAGGAGTGCAAGCGCCGGGACGTGAACTACGCCGCCCCCATCAAGGTGACGGTGCGCCTTCGCAACAAGGAGACCGAGGAGATCAAGGAGCAGGAGATCTTCATGGGCGACCTGCCCCTGATGACCCAGGCGGGCACCTTCATCATCAACGGGGCCGAGCGGGTCATCGTCTCCCAGATCGTCCGCTCCCCCGGCATCTACTACGCCCGCAACGCCGACAAGGCCGAGAACCTGACCTACGCCACCACTGTCATCCCCTACCGGGGCGCGTGGCTGGAGTACGAGACGGACCTGAGCGACGTGTTTTGGGTCCGCATCGACAAGAACCGCAAGATCCCCATCACCTGCTTCATCCGCGCCGTGGGCCCCCGGACGGACGAGGAGATCCTGGCCCTCTTCGGGGAGGACCCCCGGATCGTGGCCACCCTGGAGAAGGACACCTGCAAGACCTATGAGGAGGCCATGCTGGAGATCTATCGCAAGCTCCGCCCCGGCGAGCCCCCCACGGTGGAGTCCGCCGAGAGCCTGCTCCACGCCCTGTTCTTCGACCCCCGCCGCTACGACCTGAGCGCCGTGGGCCGCTATAAGTTCAACAAGAAGCTGTCCATCTCCCACCGCCTGTCCGGCCGCACGCTGGCCCAGCCGATCAAGCACCCCGCCACGGGCAAGACCCTCTACAAGGCCGGCGCCACCCTGACCCGGGAGGACGCCAAGAAGCTGGAGAAGCTGGGGGTGAACGAGGCCTGGGTCCAGGTGGACGTGGCCGGGGAGGTAAAGACCATCAAAGTCTTCTCCAACGGCATGGTGGACATGGCCGACTTCGTGAAGTTCGACCCCGAGGCGGTCTGCGGGGTGGACGAGAAGGTCCGTTACACCGTCCTGCGGGAGCTGATGGACCAGCACCCCGACCTGGGGGAGGACTTCCAGGAGGCGGTGCGGGACCGGCTGGACGACCTCATCCCCAAGCACATCATCGTGGACGATATGCTGGCCTCCATCAACTACCTCAACTGCCTGGCCGCCGGGGTGGGCAGCCCGGACGACATCGACCACCTGGGCAACCGCCGCCTGCGCTGCGTGGGCGAGCTGCTGCAAAACCAGTTCCGCATCGGCTTTTCCCGCATGGAGCGGGTGATCCGGGAGCGCATGACCATCCAGGACCTGGACATCGTCACCCCCCAGAGCCTCATCAACATCCGCCCCGTCACCGCCGCCATCAAGGAGTTCTTCGGCTCCAGCCCGTTGAGCCAGTTCATGGACCAGACCAACCCCCTGGCCGAGCTGACCCACAAGCGGCGTATGTCCGCCCTGGGCCCGGGCGGCCTGTCCCGGGACCGGGCCTCCTTTGAGGTGCGGGACGTGCACTACTCCCACTACGGCCGCCTCTGCCCCATCGAGACGCCGGAAGGTCCCAACATCGGCCTGATCTCCTACATGGCGTCCTACGCCCGGGTGAACCGCTTCGGCTTCCTGGAGGCCCCCTTCCGCAAGGTGGACAAGGCCACCGGGCGGGTCACCGACGAGGTGGAGTATATGACCGCCGACGTGGAGGACGAGTTCACCGTGGCCCAGGCCACCGAGCCCACCGACGAGAACGGCTACCTCATCCACGACCGCATCACCTGCCGCCGCCGCAGTGAGATCATCAGCGTGGACCGCTCCGATGTGGACTACATCGACGTCTCCCCCAAGATGATGGTCTCCATCGCCACGGCCATGATCCCCTTCCTGGAGAACGACGACGCCAACCGCGCCCTGATGGGCGCCAATATGCAGCGCCAGGCGGTGCCCCTGCTCACCACCGAGGCCCCTATCGTGGCCACCGGCCAGGAGCACAAGAACTGCGTGGACTCCGAGGTGGCCGTCCTGGCCAAGGCCCCCGGCGCTGTGGCCCAGGTCTCCGCCGACCACATCACCGTCCAGCAGGACGACGGCCAGACCCGGGAGTACCGCCTGACCAAGTTCGCCCGCTCCAACCACTCCACCTGCGTCAACCAGCGCCCCATCGTGGAGGTGGGCCAGCGGGTGGAGGCCGGGGAGGTCATCGCCGACGGCCCCTCCACCGCCAACGGCGAGATCGCCCTGGGCAAGAACATCCTCATGGGCTTTATGACCTGGGAGGGCTACAACTATGAGGACGCCATCCTGCTCAACGAGCGGATGGTGAAGGACGACGTGTTCACCTCCATCCACATCGAGGAGTACGAGACGGAGGCCCGGGACACCAAGCTGGGCCCCGAGGAGATCACCCGGGACATCCCCAACGTGGGCGAGGACTCTCTGAAGGACCTGGACGAGCGGGGCATCATCCGCATCGGCGCGGAGGTCACCGCCAACGACATTCTGGTGGGCAAGGTCACCCCCAAGGGGGAGACGGACCTCACCGCCGAGGAGCGCCTGCTCCGGGCCATCTTTGGCGAGAAGGCCCGGGAGGTGCGGGACACCTCCCTCAAGCTCCCCCACGGGGAGAGCGGCATCGTGGTGGGCGTGAACGTCTTCACCCGGGAGGCCGGGGACGAGCTGTCCCCCGGCGTGAACATGGTGGTGCGGGTCTCCATCGCCCAGAAGCGGAAGATCTCCGTGGGCGACAAGATGGCCGGCCGCCACGGAAACAAAGGCGTGGTCTCCCGCATCCTGCCCCAGGAGGATATGCCCTTCCTGCCCGACGGCACCCCGCTGGATATCGTGCTGAACCCCCTGGGCGTGCCCTCGCGTATGAACATCGGTCAGGTGCTGGAGGTCCACCTGGGCTACGCCGCCCAGGCCCTGGGCTGGAAGGTGGCGACCCCCATCTTCAACGGCGCCAACGAAAAGGACATTCAGGACACCCTCCGGCTGGCCGGCCTGAGCGAGGACGGCAAGAGCTGGCTCTACGACGGCCGCACCGGGGAGCGGTTTGATAACCGGGTCACCGTTGGCTACGTCTACTTCCTCAAGCTCCACCACCTGGTGGACGACAAGATCCACGCCCGCTCCACCGGCCCCTACTCCCTGGTCACCCAGCAGCCCCTGGGCGGCAAGGCCCAGTTCGGCGGCCAGCGCTTCGGCGAGATGGAGATGTGGGCCCTGGAGGCGTACGGCGCGGCCTACACCCTGCGGGAGATGCTCACGGTGAAGTCGGACGACGTGGTGGGCCGGGTGAAGACCTACGAGTCCATCGTCAAGGGCCACAACGTCCCCGCCCCCGGCGTGCCCGAGGCGTTCAAGGTCCTGGTGAAGGAGCTCCAGGCCCTGTGCCTGGATATCAACGTCCTGGACGAGAACGGCCAGATCGTGGAGTTGAAGGACGAGGACGACGACACCTACCAGCCCGGCAACTTCCACTTTGACGACGACTTCGGCTACGACGGCAAGGAGTCCGACTTCGCCGCCGCCGGCGGGTACTCCTTCAAGGAGACCAGCGACGACGACGAGTTGGAGGTCTCCATCGACGAGTTTGCCGACGACGATGACGAGGGCGATTTCGTCCTCTCCGACGAGGCCATCCTGGATGGCCTGGACGACTAAAGGAAAGGGAGGTAGAAGCAGATGAGTTACGCTGAGTTTGACGCCATTCAGATCGGTATCGCCTCCCCCGAGCAGATCCGGGAGTGGTCCTACGGCGAGGTGAAGAAGCCGGAGACCATCAACTACCGCACCTTGAAGCCCGAGCGGGACGGCCTGTTCTGCGAGAAGATCTTTGGGCCCACCAAAGACTGGGAGTGCCACTGCGGCAAGTATAAGAAGATCCGCTTCAAGGGCAAGATCTGCGACCGCTGCGGCGTGGAGGTCACCCGCTCCAAGGTCCGCCGGGAGCGCATGGGCCACATCGAGTTGGCCGCCCCGGTGAGCCATATCTGGTACTTCAAGGGCATCCCCTCCCGCATGGGCCTTCTGCTGGATATCTCCCCCCGCATCCTGGAGAAGGTGCTGTACTTCGCCGCCTATATCGTCACCGACCCCGGCTTCACCCCCCTGGCCAAGAACCAGATCCTCACCGAGAAGGAGTACCGGGACTACCGGGAGAAGTACGAGGACGACTTCCAGGCCGGCATGGGGGCCGAGGCGGTGAAAAAGCTCCTCCAGGACGTGGACCTGGAGAAGCTCTCCGAGGAACTGCGGGCGGAGCTGAAGGACGCCACGGGCCAGAAGAAGGCCCGCATCGTCAAGCGCCTGGAGGTGGTGGACGCCTTCCGGGCCAGCGGCAACAAGCCCGAGTGGATGATCATCGACGTTCTGCCCGTCATCCCCCCGGAGATCCGCCCCATGGTCCAGCTGGACGGCGGCCGTTTCGCCACCAGCGACCTCAACGACCTCTACCGCCGGGTCATCAACCGCAACAACCGCCTCAAGCGGCTCATCCAGCTCAACGCGCCGGACATCATCGTTCGCAACGAGAAGCGGATGCTCCAGGAGGCGGTGGACGCCCTCATCGACAACGGCCGCCGGGGCCGCGCCGTCACCGGCGCCAACAACCGGGCCCTCAAGTCCCTGAGCGATATGCTCAAGGGCAAGCAGGGCCGCTTCCGCCAGAACCTGCTGGGCAAGCGGGTGGACTACTCCGGCCGGAGCGTCATCGTCGTCGGCCCGGAGCTGAAGATCTACCAGTGCGGCCTTCCCAAGGAGATGGCCATCGAGCTGTTCCGCCCCTTCGTGATGAAGAAGCTGGTGGAGGACGGCCACGCCAACAACATCAAGTCCGCCAAGAAGATGGTGGACAAGGGCAAGAGCGAGGTCTGGGACGCCCTGGACTTTGTCATCAAGGACCACCCCGTCATGCTCAACCGCGCCCCCACCCTGCACCGCCTGGGCATCCAGGCCTTTGAGCCGGTGCTGGTGGAGGGCCGGGCCATCAAGCTCCACCCCCTGGTGTGTACCCCCTTCAACGCCGACTTCGACGGCGACCAGATGGCCGTCCACGTCCCCCTGTCCGCGGAGGCCCAGGCGGAGGCGCGGTTGCTGATGCTCTCGGCCAACAACCTCCTGCGGCCCCAGGACGGCGGCCCGGTGACCATCCCCACCCAGGACATGGTCCTGGGCTCCTACTACCTCACCTACGAGCGGGAGATGGACCCCATCCCCGAGCGCCGCTACGACGCGGCCAAGGACGTGGAAAAGGCCCTGGAGGCGGGCGACCTGGTGCCCGAGGACCAGGTGTGGGTGAAGGACGCGGAGCATTATAACGGCTATCGCCGCACCGTGGCCGGTCTGTGCCAGGGGCTTGAGAAGGACGAGCTGCCCCGGGCGTATTACGCCTCCTTCGCCAGCGACGACGAGGCCCGCCTGGCCTACGACGAGGGGGTGCTGGACCTCCACGAGCCCATCCTGGTCCGCCGGGCCTGGACCGACGGGGAGGGGAAGACCTCCTACCGGCGGGTCCGCACCACCGTGGGCCGCCTGATCTTCAACGAGAAGATCCCCCAGGACCTGGGCTTTGTGGACCGGGAGGACGAGGCCACCCGCTACGACCCGGAGATCAACTTCGTGGTGGGCAAAAAGCAGCTGGGCAAGATCATCGACAACTGCATCAACAAGCACGGCTTCACCACCTCCGCCAACGTGCTGGACGCCATCAAGTCCATGGGCTACCACTACTCCACCGTGGGCTCCCTCACCGTCTCCATCTACGACATGACCGTTCCCGCCGCCAAGCAGGAGATGATCTCTCAGACCGAGCAGGAGGTCCTGAAGATCGAGCGGCAGTACAAGCGGGGCTTCCTCACCGACGACGAGCGCTACCGCCTGTCCGTCCAGGCGTGGGAAAAGACCACCAAGGACGTGGCCGACGCGCTGATGGAGGGCCTGGACCGCTACAACCCCATCTGGATGATGGCCGACTCCGGCGCCCGCGGCTCCATCGCCCAGATCCGTCAGCTGGCCGGTATGCGCGGTCTGATGGCGGACACCTCCGGCCGCACCATCGAGATCCCCATCAAGGCCAACTTCCGTGAGGGCCTCTCCGTGCTGGAGTACTTCATCTCCTCCCGAGGCGCCCGGAAGGGCCTGGCGGACACCGCCCTGCGGACCGCCGACTCCGGCTACCTGACCCGCCGGATGGTGGACGTGGCCCAGGAGGTCATCATCCGGGAGGACGACTGCGGCACCACCGACGGCATCAAGATCTCCGAGATCTCGGAGAACGGCCAGGTCATCGAGCCCTTTGCCGAGCGGCTCCGGGGCCGTTACCTCACCCACCCGGTGGTGGACCCCCAGACCGGCGAATTGCTCTACGACACCGAGACCATGCTCATGCCCGAAGACGCCAAGGTGCTGGAGGCCCACGGCATCCACGAAGTGGAGGTCCGCAGTGTGCTGACCTGCCAGGCCCGCAGCGGCGTGTGCTCCAAGTGCTACGGCATGAACCTGGCTATCGGCGAGCGGGTGGGCGCCGGCGAGGCGGTGGGCATCATCGCCGCCCAGTCCATCGGCGAGCCGGGCACCCAGCTGACCATGCGTACCTTCCACACCGGCGGCGTGGCCGGCGGAGATATCACCCAGGGTCTGCCCCGCGTGGAGGAGCTGTTCGAGGCCCGCAAGCCCAAGAAGATGGCCCAGCTGGCCGAGATCGGCGGCAAGGTCACCATCGAGGAGGGCAAGCGCGCCAATATGGCCAACGTCACCATCACCGCCGACGACGGCGAGGTGGTCACCTACGCCCTGCCCGTCAGCGCGGGGATCCGGGTGAAGGACGGGGACGCGGTGGAGAAGGGCGCCATGCTCACCGACGGCGCCCTCTACCCCCAGGACGTCCTGCGGATCCGGGGCGTCCACGCCGTGTACGACTACCTCACCCAGGAGGTCCAGAAGCCCTACCGCCAGCAGGGCGTGGACATCAACGACAAGCACATCGAGGTCATCGTCCGCCAGATGATGCGGAAGGTCCGGGTGGACGAGGCCGGGGACTCCAACCTGCTCAGCGGCTCCACCATCGAGCTCACCGAGTTCCTGGACGCGGTGGACGCGGTCCAGGCCCGCATCGACGCGGGGGAGACCAAGGACGGCCTGCCCCTCCAGCTCCCCACCGCCACACGCCTGCTCCTGGGCATCACCAAGGCCAGCCTGGCCACCGACTCCTTCCTCTCCGCCGCCTCCTTCCAGGAGACCACCAAGGTCCTCACCGAGGCGGCCATCAAGGGCAAGGTGGACCACCTGCTGGGCCTGAAGGAGAACGTCATCATCGGCAAGCTCATCCCCGCCGGCTCGGGCCTGGCCCAGTACCGCAAGTACGACGTCATCCCCAAGGAGGAGGAGCGCCATGGCTACGCCGCCGTGGCCGCCGCCGTCCAGAACAACGAGGAGGTCCAGGAGGACCTGGCCGCCCTGCTGGCCCAGGACGACGACGTGACCGTGGAGGCCCAGCCCCAGGAGGGCGGGGAGGAGGCGTAAGCCCCCAGCCCCAACGCTTTCACCGCATTTTATGGCATAAAGAGCGCCCATCCGGGATATCCTGGATGGGCGCTCTTTTGCACAACCCAAAAATAATATTAAAAACCAGATTTAGTGATTTTAGTATTGACATGATAGATGGGCGAGAGTTATAATACAGCCAGACGCGAATAAAGGAGCGAGGTTCGATGGACGAGTGTCTGCGGTTTCAGGAATACAGCGCCCCCCGCCCCCGGCGGTTCCAGGAGAAGGGCCGGGACCCCTACGACGGCCTGCGGCCCTGGTCGGCCATCACCCACGGTGCGGGGGCGGCGCTGGCGGTGTTGGGGACGGTCCTGCTTCTGGTCCGGGCGGCCCTGTGGGGCCTGGGGCCCTGGAGCGTCACCGCCTTTTCCATCTACGGCGCGTCCATGATCGTGCTCTACACCGCCTCCACCCTCTACCACTGTCTCCGCACCCCGGTGCGTGGGCGGCTGGTGTTGCGTAAGTGGGACCACTGCTCCATCTACCTGCTCATCGCCGGGACCTATACGCCGATCTGCCTGGTGGCCCTGCGGCAGGCGGGGGGCTGGGGCTGGGCGCTGTTCGGGGTGATCTGGGGCCTGGCCCTGGCGGGGATCGTCATGACGCTCTTTTGGGTCAACGCCCCCCGGTGGGTCACCTCGGGGGTGTACCTGTTCATGGGCTGGCTGGCGATCCTGGCTATCTACCCCTTGAGCCATGTCCTGGGCTGGCGGGGGGTGACCTGGCTGCTGGTGGGGGGCGTGCTGTACTCCATCGGCGGGGTGTTGTACGCCCTCAAGTGGCCGGGGCGGAACAACGCGCTGTTTGGCTGTCACGAGATCTTCCACCTCTTCATCCTGGCCGGCAGCGTGTGCCACTTCCTCCTGATCTTCCAAGTCGTCGCCCACCTGTGACGGAGGCAGGCCGCTTGGCGTCTACAATGGGCGGCGTTTGCCCTCCCGACGAGGGGTGAGTTGATTGCCCACACTGGGCAGAAGGTCGCGCCTGCCCGGCGCGGGGGCCAAACCCATTTTCTTTTTCTTTGCGAAGAAAAAGAAAACGGTTTTGGATGCCAAAAGAAAAAGAAGGGGCTAGTATTGTTGGCCGTCGTTCCTATTGCTCGGCGGCCCGGAAAGACTGGATCGCTCGTGGAAGATGCCGCCACTGGGCGGCGCAATGCCGTACCGGGAATAGAGTAGTCCTCCTATTGCAACCGCCGCGGCCGCCTCTGTCAACCAGGACTGAAAGGTGGCTTTTAACCGCTCCCTTCATCGTTTCAACCAAGTAAAAACTCTCCCGGCATGGTAAGCCGGGAGAGTTCTTTTTTACGGGTCGAGCGATAAAAACAAGGGGGTGGTTGAGTGGTGAAAGGTGAAGGTTAAGGGAAACGGCCCTCTAATCCTAGTCCCCAGAGGCGGCCGCGGCGGCTCTAATAGAAACGTCACGCCTCGTTGGCGTACCACATCGCGCCGCCCAGTGGCGGCATCTTCCACGAGCGATCCAGTCTTTCCGGGCCGCCGAGGGTGAGAGGGAGAGGCCAACGATCATAAGCCAAACTCTTTTCTCTTTGGAGTCCAGGACCGTTTCTCTTTTCTCCGCAGAGAAAAGAGAAATGGTCCTGGCCCCCGCGCCGGGAGGCGCGACCTTTGCCCAGTGTGGGCAATCACTCACCCCCCGTTCGGGAGGACAAACTTCGCCTCACGGACAAAAAGGGGCACCCCCCGTTCGGGAGGACGAACGCCGCCTATTGCAGGCGCAAAAACCCCTCGTCGAGTGGACAACCGCCGCCCATTGGAGCCGCCAACGCCCCGCAGCGGTCAGCCCTCCAACGTCAGATCCCCCTCCCGGATCCATCCGATCCTCCGCAGCACCAGCCCGAACGCCCAGGTGAGCACAGCGGGAAGGACGACGCACACCAGCGCCAGCCCCACCCAGTCCATCAGGCCGGGGGCCACCGCCGTGGCCCCGTTGGCGAGGGCCTGCTGGCTGGGGGCCAGCCAGCCCGTCCACACGCCGATGGGCCCGCACAGCCCGCAGGTGCCCATCCCGGCGTTGATGGGGTCGCCGTTCATCTGGAGGTGGAAGACGCAGGTGGCGATGGGCCCGGTGATGGCCCCGGCCAGGGTGGGGGGGATCCAGATCCGGGGATTCTTTACGATGTTGCCCATCTGGAGCATACTGGTGCCGATGCCCTGGCTCACCAGCCCGCCCCAGCGGTTCTCCCGAAAGCTCATCACCGCGAAGCCCACCATCTGGGCGCAACAGCCCGCCACCGCCGCGCCCCCCGCCAGGCCCACCAGCCCCAGGGTGTGGCAGATGGCGGCGGAGGAGATGGGCAGGGTGAGGGCGATCCCCACCAGCACGCTCACCGCTATGCCCATCCACAGGGGGTGGAGCTCGGTGGTCTTGTTGATGAGGGTGCCGAAGGCGTCCGCCGCCGAGCCGATGGGCGGGGCGATCAGGTCGGCCAGAGCCACCCCGGCCACGATGGTGACCGCGGGGGTGACCAGCAGATCGATCTTGGTCTCCTTGCTCACCGCCTTGCCCAGCTCCGCGGCCACGATGGCGATGACCAGCACCGCCAGCGGACCCCCCGCGCCGCCCAGGGCGTTGGCCGCCTGCCCCACCGCCGCCAGGGAGAACAGCACCAGGGGCGGGGCCTGGAGGGCGTAGCCGATGGCCACGGCCATAGCCGGGGCGGACATGGCGGCGGCAAAGCCCCCCATGTCCACCAAAAAGGCCACGCCCAACTGCTGGCCGATGGTCTTGATGATGGTGCCGATGAGCAGGGAGCAGAACAGCCCCTGGGCCATGGCCCCCAGGGCGTCCACCCCGTAGCGCCGGGCGGAGATGACGATGTTCTTCCGCTTGAGAAATGCCTTGAACGCTTCCATAGTTTTCTTCCTTTCCTCCGGGTCAGTCCAGCACTTCCCGAAAATCCTGGCACAGGTTGGGCCGCTTGGGGTCCAGCGGGCCCAGCGCCCCGTGGTCATAGAAGCGCTGGTGGAGCTCGTCCATGCCGTACTTCAGCTTATATTCGATCTCCTCCTTGTAGCAGGGGACCACCTGGTAGAGCATGATCTGCTGTCCGCCCTCCGCCGTGAGGGAGATCAGCTCCTCCCGGCTCCAGTCCAGCACCACGCCGCCGAAGCCCACGCTGTCGTCCATGGGGGCGTAGTCCTCCCCGTTGGGGACCGAGTGGCCGTAGGACAGCCAGGTCTTGTACCGGTGCGGGAACCGGGCCAGGAAGAGGAGGGTGGCCAGGGGCCAGAAGGCGGAGGCGGGCAGGTCCGCGACCTCCCGGTCCAGGGGCCAGTCCCCGGGGAGGAACAGGTACAGCTCCGCCCGGGACAGGTCCGCCTTGGCGGACTTGACCACCTGGGGCGGCAGGGCCATGGGCAGGTCGCTCATGCCGGTGGTGAAGACCACGTAGAAGGGCTGGGCCGGGGTGGGGTCCAGGACGTGGAGGGTCACCTGGACGTAGTCGTCGAGGAAGTCCCGGCAGCTCCGATGCCTCCGGCCGGGAAAGAGCCGGGTAAAGTGGGCCTCCACCGCCCCGGCGTAGAGCCCCACCTGGTCGGGGAGGTGGAGCTTGTCCGCCCCCTCCGGCTCGCCGTAGCGGTAGACGGTGGAGCCGCCGGGGGAGACCTCCCGCCGCTTGCGCTTGAAAAAGTCCAACAGTCCCATGGGCGCTCCCTCCCAAACATCCGTTTTCCGCATTATGACAGGAGACGGGGAAAAAGTCAACCCCCGGCGGCGGGGGAGGGCATACTTCCCCCGGCCCCCGCATAGGCTCCAGGGAAAGGGGGACAAGAGGATGACCATGGACAACGCCATCGCCGCCGTGGGCCACAAGGTCACGCTCATCGACCGGGGCCGGCTGGAGATCACCGGGGTGATCGAGGTGGAGAGCTTTGACGAGAACACCATAGTTATGTCAACCTCCCAGGGCGGCCTGACCGTCCAGGGGGAGGGGTTGCACATCGAGACGCTGAGCCTGGACGGGGGCGCGCTGAAGGTGGACGGGACGGTGGAGAGCCTGACCTACGAGGACCGGGCGGAGGCCCGGGGCGGGCTGTGGAGCCGGCTGTTCCGATGAGCCCCGCCCTGGGCCTGGGCAACGACCCGGCGGTCCAGGCCGCCGCCTTCGCCGGGGGGCTGGCCCTGGGGTTCTGCGTGGGGGGCTTTTACGACCTCCTGCGCCTCTTCCGCCTGGGGCGGCGGAGCCGGGTGTGGGCGGCGGCGCTGGACGGGCTCTTCTGGTGCGTGGTGTGCGGGTGCATTTTGGTCTACACCGTGGCCGCCACGGGGGGAGAGGTGGAGGTCTACGTCCTGGCCGCCATTCTGCTGGGGGGCGTGGCCTATTTCCTGCTGCTGAGCCCGCTGGTGCGGGCGGTGGAGGGCTTTTTGGCCTGGCTGGGAGGGAAAATATGGTGGATCTTCACCCTTCCGGCCCGCCTTTTGTGGGCGGGGGCAAAAAAATTTTGGATTTTTTTCAAAAAACTCTTCCCTTTTTCAGAAATATGGTTTACAATAATAGGCACACTTGGAACAAAGTCTGTCGGCCCAAGTCGTAAAGCGAGCGGGGAAGGGGGGCGAGGCTGGTATGAAACTCAAGCGGGCGGGGATGCTGACCAAGCTCCTGCTGGCCATCGTTCTGGTGGCCTCGGTGACCACCTTCCTCAACCTCCGGGTCCAGGGAAAGGAGCTGGCCGGGCAAAAGGCCGCGCTGGAACAGCAGACCGCCCGACAAAGGCAGGAAAACGAGGCCCTGGCCGCCGCCATCGCGGACAAGGATGATCCCGAGCGGATCAACCAGGTGGCCCGGGAGCGCCTTGGCTACGTGGCCCCCGGAGAGATCATTTTTTACGACAGCGGCAACTGACTTTGCCCGAGAAATCTGGAGAGAGGATCTTGTAAAGGAATGGAGTTTGGAGTCGGTTCTATTGTACAGGGCAAGGTGACGGGTATCACCAAATTTGGCGCCTTCGTGTCCCTGCCCGAGGGGAGATCGGGGTTGGTACATATCTCCGAGATCGCCTACACCTACGTCAACGAGGTATCCGACCACCTGTCTGTGGGGCAGGACGTGACGGTGAAGGTCATCGGTATCGACGAGTCGAACCGCATCAACCTCTCCATCAAAAAGGCCCTCCCCCCGCCCCCCCGCCAGGAGGGCGCCGCCGTGGGCGCCCGGTCCGGCCACCGGGGCGGCTTCACCCCCAAGGCTCCGGCCCCCGCGCCCACCAGCTTTGAGGACCGACTCAAGCAGTTCATGCAGCAGAGCGATTCCAAGCTCTCCGAGATCCGGGCCGCCGACCGCCGCAACACCCGCCGCGGCAACGGCCGGGGCAGATAAGCGAATGAAACCCAAAAGACGGTAGACACGAAAAGTGCCTACCGTCTTTTTGCATCGACCCCCACCTTAACAAGAGAGTCACGTTAAACTTGACTTGCCGCTGACCCGACCCTATAATGTAAGAAAACTGGAGGGGCCGACATGAAAAAATGGGTCAATGGGAAAACGCTCAACTTGATCTGGAATGTGATCTTGGTCCTGCTGTTGGCGGTGTATCTGTTCCGGCTGTTTTTGCCGGCGGAGGTGGGGGAGGCGGACCCGTCCGCCATGACCCAGACCTCCAGCGGTGGTCTGCTGGTGGTGACGCCGGGCAAGACGCTGGTGCGGATCGGCGACGACGGCGGGGCGGGGCCCTACCTCCTTCGCCGGACGGTGATGGACCATGTGCGGGCGGTCGCCTCTTATGAGGGGGCCAACGTGGCCATCGACCTGGACGGACGTCTGTGGGGTTGGCGGGGCGAATTTGCCCCCTCGGTCTTTTCCCAGGCCTTGACCGACCGGCCTACCCAACTGCTGGAGGGGGCGCGGGAGGTGACGATCGGCAGCCGCTTCGCCGCGGTCATCACGGAGGACGAGGAGCTTCTCATCCTGGACAGCGGGGGAGACCCCGTGCCGGGCATGGAGGGGTACCGGGTAAAAACCTGCCGGTTTTTGGGCGACGCCCTCTATGTGGTCACGTCGGACGGCGGCCTCTACCGCTTTGGCCCGGAGGCGATCCTGACCCTTGGCGGGACCGGCGGCCACATCGCGGACGGCGTGGCGGATGTGAACGCGGCGGAGGGCGGGGCTGTCCAGTGCCTCATGGAGGACGGGACGGTGCGGCTGTTGCCCGACGGCCAGACCCTGGGCGAGCCGATCTATGAAAGGGCGAGGGCGCTGTGCACCCGGGGGCTTATCAACCGGGACGACGAGCTGCTGGTCTGGAAGGCCGGGGCGCGGAACAGCGACGCGATTATCCTCCAGCCCAAGGACACCGGGGTGGCGGCGGCGTCCAGCGGGAGCTTGTACCTGAAACACAACGGGAGGCTGTACTGGGACGGGATGGATCTCCCGGCCAGCGTGAATACGTTGTCCCCCATTTTCCGGGACCTGTTGTGCGTCTGGGCCGTGGTCAAGATAGGCCTGTGGTGGGGGAAAAGAAAGGGCGCGGCCGGAGGCCGCGCCGAGGGGGCCGAGGCCCCGATGGGAGAATGGAATGAACGTGGGTGATCTACCCATGGACCTATGGTAGCACAGCGCGCGGAAAAAGTCTGTCGAAAGAAGGAGGGGGCGCTATGGTCATCGTAAACGGCGTTATCCACCCCGTGGACGGCCCGGTGATCCCCCGGGGCTATGTCCGCTGGGAGGGGGAGAGGATCGCCGGGGTGGGCCCCATGGAGGCCCTGCCCGGCGGGGACCTGGGCCCGGCGATCGACGCGGCGGGGGGCCACGTGACCCCCGGGTACATCGACGCCCACTGCCACCTGGGGGTCTTTGGGGACGCCCTGGGCCCCGAGGGGGCGGACGGCAACGAGTGCACCGACCCCATCACCCCCCACCTCCGGGCCCTGGACGCCCTGGACCCCATGGACCGCTGTTTTGAGGACGCCCGGCGGGCGGGGGTGACCACGGTGGTCACCGGCCCGGGCTCGGCCAACCCCATCGGGGGCCAACTGGTCTGCGTCAAGACCTGGGGGACGGTGGCCGATCGGATGGTCCTCCAGGCCCCCGCCGCCATGAAGATGGCCCTGGGGGAGAACCCCAAGCAGATCTACCGCGACCGCAGAGAGCCCCCCACCACCCGCATGACCACCGCCGCCCTCATCCGGGGGGCGCTGGCGCGGGCCCGGGCCTACGGCGGGCGGGAGAACGCCGAGTTCGACCCCAAGTGGGAGGCGTTGCTGCCCGTTCTGCGGGGGGAGGTGCCCGCCCACATCCACGCCCACCGGGCTGACGACATGGTCACCGCCCTGCGCCTGGGCCGGGAGTTCGGGCTAAAGCTGGCCCTGGTCCACGGCACGGAGGGGCACCTGATCCCCGACGTGATCGCCGCCGCCGGCTGCCCGGTGATCGTGGGGCCCAACCTGACCGACCGCTCCAAGCCGGAGCTGAGAAACGCCAGCCTGACCACCCCCGCCGTCCTGGCCGGGGCGGGGGTGACGGTGGCGCTGTGCACCGACCACCCGGAGGTGCCCGTCCAGTACCTGCCCCTGTGCGCCGCCCTGGCCGTCCGGGGCGGGATGGAGGAGGAGGCCGCCCTGGCCGCCATCACCCGGGACCCCGCCCGGATCCTGGGCCTGGAGGACGACCTGGGCTCCCTCACGGCGGGGAAGGCCGCCGACATCGTGGTGACCCCCGGTCACCCCTTCGACCCCATGACGACGCCCAGCGCCGTGATCCTCAACGGAAGGAGGGTGGCGTGATGCGTGAGATCCCCGTCTCCCAGCTCACCCAGTTGGTGGCCCGGCTGTGCGTGGAGGCCAACACCCGCCTGCCCCAGGACCTGCGGGACTGCGTCCGGCGGGCCAGACAAACGGAGACCGCCCCCCTGGCCCAGGCCATCCTGGGGGACATGGAGGAGAATTTTACCTTCGCCGGGGAGAGGGGCCTGCCCATCTGCCAGGACACCGGCATGGCCGTGGTCTTCCTCACCCTGGGCCAGGAGGTCCACTTCACCGGCGGCGACGTGACCGAGGCCGTCAACGCCGGGGTGGCCCAGGGCTACGTGGAGGGCCATCTGCGCTGTTCGGTGGTGGCCGACCCCCTGCGCCGGGTCAACACCGGGGACAACACCCCCGCCGTCCTCCACGTGAAGCTGGTCCCCGGGGACCAGGTGACCGTCACCGTGGCCCCCAAGGGCTTTGGCAGCGAGAACATGAGCCGGACCCGGATGTTCACCCCCGCCGCCACCCAGGCCGATGTGGAGGACTTCGTGGTGGAGTGCGTCCGTCTGGCCGGGTCCAACCCCTGCCCGCCGGTGGTGGTGGGCGTGGGCCTGGGGGGCGACTTTGAGAGCTGTGCCCTGGCCGCCAAGGAGGCGCTGTGCCGCCCGGTGAGTTTACATAATTCTGACGCCTTCTACGCCGCCATGGAGGCCCGGATCCTGGAACGGCTCAACGCCCTGGACGTGGGCCCCCAGGGCTTCGGGGGGCGGACCACCGCCCTGGCCGTTGCCATCGAGCCCCGGCCCACCCACATCGCCGGCCTCCCCTGCGCGGTGAACATGGGCTGTCACGTCACCCGCCACGCCACCGCCGCCCTGTGAAAAAATCACAAAAACTTCGCAAAAACATCGTGACTTTTATGGCGATGTGTGGTATGCTAGGAATAGGGAAATGATTTCCGTGCCAACAAAAGGAGTTGAGGACGATGAAGTTCACCTACACAGACAAGAAAGTCACCCTGCCCGACAGCGTCCACGCCTATGCCGAGAAGAAGGTCGGCAAGCTGGAGCGGTACTTCAAACAGGATGTGGAGGCCAACCTGGTCTTCAGCGTCCACAAGGGCCAGAACCAGGTGGAGTTGACCATCCGCTCCGGCGGCACCATCATCCGGGTGTCCGAATCCACCTCCGATATGTTCGCCACCATTGACGCCGCCGTGGCCTCGGTGGAGCGCCAGATCCGCAAGAACAAGGCCCGGCTGGAAAAGCGTCTGCGTTCGGAGGCGTTCCAGCCCAGCGCCGAGCCCACCTCCTTCGCCCCCGACGAGGCCGAGGAGGAGATCAAGATCGTCCGCACCAAGCGCTTCCCCCTCAAGCCCATGACCGCCGAGGAGGCGGTGCTGCAGATGAACCTGCTGGACCACTCCTTCTTCGCCTTCCGCAACGTGGACGCGGACAGCGCCTTCGCCGTGGTCTACAAGCGCGCCGACGGCGGCTACGGCCTGATCCTGGACCTGGACGACTGATATACCGCCCCAAAAGCCGACCGCGTTCGCGGTCGGCTTTTTCCCCGTTTGTAGAATTGTTTTAGAATTTGGAAAAAATTTCCTTGAAATTTCACCGCCCAGGGGCTATAATGCTGGTGACAGACCGGGAGAACGGACGCGCGCAGAAGGAGGAAGGGTATGGCGAACTTTGACGCGCTGATCATCGGCGCGGGCTTTGCCGGGGCCACGGTGGCCCGGCGGCTGGCGGAGGCCGGCAGGGCCGTGCTGGTGGTAGAGGCGCGGGACCACGTGGGCGGCAACGCCTACGACTGCACCGACGAGGCCGGCGTGCTCATCCACAAATACGGCCCCCACATCTTCCACACCCCCCACAAGCGGGTCTACGACTTCCTCAGCCGCTTCACCCAGTGGCGGGAGTACGCCCATCGGGTGGTGGCCAACGTCCACGGCCAGCTGATGCCTGTGCCCTTCAACCTGACCAGCCTGGACATCGCCTACGAGGACAGGGCCCCGGCCCTGGCGGAAAAGCTCCTTCAGGTCTACGGAGCGGAGCGGAAGGTCACCATCCTGGACCTCCGCAAGAGCGAGGACCCGGAGCTGGCCCAGCTGGCGGACTATGTGTATGAGAACATCTTCAAGACCTACACCATGAAGCAGTGGGGCCAAAAGCCGGAGGACATCGACCCGGCCACCACCGCCCGGGTGCCCGTCTTCCTCTCCCGGGACGACCGCTACTTCCAAGACCCCTACCAGGGGATGCCCCAGGACGGGTACACGGCGCTGTTTGAAAAACTGCTGGACCACCCCAACATCACCCTCCGGCTGAACACCGACGCCCAGGAGGTCCTGACCCTCACCCAGGTGGGCACCACCCTGGTGGACGGCCAGGCGTTCCACGGCCCCATCGTCTACACCGGCGCGGTGGACGACCTGTTCCAGCGCCGCTTTGGCCGCCTACCCTACCGCACCCTGGACTTCGTCTTTGAGACCCTCCCCATGGAGTGGTATCAGACCCACGGCACGGTGAACTACACCGTGGACCAGGACTACACCCGCATCACCGAGTTCAAGCACCTCACCGGCCAGGTCCTGCCCAAGAAGACCACCATCATGAAGGAGTACTCCAAGGCATACACCGGGGAGACGGGCCAGATCCCCTACTACGCCGTCATCAGCCCGGAGAACAAGGCCCTCTACCAGCGCTACGCCGACCTGGCCGGGGAGTACCCCAACCTCTACCTCCTGGGCCGCCTGGCGGAGTACCAGTACTACAACATGGACGCCATCGTCCTGCGGGCGCTGGAGCTGACGGACAGGCTGACGGAGCGCCGGGGAGAGAAATAAAGAGAGAGGGAGGAGATCCCCATGGGCCAAAAGCTCATCACCTTCGCCGTGCCCTGCTACAACTCCGCGGCGTATATGGACCACTGCGTCCAGACCCTGCTCACCGGCGGGGAGGACATTGAGATCATCCTGGTGGACGACGGCTCCACCAAGGACGACACCCCCGCCATCTGCGACCGCTACGCCCAGCGGTACCCCGACGTCGTCCGGGTCATCCACCAGGAGAACGGCGGCCACGGGGAGGGGGTCAACCAGGGCCTCCGCAACGCCACCGGGGTCTACTACAAGGTCGTGGACTCGGACGACTGGCTGGACGAGGGCGCCCTGGCCAAGGTGCTGGACAAGCTGCGGGAGTTCGTGGCCAAGGGCCACCCGCTGGACCTGATGATCGCCAACTACGTCTATGAGCACGCCGAGGACAACACCCGGAAGGTCATGGACTACAAGAACGTCTTCCCCGCGGGGCGGGTGTTCACCTGGAAGGACATCGGCCGCTTCGGCCCCAGCCAGTATCTGCTGATGCACTCGGTGATCTACCGCACCCAGATGCTCCGGGAGTGCGACCTGGAGCTGCCCAAGCACACCTTCTACGTGGACAACATCTTCGTCTACCAGCCCCTGCCCTTCGTCAAGACCCTCTACTACATGGACCTGGACCTCTACCGCTACTTCATCGGCCGGGAGGACCAGTCGGTGCGGGAGGACGTGATGGTGCGCCGGGTGGACCAGCAGGTGCGGGTCACCAAGCTGATGATCGACGCCCACGACCTGAAGGCCGTGAAGGCCAGGAGCCCCAAGCTGGCCCGGTATATGCACAACTACCTCTCCATGATGATGACCATCTCCTCCATCTTCCTGATGCTGGACGGCTCGCCGGAGAAGCTGGCGGAGAAGGACGAGTTGTGGGCGTACTTAAAAGAGCGGGACGAGGGGCTCTACCGCCGGATGAAATACGCCTCCCTCTCCGCCGTGGGCAACTGGCCCAAAAAACTGGCCCTTGGCGGCTACCGCCTGGCACAGAAGATCTACAAGTTCAACTGACCCCACCCACAGAAAGCGCCCCCGGCTGGAAGCCGGGGGCGCTTTTGTACGCACGGGGTCAGACTAGAGCGTTTGCGGGGTTGCGGTCACAGGGCGTAGAACAGGGCCAGGATGTCCGGGGTGGCGTCGGAGAGGTAGCTGGCGGCGGTGACGCTGGCGATGTAGTCGCCGGCCTTGACGCACACCACCGTCTCGTAGAGCTCCACCCCCTGGAGGACGCCGTGGAGGAAGATGGCCGGGTGTTCCGCCCCGGCCAGGGTGGCGGCGCCGAGGCTTGTGGTGATATCGGAGACGCCCATGGCCTCCAGCGCGGGGGCCACCCGCTCCTGGGTCAGCTCCGTGTAGGCCTGCTCGTCCAGGGCGTCGCCGGGGCGCGGGCCCAGGTCCTCCAGGGCGATGCCGGCGGTGAGCAGGCCGTCCTGGGCCTGTGCGTAGAAGACCTGGGCGTAGCCGTCGCCCTCCAGGGCCTCGTCGGGGCTCGCCTCCGCCGGGAGGCCGCTTAGCTGGGCGAGCTCGCCCTCGTCCCAGATCTCCCACCCCTCCCCGGGCTGGAAGCCGACGCCCAGGAGGGCGTTTTCGTAGGTGTTGTCGGCCTGGGAGTAGACGCCCAGGACCGCCTCTTCCGTGGAGGCCTGGGCGGTCTCCGCGGGCGGCTCCTGGCCTTTGTCGGCGGGGTTTCGCGGACCGCCGCAGGCGGCCAGGGCGGCCACCATGGCCGCCCCCAACACCAGCGCGGGAAGCCGTTTCATGCAGATCCCTCCTGAACATCTTTTTGCGGGTCGTGGGGAGACATGGGGAGGCCCTGACCGGGTCGCGTCGTGGGGCAGCATAGGGGAGCATCCCAACTGGGTCGGGGTCGTGGGGCAGGGGAGAGGCCCCGGGCTGACAGGAAAAAAGGGCATGGATGGGGGCCATCCATGCCCTTTGACCGCGCGGGTTACGCCTGGGTGAAGGCGTCCTTGCCCAGGCCGCAGATGGGGCAGACCCAGTCCGCGGGAACGTCCTCCCAGGGGGTGCCGGGGGCGATGCCGCTGTCAGGGTCACCCACGGCGGGGTCGTACTCATAGCCGCAGGGGCAGACATATTTCGCCATAGCCGTGTCGCTCCTCCTTGTGAAAAATCAGCCGAAGTACCGCTCCAGCAGACCCTTCAGGGCCTTGCCGTGGCGGGCCTCGTCCCGGGCCATCTCGTGGACGGTGTCGTGGATGGCGTCCAGGTTCAGCTCCTTGGCCTTCTTGGCCAGGTCGGTCTTGCCCTGGGTGGCGCCGTGCTCGGCCTCCACCCGCATCTCCAGGTTCTTCTTGGTGGAGTCGGTGACCACCTCGCCCAGCAGCTCGGCGAACTTGGCGGCGTGCTCGGC
>CANQVO010000012.1 GCA_947627325.1 uncultured Oscillospiraceae bacterium | reverse complement strand
TTTGACTGGTCCAACTTCGTGTTCAACCTGGTCTTCTGCGCCACCACCGCCACCATCGTCTCCGGCGCCATGGCCGAGCGGACCAAGTTCCTGTCCTACTGCATCTACTCCGGCGTCATCTCCGCTGTGATCTACCCCATCGAGGCCCACTGGACCTGGGGCGGCGGCTGGCTGGCGCAGATGGGCTTCCACGACTTCGCCGGGTCCAACTGCATCCACATGGTGGGCGGTATCTCGGCCTTCATCGGGGCCTGGATGCTGGGCCCCCGTATCGGCAAGTTCGTCCGGGATAAGCAGGGCAAGGTCACCAAGGTCAACGCCTTCCCCGGCCACAGCCTTCCCCTTGGCTGTTTGGGCGTGTTCATCCTCTGGCTGGGCTGGTACGGCTTCAACGGCGCGGCGGCGGTGACGGTGGAGGAGATGGGCTCCATCTTCGTCACCACCACCATCGCCCCCTCGGTGGCCACGGTGGTGTGCATGATCTTCACCTGGCTCAAGTACGGAAAGCCGGATGTGTCCATGTGCCTCAACGCCTCCCTGGCCGGCCTGGTGGCGGTCACCGCCCCCTGCGACGTGTGTGACGCGGCCGGCGCCGCCTTTGTGGGCGCGGTGTCCGGCGTGCTGGTGGTGTTCGGCGTGTGGCTCATGGACCACGTCCTCCACGTCGACGACCCCGTGGGCGCCGTGGCGGTGCACATGATGAACGGTATGTGGGGCACCCTGGCCGTGGGCCTGGTGGCCACCCCCGCCGCCCCGGCCTTTGCCCGGGGGGTCCTGGGCGGGGCCAACCAAATCGCCGGAGCCGGCCTGTTCTACGGCGGCGGCTTCCACCAGCTTGGCATCCAGCTTGTGGGGATGCTGTCCACGGCGGCGTGGACGGCGGTGACCATCACCATCGCCTTCTGGGTCATCAAGAAGACGGTGGGCCTGCGGGTGGAGCCCCAGGAGGAGATGGAGGGCCTGGACCGGTCCGAGCACGGCCTGCCCTCCGCCTATGAGGGATTCGCCTTTGTGCCCGAGGCGGTGGACTACTCCGAGGCCCTCGCGGTGGAGGGGGACGTGCCCATGGCCGAGGCGGTGCCGGTGAAGGCGGAGCCCACCTTCGCCGAACAGCCCAGGGACCCCAACGCCCCCAAGTTCACCAAGGTGGAGATCGTGTGCAAGGAGAGCCGCCTGGAGCGGCTGACCCGGGCCCTCACCGACCTGGGGGTCACCGGCATGACCGTCAGCCACGTGCTGGGCTGCGGCGCGCAGAAGGGCGCCCCCGAGTACTACCGCGGCGTCAAGCTGGAGGCCACCCTGCTGCCCAAGGTGCAGCTGGACGTGGTGGTGAGCAAGATCCCCGTCCGCTCGGTCATCGAGGCGGCCAAGCGGGCCCTCTACACCGGCCACATCGGCGACGGCAAGATCTTTGTCTACGACGTGGAGAACGTGGTGAAGGTCCGCACCGGCGAGGAGGGGTACGACGCCCTCCAGGACGTGGAGTAATTGAGTAAAACACAGCCCAAAGGCGGGTAATGCCCTAGCCGGCAGCCATTGGGGACCCCGTGGCTGCCGGCTTTTTCAAATTTGAGGTGAGAAAAATGTGCGCGATCATTGGTTTTTCCAAACGCTCCATCCCCGAGGCGCTGGCCCGGGAGGGCTTTGACGAGACGACCTCCCGGGGCCCGGATATGTCCCGCTTCGTGGAGGCGGGGGAGGGGTGGCTGGGCTTCCACCGGCTGGCTATCATGGGCCTCCACCCCGAGGGGATGCAGCCCTTCCAGCTGGACGGGGATATGGTGGTCTGCAACGGGGAGCTCTACGGCTTCCGGCCCTGGAAGGAGAAGTTGGCGGAGAAGTACACCTTCCACAGCGACTCCGACTGCGAGATCATCCTGCCCCTCTACCACGAGCTGGGCCTGGAGATGTTCGCCAAGCTGGACGCGGAGTTCGCCATGGTGATCTACGACGCCAAGCGGGGCGGGCTGGTGGCCGCCCGGGACCCCATCGGCATCCGCCCCCTGTACTACGGCTACCTCCCCGACGGCTCCATCGTCTTCGCCAGCGAGGCCAAGAACCTGGTGAAATTCTGCGATAAGGTCATGCCCTTCCCCCCGGGGTGCTACTGGGCCGACGGCAAGTTCACCCGCTACCGGGACATCGCCGCGGTGGAGGGGGACTACGTCCGGGGCGACGTGGACGCGGTGTGCGCCAGGATCCGGGAGCTCCTCATCGCCGGCATCGACAAGCGCCTGGACGCGGACGCGCCCCTGGGCTTTCTCCTCTCCGGCGGGCTGGACTCCAGCCTGGTCTGCGCCGTGGCGGCCAAACTGCTGGGCAAGAAGATCCGCACCTTCGCCATCGGCATGGACAAGGACGCCATCGACCTGAAATACGCCCGCCAGGTGGCCGACTTCATCGGCGCGGACCACACCGAGGTCTTTATGACCCGCCAGCAGGTGCTGGACTCCCTGGAGACGGTGATCCGCGCCCTGGGCACCTATGATATCACCACCATCCGGGCCAGCATGGGGATGTACCTGGTGTGCAAGGCCATCCATGAGCGGACGGACATCCGTGTCCTGCTCACCGGGGAGATCTCCGACGAGCTCTTTGGCTACAAGTACACCGACTTCGCCCCCAGCGCCCAGGCATTCCAGGAGGAGGCCCAGAAGCGGATCCGGGAGCTCCATATGTACGACGTGCTCCGGGCTGACCGCTGTATCTCGGTCAACTCCCTGGAGGCCCGGGTGCCCTTCGGGGATCTGGCCTTTGTCCAGTACGTCATGTCCATCGACCCGGCCATGAAGCTGAACACCTACCACATGGGCAAGTACCTCCTCCGCCACGCCTTCGAGCGAGACGGCATCCTCCCCGAGTCCATCCTGTGGCGGCAGAAGGCGGCCTTCTCCGACGCGGTGGGCCACTCCATGGTGGACGATCTGAAGGAGTACGCCCAGGGGCTCTACACCGACGAGGAGTTCGAGGCCAAGCGGGCCCGGTACACCTTCGCCCAGCCCTTCACCAAGGAGAGCCTGCTCTACCGGGAGATTTTTGAGAAGTACTACCCCGGCCAGGCGGAGATGGTGGTGGACTTCTGGATGCCCAACCGGGCCTGGGAGGGCTGTGACGTGGACGACCCCTCCGCCCGTGTGCTGTCCAACTACGGCGCCAGCGGGGAATAAGCCCCGCCGGACGTAAAAAAGCGGGAGGTCTGCTTTTGGCAGACCTCCCGCGCAACCGGCCTTTTTTACGCCTCCTTCGCCGCCCGGATGAACTCCCGGAACAGGGGGTGGGCCTTGTTGGGCCGGGATTTTAACTCCGGGTGGAACTGCACCCCCACGAACCAGGGGTGGTCGGGCAGTTCCACGATTTCCACCAGGTGCCCGTCGGGGGAGAGCCCCGCCAGCTTCAGGCCCTTGGCGGTGAGGGCGTCCCGGTAGTCGTTGTTGAACTCGTAGCGGTGGCGGTGGCGCTCGGAGAGTTCCAGGGCGCCGTAGGCCCGGTAGGTGAAGGTGTCCTCTCCCGCCACGTGGCAGGGGTAGGCCCCCAGGCGCATGGTGCCCCCCTTGGCGGTGACCCCCACCTGGTCGGGCATCAGGTCGATCACCGGGTGGGTGGTGTTCCGGTCCAGCTCGCTGGAGTGGGCGTCGGCCATGCCGCAGACGTGCCGGGCGAACTCCACCACCGCCATCTGCATCCCCAGGCAGATGCCCAGGAAGGGGACCTTGTGTTCCCTCGCGTAGCGGATGGCGGTGATCTTCCCCTCGATCCCCCGGTCGCCAAAGCCGCCGGGGACCAGCACCCCGGCGCAGTCCCGCAAGGTCTCCGCCACGTTCTCCGGGGTGACCCGCTCCGAGTCCACCCACTGGATGTCCACCTTCACGTCGTTCTCGATCCCCCCGTGGTGGAGGGCCTCCACCACCGAGAGGTAGGCGTCATGCAGGGCCACATACTTGCCCACCAGGGCGATCTTCACCGTGTCGGTGGCCATCTTGGCCCGGTGGACCATGGTGGCCCACTCGGTGAGGTCGGGGGCGTGGCAGATGAGGCCCAGCCGCCGCACCACCACGTCCCCCAGCCCCTCCCGCTCCAGCATCAGGGGCACCTCGTAGAGGTTGCCGGCGGTGAGGTTGGGGATGGCGTGGTCCACGGGGATGTTGCAGAAGAGGGCGATCTTGTCCCGGATCTCCTGGCTCACCGGGGCGTCACTGCGGCACATGATCACGTCCGGCTGAATGCCCAGGGAGAGCAGTTCCTTGGCCGAGTGCTGGGTGGGCTTGGATTTGAGCTCCCCGCTGCCGGGAATGGAGACGATGAGGGAGACGTGGATGAACATCACGTTCTGCCGCCCCCGCTCCGAGGCCACCTGGCGGATGGCCTCCAGGAAGGGCTGGGACTCGATATCGCCCACCGTGCCGCCGATCTCCACGATGGCCACGTCCGCGTCCGGGGTGTCCAGGGTGTAGATGTTGCGCTTGATCTCGTTGGTGATGTGGGGGATGATCTGCACCGTGCCCCCCAGATAGTCCCCCGCCCGCTCCCGGTTGAGGACGTTCCAGTAGACCTTGCCGGAGGAGACGGAGGAGTGGACGGTCAGGTTCTCGTCGATGAACCGCTCGTAGTGGCCCAGGTCCAGGTCCGTCTCCGCCCCGTCGTCGGTGACGAAGACCTCCCCGTGCTGGTAGGGGCTCATGGTCCCCGGGTCCACGTTCAGGTAGGGATCCAGCTTCTGGACCTTCACCTTGAGGCCCCGCTGTTTCAAAAGCCGCCCCAACGAGGCCGCCGTGATCCCCTTGCCCAGGCCGGAGACCACGCCGCCGGTGACAAAGATGTACTTCACTGCCATATCTTAGAACCCCCATCCTCTGTATTTCGTCAAAGTACATGAAAGATTGTAGCAAAGAACTTGCAAAGTTGCAAGAGTTAAACCCTTGAAAAAGGCGAAAATTGAAGGTATAATTTTAGCAACTTGCATAAACCCCTTGCAGGCGCCGCGCCGGGGGGGAAAAGGAAGCGAGGAGACAGCATGAAAGACCAGGCACGACAAGAGGGCTTTGCCCCCAACGGCCTTTACCGGCAGTCGTTTGAACACGACGCCTGCGGCATCGGCGCGGTGGTGGATATCAAGGGAAAAAAGACCCACCGCACCGTGGACGACGCGCTGAAGATCGTGGAGAAGCTGGAGCACCGGGCGGGCAAGGACGCCCAGGGCAAGACGGGGGACGGCGTGGGCATCCTCCTGCAGATCTCCCATCGGTTTTTCTCCCGGGCCTGCGCCCAGATCGGCATCCAGCTGGGGGAGGAGCGGGACTACGGCGTGGGGATGTTCTTCTTCCCCACCGACCCCTTAAAGCTCTCCCAGGCCAAGAAGATGTTCGAGATCATCGTGGCCAAGGAGGGGATGGAGTTCCTGGGCTGGCGGGAGGTGCCCGTCTGCCCGGACACCCTGGGGGAGAAGGCGCTTGCCAAAATGCCCTGCATCCAGCAGGGCTTTGTGAAGCGGCCCGAGGGCGTGGCCCGGGGGCTGGACTTTGACCGCCGGCTGTACATCGCCCGGCGGGAGTTCGAGCAGTCCAGCTCGGACACCTACGTGGTCTCCCTGTCCAGCCGCACGGTGGTCTACAAGGGGATGTTCCTGGTCCAGCAGCTCCGGCTTTTCTACCTGGACCTCCAGCAGGAGGACTACGAGAGCGCCATCGCCATGGTCCACTCCCGCTTCTCCACCAACACCAACCCCTCCTGGGAGCGGGCCCACCCCAACCGCCTGTTGCTGCACAACGGCGAGATCAACACCATCCGTGGCAACATCGACCGAATGCTGGCCCGGGAGGAGACCATGTCCGCCCCCCTGCTGGACGCCCACATGGACAAGATCCTGCCGGTGGTGAACGTGGAGGGGTCGGACTCGGCCATGCTGGACAACACCCTGGAGTTTCTGATGATGGCGGGGATGGACCTGCCCCTGGCCGTCATGGTGGCCGTCCCCGAGCCCTGGCGGGGGGATAGGACCATGAGCCAGAGCAAGCGGGACCTCTACCGCTACTACGCCATCCTCATGGAGCCCTGGGACGGCCCCGCCGCCCTGCTGTTCTCCGACGGGGACCGGGTGGGCGCGGCCCTGGACCGCAACGGCCTGCGCCCCGCCCGGTACTACATCACCTCCGACGACCGCCTGATCCTCTCCTCCGAGGTGGGGGTGCTGGACATCCCCCCGGAGGATATCGTGGTCAAGTCCCGGCTGGAGCCGGGGAAGATGCTGCTGGTAGACACGGTGGCGGGCCGGGTGGTGCCCGACGACGAGCTGAAGGAGACTTACGCCGCCGCCCAGCCCTACGGGGAGTGGCTGGACGGGAACCTGGTCCACCTGAAGGACCTGCCCATCCCCAACCACAAGGTGGAGACCGTCTCCCCCCAGGAGCGGGTGCGCCTGCAAAAGGCATTTGGCTACACCTACGAGGACGTGAAAAACGCCATCCTCCCCATGGCCCGCACCGGCTCCGAGCCCACCGCCGCCATGGGCACCGACGTGCCTCTGGCGGTGCTGGACCACCAGGACCAGCCCCTGTTCAACTACTTCAAACAGCTCTTCGCCCAGGTCACCAACCCGCCCATCGACGCCCTGCGGGAAGAGGTGGTCACCGACACCACCGTCTACATCGGCGACGACGGCAACCTCCTCCAGGAGCAGGCGGCCAACTGCCGGGTGCTCCAGGTCCACAACCCCATCCTCACCTCCACGGATCTGATGAAGATCAAGGCCATGGACCGCCCCGGCTTCCACGTGGAGACCGTCTCCATCCTCTACTACAAAAACACCGACCTGAAGCGGGCCCTGGACCACCTCTACGTGGCGGTGGACCGGGCCTACCGGGCGGGGGCCAACATCATCATCCTCTCCGACCGGGGGGTGGACGAAAACCACGTGGCCATCCCGTCCCTGCTGGCCGTCTCCGCCATCGAGCAGTACCTGGTCCGCACCAAGAAGCGCACGGCGGTGTCCATCGTGCTGGAGTCCGCCGAGCCCCGGGACGTGCACCACTTCGCCACCCTGCTGGGCTACGGCGCCCGGGCCATCAACCCCTACCTGGCCCAGGAGACCATCGGCGGGCTCATCGACGAGGGGCTGTTGGACAAGGATTTCCACGCCGCGGTGGACGACTACAACTCCGCCATCCTCCACGGCATCGTGAAGATCGCCTCCAAGATGGGCATCTCCACCATCCAGTCCTACCAGTCCGCCCAGATCTTTGAGGCCATTGGCATCAACAAGGACGTGGTGGACCAGTACTTCACCAACACCGTCTCCCGGGTGGGGGGCATCGGGCTCAAGGAGATCCAGGACCTGGTGGACCGCAACCACTCCAAGGCCTTCGACCCCCTGGGCCTGGGGGGCGTGCCCTCCCTGGACTCCATGGGTGAGCACAAGGCCCGCTCCGGGGCGGAGGACCATATGTACAACCCTCAGACCATCCACCTGCTCCAGCAGGCCACCCGCCTGGGGGACTATGACCTCTTCAAGCAGTACACCGCCCTGGTGGACGACGAGACCCAGCCCCACACCCTCCGGGGCCTTCTGGAGATGCGCTACGCCGAGACCCCCATCCCCCTGGAGGAGGTGGAGGGGGTGGACTCCATCGTCCGCCGCTTCAAGACCGGGGCCATGAGCTACGGCTCCATCTCCCAGGAGGCCCACGAGTGCCTGGCCCAGGCCATGAACCTCCTGGGGGGCAAGTCCAACTCCGGCGAGGGGGGCGAGACCCCCGAGCGCCTGGGGACGGACAAGGGCTCGGCCATCAAGCAGGTGGCCTCCGGCCGCTTTGGCGTCACCAGCCAGTACCTGGTCTCCGCCAGGGAGATCCAGATCAAAATGGCCCAGGGGGCCAAGCCCGGGGAGGGGGGCCACCTCCCCGCCGGGAAGGTCTACCCCTGGATCGCCCGCACCCGCCACTCCACCCCCGGCGTGTCCCTCATCTCCCCGCCGCCCCACCACGACATCTACTCCATCGAGGACCTGGCCCAGCTGATCTTCGACCTCAAGAACGCCAACCGGGACGCCCGAATCAGCGTCAAGCTGGTGAGCGAGGCGGGGGTGGGCACCATCGCCGCGGGGGTAGCCAAGGCGGGGGCCCAGGTGGTGCTCATCTCTGGCTACGACGGCGGCACCGGCGCCGCCCCTCAGAGCTCCATCCACAACGCCGGCCTCCCCTGGGAGCTGGGATTGGCGGAGACCCACCGCACCCTGATGGACAACGGCCTTCGCAGCCGGGTGATGGTGGAGACGGACGGCAAGCTCATGTCTGGCCGGGACGTGGCCATCGCCTGTATGCTGGGGGCGGAGGAGTTCGGCTTCGCCACCGCCCCGCTGGTCACCATGGGCTGTGTAATGATGCGGGTGTGCAACCTGGACACCTGCCCCGTGGGTGTGGCCACCCAGAACCCGGAGCTTCGCAAACGCTTTGCCGGGAAGCCGGAGTACGTGGCAAACTTCATGCGCTTTGTGGCCCAGGAACTGCGGGAGTACATGGCCAAGCTGGGCATCCGCACGGTGGACGAGCTGGTGGGCCGCACCGACCTCCTGCAAAAGCGGACCCCGGCGGTGAACCGGCGGGCGGAGACGGTGGACCTGTCCGCCATCCTGGACAACCCCTACGCCGGGGACCCCAAGGCCCACTTCGACCCCAAGGACGTCTACGACTTCCACCTGGAGAACACGGTGGACCTGAAGGTGCTGGAGAAGAAGCTGAAGAGCTCCCTCCAGGACGGCGGCAAGGCCCAGGTCTCCCTGTCCGTCACCTCCACAGACCGCACCCTGGGCACCATCCTGGGCAGCGACCTGACCCGGAAATTCGGCGACAGCCTGGCC
This sequence comes from uncultured Oscillospiraceae bacterium, assembly GCA_947627325.1. Taxonomy (GTDB): domain Bacteria; phylum Bacillota; class Clostridia; order Oscillospirales; family Oscillospiraceae; genus MGBC124762. Next base: position 52,238 of record CANQVO010000012.1, on the reverse strand, counting down.
GACGACACCCTCACCGTCCACTGTACCGGCGGCGGCGGCCAGTCCTTCGGGGCCTTCATCCCCAAGGGCCTGACCCTCACCCTGGAGGGGGACTCCAACGACTACTTCGGCAAGGGCCTGTCCGGGGGCAAGTTGATCCTCCACCCGCCCAAGGCCTCCCCCTTCGTGTGGAAGGACAACATCATCGTGGGCAACGTGGCCCTCTACGGGGCCACCTCCGGCACAGCCTACATCGCCGGCCGGGCGGGGGAGCGGTTCTGCGTCCGCAACTCCGGCGCCACGGCGGTGGTGGAGGGCGTGGGCGACCACGGCTGTGAGTACATGACCGGGGGCCGGGCGGTGATCCTGGGCCCCACGGGGAAGAACTTCGCCGCGGGCATGAGCGGCGGCGTGGCCTACGTGCTGGATGAGCACAGGGACTTCTACTCCCGGCTCAACAAGGGCATCGTGGTCATGGAGCTGGTCACCGAGAAGCACGACGTGGCCGAGCTCAAGAGCCTGATCCAGGCCCACGTGGCGGCCACCGGCTCCCCCTGGGGCCAGACCATCCTGGACGACTTTGACCACTATCTGCCCCTGTTCAAAAAGATCATGCCCACCGATTACGACAAGATGCTCCGGGCCATTGCCCAGGCGGAGGAGAAGGGCATGACCCGGGAACAGGCGGAGATCGAGGCCTTTTACACCACTCAGAAAGGGGGCAGACGGTAATGGGAAAGCCCACGGGATTTATGGAGTTTGACCGCCGGGAGAATCCGGCCCAGGCCCCGCTGGAGCGGCTGGGCCACTGGAACGAGTTCCACCCCCTTCTCCCCCTGGAGGAGCGGCGGACCCAGGCCGCCCGGTGCATGGAGTGCGGCGTGCCCTTCTGCCAGTCCGGCGCGGTGCTGGGGGGGATGGTCTCCGGCTGCCCGCTGCACAACCTGGTGCCCGAGTGGAACGACCTCCTCTACCAAGGGGCCCTGTCCCACGCCCTGGAGCGGCTCCGCAAGACCAACAACTTCCCCGAGTTCACCGGCCGGGTCTGTCCCGCCCTGTGCGAGGCCGCCTGCACCTGCGGCCTCCACGGCGACCCGGTCACCGTCCGGCAAAACGAGCTGGGCATCATCGAAGAGGCGTGGCGGGAGGGCCTGATCGCCCCCCAGCCGCCCGCCACCCGCACGGGGAAGAAGGTGGCGGTGGTGGGCTCCGGCCCCGCCGGGCTGGCGGTGGCGGACCAGCTGAACCACCGGGGCCACCTGGTCACCGTCTTCGAGCGGGCCGACCGCCCCGGCGGCCTTCTCATGTACGGCATCCCCAACATGAAGCTGGAAAAGCCCATCGTAGAGCGCACGGTGGCCCGCATGGAGGCGGAGGGGGTGACCTTCCGGCTGAACACCGACGTGGGCCGGGACCTGGAGGCCGGGGAACTGCGAAAGACCTTTGACGCGGTGGTGCTGTGCGTGGGGGCCAAAAAGCCCCGGGACCTGAACGTGCCGGGGCGGGAGGCCCAGGGGGTCTCCTTCGCCGTGGACTACCTGACCCGGGCCACCCAGTCTTTGCTGGCGGGCAAGCCCAGCGCCGAGGCCAAGGGTCTGGACGTGGTCATCGTGGGCGGCGGCGACACGGGCAACGACTGCGTGGGCACCGCCCTGCGCCAGGGGGCCAGATCGGTGACCCAGCTGGAGATGATGCCCTGTCCCCCGGAGCGCCGGGCGGAGAACAACCCCTGGCCCCAGTGGCCCCGGGTGAAGAAGACCGACTACGGCCAGGAGGAGGCCGCCGCCAAGCAGGGGGCGGACCCCCGGATCTTCACCACCACCGTCCAGGAGCTGCGGGCGGACCAGAACGGGCGGCTCACCGAGATAGTCACCGTCCGGCTGGAGCCCAAGGCGGACAAGAAGACCGGCCGGGTCCAGATGGTCCCCGTTCCGGGCACCGAGGCCGTTCTGCCCTGCGGCCTGCTCCTCATCGCCGCCGGGTTCCTGGGGCCCGAGGACTACGTGGCCCAGGCCTTTGGCCTGGAGCGGGACCCCCGTTCCAACCTGAAGACCGACGGGGCCTACGCCACCGCCACCCCCGGCCTCTACGCCGCCGGGGACGCCCGCCGGGGCCAGTCCCTGGTGGTCTGGGCTATCCGGGAGGGCCGGGAGTGCGCCCGGGAGGTGGACCAGTACCTCATGGGGTACACCAACCTGTAACGGCGGACAAAAAAGTGGTCAGCCCACCTGGGCTGACCACTTTTTTCGTATTTTCCAGGGCCCGCCGGGGCCGGTTATTTCTCCGACAGCTTCTGCTCAAAGCGGTCCTTGCGGGTGTCGGCGGGGGTGGGGGTGGGGTAGCGGCCGGTAAAGCAGGCGTCGCAGTAGTGGGGGCTGTCGATCAACTCCCCCAGCCGCTCCACCGGCAAATAGCCCAGGGAATCCACCCCGATCATTTTGGCGATCTCGTCCACGCTGTGGTGGCAGGCGATCAGGTGGTCCCGGGAGTCGATGTCGGTGCCGTAGTAGCAGGGGTTTAAGAAGGGGGGCGCGGACACCCGCAGGTGGATCTCCCGGGCCCCAGCCTCCCGCAGGAGGCCCACGATCCGCCCGCTGGTGGTGCCCCGGACGATGGAGTCGTCCACCAGCACCACCCGCTTGCCCGCCACGCTGTCCCCCACCGCGCTGAGCTTGAGCTTCACCTGGTCCATGCGGCTCTGCTGGCCGGGGGCGATGAAGGTGCGGCCGATGTACTTGTTCTTGATGAGGCCGATGCCGTAGGGGATCCCCGAGGCCCGGCTGTACCCCAGGGCGGCGTCCAGGCCGGAGTCGGGCACGCCGATGACCACGTCCGCCTCCGCCGGGTGCTCCCGGGCCAGGATCTCCCCCGCCCGGACCCGGGCGGCGTGGACGCTCACCCCGTCGATGACCGAGTCGGGCCGGGCGAAGTAGATGTGCTCAAAGATGCAGGGGGTGGGGGCGCGCCGGCCGCAGTGTTCCCGGCGGGAGGTGACGCCGCTCTTTTGCAGGATCAGGATCTCCCCCGGCTCCAGGTCCCGGATAAAGGCGGCCCCCACGGCGGTGAGGGCACAGCTCTCGGAGGCCACCACGTAGGTGCCGTCGGCCATCTGGCCGTAGCACAGGGGCCGGAACCCGTGGGGGTCCCGGGCGCACAGGAGCTTTTGCGGGGACATGAGCACCAGGGAGTAGGCCCCCTCCAGCTTCTCCATGGCGGCGCTGAGGGCGTCTTCGATGGAGGGGGCGGTGAGGCGCTCTTTGGTGACGATGTAGGCGATGGTCTCGGTGTCGCTGGTGGTGTGGAAGATGGCGCCGGTCAGCTCCAGGGCGCTGCGGAGCTCGGCGGCGTTGCTGAGGTTGCCGTTGTGGGCGATGGCCATGTGGCCCTTCTGGTGGTTGACCTCGATGGGCTGGCAGTTGCGGCGGTTGGAGGCCCCGGTGGTGCCGTACCGGGTGTGGCCCACCGCCATGGTCCCCTGGGGCAGGGCGGCCAGGGCCTCCTGGGAGAACACGTCCCCCACCAGCCCCAAGTCCTTCCGGGAGACGAACACGCCGTCGTCGTTGACCACGATGCCGCAGCTCTCCTGACCCCGGTGCTGGAGGGCGTAGAGCCCGTAGTAGGCGATGTGGGCCACGTTCGTCACCTGGGGGCTGATGACCCCGAACACGCCGCACTCCTCATGGATGGACATAGGATCTCACCTCAAGCTCAAACTAAAAAACCATGGCGCCTTCCGGGCGCGAAGTCCCCAGGAAAGACGCCATTGTCTTCTATTCCGCATTGTACCCCTGACCGCCCCCTTTGTCAATCCCCCCGCCCGCCGGGGCCGCCGCCGTCGAAAAGGGGCTGTACAAACGGCGGAGATGGTGCTATACTGGTCAAAGATTCCGTTCTGTGTCGTATATGCCACAAAAGAGCCGCCGTTTGCGTCTCAAGCGCGATCCACCAAGAGGAGGGAGTTTCCATGAGCGTCAAACTGATCAGCGATTCCGCCTGCGACATGACCCAGCGGGAGGCGGGGGAGAAGGGGGTCATCATCCTGCCGGTGAAGACGATGATCGACGGGGAGGAGTACCTGGACGGGGTGACCATCACCACCGAGGAATTCTATCAGAAGCTGGAGACCTGCCGGGACCTGCCCACCACCAGCCAGCCCTCTCCCGCGGACTTCGCGGCGATCCTGGAGCCGGTGGTGGCGGCGGGGGACGAGGCGGTGGTCATCACCCTGGCCGGAAAGCTCTCGGGCACCTACCAGAGCGCCGTCATCGCCGCGGAGGACGCCAAGGGCGGCGTGTGGGTGGTGGACAGCGCCAGCGCCACCATCGGCCAGAACATCCTCCTGCGCTACGCCATCCGTCTGCGGGACCAGGGCCTCACCGGCGGGGAGATCGCCCGGGAGTTGGAGCGGGTGAAGGGCCGGGTCTGCCTCCTGGCCCGGGTGGACACCCTGGAATACCTCATGCGGGGCGGGCGGCTGTCCAGGACCGCGGCCATCGCCGGGACCCTATTGCAGATCAAGCCCGTCATCAGCGTAGAGGACGGGGAGATCCACGTGCTGGGCAAGGCCCGGGGCTCCAAGCAGAGCGACAATATGCTCACCGAGTTCATCGAAAAGACCGGGGGCATCGACTTTGATATGCCCGTCATGCTGGCCTACTCCGGCACCGACGACGCCCTGTTGCGGGGCTATGTGGAAAACAGCCGCCGGCTGTGGGAGGGCCGCCTGGACGACCTGCCCATCACCATGATCGGCAGTACCATCAGCACCCACGCCGGCCCCGGCGCCATCGCCGTGGCCTTCTTCGCCAAGGAGCGCCCCTGACGGCGGAGCGGGGGAGACAGATAAAAAAGGACCGGCTCAAACGAGCCGGTCCTTTTTTTGCGATGTGTGGGGTCTTACAGCAGGGCCAGGAAGCGGTCGAACATGACGGCGGTCTCGGCCCGGGTGGCGGGGGCGGAGGGATCCAGGTCATTGGCGCCCTTGCCGGTGATGATGCCGCTGCCCACGGCCCAGGTCACGGCCTCGCTGGCCCAGGAGCTGACGGCGGCGTTGTCCACATACTGGGTCATGTCCGCCTGCTTGGCGGTGCTGAGACCCAGGAGCTTGGCGTAGCGGTAGAGCATGAGGGCCATCTGCTCCCGGGTGATGGCATCGTCAGGGCCGAAGGCGCCGCCGGTGTAGCCGGTGACCACGCCCACGGAGGCGGCCCAGGCCACCGCGTCGGTGTACCACTGGCCGGAGGCCACGTCGGAGAAGTTCTCGCTCAGGTGGGCCTTGCCCTGGGACAGGTTGAACAGGATCTGGGCCATAGCGCCCCGGGTGATGTTGGAGTTCATGTCAAAGATGTGCCGCTGGGCGTCCACCCCCTGGATGACCCCCAGGGAGGCCATGTCGTCGATGGCGGCCTCGGCCCAGTGGCCGGCGGGAACGTCCTCGAACTCATAGGCGGGGGCGGGGATGGAGGCGGGCCGCTCCACCTTGGCGAGCACCTCGCCCGCGGCGTCGGTGACGGTGATGGTGAGGTCGCCCTCCCTGTCGGTCTGCCGGGAGACGGTGTTGCCGCCGGCCGCGCTGCCGGAGCCGGAGCCGGAACCAGACCCGCTACCGGAACCAGACCCGCCGCCGGAGCCAGACCCGCCGCCGGAACCACCAGAACCGCCGGAACCACCAGAACCACCGGTGCCGCCGGAACCGCCGGTGCCGCTAGAGGCGGCGGTGACCTTGAGGGTGTAACTCCCCTTCACGCCGGAGCCATCCTGGGCGGCGGCGGTGACAGTGGCGGTGCAGGTCTGAGCGGAGGACTTGACGGTGACCACGCCGACATCGGAGACGGTGACGCCCTTGGCGGCGCTGTCAGAGGTCCAGGTGACCGCCTTGTTGCTGGCGCCCTCGGGGAGGACGGCGGCGGTCAGGGCGAGGGTCTGGTCCTTCTGAGCGTCGGCGGTGAGGGAGGAGGAGGTCGCGCCCTTGGCGTCCTTGACGGTGATGGAGGTGACCTTCACGGCCTCCTCGCCCTCCGCGGGGGCGGCGGAGACCAGGACGGTGTAGGTCCCCTTCACGCCGGAGCCGTCCTTGGCTTCCGCGGTGATGGTGGCGGTGCAGGCCTGGGCGTCGGAGGCCACGGTGACCTCGCCGGTGGAGCTGACGGTGACGCCCTTGGCGTCGCTGTCAGAGGTCCAGGTGACGGTGCGGTCGTCCGCCTCCTCGGGGAGGACCAGGGCGGTGAGCTGGATGGTCTGGTCCGTGTCGGGATCCGCGGTGATCTGACTGGAGGCCGCCCCGTCGGGCCCGGTGACGGTGATGGAGGCCACCGGCTCCTTCTGGCCGCTGCCGGCCACCACGGTGACGGTGCAGGTAGCGGACTGGCCGCCGGCGATGGCGGTGATGACGGCGGAGCCGGGGGCGCGGCCGGTGACCGTCCCGGCGTTGACGGTGGCCACGTTGGTGTTGCCGCTGACCCAGGTGACCGCCTTATTGCTGGCGTCATCGGGGAGGACGGTGGCGGTGAGGGCCAGGGTCTGGCCCACCTCCACCGTGGCGGCGGTCTGGTCCAGGCTCACGCTCGTCACGGGCACCAGAGCGCCCGCGGTGGGGGTGGAGATGGTGACGTTGACGCTGAAGATGCGGGCGCCGCGCTTGTTGGGGTCGGCGGGGTCGCTGGTGTTGTTGGGGTCAAACTCGTCCACGCCGTCCACGTCGGAGGGCTCCACCCCGGCGGGGGCCACGATCTTATAGGCGCCCGCGGGGAGGTTTTCGTAGCTGACGCTCAGAGAGGAGGTGCCCATGCCCGCGCCCATGCGGGTGCCGGTGGTGGTGGTCACCAGGACGTCATCCTCGTTCAGCAGGCCCACGGCGGAGTGGTTGGAACTGCCGGTGGAGCTGTAATTGATGGTCACGCTCCGGGCCACCGAGCCGGCGGGCACGGTGAACGCCATGGCGCTGGAGGCCTGGGCGCCTATCTGGAGGGAGGCGGTGGCCTTGTTGGAGGTCTTGTTCTTGGTGCGCCACACGGCGCCCTCGCCGGTGACGGTGAAGAAGGTCTCATCGCCCTGATAGACGCCCACCTTGGTGCCGCTGGCGATGGGGTTGTTGTCCTGGGACTGGTCGGGATAGCTGGTGGCGGAGAAGGTGTAGGAGTCGGTGATGACGCCGGTGACCTGCACCGAGACGGTCTTGCTGAAGCCGCCCACCGAGGCGGTGATGACCGTCTCGCCCGGGCCCTTGGCGGTGATGGTGCCGTTACCAGCCACGGTGGCCACGTCGGTGTTGCCGCTGGACCAGTAGACGGTCTTCACCGTGGCGTTGGCGGGGGTCACGGTGGCGATGACCCGGTAGGTGTCCCCCTGCTTGAGCTGGATGGGCCCGGCGGTGTCCAGGGTCAGGCCGTCCACGGGGATGGTCTCGCCGCTGGGCATATCGCCGCCCAGAATGCCCTCCAACAGGCCGCACATGGTGCAGGAGCCGCCCACGTAGTTGTGCTCGATCAGCTCCAGCTGCTCGGTCTTGGTCTCGCCGCAGACGGTGCAGGTGTAGAGCATGGTGCCGTGCTTGACGCAGGTGGAGGGCACGGTGGTCGTCCCGGCATTCCAGGTGTGGACGTGGGGCGGTTCAGGGTTGGCGGCGGCGGTGATGGTCAGGTGGTTGATCTTAGCCTCCTTGTAGCTTCCGCCGTTGCCGGGGTCGTAGATGCTGGACTGGAGGAAGTAGAGCCCGGCGGGGCAGTTGGCGGCGGTGCCGCTGCCGGTGAGGATGGGCGTGCCGTCGGCGTCCATCAGCACGGGGGCGGGGTCGGTGTTCGCGCCCGCGATGGTGATGTCCACGGCCCGATCCACCCGGAAGACGATGTTCTGGCCGCCCACGCCGGAGCCGCCCAGGGTGAGGCTGTCCGAGGCGACCTTCCCCACGTAGAAAACGATGTTGTCCACCACCTGCTTGCTCTTGGCCGCGGTGACCACCTGGTTGGTCAGCGCCTTGTCATAGGGCAGGACCACCGGGGCGGTGGGGGTGCGGTCCTCCTCCACGGGGGAGGTGTTCACGTCGTCGGGGGTGATGAGCTCGCTCTTCATGGGGCCGGCGTAGGCCAGGATCTTGGCCCGGGCCTCAGCCACGCTCTGGTCCAGGAGGTAGTCCCCATCGGGGATGTAGCTGATGTCGGCGTTGGTGTCAAAGTTGGCGTACTTGCTGGCGGAATCCACCTTCTGGGTCTTGTCGGTGACCACGGTGGCGTCCATGTCGCCTGAGCAGCTGCTGAGCACATCGCGGTAGCTTTTGATTTTCCCCCCCGACTTGAGTTGCTGGGGGTTTTTGCAGTTGAGGAAGGTGTTGTACTCCGAGAAGATGTAGCAGTTGGCCCGGGGGTTCATGGCGTAGTCGCTCTGGCCCTCGTAGAGGCAGTTGTAGATGTGCATATTGGCCTGCCGCCCCAGGGGGCCCCGGGCTTCGCAGTTCTTCCAGTAGTTGTGGTGCCAGGTGATGTGGTACTGGAGGGAATCATCGCTGGAGCCCACCAGGTTGGTCTTGTGGTAGCCCTCGTAGTAGCAGTAGTCCATGGTAAAATACTCGCCCCGCTTGAAGTCGCAGGCGCCGTCGCCGCCCTTTTTATCGCTCTCGGCGGGGTGGGGGATGGAGGGGGCGTAGAAGGAGCAGTTGTGGACCCAGCCGCGCTGGACCGGGGCGGAGATGGTGTCGCCGCTCTGCTGGCCCTCCATGCCGATGCAGTCCTCGGGGACGTTGCGGAAGGCCAGGTTGCGGACCTCAAAGCCCAGGCCCCGGCCCGCCGGGTAGTCGTCGGAGTTGCAGATGAAGTGGAAGCCCCAGCCGTCGATGGTGGCGTCGGAACCGATGCCTTCGATGGTGACGTTCTTGCCCCCGGCGATCCGGGCCATAGCGCCGTTGTCGCCCACAGAGCCGCCGTAGTCCACATTGTTGTAAGCGGTGGTGCCCTCGGGGTTGGTCACGTCGCCGATGATGCGGACCACCAGGGGGGTGTCGTCATTGGCCAGCTTTTTCATGATGCCCTGGTTGGTGTTGGCCTTGCCGCCCTTGGCGTTGGTGCCGCCGCCGCTCTCCATGCCGGTGGAGTTGAGGATGTTGCCGATGCCGGTGACGGTGGTGCCGTCCATGGAGGTGACCTCCACGGTGTTCCTGGTGTCGTTGGTGACGTAGAGGACGATGGCGTTCTCCTTGAGCACGCCGTCGTCCCGGTAGGCGCCCACGCCCTTGTCGTACTGATAGTGGGCGTAGCCGGAGCGGTCGTAGGCCATGACCTTGATGCCGGTGGCCTTGTAGGTGGTGCCGCCGGCGACGATGGACAGGTCGTAGGTGCCGGCGGTGAGGCCGGGGATGTCCACCCGCACGCCGCCCTTGCCGTTGTCCCGGACCAGGAACTCAAAGTCCTCGCCCTGGAGGGCGCCGCTCATGGCGCCGGTGTAGGTGACGGCGGTGACCTCGCTGTCCGTCACGCCGTCGATCTCGGCGTACAGCGTCTCGAACCAGCCCCCGGCGGCCAGAGCGGCGGAGAGGGTGTTGCCGCAGACGTCGCAGGTGCCGTCGTTGTCGTCGTCGATGTGGCCGGTGGCGTCAAGCGCGTAGTCCTCCGGGTCGGTGTCGCCGCAGACGGAGCAGACCCTGTACGCCAGCCAGCCGGGCTCGGTGCAGGTGGGCTTCTGGCCCTCCACCTCGTCCCACTGGTGGCCGGTGGGGGAGATGACGGCCTCGTGCGTCACGTCGCAGGGCACATCGCTGTCGCCCAGGTCGGCGGTGCAGGGCACCAGGGCCCGGCCGGGCTCGGTGCAGGTGGGAGCCTGGAGCACGGTGATGCCCAGGGTGTCCTTGGTCACCGTTTCGGCGAAGACGTGATCATGCTCAGGGGGTAGCTTCTTGCCGCAGACGTCGCAGACATCGCCGTCGCTCCGGGTGTGGAGCCCGGTGGCGGGGATGATCTCGCCGTCCTTCACGCCGGAGAGGACGGCGTTACACACCGAGCAGTAGGACCACGCCTCGTGGCCGTTCTCGCCGCAGGTGGGGTCCTTCCGGGGGACCTGGACCTCCTGGTGGTCGGCCAGTTCAGTCTCCTCGGTCCTGGTCTCGATGGGGCAGTTGGGGTTCTGGCAAGTGTAGGTCTTCGTGCCCGGCGTGGTGCAGGTGGCGGGCTCCTCGTCGGTCAGCACCCACTGGTGCTCATGGGAGATGGCCCACTCCAGATAGTAGACGGTGGACTCCTTTTTTCCCACGGTCACCGTGTGCTTGCCGGGGGTCAGTTCAGAATTTTTGTAGACCTCCAGCGTCCCCTTGCCGGCGGTGGGGACGAACGTGCCGTCCAGGTTGAAGCCGGTCTGGCGCGTGTCGGTGCTGGCGCTTTGGAGCACCATGGTAAAGGTGCCGCTCTCCCCTTCGGGGACGGTGAACTCTATCTTGGAGGAGCTGCTCAGCTTCATGCCCTCCTGATAGGTCACCCCATTATAGGCGGAGGGGGCCGGTTCATTCTTTTGGCTGCCCGAAACGGTGAAGAAATCGGACTGCTCGCCCCACGTCCAGGTCTTGGGGGCCGTAGCCGCCTGGACGGCCACGGGCGCCAGGCCCAACAGCAGGGTGAGGACGCACAGGATACTGAGGACGCGCTGGGACCGGGATGTTTTCATACGCACTCGCCTTCTCTTTTCACAAAATTCAGGTGTTCCCCGGCAGGGCGGGCAACACCTGTCTCACGATATCATAAGTTTAGTACACATACACAAAAATGTCAAGAATTTTCCTGCGAATTTCAGACAAAATGTGTATAGCGACCAGGCGGCCCGCCTTGACCTGGCCGGCGGGGCGTGGCATACTAAAGCGGGCGGCGGGAAAAACACGCCGCGGGAAAGGAGAAACCTATTATGAGATCGGTTTTGATAAAGGATACCACCCGGGAGGAGCGGGAGCGCATCGTGGCCCAGGCCCTGTCCGCCTGCGGCGGGGCCTGCGACTTCTGCAACGGCTGTGACAACCTGGGCGGCGGCCGGGCCGAGGAGATCTACCGCCCCTATATCGACGGGGAGAAGGAGCTGGCCCAGATCAATGAGGAGTACCGGGCGGGACTTGTCCGGGGCTGAGCGGGGCATACTGACCTCATCAAGTCTAAGGAGGGAAACACCATGATCGAGCAAGACACCGTCCGGCTCCTGCGGGAGTGCGACGCGGGGGTAAAGATGGGCCTGTCGGCCATCGACGAGGTGCTGGACCACGTGCACAGCGACGGCCTGCGCCGCGCGTTGGAGGAGAGCAGGGCGGAGCACAAGGACCTGGACCGGCGGCTCCAACAGCAGTTGGACCGCTGCGGGGACGAGGGGAAGGAGCCAAACCCCATGGCTAAGGGCATGAGCTGGCTGAAGACCAACGCCATGCTGGCGGTGAAGGGGGAGGACAAGACCGTGGCCGACCTGATCACCGATGGGTGCAACATGGGGGTCAAGTCTTTGCGGAAGTATTTGAACGAGTACAAGGCCGCCGACGAGGCCAGCAAGGACGTGGCCAAGGACCTCATCGAATTAGAGGAGCGCCTGACGGCGGAGATGCGGCCCTATCTGTAAAAAAGCGGTGAGCCCTGTGGCTCACCGCTTTTTCGCGCTCTTAGAGGGTAAAGTCCTCCGCCTCCCCCACGGGCAACACCGGGGCGGCGGGGCGGGGGGGCACCCGCTTGAGGGGGTCGTAGTCAAAGTGCTTACAGCTGTAACCGGGGGAGACCACCCCCCGCTTGGGGCAGATCACCTGGCCGTCCTCCAGGGGTCGGCCCCGCTTGCAGTAGGTACAGCGGGGCTCTATGGCGTGTTGAAACAGCATGGCGGTCGCCTCCTGGGGAGAGTTTTTCGAGGGTAGAAAAAATTATACCATAGATTTTCGCCGTTTGCCACAAAAAATCGCGAAAAAGAAAAAAACCAGAAAAAGGCACCAGGCCACGCACACGGAGCCTGTAAAGGCGGTGGGGAAATCCAGGCAGGCCATGGCGTCCACCTGCTGGCTGAGGATGGCGGCCACCGCCTGGCTGGGGGGAAAGAGCCGGGTCAGGCCCCACACCAGGGCGGCGGCGATACCGCCGTGGAGGAGCTTGCCCACCAGGTAGGTGCCGGGGGAGAGGCCGCTGTCGGAGAGGAAGGTGAGGGTCTGGCAGTGGATGGACAGCCCCGCCCAGCCCAGCATGAAGGCGGCCATGGACACCTGCCCCGCCAGCGCGCCCCCCTGGGTCAGGCCGGAGACGCCGCTGGTGAGCTCGATGAGGCCGATGAGCAGTTTTTGGCTCCAGCTCTCGGTCATGCCAAAGGGTCCCAGCAGACGGCTCAGGCACGCCGCCAGGGCGGCCAGGATGCCGGACAGGGCCAGCAGGCGCAAAATGACGGTGAAGAAGATGACAAAGGCGCAGATGTTGAGGGTGGAGCTCATGGCCCCGGTGACCGCCTGGGTGAAGGCGGCGGTGAACCGCTTGGCCTGAAAGGTGGGGGCGCTTTTACGCGCGCCACTCTCTTCCTTCGGGCCATAGAAGCGGAACAGGACGCCCACCAGGCAGGAGCTGAACATATGCACCAGGTACAACAGCATCCCCACCTTACTGTCGGCGAAGATCCCCGCCCCCACCACCCCCAGGATAAAGGCGGGGCCGGAGTTGTTGCAAAAGGCCAACAGCCGCTGGGCCTCTATGCGGGTGCACATCCCCTGGCGGTAGAGGGAGATGGCCGTCTGGGCCCCCACCGGGTAGCCCCCCACAAAGCCCAGGGCCAGGGCCGAGGCGCAGGAGCCGCTGACTCGGAACAGCGGGCGCATCACCCCCTCCAGCGCCCGGCCGATGTACCCCGCCAGCCCCAGATCCACCACCAGGGAGGACAGCACGAAGAAGGGGAACAGGGAGGGGACGATCACGTTCCCGCACAGCTCCAGCCCCGTCCTGGCCGCCGCCACGCACTCCTTGGGAAAGAGCACAAAGCCCAGGGTGGTCAGGGCCAGGGCGATCCCCAGCACCAGATCCCGGGCGTACCTTGTGCGAAACATCCGCCACCACATACCCCTCACCTCCGATTGGGGGAGTCTATGCCCCCGGAGCCTTGTCCTATGCGGGCCGGGGCGGGCATGGATGGGGCCGCCGCCGCATAGGCTGACGGACGAGGGGGTGGCGTGATGCGGGAGGAAAAGACCCGGCGGCGGAGCGCGGCGGAGAAGGTGGCCCAGGCGTTCTCCCTGCCCGCCGACGCGGTGGCCGGTCTGCCCCTGCTGGAATTGGTGGGCGACGGGCAGCTGCGGGTGGAGGGCCACCGGGGCATCCTGGCCTACGACCCCCAGGAGATCCACATCGGCGGGGGCAGGCTCACCATCCGGGTGCGGGGGCTGGGCATGGAGCTGAAGGGGATGAACCGCGCCCAACTCCTGATCACCGGGCGGATCTTCGCCGTGGAGCTGGAATAGGGGGGAGCGGGCGTGCAAAGGGCGGCCAATTTTATCCGGGGCTGGGTGGAATTTCAGGTGACGGGGGAGAGCCCCGAGGAGTTTTTGAACCTCTGCGCCCGGCAAAACCTGGGCTTTTGGCGGGCGGAGAAGCGGGACAGGGCCACCTGGACCTGCCGGGCGGCCTTTCTGGACTGGCCCAAGGTCCCGCCCCTGGCGGAGCGGGCGGGCTGTACGGTCCGGCTCCTGCGCCGGGGCGGTCTGCCGGGGCTCTTGTGGCGGGCGCGGTACCGCTACGCCCTGCTGGCGGGGCTGGTCTTATGCCTGGGGGTGGTGGGCGCGCTGAGCCGCTTTGTGCTGGTGGTGCAGGTCCAGGGCAACGAGACGGTGCCCACCGCCGCCATCCTGACCCAGCTGCGGGCCCACGGGGTCCGGCCCGGGGTGTTCGGCCCCGGCCTGGACACCCGGCAGATCTGCCACCAGGTCCTGCTGGACCTGCCCCAGCTCTCCTGGATGACCCTCAACCTCCACGGCACCGTCTGCCAGGTGCTGGTGCGGGAGGGCACCCCCAAGCCGGACATCGCGGCCCCCCGGGACCGGCCCGCCCACATCGTGGCAAAATACCCGGGCATCATCACCCGCATCGACGTGACCCGGGGCCAACAGCTGGTGGAGCGGGGCAATACCGTGGCGGCGGGGGATACCCTCATCGGAAGCTGGGTGGACTTTGTAGAGCCCCTCTACTTTGAAGGGGACATGGGGGGCATGACCGTCCGGGCCGCCGGCCAGGTCCGGGCCCGGACCTGGCACACCTTAAAGGCCGCCGCGCCCCTGACCTGCCAGACCAAGGCCCTGACGGGCCGGGAGAAGACCCGCTGGAGCCTGGAGTTTTTCGGGAAAAGCGTGAAATTTTATCCAAAGGGTAGCATTCCCTATGAGAAGTATGATAAAATAACCACAGCCTATACCCCCGCCCTGCCCGGGGGCCGGACTTTGCCCGTGTCCCTGGAGCGGACCACCTGCCGGGAATACACCCTCCAGCCCGGGGCGATGGACCGGGGGGAGGCGGAGGCCCTTCTGCGGGAGCGGCTGACCCTCCGCCTGGCCGACCTGGCCGCCCCGGAGGAGGTCCTGCGGATGGACTGGAAGACGGAGGAGCGGGACGGGATGCTGGTCCTCACCCTCCTGGCCGAGTGCGAACAGGACATCGGCCTGACGGTGGAGGAGCAGGCGGGGCCGTAGCGCCCCGCCGGGGAAATACCAAAGAAAAGAAGGCGATGGCCGGTGATGGAACAGAGCATCAGCATGGAGCGCGTGGAGGAGGCGGTGAACCTCTTCGGCTCCTTTGACGAGAATATCCGCGTTCTGGAACAGGCCCTCCACGTCACCGTGGTCTCCCGGGACTCGGAGCTAAAGGTGTCGGGGGAGCCGGAGGAGGTTTTGCTGGCCGTCAAGGCCCTCCAGGGGCTGATGGCCCTCTCCGCCCGGGGGGAGAGCATCAACGACCAGACGGTGCGCTACGTGCTGGAGCTGGTCCGGGCCGGGGCGGAGGACAAGATCGGCGAGATCGCCGCGGACGTTCTCTGCGTCACCGCCAAGGGAAAGCCCATTAAGGCCAAGACCATCGGCCAGAAGAAATACGTGGAGGCCATCGCCAAAAACGCCGTCACCCTGGGCGTGGGCCCCGCCGGCACGGGCAAGACCTACCTGGCCGTGGCCGCGGCGGTGGCCGCCTTTCGGGATAAGCAGGTCAACCGCATCATCCTCACCCGCCCCGCCGTGGAGGCCGGGGAGCGGCTGGGCTTCCTGCCCGGCGATCTGCAGTCCAAGGTGGATCCCTACCTCCGCCCCCTCTACGACGCGCTGTTTGAGATGCTGGGGCCGGAGACGTACCAGAAATACCTGGAGCGGGGCAACATCGAAGTGGCCCCCCTGGCCTATATGCGGGGCCGCACCCTGGACGACAGCTTCATCATCCTGGACGAGGCGCAGAACACCTCCCGGGAGCAGATGAAGATGTTCCTCACCCGCATGGGCTTTGGCAGCAAGATCGTCATCACCGGCGACGTGACCCAGATCGACCTGCCCCCGGACAAGCAGTCCGGCCTGAAGGAGGCCATGCGGGTGCTCAAGGGGGTGGAGGACATCGCCATCTGCCGTCTCACCGGCTCGGACGTGGTCCGCCACGTGATCGTCCAGCGGATCATCGCCGCCTATGAGGAGGACGAGCGGCGCCGGACGGCCCCGACAAAAAAGGAGGGAAAGAAATGATCGCCATTCTGATCGGCCTGCTGTTCATCTTCCTGGACGTGAACATCGGCGGCATCCACTACACCCCCCACTGGATCGGCTACGCCCTGGTGCTCCTGGGCCTGGCCCGCCAGGCGGAGAGCCCGGAGCGCAACTCGGCCCTGGCGGTGTCCGCGGCCTCCATCCTGGCCGGCGGCGCGCTGTGGGCCGCGGCCCTGTTCGGCTACGGCATGGCCTTCCCCCTGCCCGAGATCCTCCAGCTTTTCCTGACCTACCGCCTCCTGGTGTGGTGCGAGGCGCAGGAGGCGATGGGGGAGAGCTACCTCATCAGCCGCTTCCGCATGACCTGGTACGCCCTGGCGGCCGCCCGGGTGGCCGCCACCGTCCTGGGGGTATTCATGCCCCCCCAGGGCTGGGTGTGGTCGGCGGTGGCCTTTGTGGCCGGACTGGTCTACACCTACACCTTCTACCGCCTGAGTACCATGGTGGAGCGTTGACATGGTCAGGACCCACTACATCCCCGTCACCGCCGACGTGCCGGTGACCAGCGAAAAAGCCACCCGCGCCCTGCTCCGCCGGGCCATCCGCGCCGCCCTGGCGTGCCAGGGGGTGACCCTGCCCTGCGAGGTGGACGTGCTCCTCACCGGCGACGCCGGGATCCGGGCCATCAACCGGGAGACCCGGCAGGTGGACAAGCCCACCGACGTGCTCAGCTTCCCCGCCCTGGACCTCCGGGAGGGGGACAAGCCCGCGGCGGCGGACGCCGACCCGGGCAGCGGCCTGGTCCCCCTGGGGGACATGGTCATCTCGGTGGAGCGGGCCGCCGCCCAGGCCAGGGAGTACGGCCACAGCCGGGGCCGGGAGCTGGCCTACCTGGCCGTCCACTCCACCCTCCACCTCCTGGGCTACGACCACCTGGACGAGGGGCCCCAAAAGGCCCGGATGCGCCGGGCGGAGGAAGCCGTCATGGAGAAACTGGGCCTTGCCAGAGAGGACTGAGGATATGCGCGAGAAGACCGCCCCGCGGGAGCTGGGGCTGGACCTGATCCGGGCCGCCGCCGGGGTGCTGGTGCTCAGCGTCCACTTTTTCATGAACAGCGGCTTTTATGCGGCCCCGGTGAGCGGCCGCCTGATGCTGGCCGCCTGCATGGTGCGGGCGCTGTGTATGACCTGCGTGCCGCTGTTTCTGCTCCTGACCGGCTACACCTGCGTCCGCCGGGCGTGGAGCCCGGGGTACTACCGCAAGCTGGTCCCGGTCCTGCTGACCTACCTCCTGGCCGGGGCGGTGTGCATGGCCTACCAGGGCCTGGTGCTCCACCAGAGCCTGAGCCTCCGGGGTGTGATACGCGCCTACCTGGACTTCACCGCCGCCCCCTACGGGTGGTATATCCATATGTACATCGGCCTGTTTCTTTTAAGCCCCTTCTTCAACGCCGCCTGGAAGCACCTGGACAAGCGGGCCCGGGGGGCGCTGTTGGTGACGCTGGTGTTTTTGTCCATCCTGCCCGGCTCGGCCAACCGCTGGGGGTACGTCCTGCCCTACTGGTGGGTGGACGTCTACCCCCTGGCCTACTACGCCGCCGGGGCGTGGCTGCGGGAGTACCCCCTCAAGATTGGGGGCGGGAAGCTCCTGGCGTTGTGCGCGGCCCTGGCGGCGCTGATGGGGGCGTTTGGCTACCTGGCCGCCGGGGGCGGGACGTACCTGTGGCAGCCGGAGGACAACTGGAACAGCTGGCCGCTGATGCTCCAGGGCGTGGCGCTGTTCTCCTGTCTCTCCCGGGTGCGGAGCGCCCCCAGGCCGGTGGCCTGGGTCATCGGCCGGGTGGCTAAGCTGTCATTGGGGATGTACCTGGTCTCCTGGGTGGCCGACCAGGTGGTCTACCCCCGGCTCATCGCCGCCGTCCCCGCGGTCCATCTGCGGATCCTCTGGATGCCCCTGACCGTCCTGGCCGCCGTCCTCCTCTCCCTGGCCCTGGCCCAGGTGGTGGAGTGGGCCCGGGCGGGGCTGAGCCGAGGGATCAACAAGATCTGCCCCAGGGCGGAACTGAGGTGAGGGATATGGAAGAGAAAAAGTGCGGCGTGGTGGCGGTGGTGGGCCGGCCCAACGTGGGCAAATCCACCCTGACCAACGCCCTGGTGGGGGAGAAGATCGCCATCGTCACCCCCAAGCCCCAGACCACCCGCAACCGCATCACCGGGGTGGTGAACCGCCCCTGGGGCCAGATGGTCCTGCTGGACACCCCCGGCCTCCACAAGGCCCGCTCCAAGCTGGACGAGTATATGACCCAGGTGGTCCGCCACAGCGTGGCGGACGTGGACGGGGTGCTGTTGCTGGTGGAGCCGGTAGCCAAGCTGGGCGAGGCGGAGGCGGAGCTCATCGAGCGGATCAAGACCCTGAACGTCCCCGCCGCCCTGGTCATCAACAAGATCGACACGGTGAAGAAGGAGGACCTCCTGGCCGTGATGGCCCTCTACGGCCAGGCCCACCCCTGGTCCGCCGTCCTGCCCATCTCCGCCCGGACAGGGGAGGGGCTGGACGAACTCCTGGACCTGGCCCGGACCTGGCTCCCCGCGGGCCCCGCCCTCTTCCCCGAGGACATGACCACCGACCAGCCCGAGCGGCAGGTCTGCGCGGAGATCCTGCGGGAAAAACTGCTGTTGTGCCTCGATCAAGAGGTGCCCCACGGCACCGCTGTGGAGGTGACCCGCTTCCTCCAGCGGGACCGGGACGACGTGATCGAGATCGGCGCGACCATCTACTGCGAGCGGGAGGGCCACAAGGGCATCATCATCGGCCGGCAGGGGGCCATGCTCAAGCGGATTTCCACCCTGGCCCGCCAGGACATGGAGCGGTTCATGGGGGCGAAGGTCTTTTTGGAGACCTGGGTGAAGGTGAAGGAGAACTGGCGCGCCAGCGATATCCAGGTCCGCAACTTCGGCTACCGGGAGGAGTAGGCCCATGCACCTGGACTTAAACGGCGTGGTTTTGCGGACGACGGACTACAAAGAGAGCGACCGCATCCTCACCGTGCTCACCGACCAAAACGGCCTGATGACCGTCAAGGCCCAGGGCTGTCGCCGGGGAAACAGCCCCCTGGCCGCCGCCACCCAGCTGCTGGTCTACTCCCACATGACCCTCTTTGCCTACCGGGACTACTACACCCTCCAGGAGGCGGCGGTCCAGGAGCAGTTTTTGGGGGTGCGGGAGGACCTGGTCAAGCTGTCCCTGGCCTCTTACTTTGCCGAGGCGGCCCAGTGCGTGGGGGTGGAGGGGGAGCCCAACGGGGAATTGCTCTCCCTGCTCCTCAACAGCCTCTACGCCCTGGACAAGCTGAAAAAGCCCCCGGAGCTCATCCGGGCGGCCTTCGACCTTCGGTGCATGACCCTCGCCGGGTACGCCCCCTTGCTGGACGCCTGCGCGGTGTGCGGCGTGGCGGAGCCGGCGGAGCCCCGGCTGGACCTCCAGGAGGGGGTGCTCCACTGCGGGGCCTGTCAGGCCGGCCCGGGCAGGAGCGTCCCCCTCACGGCGGAGATGCTGGCCGCCGCCCGGCACATCGTCTACGGCGACCCCAAGCGGCTGTTCTCCTTCGCCCTGCCCCCTGGCCAGCTGGCCCCCTTTGCCGCCCTGGCCTCCGCCTACCTCACCACCCAGCTGGAGCGGGCGTTCAAGACGCTGGATTTCTATTTGAGCATGAAGGGATGATACCGATGGAAGAGAGAAAGCGGCCCGTGCGCCGCAAGAAGACCGTGGCCCAAGGGACCGCCCACGCCGGGCGGCGAAAGGGCGCGGGCCCCGTGGGCGCCCAGGCCCCCCGGACCGACCGGGGGAGCCAGGACCGCCTGAACGCCGGCGACGTGGCTGATCTGGTCAACCTGGTGGGCAGTATGGCCGGCTCCTCCGGCTCCGGCTCGCGCAGGCGCTCGCCCCTGCTGGCGGTGATCGTGGTGGCGGCCCTTCTGCTCCTGGGCGGCGGCGGCGGTCTGACCGCCCTGCTGGGCGGCCAGGGCGGCGGCACGGCCGACGTGTCCACGCCGTCCAACACCACCTCCGCCGTCTCCAACGTGGGCAAGCTGGACACCACCGTGGCCCCCGGCGCGCGGGACAAGCGGGTGGTCCTGGCCGGGGACGGAAGCGACGCCACCACGATTTTGGTCTATATGTGCGGCACCGACCTGGAGTCCGGCGGCGGCTACGCCACCAAGGACCTCCAGGAGATGATGGCCGCCCAGCAGAGCGAGAACGTAGACCTGCTGGTCTTCACCGGGGGGTGCAAGAGCTGGAAGACCCCCGCCATCAGCGCCGCGAAAAACCAGATCTTTGAGGTGCGCGGCGGCAAGCTGTCCGGCCCGCTGGCGGAGAGCGATTCCCTGCGCCCCATGACCGACCCGGCCACCCTCTCCGGCTTCATCCGCTGGGCGGTGGCCAACCGCCCCGCCGACCGCTACGGCCTGATCCTCTGGGACCACGGCGGCGGCTCCCTGAGCGGCTACGGCTATGACGAGGTGAACAAGAGCGCCGGGTCCATGACCCTGGCCGGCATCGCCCAGGCCCTGAAGGACGGGGGATGCACCTTTGACTTCATCGGCTTTGACGCCTGCCTGATGGCAACGCTGGAGACCGCCCTGGTGGCGGAGCCCTACGCCGACTACCTCATCGCCTCGGAGGAGACGGAGCCCGGTTGCGGCTGGAACTACACCCCCTGGCTCACCGCCCTGGCCCAGGACCCCTCCATGAGCGGGCTGGAGATCGGAAAGAACATCGCCGACAGCTTTATCTCCGGCTGCGCCCAGGCGGCCCCCGGCCAGCAGGCCACCCTGTCTGTCATCGACCTGGCCGAGCTCTCCGGCACCGTGCCCGACGCCTTTGACCGCTTCTCCCAGGCCGCCGCGGCCAGCATCCGGCAAAACGACTACCAGTCCATCGCCGCCGCCCGGGGCAACACCAAGGAGTTCGCCCAGAGCAGCGATCTGGACCAGGTGGACCTCATCCACCTGGCGGACAACCTGGGCACCCAGGAGAGCCGGGAGCTGGCCCAGGTCCTGCGCTCGGCGGTGAAGTACAACGCCACCTCCCGCAACATCCAAAACGCCAACGGCGTGTCCATCTACTTTCCCTACGGCCGGACCTCCAGCGTCAACACCGCCGCCCGGCTCTACCAGCAGATCGGCCTGGACAGCGCCTACACCGACTGCATCAACTCCTTCGCCTCCCTGGAGGTGGCGGGTCAGGCGGCGGCGGGGGGCAACGCGGGCCAGCTCAACTCCCTCTTCGGCTCCCTCACCGGCGCCTCCTACGGCGGCTCCTCCAACGCCGACCTGGTGGGCCAGCTCCTGGGCGCTTTGCTCCAGGGCCGGAATTTGGACCAGGTGGGCCTGGAGGGCGACCAGGCGGACTTTTTGGACCGGGACCTGATCGCCCAGAGCCAGGACTACCTGACCCAAAACCGCTTTGACCCCGCCGCCCTGGTCTGGAGCCAGAAGGGCGGACAGCAGGTGCTCTCCCTCCCGGAGGACCAGTGGGACCTGGTGCGGGACATCGAGCTCAACGTCTTTGTGGACGACGGGGAGGGCTATATCGACCTGGGCCTGGACAACGTCTTCGACTTCAACGACGACGGCGACCTCCTGGGCGAGTACGACGGCACCTGGCTCACCGTCAACGGCCAGGTGGTGGCGGTGTATATGCTGGAGACCCACGAGGACACCGGCGAGACCCTGGCCCGCATCCCCGCCCTGCTCAACGGCCAGCGGGTGAATCTGATGGTCTCCTTCGCCCCCGACAACGACGGGGAGATCCTGGGCGCGTCCATCTGCTACGACGAAGACGCCGAGACCGCCACCGTGGCCCGGGGCCTGCTGGAGCTCCAGGACGGCGACGTCATCGACTTTATCTGCGGCTACTACGACTACGAGCGCAACTACCAAGACGACTACTACCTGGGCGACCCCCTGGTGGTGGACGGCCCCCTGACCCTGGCCAACCTGCGCCTGGACAACGGCTCCTATTTGGCCGCCTACCGCTTCACCGACCTCTACCAAAACCACTACTGGACCCCCACCATGTAAATCGCCCCACTCAACAGAAAAAAACAGCCTTGACCCACAGGGTCAAGGCTGTTTTTTGGTGCCGGTGGTGGGACTCGAACCCACACGGGGTATCAGCCCAACGGATTTTGAGTCCGTCACGTCTACCAATTCCATCACACCGGCAGGTGGGCGGTCGGCGGTCATCGCCGCAACGCGGCTATTATACCGTATTTTCCGCCCGGGCGCAAGGGGGGTTTGGAAAAAATCAGAGGAGGACCACGCCGGCGGCCTGGCAGGTCTCCACCGTGTCCGGGTCCCAGACGCTGGCCTGGACCTCGCCGATGTGGGCCTTGCCCAGCAGGAACATGGACAGCCGGGACTGGCCGATGCCGCCGCCCATGGTCAGGGGCAGTTCCCCGGCCAGCAGGGCCTTGTGGAAGGGCAGCTCCCGGCGGTCATCGCACCCCGCGGCGGTGAGTTGCTGGTCCAGGGACTCCGGGCTCACCCGGATGCCCATGGAGCTGATCTCAAAGGCACAGCCCAGCACGCTGTTCCACAAAAGGATGTCCCCGTTGAGGGACCAGTCGTCGTAGTCCGGGGCGCGGCCGTCGTGGGGCTTGCCGGATTTCAGGGGCGCGCCGATGCCCATGAGGAAGGTGGTGGGGTGGTCCTTGCACCAGGCGTTCTCCCGCTCCTTGGGGGAGAGGTCGGGCCACTTGTCCTCCAGCTCCTGGGCGGTGACGAAGGACACCTCGGGGGAGATGGCGCCCAGCACGGTGAGCTGGGGGAAGACGGCGCGGAGGGTGGACTGGGTGTCCACCAGGGCCTTGACGATGGCCCGGACCGTCTCCTTCAAATGCGCCTCGTCCCGGTCCCGGGGGGCGATGATCTTCTCCCAGTCCCACTGGTCCACGTAGACGGAGTGGAGGTTGTCCGGCTCCTCGTCCCGGCGGATGGCGTTCATGTCGGTGTACAGCCCCTCGCCCACGGAGAACTGGTAGTGTTTTAACGCCTGGCGCTTCCACTTGGCCAGGGAGTGGACCACCTGGGCGTCGCATTGGGCGGCGGGGATGTCGAAGCTGACGGGCCGCTCTACGCCGTTGAGGTCGTCGTTCAGGCCGGTGTGGTCCCGGACGAACAGGGGGGCGGAGACCCGCTTGAGGTGCAGGGCCACCGCCAGATTGTCCTCAAAGAGCCGCTTGAGCAGGGAGATGGCCCGCTGGGTGTCGTAGAGGTTCAGCAGGGGGGTGTACCCCGCGGGGATGACGGACTTGGGCATTTTTTAAGACTTCCTTTCCTTTGGCTGATGATAGGTCTTGACCGCCTCAAAGGCGTTGGCAAGCTGCTCCTCGGTCAGCTTCACCCCGCCGCCCACCACCGCGGCCCGGTAGCACAGCTGGGCCAGAAATTCCAGCTGCTGGGCCGCGTCCATGGCGTAGGACAGGGTGGGGCCCACGCACACCAAACCGTGGCCGCCCAACAGCACCGCCTTGCCCTGGCCCATCCCCTCGTAGGCCGCCTGGGCCAGTTCCATGGTGCCGAAGGGGTAGTAGGGGATGCAGGGGACCTCCATGGCCCCGGCGTAGGCGATGAGGTAGTGGATGGGCTCCAGGGGCCTGCCCAGGCAGGCCATCAGGGTGGCGTAGGTGGAGTGGGTGTGGACCACCGCCTTGACGGTGGGGTCGTTTTGGTAGAAGACGCGGTGGAGGTCCGCCTCGCTGGAGGGCTTGCGCTGGCCGTCCAGCACCACGCCGTCCATGGTGACCACGCTCACGTCCTGGGCGCCCACCTGGTCGTAGTCCACGCCGGAGGGGGAGATGACCATGACCTTCGCCTCGGGCACAAAGACGCTCAGATTGCCGAAGGAGCCCGTGGTGAGCTTCCGGCGGAGCATCTCCCGGCCATAGTGGGCCACCTGTTCCCGGGCCTCGAATAATAACATCTCCCCACCTCCCTGGTCGCTTGCCTTTATTTTGGGGGTAATCGGGGAAAAAGTCAAGAGTTTTTCAAGCGTCCACCAGGCCCTTGACGCTCTGATAGCACAGCCACAGGGCAAAGATCAGCAGGGATAGGAGGGCGAAGCGGAAAAAAGCCGCCAGGGCCGCCCCCAGCAAAAGCCCCGCCGCCGCCACCGCCAGCCACTTGGGCGCGCTGCGGTCCAGAGGGGCGGGCAGGGCGAGGGCGCACAGGCTCTGGAGGACCCGGCCCCCGTCCAGGGGGGCGATGGGCAGCAGGTTGAAAAGCCCCAGGGCCAACGACAGCCCGGCAAAGAGGAAAAACCCCCACCGGGCCGCCAGAAAGGCGCACAAAAAACTGGCCGCCGGCCCGGCCAGGGCGGTGGGGAGCTGGTTGGCGTAAGACAGGGGCCGCCGGGGGGTCAGCTCCGCCCCCATGGCGGAGAGGGAGAGCCGCGCCACCCCGTTGCCCGTCAGCTTCAAAGCGGCGCAGTGGCCCAGCTCGTGGCAGAGCGCGGCCAGGGCGGTGGGGAGGAGCAACCCCGGCTCCACCGCCCAGATCAGGGCGCACAACAGCCAGAAGCCGGGGCTGACCCGCAGGCGGGTCAAGCCAGATCCAGGTAGTAGGTGGGGTCGTGCCACACCCCGTCTACCTGGATCTCAAAGTGGAGGTGGGGCCCGGTGGCCATCCCCGTGTCCCCCACCAGGGCGATGGGGTCGCCCATCTTCACCTGGGTGCCCTGGGGCAGCAGGAGCTCACTGCAGTGGGCGTAGAGGGTGGTGACCCGGTCGGAGTGGCGCAGTTGGACGTACTTTCCGTAGCTGTCCCCCTCGCCCACGAAGTCCACATACCCGTCGGCGAAGGCCAGGATGGGCGTCCCCATGGCCGCCCCCAGGTCCAGGCCCCGGTGGAAGTTGTCCTCCCCGGTGATGGGGTGGACCCGCCAGCCGTAGGCGTCGGTCTCCCGGCCGTCGATGGGGCACATGGTCTCGGCCAGCCCCAGGCTGTCATAGGCCATGGTGGCGTAGGCCGGGGCGTCCGGGCCGTCGTAGGGGTAGGAGGTGGGCTCCGGCGAGGGCTCGGGAGTCGGCTCCGGGGTGGGCTCCGGCGTAGGCTCGGGCGTGGGCGCCGGGGTGGGCGAGGGCGTGGGAGAGGGCGCGGCGGTCGGGACAGGGGAGGGGGAGGGAGCGGGGGAGGGCCCGGTCCAGAAGAGCCCCAGCGCCTGGGCCACCTGGCCCTGGGGCTCCAACGTCCGGCCCAGGTCGGAGAAGGCGGCCTCCAGGTCGGTGTCCCGGTCGATGGCCTGGCGCAGGGCGGCCATGCCCCGGGGGGAGAGGCCCCGGCCGCAGAACACGCCGCAAAAGACGGCCAGGCAGATGCCCAGCTGGGTCAGCCGCCGCCGCTCCTTGGGCCCCAGGCCCCGCTTTTTGCCCCGTTTTCCTCCGCTTTTCATACGTCCCGCCTCCCTGTCCAAGTCCTCTTAGCTTATGTGAGGGCGGGGGAAAAGAGAACGGGAAAAAATCCCTTTACGCCGGCGGGGATGGGAGGTATAATTAGGTATCACACACCCGGAGAGAGGGAGGCGAGGGCATGACGGCCCAGGATTTTATCGCCGCCAACGGCCTGACGGCCACGGAGGCGGACTTTGCCCGCTGGATGGCGGATTTTCAGGAGGAGATGGGCCGGGGCCTGCGGGGGGAGGCCAGTTCCCTGCGGATGATCCCCACCTACCTCTCCGCCGAGGCCCTGCCCCGGCGGGGGGAGCGGGTCATCGTGCTGGACGCGGGGGGGACCAACCTGCGCCTGGCCCTGATGGAGTGGGCCCCCGGCCAGGGGCCCCAGGCGGCCTGGTTCCAGACCGTGCCCATGCTGGGCACCCAGGGGCCCCTCACGGCGGAGGAATTTTACGACCAGCTGGCCGCCCTGCTGGCCCCCATCGCGGACCGGGCCGACAGGATCGGCTTCTGCTTCTCCTTCCCCTGCGAGATCTTGCCCGACCTGGACGGCCGGGTGCTCCACATGGACAAGGAGTTGGAGGTCCGGGGGGCGGAGGGCTCCGTCCTGGGCCAATGCCTCCGCGCCGCCCTGGCGCGCCGGGGCCTGCCTCACGGCCACCGGGTGGTGGTCCTCAACGACACCGTGGCCGCCATGCTGGGGGCCATGGCCCAGAGCGCGGGGGGAGCGGGGGCCTACATGGGCTTCATCCTGGGCACCGGCACCAACATCTGCGCCTCCTTCCCCAACCGGGCCGTGGAAAAAGCGCCCGCCCTCTGGGAAAGGCCCGGCGCCACCATCCTCAACCTGGAGTCCGGGGGCTTTGACAAGCTAAACCGCCCGGCGGTGGACCTGGCCTTTGACGCCACCACCGCCAACCCCGGCGGCCAGGTGCTGGAAAAGCTCATCTCCGGGGCCTACCAGGGCCCCCTGGCCCTGGCCTGGCTCCGGGCCGCCGCCGGGGCGGGGGTCTTCACCCCCCGTGGGGCGGAGGTCTTCGCCGGGCTGGACCGGCTCACCGCTAAAGAGATCAGCGAGTTCCTCCTGGACCCCCAGGCCACTGGCTCCCTGGCGGAGGCCAGCCGCGACCCCGCCGACCGGGCGGCGGTCCTGGCGATTTTGGACGCCTTCTTCCGCCGCTCCGCCCGGCTCACCGCCGCCACCCTCTGCGCCGTGCTGGCCGCCACCGGGCAGGCGAGCGACCCGGCCCGGCCGGTGAACATCGCCGCCGAGGGCACGGCCTTTTACAAGTGCCCCCTGCTCCACCAGTACCTCCTGGAGGACATGGAGACGCTGGGGGCCCAGGGCCTGGGCCTGCACAGCCGCTTCGTCCGGGGGGAGAACCCCAACCTGACGGGCAGCGCCCTGGCCGCCCTGGCGGAGGTGTGAGGGATGGGGAACCAGATACGCCCCGCCGCCCCCGCCGACCTGGAGGCCATGCTGGCCGTCTACGCCGCCGCCCGGGCCTTTATGGCCCGCACCGGCAACCCCCACCAGTGGGGGGACGACGGCTACCCCAGGCGGGAGCTTCTGGAGCGGGACATCGCCCAGGGGCACAGCTACGTGATGGAGGGGGAGGACGGGGCGGTCCACGCCGTCTTTTTCTACGCTCCCGGCCCCGACCCCACCTACGCCGCCATCGAAGATGGCGCCTGGCTCAACGACCGGCCCTACGGGGTCATCCACCGCATCGCCGGGGACGGGCAGATCCGGGGGGTGCTGGCCCAGGCGGTGGCCTTCTGCCGAAAGCTGTGCCCGGAGGTGCGGATCGACACCCACCACGACAACCGGGTCATGCAGGGGGCCCTGGCCAAGCAGGGCTTCCGGCGGTGCGGCGTCATCCATCTGGAAAACGGCGACCCCCGCATCGCCTACCACCTCCCCGCCTGAACCTAAACGCGGGCGGGGGAGAGCGGTATATGACTCGCGATATGTGACAAAAAGACGTAAAAAAGGGGCCTCCCCATCCGGGGAAGCCCCTTTTTTGGCAGCGGGAGAAGGATTCGAACCCTCACATACAGAGTCAGAGTCTGCTGTGCTACCCTTACACAATCCCGCTGTATTTCGTCTGCCTGCTGAAAGGCAAAGGCTATTATACGAAACCCCGGGGAGTTTGTCAAGGGGGCGGAGTGAAAAAATTTTTTGCTTTTTCCGAGGATTTTTCCTCTATTTCAACGGTGGGCATTTGGGCGGGGGTGTGGTATGATAGCGATAGCTACTATGCGGGAGTGTACGATCCCCCGGCCCCAGGGCGGCCCCGCCGCCGGGAAGGGGAGACTCCCTATGTTTAGAGGAGGAAAGAACACCGTGAAACAGATCCGCATTACCGAGACCGTCCTGCGGGACGCCCAGCAGTCGCTCATCGCCACCCGGATGCCCTTTGACGACTTCCAGGGCGTTCTGCCCGAGATGGACAAGGCAGGGTACTACTCCGTGGAGTGCTGGGGCGGCGCCACCTTTGATAGCTGCCTGCGCTACCTGGGGGAGGACCCCTGGGAGCGGCTCCGCAAGATCCGCGCCGCCATGCCCAACACCCGGCTGCAGATGCTCCTGCGGGGCCAGAACCTGCTGGGCTACAAGCACTACCACGACGACGTGGTGGAGAAGTTCGTGGAGCTTAGCATCAAAAACGGCATCGACATCATCCGCATCTTCGACGCCCTGAACGACTTCCGCAACATCAAGACCGCCCTGGAGGCCACCAAGAAGTACGCCACCGACCGCACCGTGGCCTCCGGCTGTATCTCCTACACCCAGAGCCCCGTCCACACCGTGGAGAAGTACGTGGAGATGTGCAAGGAGCTCAAGGCCATGGGCTTTGACACCATCTGCCTCAAGGACATGGCCGGCACCATGAGCCCCTACGAGGCCGAGCACCTCATCAAGGGCATCAAGGACGCGGTGGGGGATATGCCCATCATTCTCCACACCCACTGCACCACCGGCATGGCCTATATGACCCTGACCAAGGCCATCGAGTCCGGGGTGGACGTGATCGACTGCGCCACCTCCGCCATGTCCAACGGCACCTCCCAGCCCGCCACCGAGACCATGTTCTACGCCCTCCAGCAGTACGGCATCTCCTGCGGCCTGGACGAGAAGGCCATCAACGCCGTCAACGACTTCTTCAAGCCCCTGAAGCAGAAGTATATCGACGCGGGCACCCTCAACCCCAAGAGCATGGCCACCGACTCCCAGGCCCTGGTCTACAAGGTCCCCGGCGGGATGCTCTCCAACATGATCGCCAACCTCAAGGACATGAACGCCATGGACAAGTTCGACGAGGCCCTGGCGGAGATCCCCAGCGTCCGCAAGGACCTGGGCTACCCGCCCCTGGTCACCCCCCTCTCTCAGATGGTGGGCAACCAGGCGGTCATCAACGTCCTCATGGGCGAGCGGTACAAGCAGATCTCCACCGAGATCAAGAACTACTTTAAGGGCGAGTACGGCATCGCCCCCGCCCCCGTCAGCGCCGAGCTGGAGGCCAAGATCCTGGGCGAGGGCGGAAAGCCCGTGGACTGCCGGATCGAAGACTCCAAGCGCACCGGCGAGGAGTTCGCCAAGGCCAAGGCCGACCTGGGCGACCTGGCCCGGAGCGAGGAGGACATCATGAGCTATATCTGCTTCCCCGACCAGGCTAAGAAGTTCCTCACCGAGCGCAAGGCCAAGGAAGAGAACGTGGTCACCTACACCATCGAGGAAGCGTAAGGAGGAAGCGGTATGAAGATTTTTCCAGATGCCATCCTCACCGCGGTCCTGGGCTACGGCGTGGTCTTCGTGGGGCTGGTCCTGCTCATGGCGGTCATCGTCGTCATGGGGAAGGTCATGACCGCCCGGAAGGCCGCCGCCCCCGCCGCGACCGCCCCCGCTCCCGCCGCCTCTCCAGCCCCCGCCGCGGCGGCCCCGGAGGCCCCCGGCAGCGCCGGCAAGATCGCCCTGCACAACGTCAGCGACCGGGACGCCGCCCTGATCATGGCCATCGTGGCCGACAAGCTGGGCGTGCCCATCAACCAGCTTCGCTTCAAGTCCATCAAGGAGGTCAAGTGAGATGAAATATAAGGTTACGTTGAACGGCAAGACCTACGAGGTCGAAGTGGAGCAGGGCAAGGCCATGCTCCTGGACGAGTACGAGGCCGTGGCCCCCGCTCCCGCCGCCGCGCCCACGCCCGCCGCGGCCCCCGCCGCCCCGGCGGCTCCCGCCCCCGCCGCCGCCCCCGCCGTGACCGCCGCGGGGGAGACCGTGGCCGCCCCCATGCCCGGCACCGTGCTGCGGGTGGAGGTGACCCAGGGCGCCGCCGTGAAGGCCGGGCAGCTCCTGGTGGTGCTGGAGGCCATGAAGATGGAAAACGAGATCCTGGCCCCCAAGGACGGGACCGTGGCCCAGGTGGTGGCGCAGAAGGGCGCCTCTGTGGAGACCGGCTCCCCCCTCGTCGTACTGGCGTAAGGAGGGCGACCCATGGATATTTTAGGCACCCTCTCCGGCCTGGTCCGGGACTCCGGCTTCGCCGGGTTCCTGGCGGGCGGAGGCTGGAAGAACCTCATCATGATCGCGGTGGCCTTCGTACTGCTGTACCTGGGCATCCACAAGAAATTCGAGCCCCTTCTGCTGGTGGGCATCGCCTTCGGCACCCTGCTCACCAACATCCCCGGCGGCGCGCTCTACCATATGCCCATGTGGGACGCCTACGTCTACAACGCCCCCTATGACGCCGCCAACGAGATCGTCCTCTACAACACGGCGGAGGAGCGGCCCATGACGGAGGACGAGTACGTGGCCGCCCTGCTGGCTACGGTGGACGGCGCGGACGTGGACGCCCTGGCCCGCACCTACGTCGCCAAGATGGCGCCGCTCTACGGCGAGATGGACGTGGACACCATGGCGGCGGAGCAGAAGAACACCTGCGCCGCCCTGGAGCTCATCGACGAGGGCGCGCTCCAGGCCCCTGACGTCATCGAAGAGCTCTCCTTCACCGACATCATCCACCACGGCGGCCTGCTGGATATCCTCTATATCGGCGTCAAGGCCGGCCTGTACCCCTGCCTGATCTTCATCGGCGTGGGCGCCATGACCGACTTCGGCCCCCTGATCGCCCGGCCCTCCTCCATGATTTTGGGCGCCGCCGCCCAGCTGGGCGTGTTCCTGGCTTTCTTCGGGGCCATCGCCTCCGGGCTGTTCAACGGCCCCCAGGCGGCCTCTATCGGCATCATCGGCGGGGCGGACGGGCCCACGGCCATCTACCTCACCGGCCTGTTGGCCCCCGGTCTGCTGGGCCCCATCGCCATCGCGGCCTACTCCTATATGGCCCTCATCCCCCTGATCCAGCCGCCCATCATGCGGGCGCTGACCACCAAGAAGGAGCGGGAGGTGAAGATGGAGCAGGCCCGGACCGTCTCCAAGAAGGAGAAGATCATCTTCCCCATCGTGGTGGCTACCTTCGTCATCCTGCTCATCCCCTCCACCGCGCCCCTGATCGGCTCGCTGATGTTCGGCAACCTCCTGCGGGAGACCGGCTGTACCGAGCGCCTGTCCGACACCGCCCAGAATAGCCTCATGAACATCGTCACCCTCTTCCTGGGCATCTCCGTGGGCGCCACCACCGTGGCCGAGCGGTTCCTGTCTTTGCAGACCATCGCCATCGTGGTGCTGGGCCTGGTGGCCTTCGCCCTGTCCACCACCGGCGGTCTGCTGGTGGGGAAGATCATGTACGTGGTCACCGGCGGCAAGGTCAACCCCCTCATCGGCTCCGCCGGCGTCTCCGCCGTGCCCATGGCCGCCCGGGTCTCCCAGGTGGAGGGCCAGAAGGCCAACCCCAGCAACTTCCTGCTGATGCACGCCATGGGCCCCAACGTGGCCGGCGTGATCGGCTCCGCCATCGCCGCGGGCTTCCTGCTCCAGGTGTTTGGCTGATCGCGTTTCGTGTTCCAAATCAATTG
The DNA here is from genome assembly GCA_947627325.1 of uncultured Oscillospiraceae bacterium. Lineage (GTDB taxonomy): Bacteria > Bacillota > Clostridia > Oscillospirales > Oscillospiraceae > MGBC124762. Next base: position 21,190 of record CANQVO010000012.1, on the reverse strand, counting down.
ACTTTATAGATGGAGGTAACTGAAAATGGCTAACATCGACCTGACCAAGTACGGCATCACCGGCACCACTGAGATCGTCTACAACCCCTCCTACGAGGACCTGTTCCGGGACGAGACCGACCCCTCCCTCACCGGCTACGAGAAGGGCCAGGTCAGCGAGCTGGGCGCGGTGAACGTCATGACCGGCGTGTACACCGGCCGCTCCCCCAAGGACAAGTTCATCGTTATGGACGAGAACTCCAAGGACACCGTCTGGTGGACCAGCGAGGACTACAAAAACGACAACCACCCCATGAGCCAGGCCACCTGGAAGACCGTGAAGGAGCTGGCCACCAAGGAGCTCTCCGGCAAGAAGCTCTACGTGGTGGACGCCTTCTGCGGCGCCAACGCCGACACCCGCATGGCGGTGCGCTTCATCGTGGAGGTGGCCTGGCAGGCCCACTTCATCAAGAATATGTTCATCCAGCCCACCCAGGCGGAGTTGGACGCCTTTGAGCCGGACTTCGTGGTCTACAACGCCTCCAAGGCCAAGGTGGAGAACTACCAGGAGCTGGGCCTCAACTCTGAGACCTGCGTGGCCTTCAACATCACCAGCCGGGAGCAGGTCATCCTCAACACCTGGTACGGCGGCGAGATGAAGAAGGGTATGTTCTCCATGATGAACTACTACCTCCCCCTCAAGGGCATCGCCTCCATGCACTGCTCCGCCAACACCGACCTGAACGGCCAGAACACCGCCATCTTCTTCGGCCTGTCCGGCACCGGCAAGACCACCCTGTCCACCGACCCCAAGCGCCTGCTCATCGGCGACGACGAGCACGGCTGGGACGACAAGGGCGTGTTCAACTTCGAGGGCGGCTGCTACGCCAAGGTCATCAACCTGGACAAGGACTCCGAGCCCGACATCTACAACGCCATCCGCCGCAACGCCCTGCTGGAGAACGTCACCCTGGACGACCAGGGCAAGATCGACTTCGCCGATAAGTCCGTCACCGAGAACACCCGGGTGAGCTACCCCATCGGCCACATCCAGAACATCGTCCGGCCCGTCTCCGCCGGCCCTGACGCCAAGAGCGTCATCTTCCTCTCCGCCGACGCCTTTGGCGTTCTGCCCCCCGTCAGCATCCTGACCCCCGAGCAGACCCAGTACTACTTCCTCTCCGGCTTCACCGCCAAGCTGGCCGGCACCGAGCGGGGCATCACCGAGCCCACCCCCACCTTCTCCGCCTGCTTCGGCCAGGCCTTCCTGGAGCTGCACCCCACCAAGTACGGCGAGGAGCTGGTGAAGAAGATGCAGAAGTCCGGCGCCAAGGCGTACCTGGTGAACACCGGCTGGAACGGCACCGGCAAGCGCATCTCCATCAAGGACACCCGGGGCATCATCGACGCCATCCTGGACGGCTCCATCAACACCGCCCCCACCAAGACCATCCCCTACTTCAACTTTGAGGTGCCCACCGCCCTGCCCGGCGTGGACCCCGCCATCCTGGACCCCCGGGACACCTACGCCGACCCCGCCCAGTGGGAGGAGAAGGCCAAGGACCTGGCCGGCCGCTTCGTGAAGAACTTCGCCAAGTACACCACCAACGAAGCCGGCAAAGCCCTGGTCGCCGCCGGCCCCCAGCTGTAAGCCCCATCCAAATAAGCCCAACAAAAAGACCGCCGGTCCCCCGGCGGTCTTTTTTTGCGCTGTGGGGAGGGGAGACGGGGAAGGGAGGACATGAGCGTGGTCTACGGCTACATCCGGGTCAGCACGCGGGAGCAGAACGAGGACCGACAGCGCCTCGCGCTCCTCGCGCTCCGCGTCCCGGAGGAGAACATCTTTATGGACAAGCAGTCCGGCAAGGACTTTGACCGGCCCCAGTATCGGCGGCTGGTCCGGCGCGTGAAAAAAGACGATCTGCTCTACGTCAAGAGCATCGACCGTCTGGGCAGGAACTATGGAGAAATTTTGGAGCAGTGGCGGGTGCTCACCAAGGAGAAGGGGGTGGACATCGTGGTGCTGGATATGCCCCTGCTGGACACCCGCCGGGGCAAGGACCTGATGGGGACCTTTTTGTCGGACATCGTCCTCCAGGTCCTGTCCTTCGTGGCGGAGAATGAGCGGACCAACATCCGCCAGCGCCAGGCGGAGGGCATCGCCGCGGCCAGACTGCGCGGGGTGCGCTTCGGCCGCCCGCCCCGGCCCCTGCCGGAGGGTTTCCCGGAGGCCTACCGGCGGTGGAAGGCAAAACAGATCACCGGCACAGCCGCGGCCCAAGAATGCGGCCTCCCCCTCTCCACCTTCCGCTACCGCGCGGCACTCTATGAGAAAACCGAGCTGTTGTAAAGGGGTGTTTTTACAGAAACGTGTACTTTTCTGCAACAATGGGCTGGATAAAATTACATAGTCAATATACCATAATGCGGCACGAGTGTCCACCGCTATTTTACAAAAATTTTGCTTTTCAATGAATAGGTACGCTCAGGCAAGATGTCAAATTGGGTTTACAAGATGGTACACCTTTTCGACAGGCGGTCTGCTTGATGCGGTGTGCGAGGTTACCTATTCGCACTCGTGCGGTGTTTTACCGTTGGCCACCAGAATTTTTCTGTTGGAGGTAAGGAAATATAGAGCTATGATGACGAAGAAAAACGGCGACTATGACATTGACACAGCAATGATGCGTGTGATCGCTTCGTTTTTTGTGGTCTTGATCCATGCCTCTGGGATCCAAACCATTTCAGAAATATTTTGCAATTCCATATCCCGATTCTCTGTTCCTGTCTTTGTGATAATAAGCGGTTACTATATGCTGCCGCACAAAAAGGACATACGGTCGATCGTGAGGAAAAGCCTCAGATCATTTGCTTTGATGATCGCGTGGTCCGGCCTCTATTTTTGTTATGAGCTGATCTGCAAACAACGGGAACAGGTCGTGCTATTGGACATTTTGACATATTTGCTCACAGAACCGGCGCATCTATGGTATTTCTATGCCGCCATCACACTGTATTTATTTACGCCATTTCTCCATGTCTTTTGTAAGAACGCCACGCGTGAGGAATGGCGGTATGCGCTTGCACTCAGTTTTTTCTTGGGCTCTTTCGTCGTTACCGCACTGCGTTTCGGTATTTCTCCGATGCTGTCAGAAATCGTTGATAGGATGAAAGTTCCATACACACTTGGCTTTACGTTTCTCTATCTGCTTGGCGGCTATCTTCATAAATATTTCGTATGCGGCAGAAGGATCAGGATAACGCTTTATTTTTTGGGTGTTTTAGGCGTGGTCACAACATTTGTCGGCACCCTGCTACTGCCAAAATACGGCTTCCAAAATGATCTGCTCCTCAGCTTTTTCGCGCCGAATGTTATGGTGCCAGCCGTGGCGTTTTTTGTGTTTGTGAGGCAGTTTTTTGGCTCTCATATGATACAGTCGATCTATATCCGTCGGCTTCTCCATAGAGCGGCTGACGCCACGTTCGGCATTTATCTTTTCCACCCTTTTCTGTTTACGATCATACAAAAAAATACGCTCTATCAGGAAAACGTCGGTGTTCTTATCATTCTGCTCCGGGCTTTGATCGTTTGGCTTGTCTCTGCGCTGATCGTCGATGCCGCGAGAAAGATCCCCGCACTCAGAAAACTTGTTTGACGACAGCTAGCCGTTATATGGAACCCTAATATATGGGACAAGGCGGGGTCGGGCGGCGGCGAGTGCGGGAGTGACCAGGCCGGGGAAGAGACTCTTGACAGGGCAGGGGGGTATGGGGTACAATAAATCCATAGTAAGGAACTGGCTATTGCCTGTTATGCAGAAAGGAGACTGACCATGGATCGGAAAACTTGCAAGGGCTTTGTGGCCGGTCTGTTGACCGCCGTGCTGGCGCTGGGGCTGGGGGTTGCCGCCTTTGCCGCCGCGCGGAGCATCAACGTGGACGACGCCATCCGCGTCACCGTCAACGGCGTGCCCTTCACCCCCCGGGACGTGAACGGAAAAGAAGTGGAGCTCTTTGTCCACAACGGCACTACCTACGCCCCCATCCGGGCCTTTGCCGAGGCCGCCGGGCTCCAGGTGTACTATGACGCCAAGAGCAAGACCGCCCGGGTGGAGACCCCGGACTACGCCGCCGGGGCCGACCCCAAGGCCGCCAGCTACATCGGCCAGGAGAAGGCTCTGTCCCTCGCCCTGGCGGACGCGGGGGTGAAGGCGGAGGACGCCCTGGTGCTGAAGGCCGCCCTGGACTGGGACGACGGCCGGGCGGTCTACGAGGTGGAGTTCTGCTCCGCCAACGCCGAGTATGACTACGACCTGGACGCCGTCACCGGCGCGGTGGTCAAGAAGGAGCTGGACCTGCCCGACTACGACTGGTCCCACCGGGACGGCTACCACATCGACCGCCCCGCCGCCTCGACAGGGAGCACCGCCGGGAGCCAGACGGGGCGGATCACCGAGGCCCAGGCCAAGGAGGCCGCCCTGGCCCGCCTCCCCGGCGCCACCGTGCGTAAGTGCGAGCTGGACTACGAAGACGACATCGGCGGCTACCTCTACGAGTTGGAGCTGGTGAGCAACGGCCGGGAGTACGACTGCGAGGTCGACGCCCAGACCGGGGCCATCCTCAAATTCAAACAGGACTGATCCCACCGAAAAAAACGCCCGCCGCTGTGACCACAGCGGCGGGCGTTTTCTCTGTCTCCGGGGCGGGGGCGAGCGCCCTACCCCCGGGCCTGCCGCGCCGCCCGGCGCAGAGGCGGGGCCACCACCGCCGTGGCGGCCACCTTGACCGCCTCCCCGGGGAGGTAGATGAGACAGCCCAGCCTGACCACCTCCCACACCGACAGGCCCTTGCCCAGGTAGAGGTTCAAGATCAGGCCCATGTAGGGGACGCCCACGCAGTACCCCGCCAGGATCCCCACCGCCGCGGCCCCGGCCAGCCGGATAGGGGAGAGGGAGTCCCCGGCCAGCAGGCCGCTCACCGCCGCGGTGAGGGGAAAGCCCAGCAGAAAGCCGAAGCTGGGCTGGAGCACGTACCCCGGCCCGCCCCCCATGGTGAAGATGGGCAGGCCCAGCAGGCCCAGGACCAGGTACACCCCCTGGGACGCCGCCCCCCATTTGGGCCCCAGTACAAGCCCCGCCAGGGCGGCCAGCATGGTCTGGAGGGTGATGGACATGACCCCCAAGGGGATCTTCAAGAACCCGCCCACGGCGGTGAGGGCGGCGAAGACCCCCGCCAGGACCAGGGTTTGGACGTTGTGCTTCATAACTCGTAAACCTCCTGTAAAAAATGGTTTACCAGCAGTATAGCACGGCCCGCCCCGTTTGTAAACCCATTTTTGAAAATTGGTTGACAAGAGGTAGCGGGAGGGAGTAAACTGGGGAAAAAGGGGGGGCGAAACATGGTCAAGGAGGCGTTGCTCCGGGCCCTGCGGGGTCGTCAGGAGCCCCTGTCCGGGGAGGAGTTGAGCCGGTGCCTGGGGGTGAGCCGGGCGGCGGTGTGGAAGGCGGTCAACGCCCTCCGGGGGGAGGGCTACACCATCGTGGCCCTGCCCACCAAGGGCTACCGGCTGTTGGAGTCCCCGGACGTGCTGTGGGCGGCGGAGCTGTCCGACCCCCAGCGGCTGGTGGGCGGGCAGGTGGTCTGCCTGGACACGGTGGACTCCACCAACGACGAGCTAAAGCGCCGCGCCATGGCGGGGGCCCCCACCGGCCTGGCCCTCACCGCCGAGACCCAGACCGGGGGCAAGGGCCGCCGGGGCCGCTCCTTCCAGTCCCTGCCGGGGAAGGGGCTCTACCTCTCCATCCTCCTGCGGCCCCAGGTGCCCCTGGACCAGGTGAGCCAGCTCACCGCCTGGACGGCGGTGGCGGTGTGCCGGGCCATTGAGGCGGTCAGCGGCATCCGCGCCGACGTGAAGTGGCCCAACGACGTGCTGGTGGAGGGGAAAAAGCTCTGCGGCATCCTCACCGAGCTGGGGGTAGAGGCGGAGACGGGCAGCTTGAGTTACGTGGTGGTGGGCATGGGGGTGAACGTGTCCCAACTGGACGCGGATTTCGGCCCCGAGCTGTGCCCCATCGCCACCTCTCTGGCCCTGCTGGGCGTCCGGGTGCGGCGGGCCGCCCTGGGGCGGGAACTGCTGGCGGAGCTGGACCGCATGAACGCCGCCTTCCCCGCGGGGCGGGCGGACTATCTGGCCGAGTACCGCCGCCGGTGCGTCACCCTTGGCAGACAGGTGCGGCTGATCCGCCCCCAGGGGGAGACCCTGGCCCAGGCCCTGGACGTGGACGACGACTTCGCCCTCCGGGTGCGCCTGGACGGCGGGGGGGAGGAGACGGTCTCCTCCGGGGAGGTGTCGGTCCGGGGCGTGCTGGGCTGTCAGTAGAAAACGGGACACAAAACGGCCCTCGGGCAAGCCGCCCGAGGGCCTTGTTTTGGCGCGGGTCTCTCTTAAAACTTGTTGTCAGGGGTCTTCTTGCTCTCGGGAGCGTCCTTCTTCTTGTTCTCGGGCCCCTTCTGGTCCTTGCGGCTGATGGGGTCGTTCTGTTTCTTCTGGTTGCTGGGGGTCTGATCCTTCGCCATCTCTGCTCACCTCGCTTCTATGCCGGTAGTATGCGTTCCGGCGGGAATTTCTATACATCCGGAACCGTCGCCCTCCGGCGGGACAAGAAAATGGCCCGTTCGGAAAAAAATTCCCAAGAAGGACTTGAACACCGGCCACAAGATGTGGTATACTGCTCCTAGCGATTTACATAATACCGCCGCAAAGAGGAGCGATGTGCCGTGAAATGTCCCTTCTGCGCCAACCTTGAGAGCAAGGTGGTGGACTCCCGCCCCGCCGACGAGGGCTCCAGCATCCGCCGCCGCCGGGAGTGCCTGGAGTGCCACAAGCGCTTCACCACCTACGAGACCATTGAGAGCGTCCCCCTGGTGGTCATCAAAAAGGACGGCTCCCGCCAGGCCTTTGACCGCAACAAGCTCTTGGGCAGTATGCTCAAATCCTGCGAGAAACGCTCGGTCTCCCTGGACACCCTGGAGGGCATCGTGGGGGAGATCGAGCAGTCCCTGCAAAACGAGATGGAGCGGGAGGTCACCTCCGCCCAGATCGGCAACATGGTCATGGAAAAGCTCAAGGCGGTGGACGAGGTGGCCTACGTCCGCTTCGCCTCGGTGTACCGCCAGTTCAAGGACATCAACACCTTTATGACCGAGCTTGGCAAGCTGTTGGACGAGAAATAAAATTCCGCCTGCCGCGCCGGGGCCCGCCGCCCCGGCGCGCGCTGTGTGCATATATGAATGAATATTCATAATTCAATGAATATTATTCGCCCTATTGTGGAATATAACCATCCGGGCGGGAAAACAGCGGAATATTTATGCGAATTTGTCCTTGCAATTTTCCCCCGGCGGTGGTAGACTATGGACAACTTCGAAACGGAGGTCATGCACCATGGCAGACAAGAAGATCAAGAAGGTCGTCCTGGCCTACTCCGGCGGCCTGGACACCTCTATCATCATCCCCTGGCTGAAGGAGAACTACGACGACCCGGAGATCATCGCCGTCTCCGGCGACGTGGGCCAGGGCACCGAGCTGGACGGCCTGGAGGAGAAGGCCATCAAGACCGGGGCCAGCAAGCTCTACATCGAGGACCTCACCGACGTGATGGTGGACGAGGTCATCATCCCCTCCATGCAGATGGGGGCCAAGTACGAGGACTACCTGCTGGGCACCGCCTTTGCCCGGCCGGTGATCGCCCGGCGGCTGGTGGAGATCGCCAAGGCGGAGGGGGCGGACGCCATCTGCCACGGCTGCACCGGCAAGGGTAACGACCAGGTCCGCTTTGAGCTGGCCATCAAACGCTACGCCCCGGGGATGAAGATCATCGCCCCCTGGCGGGAGTGGGACATCAAGGGCCGGGACGAGGAGATCGACTACGCCGAGGCCCACGGCGTGCCCCTGAAGATCAGCCGGGAGACCAACTACTCCAAGGACAAGAACCTCTGGCACCTGAGTCACGAGGGCCTGGACCTGGAGGACCCGGCCAGCGAGCCCCAGTACGACAAGCCCGGGTTTTTGGAGATGGGCGTCAGCCCCGTGGCCGCCCCGGACAAGCCCACCTACGTGACCATCGACTTCGTCAAGGGTGTGCCCACGGCGGTGGACGGGGTGAAGATGAAGGCCAGCGACGTGATCCGCAAGCTCAACGACCTGGGCGGCGCCAACGGCATCGGCCTGCTGGACATCGTGGAGAATCGGCTGGTGGGCATGAAGGACCGGGGGGTGTACGAGACCCCCGGCGGCACCATCCTCTACCGGGCCCACGAGGTGCTGGAGATGATCACCCTGGACAAGGACACCAAGCACATGAAGCAGAAGCTGGCGGTGGACTTCGCCGACCTTGTCTACAACGGCAAGTGGTTCACCCCCCTGCGGGAGGCCCTCACCGCCTTCGCCACCGACACGCAGAAGCACGTCACCGGCCAGGTGAAGCTCAAGCTCTACAAGGGCAACATCATCACCGCCGGTGTGACCTCCCCGGAGACCCTGTACTCCGAGGACCTGGTGACCTTCGAGGAGAGCGACTACGACCAGAAGGACTCCCAGGGCTTTATCAACCTCTGGGGCCTGCCGGACACCGTCCAGGCCCTCCGGGAGCAGGGGAAACTGAACTGATCACAGGCACGGCGCGCGGGGACCTGCCCCGCGCGCCCGCCTTGACTTATAAGGAGCGATCACCATGAAATTATGGGCAGGCCGTTTCCAAAAGGAGACCGATACCCTGGTCAACGACTTTAACTCCTCCATCGACTTCGACGCCCGGCTCTACCGCCAGGACATCCAGGGCTCCATCGCCCACGCCACCATGCTGGGCAAGCAGGGCATCATTGAGGAGCACGAGGCGGAGAAGATCATCGACGGGCTCAAGACCATCCTCCGGGACATCGAGGCCGGGACCGCCGAGCTCACCGAGGACAGCGAGGACATCCACATGAACGTGGAGCGCCTGCTCACCGAGCGCATCGGCGACACCGGCAAGCGCCTCCACACCGCCCGCAGCCGCAACGACCAGGTGGCGGTGGACTTCCGGCTCTTCGTCAAGGACGAGATCCCCGGCATCATCGCCGAGATCCTGAAATTGCAGACGGTGCTGGTCAACAAGGCCAAGGAGCACGTGGACACCGTCATGCCCGGGTACACCCACCTCCAGCGGGCCCAGCCCACCACCTTTGGCCACGTCCTCATGGCCTACGCCAATATGCTCCGCCGGGACGTGACCCGGCTGGAGGACTGCCGGGCCCGGCTGGACGAGAGCCCCTTGGGCGCTGGGGCCATGGCCACCTCCACCTACCCCGTGGACCGCTTTGAGACCGCCCGGCTCCTGGGCTTTGCCAAGCCCATGGACAACTCCATGGACGCCGTGTCCGACCGGGACTACGCCCTGGAACTGCTCAGCGGCCTGTCCATCCTGATGATGCACCTCTCCCGCTTCGCCGAGGAGATCATCCTCTGGTGCTCCTGGGAGTTCAAGTTCGCCGAGCTGGACGACGCGTACTCCACCGGCTCCTCCATCATGCCACAGAAGAAGAACCCGGACGTGGCGGAGCTGGTCCGGGGCAAGACCGGCCGGGTCTACGGCGACCTCATCACCCTGCTCACCGTGATGAAGGCCCTGCCCCTGGCCTACAACAAGGATATGCAGGAGGACAAGGAGGCGGTCTTTGACGCCATCGACACCGTCAAGCTCTGCCTGCCCGTCTTCGCCGCCATGGTGGACACCATGACCGTTCTGCCCCGGAACATGGAGCGGGCGGCCCAGGTGGGCTTTATCAACGCCACCGACTGCGCCGACTACCTGGTCAAAAAGGGCCTGCCCTTCCGGGACGCCTACATGATCGTGGGCCGGCTGGTGCATATGTGCACCCGGAGCGGGGACACCCTGGACACCCTGACCCTCCGGGACTTCCGCTCCATCTCCAAGCTCTTTGACGCCGACGTGTACCAGGCCCTCCAGCTGCGGACCTGCGTGAACCAGCGGAAGGTCTACGGCGGGCCCAGCCGGGAGTCTGTGGAGAAGCAGATCGAGAATTTGGAGCAGTTTGTAAAGGAGCATACAGCGTGAAGCCGAGGATCTACATCGACGGCCAGGCGGGCACCACCGGTCTGCAGATCTACGACCGCCTCCGGGCCCGGGAGGACATCCAGCTGCTGACCATCGACCCGGACAAGAGAAAGGACGCCGCCGCCCGGAGCGATATGATGCGCCAGGCCGACCTGACCTTCTTCTGTCTGCCTGACGACGCGGCCCGGGAGGCGGCGGAGCTGGCGGAGGCGGCGGGTACCCGGATCATCGACGCCTCCACCGCCCACCGGGTGAGCCCCGGCTGGGTCTACGGTCTGCCCGAGCTCCACGGCCGCCGGGAGGATATCCGCACGGCCCAGCGGGTGGCAAACCCCGGCTGTTACGCCACCGGGGCCATCGTCCTGATCCGCCCCCTGGTGGCCCGGGGCCTGCTGGAGCCGGACGCGCCCCTCGCCATCCACGCCCTGTCGGGGTACAGCGGCGGGGGGAACAAGACCATCGCCCAGTACCAGGACCTGGGCCGGGACCGGGAGCTGGACTCCCCCCGGCACTACGCCCTGGGCCTGGCCCACAAGCACATCCCCGAGATGATGGCCCAGGGGGGGCTGACCGCGCCGCCCATCTTCTGCCCCATCATCTGCGACTTTTCCCAGGGCATGGTGGTGGCCGTCCCCCTGTTCGGCCTGGAGGCCCAGGCGCTGGAGGCGTGCTACCGGGACTACTACGCCGGGGAGCGCCTGATTCAAGTGGCGGAGCCGCCGGAGAGCGGCTTTTTGGGCTCCAACCACCTGGCGGGGCGGGACGATCTGGAGATCTTCGTCTGCGGCCAGGGGGACAGGAGCGTGGCCTACGCCCGGCTGGACAACCTGGGCAAGGGCGCGGCGGGCGCCGCGGTGCAGAATATGAACATCATGCTGGGCTTCCCGGAGCACACCGGGCTGACCCTGTAAGGAGGACTTTCCATGAAAAGGATCGACGGCGGCGTGTGCGCCGCCAAGGGCTTTACCGCCGGGGGCGTCCACTGCGGCGTGAAGGCGGGGAGCGACCCGGCCAAGCGGGACCTGGCCCTCATTCTCTCGGAGAAGGAGTGCGCGGTGGGCGCGGTGTACACCACCAACCGGGTGAAGGCCGCCCCCCTCTACGTGACCATGGAGCACCTGGAGGACGGGACGTGCCGGGGGGTCATCGCCAACTCCGGCAACGCCAACGCCTGCGCCCCCCGCAGCCATGAAAACGCCCTGGAGATGTGCACCATGGCCGCCACCGCCACCGGCCTGAAGGCCCAGGACTTCGTGGTGGCCTCCACCGGGGTCATCGGCCAGACCATCGACCTGGCCCCCATCCAGGCGGGTCTGCCGGGGCTGGTGAAGAGCCTCCGCGCCGACGCCGCCGGGTCCGACGCCGCCGCCCAGGCCATCATGACCACCGACACGGTGAAGAAGGAGGCCGCGGTGGAGCTGGAACTGGGGGGCAAGACCGTCCGCCTGGGCGCCATCGCCAAAGGCAGCGGCATGATCCACCCCAACATGGGCACCATGCTCTGCTTCATCACCACCGACTGCGCCATCACCAGCGCCATGCTCCAAGAGGCGCTCCACGCGGTGGTGAAGCGCACTTTCAACCGGGTCACCGTGGACGGGGACACCTCCACCAACGATATGTGCGTGGTCCTGGCCAACGGCATGGCGGAGAACCCTCAGATCGAATGGGCCGACGAGGACTTCGACCTGTTCCAGGCCGCCCTGATGGAGCTCTGCACCGCCCTGGCCCGGGCCATCGCCGGGGACGGGGAGGGGGCCAGCCGCCTGGTCACCTGCACGGTGAGCGACGCCCGCAACGAGGAGACCGCCGAGCGCCTGGCGAAGGCGGTGGTGGGCTCCGCCCTGGTGAAGGCCGCCATGTTCGGCGCGGATGCCAACTGGGGCCGGGTGCTGTGCGCCATGGGCTACTCCAAGGCCCCCTTCCGGCCGGAGTATGTGGATATCTCCTTCGCCTCCGCCGCCGGGGAGATCCCCGTGTGCAAGGACGGCGCGGGCCTGGCCTTTGACGAGGACAAGGCCAAACAGATCCTCACCCAGGATGAGGTGGTCATCCAGGTGGACCTCCACGAGGGGGACGCCGCCGCCACCTGCTGGGGCTGCGATCTGACCTACGACTACGTGAAGATCAACGGCGACTACCGCACCTGATCTCCCATAATCCCGCGAAAAGGTGGTTTTACCCATGTCCTTTTCCCATTCCGACCGGGCCCAGGTCCTCATCGAGGCCCTGCCCTATATCCAAGGCTACACCGGCAAGACGGTGGTGGTGAAATACGGCGGCAACGCCATGATCTCCGAGGAGCTCCGCACCGCCGTCATCTCCGATATCATCCTGCTGTCCCTGGTGGGCATCCGGGTGGTGGTGGTCCACGGGGGCGGGCCGGAGATCTCCGCCATGCTCAAGAAGATCGGCAAGGAGTCCCGCTTTGTGGACGGCCTTCGATACACCGACCAGGAGACCATGGACGTGGTCCAGCAGGTGCTGTGCGGCAAGGTGAACAAGGACCTGGTCGCCACCCTGAACCGCACCGGCGGCCGGGCCGTGGGCCTGTGCGGCATGGACGGCGGGCTCTTTCAGGCCAAAAAGCTGGACGAGAAGTACGGCCTTGTGGGCCAGATCACCCAGGTGGACCCCCGGCCGGTGGAGGACAGCGTGAAGGCCGGGTACATCCCGGTGGTCTCCACCGTGGCCCAGGGCACCGACGGGGCCACCGCCTACAACATCAACGCCGACACCGCCGCGGCCAAGCTGGCCATCGCCCTGGGGGCGGAGAAGCTGATCCTGCTCACCGACGTGCGGGGCCTTTTGCGGGACCCCAAGGACGAGGACACCCTCATCCCCCAAGTCCACCCCTCCGACGTGCCTGGCCTTGTGAAGGACGGGGTGATCCAGGGGGGGATGATCCCCAAGGTGGACTGCTGCGTGGAGGCGGTCCGCTCCGGGGTGCGCCGGGCCCACATCCTGGACGGGCGCATCCCCCACTCCATCCTCATTGAAATGCTCTCCAACGCCGGCGTTGGCACCATGATCTTTTGAGAGGTGAGACGATATGGACTTTGAGACTTTGAAGGCCAGGGACCACCAGTACGTCATGCAGACCTATGGCCGCTTCGACGTGGCCATCGACCACGGCCAGGGGGCCACCCTCTACGGCCTGGATGGGAAGGAGTACATCGACTTCTCCTCCGGCATCGGGGTCAACTCCCTGGGCTACGGCAACGAGGCGTGGGTGGCCGCCATCGTGGAGCAGGCGGTGAAGCTGGGGCACATCTCCAACCTCTTTTACTCCCAGCCCTACGTGGACCTGGCCGAGACGCTGACCCAGCGGGCGGGGATGAGCAACGTCTTCTTCGCCAACTCCGGGGCGGAGGCCAACGAGGGGATGATCAAACTGGCCCGGAAGTACTCCTTTGACAAGTACGGCAAGGGCCGGGGCACCATCATCACCCTAAAAAACTCCTTCCACGGCCGCACCATCACCACCCTCTCCGCCACCGGCCAGGACGTGTTCCACAACTACTTCTTCCCCTTCAACGACGGTTTCCGCTATGCCGACGCCACCCTGGACGGGGTGGAGGCGGTGGCCGGGCACGACGTGTGCGCGGTGATGCTGGAGCTTGTACAGGGGGAGGGGGGCGTGTTCCCCATGGACCGGGGCTTTATCCACGACCTGGCGGTTCTGTGCGCCGAGCGGGACTGGCTCCTGCTCATCGACGAGGTGCAGACCGGCGTGGGCCGCACCGGGACGCTCTTTGCCTACCAGCAGTACGGCGTCCTGCCCGACGTGGTCTCCTTCGCCAAGGGGATCGCCGGGGGCCTGCCCTTCGGCGGGATCATGGCAAACGAGAAGTGCCGGGAGGTCCTCACCCCCGGCACCCACGCCACCACCTTCGGCGGCAACCCCGTCTGCGCCGCCGCCGCCAAGGCGGTGATCGACATTCTGGACGACACGGTGCTGGCCCAGGTCCAGGAGAAGGGGGACTACCTCCGCGCCGCCATCGAGGGCCTGGACCTGCCCTGCCTGGGCTGGACCCGGGGTCTGGGCCTGATGGTGGGCATCCAGGTCCGGGGCGACTTTGTCAACAAGGACCTGGCCGCCCGGCTCATGGACGCGGGATTGCTGGTGCTGACGGCGGGGAACAACGTCCTCCGCCTGCTGCCCCCTCTGCTCATCACCCGGGCAGAGCTGGACAAGGGGCTGAAGATCATGAAGGAGACGTTGGAAGGAGTAAGCGCATGAAAGACCTTTTGAAGCTGATGGACCTCTCCCGGGAGGAGATCGCCCGCATTTTGGACACCGCCGACCAGATGAAGTACAGCCAGAAGCACAACATCCCCCACCAGGTGCTGGCGGGGAAGACCCTGGCCATGATCTTTGAGAAGAACTCCACCCGCACCCGCGTCTCCTTCGAGACGGGGATGTACCAGTTGGGGGGCCACGCCCTGTTCCTCTCCGGCAAGGAGAGCCAGATCGGCCGGGGCGAGCCCATCCAGGACACCGCCCGGGTGCTCAGCCGCTACTGCGACGGCATCATGATCCGCACCTACGGCCAGGAGGAGGTGGAGGCCCTGGCCCAGTACGCCGATATCCCCGTCATCAACGGCCTCACCGACTTCTCCCACCCCTGCCAGGTGCTGGCCGACCTGATGACCATCCGGGAGAAGATGACCCGGCTGGAGGGGCTGAAACTCACCTTCATCGGCGACGGGAACAACATGGCAAACTCCCTCATCGTGGGCGCGCTGAAGTGCGGCATGAAGGCCGCCGTGGCCTGCCCGGAGGGCTACGAGCCGGACGGGAAGGTGCTGGCCTTCGCCAAGGACTTCGGCGCGGACTTCCAGCTGTGCCGGGACCCCCGGGAGGCCGCCGTGGGGGCCGACGTGATGGTCACCGACGTGTGGGCCTCCATGGGCCAGGAGGAGGAGCGGGCCAAGCGGCAGGCCGCCTTCGCCGGGGTCTACCAGGTGAACGAGGCGTTGATGAAGCTGACCAACCCCGGCTGTATGGTACAGCACTGCCTGCCCGCCCACCGGGAGGAGGAGATCACCACCCAGGTCTTCGAGGCCCACGCCGACGAGATCTTTGAAGAGGCGGAAAACCGCCTCCACGCCCAAAAAGCCGTCATGGCCCTCCTCATGGGCGAGATGAACTGACCATCCACAAAAAACTGACTTCCGGCCCCCGCCGGAAGTCAGTTTTTCACCATACGCGCGGGGAGTGATATCCGCCGCGCGTAACAGGGGAGGGGAGGACATGGGGCACTGTGACTGGGCCTTCGCCAGCGAGCGGGACCGGCTCTATCACGACCAGGAGTGGGGCGTCCCGGTCCACGACGACCGGCAGATGTTCGAGCATCTGACCCTGGAGTGCCTCCAGTGCGGCCTGAGCTGGGGGCTGATGCTGAAAAAGCGGGAGATCTTCCGCCGGTGCTTTGCGAACTTCGACTACGACAAGATCGCCGCCTACGGCGAGGCCGACGTGGCGCGGATCTTGCACACCGAGGGGATGCTCCGCTCGGAGCGGAAGATCCGGGCGGTCATTCACAACGCCAGGTGCTACCAGAAGATCCGCGCGGAGTTTGGCAGCTTCTGCGCCTACCTCTGGGCCTACACCGGCGGAAAGACCGTCTTGTACGACGGCCACGCCGACGGCGCCATCCCCGTCAGCAACGGCCTTTCCGACCAGATCAGCCGGGACCTGAAAAAGCGGGGCTTTCAGTTCGTGGGCCCGGTGACCATCTACTCCCACCTCCAGGCCTGCGGCGTCATCAACGACCACGCGGGGGACTGCCCCCGCTTCCGCCGGATCAACGACGCCAACCCCACGGCGCGGTGGAAGCCGGACCGGGAGACCGGCCTGCCCGGCGTGAAAACGCCGGAGCGATAGAGGCCGCCCCATCCGCCCAAGATCCCTCCGCCGAAAAGCAGAGCGGGAGACCTGCCTGGCAGGTCTCCCGCTTTTTTGGCTGTCTTGCCGCTTAGAGCGCGGCGCAGATGAGGTCGCCCATCTTCTTGGTGCCCACGGGGGTGACGCCGGGCTCGGCGATGTCGGGGGTGCGCCAGCCCGCGTCCAGCACCTGGTCCACCGCCCGCTCCACCGCGTCCGCCTCGGCGGAGAGGTGGAAGGAGTAGCGGAGCATCATGGCCGCCGACAGGATGGTGGCGATGGGGTTGGCCTTGTCCTGGCCGGCGATGTCCGGGGCGGAGCCGTGGATGGGCTCGTAGAGGGCGGGGGCGGAGTCCCCCATGGAGGCGGAGGGGAGCAGGCCGATGGAGCCGGTGACCATGCTGGCCTCGTCGGAGAGGATGTCGCCGAACATATTCTCGGTGACGATCACGTCGAACTGCCCCGGGTCCTTCACGATCTGCATGGCGCAGTTGTCCACCAGCACGTCCTCGTAGGCCACGTCGCTGTACTCCTCCGCCAGCCGGTGCATCACAGAGCGCCACAGCCGGGAGGTCTCCAGGACGTTTGCCTTGTCCACGCTGGAGACCTTGCCCCGGCGCAGGCGGGCCAGTTCGAAGGCCCGGCGGCCGATGCGCTCGATCTCCATCTCGGAGTAGGCCATCAGGTCGGTGGCCTCCAGGCCCTTGTCGGGGGTCTGGTACTTGTCCCGCTTGCCGAAGTACACCCCGCCGGTGAGCTCCCGGACCATCATCAGGTCGATGCCCCGCTCGGCGGTCTCCCGCTTCAGGGGGCAGGCGTCCTTCAGCGCGGGGCGCAGGACGGCGGGGCGGAGGTTGGCGTAGAGCCCCAGGTCCTTGCGGATGGCAAGCAGAGCCGTCTCCGGCCTCTGCTGGGCGGGCTTGTCGCTGCCCCACTTGGGCCCGCCCACGGCGCCCAACAGCACCGCGTCGCACGCCTTGCACGCCTCCGCCGTCCCCTCGGGGTAGCTGACCCCCACCGCGTCGGTGGCGCAGCCGCCCATGAGCACGTCCACGTAGGAGAAGCTGTGGCCGAATTTCTCCCCCACGGCGTTCAGGACCTTTACCGCCTGCTTGACGATATCGGGGCCGATGCCGTCCCCGCCGATGAGCGCGATCTTATAATTCATTTGGCAAGTCCCCTCGCTTTCAGAGAGTTGAGCAGGCCGCCGTTCTGGATGATCCCGTCGATGAAGGGGGGGAAGGGGGCGGCCTGGAAGGTCTTGTTCTGGGTCAGGTCCCGGATCTCGCCGGTCTGGAAGTTGACCTCCACCTCGTCCCCGGGGCGGATGGCCTGGGCGGCCTCCGGGCACTCCAGGATGGGGAAGCCGATGTTGATGGCGTTGCGGTAGAAGATGCGGGCAAAGGTCTCGGCGATGACGCACTTTACCCCGCAGGACTTGATCGCCAGGGGGGCGTGCTCCCGGGAGGAGCCGCAACCGAAGTTCTTGCCCGCCACGATGATGTCCCCCGCCTCCACGGTGGAGGCGAAGTCGGGGTCGATGTCCTCCATGCAGTGGGAGGCCAGGGCCTTGGGGTCGGGGTTGTTCAGGTGCCGGGCGGGGATGATCACGTCGGTGTCCACGTTGTCGCCGTACTTGTAGAGTTTCATGTCGCTTCCTCCTTTACAGGGCCCTGGGGTCGGCCACACAGCCCCGGACCGCCGAGGCGGCGGCCACGGCGGGGCTTGCCAGGATGATCTCCGAATTGGTGGGGCCCATGCGGCCCACGAAGTTGCGGTTGGTGGTGGAGACGCACCGCTCCCCGTCCGCCAGCACCCCCATGTGCCCGCCCAGGCAGGGCCCGCAGGTGGGGGTGGAGAAGGCACAGCCCGCGTCCAGGAAGATCTCCGCCAGCCCCTCGGCCATGCACTGGCGCACGATCTCCTGGGTGGCGGGGATGACGATGCACCGCACCCCGTCCGCCACCTTGCGGCCCTTGAGGATGGCGGCGGCCTCCCGCAGGTCCTTGATGCGCCCGTTGGTGCACGAGCCGATGACCACCTGCTGGATGGGGGTCCCCGCCACCTCCGTCACCGTCTTGGTGTTGGAGGGCAGGTGGGGGAGGGAGACGGTGGGCTCCAGGGCGGAGAGGTCGATGGTCACCACCTGGGTGTAGGCCGCGTCGTCGTCGGCGGTAAAGGCGGTCCACGCCCGGGCCACCCGGCCCTTTAAGTATTCCCGGGTCTTGTCGTCCACCGGGAAGATGCCGTTCTTGGCCCCCGCCTCGATGGCCATGTTGCAGATGGTGAAGCGGTCGTCCATCTCCAGGGAGGCCACCCCTTCGCCGGTGAACTCCAGGGACTGGTAGAGGGCCCCGTCCACCCCGATCCGGCCGATGAGGTGGAGGATCACGTCCTTGCCCGACACGTAGGGGGAGAGCTTGCCCGTCAGCTCCACCCGGATGGCGCTGGGCACCTTGAACCACAGCTTGCCCGTGGCCATGCCCGCGGCCATGTCGGTGGAGCCCACGCCGGTGGAGAAGGCCCCCAGAGCGCCGTAGGTGCAGGTGTGGGAGTCCGCCCCGATGATGACCTCCCCGGGAGCGGCCAGGCCCTTCTCCGGGATGAGGGCGTGCTCCACGCCCACCTGGCCCACGTCGAAGAAGTTGGTGATGGAAAAACGCTTGGCGAAGTCCCGGGCCTTGGCGCACAGCCGGGCCGCGGCGATGTCCTTGCAGGGGGTGTAGTGGTCCAGGACGATGGCGATCTTGTCCCTGTCGAAGACCTGGGTCAGCCCCGCCTTGTCAAATTCCGTGATGGCGACGGGGGTGGTGATGTCGTTGCCCAGCACCAGGGAGAGACTGCCCTCCACCAGCTGTCCGGCCTGGACGCTGGGGAGCCCCGCCGCCTGGGCCAGGATCTTCTGGGTCATGGTCATGCCCATGAGATGACCTCCTTTTTGTTTGGTTGAGACCAGTATGCCAGAGGGCTTGCCAAAAGAATGTAACCTGTGTTACAATCTAAGGGCGAGGTGAGGAAATATGTCTGTTTGGCAGGCCCTGGCGGAGGGCCGGACCCCCCGGACCTACGCCCCCGGCCAGATGATCTACCTCCAGGGGGCGGAGCCCACGGAGTTCTACTACCTTCTCTCCGGCTCGGCCCGGAGCTTTCTGTCCTCCCCGGAGGGGGAGGAGCGGGTGCTGACCCTCCACCGGGGGGGCAGTCTCATGGGGGAGGCGTCCTTCTTTGAGGGCTGTCCCCGGGTGTCCTCTGCGGTGGCGGTGAGCGAGTGCCGGGCGGTGGCGGTGACCTGGGAGGGGCTGGACCAGGCCCTGGCCCAGCACCCGGACCTGGCCATCCCCATGCTGCGCTATCTCTCCCACACCGTGGGCCAGCTCTCCCGGCAGGTGAACGACCTGTCCTTCCGGGGGGCGGAGGGCCGCCTGGCCGCCCAGCTCCTGCGGGAGGCGGACGGGGCGGGGCGGGTGGCGGTGACCCAGGAGGAGCTGGGCTTCCGGGTGGGCGTCACCCGGGTCACTGTGGCCCGGATCCTCCGGCGGTGGGCCGCCCGGGGCTGGGTGGAGACCGGCTACGGCGCCGTCCGGGTGCTGGACGACACCGCCCTCCGGGCGGTGAGCCGGGCAGGGGAGTAGCCCCGCCCGCCGGAAAAAAGACACAGCGCGAAAAGCGCCCGGACCCGCGGGAGACGGCGGGTCCGGGCTTTTTTGCTGTTTCGTAGGGAAAACCAGCCCCGGTTCGGGGCATTTTCCTCGTGGGAGAACTGCTTCTGGAATCGGCACGTTTTTTGCTGTCTCGTGAGAGAACTGGCCCTGGGGCCGGCGCGCTTTTTCCTCTACGTGGGAGGATCGGTCTTAGGGGTCGGGGCGTTTTTTATCTCCCCGCGGGAGAAGCGGGCCTGGAGGTCGAGGTGCAGGCAGTCCGTGGAATGCAAATTGTCCAGATACTGCCGCAGGGAGACGATATGCTCCCCCGCCAGCAGATAGTGATCCACCAGGGGCACGCCAATGAGCTCCAGCTCCTGGAGGAGGACGTGGGTGGAGGCCAGGTCGCTTTTGGAGAAGTTGGGGATGCCGTCGGGGTGGTTGTGGACCAGGATGACCCCCTTGGCCCGGTGGTTCAGCGCCAGTTCCAACAGCCGATAGGTAGAGCAGGAGACGGAGGAGCGCCCGCCCTGGGCCAGGGTGACGGCGGTGATAAGCTGGAGCTCGTCCCCCAGCAAAAAGGCGCAGACCCGCTCTGTGCTCTGGCCCTCAAAGTAAGGGGTCAGCATCCGCGCCAGATCCTCTCGGCTCCCCAGCGGCCTGGGCGCCTCGGCGGCGGTGCTGGTGTAGCGGCGGATCATGGCGGGGAGGAGGAGCAGGAAGGCGGCGGGGCCCTCCCCCAGGTGGGGGTGGGCCAACAGCTCCTCCTTGGGCTGTGCCAGCACCTGCTCCAGGCTCCCGTGGGCGGCCAGCAGAGCGCGGCTGGTCTTTTGGGCGGCGGCGGAGCCCATCCCCGCCAGCCCCAGCAGGTGGGTCAGCAGCTGCCCGTCGCTCATCCCGGGGATGTCAGGCCCCGTTTTTCTCTTGACGGCCACGGCGTCTGCCCTCCGCCGTCAGTTCAAAAAGTCCTTGAGCTTCTTGCTCCGGGAGGGGTGGCGGAGCTTACGCAGGGCCTTGGCCTCGATCTGCCGGATGCGCTCCCGGGTGACGTTGAACTCCCGGCCCACCTCCTCCAGTGTGCGGGCCCGGCCGTCCTCGATGCCAAAGCGCAGGCGCAGGACCTTCTCCTCCCGCTTGGTCAGGGTGCCCAGCACCTCCACCAGCTGTTCTTTCAGGAGCGTGTAGCTGGCGGCCTCGCTGGGTTCGGAGGCGTCCTCGTCGGGGATAAAGTCCCCCAGGTGGGAGTCCTCCTCCTCGCCGATGGGGGTCTCCAGAGAGACCGGCTCCTGGGCGATCTTCAGGATCTCCCGGACTTTCTCCACCGGCATATTCATCTCCTCGGCGATCTCCTCCGGGGTGGGGTCGTGGCCCAGTTCCTGGAGGAGCTGGCGGGAGACCCGGATGACCTTGTTGATGGTCTCCACCATGTGGACGGGGATGCGGATGGTCCGGGCCTGGTCGGCGATGGCCCGGGTGATGGCCTGGCGGATCCACCAGGTGGCGTAGGTGGAGAACTTGTAGCCCTTGGTGTAGTCGAACTTCTCCACCGCCTTGATGAGGCCCAG
>CANQVO010000011.1 GCA_947627325.1 uncultured Oscillospiraceae bacterium | reverse complement strand
ACGTCGGCCTCGTCCGCCTCGGGGACTTCGTCGGTCACGTCGGTTTCGTTGACTTCATCCACCACGTCGGCTTCATCGGCCACGTCGGCCTTGTCGGCCACGGGGATCTCTTCGGCCTCGTCCGCCACGCTGGCCTCTGCCACCTCGGCGTTCTCGTCCGCCTCGGGGACTTCCGCCACCTCGTTGGCCGCGTTGGCCTCCGGGATTTCTTCGGCCTCGTCCGCCGGGGCCTCGTCCACGTCTACGGCGATCTCCTGGCCCATGGCGTCGTCCAGGTAGCCGGCCAGGGCCTCCACGTCGTCCTGGTACCGCTCCTCCACCTCCTGGTCGGAGATGTCCTCGCCGGAGACCAGGCCGTCGGAGTAGTTCTCCTCCAGGATCTCATCCTGGTTCTCCTGGATCTCCTCCAGGAGGGAGCGGCTCTCTTGGGCGTTCTGGACCTCGTCGTCGGCGTGGCCGTGGATACGGATCACGTAGTCCCGGCCATACTTGGCGGTGATGTCCAGGATGTCCAGCCGCACCGCGGCGGCCTCCGCCGCCGCCCCGCCCCGGGCGATGCGGAACAGGTGGGCCGCGCCGCTCTCCTCATGGATCTCCGCCTGGGCGGTGTCCAGATAGAACGCGCCGCTGTCGCGGATCTCCTGGGAGAGCTCCGACTGGGGGAGGTACACGTCCTCCGCCTCCGCCTCCGCCCGGGCGGGGAGCCGCACCAGCCCCACCGCCAGCGCGCAGGAGAGGAGCCCGCTGAGCGCCCTGCGCCAAAAACCGTTCTGCTTCATTTTACCATGACCTCACTTTCCTGTGTGGGTATCATCTGTCGTTCCATAAGCCGCCGAAGCGGCCCATCGACCTGTATCAATTCCTCCGGCCTGCCCTCCTGGACGATGGCGCCCCGGTCCATCACCAGCACCCGGTCACAGCGGGCCAGGGTGGACAGCCGGTGGGCCACGATGAGGTTGGTGCAGGGGAGGGTGTTGACCCCCTCCATGATCTTTGCCTGGGTCACGTTGTCCAGGGCGGAGGTGGCCTCGTCAAAGATGAGGATGGCCGGGCGGGCGATCAGCGCCCGGGCGATGAGCACCCGCTGGCGCTGGCCGCCGGAGAGGGTGCAGTTCTCCGGGTCCACAAAGGTATGGAGCCCCATAGGCAGCGCGGCCACGTCCTCGGTCAGGCCCGCCAGCTCCACCGCATCGGTCACCTCCTGGAGGGTGGCGTCCGGCTTGGTGACGGTGATGTTGGAGTAGAGGTCGCCGGAGATCAGCTTGGCGTCCTGCAAAACGGTCCCCAGCTTCCGGCGGTAGTTTTTGAGGTCCAGCTCCCGCAGGTCGAAGCCGTCCAGGTAGACGCTCCCCTCCTCCGGGCTCTCAAAGCCCAGGAGCAGGCGGATGAGGGTGGACTTTCCACAGCCGGAGGGGCCGGTGATCCCCACGCTCTCCCCGGCGCGGATGTGGGTGGTCAGGCCCCGCAGCACATAGTTGGGGTCGGAGGGGTAGCGGAAGGTGAGGCCGGTGAGGGCGATCTCCCCCTCGAACCGCTCCGGGCGCTTTTTGTCCGGGCCGTACTCCTCGCAGGGCGCGGTCAGCACGTCCTGGAGCAGGGCGTAGGAGGCGCGGACGCCCGAGACCATCCCCACCACCACCGCCGCCCCGGCGGCGGCCGCGGTATAGGCGCCGTAGGCGGCGGAGAAGGCGATAAAGTCCGCGGCGTTCAGCCCCGCGCCCAGCAGGAAGACCGCGGCGGTGGCAAAGACCTGGATCAGGCGGCGGAGGACGGCGGCGTAGCGCAGGAGGCGGGGCTTGTTCGCCGCCTGGGCGGTCTTGTAATACCCCTCGCTCCACCGGCGCATGACCCGCTCCTCCGCGCCGCTGAGCTTGACCTGCTCCATCCCGGAAAACAGCTCGTAGCAAAAGCCGGACATTTGGGACAGGGAGCGGGAATAGGTCCGGCTCCACCGGGACTCCAAGATCCCCTCCGCCACCGTCAGAGCGCCGGATACGGCGCTCACCAAAAGGACGGGCAGGAGCAGGGGCGGGGCGTAGAGGCCGATCTGGATCAGATAGCCCAGGGACAGCGCCAGCCCCAGGCAGGCCCCCACCCCCCGGGCGGACAGGACCCGGGTGAGGTCGGAGCACTCCATGACGGTCCGGGACAACTCGCCGGAGCGGGCGGCGCGGAAAAATTCCGGCCGGAGGGAGAGCAGGCGGGAGAAGACCGCGCTCTGCATATGGGTGGAGGCCCGGAGCATGGAGTTGGTGAGGATCAGGGATTGCAAAAGCCGCAGAAGCCCCGCCGCCATCACCGCCGACAGCAGAAGCGCCGCCGCCGCGGGGATCTCGGAACTCTGGCCGGAGGGGACCACGTAGGTGAAGAAGAAGCTGTTGACCCAGGGCAGGAGCATCCCCGCCAGGGTGGTGAGGACGGCGGCGGCCAGGGCCCAGGCCCAGTCCCCCCCGGAGACGCACCGCAACAGCGAGCCCATCAGCTCCCGGAGGGAGACGGCGCCCCGCTTCCAGCCCTTGTAGAAGCACATGGCGTCGCCGGTGAAGCGGGCGGCGTTCTTGCCGGTCACCACGGTGGCCCGGCCCCGCTCCACCCACTGGCACCGGCCGTCCGACTTGGGGATGACCGCCACCCAGCCGCCCTGGACCGTCTTGACCAGCATGGGGATAGCCGCGGTCCGATACCAGTCCGCGTCCAGCTTGATGTACCGGACCTGGATGGCGAAGGCGGCCTCGATGTGCCGCAGTTGTTGGGCCAGGGGGAGGCGCGGGTCCACCCGGCCCTTCTCCCCCAAAAAGCGGAGCACCGCGTTGAGCCCGTCGTAGTCCGCCCGGTCGTCCAGAACGGAGCGCATCGCCTGATACGCCTGCCGCTTGGCCTCCTGGTTCTTCTCTTGTACGCGCTGATTTTCCGAGGTGATCTGTGGCATTTATTCCCCGCTCCTTATCAAAGCGCCGTATGGGCCGTCCTGCCGCGCCAGCGTCTCGTGGGTCCCCCGCTGGACGATCTTGCCGTGGTCCATCACCAGGATCTCGTCGCTGTCCACAATGGCGGAGAGCCGGTGGGCCACCACCACCCGGGTGATCCCCAAAGCGGCGATCCCCGCCATGACCTGGGCCTCGGTGTCGGCGTCCAGGGCGGAGGTGGCCTCGTCCAAAATGAGGACGCTGGGCTTTTTCACCAGGGCGCGGGCCAGGGCGATGCGCTGGCGCTGGCCGCCGGAGAAGTTCCGGCCGTTCTCGCTGACCCGCTCCCGGTAGCCGTCCCGGCGGCGGACGATGTCGTCGTGGATGCAGGCGGCCTTGGCCGCCGCCACCACCGCGTCGTAGGGGATGGCGTCGTCCCACATGGTGATGTTGTCCAGAACCGTGCCCTCAAACAGCCGGACCTCCTGGCTCACCAGGGCGACTTTGGAGTAGAAAACGGAGCGGTCGATGCTCCCCCGGGGCGCCTGGCCAAAGCGCACCAGGCCCTCGTCCTCCCGGTAGAGCCCCGCCAGGAGCTTGGCCACGGTGGATTTGCCGCTGCCGCTCCCCCCGGTGATGGCTACACAGCCGCCCTGGGGGATGGTGAGGTCAAAGTGCTCCAGGAGCGGGGGATCCAGCGGGGCGTAGCCAAAGCGCAGGTCGGACAGGGTCACGTCCCCGTCCATCTCCTCGGAGTGGTCGTCGCCGTCTTGGAGAAAGCGGTCGTCCTGGGCGTAGCGCATCACGTCGTCGACCCGGGCCGTCTCGCTTTTGAGGGTCTGGAGGTCCAGCCCGGCGTGGACGGCGTCCCCCAGGGGGGCCAGCATGGCGGCCACCAGCGCCTGGAGGGCGATGAGGGTGCCGGTGGTCAGCTGTCCGGCCAGGATCTTCCACACCCCGGCCAGCAGCACCACCCCCGCCCCCAGGGCGTTCAGGAAGGAGAACAGGCTGTCGGCCCGCGCGCCGGTCCGCTCCATCGCCGTGCGGGTGTTCAGGGCCTGGGCCCCCGTGGACATCAGCCGGGCGAAGGCCGCGTCCTCCGCGCCGCAGGCCTTGATGGTCTCCACCGTGTCCACCGTCCGGGAGACGTCCGCCTGCAATACGCCCAGGTCCCGGCTGTACGCCCGGGACTGCTCCTCGTACCGCCCCGCGGTGGCCACCACCGCCCAGACGTTGAGGGCGGCGCAGAGGACGCCGATCAGGGCCACGTGGAGGTCGAAGACGGCCAGCAGGACCAGATACGCCGCCACCTGCATGACGTAGCCCGGGATGGGGGTGAGCAGGCGGGCCAGCCCCTCGCCCATCCGCATACTGGCGTCCTGGCGGTTGGCCAGGTCGCCGCTGGAGCGCTGGGCGAAAAATTCCATGGGCAGGCGGAGCAGATGGTGGAACAGGGTGGCGTTGATCCGCAAATTGAGCCGCCGGCCGATCCGATGGCGGATGGACTCCTCCAGCGCCATGGCCGCCGCCGCGATCAGGCCCGCGCACAGCAGGACCCCCAGGACGGGGCGGAGGAGGGGGAGACTGTCGCCGATGAGGACCTTGTCGATGTAGACCCGGTTCAAAAACAGGACCGCCGCCCCGCCCAGCAGAGCGCACAGCTCCAGGAGCATGAAATAGAACCCGTAGGGGAGAAAGGCGCCCACCACGGCGCGGATGTGGCCCCGGCCCGCCCCGCCGCCCCGGTCCCGCTGAAAGTCCGGGGCGGGGGTGAACTGGAGGGCGATGCCGGTGAAGGACCGGGAGAACTCCTCCAGAGACACCCGGCGCAGGCCATGGGCGGGGTCGGCCAGCACGGCGCCCTTGCGGTCAAAGCCGCACAGCACCAGGAAGTGGTCCATGTTCCAGTGGAGGATGGCCGGGGTCTGGAGCTTTCTGGCCCCCTGGAGGCCGACGCGCACCGCCCGCGCCTCCAGCCCGTGGAACCGCGCGGCCTTGACGATGTTCTTGGCGTTCACGCCGTTGCGGGACACGCCGCACTCCCGCCGGAGCTCCTCCAGCGTCACGGTCTTCCCGTAGTAGCCCAGGACCATGGACAGAGACGCCGCGCCGCACTCCGTGGCCTCCATCTGCAGGACCGGGCGGATCCGCTTCACCTTCCCCATGGCGTCACCTAAAAGAGCCACTGGTAGGGCCGGTAGGTCCCCACCACGATGTCCACGCCGCACAGGGTGCCCATGGACACGTCCACGTCCCCGCTCTTGGGGGTGGACCACTTCAACCGGCTCCGCGCCTCCGCGTCCGGCATCAGGGTGATCTCCAGGCGCAGATAGGACTCCCGCTCGTCCATGGAGGGCAAAAACAGCTCGTCGTTGCCCTCCTTGATGTTCTGGCCGGTGACGGGGAAGGAGGAGATGTTGGAGACGTAGGCGGTGATGTAGCCGTACTCCTCCCGGGGGGCGAAGTCGGGCATGACCTGGGCCGGGGTGCCCGGGGTGACCGAGCCGCCCATGGCCGCCGGGAGAAAGGCGGTGAGGGTACGGTTGTTGCCGGTCTCGTCGTAGGGGACGATCACCGCCACCCGGTCCCCCTTGGACAGGAAGGTGTTCTCCTGGGCGATGTAGGTGACCACCCCATCTATGTCGGAGCGCAGGAGGGAGGCCCGGTCATAGGCGTCGTACAGCTCCGCCAGCGCCTCCTCCGTCCCGCCCGCGGCCCTGGCCTCCTCGATGGCGGCCAGCAGGTCCTCCCGGGGGGAGACGGCCACGATGTCCCCGGCGCTCACCGTGTCCCCCATAGAGACGGTGACCTTGGACAAAAGGCCCTCCGACGTGGCGTAGACCGTGCCCCCCGCCTGGGTGGGCCAGACGATGCCCTCCACCGAGACCGTCTCATAGATCGTGCCAAAAAACAGCCAGAGGGCGAAAATCGCCCCGCAGGCCAACAGAAGCGTGGTAAAGAGCAGGACCCGCACCGGGATGGCCCGCACGCTCCGGCCCAGCTCCGAGTGGGAGGAAAAGCTCTCCAGCGCCTCCCGCCTGAACAGATCCTTCATTCCGCCACCTCCGGCAACTGGATCATGACCATCTGCATCCACCCCTCCTGGTCCAGGACGCCGAACTGGTAGTTCCGCACCTTCTGCCTGCCGTCGGCGTCAAAGGCGAAGTCCTGGGTCAGGCCGTGGTAGCCGTCGGTGTGAAGGCTCTGGGCGATCTGGAGGGGGTCGGTGGTCTGGTTGCGGATGGCCGTGTCGGCGATGGCCCGCACGGCGTTGTACCCTTGGAGGTACCAGTCGTCCATGACCAACCCGGTCTCCTGGAGGTATTCGTCCTTCAGCGCCGTGACGCGCTCGTTCTCCTCCGGCGTGGCCTCATGCATGGCGAACTCGCTCACCAGGATAAAGCCGTCCATCGCCTGGGTCAGCTCCGGGTCCTTCTCGAGAAGGTCGGTGTTGTCAAAGGCGGTGTCCCCGCCGCAGAGAAGGTCGGGGTTTTCCCGCTTGAGGGCCTTGAGCAGTTCAAAGCCCTCGTCCGCCGCCGGAAAGAGGACGACCCCCTCCACCCCCAGGGCCTCCCACCGCCGGTAGACCCGCTGGAAGTCCACCTCCAGATCGGAGATGCTCACGCAGTCCACCACCGTGACCGCCTCCTTCGTCTCCTGATGCAGAAAACCGTGGATCTCGTCCTGCTCAAAGGGGGTGCTGGCGGCCGCCACCGCCCACCGCCGCCCCGGCGACAGCACCGACGCCGCCAGCTTCAGCGTGGCGCCCACCGCCTGGGCGGAATAGCACAGGGAGAAGACGGTGTGGTAGTGGTTCTCGTACACGTCGTCGTAGAGGAAATTGGGGGAGACGAACACCTTCCCGGCGGCGTCCAGCACGTGGGCGGCGGTGCGGCCGATCTCCATGTCGATGGGGCCGATCACCGCGGTGACCGCCGGGTCGGCGGCCAGGGCGTCCACGATGGCGGTGGTCTCCTCGTAGGTGTAGTTGTCGCTGTTGTTGTAAAATTCGCACACCACCTGGTAGCCGTCGGCGGCGTACTCCTGGTTCAGCTCCCGCTCCGCCCGCAGGATCCCCTCCTGATAGCTGGGATAAAAGGTGGCCGGGTCGCCCAGGACGGCGATCTTCAGCACCCGGGCGTCGGCGCGCGCGCCGCAGCCGCACAGGGAGCAGACCAGCAGCGCGGCGGCCAGCAGGCATAGGATGGCTCTCTTTCTCATGTTTTTCCTCCGAATCCCGCCGCCCGCCGGTCGGCGGAGGCGAAAGCGGCGTTGTGCCGACGGCACAGTTCCGCCAGCATGGTACTGACATTATACCATGATTTTTCAGCGAGCGGGTATGACGTTTAGGAAATCTCGCCGACTTTTACGAAATGCGCCCCCTGGGGGCTTTTCCGCCCCCGCCCCGCCTCTCCCGCGCGGGCTTCCGGGCCCATGGCCCGCCCCGGCAACGCCCCAAAGAGCGGGCCCCGCCTTGTGGCGCGGCGACAAAAAAGATGGCAGGCACGTTCGTGTCTGCCATCTTTTTGCCGCGTTTTGTCACGTCAGTGAGATTCCTCGCCCGCCGGTCAGGCGGTGGGGCCGCCCAGCAGGTCGGCAAAGCCGGTCTGCTGGAAGATATCCTCCACCGTCTCGTTCTGGCCGGTGACGGTGAGGTTGCCCTGGCCAACCTGCTTGAGCAGGATGAGGAGCACCCGCAGACCGGCGGAGGAGATGTACTCCAAGCCGGAGGCGTCGGCGACGATCCGCTCCGGCTTCTCCGCGGCCGCCGCCTTCTCGTAGGCCGCCAGGAGCTCCGAGGCGGTGATGGAGTCCAGCCGCCCCCGCAGGGCGATCTCCAGAGCGCCCCCGCGACGGCGCAGGGACGCCTCGAACCGCTCGGCCCGGCAGGTGGCCTCCGGCTCCTCGCTCCCCTCCTCCGCCGTGATCTTCCACACGCACAGGGGGGAGACGGCCTGGGTCATGGCCGCCCGGGTCGCCTCGGGCAGGTCGGCGGTGCTGTGGAGCTCCGGCAGATAGGGGCCGATGGGGATCCGCTCCGCCCGAAGGCCCATGGAGCGCAGGTATTCCGTCAGCTTGGCCACCCCGTTTTCGTAGTTCAGGGCGCTGACGTTCATCACGTTCAGCCCGGAACTCCGCATGGGGAGGTCGGACTTGTCCGACAGCGCCTTCCACCCGGCCAGCATAGTCTTCAGCGCGGCCTCCCCCACCACAGCCCGCATGGCCGCCATGGTCATGGAGCTGGACTCCGGGTCGTAGGCCAGCCAGCACCCGCCGAACTCCCGCAGGACGCTCCGCATCCCGGCGCACAGCTCCGCCAGCTCCGAGTCGCTGAGGTACATGATGAGCCCCTCGGTGGTCACGCACACCTCCCCCTGGACGGTGTCCAGCGCCTGGCGCAGGGAGCGGTAGTTGGTGGCGTCCACGGCGTGGAACTCCTTGCGCCCCACGCCCCGCTCCCGCAGGAGGGCCTCCACCGCCGGGGCCAGCTCGTCGATCACCGCCGGGAGGTCACAGCCGATGTAGTGGGTCTCCCGAAAGGCCGGGTTCAGGGCCCGGGGGGTGTACCCGCAGGGGAGGTCCACCACGGTGCCCTTCCCCTGGGCCTGGATGAGGGCGTTCATCACCCGGTAGCGGGTCTCGATCACCGCCCGGTTCGCCGTGGCGAACATCACAGCTCCCTCGTCCGCCCCCATCACCGTGTCCACGCCGATGCCCAGCCGCTCCGCCAGAAGGCGGGCGTCCGGGTCGCCGGAGAGGCAGATGTTCATCACCGTGGCCTTGGCCGTGTTGAAGACCGGGTTGGTCCGCGCCCGCAGCTCCTGTTCCTGTTGCTTGTCCATGTCTTGTCCTCCTGAAAATGCAGACTGTCCCCGCTGGGACGCCCGCCATTTTAGCAGTTCCTCCCCAACCTGTCAACTCCCTGGGGAGGAGGTCAGGGCTTAGAGGCGGGTCACGTTCCGGGCCATGTCGTAGGTGTGGGGCTCCTTGGTCTTGGCCTTGTGGCCCACGGCCACGGCGATCTGGAACTCGTACCCCGCCGGGAAGCGGAGGGCCTGGGCGAACGCCTCCCGCCGGGGCCCGGAGAGGGCCTGCTTCACACAGCCGATGATGACGCTGCCCAGCCCCAGCCCCTCGGCTGCCAGGGCGATGTTCTCCACGGCGATGCCCGCGTCCACCGGGGTCCAGGAGAAGGCCGCCTCGCCGCTCAAAAAGAGCACGGTGGGCGCGCCGTAGTAGAAGTTCTCCGCCGGGGTCTGCCCGGCCAGGGCGTTCCGCTCCGCCTCGATCTCGGCCAGGACGGGGTCGCCGTCTTGGACGACGGTGATGTGGATCTCCTGGCGGTTGGTGGCCGTGGGGGCCTGGAGCCCCGCCAGGAGCAGGGCCTCCAGTTCCCCCTCGGTGAGGGGTTCGGCGGTGTAGCCCCGGGTGGTACTGCGGCGCTGGAGCACTTGGGCGATCTCATTCATAGGTGGTCCCTCCTTGATGTTTTTGGATGATACCCTATTTTAGCCCCTTTTGGGGCGGAGCGCAAGGGGAAACGCCGCTTGCGAATTTAGCACTCTCATGTCGAGAGTGCTAAAGTTTACAATTCCTTCATAGAAAGGACACAGTTCATGGGATATTTTTGGGTATACTCTGTCTTGTCAGGAGGGGGGATGAGCCCCTCCGGCGCGGTCCCGGACGCCGCCCGTCCGCCGGGGCCGCCCAGCGCGGCGGGCAGAGGATAGGAGGTATGGATCATGTTTGAATTGAGACCTGTTCATAGCGCCCGTGACCGTCAGCTCACCCTGAATCCCTTCCAGGAGTTGGACGAGATGGAGCGCCGCTTCTTCCAGGATCCCTTCTTCCGCTTCTTCGGCCAGAACGACCTGGCGGAGTTCAAGACGGACATCCAGGACCTGGGGGACAGCTACCTGCTGGAGGCCGACCTGCCCGGCTTTGCCAAGGAGGACATCCACCTGGAGCTGAACGGCGACACCCTCACCATCTCCGCCCAGCGCCACTCCCAGCACGAGGACAGCGACAAGAAGCAGGGCTATCTCCACGTGGAGCGGTCCTACGGCCAGTATGCCCGCTCTTTCGACGTCACCGGCGTGGACGCGGACGGGATCAAGGCCAAGTACGAAGACGGCGTGCTGAAGCTCACCATGCCCAAGCGGCAGGAGACGCAGCCCCAGGGGCGGACGCTGGAGATCGAGTGACGCGCCCCCACCCCGGCAAACAACCCCCCGGCGGCTGACAAGCCGCCGGGGGGTTCTCTTTTTGTTCCGTGAGGCAAGGTTTGTCCTCCCGAGCGGGGGGTAGTTGTTTGCCCAACGTGGGCAGGACGTGCGCCTCCCGGCGCGGGGGCCAGGAGGCGCACGTCCTGCCCACGTTGGGCAATCAACACCCCCCGTTCGGGAGGACAAACCCCGCCTATTCGCAGGCGCAAAATTCCCCTTCGTTGCGTGGAAAATGGGAGCCAAACAACACGCCCCCCGCTGGGCGGGGGGCGGCCGTGTCAACTCACGCGGTGGGGACGGGGGGCTTGCGCTTCCGCTTTGCCCGGCGGCGGAGAAGGAGGACGATCAGCAACAGCAGGAGCGCCGCGGCGGCGGCCAGGAGGATGGGGACCAGGGGGAGGGAGAGCGCCGGACAGACGCAGAACACGCCGGAGGTCCCGGCCATGGTCAGGCACAGGTAACTGCCGTTGGCGGCGGCGTCCACCTTGCGCCACTGGCCGTCCGTCAGCTGCCAGACGGCGGCCCGCTTGCCGACGCGGTTGAGCAGGCGCAGGGGGACGGAGGCGTCCTGGGCCAGGTCGGCGCCGCTGAGGGCCACCTCCCAGACCTCCGCGCCCTCCGCCCCGTCCGGCGGGGCCTCCTGCCCGGCGGACACGGAGAGGACGGCCTCCCCGGTGAACCGCCCCTCGGCCAGGGCCAGGGCCCGGTCCCCCTCCGTCTGGTCGCTGGCCACCAGGGTGACCCAGGGGGTGTAGACCGCGTCCAGGGTGATATCCGATGCCGTGCCGGAGCGGTCAAAGGCGGGCCAGGTCCCGTAACAGCCCTCCTTCTCCGGGACGGCGGGCAGGTCCAGGCGGCTCAGATCGTCGCCGTAGCGGAAGGGCAGAACGGCCACCGTCTCCCCCTCCGCGGTCAGGGTCAGGGCGAAGGAGAGGAACTCCGCCGGGGCCCCCGCCTCCGCCTCCAGATCGGAGAAGGGGACGGGCTCGGCGAGCCCGGCGTAGCTGACGCCGTCGATGGCCGCCCAGCCGGTGTCCACAAAGCGGTTGTCCCGCACCCCGCCGCCCTCCAGGTCGGCCCCGCCGGCGATGGCGCCCACGTATTCCGTGCCGTCCTGGATGGTGGCGATGGCCCGGCAGCCGGTCATCTGGCCGGCCCAACCGGCCACGCCGCCCACGTAGCTCTCCCCGGACAGGGCGCACTTGGCCCAGCTGTCCCGGAGGGCGGCGTCGGTGTACCCGGCGATGCCGCCCACATAGCCGCCGCCGGTGCTGACGGCGGCGCCGTAATTCTCACAGCCGGTGGCGGTGCCCAGGTCCATCCGGCCCGCCACGCCGCCCACGCAGTCCCGCCGGCCGGTGATCGCGCCCCGGTTGACGCAGTCCTGCAAAATGGCCTTCAGCTCATAGGTCTTGCCGAAGGTGAACCGGGCCGCGTCGTCCTCCGGGTCCAGACTGTACTCCACAGCCACCGCCCCGGCCACGCCGCCCACGTTCCGATCCCCCTCCACCGCGCCGGTGTTGACGCAGGCGGCGGTCTTGCCCAGGCGGGTGGCGTCGATGTCCGTCTCCGAGACGTCCCCAAAGAGGTCCTCCGGGGCGGTGACAGTCTGGGCGCTGTCCAGGGTGTCCAGCATCAGGTCAAAGATCTTGGTCATCTGCCGGCTGATGGCCCGCAGGTCGGCGGAGAGGTCGTCCCCCGCGCTGTCAACCGAGGTCTGAAGGGCGCTCAGGTCGTCGGACAGACTGCTTAGGGAGGCGTAGAGCCCGTCCCCCGCGTCCCGCACGGTCTGGCCCAGGGGGGTGAGCTGTACGTCGGCGTCCCGGGCCAGCTGGTCCGCCGTCTCCCCCAGGGCGGCAAAGGCGCTCCGCAGGCTCTCCGCCGCCCCGCTCCCCGCGGCGGCCGCATCGGAGAACTGCTGGGCGGCGTCCTCCAGCCGGTCGGTCAGGGGACCGGCGGCGTCCATGGCGCCCTCCAGGCTCTGAGAGGTCTCGCCCATGTGCCCGGCGGCCTCCCCCAGGCTGTCCAGCCCCGCCTGGGCGGCGTCCAGACCGGCCCGGACCTGGTCCCAGTCAATGTCGATGTTGTCGGCGAGAGCGCCCAGGTCCTGGCCCATGCTCTCCAGGGCCGCGCCCGCGCTCCCGATGTCCGTGCCCAGCTCCCCCAGGGCGTCGGCGATGGCCCGCAGTTCCGGGACCAGCCCCGGGCGGCTGCCCAGCGCCTCTTTCAGGGCGGTGATGGACGCATGGGCGTCCCGCAGGGCGGTGCCCAGCTTCTGGACGGAGGCGGCCAGGTCCCGGTCCGCCCGGCGGATCGCCGCCTGGTCGTGGATGAGCACCGCCTCCCTCAGCGCGTCCGCCGCTTCGCGCAGGTCCTGGGTGGTGGTCTTCAGGTCGTCCGCCGCCTGGCGCAACCCCTCGGCGGCGGCCTTGCCCTGGTCCAGGAGTTCGTCGGTCTCCCCGTCCGAGGCGGACAGGGTGTCCAGCGCGGCGTCCAGCTGGTCGCCCATGGTTTCCAGGTGGCCGGAGGCGTCGCTTAAGCTGTCCAGGGCGGGGGAGAGGCCGTCCAGGGCGGCGGTGACGGCGGCGTCCAGGGTGTTCAGAGTCTCCAGATTCTCGTCGATGAAGTCAGCGCCGTGGTCCAGCAGGGTCTTGGCGCTGTCCCGGGCCATCCCGGCGGCGTCCCCTATGGAGGTGAGCTTTTGGGAGATGTCCGCCCGGCCGGCGTCGGCGTGGTCCAGGGCCTGGTCCACCAGGCGGTTCAGGGTGTCCAGTTCCCGCCGGAGCTGGGCCAGGGCGTCCTCGTCGGTCCGCAGGAAGATATCGGGCTCCGCCTGGCCCACGATGCCGCCCACGTCCTTGCGGCCCAGGACGGTGCCGCTGTTGGAACAGCCGGAGATGTACCCGGCCTGTCGGCCCGCCACGCCGCCCACGTTGTAGCCCACGTGGTTGTACCCCACCGTGCCGAGGTTGGCACAGCTCTGGATCACCCCGGAGGTGTACCCGGCCACGCCGCCGGTGTCGGAGTTGCTATTTAACAGGGTCTCGGCCTCCTCGCCCGCGTCGGGGGAGGCGAGTTGGTCCAGGGCGCTGCCTGTCACCCCGCCCCCGGCGGGGTCGGGGTCGGAGGTGTTCACGTCGGCGGCGTTCTGGCAGGACAGGAGGACACCGTAGTTCCGCCCGGCCACGCCGCCGGTGGCCGTCTCCCCGGTCACGCTGCCCTGGGCGGAACAGCCGGACACCTCGCCCGCGGTCTGGTTCTCCCCCACGATGCCGCCCACGGCGGTCTTGCCTGCCACAACGCCGGAGAAGGAGCAGTCCCGGATGGCGCCGGCGTTGTGCCCGGCCACGCCGCCCACGCAGACGGCGCTCCCGCCGGGGGCCACCCGGCCGGAGACCCGCAGGCCCTGGATCACCGCCCCCGCCTGGACGGCGCGGAACAGGCCCATGCCGGAGCCGTCGCCGGTGAGGCTCAGGCCGGAGATGGTGTGGCCGTTGCCGAGGAAGGTCCCGCCGAAGGTGGGAACGCTGTCAAAGGCCCGCCCGGTCAGATCCAGGTCGGCGGTGAGGGAGAAGGTCTTCCCCTGGGACCAGGTGTCCAGGGAGCAGTTGTGGGCGAAGGTCAAGAAGTCCTCCACCGTGGCGATGGTCACGCTCTCCGCCCCCTCCGGGGCGGCCCAGGCGGGCAGGGCCAGGGAGGCCAGCAGGCAGAGGGTCAGCAGGAAGGTCAGCAGTCTCTGACGCTTACGCATCCTCCCCACCCCCTTCCTCTTCTTCCACCGCGCCCGGTCGTCGGGAGCGGCCCGACGAGGCCACCGAGGCGTTGACGGTGCCGTGGACGGTGCCGCTGAAGTCCGCGTCCACCACGCCGGAGATGTAGCCCCGCACGTGGCCCTCCAGGCGCAGGTTGCCGCTGTGGGCCTGGATGGGCAGGCGGGCCTTGAGGGTAAAGGCGGTCTTTTCGATGATGATATCGCCCAGCAGTAAGATTTGGGGCAGAACGCCCATGACCAGGAAGATGGAGATGATGGTCCCCCGGCCCAGGCACACGCCGATGGAGGAGATGGCGGGGCTGGAGGACAGGAATCCGATCAGGATCCCGGCGGAGGCCAGGATGGTGCCGGAGGTGACGATGGTGGGGAAGGCCTCGTTGAGGGACTCCACCACCGCGTCCTTCAGGGGTATGGTCTTTTTCAATTCGGTGTACCGGGTGGCGATGACGATGGCGTAGTCGATGTTGGCGCCCATCTGGATGGAGCTGACCACCAGGTAACTGAGGAAGAACAGCTTGTCGTGCATCAGGTAGGGGAAGGAGAAGTTGATCCACACACTGCCCTGGATGACCAGGATGAGCAGGATGGGCAGACCGGCGGACTGGAAGGTGAACATCAGCACCACCACCACGAAGATGATGGTCAGAATGCCGATGAGCAGGTTGTCGTTGACAAAGGAGGCGGAGAGGTCATAGCTGCTGGTGGAGTTGCCCACCAGGAGGTAGTCGTCGTAGTACCGCCCCGCCGTCTCGTGCAGGGTGTCCAGAAAGTCGAAGGTCTCCTGGCTCTCCTGGGGCAGGGCCAGCTGGAGGACCAGGCGGCTGTACCGCTCCCCTTTGAGCTGGAGCTGGGCGTCGGAGAGCTGGGCGTAGAGGTCGTTGATCTCCTCGGTCAGCTCGTCGTCCAGGGTGACGTAGCCCTCCTCCATCTGGTCGTGGGCAAAGAGGAACATATCCAGCAGGGGCACCGCGTAGCTGTCCACCCCGGAGACCAGCTGGCCGTAAGTCTCCTGGTTGACGGCGTAGGCGGAGTAGAGCAGTCGGGCGGCCTCAATGTCCAGGTCGGCCAGTTCGGAGAACTGCCGGGGGGTCAGCCGGTCTGTGAGGACGTAGCCGTCCTTGGCTTCCACGTTGGCAAGGCCCAGGACGGACTCCACCTCCGGCATGGCCTCCAACTCCCGGAGCAGGCGGCCCTCCTTCTCATAGTCCCCGGCCTTCACCAGCATAGCCAGGGTGTTCTGCGCCCCGAAGGTGCCGTTCACCTTCTCCTGGGCGATCTGGCTGTCGTTTTTGGCGAAGGTGGACAGGCCGTCCTGGCTGTACGCGTAGGGGCACTTGTTGGACAGGAAGAAGCCCCCCACCAGGGCCAGGACGAACAGGGGCGGCAGGATGAACCGCAGTTTGACCACCATCCGGCCCCAGGCGCTGATCTTGGGGACAAAACTGCGGTGGTGGGTGCGGTCGATCAGGCCGCTGAAGCTCATGAGCAGGCCGGGCATAAAGGTGAAGACGGCCAGCAGGCTCAGCAGGATGGCCTTCATCAGCACCAGCCCCAGGTCCCGGCCGATGCCAAAGCGCATAAAGCACATGGCCCCCAGGCCGGACAGGGTGGTCAGGGAGCTGCCCGAGATCTCCGGGATGGCCTTGCTCAGCGCCACGATGACCGCCTCCCGGGCCTCCATCCGCTCCCGCTCCTCGGTGTAGCGGTGGCAGAGGATGATGGCGTAGTCGATGGCCAGGGCCAGCTGAAGCACCACCGCCACCGAGTTGGACACAAAGGAGATCTCCCCCATGAGGAAGTTGGTCCCCTTGTTCAGCAGGGCGGCCAGGCCGAAGGTCAACAGCATGACGGGGATCTCCGCGTAGGTCTGAGAGGTGAACAACAGCACCGACAGGATGATGACCACCGCCACCACCATGACCACCTGCATCTCCGCGTCCAGGGTGGCAGAGTCGGACACGCCGGTGTCGCCGGTGACGTAGAGGTCGTACCCCGCCAGCGTTTCCTTCACCCGCTCCAGGGCGTCCAGGCTCACCGGGTCCTCCGCCGTGCCGGCGTAGGTGATGGAGAACAGGGCGGAGCCGGTCTGGTAGTGGTCGGAGGTGTTGTCGAACTCCACCTCCTTGACCCCCTCCAGCCGCTCCAGCCGGGCGGCCAGGTCCTCCGCCTGGGCGGCGGAGACGTTGTCCACCAGCACGCGGTTGGTGCCAAAGGTGATGAACTCCTCCTCCATCATGGTCAGGCCCCGGCGGGTCTCCGTCTCCGCCGGGAGGTAGCTGGTCAGATCGTCGTTGACCTTCACCCAGCCGCTGGCGAAGACACAGAAGATCATCAGGCCGATGTACAGCAGGTAAAACGCCTTTCGCTTATCGACGATGAAGGCGGCGACGTGCTCCAGAGGACTGCGCTTTTCGCCGCCCTTCCGCTCTGTTTCCAAAAAAGATCCGCTCCTTTCCCATATCAGCCCGCCCCCGTAGGGCCAAAGGGAGGCGCTGCCGCCTTCCCCCGGTCCTCCAGGGACGCCTGGATGTTCCCCTCGATCTTCGCGATGTAGCCCCGCAGGCGCGCCCGGTCCGCCCGGCTCAACCCCGCGGTGATGAGGCCCAGGAACCTATCCTGGGCCTCCCGCCCAGCCCGGAGGAGCGGCCCCGCCTGGGGGGTCAGCCGCAGGTGGACGCGCCGCCGGTCGCTCTGCCCCGCCGAGCGGGTAAGGTAGCCGCCCCGCTCCAGGGAGCGGATGGAGGTGGAGACGTGGGACTTGGCCAGATACCGCCGCCCCACGATCTCCGCGGCGGTGTCCCGCCGGGGATGCTCCTCCAAAAACAGCAAAATCTCCAGCTCCGCGCGGGTCACCCCGTAGGTCCGGCACACCGGCTCCACGCAGAGGACGTAAAGGGACCGGAGCGGCTGCTGCAGATCCCACAGACTGTTCAGCAGATCCATGGCGCGCCCCCCTAAGACGGTGTTGGAGAAAAGGTTCTGTTTCGAACTATCATAATCCTTCCCGCGCCCCCTGTCAAGGCCGCCCCGCCATCCTCCCCGAACGGGCCGGACCGGGTGGAAAAACGTGGGCCAAAGCCAAAAACAGGCCGCCCGGGGGACAGGGCGCGCGTTTTTTCGGGCGGCGGGGCGGGGACAAGCTCCACAGATGTGGAAAATCCAAAAAAGCGGTTGCGCTTGAGAAAAATGTAGGGTATTCTTTTTCTATGATCCGCCGGGCCGGACAGACGGCGGGAAGGGAAAGGCTTGGATGAAAGGAGTTTTTACCATGAAGAAACGCTTGATGGCCCTGGCCCTCTGCGCGGCGCTGGGGCTGTCCCTGCTGCCCGGGACGGCCCTGGCGGCGGAGGGGGACGACGTTGTCCAGCAGGCCGCGGAGCTGATTCGGGACAACCTCTCCCAGCCCGACAGCACCGTGGCCGCCCCCGCCTCCGGGAAGACCTACCCGGCGACCTTCGACCTGCGGGCCGCGGACCTGAACGGCGACGGCGAGCCGGAGAACTACGTTACCCCGGTGAAGCGCCAGAACCCCTACGGCACCTGCTGGGGCTTCGCCGCCATCGCCGCGGCGGAGACCAGCATCCTCTCGGAGATGCGGACCCCCTATGACCAGATGCCCCTGGACTTCTCGGAGCGGCACCTGGCCTGGTTCGCCGGCACCCCCCTGCCCGAGAGCCACTTCACCCAGGGCGGGGAGGGGATCTACCAGCCCGGCGCGGAGGAGAGCTCCGCCGCCCACTTCACCGGCGCGAACGCCCTCACCGCCACGTCCGTCTTCTCCTCCACCGTGGGCCCGGTGCCGGAGTCCCTGGCCCCCTATCAGGGCAAGGAGGGGAGATCGACTACTACCCGGACGGCGAGCCGAACCAGTACAGCGCCGATGACGACTGGTCCCTGGACGAGTCCCTCCGCCAGGTGACCGCCGCGCCCCTGGAGGAGACCTATCTTCTCCCCAGCCCCGCCACCTTCGTCAAGGACGAGACGGGGGACACCTATCACTACGTCTACAACCCTGCCGGGACCGAGGCCATCAAGGGAGAGCTGATGGCGGGTCGGGCGGTGACGATCATCTTCTACTCCGACTCCTCCCTGCCCGGAGAGGAGACCGCGGAGGAGTACATCAACCCGGAGACCTGGGCCCATTACACCCCCAAGAACGCCCTGGAGGGTGAGGGCGGAGAGCGCATCAACCACGCGGTGACCATCGTGGGGTGGGACGACGACTACGCCGTCTCCAACTTCACCGCCGACAACCCCCTGCCCCCCGGCCCCGGGGCGTGGATCGTGAAGAACAGCTGGGGCGCCGCCGACCAGGAGTTCCCCAACCACTTTGACTGGGGGGTGGACGGCTACTTCTACCTGTCCTACTACGACCACACCATCACCACGCCGGAGAGCCTGAACTTCAGCACCGACCTCATCCGCAACGCCCAGGCGGGGATGAAGCAGGAGCTGGGGGTGGCGAAGTACGACTATATGCCCGTCTTCGCCGACACGGTGCGCTACGTCCACCTGGACCAGCCCGCCTCCATGGCCAACGTGTTCCACATAGAGGAGTCTGACGGGCCGGTGTCCCTGCGCTCCCTGTCCTTCCAGACGGAGACCCCCAACACCACCGTCACCTTTGAGGTGTACCTCCTGCGGGATGGGTACGCCTCCCCCCTCGACGGGGAGATGGTCTGCACACAGACCAAGAGCTACCCCTACGGCGGCTACCACCAGATCGAGCTGGTGGACCGGCCCATCTTCCCCGTGGGCGCGTCCTTCTCCGTCGTGGTCATCAGCCAGGGGGCCGATGGGCAGTATGAGCTGGCCAACGAGCGCTACCAGTCCAAGCTCATGGCGGACATCGCCGGGGAGCTGGGCGCGCCCCTCGCCTACGGCGTGGGGGTCATCAACCCCGGGGAGAGCTTCATGAGCTTTACAGGCGCCGATGGGACGGCCCGCTGGGCGGACTGGTCCGCGGTGGTGGACCAGGCCACGGAGAACAGCCTGGCCGCCCTGGAACAGGCCGGTCTGAGCGAGGCCCGGGAGCAGGCGGCGGAGGCCAACCAGGCCCTGGAGACGGCCTACGCCGCCTATCTGGAGGCCCACCCGGAGGCGGCGGGCAGCAAGGAGCTGCCGGAGGAACTGCTCCCGTACCTGGCGGCCTACCAGCAGGCGGGCCAGGTGGTGAACAGCATCCTTGACGCCTCCGTCAGCGGGGCGCTGGACGGCTTCGCCCTGTACGCCAGCGACAACTTCCCCGTGGCCGCCACCCTGGAGCGGGAGCCCTTTACCGACCTGGGCCTGGAACAGGGCGGCGCCCCCCACTGGGCGGCCCGGACCGTGGACATGGCCCGGCGGCTGAAGCTGATGGCGGGGGAGAGCGACACCCTCTTTGTCCCCGACGCCCCGGTGACCCGGGCCATGGCCGCCCAGGTGCTCTACAACCTGGCCGGTCAGCCGGAGGGGGAGGGGGCCTCCTTCCCCGACGTGGCCGCCGACGCGTGGTACGCCCCGGCGGTGGCCTGGGGCGCGCGGACGGGCGTGATCCGGGGCTACGACAACGGCGACTTCGGCCCGGAGGACCCGGTGACCCGGGAACAGCTTGCCAGCCTGATCTACCGCTATGAGCAGGCCCAGGGCGGCGGCTTCTCCGGGGAGTGGGCCTACCGCCTGCCCTTCGCCGACCTGGAGGCCCTGTCCGACTGGGCCCTGGAG
This sequence comes from uncultured Oscillospiraceae bacterium, assembly GCA_947627325.1. Taxonomy (GTDB): domain Bacteria; phylum Bacillota; class Clostridia; order Oscillospirales; family Oscillospiraceae; genus MGBC124762. Next base: position 46,883 of record CANQVO010000011.1, on the reverse strand, counting down.
GCGGCGTCCTGGTGCAATATGCGGGGCGTGATGACCGGCAAGGAGAGCGGGCACTTCGACCCCGCCGGGACCGCCACCCGCGCCGAGCTGGCAACCATCCTCACCCGTTATTACCAGAATGCGGCGGAGACTGTCAAAGAAGCGGCGGAGCCGCTTCTTTGACAAACTTTCGCGGCCCGCCGCAGCGCACGCCCCGGCCACCACAAGGGTGGCCGGGGCGCACGTTTGCGGGCCGAGATGTATTTTTTGCCAGGCGCATGTCCTGGCAAAAAATTGATTATGACTCTTTCGCGCCTGACGGCGCGAAACTCTGCGAGGCTTTTTTGACAACTGCGGCGGGCCGCAAAATCAAAGGAGAGGCCGGCGGCCTCTCCTTTGAAGTATCACTCTAAGAATTTATCCCGCAGGGTCTGGAGGTCGTCGTCGGTCAGGCCCAGCTGGGTCTGGAGGTAGTTCTGGACGGAGCCGTAGTTCTCCTTGACGCTGGCCATGGCGGCATCGAAGAACCCCTCGTCCACCGACGCGGCCAGGGCCACGAACTCCCGGGTCTCCTCCTCCGTCAGGCCCAGCGCCTGGGCCTGTTCCTTGCTCTGCTGGATCAGGTCGGGGTAGAAGTCGTTGGTGAGGAGGTAGTCGGCCTTGACGGTGGCCTCGTCCGCCCCCAGGGCGTAGAGCAGGAGGGCGGAGGCCATCCCCGCCCGGTCCTTGCCCTGGGTGCAGTGCCACAAGACGGCCTCCCCCTCCTCCACGTCGTCCACCAGGGTGCGGAAGAAGGCGGCGTAGGCCTGCTGGCCCTCCGGGGTGAGGAGCATATTCTGGTAGATGGTGGTCAGGCCCTGGTTTTTAGCCAGGATCACCATGGTCTGCCCCTGGTTCCCCGCGGCCATGGCCTCCTGCAGCTCCTTCAGGATCTTCTCCCCGTAGATGGCGGAGGAGAACACGGACAGGGAGAGGTTCTCCGCCCCCGCCACCTCCGCGTCCGGCTGGGCCTCCCGCTCGGAGGGCATACGGAAGTCGAAGATGTATTTTAGGTGATATTGCTCGGCCAGGGTCTGGGCCCCCGCCTCGGTGAGGGCGTTCAGCGCCCCGCTGCGGAGCAGCACGCCGTCCTTGACCCGCCGGCCGTCGGCGCAGAGATAGCCCCCCAGCTGGCGGGCGTTCCGCACCCCGTCCAGGTCGATCTTTTGCGTCTCAGAGGAAATCACAGCCGTCTCTCCTTGCCTGTTCTCCGGCGGGGCCTGCCCCGCCTGGTCTCCCCCGCGCTTGGCGCAGGAGGGGAGGAGGAGCAGGGTGGCCGCCAGGAGAAGTCCCGCCGCGCGGGTCAGCTTTTCGCGGGTCATCGCAACGCCCCTTTACATGAGTTGGGCCGCCTGGGCGATGGCGTCCCGGTAGGGCAGAACGTCCGCGCGCATGGTCTGGACCAGCTGGGCCAGGCGGGCCTGGGGGTCGGCGGCCCGGCGGCTGCCGGTGAACAACGCCACCAGCACCGCGTGGACGCCCCGCAGGGAGGCGAACGCCCCCACGCCGGTGAGGACGGTGTCCAGCGTCTCCCCCTGGAGCCCCGCGAAATACTTCCGGGTAAAGGCGTCCAGGAAGCGGGCGCACATGGCCTCGTCCATGTTCAAAAACCGCTGGCTCCGGCCGGTCTTGGGCAGGTCCCGGTAGGCGTAGTAGATATCGGCGATGTCGTAGATGGGGTGGCCCCGCATGAGCTCGTCCATGTCGATGAGCAGAAGCTCGTCCCCCTGGACCATGATGTTCTTGGCGTGCATATCCCCGTGGATCATGTTGTCCCGCTCCGGCACGGCGGCAATGATGTCCAGAAACGCCGCCCACTCCTCCGGGGAGAGGATGTCCTTCATGGTCCGCTCAAACAGCGCCACATAGGACGCCCCGGCCCGGGGACAGTCCACGTCGCTGAAGTCGGTGGCGTGGACCCGGCGGATCAGCTCCACATACTTGTCCACGTACTCCTCCAGCCGCTCCGGCTCGGCGTTGATGCGGTTGGCCAGCATATCGGAGTGGACCATCTCGAACACCACGCCGTAGCGGTCCCCGCACTGGACGATGTCGTAGGAGATGGCGGTGGGCACCCCCTTGACAAAGGCCCGCTTGGCCAGCTCGATCTCCTGGCGGACGGCGGGGAGGCCGGTGGACTTGTAGATCTTGACGATGGTGTCCTCATCCAGGCGGTAGACCACGCCAAAGCCGCCCTCCCCCAGCACTTCGCACCCGTCCACAGAGATCTGCCGCAGGGCCTTTTCCACGTGGACCAGGTCGGTGAAGCCGGTGAGCTCCAGCACCTCGTACAGGGTGGGGGAGGCGTTGACCACCTCCACCTCCTCCGTCCGCTTCTTTAGCTTCAGGAGGATCCGCAGACCCGCGCTGGAGAGGTAGGCGGTGTCCGCCGCGTCCAGGGTAATCTGCCGGGCCCCCGTCCGCTCCGCCAAGCCTAAAAGCTCCTCCTCCACCTGGGGGGCGTTGGTGGAGTCCACCCGGTCGCACAGCCGGACGGTGAGCCGGCCGTTTTCAAACTTATTTTCCATGGATAGGGCTCCTTTCTATCAGGGAGATGGCGGCCCGCAGGTCGTCCGTGAGGGGGAGGACCTGTTCCCGGAGCATATTGGTGGCCACGGTGTACAGCACCTCCACGGGGACGCCTATATTCAAAAACAGGCGGGAGCGGGCGGCGCGCAGAAGCCCCACCGCCCGGATACCCTTGACGATGGCGGTCAGTTCCTCCTCCGTGCAGCCGGAGAAGTAGCGGTGGAGGAAGGCGTCCAGGAACTTGTCGCACATCTCCGCGCTCAGGCCCACCAACTCGGTGACCTTAAACTCAGGGGGCGCGGTCTTGTAGGAGGTGTACGCATCGTAGACACTGCTGGCGTCGAAGATGGGGTGGCCGTACATCACATCGTCCATGTCGATGAGCAAAAGCTCGTCCCCCTGGAGCATGATGTTCCGGGCGTGGATGTCGTTGTGGACCATGGTGTCCCGCCGGGGGATCAGGTCGATGAAGTCCATGACCCCCTGCCACTCCTGGCCGGTCAGACGGTCCCGGATGAGCTCCAGGTCCTTTTTGAACACGTCGTTGACCCAGACGGAGGTCACGTCGCTGAAGGTGGTGCTGTGCACCGTCTTCAAAAGCGCCACGTACTTGTCCATGTACTCGTCGAACCGCTCCGGCGCGGCCATGATGGCGGCGGCCAGGACGGAGGAGTTGATGAGCTCAAAGACCACGCCGTATTGCTCGCCGCACTTGACGATGTCGTAGGAGATGGCGGTGGGCACCCCCTTGATGAACGCCTGCTTGGTGATCTCGATCTCCCGGCGGATGCGGTCCATGGACATCTTCTTGTAGAGCTTGACGATGGTGTCCCGGTCCAGGCGGTAGATGACCCCCGCGATGCCCTCGCCGATCTTCTCACAGCCCTCCACCGAGATCTCCCGGATGGCCCGCTCCACGTCGATGATCTCGGTGAAGCCGGTGACGCTCAGGGTGTCGTACACCACCGGGGAGACGTTGACCAGCTTGGAGTCGCCCACCGCCTTTTTGAGCTTGAGGATGACCCGCAGGCCCGCCGAGGAGATGTAGTCCGCGCCGGCGGCGTCCAGGACCACGGCCTTGGGGCCGTTTTGCTCCACCAGGGCGAAGAGCTCCTTTTCCACCTCCCCGGCGTTGTCGGAGTTGATCCGAGGGGGCAGGGCGATGGTCAGGAGCCCCTGTTCCAGCTTGCTTTCCAACCATATTCCTCCTTTGATTGCCATAGTGTAGAAAAAAATACGCCCTTTATCATACCAAAACCCCGGGGAAAGGTCAAGCGCGTTTGCCCCGGGGAGGGGGCCGATCTGCCCGGGGGCGGGAAAAAAAGATTGACAGCGGGGGAGTTCCGTGCCAAAATATAAGGGATTTAACTTTGCAAGGAGGGGTCGCTCATGACCATCAATACCACCAAAGAACAGGGCACCGTCACCATCGCCCCGGCCGGTCGGCTGGACTCCGTGACCGCGCCCCAGCTGGAGGAGGCCGTGGACGCCGTCCTGGGGGAGGCCCAGGCGCTCCGCTTCGACTTTCAGGACCTGGAGTACATCTCCTCGGCGGGCCTGCGGGTCCTGCTCAAGGCGCAGAACCGGATGAACGGCAAGGGGAAGATGACCGTCACCGGGGTGAACGAGATGATCCAGGAGGTCTTTGACGTCACCGGGTTCTCCGACGTTCTCACCGTGGAGTAAGCGCGGGGCCGAACGCACCCGCGGGGGACGGGCCGTCCCCCTTTCCAAAAGCCGCAAGGAGGGCTCGCTATGAAAACCGATATCTGCCCCATCTCCAAAGACGCCTCCACCTATGAGAACATCTTCACCCAGGTGGACAAGGCCGCCCAGTACAGCGGTCTGGAAAAGAAGCAGGCCCTCCACCTCCGGCTGTTGGCGGAGGAGCTGGTGAGCATGCTGCCCGAGCTGTTGGAGATCGGCACAGGGGAATTTTGGATCGAGAACGACGGCCAGGATTTCCAGCTCCACGCCTCCATCCAGTCCACCGGCCTCACCGTGTTCGAGCGGGAGGATCTGCTGGCCATCTCCACCTCCGGGAAGAACGCGGCGGGGAGGGGCATCCTGGGCAAGATCCGGCAGGTGGCCGCCAATATGCTGGCCGACTTTGCCGAGGTCTCCCGCATGGAGACGGAGGCCGGGGTGTATACCTTCTACAACATGGGCGCCGGGGCGGAGGCTATGTATATGACCTCCTGGTCCCTGAACAGCTACCGCCAGAACGCCCAGGACAACGCCGAGGCGTGGGACGAACTGGAGAAGTCCATCATCGCCAACCTGGCCGACGACGTGGTGGTGGGCGTGAAGGGCAAAAAGGTGGACATCATCATCAAAAAGCGCTTCGCCTGACCCCTGTCCAGCCAGATTTGAGACGAAAGAGAGAGCCTTGAGGCCGCCCGGCCTCAAGGCTCTTTTTTCGGCTTTTTCAGCCCGTTTCCCGGTTCTCTTTTCGCCCCTTTTTCCGACGCCCTTTTTGGCCCGTTTCCCGGCCCCTTTTTTCCCGGCCCGGGGGTCTTGACGAAACGGGGCCTTTCCAGTACAATCTATGGCGATGCGGCCTTTTTCGCCCCTCTTCGGGGCGGGGCCATGGAAGGAGTGGAGCCGGATGGGAGAGATCGGCCGCCGGGTGGCGTGTCTGCTGGTGTGCGCGGCGATGGCGCTGGGCCTGTCCGGCTGTGGCCGGACCCGGCGGGGGCCCATCACCGACGTGGGCGACCTGGAGGGCCGCCGGGTGGGCGTGTCGTTGGGGGAGAGCACCGACTACCGCCTCACCGGCCGGGAGGACATGGAGCTTCTGCGCTACGACTCGGTAGAGGGGATGCTCCTGCCTCTGCGGCAGGGGCAGCTGGACGCGGTCTGCCTGGACTATTACAGTTGGCGTCTGGCCCAGGCCCTCACCGCCGGGCTCCGCACGGTGGAGCCCCCCATCTCGGAGGACGGGCTGGTGTTCTTTTTCAGCGGGGAGGAGGAGGCCCTGTGCCGCCAGTTCAACGACTTTCTGGCCCAGTTCGTCCAGACCCCGGAGTACGCCGACCTGATGGAGCGGGTCCTGGCCTTCGACGGGACGGACTATCGGGAGGTGGAGGTCCCCGCCACCGGCACGGGGCGGGTCCTGCGGGTGAGCGCAGACATCGACTGCTACCCCTCCGTCCACCTGGACCCGGCCACCGGCGCGGTGAAGGGCTTTGAGGTGGAGATCCTCACCCGCTTCGCCAACGCCCGCGACTACCGCCTGGACCTGGCCCCCTCCGACTACACCGACGCGGAGCTTGGCCTGCGCTATGGCCGGTACGACATGATGATCGGCCAGATCTCGGAGCTCTACCTGGACCCCGCCGAGGCGGAGATGGCGGGGGTGTACGTCAGCGACAGTTTGATGACCCTGCCCCTCTACCTGATGGAGGTGGACGACCCCGACCAGGTGCGGGTGCTGGGCGACCTGGGCCGATAGAAACAGAAGGGAGGCGAGGAGATGGGCGATCTGTTCCAGCGGTTTTACGCCACGTTCCTCTTTGAGCGCCGATATCTCTTTTTCCTGGAGGGGCTGGGGACCACCCTGTTCCTCACCCTGGGCAGTTTTCTCCTGGGCACCGCCATCGGCGCGGCGCTGTGCGCCGCCCTCCACGCCCGGCGGCCCGCCCTGGCCCGTCCGGCCCGCCTGCTCATCTCCTTCTTCCTTCAGATCCCCACCATGGTCCTGCTCATGGTGATGGTCTACATCATCTTCGGCCACAGCGGCCTGCCCGTCCTGCTCATCGTGCTGGCGGGGCTCACCGTCAAGGCGGGGGTGGCCCTGGCGGATATCTTCCACACCGCCCTGTCCACCGTGGACCCCGGGGAGGTGGAGGCCGCCCGGACCCTGGGCATGAGCGCCCGCATGGCTTTTTTCCATGTGACCCTGCCCCAGGTGGCCGCCGCCGCCCTGCCCCTCTACCAGGTCCAGTTCGTGGACACGTTGCAGGAGACTTCGGTGGTGGGCTATCTGGCGGTCATGGACCTGACCATGGCAAGCGACGTGGTGGCCAGCCGGACGCTGGACGCCCTCTTCGGATTGCTGGCTATCACCGTCATCTACTTCCTCCTGGGGCTCCTGGGGCGAGCGCTTTTGGGCCTGCTGGGCCGTAGGCGGCATTTGGGAGGTGAGGTGGCATGATCCAGATCCGCGGCCTGTGCAAGCGGTTCGATCCACAGACCCCCATCTTTGAAAACGTGGACCTGGACATCCAGCGGGGGGACGCGGTGGCCATCATCGGGGAGTCCGGCTGTGGCAAGTCCACCTTCCTGCGCTGTATCAACCGCCTCATCACCCCCGACGCCGGGGCCATCTACTTCGAGGGCCGGAACATCCTGGACCGGGGCGCGGACATCGACGCCCTCCGCCGCCGGATGGGGATGGTCTACCAGCAGTTCCACCTCTTTTCCCACCTAAACGCCCTGGAAAACGTGATCCTGGCCCCCATGAAGGTGGACGGCCGGAGCCGGGCGGACGCGGTGGAGGAGGGCAAGCGCCTCCTGGCCCGGGTGGGCATGGAAAAGCGGCTCTACCATATGCCCCACCAGCTCTCCGGCGGGCAGAAACAGCGGGTCGCCATCGCCCGGACCCTGGCCATGCACCCGGAGGTGATCCTCTTTGACGAGCCCACCTCCGCCCTGGACCCGGCCATGGTGGACGAGGTGGAGCGGGTGATCCGGGACCTGGTGGCCTCCGGCATGACCAGCGTCATCGTCACCCACGAGATGCGCCTTGCCAAGCGGGTGGCCACCAAGGTGGTCTTTTTCGCCCAGCACGGGATCTACGAGCAGGGCACCGCCCAGCAGATCTTCGACCACCCCCAGCGGGAGCTGACCCGGCAGTTCATCTACCGCTCCCGGATGTTCCGCCGCGCCCTCACCTCCGCCGACTACGACCTCTACGCCCTGTCCAGCGAGCTGCGGGCCTTCGCCGCCCAGTTCACCACCACCCCCCGCCACGCCACCCTCTTCAGCGCCCTGGGGGACGAGCTTTTGTACCCGGTGCTGGCCCGGACGGAGGGGGCGGAGGCGCTGGTCCAGTTGGTGTGCGACGAGCTGGGGACCCGGCACACCCTGCTGGTGGACTTCTCCGGCCTGGCCGGGGACCCCCTGGAGGCGCCCTATCTGGACCAGCTCAACCGCGTCCTCCTCCAACAGTACGCCGCCTCCCTCCGCAGCGAGGCCACCGGCCCGGGCCGCTGGGAGGTCACCCTGGAGATGGACTGACCGCCCGAGTTTGGAACCCCCTTGCCGATGGGGGTAGATGTGGTCATAATAGAGAGGACAAGCAGACCGCCCGCGTAAATGGGCGGGGCAAGATGAACAGGGGGGATCTTCCATGAAATTGCAGACCATCCTGGACAAGCTGGAGACCATCGGCGGCAAGCTGGACCTGTCCGGCACCGACTTTTTGGCGGTGCAGGTCAACCTGACCGACGTGGACCCCGGCGTGTTCTACGTGGAGGTCAAGGACCACCGGCTGACCATCGCGCCCTACGACTACCACGACAGAAGCTGTGCCGTCACCATCTCCTCCGCCAACTTCAACAAGCTCATCGACGGCAAACTGGACCCGGTGGTGGCCTTCACCCTGGGCAAGCTCAAGGTGGAGGGGGACCTGGGCAAGGCCCTGGAGTTCGCGGGGCTTTTGCGGAAGAAATAGGCCCCCTTTTTCCCAACGACAAAGGACGCCCCCCGATACCGGGGGGCGTCCTTTTTTTGCGCCGGGCGGGTCAGGGGGACGGGCCCGCCGGGTCCTTTTTGACCAGGGCGCAGAAGTTGTGGAAGGTGGTCACGTCGTAGCGGTCCAGGTGGAAATACGAAAGGTCGGAGGTCAGGACCAGGTAGGCCGCGTCCTCGTCTTGCGTCTCCGCCTCGGTGTCCGGGGTCATGCTCACGTAGTGATACCGCTCCCGGTAGGGCAGGAGGGTCTGGCCGTGGTCCTGGTTCGTCCGGCCCTGGAAGTACCGGGCGTCGGTCTGGTCGTAGAACAGCGTCAAGATCTCGCTGGTGGCGGCGTAGCCCTCCCCCTGGGCGTCGGCGGTCACGTAGATCCGCGCCGCGCCGGAGTCCTGGGCGCACTGGAGGGCCTGGCCAAAGCCGTCGTAGAAATAATACCCGATCTGCTGGGCGTAGTCGGTGAAATACGTGTGGACCAGCAAGAGAGCGGCCACGGCGTACATGGCCGGCACCGCCAGCCGCGCCCACTTGAGCTCCCGCCACACAGCGCAGACCCCCAGGACGATGAGGAGCAGGAGAAAGTAGTAGGCGATGTTGATCCGGTTGACGTTCACCCGGTCGGTCAGCAGTCCGGCGGCGAGGCTGACCGCCAGCGCCGCCGCCGTCAGCGCCCGACCGGGGGCCGCCTTGGCGCGGACCAGCGCCCACGCCCCCAGGGCCGCGAAGGGCATGGAGAACAGGTACATGGTGCCAAAGCCCTGAATGTCGTTCCAGGGGAGGCACTTTTTCTGGAGCAGGGTCATGTCCAGCAGATACCGGGCGTTGACCAGCAGCTGTCGAAGGGGGTGGGGGGAGAAGAACAGGATGTCCCCGGCGCGGACGCTGTCGGGGTATCGCTGGATGGTCACAAAGGGCAGGGCGATGGTGTCCCAGCGGAAGAAATTCACCGCCATGGTCAGCAAAAACGGCCAGGCGACGGCGAGATAAATGCCCGCCGAGATCAGAATGTCCCCCAGGGGCAGATACCCCTTCGCCCCGGCGTACACCGCGGCGATGACCAGAAACAGGGGCACGGTGTAGAGGGAGATGCCGTAGCAGTACATACAAAGCCCGAACAGGACCATGGAGAGGAAGGCATACCCCCGCCGCCGGCCCGTCAGCCCCCGGTGCAAAAGGCAGACCCCGCCCACAAAGAAGTGGGGGAACAGATTGCAGTCCAGGGCCCACCGGCTCTGCATGAAGTGCCAGGGGTCGATGGCTACCGCCACGGCGGCGATGAGGGCGGCCTTTTTCCCAAAGGCATCCCTGACAAAGAGGTAGAAAAACACCCCGCCCCCCACGCTGACCAGCAGAAGGGGCAGCCGGGCGGTGATGGGGCTGAGGCCGAACAGCCGGGCCAGGGGCGCGATAAGGTAGGAGAGCAGGGCGCTCATCTGGCCGTAGCCCCAGGCGTAGAGGTGGGCGGGCAGAAGGGTGCCGAAGCGGTCCGTGCCGTAGGTCCCCAGGGCCGCGCCGTCCACGGCGGCCATGGCCCCGTCCTGGTTGAACCCGCCGGGGACAGAGCCGAACCGCCACAGGCGGATGAAAAGCCCCGCCGCCGCCACGGCGATCAGAGCGGCCCGGTAGAGCCGCTGGTTTTGGATCTCCGCTTCTGCGGGCGCGGGGGCCGGGGCCGCTTTTTCCGCCGGGGGGTCGATCTCCCCGAGGAGCCGGGCGGCCCGGGCCTGGACAAACTGGCGCGCCAAAACCGCCGCGGCCAGAAGGACCGCCGCCCAAAAGAAGATGGGGTCAAGCGTTTGGATCGGCCGCATATCCGCCTCTCCTGGGTCAGCCCCGGAGCGCGGCCACGGCCTGGGGCAGGGTCGCCGGGTCGCCCACGGCCAGGAGCACGGTGTTGCCCCGGCGCTCCACCACGGCGGCCTCCAGGCTGGGGACGGCGGCGGGGGCGTAGTCCCGGCAGGTCTTGAGTTGGTCGGCCACCCGCTGTAAGCAGGCCGCCTGGGCCTCCTGGGCCGCCTGGTCGTCGGCCAGCACCAGCACGGCCACCTCGTCGGCGCTCTGGGTGGTGTTCGCCGCCAGGTAGGCGGCGCAGTCGGTCACGGCGCTGTCGTCCAGGCCGTAGAGCAGGGGGATCACCTCCGCCTCCAGCGGGGCCATCTCCCCGCTGAAAACGCCGGCGTCCAGCAGGGTCTGCACGTCCTGGGTGGAGTAGCCCTCCGCCGCGTCGCCCTCCGGGGCGGCCGTGGGGGTCTGAATATCGACGGCGGGGGAGGGAGAGGGGGAGGGGTCGGCCCGGCCCGCCGGGGCGGCGCAGCCGCCCAGGGACAGCGCCCCCACCAGCAGGGCCAGCAGCAGCGCGGCGGTTCGTTTGGCGTGTTTCATCTCAAGGCTCCTCTCCTGTCTCCGGCGTCTCCCGGCTGTCAAAGTACCGCTTGGGGTCCATAATGTGACAGCGCAGGTAGTCCGCCCAAAGCTGATATCCCTCCCGGGTGAAGTGACAGCCGTCCACGCTCCAGTCGGCGGGCAGCTGTCCCGTCTCGTCCCGGTAGACCTGGGCGGTGTCCAGCAGGACCACCCGCTTTTCCGCCGCCTGGCGGACGATGATCTCGTTAAAGGCGTTCACATTCTGATTGTTCTCATAATAGGCCAGATTTTTGCGCGCCATGTCGTCGTTCAGGGGCGGGAGGGTCTGAAGGTAGACCACCGCCTCCGGCTGGGCGGCGATGACCTTGTCCAAAAACGCGCCCAGGCCCTCCTCAAATAGGTCGGCCGGCCAGCCCAGCTCGTTGACCCCGATCATGATGTAGACCTTGTCGTACCGCTTTTTGCCCAGGGCCTGGACCATGGTCAGCTTCTGGCCGTCCACGGAGAAGGTGTACGCCGGGTCGTCCGTCCGAAAGACCGTCATCCCCCGGGCCCAGTAGTAGCGCCCGCCGTGGATGCCGCCCCAGAGCTGAAGCCCCTCGGTGCGGGAGTCCCCCAGAAAGACGGCGTTTTCAAAGACCGAGTCGTCCGCCGCCGGCTCCCCCGCCTCCAGCGGCACGCCAAATTCGTAGGGCTGGGGCAGCAGAAAGGCGGGCAGAGGGGGCAGGGTGGGGACAAAGCGGACGCTCCACGCCGCCTCGCTCCTGGCCGAGAGCGCCTCCAGCGCCGCCGCCGGGGGCGGCGCGCCCCGGACCGGGCAGCGGTCCCCCCGCAGAAGGGCGCACACCGCCAGCGCCACCAGCGCGGCCGCGAAGAAGGGGAGGGACCGCCTCCCCCTGACCGCGCCCGCGTTGCCGGACCGCCGCTGTGGTTTCGTCGCCGTCATGTCCATACCTTCCCGCCTATTCAAGGAGTAAAAGGCCCATGAGCCTTTTGTATGCCCCGGAGCGTCTGAACAGACATCCCATTCTACACCCTATTTTATCTTAGCTTACATCCGCCCGCCCCCAATGGCAAGCAACAAATTGGCAACAAAACAGGAAATCGGTCGAACCGCCCCGAATCGTGACGACGATGGAACGCCGGATCCGCCCCGGAGGTCGGCGTTCCGGGCCAACGGCGGGGCCGGAGCCGGGGCCGCACGTATTTCCCGGGGAATCCATTTTCTGCTCCCGGGCCCGGCTTGCTCTTGCAAAGGCGGCGGTTTTTGGGTATGATGGAAAAAACGAGGAAGGGGAGGGGAGAGATGAGACCGCTTTCCTTTGTCCTGGTGGGCTCGGGCTGGCGGGCGATGTTTTACGTCCGCATCGCCCGGCGCTACCCCCAGTGTTTCACCCTGCGCCATCTCCTGTGCCGCACCCCGGAGAAGGCGGCGCGGCTGAGCCGGGAATGCGCCGTGGACGCCACCGCCGACGAGACGCTGTGCCGCCGCGCGGCGCCCGACTTCGTGGTGGTGGCGGTGGACAAGGCCCACCAGTACGCCGTGACCCGCCGCTGGCTGGAGTGGGGCTTTCCCGTCCTGGCCGAGACCCCGGCGGGCAAGAGCGAGGCGGAGCTGGCCGCGCTGTGGGCCCTGGGGCAGGCGGGGGCCCGGGTCCAGATCGCCGAGCAGTACATCCGCTACCCCCTGATCGCCGCCGGACTGCGGGCGGTGGAGCGGGGGGCGCTGGGGGAGCCGGACGCGGCGGCGCTCTCCCTGGCCCACGACTACCACGCCGCCAGCCTTCTTCGGCATATGCTGTGCCTGGGGGACGCCTTTCCCCCCATGACCCTGCGGGGGGAGGGGTACACCTTCCCGGTGGAGGAGACCGACTCCCGCTACGGCCCCGTGGCCGACGGGACGGTGAAGCCCCGCCGCCGCGCCCGCCTCACCCTCCAGTTTTCCGGCGGCAAGGTGGGCTTTTACGACTTTGACAGCGTGCAGTACCACTCCTTTATTCGCGCCCGCCACATCAACGTCCGGGGGGTCCGGGGGGAGTGGGACGACACGGTGATCCGCTGTGTGGACGCCACCCACCGGCCCCAGCGCCTGGAGCTGCGGCCCTTTCTGGACCCGGCCTACGGGGCGCTTCACACCCCGGAGCTGTTGGAGCAAAGCCGCCACTGGCACAGCGAGGTCCGCATGGAGCCCTGGCAGGACGAGTACGCCCTGGCCACTCTCATGCTGGACATGGAGGGGCTCATCTCGGAGGGCCGGGAGGGCTACCCCCTGGCCCAGGCCATGGAGGACGCGTACACCTGGCTCTTGATGGAGCGGGCCCTGGACCGCCCCGGACAGGCCGTCTCATCCACCCCACAGCCCTGGCACACAAAAGGAGGAGCGTTATGAATTTCGCCATCATCGGCTACGGCACCATCGGCAAGACCCACGCCCAGGTCCTCTCCCAGCTGGAGGGGGCGGCCCTGACCGCCATCGCCACCCGGGACCCCGCCAAGGCCCGGGCGGCGGGGGAGGCGTACGGCTGCGCCTGGTACACCGACTACCGGGAGATGCTGAAGCGGGACGACCTCGATGTGGTCACCATCTGCACCCCCGCCGTCCTCCACCTGCCCATGGCCCTGGACGTGGCGGCGGCGGGGAAGCACTGCGTGGTGGAAAAGCCCATCGAGATCGACCCCGACCGGGCCCTTCAGATGATCCGGGCCTTTGAGGACCGGGGCCTGACCCTCAGCGTCATCTTCCAGCACCGCTTCGACCCCGCCTCCCAGGCCCTCAAGGCCGCCATCGACGCCGGGGCCCTGGGCGCTCTGCGCTACGGCACGGCCAAGACCGTCTGGTTCCGGGACGAGGCCTACTACCGCGCCAGCGTCTGGCGGGGCGCCTGGGACGGCGACGGGGGCGGCGCGCTGATGAACCAGGCCATCCACTCCATCGACCTGCTCCAGTACCTCATGGGCCCGGTGCGGGCGGTGTGCGGCCGGTACGACACCCTGGCCCACGATATCCCCGCCGAGGACATCGGCCTGGCCCTCCTGCGCTTTGAGAGCGGCGCGCTGGGGGTGGTGGAGGGGATGACGCTGGCCTGGCCCGGCCGCCCGGCGGAGGTGGCCGTCTACGGCCAGGACGGCAGCGCCGGCATCCAGGACGACGCCCTGGCGTACTATGCCCTGCGAAAGGGCGAAGACGCCCAGCTGGACGCCCTTCTGCGGGTGGGGAAGGAGGACGGCGCGCGCCACCCCTCCTTTGTCCGGCAGTACCAGGACGTGATATCCGCCATTCGGGAGGGGAGAGCGCCCCTGGTCACCGGCCGGAGCGCCCTCCACGCGGTGCAGATCGTCCAGGCCATCTACCGCTCCTCCCGGGAGGAGCGCTGGGTGGAGCTGTGAGGGAAAAGGGGGATCGGTGGAGGCGCCGGGGGCTCGTCCTGCTGGGCCTCGCGCTGGGGCTGGCGGTCTACGTGGCCGCCAACGCGGCCTCCATCCTGGCCTTCAGCGGGCGGGACCAGAAGACCCGGGCGGACGCGGCCATCGTGCTGGGGGCGGCCACCCACGCCGGCCAGGTCTCCCCGGTGTACCGGGCGCGGCTGGACCACGCCGTGGCGCTCTACCGGGCGGGGTATGTGGACAAGCTGATCGTGACCGGCGGGACGGGGGCGGGGGAGACCTGTTCGGACGGGGCCGCCGCCCAGGGGTATGTCCTGGCCCAGGGGGTCCCGGCGGAGGACGTGTTGGTGGAGGACCGCTCCGCCATCACCCAGGAGAACCTGGAAAACGCCCGGGAGCTCATGGACGCGGCGGGCTGTGACACGGCCATTCTGGTCAGCGACCCTCTGCACATGAAGCGGGCCATGCTGCTGGCCCAGGACGCGGGGATCCGGGCGTACAGCTCCCCCACGCCCACCTCCCGGTACGTCACCTGGCGGACCAAGCTCCCCTTCCTGGCCCGGGAGACCTTTTTCTACATCGGCTACCGGTGGTACCGTCTCCTGCCCGGGCGGTGAGTGGGGCCGCCGGGCCGTAAAACCGCGAAAAAGCAGGGCGGGGTGTTGGACCCCGCCCTGCCTTGCTATCTCCCCCGCCGACGAGGCTCAGGCCCTGTCGGCGGGCGGTTTTTCGCTCACTTTACCAGCAACCCCACCATGCGCTGCATGACGGTGGCTACCTCCGCGCGGGTGGCGCTGCCCCGGGGGTCGAGGGTGCTTCCGCCCTTGCCCTGCATCAGGCCCGCGCCCACGGCCCAGCGCATGGCCTCCCCGGCGTAGTCGGAGATGGCGGCCTTGTCGGTGAAGGCGGACAGGTCGCCGCCGCCGGTCACCGCCAGGCCCTGGTCCTTGGCGTAGCGCCAGAGCATGGTGGCCAGCTGTTCCCGGGTGATGTTGTCCCCGGGGCCGAACAGGCCGCCCTGGTAGCCGGTGACGATGCCGCGCTGATTGGCCCAGAGGACGCCCTCCTCATACCAGCTGCCCGCGGCCACGTCGGTAAAGGCGGAGGCCGACCCGGCCTCCTGCTCGCTCTCCAGCCGCCACAGGACGGTGGCCAGCATGCCCCGGGTCATGGTCTCTTCGGGGGCGAAGGCGCGCTCCGTCACCCCCTGGAACAGCTCGTGACTGCTGGCGAAGTCCACCGCGCCGGCGAACCAGCTGTTCCCGGCCACGTCGTCAAAGCTCTTGTGGTGGTCCGCCAGCTTCACGGTGCAGGAGCCGTCCAGCACCGCCAGGACGTTGCCGCCGGTGAGGAGGGACTTCTTCACCACCGTCTCCGTGCCGTCCGGCCCCACGACCACCAGGACGTTGCCGCCCGTGGCCGCCGGGAGTTGGAGCTGGAGGCCGCCCTGGACCTGGTCGGCGGCCTTGCCGTCCACCGCCAGTTCCACGCGCACAGCGCCGCCGTCCTGGGTCTCCACGCTGACGCTGAGGGTACTGCCGCCGTCGGCGTTCAGGTCCTTCAGCGCGGCGGGGGGCAGGGTCACCTGGGCCGCGTCGGTCTTCACCGTCAGATCCAGCCCGGCCTCCGCCACCCGGCCCACGCCGGACTGGGGCAGCTCCACCGTGACCTTGTCCGCGTCCCCCTTCACCTGGGGGGACACGGTGAGCGCGCCGCTCCCGGCCTTCTGCGCGTCCGCCACGCCGGAGGTGACGGCGTTGAGGGTCACCGAGGACTTGGCCTCGCCCCTGCTGACCGAGGCGCTGGGGGTCAGGACAGCCGGGGCGGAGGTACTGCCGGTGGACCCGGAGCCGCCGCCGGAGCCGGAACCCCCGCCGGAACCGCCGGAGCCGCCGCTGCCGCCGGAGCCGCCGGAACCACCGCTGCCGCCGGAGCCGCCGCCCTGGGTCTTGGAGCCGGCGGCGGGCTTAAAGGCGTCGGTGGCGGCCGTCAGGGCCGTGACGGCGGCCTCCACCGCTTCTTTGGTGGCGTCCTTGTCGTCATAGACGGCCTGGGCGTCGGCGATGGCCCTGTTGATGGCGTCGATAGCGTCCTTGGTGGCCCACTGTTCGCTGGTGAGTACGTCCTTGCCGTCGGCGCTGGTCTTCACGTCCTTCACCTTGGCCTGGGCGGCCTGGATGGCGGCATCCAGGGCGGTCTTGTCCACCTCGCCGGGCTGGTCGCCGCCCTCGTTCTGATTGCCGTCGGCGGGGGTAAAGTCGTCGATGGCGGCCCGCAGGGCGGTGACGGCGTCCTCCACCTGCTGTTGGGTGGCGTCCTCGTCGTCGTAGACGGCCTGGGCGCGGGCGATGTCCTGCTGGAAGGCGTCGATATCGCCCTGGGTGGCCCACTGTTCGGTGTGGGGCACGTCGGAGCCGTCGGCGCTGGGCTTCACGTCCTTCACCTTGGCCTGGGCCTCCTGAAGGGCGGTGCCCAGCTCGGTCTTGTCCACCACCACGGGCTCAGCGGTGACGGTGATGGTGATGGCCTTGGTGACGGTGACGGTGTCGTCCGGGTGGTCGGTGGTGTCGGGGTGGGGATAGGTCACGGTGAGGGTCACCGTGGCCGTGCCCTCGGCCAGGGCCCGGAAGGAGCAACCCTCGCCCTCCAGGGGCTCCAGGATATCGGTGTCCGCCTCCAGGGTGTAGGCGGTGGAGACGGCCCCCGCCGGGGCCAGGGAGAA
The DNA here is from genome assembly GCA_947627325.1 of uncultured Oscillospiraceae bacterium. Classification (GTDB taxonomy): domain Bacteria; phylum Bacillota; class Clostridia; order Oscillospirales; family Oscillospiraceae; genus MGBC124762. The sequence goes on along the minus strand of CANQVO010000011.1, from coordinate 30,172 downwards.
CTCGTGGCCCACCTGGACGGCCCTGTCGGTCAGCTCCTGGCCCACCGCGGCCTCATAGGAGAGGGGGCAGACCTGGGTGCGCTGTCCGGCGATCTTGGCGTAGATCCGGCCGGCCTGGGAGGGGAGAGCGTCGGCGGAGAAGCGGACCACCGCCCGCGTCCCCTCCTCGGGGACCACCAGCGTGCCCAGAAGCTCCGTGCAGTCCCGGTCGGCGTAGAAGTTCACCGTCTCCCCGGCCGCCAGGGCGTTCTCCCCCGTGGGGAGGGTGACGGTGACGGAGTCCTCATACCCCTCGGGGAGGTTCCAGACCGTGCCGGTGACGGTCCGCGGGTCCGCCTCCATGGTGACCGTGGCCGTCCCGGCCACCGCCTTGTAGTTGGGGTCCTCCGGGACAAAGCTCCAGTCAAACTCCGCCGTCTCCTCCGCGATGGTGGCCTCCGGCGCGCTCCAGGAGAAGGCGCCGGGCACCGTCTCATCGTTCACGCCGGGGAGGGTCTCGGGCAGGCCGGACAGCTGGGACAGGCGGGTACCCTCCCGGCCGGAGAAGGGGCCCACGCCGGTGGTGACCGGCGTCGCCTTGTCCACGATCAGGTGGACGATGAAGGTGTTTTCCACGTACTGCTGCTCCCGCTCCCCGGCGGGCGGCGTGGCGGTGATCAGCACGTCATAGGTGCCCGCCTGGACGGGGGGCTCCACCTCGAAGGACTCGGTGTTCTGGTGGCCGCCGTCGGCATCCTGGTGGAGGCGGTAGCGGAGGGTGACCACGGCGTCCGCGGGCTCGGTGGTGACTTTTTCAATGTCATACGTATGGGAATCGCCGGTATAGGTCACCGTCTGAGGCTCCGCGCCCTGGATGGAGACCGGCTGGGACTCGCTGACCGTCACCTGGGCCGTCCCGGTCAGGCCCTCGGCGGTGTAGTTGGTCTTGTCGTCCGGGGTGAAGGTCCACGTTGCCTCCAGGACCCTGTCGACGGCGGTATCCAGCTTGGTGGTCGGAGCGTCCCACGCCCAGGTGCCGGTCACCACCATGTCCGCGCTGTGGGGGTTGACATACTCCCCGGCCAGGGAGACGCTCGCCAGGGTGCCCTTGGACCAGCCGGTGGAGGTCTGCACGCTGCCCTCCCGCAGCTTGGGCGCGGCGGGCTTGACGGTCAGCTTGGTGTTGGGGGCCAGGGTGACGGCGTAGTTGCCCTCGTTGGTGGTGAAGGTGATGGGGTAGTCCCCCACCTTCGCCTGGGGCCCCACGCCGCCGCAGGCCAGCTGCCCCGCCACGTGGACGCCCAGGGACTCCCCGTCCACCAGGCCGTTCTCGGCGATCTGGAACTGATCCAGGTTCAGCACAAAGGTCTCGCCGTACTCCTTGGTGAGCTTGGCCTCCGCCGTGGGCTGGAGGGTGACGGGCTTTTTGCGGATGGAGGCGGTGGCGGCCACCGTGCCGCCCACGGGGAGCCGGTAGTTGCCCGCGGCGGCGCCGGTCAGCTCGCCCAGGGTGACGGTGACGGGCTTCTTCTCGCCCACGGCGGCGCTGTTAAAGACGGCGGAGGTGGCGGTCACGGAGACCACGTCGTTCCGCAGGACCCCCTGGAGCGCCGGGGTCCCGGCGGTGGCGGTGGTGGTGCCGTCGTAGACCTTGTCCTTGGCGGTGCAGGTGACGGCCACCGTCTTGGGGGAGATGGTCAGGGTGGCGGTGGACTCGTCGGCGGCGAAGTGTTCGCTCTCCTCCGTCCGGGCGGTCACGGTGTAGACCCCCGCGTCCTTGGGGGGTTCCTCGGTGGGTTGGCCGTCGGCGCCCTGCTTCTGGTAGGTGACCTGGATCGGCCCGATCTCGGAGATGTCCTTATCGTAGTCGTGGTCGGGGTGGATGGCAAATTTGATGGCGTGGGTCTGGCCGTCGTACTCCACCGTGTGCCACGCCGCGGCGGTAGTGGGCTTCAGATCCACGGTGTACTTGTCCGAGACGTTCACCGTGGCCGTGCCCTTATAGACGTTGTAGTTGTTCCTGGCATGGGGGGTGAAGGTGTACGTCGCGCTATATTCCCCCTTGGTGTCCCAGTGCTGGTTACCGTCTTGCCAGGTGATGTCGCCGGCCACGGGGTCGTTGTTGTTGGGGTTGGTGAACTCCACCGTGGGCGTCACGTCGGACAGGCTGTGCCCCTTCATCAGGGACACGGCGGGCTTGTCCACGCTGGGCTTGGGATCGGCCGGCTTTACCACCACCTTGGGGGTCTCGCCCTTCCAGTTGACATTAAAATGCCCCTGGCTGTTCTGAATCTCGATGGGGTAGCCGTCCTCCTTGGCGTCGATGGAGGGGAGGAAGCCGCTGCTGGTGAAGGTCAGCGCGCCGGAGAGGAGGGCCTTGAGCGCACCGTCCTCGTCGCCGTCCACCGACCACTCCACCGCCTCCGGGCCCAGGCTCTGGCCGTAGGTCTTGGTGAGGTTCTCGGCGGTGAGCTCCACCTGGCGGGGCTTCACCTCCAGGTGGATGGGGATGTAGCGGATGGTGCTGTCCGTCTCGTTTTGCAGGATGGCCTGGTCATCGTAGGTGCCAACGGGGATGTTCTCCTTGGGGGTGAAGCGCACCGCCAGGGTCTTTCCGGGCTCGATGTTGTAGCAGTTATGGAACACGCCCTCGGTGACCTGGGTCACACCCGGGTCCGTGGGGGCCACATAGGTCATGTCAAAGTGGGCGGTGGAGGAGGTGTAGACCTTCTCGAACTTCCGGTTGCCCTCGTTGCGGATGTAGAGGGTCAGGGGCTCGCGCTGGCCGAACTCGACCGTGTGGGTCACGCTCTGGCCCCAGGCGACCTCCTGGCCCTCCGGGCCGTCCTGGGTCCGCACCTTGAGCACCCGGTTGGGCCGCTCGCCAAAGACGGCGTAGAGGGTGGTGTCCTCGGGGATGGAGGCGAACAGCTGGGCGTTCTCCTGCTCCTGCGTCTTCGCCCAGCCCAGGAACTGGCCCTTGCCGACGCCGTCGCCGGTGTCCGCCAGGCTGGGCAGGTCGGGATAGGAGTCCTCGGCCGAGACGAAGGCGCAGAAGGCGCCGCCGCCGTCCTCCTGAAGCACATGGTCCCGGTCCGCCTCGGCCCAGGCGCTCTTGCCGCTGATATTCTCGCCGGCGTTGTCCTTAAAGGTCACCTTTTTCAGGGTGATGGACTTCTCGTCATACTTCCCATCCTTGTTCACCACCCGGACGGTGTAGGTGCTCTGATCGCTTTTCAGAACGCCGACGGGGACCTCAAAATAGGCCGTTTTGGAGAGGCCGGGATCAGGCCACTCCTTGTCGTAGAGGACCTTTTCGACGGGGACATAGCTCTCGTCTTTGGGGTTGTCGCTGGGAGAGCCGGCCTTGATGGCGAAGCTGTAAATTCCGGCCTCCTTGTCCGCGGTGGTGTACCCGCCGTCCAGTTTGACGGCGAACACATTCCGCTGGGCGCTGTGGTCCGCCCAGGGGACGTCGTCCGTCGGGATGACGGCCGCGCCGCGGTAGTAGAAATTGACGTTGGTGATCCAGCTTTCCTGGTGCTCCGTGGGCTCGGCCTGGTCGGCTCCCAGGGCCGCCGTGGGCAGCAGGGTCAGCGCCATGGCCAGCGCCAACAGGGTAGACAGCAGTTTTTTCTTCATGGGTCTTTCTCCTTTCCGCTCATACGGATACTTCTCCCATTACCTTATCATAGCCGCCCCCGGATTGCAAGACGGAAAAATTTGCGAAAATCCCCATCCCAAACCCTTTCCGTGGCAAGACGGGCGCTTTTGCTTGCAATCCGGGGCGGGGGGTGGTATGATGGTACCAGCCATTTTGACAAAAGGGGGATCTTTCTATGGAATACACCATTCAAAACCGCGATCTGACCCTGGTGGCCAACGACCTGGGCGGCCTTTTGTGGAACATCCGCAAGGCGGACGGCCAGGAGCTCATCTGGGGCGCCGACCCCGCCGTGTGGCCCTTCCGGGCCCCGGTCTGCTTCCCCTGGTGCGGGGTCATCCAGGACGACTGGTTCGAGGCCGACGGCGTCCGCCACACCGTCACCTCCAAGCACGGCTTCGTCCGGGACTTCCCCCACCAGCTGGTGGACCAGTCGCCGGACAGCCTGACCTTCCGCTTTACCCACGACGGCGCGGAGCCCTGGCCCTGGTCCTTCACCTTCCAGACGGTCCACAAGCTGGAGGGCAAGCGGGCCCGCACCATCTGCACCGCCACCAACACCTCTGACAAGCCTATGCCCACCCAGATGGGCTACCACCCCGGCTTCCGGGTGCCCTTCGTCCCCGGCAGTGAGTTGGGCGACTACGTCATCCGCCTGGAGGGCGGCGCGGAACTGGCGGTGGAGACCTCCATGTTCGACGACGGCCCCATCGTCCGCAAGGACGCGGGGGACTGGTGCCGCCTGGAGCACAAGCCCAGCGGCAAGTACATCCAGGTGGCCACCAAGGGCTGGTTCTGCACCGTCCTGTGGGCCCCGCCCGGGGTGCCCGGCTTTTTGTGCATGGAGCCCTGGGACGGCCACGTGAACGATGCCCACGACCTGATGGCCCGCCCCGGCGCGTTCTGGATGCAGCCTGGGGAGAGCCGGACCTGGAGCCTGGACATGGACTTCCAGCTGTAAGGGATAAAAAAACGGAGGCACAACACAATGCGGAGTGAAAATGTGAAAAAAGGGGTGGAGCGGGCCCCCAACCGCTCGCTATTCTACGCCCTGGGGTACACCGCCGAGGAGCTGGACCGCCCCCTCATCGGGGTGGTGAGCTCCCACAACGAGATCGTCCCCGGCCACATGAACCTGGACAAGATCGCCGAGGCGGTGAAGGCCGGGGTCCGGGCCGCCGGGGGCACCCCCGTGGAGTTCCCCGCCATCGCCGTGTGCGACGGCATCGCCATGGGCCACATCGGCATGAAGTACTCCCTGGTGACCCGGGACCTGATCGCCGACTCCACCGAGGCTATGGCGATCGCCCACCAGTTTGACGGCCTGGTGATGATCCCCAACTGCGACAAGAACGTCCCCGGCCTGCTCATGGCCGCCGCCCGGCTGAACATCCCCACCATCTTCTGCTCCGGCGGGCCCATGCTGGCCGGTCGCCTGCGGGACGGCCGGCGCTCCTGCCTGTCCCATATGTTCGAGGCGGTGGGGGCCTACAAGGCCGGCAAGCTGGACGACGAGGGGGTGCGGGACTTTGAGGAGAACGCCTGCCCCTCCTGCGGCTCCTGCTCCGGGATGTACACCGCCAACTCCATGAACTGCCTCACCGAGGCCCTGGGCATGGCCCTGCGGGGCAACGGCACCATCCCCGCGGTGTGGTCCCACCGCCTGCGCCTTGCCAAGCACACGGGGATGCAGATCATGGAGCTGGTCAAGCGGGACATCAAGCCCCGGGACATCATGACCCCCGCCGCCTTCCACAACGCCGAGACGGTGGACATGGCCCTGGGCTGTTCCACCAACTCCATGCTCCACCTGCCCGCCATCGCCCACGAGTGCGGGCTGGACATCGACTTCGACATGGCCAACGAGATCTCCCGCAAGACCCCCAACCTCTGCCACCTGGCCCCCGCCGGGGACACCTTTATGGAGGACCTGGAGGCCGCCGGAGGGGTGTGGGCGGTGATGAAGGAGCTGACCAAAAAGAATTTGCTGGACACCTCCCTCATGACCGTCACCGGCAAGACCATCGCGGAGAATCTGGAGGGCGTGGTCAACCTGGACCCGGAGATCATCCGCCCCATCGACAAGCCCTACTCCCCCTACGGCGGCATCGCCGTGCTCAAGGGCACCCTGGCCCCCGAGGGCTGCGTGGTCAAGCAGGCCGCCGTGGCCCCCGAGATGATGACCCACACCGGCCCCGCCCGGGTCTTTGACAGCGAGGAGGACGCCATCGCCGCCATCTACGAGGGAAAGATCGTACCCGGCGATGTGGTGGTCATCCGCTACGAGGGTCCCAAGGGCGGGCCGGGGATGCGGGAGATGCTCAACCCCACCTCCGCCATCGCCGGGATGGGCCTGGATAAGGAGGTGGCCCTCATCACCGACGGCCGCTTCTCCGGCGCCACCCGGGGCGCCTCCATCGGCCACGTCTGCCCCGAGGCCGCCCAGGGCGGGCCCATCGCCCTGGTGGAGGAGGGGGACCAGATCGCCATCGACATCCCCAACTGCAAGATCGACCTGCTGGTGGACGAGGCCACCCTGGCCGCCCGCCGGGCGGTCTGGCAGCCCAAGCCCCCGGCGGTCACCACCGGCTACCTGGCCCGGTACGCCAAGCTGGTCACCTCCGCCGCCCGGGGCGCGGTGCTGGAATAAGCCAAGAGCGTCTATCAGAAGGGAGAATGGAACATGGCAGAGACAAAGAAGCCCCGCAAACAGCATAACCTGACCGCCGCCTCCTCCGCCAGCCCCACCCCCGGCGCGGCCAAGCCCCAGAACCCCGCCCGCCCCGCGGGCAGCGCCACCGGCCTCCGCGTCGGCGCCGCCGTCCTATGGGTGGCGGCCATCGCGCTGGAGGTGCTGGCCCTGCTGATCCTGGTGGGCAAGATCCCCGCGGGGGAGACCCTGCGCTGGGTGCTGGGTATCGGCGCGCTGGCGCTGGACCTTGTCTGCGTGGTGGTGGGCTCCCAGCTCTGGAAGCGGGCCAACCGCATCGCCCCGGCCTCCCAGGCCAATAAGGTGAAGTTCTGGCTCTGGAACAACCTGGGGATGATCGCCAGCGTGCTGGCCTTTGTGCCCTTCATCATCCTGATCCTCACCAACAAAGAGGCCGACGGCAAGACCAAGACCATCGCCTCCATCGTGGCGGTGGTGGCCCTGCTCATCGGCGGTCTGACCGGGTACGACTTTGACCCGTACAGCGCCGAACAGCAGGGTCAGGACCTGGCCCAGCAGATCTACGACGGCGTGGCGGTCTACTGGACGGCCCACGGCAGCGTCTACCACTCCCACGAGGACTGCTACCACCTGGACCGCACCGACGATCTGACCTACGGCTCGGTGGAGGAGGCGGTGGCGGCCCACAAGGAGCGGCTGTGCATGACCTGCGCCAAGCGGGACGAGGAGGCCGGGCTGGAGCTGTCCGGCGTCCCCACCGCCGAGGCGGACGACCTGGACGCGCCCCTGGAGGCCGAGGACCTGCTCGACCCCACCCAGGAGGCCGCGTAGACCCAGCGGGACAAAAAGAGAGACGAGGCCCAGCCTCGTCTCTCTTTTTTACGCTCAGGGGGCCAGGAACAGCGGGCGGACCAGCCGCTTGAAGATACCGCCCACCGTCAGCTTGTCCACCGCCCGGTCCGCCACCAGCGGCACCTCCGCCACCGTCACGTTGTCCACGCTGACGCGCATATGCCCCAAGATCTGCCCCTGCTCCACGGGGGCCTGGACGGTGGGGGAGAGTTCCAGGGCGGTCTCCACCCGGGCGGCCTGGGCCTTCTCCAGCAGGACCTTGGCGCTGCCCTCCAGCAGGGGCTGGACCGTCTCATACTCCCCCAGTTCCACGTTCACCGGCGGGATGGCCTGGCTGGGGTAGACGTTCACCAGGGCGTAGTTGGCGAAGCCGAAGTTCAGCAGGGCCTTGGCTGCCTCAAACCGCTGGGGGGAGGTGGGGGAGTTCATGGTGACGGCGATGAGTTCCATCCCGTCCCGCTCCGCCGTGGCGGACAGGCAGTAGTGGGCGGAGGAGGTGTAGCCGGTCTTCAGGCCGGTGGCCCCGTCGTAAAAGCGGATGAGCTTGTTGGTGTTGCTCAGTTGAAAAGCGCCGTTTCGCAGGGAGTCCATCCAGATGGTGGTGAACTCCCGGATCTCCGGGTGGTACAGCACCAGCTGGCGGGACATGAGGGCGATGTCGTAGGCGCTGGTGACGTGGCCCGGGGCGGGCAGGCCGGTGGCGTTGAGGAAGGTGGTGTCCGCCATCCCCAGCTCTCCGGCCCGCTCATTCATCCGCTGGACAAAGGCCTCCTCGCTGCCCGCCACCGCCTCGGCCAGGGCCACGGCGCAGTCGTTGGCGGAGACCACCGCCACCGCCTTGAACATATCCCGCACCGTCATCTGCTCGTTCTCCTTCAGCCAGATCTGGCTGCCCCCCATGCTCACGGCGTGGGCGGAGACGGAGATGGGCTGTTCCCAGGTCAGCACCCCGCCGTCGATGGCCTCCAGCACCAACAGCATGGTCATCACCTTGGTGACGCTGGCGGGCTCCAGCTTGGCGTGGGCGTTCTGCTCGTAGAGGATGGTCCCCGTCTCCTTCTCCATCAGCACCGCCGAGCCCACCGGCAGCTCGCCGGGGCCGGCCGGGGCGGCCAGAGCGGGGGTCAGGGACAAAGAAAGGCACAAAAGTGCCGCGACAACTCGTTTCATCATAGGGCGTCTCCTTCTCTTGTGATCGCGATTTCCCTGTCCACAGGATGTGAAATTTGGCCGGGGAATATGCCGGCGGGAAGCGGTAAATATTTTTGCGCCGCTGGAATAAATTGAACAAGCGACCCAAAGGAGGTGCCCTGCGTGAACGCTGTGGTCAAGACCCCGGTGTGCCCCCTGCACACCGCCCCCGACCCGGCCAGCCCCCTGGCGGACGAGGCCCTCTGCGGCATGGTCCTGGAGGTGCTGGCCCAGCCCTCGGCCCCGTGGCGGCAGGTGCGGACGCCCTACCGCTACGAGGGCTACGCCCCCGTCTCCCACCTGCTGACCGATGGGGAGGAGGCGGCGCGGTGGGAGGCGCTGCCAAAGAAGATCGTCCGCTGGCGGACCGCCGCCCATGTGTTGGCCCGGCCCGACATCCGCGCCCCCGTCTTGAACACCCTGCCCCTGGGCGCGGTGGTGGCGGAGATGGGAGAGGCGGGGGAGGGCTGGACCGAGGCGGCGCTGGCCGACGGCACGAGGGGGTATATCCGCTCCGGCCTGCTGGGCGCGCGGCTCACCGCCCCGCCCCGGGTGCCCCCGGTGGTCATGCGCGCCCGGATCGTCCGCGCCGCCCTGCTCTACCGGGACAGCCCGTACCGCTGGGGCGGCAAGACCCCTTGGGGCATCGACTGCTCGGGGCTGGTGTCCATGGCCTATCTCTTGAACGGCGTCACCGTCTACCGGGACGCGGCCCTGGCGCCGGGCTTCGCCCTGGGGGAGATCCCGCGCGCCCGCCTGCGGCCCGCCGACGCCCTCTTTTTCCCCGGCCACGTGGCCCTGTACCTGGGCCGGGGCCGCTACCTCCACGCCACCGCCCGCGGCGGCGGCGGGGTGACGGTCAACTCCCTGGACCCCGCCGACCCCCTCTACCGCCCCGACCTGGCCCGCGCCCTCCTGCGCGTTGCCAGCATTTTCCCCTGACCCGGCGGGGGAGGGGGGTTATCCTCTTTTTCCGTAAGGCAAGGTTTTTCCTCTCAACGGGGGGTTATTGCTTGCCCACACTGGGCAAAGGTCGCGCCTCCCGGCGCGGGGGCCAGGACCATTTCTCTTTTCTTTGCGAAGAAAAGAGAAACGGTCCTGGACTCCAAAGAGAAAAGAGTTTGGCTTATTATTGTTGCCTCTCCCTCTCACCCTCGGCGGCCCGGAAAGACTGGATCGCTCGTGGAAGATGCCGCCACTGGGCGGCACGATGTGATACGCCAACGGGGCGTGACGTTTCTACCATGAGCGCCGCGGCCGCCTCTGGGGACTAGGACTAGGGGGCCGTTTCCCTTGTCCTTTGCCTTTCGCCACTCACCCCACCCCCGCTTATTACCCTTCGAGTTGCAAAAAACGAACTCTCCCAGCTTACACGCCGGGAGAGTTTTTGTTTGGTTGAAACGAGGAAGGGAGAATAATTTCCCAACTTTCTACTTTACCGGCGGCCTCGGCGACCGTATCCCGGCCCCGTTCAAGCCGCCTTTCAGTCCTTCGCCCTAGAGGCGGCCGCGGCGGTAGCAGTAGGAGAGCTACTTGATTCCCGGGACGGCATCGCGCCGCCCAGTGGCGGCATCTTCCACGAGCAATCCTGTAAATCCGGGCCGCCGAGGGTAAGAGGGAGAGGCCACAATAATAGCCCCTTCTTTTTCTTTTGGCATCCAAAACCGTTTTCTTTTTCTTCGCAAAGAAAAAGAAAATGGGTTTGGCCCCCGCGTCGGGCAGGCGCGACCTTTGCCCAGTGTGGGCAATCAACAACCCCCCGTTCAGGAGGACAAACCTCGCCTATCCGCAGGCGGCAAACCCCGCCCGTTGGGCCAAATCAACCTCACTGCGCCGGCATGGCCAGCACAAAGAGGCTGGACTCGCTCACAAAATTGTCCACGCTGTACAGCACCAGCACCTGGTCGATGCCGTTGTCCCGGACGTACTGCGCGGAGGGGACCTTGTAGTACCGGGGGTCCACCAGGTGGATCTCGGAGAAGTTGTAGCAGAGGAAGGGGGCCAGGGCGTCGGAGAAGGAGTCTCGGATGAGCAGGAGCTTGGGAGCGTCGGCGGGGGCCACGTTGGACTTCACCACCGTCAGGGGCTTGTTGCCCGAGAGGAACATGGCGTACTTGTCCTTCCCCTCCAGCTTGGTGAGGTCGTAGAGCGGGGCGTTTTCCACCACGTCGGTCTGGCTGAAATAGTTGGTCACCGTCCCGGCCTCCTGGGGGACGTAGAGCTGGATGACGTCGGGCGTCACCCAGCGGACCCCGGAGGTGGAGTAGGCGGTGCCGTAGAACTGGTCGGAGGCCACGGTGGGGGTGAAGCTCTCCAGCGCCACGGGGGTCTGGCCCATGCGCTCCATCAGCGCGGCGTAGGCGTAGTAGGCCCCCAGGGAGGTCCAGTGGTGGTCGGTGCGGTAGAAGATCTCCTCGTCCCTGTGGGCGGCCAGGGCGGTGTTCACGTCGATCCACCGGGCGGCGGTCTGCGCCCCCCGGAGCAGGTATACCCCCTCGTCCCCGTTGGGGGCCCCCACGGGGAGGCGGTCCGCCCAAAGGGACGCCTTGCCGGGGATGAGGGAGAAGTAGACCGGCGCGTCGGTGAGCCCCGCCAGGGCGTCCACGTAGCCGAAGTTCTTCTCGCACCGCTGGACGGCCCGCTCGTCGGCGGGGGGGTCGAAGCGGGGGATCAGGGTCTCCCGGTCGCCCAGGTACACCCCGTTGTTCTCCCGCTTGCCCATCAGGCGCTCCGCCCCGGCCTTGAGGGCGATCCACTGGTCCCGGAGGACGAACTGGTCGGTGACGTAGGCCTCAAAATCCTCCATGAACTGGCCGTTCAGGAGGTTGCCCTCCGCCGTGACGGGCGCGAGCCCCGTGAGCTTGCCCGGCTCCGGCTTGGGCGCCTGGGCCAGGACGCGGTTTTCCAGGGGGGAGAACGCCCGGTCGGGCGTCAAGGCGTTGGCGGCAAAGAAGGTGCCCAAAAAGGCGCAGAACAGGGCGGTGATGAAGATGGCGTATTTTTTCGACATGGCTCTCACCTCAAAAGCGGAAGTAGAGGAAGGGGTTATAGGTGGCGTCCACCAGATAGGCGGTGCAGAGAATGAGCCCGGCCAGCAGGCCCGCGGGCAGGATCAGCCGCCGCGCCCGCTCCGGCCCCTTGTGCCAGAGCCGCGCCGCCAGGGGGGTGGAGGCCACCCCCGCCGCCAGGAGCATGGGCAGGTAGGAGCGCAGGTAGTAGAGATCCCCCGGAGCGGCCAGCCCCCCGGGGGCAAAGCCGAACATGGCCCCCAGGTATCCGGGGAGGAGGGACATATCCTCGATGGCGAACAGGGCCCAGCCCACCGCCGCCACCAGCAGGGTGTAGCCGTGCCCCACGGCCCCGGGCAGCTTTTCCAGCCCCTTGCCCCACACCAGCTTTTCCAGGGTGAGGAAGACGAAGTAGTAGAGCCCCCAGAGCAGGAAGTTCCAGTTGGCCCCGTGCCAGATGCCGGTACAGGCCCACACCACCAGCAGGTTGAACACCAGCCGGGGCTTGCTCACCCGGCTGCCCCCCAGGGGGAAGTAGACGTACTCCCGGAACCAGGAGCTCAGGGAGATATGCCACCGCCGCCAGAAGTCGGTGACGCTCTTGGCGAGGTATGGGTAGTTGAAGTTCCCCATGAACTCAAAGCCCAGCATCCGCCCCAGGCCCACCGCCATGTCCGAGTAGCCGGAGAAGTCGAAGTAGAGCTGGAAGGAGAAGGCCAGGATGCCCATCCACGCCCCCAGGGTGGTGAGCCCGCTCTGGGGCGCGGCCAGATACACGTCCCACAGCTTGCCGATGTTGTTGGCGATCAGCACCTTTTTGGCCAGACCCACCACGAAGATCTGCACCCCGGCGGCGAACCGTTCCGGGGAGTGGTCCCGCCCTCTGAGCTGGTCGTCCAGGTCCTTGTACTTCAGGATGGGCCCGGCGATGAGCTGGGGAAAGAGGGTGACGAAGGTTCCGAAGGTGACGATGTTCCGCTGGCACCGGGCGTCCCCCCGGTAGACGTCGATGGTGTAGCTCATGGTCTGGAAGGTGTAAAAGCTGATGCCAATGGGCAGGGAGAGGCCCAGCCTGGGCATGAAGGTCAGCCCCGCCGCCGCCAGGCTCCCGGCGATAAAGTCCCAGTACTTAAAGAAGAACAGCAGGGCCAGGTTGAAGACCACCGAGCTTGCCACCGCCCACCGGGCGGCCCGGTCGTTCCCCCGGGCCTTGGCCCGGTGTACCAGCAGACCGTGGGTGTAGTCGATGGCGATGGAGGCGAACATGATGCAGATATACACCGGCTCCCCCCAGCCGTAAAAGACCAGGTTGAGCAGGAGCAAAACGGCGTTGCGGAACTTCAGCGGCGTGACATAGTACGCCGCCAGCACGATGGGCAGATAGAAGAACAGGAAAAAGGGGGTGGAGAAGACCAAGGGACCACATCCTTGTCAAAGTGGATTCAGTTCGCCGCCTCCCGGAGGAGCTGGGCCAGCCGGGCGCTGTCCGGGCAGGCGGCCAGGAGCACCCAGTCCCCCGCCGTCTCCAGCACCGCCGCGTCCACGTAGTTGCCCGTGCCGGTGTAGAAGGCCGCCTCCTCCTGGAGGGCCTCCAGCCGCCCCTGACAGGCGGCCTGGACCGTCCCCGCCTGGCCCGGCTTGGCCTTCGCCAGGAACACCTCCTGCAAGGTGCCGGACATATCCGGCTGGTAGAAGACAAAACTCTCCAGTTCTGAGCCGTCCAGGTCGTAGTAGGCGTCCAGATAGGCGCTCATGTCCGCCAGGTCGGGGGCCGGCTGTACGCCGTCCCGCCACTGGGCGTAGAGCGCGGCGGCGGTGGCCAGGGCCTCCGGGGACGGCTCCGCGATGGGCGCTTCCGAGGGCATCTCGCTGGGCGGGATCGCTTCCGGCTCCGACGGCGCCGGGGCGGGCGGATACCCGCAGAGGGGCGGCGTCTCCGAGGCCGGGGTCTCTGAATGGGGGGCCTCCGAGGCGGGCGCCTCCGTGGGGGCCTCCGGGATCTCCGGGGTCGCTTCGCCGAGGGCGGCCGAGGTTGCGGGGGTCTGGTCGGGGGCGGCGGAGATCAGGACGGTGGGGCCGTCCGGGCCGCCGATCACCCCCGCGGAGGGGGCGCAGGCGCACAGGTTGAGGGCCAGGCAGACACACGCCCCCAGGGCCAGCGGGCGAACTCTCATGGCGAACACTCCTTTTTCTCCAGTCGTTAGTGCTTCTTAGACGGCGGCCGGGGGCGGGGAGTTCCCTACCGGCCGTCCAGGTGGTGCTGGACCCGCCGGACGATCATCTCCAGGGCCACCTGGTTGTTGCCCCCCTCGGGAACGATCAGGTCGGCGTACTTCTTGGACGGCTCCACAAAGGCCTCGTGCATGGGCTTGACGGTGGACAGGTACTGGCCCACCACCGAGTCCAAGCTCCGCCCCCGCTCCTTCACGTCCCGCACCAGGCGGCGGAGGATGCGAACGTCCGCGTCGGTGTCCACAAAGATCTTGATGTCCATCTGCTCCCGCAGGGCCTGGTTCTCAAAGATCAGAATACCCTCCACGATGACCACCCGGGCCGGCTCCACTCGGAGGGTGGCCTTGGCCCGGTTGTGGACGGTGTAATCATAGGTGGGGCAGTCCACCGCCACGCCCCGGCGCAGTTGCTTCAGATCCCGGACCAGCAGGTCGGTGTCAAAGGAGTCGGGGTGGTCGTAGTTGAGCTGGCGGCGGGCCTCAAAGGGCATATCGTCGTGGGCCTTGTAGTAGTTGTCGTGGTTGAGGACGGACACGTCCGCGCCGAACCGCTCCACCAGCCTGCGGGTCAGCGTGGTCTTGCCCGAGCCGGTGCCTCCGGCGATGCCGATGACCATCACGTCCATGGGCGCTCCCTCCTCCTTATAAAACAGCTCTTAAAAGTATACCATAGGCCGCCGGATCTTGCAATATCGACCCCCGCCGGCAAAGTCCGCCCCCCGCCCCCCGGGGGCGGGCGGTTTTTCCCCACGGGGCGAAAGTTTTTGACAGCGCCCATGCAGAAATGGGCGAAAGAGCGGGGAACGGTCCGGCGCTTTTTGAAATTTCTTGCAATTTGCAAAAGTTTTTCTTGCATTTCCGGGGGAGCGGACGTATAATAACTGGCGTGGTCCGCCGCAGGCGGGCGAAATCCAAGGGCGGATACCTCGCCCGTACTGTAAGGAGAAATGCGACATGGCCATCACCAACCAATACCTCCAGAGCGTCTATGAGAACGTCGCCAAGAAGGATCCCGACCAGAAGGAGTTCCTCCAGGCGGTCTACGAGGTGCTGGAGTCCCTCCAGCCCGTCATCGAGAAGCGCCCCGACCTCCAGGCCGCCGGCATCATGGAGCGGATCGTGGAGCCGGAGCGGATGCTGATCTTCCGGGTGCCCTGGGTGGACGACAGCGGCAAGGTCCAGGTGAACCGGGGCTTCCGGGTGCAGTTCAACAGCGCCATCGGCCCCTACAAGGGCGGCCTGCGCCTCCACCCCAGCGTGAACCTGTCCATCATCAAGTTCCTGGGCTTTGAGCAGATCTTCAAAAACTCCCTCACCGGTCTGCCCATGGGCGGCGGCAAGGGCGGCAGCGACTTCGACCCCAAGGGCAAGTCGGACGCCGAGGTGATGCGCTTCTGCCAGAGTTTTATGACCGAGCTGTGCAAGCACATCGGCCAGTTCACCGACGTGCCCGCCGGGGACATCGGCGTGGGCGGCCGGGAGATCGGCTACCTGTTCGGCCAGTATAAGCGCCTCCAGAACGAGTACACCGGCGTGCTCACCGGCAAGAAGGTGGGCGCGGGCGGTTCCCTGGCCCGCACCGAGGCCACCGGCTACGGCCTGTGCTACTTCGCCGACGAGATGCTCAAGGCCGCCGGCAAGTCCTTCCAGGGCGCCAAGGTGGTCATCTCCGGCTCCGGCAACGTGGCGATCTACGCCAACCAGAAGGCCACCCAGCTGGGCGGCAAGGTCATCGCCATGAGCGACTCCAACGGCTACATCGTGGACGAAAACGGCATCGATTTCAAGGTGATCCAGGTCATCAAGGAGCAGAAGCGCGAGCGCATCAAGACCTATCTGGACTATGTCCCCACCGCCAAGTATGTGGAGGGCTGCAAGGGGATCTGGACGGTGAAGTGCGACATCGCCCTGCCCTGTGCCACGCAGAACGAGCTGGACGAGGCCGGCGCCAAGGCCCTGGTGGCCAACGGCTGCTTCGCCGTGGCCGAGGGTGCGAATATGCCCTCCACCCCCGAGGCGGTGGCCGTGTTCCAGTCCGCCGGGGTCCTCTTTGGGCCGGCCAAGGCCGCCAACGCCGGCGGCGTGGCCACCTCCGGGCTGGAGATGAGCCAGAACTCCCTCCGGCTGGAGTGGACCTTTGAGGAGGTGGACAGCCGCCTCCACGACATCATGGTGAACATCTACAAGGCCGCCGCCTCCGCCGCGGAAGAGTACGGCGTGCCCGGCAACCTGGTGGCCGGGGCCAACATCGCCGGCTTCCTCAAGGTGGCCGAGGCTATGCTTTGGGAGGGCGTGGCGTACTGATTTGCCATCCCCCACCGCACCAAAAGAGGGCGCCCACCGGGCGCCCTCTTTTTGTCCGTAAGGCGAAGCCCGTCCTCCCGAACGGGAGTGAGTTGATTGCCCACCCTGGGCAAAGGTCGCGCCTCCCGGCGCGGGGGCCAGGACCATTTCTCTTTTCTCTGCGGAGAAAAGAGAAACGGTCCTGGACTCCAAAGAGAAAAGAATTTGGCTTATTATTGTTGCCTCTCCCTCTCCCACTCGGTGGCCCGGATTTACAGGATCGCTCGTGGAAGACGCCGCCACTGGGCGGCACGATGTGATACGCTGGCGGGGCGTAGCGTTTCTACTGCTCACGCCGCGGCCGCCTCTGGAGACTAGGACTAGAGGGCCGTTTTCCTTGGCCTTCGCCTTTCTCCACTCACCCCACCCCTCCCACTTTTCGTCCTTCGAGTTGCAAAAAGCGAACTCTCCCAGCTTACAACGCCGGGAGAGTTTTTTGTTTGGTTGAAATGGTAACGAGAGAGGTTAAAAGCCGCCTCCCAGTCCTTCGCCACAGAGGCGGCCGCGGCGGTAATAATAGAAACGTTACGCCTCGTCAGCGTATCACATCATGCCGCCCAGTGGCGGCGTCTTACTCTTGCAATCCAGTCCTTCCGGGCCGCCGAGGGTGAGAGGGAGAGGCAGCAATAATAGCCCCTTCTTTTTCTTTTGGCATCCAAAACCGTTTTCTTTTTCTTCGCAAAGAAAAAGAAAATGGGTTTGGCCCCCGCGCCGGGAGGCGCACGTCCCCTGCCCGGTTCGGGCAAGCAATACCCCCCGTTCGGGAGGACAAACGCCGCCTATTGTAGGCGCCAAAGCCCCCGCCGGGGTCTCCCTCACCCCCGAGGCTCCAGGAGCGCGACGGCGTGGGCGGCGATGCCTTCCTTCCGCCCAGTGAAGCCCAGCCCCTCCTCGGTGGTGGCCTTCACGCTCACCCGGTCCACCGCCACCCCCATGGCCCGGGCCAGGTTCTCCCGCATCCGGGGGATGTGGGGGGCCAGCTTGGGGGCCTGGGCCAGGACGGTGGCGTCCACGTTGCCCACCTGATAGCCCGCCTGGGTCAGGAGGTCCATCACCGCCCGAAGCAGAGCCAGGCTGTCCGCCCCGGCGTAGGCGGGGTCGGTGTCGGGAAAGTGTTGGCCGATGTCCCCCAGGGCGGCGGCGCCCAGCAGGGCGTCCATGACGGCGTGGGTGAGCACGTCGGCGTCCGAGTGGCCCAAAAGGCCCTTTTCGTAGGGGATGTCCACGCCCCCTAAGACAAGGCGGCGGCCCGCCGCCAGCTTATGTACGTCGTACCCGTGTCCGATCCGCATGGCCTTTACACCTCCGGCGGGGCGGCCAGCAGAAGCTCGGCCACCGCCAGGTCGATGGGGGTGGTGATCTTCAGGTTGCGCTCCTCCCCCTGGGTCAGGGCCACCGTGGCCCCCAGCCGCTCCACCGCGGCGCAGTCATCGGTGACCTCCGCACCGTCGTCCACGGCCTTTTGGAGGGCGGCCCGCAGCAGGTCCGCGTCAAAGACCTGGGGGGTCTGGATGGCCCGGAGGGCGGCGCGGTCGGGGGTGTCCGCCACCAGGCCGCCCGCCGCCACCTTCACCGTGTCTTTCACCGGGACCGCCGGGGCGGCGGCGGGGAAACGCTGGGCCCCGGCCACGGCGGCGGCGATGACCGCCTGGCTCACCAGGGGCCGCGCCCCGTCGTGGACGGCGATGAGCTTGGCCTTCTGGGGGACCTGGCTGACCCCTTTATACACCGACTCCAGCCGGCTGGCGCCCCCCACCAGCACCTGGCTGACCTTCTGGAGCCCCGCGTCCCGGGCCAGAGTGGCGACGTCCACCAGCCGCTCCTCCCGGGTGACCACCAGGATCTCCTGGATGCAGGGGCTGTCGTTCAGAGCCCGGAGGGTCCGCAGGATCACCGGCTGGCCGTCCAGCGGGGCCAGGAGCTTGTCCACGCCCCCCATCCGCTCCGACGACCCGGCGGCGGCCACCACGCAGGCGCAGTAGGGGCCCTTGTACGCGTTCTTTTTCCTCTTCCAAAACATAACGCAAGACCTTCCCTTCAAAAAAGGAGCCCGGAGGGCTCCCTTTTCCAACTCACTGGCTCAGCGCCAAATTGACCCGCCGCTCCATCTCCTCATAGCTGGAGCCCTGGGCCAGGACCAGCTCGGAGAGGAGGATCTGCCGGGCGGTGTGGAGCATCTTCCGCTCCCCGGTGGACAGGCCCCGTGTCTCGTCCCGGTGGGACAGGCCCTTGACCACCGTGGCCACCTCGATGAGATCGCCGCTCTTCAGCCGCACCATGTTCTCCCGGTATCGCTGATTCCAGCCGGGGGTCATGTCCACCTGGAGGCCCGGGATGGCGTTGAGAACGGCTTCGGCGCTCTCGGCGTCCATCACCGCCCGCACGCCGATCTCGTGGGAGTTTTCGGTGGGGATCATCACCACCATGCCGCCCACAGGCAATTTTAAGATGTAATAGTCCCGGGTCACGCCGTTCACCTTTTTGGTCACGATGGAATCCACTACGCCTGCGCCGTGCATGGGATGGACGATCTTATCTCCCGTGCGAAACATCGCGCACCTCCTTTCAGACCGTAGGTTGCTTTCTTCCAGAATTTAGAATACCACGGAATGAAAAAAATAGCAAGCGTTTTTTGAAAAAATTTATAAGATAGCACTTCTTTGTCACCTAATTGTAAACATTGATATATATTTTACAATATATTCCATTTAAGGTGGGCAGCTGCGATACATCTGTCCGTCCACCAGAGACACCCCCCGGGCGGCGAACAACTCCTCCACGGTGACGAAGGCGTAGCCCGCCTGGTGGAGCTGGTCGATGACCTGGAGGGCGGCCTCCACGCTCTCGGGGTAGATGTCGTGGAGGAGGATCAGGTCCCCGTCCTGGACGTTCCCCACGATGTGGGCCACCTCCCGCTGGGTGTTGCGGTCCCGCCAGTCCTCGGGGTCGATGGACCAGAGGATGATGGGGGCCCCGGCCCGGGCCCGCACCCCGTCGTCCACCGCGCCGTAGGGCGGGCGCAGGAGGAAGCGGTCCTCCCCCAGAAGGTCGGTCAGGAGCCGCCGGGAGCGGGCCACCTGGGCGTCGAAGTCCGCCTGGCCCAGGTCGGTGAGGACCACGTGATCGTAGGTGTGGATGCCGATCTGGTGGCCGCTTTGGGCCATGCGCTGCACCAGTTCCGGGTACGCCTCCGCCTGGGAGCCGATGAGGAAGAAAGTGGCCTTTACCCCCCGCTGGTCCAGGCCGTCCAGCAGTTTGGCGGTGGTCCGGGGCTTGGGCCCGTCGTCAAAGGTGAGGGCCACCAGCTTGGGCTCCTGGGGGATCTCCCCCGCCGCTCCGGCCGGGGCGGCCAGGGGCGGGTGGGCCCGCAGCAGCAGGAGCAGGGGGCACAGGGCCAGCAGCAGCCAAAGCGGCGACCAGTTTTTATACGCCAACGGGCACACCTCCTCAACATGATCTCGTGAGGATAGTGTGCCCGTGGATGGAGCAGATCCGCTTGGAAGGTTTCCCCTCAGACCGGTTGCGTCAGCCCGGCCTGCCCGGCCTCGCTGAGGGGGTAGAAATAGTCGTAAAAGGGCATGAGGAAGGCGAAGCCCTCCACCAGCCGCCGGACCAGGCCGGGGCCGTCGAAGGTCAGGGAGACGTCGGCGCTGTCGTAGCTCAGATTAAAATCCTTCAGGTTGTACCACCCCGCCAGGTCGGGGGGCGCGCCGGGCTTGAACCTGGCGTAGTGCTGGCCGGACAGGACAAATTCCTCCTGCCGCAGGAGCTTGGCGTTGAGCCGGGCCAGGGGGGCGGGGTCGGCGTCGATCTTGGCCCGGTGGCGGGCCATGGTGGCCGCCTTGGGCTGAAAGACCCCCAGGCCGTAGCTCCAGCCCTCCCGGCTGATCTCGAACCAGAACCCCGGCGCGTCCTGCCAGTCCTCCACCGGGGGGAGGATGGAGAACCACAGGCTGGTCTTGTAGAAGTTGATGCCCCGGCACCGGCGGGCGTCCTTGTAGATGCGGGTCACCTTGCACAGCAGGTCCCGGTCGGGACAGCGGTCGGTGAGCTCGTCGAAGACCTGGTCCGCCAGGGCCTTCATGGGGGTGTATAGATAGTTTACATAATCTTCCCTGTGCTGGTGGAACCAACCCCGCTCGTTGTTCAGGGCGATGCCCCAGAGGAAGTCGTAGGTGGCGGGGGAGAAGCCCTGAAACATGGCCCTTACCTCCCGTATTCCTTCGCCAGCCGCGCGAAGACGTCCAGCGCCCGCTGGATGCGCTGGGTGGGGACGCAGAAGGACAGCCGGGTGTACCCCGGCGCGCCGAAGCCGGAGCCGGGGACCAGCAGAAGATCCAGGCGTTTCGCCTTTTCGCAGAAAGCCGTGTCGTCCGCCTCCAGGGTGGGCAGGAAGTAGTAGAAGGTGCCGGCGGGGGGGAGGGAGGTGTCGTACCCCAACTGGCCCAGGCCCTCGGTGAGCAGGCGGCGGTTCTCGGCGTAGATGGACAGGTCGGCGGTGAGGCCGTCGCAGGCGGCGCAGAGGCGCTGGAACAGGCTGGGGGCGTTTACATAACCCAGCGTCCGCCCCGCCCCGGCCACGGCGGGGTAGACCTCCTCCCGCCCGGCCACCTGGGGCCCCACCAGCACATAGCCCAGCCGCTCACCGGGCAGGGAGAGGGACTTGGAGTAGGAGTAGCACACGATGGTGTCGTCGTAAAAATCGGGGGCCCAGGGGGTGACGGTCCCGTCGTAGACGATCTCCCGGTAGGGCTCGTCGGAGATGAGGTAGATGGGTCGGCCCAGCTCCTCCGACTTCCGGCTCAGCAGCTCGCCCAGGCCCCGGAGGGTCTGGGGGGTGTAGACCACCCCGGCGGGGTTGTTGGGGGAGTTGATGAGCACCCCCTTGGTCCGGGGGGTGATGACCGCCTCCAGAGCGGCCAGGTCGATCTGGAAATCGGGCACGTGGGGGGGCAGGATCACCGCCGTGGCCCCCGCCCCCTCGATGAAGACCTTGTACTCGGGGAAGTAGGGGGCGAAGACGACGAACTCGTCCCCCGGCGCCTCCGTCAGGCCGTGGAACACACAGCACAGGGCGGCGGCGGCGCCCACGGTGAGGTAGAGGTCGTCGGGGCCGTAGCCGTGGCCAAAGCGGGCGGCCAGGCTGGCGGCCAGCCGCTCCCGCACCGCCCGGTCCCCCTGGGCGGAGGTGTAGCCGTGGAGGACCAGGGGATCGGACTCCCGGATCAGCCGCTCCAGCTCGTCCAGGGCCGCCTGGGGGGGCGGGACGCTGGGGTTGCCGATGGAGAAGTCGAAGACCTGGTCGGGCCCCACCTCCTGGGCGCGCTGGTTGCCGTACTCAAAGAGCTCCCGGATCACAGACCGGGCGGTGCCCAGACCGTAGCAACGCTTGGAAACCATGGTATCACGTCCTTTGTCAAAGCTGATGATTTTACTATTATACCCCTTTTTCCGCCCCTTCGCAACAGGATACGGATTAGCACTCTAAAGCCGAGAGTGCTAATTGTTTACACTGTGTTCATTTTTTTCGGCCCGGAAGGGCCTATACTGAAAGGCGAAAAGAAAGGAGGGGTGAACATGAACGCGCAAAAGTTTACCCAAAAGTCCCTGGCCGCCCTCCAGGCCGCCCAAGACCTGGCGGAGCGCCACGGCAACCAGCAGGTGGGGCAGGCCCACCTGCTCTCGGCCCTGTTGGCCGACGAAGGGGGGCTGGTGCCCCAACTGATGGAGCGCATGGGCCTGACCCTGCCCAGCGTCCGTGCCGCCGCGGACAAGCTGGTGGCCGACCTGCCCAAGGTCTCCGGCCCGGGCCGGGAGGCGGGGAAGGTCTACATCACCCAGGACCTGGACGCCGCCCTGAACGCCGGGGAGGACCAGGCCAAGGCCATGGGGGATGAGTACGTCTCGGTGGAGCATCTGCTGCTGGGCCTGCTGGAGCGGCCGGAGCGGTCCCTGGACCAGCTCTTTCGGACCTACCACATCGCCAAGGAGGCCGTCATGCAGGCCCTCAGCGCCGTCCGGGGCAACCAGCGGGTGACCTCCGACAACCCGGAGGAGACTTACGACGCCCTCAACAAGTATGGTACCGACCTGGTGGAGCAGGCCCGGCAGGGGAAGCTGGACCCGGTGATCGGCCGGGACGACGAGATCCGAAACGTCATCCGCATCCTCTCCCGCAAGAGCAAGAACAACCCCGTGCTCATCGGTGAGCCGGGGGTGGGCAAGACCGCCATCGCCGAGGGCCTGGCCCAGCGCATCGTCAAGGGGGACGTGCCCGCCAGCTTGAAGGACAAGACCGTTTTCGCCCTGGACATGGGCGCCCTCATCGCCGGGGCCAAGTACCGGGGGGAGTTTGAGGAGCGGCTGAAGGCGGTGCTGGCCGAGGTGAAGAAGTCCGAGGGCCGCATCCTGCTGTTCATCGACGAGCTCCACACCATCGTGGGGGCGGGCAGGACCGAGGGGAGCATGGACGCGGGCAACCTCCTCAAGCCCATGCTGGCCCGGGGGGAGCTCCACTGCATCGGGGCCACCACCCTGGACGAGTACCGCCAGTATATCGAAAAGGACGCCGCCCTGGAGCGGCGGTTCCAGAGCGTGCTGGTGGGGGAGCCCACGGTGGAGGACGCCATCGCCATCCTCCGGGGGCTGAAGGAGCGGTACGAGCTCTACCACGGGGTCAAGATCGCCGACAGCGCCCTCATCGCCGCGGCCACCCTCTCCAACCGCTATATCACCGACCGCTTCCTCCCCGACAAGGCCATCGACCTGGTGGACGAGGCCTGCGCCCTGATCCGCACGGAGATGGACTCCATGCCCACCGAGCTGGACGTGGTCAGCCGGAAGATCGTCCAGCTGGAGATCGAGGAACAGGCGCTGAAAAAGGAGACGGACAAGCTGGCCCAGGGCCACCTGGAGGAGGTGCGGCGGGAGCTGTCCGAGCTCCGGGCGGACTTTGACGCGAAAAAGGCCCGCTGGGACAACGAGAAGGAGGCCATCGGCCGGGTCCAGCAGCTCCGGGCCGACCTGGACGAGGCCAACGCCCAGTTGGAGAAAGCCCAGCGGGAGTACGACCTGGAGAAGGCCGCCCAGCTGAAATACGGGCGGATCCCCGAACTGCAAAAGGCCATCCAGGCCCAGGAGGCCCAGGCCGGAGCCCGCGGAGGGGAGAACCTTCTGCGGGACCGGGTCACCGAGGAGGAGATCGCCCGCATCGTGGAGCGGTGGACGGGCATCCCGGTCTCCCGGCTGATGGAGGGGGAGCGGGAAAAGCTCCTGCACCTGGAGGACATCCTGCACCGGCGGGTGGTGGGCCAGGAGGAGGGGGTCTCCCTGGTCAGCGAGGCCATCCTCCGCTCCCGGGCGGGCATCGCCGACCCCAACAAGCCCATCGGCTCCTTCCTCTTCCTGGGCCCCACCGGCGTGGGCAAGACGGAGCTTGCCAAGACCCTGGCCGCCGCCCTCTTTGACAGCGAGAAGAACCTCATCCGCATCGACATGAGCGAGTATATGGAGAAGTTCTCCGTCTCCCGGCTCATCGGCGCCCCGCCCGGCTACGTGGGCTACGAGGAGGGCGGCCAGCTCACCGAGGCGGTGCGCCGCAGTCCCTACTCGGTCATCCTCTTTGACGAGGTGGAGAAGGCCCACCCCGACGTGTTCAACGTGCTTCTGCAGATTTTGGACGACGGCCGGGTCACCGACTCCCAGGGCCGGACGGTGGACTTTAAGAACACCATCCTCATCCTCACCTCCAACCTGGGCAGCCAGGCTCTGCTGGACGGGATGGACGCCCAGGGGGAGATCTCCCCGGAGGCCCGGCGGGAGGTGGACGGGCTGTTGAAGCGGTCCTTCCGGCCGGAGTTTCTGAACCGCCTGGACGAGATCGTATACTTCAAGCCCCTGACCCGGGAGAACGTCACCCACATCATCGACTTGATGCTGGAGCGGCTCAACCGGCGGCTGGCGGACAAGGAGCTGGCGGTGGAGGCCACCGAGGCGGCCAAGGCGCTCATCCTGGAGCGGGCCTACGACCCCCACTACGGGGCCCGGCCTCTGCGGCGCTACCTCCAGCACAACGTGGAGACGCTGATCTCCCGGCAGATCGTCGCCGGAGAGGTGACCCCCGGGCAGACCCTGACCCTGGACGCGGCGGAGGGGGAGTTGACCCTGCGCTGACGGGGGCTTTGCCGTCTGCGATAGGCGAGGTTTCGCCACTCAACGGAGGGAGTTTGCGCCTACGAATAGGCAAGGTTTGTCCTCCCGAACGGGGGGTTGTTGCTTGCCCACACTGGGCAAAGGTCGCGCCTCCCAAACCCATTTTCTTTTTCTTTGCGAAGAAAAAGAAAACGGTTTTGGATGCCAAAAGAAAAAGAATGGGGCTATTATTGTTGATGTCGTTTCTATTGCTCGGCGGCCCGGAATGACAGGATTGGTAGTGGAAGATGCCGCCACTGGGCGGCGCAATGTGGTACGCCAACGGGGCGTGGCGTTTCTACCATGAACGCCGCGGCCGCCTCTATGGCAAAGGACTGAAAGGCGGCTTGAACGGGGCCGGGGTATGGTCGACGTGACCGCCGGTAAAGTGCAAAGTTGGGGAATTACTCTCCTCCCCCTTGATTGTTTCAACCAGACAAAAACTCTCCCGGCCTTGTGGGGCTGGGAGAGTTCGTTTTTTGTAACTCGAAGGGCAATAGGCGGGGGTGGGGTGAGTGGTGAAAGGTGAAGGTCAAGGAAAACGACCCTCTGATCCTAGTCCCCAGAGGCGGCCGCGGCGGCTGTAATAGAAACGTCACGCACCGTTGGCGTATCACATCGTGCCGCCCAGTGGCGGCATCTTACTCTTGCAATCCAGTCCTTCCGGGCCGCCGAGCGGAACAAGAAGGGGCAACAATACTAAGCCCCATCTTTTCTCTTTGGAGTCCAGGACCGTTTCTCTTTTCTTCGCAAAGAAAAGAGAAATGGTCCTGGCCCCCGCGCCGGGAGGCGCACGTCCCTGCCCGTGGCGGGCAATCACTCACCCCTCGTCGGGAGGCGAAACCTCCCCCGCCGCGCGCAGTCGTTTCTCCAAACAAACCATCCGCACGCGCGGGATCCCATGAAACACACAAGGCACCACCCCGGCCTGGGAGAACCCCAGCCGGGCGTAGAGGCCCCGGGCGGCGGTGTTTTTCTCGTTGGTGTCCATGCGGAGATAGGGACAGCCGCGGGCCAGGGCGTAGTCCTCGTAGAAGGCCAGAAAGGCCCTGGCGTGGCCCCGCCCCTGGGCCGAGGGGTCCACCACCAACGTGTGGAGCACCATGACCTCCTCCGGGGGCGGGTCCTCCGCCCAGACACAGCGGGCGTACTCCGGCGCCTGGAGCTGGTTGAGGACGGCGGCGGCCACCACCCGGCCCCCCTCCTCCAGCACGAACAGATCCCCCCGGTCCAGGGCCTCCCGGGCGGTGCCGGGGACGGGGTAGACCCCCCGGACCCAGCCGGTGGTGAAGCGCCCCGCCTCCTCTCCGTCGTGGATCCGCTCGTAGATGGCGGCCACGGCGGGCAGGTCCGCGGCGGTGGCCAGGCGTATCATAAGATCCCCTCCCCTCAGTGGCTTTTATTGTACTACGCCCGCGCCCCGGCGGCAAGGCGGTTTTTGGAACGGGGGGATTTTTTGGACAAATGGCGGGAAAGTGCTGGTATTCAGGGGCGGGATGTGGTACAATATTCCTGTATGCGGCGCGGCGCGAGCCGGCGCGAATTTTACCAAAGGGGCCTGATGGAATGTCCACACCCGATTTTCAGCCGCTGCTCTTTGGCGGCGACATCAACGTATACAGCGTGGCCCGGGCCTTTCACGAGGCCTACGGGGTCAAGAGCATCGCCTACGGCAAGTTCGCCGCCACCTTCCCCTGCGATTTCAGCTCCATCATCGACTGCCGGGCCTGCCCCCAGAACGAGGACCCGGAGACCTTTTTGAAAAACGTGGAGACGGTGGCCCGGGAGCATGGGGACAAGACGGTGCTGGTGGTGGGCTGTGGGGACAGCTACGTGAAGCTGGCGGCCCACCTGCAAGACCGCTTCCCGGAGAACGCCAAATGCCTCTACATCAGCGCCCAAATGCTGGACACCCTCACCGACAAGGAGCAGTTCTACGCCCTCTGCGACCGGTACGGCATCGACCACCCGGAGACCTTCGTCTACGACAGCGCCATGGGCCACGACTTCACCCTCCCCTGGCCCGCCCCCTTCATCGCCAAGCCCGCCGACGGCGTGGCCTACTGGGCCACCGGCTGTCACGCGCTGAAAAAGGTATACGTCTGCCAGACGTGGGAGGAGCTTTTGGCCGCCCTGGATGAGGTCTACGCCGCGGGCTACCCGGGTAAAATGATCCTGCAGGAGTTCATCCCCGGGGACGACAGCTATATGCGGGTGCTCACCAACTACTCCGACCACACCGGCAAGGTCAAGCTCATGTGCCTGGGCCACGTGCTTTTGGAAGAGCACTCCCCCCACGGCATCGGCAACCACGCCGTCATCATCACCGAGCACGACCAGGCCCTGTGCGACAAGATCCGGGGGATGCTGGAGGACCTGGGCTACGTGGGCTTCTCCAACTTCGACATCAAATACGACCGCCGGGACGGCAAGTACAAGGCCTTTGAGATCAACTGCCGCCAGGGCCGGAGCAACTACTATGTCACAGGCTCCGGCCACAACATCGCCCGGTATCTGGTGGAGGACCTGCTGGAGGGGAAGGACCTGCCTTTGACGGTGGTGACCAACCAGTCTCTGTGGCGGATGGTCCCCCGGTTCGTGGCCTACCGCTTCACCCCCAGGCGCTACCACCCCCAGATGAAGGCCCTGGTGAAGGCGGGGGCGGACAGCCACTCCATGGAGTACCGGGCGGACTACACCCCCGGCCGCGTCCTGCGGATCTGGAAGAACCACATCGGCAATTTCGTCCGCTTCAACAAGTATTGCAAACGCCCGGAGGACTGATATGGAAACGCGAGAGAAGCTGACCTTGTTCCCCCTGCGGGAGTACTGCTCCATCCTGGCGGGGCTGGACCTGCTGGCCGCCCCTCTGCCGGAGGGGCTGGCGCTGGAGCGGACGGTGGAGCTGGTGTCCTACGACTCCCAAAACGTCCGCCCCGGCACCCTCTTTTTGTGCAAGGGGGCCCATTTTAAGCCCGAGTATCTGGCCCAGGCCGCCCAAAAGGGGGCCTTCGCCTACGTCAGCCAGACCCCCTACCCGGAGGTGGCCCTGCCCTGCATCCAGGTGCGGGACATCCGCCGGGCCATCGCCCCCCTGGCCGCCCGGTACTACAACGACCCCTCCCGCCGCCTGAGCGTCATCGGCGTCACCGGCACCAAGGGCAAGTCGTCCACGGCCTACTACCTCAAATACATCCTGGACGAGTACCTGGCCCCCCGGGGCTCCTACTGCGGGGTCATCTCCTCCATCGACACCGACGACGGGGTGGAGAAGTTCGAGTCCCACCTCACCACCCCCGAGCCCCTGGAACTGCAAAAGCACTTTGCCAACGCCCTGGGCGCGGGGCTGGAGTACCTGGTCATGGAGGTCTCTTCCCAGGCGCTGAAGTACCACCGCACCCTGGGCACCCGCTTCGCCGCCGCCTGCTTTCTGAACATCGGCACCGACCACATCTCCCCCATCGAGCACCCGGACTTTGACGACTATTTCCACTCCAAGCTCAAGATCTTCGCCCAGGCGGAGTTCTCCTGCGTCAACCTGGACAGCGACCACGCCCAGGAGGTGCTGGCCGCCGCCCGGGCTGACTGCCGCCGGGTCATCACCTTCTCCCGCACCGACCCCGCCGCCGACGTCTACGGCTCCCACATCCGCAAGCGGGGGGGCGACATCATCTTCCAGGTCACCACCCGGCACATCTCCCGGGAGTTCCAGCTCACCATGCCCGGCCTCTTTAACACGGAAAACGCCCTGGCCGCCATCGCCGTATGCGAGGGGCTGAACATCCCCCAGCAGGCCATCTACGTGGGCCTGATGAAGGCCCGGGTGCCCGGGCGGATGGAGGTCTTTTCCAACGCTAACGACGACGTGGTGGCCCTGGTGGACTACGCCCACAACCGTATGTCCTTCGAGACCCTGTTCCGCTCTGTGCGGGAGGAGTACCCCGGCCGCCGGGTGGTCACCGTCTTCGGCTGCCCGGGGAAAAAGGCCCTGGACCGCCGGCGGGACCTGGGGGAGATCTCGGGGAAATACTCCGACCTGGTCCTCCTCACCGAAGAGGACTCCGGGGAGGAGGACACCGCCTCCATCTGCCGGGAGATCGCCGCCCACGTGGCCGCCCAGGGCTGCGCCTACGAGATCGAGATCAACCGGGGGGAGGCCATCCGCAAGGCCATCCTGGGCTGTCAGGGCCCCAGCGTCATTCTCATCACCGGCAAGGGCCGGGAGACCCGCCAGAAGCGGGGGATGGAGTACATCGACACGCCGTCTGATGTGGACTACGTCCAGACCTGGCTCCAGGAGTACGACGTGGCCCACGGGCTGGACGGGCTGGAGAAGGTCCGCTCCCTGTCCTACGTCCTGCCCCGGCTCAAGGAGAAGGCGGGGCGGACGGTGGTGGTCAAGTACGGCGGCTCCGCCCTGGGCCCCGACGGGGCGGTGGACTCCATCCTCCAGGACGTGGCCGCCCTGCAGATGGCCGGACTGCGGGTGGTGCTGGTCCACGGGGGCGGCAAGAACATCACCGCCCTGCTGGACCGGCTCCAGGTGCCCACCCGCTTTGAAAAGGGCTACCGGGTCACCGACCCCGCCGCCCTGGAGGTGGCGGAGATGGCCCTGTCCGCCCAGGTGAACAAGTCCATCGTCTCCGCCCTGGCCCGGCTGGAGATCCGGGCGGTGGGCCTCTCGGGCAAGGACGGCGGACTGCTGACCGCCGGGGTCAAGGACCCCGCCCTGGGCCGGGTGGGACAGATCCAGGCGGTGGACCCCCGGGTGCTGAACACCCTGCTGGACGGCGGCTTTCTGCCCGTGGTCTCCCCCATCGCCGCCGGGGCGGACGGCCTGGGCTTCAACTGCAACGCCGACGATGCCGCCCAGGCGGTGGCCGAGGCGTTGCACGCCTGGCGGCTGGTCTTCCTCACCGACGTGGGCGGCATCCTCATCGACAGCCGCAACCGCGCCACCGCCGTGGCCCACATGGACGCCCAGCGGGCCCGGGAGCTGATGGAGGCCGGCCTCATCGCCGGGGGCATGGTGCCCAAGGTCCAGGGCTGTCTCCACGCCCTGGACAGCGGGGTGGGGGAGGTCTCCATCCTGGACGGCCGCACCGAGCACGTCCTCTTGCTGGACACCCTCCACCAGCGGGTCCCCGGCACCATCTTCACCAAATAAACCCGGAGGTCTCCCCGCCCGGGGAGACCTCCTTTTTTTCCACAGAAAATTGGGGCTTGAAATCCCCGGCGGGATGTGGTAAGATACAGAAGTCCCGCCCCCCCGGGGCCCCAATTTCATACGCAGGTGTAGTTCAATGGTAGAATGTCAGCTTCCCAAGCTGAACACGAGGGTTCGATTCCCTTCACCTGCTCCAGAACAGAAAACCCCCACAGCCCTTGCGTTTCAAGGCGTTGTGGGGTTTTTCTTATAGGCAGATTAGAACAGATGTTTGCAGAAAAAAGAGGCAAAAACACGGCAAAAACATAAAACATGGGGGTCAAGATGGGGGTCAAATCCAACCCAAATTCCAGCCCTCAAAATGCAAGCATTCATATTCATCTATTATTCATTTTTTGTATAAAAGGAGGCCCGGACGGTCAATCGTCCGGGCCTGTTTGCTGCGCTCCGTCCTCCGGCGAAGGGATATACTCCAAGATGTCCCCAGGCTGGCAGTTCAGCACTTGGCAAATTTTATCGAGGGCATACATGGGATATTGCTTTACGCTCCCTGTACAAATAGCGGATACCGTGGGGGGTCTAATGCCTGTTTTCTCGGCCAACTCCTTTTGGGTCATCTCTCGGATGGCCAGCATTACTTTGAGTCTGGATTTGATCACACCGTGCACCTCCTTGAAGAAACCTTACCACGATTTTTGTGTAAAATCCATACAATGCCCAAAAAATTTTTTGCTTTTCAGAAAACACTACGAAAAAGACATTAATATACTTACTACAAAAATCACGGTATTAATTTGCAGAAAGACTAACTATTAAAAGTCAAGGGCGAAATTGGGAAAAATGAAAGAAGGGATGCTGGTCAGCGAGACGGCGAAA
>CANQVO010000010.1 GCA_947627325.1 uncultured Oscillospiraceae bacterium | reverse complement strand
CAACAATCTGCCGATGCGTCCCCTCCACTGGCTCTCCCCCAACCAGTTCGCTGTGCAATATGTTTGACAAACTTACAGCGCGGGGAAATTTTTGGGCGGGGCCGCGGGGGCGGGCCGATTGACTT
This sequence comes from uncultured Oscillospiraceae bacterium, assembly GCA_947627325.1. Lineage (GTDB taxonomy): Bacteria > Bacillota > Clostridia > Oscillospirales > Oscillospiraceae > MGBC124762. The sequence continues at coordinate 87,249 of CANQVO010000010.1, read as the reverse complement.
TTCCGGGCCGTTGGGATAAAATAGACTTGGAAAAAACCGCAGGAAAGGGGCCCTTGCCGTGTTCGCATCCGCCGACCGCTACCGCTATATGGCGCCCGCCGTGATCGAGACCATCTGCCAGCTGCGCTTCCCGGCCATCCTGTCCATCGGGGCCCAGGAGCCGGCGGCCTTTCAGGAGCGCATCCGGGGGGACTACCCCCGCTACCAGCTCAACCAGGACCGCCCCGCCCCCCGGGTGGTGGGGGCCAACACCCTCAACCCCACCCTGGAGACCCAAAAGCCCATCAACAACTATACCTTTCTGTCCGAGGACAACCGCTGGAAGGTCAACCTGACCTCCGGCTTCATCGCCCTGTCCACCGTGGGGTACACCCGCTGGGAGGACTTCGCCGGGCGGCTGGATAAGGTCCTGGCGGAGTTCATCGAGATCTACCACCCCGCCTTTTTCGAGCGGGTGGGCCTGCGCTACGTCAACGCCGTCTCCCGCAAGCGCCTCCACCTGGAGGAGAGCGACTGGGCCGACCTCATCCAGCCCGCGTGGCTGGGGGTGATGGCGGAGCCGGACGTGGCGGAGAAGGCCCTGACCAAGTGCGCCGTGGACGTGGAGATGGCCCTGGAGGACAACTGCCGGGCCAAGGTCCACGCCGGGCTGGGCCTGCTGGGGGACGGCAAGCGGGACCCGGAGGTCAAGTTCATCCTGGACGACGACCTCTCCTCCGCCGGGAGCATCCAGATCTCCCAGGTGCCCGACCTGCTCCAGACCCTCCACACCTACGCCGACCGCATCTTCCGTGGCGCCATCACCTCCGAACTCCACACCGCCATGGGCCCCGAGCCCATCGACTGAGCCCGCGAGAGGGGCGAAAAGCGGTGGAAAACCCTTGGCAAGGCTGCGAGAGGGGCGAAAACAGCGAACAAACCTTTGACAGGGCCACAAAAGGCACAAAACGCGGCAAAAAACCCTTGACAAGAGCGGGGAGGGCTGGTATAATACCCCGGTACAAGGAAGCAGGCGGGCTCTCCCGCCTCACCCCAGGCCGCTGGCTCACGGGTCAACATGGCAACACCGCCGAGGGCGCTCGGCGCGTGTCTGTGTGGCGCGGGTATCCTTGTGGGTATCCGCTTTTTCATGTTTGGAGGTGCTTTTCTATCGCTAACACAGCCCATCAGATCAACGAGGAGATCCGGGACAAGGAAGTTCGCCTGGTCGGCGAGACCGGCGAGCAGCTTGGCATCATGTCCGCCCAGGAGGCCCTGGCCAAGGCCGAGGAGGCCGAGTTGGACCTGGTGAAGATCTCCCCCAACGCCGTACCTCCCGTGTGCAAGCTCATGGACTACGGCAAGTACCGCTTCGAGCAGTCCAAGCGGGACAAGGAAGCCCGGAAGAACCAGCACGTTGTGGAGATCAAGGAGATCCGTATGTCCCCCGGCATCGACGTGGGCGACTTCAACGTCAAGCTCCGCAACGCCCAGAAGTTTTTGGGGGAGGGGAACCGGGTCAAGGTCACCGTTCGCTTCCGGGGCCGGGAGATGGCCCACACCGAGATCGGCCGGGACCTACTCCTCAAGTTTGCCGAGAACTGCGCCGAGACGGCCAACCTGGAAAAGGAGCCCAAACTGGATGGCCGGCACATGAGCATCTTCCTGGCCCCCAAGGCCAAGGAGGACGCCCGGAAAAAGAAGCCCAAGCCCGAACCCCAGAGCGCGCCCCAGCCCACGGCGGCTGAAGAAACCAAAAACGAAGGAGATAGCGAAAATGCCTAAGATCAAGCTGAAGACCCACTCCGCTTCCAAGAAGCGCTTCAAGCTCACCAAGACCGGCAAGGTCAAGCGGGCCCACGCCTACAAGTCCCACCTGCTCAACGGCCACGGCAAGACCACCAAGCGCAAGAGAGGCCTCCGCGCCGGCGCCTATGCCGACGTCACCAACGCCGCCACCATCAAGCGCATGATCCCCTACAAATGATTTAACATACCTTTACCAAGATATAGGAGGCTTTTCAAAATGGCTAGAGTCAAAGGCGCGATGATGACGCGCAAGAGAAGGAATAAGGTCCTCAAGCTGGCTAAGGGCTACTGGGGCGCCAAGAGCAAGCACTTCAAGATGGCCAAGGAGCAGGTGATGAAGTCCGGCCAGTACGCCTACACCGGCCGCCGCCTGAAGAAGCGCGACTTCCGCCAGCTTTGGATCACCCGCATTTCCGCCGGGTGCAAGCTGAACGGCATGAACTACTCCACCTTTATGAACGGCCTGAAGAAGGCCAACGTGCAGATCGACCGCAAGATGCTGGCCGAGCTGGCCGTCAACGACAAGGCCGCCTTTGCCCAGCTGGTGGAGCTGGCCAAGGCTCAGAAGTAAAACGGGCGCGTCAAAAAAACGCGCTGTGGGGGGAGAACTTCGTCAGGAAGTCCTCCTCCCGCTTTTCCCCGGCGGGCCCCGCCGGGGCCGGACGAGAGAAAGAGGAGGAGAGAGCATGAATAAGGTCCTTCAGCGGATCTGCGCGGTGCTGCCCGCCGTGCTTTTGCAGATCTTGTGGCTGTTTTTGCTGTGTACCTGGCTGGCCCCCTGGGCGGCGGCCATCGACCTGGCGCTGTCCATCCTGTCCTTCCTGTTTGTGCTCTACCTCATCACCAAGCAGGGGGAGAGCACCTACCAGATCCTCTGGCTGTTGGTGATCTTCACCTTCCCCCTCACCGGCGCGATCCTCTACCTGCTCTTTGGCAACAAGCGCGCCACCAAGCCCCTCCAGCGGAAGCTGGACCGGGCGGAAAAGCTCCCGCCGGACCCCAGGGACGCGGCGCCGGTCTACGCGGCGCTCACCGGGGAGAACAAGCGCCTGGCCCAGACCTTCCGCTGGCTGGAGGACAAGACGGGCCAGCCGCCCCAGGCGAACCGGGGCGCGGTGTACTACCCCCTGGGGGACGAGATGTTCCCCCATATGCTGGAGGAACTGCGGCGGGCGGAGCGGTTCATCTTCGTGGAGTATTTTATCATCGACAACGGCCTGATGTGGGACTCCATGGTGGAGATCCTGGCGGAAAAGGCCGCCCAGGGCGTGGACGTGCGGGTGCTGTACGACGACCTGGGCAGTATCTCCACCTACACCAAGCGGGACGGGGAAAAACTCCGCCAGAAGGGGATCCGATGCGTGTCCTTCAACCCGCTGGTGGTGTTGCAGGGGACGCTGAACTGCCGGGACCACCGCAAAATGCTCATCATCGACGGGCGGGTGGCCTTCAGCGGCGGGGTGAACCTGGCCGATGAGTATATCAACCAGGTGGAGAAGTTCGGCCACTGGAAGGACATCGGCTTCCAGCTGACCGGGGAGGCGGTGGGGAGCTACACCCGGATGTTCGCGGAGTTCTGGAACGCCTTTGCCGGGGAGCGGGTCCCGGACGCGTACCTGACCGCCCCCGCCCCCACCCCGGCGGGCCCGGCGGACGGCTACGTGCTCAGCTATTACGACTCCCCCCTCCGCCCCGACGCGGCCAGCAACGAGCTGTATATCGACCTGCTCTCCCAGGCCCAGGACACGGCCTGGTTCTACACCCCCTACCTGATGCCGGGCCACGCGCTTTTGGACGCCTTCATCCGCGCGGCGCGGCGGGGGGTGGACGTGCGGATCATCGTGCCCGGCGTGCCGGACAAAAAGCTGGTGTATCGGATGACCCGGAGCTATTACCCCGTGCTTTTGGAGGCGGGGGTGCGGATCTTTGAGTACACCCCCGGCTTTGTCCACGCCAAGGCCAGCCTCATCGACGGCCAGGTGGGCACGGTGGGGACGGTCAACCTGGACTACCGCAGTCTGTTTCTGCACTTTGAGAACAACTCCCTGTTCTACCGCGCCTCCCTCCTGGACGACCTGGGGGCGGACTTCCTGGCCACCCAGGAGAAGTGCGTGGAGCGGACGGTGGAGAACATCGGACGGAGCTTTCGCAAGTGGCTGGTGGACGGGATCCTGCGGATCTTCACCCCCCTGTGTTGAGGACCTATCCCACCCCAGCCCGACCCAAACACGAACAGGCAGGACAGCCCAGCGGGGCCGTCCTGCCTGTTTTTTTGGAAATCTGTCAGGGGAGGGGCCCGCCGGCGGCCACCGCCTCCGCGGCCTTGATGCCGTCGGCGGCGGCGGAGGTGATGCCCCCGGCCCAGCCGGCCCCCTCGCCGCAGGGGTAGAGGCCCCGGAGGGGGGACTGGAGGTCGGGCCCCCGAAGGAGCCGCACGGGGGAGGAGGAGCGGGTCTCCACTCCGGTGAGCAGGGCCTGGGGGTGGTCGAAGCCCCGGAGCTTCCGGCCCAGGAGGGGGATGGCCTGGCGCAGGGCGCGGGCCGCGAAATCGGGCAGGCACTGGGCCAGGTCCGCCGCCGCCACCCCGGGGCGGTAGGTGGGGGAGAGGGGGCTCTTCAGCGTGGGCCGCCCCCCGTCCAGAAAGCTGCCCACCGTCTGGCCCGGAGCGGCGAAGCCGCCCCCCCCCAGCCGGTAGGCCAGGGCCTCCCACCGGCGCTGGAAGTCGAACCCGGCCAGGGGGTCGCCGCCGGAGAAGTCGGCGGGGTCTACCCCCACCAGCAACCCGCCGTTGATATTGGCCCCGTCCCGGGCCCGGAGGCTCATGCCGTTGGTGACCACCGTGCCCGCCTCCGAGGAAGAGCAGACCACCTGCCCGCCGGGGCAGACGCAGAAGGAGAACACCCCCCGGCCGTTGGGCAGGTGACAGGCCAGCTTGTAGTCGGCGGGGGGGAGCTTTTCCCAGGCGGGGGCGTACTGGGCCTGGCTGATGGCGGCCTGGCTGTGCTCGATCCGCACCCCCAGGGCGAAAGGTTTGGGCTCCATCGCCACCCCCGCGTCCCGGAGCATGGCGAAGGTGTCCCGGGCGGAGTGGCCGGGGGCCAGGATCAGCGCGTCGCAGGGCAGGTCGTACTCCCCCTGGGGCCCCGCCACCCGGATGGCGCGCAGAGCGCCGCCGGGGGCGTCCAGGGCGGTGAAGGTGCTGGAAAAGCGGAGGTCGCACCCCAGGCGCAGAAGTTCCGCCCGGAGGTTTTGAAGGACGGTGAACAGCACGTCGGTGCCCACGTGGGGCTTTTGGACGTAGAGGATGTCCTCCGGCGCGCCGAAGGCGGCGAAGGTCTCCAGCACGGTTCGCACCCGGGGGTCGTGGACGCCGGTCTGGAGCTTGCCGTCGGAGAAGGCCCCCGCGCCCCCCTCGCCGAACTGGACGTTGGACTGGCCGTCCAGCGCCCCCTCCGTCCACAGCCGCGCCACGTCCCGCCGCCGCTCCTCCACCGGGCGGCCCCGCTCCAGCACGATGGGGGGCAGGCCCGCCCGGGCCAGAAAGAGGGCGGCGAACAGCCCGGCGGGGCCCATCCCCACCACCACCGGCCTGGGGGCCTGGGGCGGGCGGCGAACCGGGGGAAAGCGGTACGGGGTCTCCGCCACCGCCGTCACCTGGCCCCGGGCCTTAGCCAGCACCCTGTCCTCGTCGGGCAGGGTACAGCGCACGGCGCAGACGTAGTGCACGTCGCCCTTGCGCCGCGCGTCCACCGACTTGCGCCACAGGGTGAGGGGCGGCAGTTGGGCCTCCGGCAGGCCCAGGGCCCTGGCGGCCAGGGCCCGGAGCTGGTCCATGCCGCCGTCCAGGGGGAGATTCAGATTGGAGATCTGGAGCATACGGGGGGCCTCCTTGGTATCAAAAAGCGCCGGTCCACAGGACCGGCGCTTTTTTCAGTTGCCTTACAGCTTTTCCTCCAGCTTGGCGCTCTTGCCCACGCGGCCGCGCAGGTAGTAGAGCTTGGCCCGGCGGGCCTTGCCGTGGCGGACCAGTTCGATCTTCTCCACCGCGGGGGCGTGGATGGGGAAGACCTTCTCCACGCCCACGCCGAAGGAGACCCGGCGGACGGTGATGGTCTCGGCGATGCCGCCGTGCTTCTTGGCGATGACCACGCCCTCAAAGACCTGGATACGCTCCCGGGAGCCCTCCTTGATCTTCACGTGGACCCGGACGGTGTCGCCGATCTGGGCGGCGGGGACGTTGTCCTGTTTCATGTTTTTCTGGTTAAAGACTTCCATCATATTCATTGGGGGATCTCCTCCTAGTTTATAGGCGTTCATGGGCGTTTTGGAAAACCCCAGAGGACCACCCTTTATTCATGCCGTAATATCATACCACACCTTTTTGAAAATTGCAAGAAGAATTTTCGCTTTTCGGGAAAAATCCGGCGGCTTGACAGAAAAATGGGGGATTGCTATAATCAACACAGAGCGCCGGTCTGGTTTCCGGCGTATTTTGGAAAGGAGCGATGTCTTGTGTCCGGGGATTTTGGAAATCTGTATGCGTTTATGGACATTTTGGATGAGATACCCAGGGGGTTCGGCCATATCTTTGGGATGATCGTGGTGGTGGCGCTCCTGGCCCTGGCGGGCACGGTGGCGCTGATGGCCCTGGTCCTGCCCGAAAAGCGCCGGGGCACGCTGAACACCTTCTTCCGGGCGGTGGCGGACCTGTGCAACTTCCGGGGCTTCTTCCTGGGGTATATCCTCAAGGCCGTCTATATCTTCCTGACCCTCTTCCTGGTCTGCCTGGGCATCGGGATGCTCTTCCAGGGCGCCAACTTCTGGACCTGCCTGGTCTTCATCGTGGTGTTCCCCGTGGAGCTCCGGGTCATCTATGAGCTGCTCTTCCTGTTCATCAAGCTGGTACGCGGCGTCATCCGGATCGACCAGAAGCTGGGCGGGGACCGGGCGGACGACCCCCTGGCCTTCCACCTGGACCGGGTCGCCCCCAAGCCGGCCGCCCCCGCCGCCCCCGTTCCGCCCGCCCCTCCGGCGGCTCCCAAGCCCGCCGCCCCGGTGCCGCCCGCGCCTCCCGCTCCGCCGGAGGCGCCCAAGATGGTCTTCTGCCCCCACTGCGGCGCCCAGTACGACAGCTCCAAGGGCGGCTGCCCCAACGGCTGCAACCAGTGAGCCGGTCATATCCGAACAGAACAAGGGCCGGGGAGGCGTCGCCTCCCCGGCCCTTCTCTTTTTGGCTCAGTACCGCAGGATGAGGTCGTCCACGTTTTGCAGGTCGGTGGCCGAGAGGGTGTACCGCCCCTGGCTGTCGGGGGAGACCAGCACCAGCAGGGTGACGGCCTCCCCGGTGGTGATGGCGTCCAGCCGGGGGTAGAGGTAGTCGTACACCGCCTGGGCCCAGGCGCTGTGGTAGTCCTCCCGGGCGCGGCGGAGCTGGGCGGCGCTCATGGCCTGGGCCTCCAGGTCGGTGGGCAGGGCGTGGGTGAGGTCGAAGTCCCGGCGCAGTCGCTCATAGCCGTCGGCATAGGCGGCGGCGAAGAAGGTGACGGGGGTGACGGACAGCTCCACGCAGTAGCGCCCCCCCTCCATGGGGGTGGTGGACTTGACGGTGTAGGAGGCCTTTTGGTAGACCGTGTCCAGCAGGGCGAGGAAGTCCTCCCGGAGGGCGCGGGGCACATACTTGTCCTCCAACTCGAAGCGCCGGGCCAGCCGCTGGGCGTACTCGTCGCTGAGATTGCGGTCAAAGACCTTTTTGGCCTCCTGGGGGGAGCGGTCCACCAGTTTCAGGTAGTCCTCCCCCGGCGCGCCGGTGTACGTCTCGTCCAGCACGCCCTGGACGTAGACCCCGGCGTTGTAGCGGCTGATCTGGGCCTGGGAGGTGGCACAGCCGGAGAGGCACAGCCCGGCGGCCAGACCGAGCGCGATCAGGGTTTTTCTCATGGAACTTCCTCCTCGGCGCCCGGGTCCTCGCCCTGGGCGGTGATCTGGTCCAAATACTTGTAGATGGTGTACCGGGACACCTGGAGACACTTGGCCACAAAGGGCACCGACTTGCGGTAGGAAAAGGCGTTCTTCTGCTCCAGCAGGGCCACCACCCGCATTCGATCGGCCTTGTTGAGGGCGGAGACCGGCTTGCCCACGGCGGCCAGGCACTCGTCAAAGATCTGCCGAAGGCCGCTCTCGCCCCCCTGCCACAAAACGCTCTGGAGGTCGGCGTCGGCGCTCATCAGGTCCACCAGGATGCGGTTGGCGAAGACCAGGGAGGTGTAGTCAAAGTCGATGCCCAGGGCCAGGTTGTAGCCCTCCCCCATCAGGTGGAAGGTGGAGGACTTGATCTGCGCCCCGGCGGGGGTGGTGGCGTAGAGGTTGACAAAGTCGGTGGTCATGGCGTTCTCGCCGATCAGGCGGGTAGAGCCCAGAATGTCGGCGGTGGAGCCCACCTCCCGGCCGGAGACCTGGCCGTTGTAGATGGACAGGATGGGGTGGCTGGGGTCGGACATATCCTGCACCAGCGTCTCGCAGGAGGCGCCGAACATCTCCGCGATGCCCCTGGCGGCGCGATCCAAAAATTCAAAGGCATGGTCCCGGGTCATAGGCGCCCTCCTTCCGTCCCTGTGGTGAAAAACCATTTTACAACAAAATGTGGAAAAAAGCAAGCCGGGCCGAAGCCCTATCCCGACCCGGGGGCGGGCGGCGAAAATTTTTTCGCCCACGGGGTTGACAAGCGGGGAGAGGGAGAATATAATAACGAATGAACAGATGTTCATATGTTCAAAAAGGAGGGGAGACCATGGACGAGTCCACCGAGTATCTCCGGGCCCACCAGGAGCAGGTGGCCAAGGTGAAGGAGGCCCTGCCCCAGGACGAGGTGCTCTACGACCTGGCGGAGCTGTTCAAGATCTTCGGCGACTCCACCCGGGTGAAGCTGTTGTACATCCTCTCCCTGGGGGAGATGTGCGTCTACGACCTGGCCCAACTGCTGGGGGTGACCCAGTCGGCGGTGAGCCACCAACTCCGGGCGCTGAAGGCCAGCAAGCTGGTGCGCTACCGCCGGGAGGGGAAGACGGTCTTTTACGCCCTGGCCGACGGCCACGTGAAGACCATCATGGCCCAGGGGCTGGAGCACGTGGAGGAGTGACCCCGGATATCCGATATCTTTTTTAGGAGGGAATTGAGATGAAGAAGACCTATCCCGTGGAGGTGGACTGCGCCAACTGCGCGCGGAAGATGGAGGAGGCGGCGGGGAAGACCCCCGGCGTGGCCGCCGCGTCCATCAACTTTATGACCCAAAAGCTCAGCGTGGAATTTGCCGAGGGGGCGGAGGAACAGGCGGTCATGCGGGAATTACTGCGGGTCTGCCGGCGGGTGGAGCCCGACTGCGCCATCGACTTTTGAGCGAGGTGGCCGCGCCATGAGCAAAAAGCAGAAGAGGACCCTGGGCCGCATCCTGGTCACCGCCGGGCTGTTGGCGGCGCTGTGGTTCGTCCCGGCCCGGGGCTGGCTCAAGCTGTGCCTCTACTTAGTGCCCTATCTTCTCATTGGCTATGACATCCTCCGCAAGGCCGCCCTGGGCATCGTCCACGGCCAGGTCTTTGACGAGAACTTCCTCATGGCGACGGCCACGGTGGGGGCCTTCGCCCTGGCGGTGGCCAGCGGCAGCGGGGACTATCTGGAGGCCATCGCCGTCATGCTGTTCTACCAGATCGGCGAGTGGTTCCAGAGCTACGCCGTGGGCCGCTCCCGGCGGAGCATCGCCCAGTTGATGGACATCCGCCCCGACTACGCCAACATCGAGACAGACGGCAAGCTGGAGCGGGTAGATCCCGACGCCGTGGCGGTGGGCACGCTCATCACCGTCCAGCCCGGGGAGCGGGTGCCCATCGACGGGGTGGTGGCGGAGGGCCGCTCCACCCTGGACGCCGCCGCCCTCACCGGGGAGTCCCTGCCCCGGGAGGTAGGGGAGGGGGACGAGGTGCTGAGCGGCTGCGTCAACCTCACCGGCCTTTTGCGTTTGCGGACCACCAAGGAGGCGGGGGAGTCCACGGCGGCGAAGATCTTGGACCTGGTGGAAAACGCCTCCGCCCGGAAGTCCCGGTCCGAGAATTTCATCTCCCGCTTCGCCCGGGTCTACACCCCCGCCGTGTGCGGCGCGGCGCTGGTGCTGGCGGTCCTCCCGCCCCTGGCGCTGTTGGCGCTGGGGCAGGGGCCCCGGTGGTCCGTGTGGCTCTACCGGGCCCTGGCCTTCCTGGTCACCTCCTGCCCCTGCGCCCTGGTCATCTCCATCCCCCTGAGCTTCTTCGCCGGCATCGGCGGGGCCAGCCGGGCGGGGATGCTGGTGAAGGGCTCCAACTACCTGGAGACTCTTTCCCAGGTGCGCCAGGTGGCCTTTGACAAGACCGGCACCCTGACCCAGGGGGTGTTCCAGGTGGTGGGCGTCCACGGCGCGACTATGCCCCAGGAACAGCTGTTGGAGTACGCCGCCCTGGCCGAAAGCGCCTCCTCCCACCCCATCAGCAAGAGCCTGCAAAAAGCCTGGGGCGGGGAGCCGGACCGGGACCGGGTGCGGGACATCCAGGAGCGGGGCGGAAACGGCGTCCTCGCCACGGTGGACGGCCGCACCGTGGCGGTGGGGAGCGAGCGGCTGATGGCCGCCCTGAAGGTCCCCTGTGAGCCCTGCCAGCAGACGGGCACCGTCGTCCACGTGGCGGTGGACGGGAGCTACGCCGGGCACATCCTCATCGCCGACGTGGTCAAGCCCCAGGCCGGGGAGGCCCTGCGGCAGTTGAAGGCCGCGGGGGTGGAGAAGACCGTCATGCTCACCGGGGACAACGCCCGGACGGCCCAGGCGGTGGCCCGGGAGCTGGGGGTGGACCAGGTCCACAGCGACCTTCTGCCCGCCGACAAGGTGGCGAAGGTGGAGGAGCTGTTGGCCGCCCTGCCCCGGGGCAAAAAGCTGGCCTTTGTGGGGGACGGCATCAACGACGCCCCGGTACTCAGCCGCGCGGACGTGGGCATCGCCATGGGCGCCCTGGGCTCCGACGCCGCCATCGAGGCCGCCGACGTGGTCCTCATGGACGACGACCCGGCCAAGCTGGCCCAGGCCATTCGCATCTCCAAAAAGTGCCTGGGCATCGTCTACCAGAACATCGCCTTCGCCATCGGGATCAAGCTCCTGTGCCTTGCGCTGGTGGCCGTGGGCGCGGCCAATATGTGGCTTGCCATCTTCGCCGACGTGGGGGTGATGGTCCTGGCGGTGCTCAACGCCATGCGATGTCTGAAAACGCCCAAATAAATCGAGTGATCCGCCCCGGGAAAGGCTGTCAAACCGGGGCGGATTTTTTTGTATAAAATGATATCTTGTATCTAGGGGAAAAGCTGGTACAATATGTAGAAGTGTGGATCGAGAGAGAGGGAGAATGGACATGACGGTGGGATTTGACAACGAAAAGTATCTGGAGACCCAATCGGCGCACATCCAACAGCGCATCGCCCAGTTCGGCGGCAAGCTGTACCTGGAGTTCGGCGGCAAGCTCTTTGACGACTACCACGCCGCCCGGGTGCTGCCCGGCTTCGCCCCGGACAGCAAACTGCGGATGCTCCGCCAGCTGAAGGACCAGGCGGAGGTGGTCATCGCCATCAACGCCAGCGACATTGAAAACAACAAGATCCGGGGCGACCTGGGCATCACCTACGACGTGGACGTTCTGCGGCTGATGGACGCCTTTCAGTCCCGGGACCTCTACGTGGGCAGCGTGGTCATCACCCGCTGGACCGGCCAGAGCGCCGCGGCCGCCTTCCAGCGCAAGCTGGAGGACCTGGGGGTGAAGGTCTACCGCCACTACCCCATCGAGGGCTACCCCCACAACATCCCCCTCATCGTCTCCGACGACGGCTACGGGAAAAACGACTACATCCGCACCACCCGCCCCCTGGTGGTGGTCACCGCCCCCGGCCCGGGCAGCGGGAAAATGGCGGTGTGCCTGAGCCAGCTCTACCACGAGTACAAGCACGGCGTCCAGGCCGGCTACGCCAAGTTCGAGACCTTCCCCATCTGGAACCTCCCCCTGGACCACCCGGTGAACCTGGCCTACGAGGCCGCCACCGCCGACCTCAACGACGTGAACATGATCGACCCCTTCCACCTGTCCGCCTACGGGGTGACCACGGTGAACTACAACCGGGACGTGGAGGTCTTCCCGGTGCTCTCGGCCATGTTCGAGAAGATCATGGGGGAGAGCCCCTACCGCTCCCCCACCGATATGGGGGTCAACATGGTGGGCAACTGCATCACAGACGATGAGGTCGTCCGGGAGGCGGCGCGGCAGGAGATCGTCCGCCGCTACTACGACGCCCTGTGCGACCGCCGCCGGGGCAAGGGCACCGACGAGACGGTCTTTAAGCTGGAGCTTCTGATGAAGAAAGCGGACGTGACCCCCGCCATCCGCCCGGTCATCGCCTCCGCCCAGGACAAGGCCGCCCGCACCGGCGCCCCTGCCACCGCCATCCAACTGCCCGACGGCCGCCTCATCCGGGGCAAGACCAGCGAGCTGATGACCCCCGCCGCCGGGGTGTTGCTCAATGCCCTAAAGGTGCTGGCCGACATCCCCAAAAAGGCCCACCTGATCTCCCCCAACGCCATCCGGCCCATCCAGGAGATGAAGACCGCCCACCTGGGCGCGCCCACCGCTCGCCTGGGCGCGGACGAGATCCTCATCGCCCTGGCCATCAGCGCCAACACAAACCCCGTGGCCGGGCTGGCCCTGGAGCGGCTGGCCGACCTGCGGGGCTGTCAGGCCCACTCCACCGTGATGCTCCCCGACGCGGACCTGGCGGCCTACAAAAAACTGGGCCTCCAGGTGACCTGCGACGCGCAATACCAGACCAAGAACCTCTACCAGCGGTGAGGGCGCGGCCCCTTTCGCGAGGCGGCGGAAAAAACGGCGGGGCCGGAGGCCCCGCTGTTTTGATTTCCCGGGAAAACCTATTGCATTTTGTCCGGGTTTTCGGTAGAATAGAGCAAACGCCATCGAGGAGGGAGACCCCCATGAGACAGTTTGAAACCAAGGTCCAAGAGCTCAAGCACAAGGTGCTTCGGGAGACGGCCCAGCTGGCCTGGGACAACAAGCTCACCAGCGGCGTGCTGGATATCCCGGAGAAGATCATCCCCGGCCCGGAGCCCAGCACCCGGTGCTGTATCTACAAGGAGCGGGCCATCATCGGCCAGCGGGTCAAGCTGGCTATGGGGGGCGACCACTCCAACCCCAACATGGTGGAGGTCCTGAACGTGGCCTGTGACGAGTGCCCGGTCACCGAGATCTCCGTGGGCCCCGCCTGCCGGGGGTGCCTGGCCACCCGCTGTGTCCACGCCTGTCCCAAGGAGGCCATCTCCATCCAGAACCACAAGGCCACCATTGACCACAGCAAGTGCATCGTCTGCGGCCGGTGCGTGGAGGCCTGCCCCTACGGCGCCATCGAAAAGCACCAGCGCCCCTGCGAGAAGGGCTGTCCCGCCCAGGCCATCTCCATGGGGGAGGACAAGAAGGCGTCCATCGACTTCGGCAAGTGCATCACCTGCGGCATCTGTACATACCAGTGTCCCTTCGGCGCCATCATGGACAAGTCCAACATCCTCAAGGTGGTGGATATGCTCAAGGCGGGGAAGAAGTGGGGCTTTATCAACTACGCCATCCTGGCCCCCGCCGTGGCCGGGCAGTTCGCCCCCGCCCAGTTGGGCCAGGTGGTGGCCGGGCTGAAGGAGCTGGGCTTTGACCACGTGAGCGAGGTGGCCTACGGCGCCGACCTGGTGGCCGCCACCGAGAGCGAGGAGCTGGTGGAGAAGGGGATGCTGGCCTCCTCCTGCTGTCCCGCCTTCGTCAGCTATGTGGAGAAGAACTTCCCGGAGCTTGCCAAGACCCTGGTGAGCAAGACCCCCTCCCCCATGGTGATGCTGGGCCGCCACATCAAGGAGAGCGAGCCGGAGGCCAAGGTGGTCTTCATCGGCCCCTGCGTTGCCAAAAAGCGGGAGTTCAAGCTGGGCAAGACCATGGCCGCCATCGACACCGTCATCACCTTCGAGGAGCTCTCCGCCCTCTTTGACGCCCGGGGCATCGACATCGAGACCCTGGAGCCCGCGGAGATGGAGGACGCCTCCGGCTATGGCCGGGGCTTCGCCGCCAGCGGCGGCGTGGCCGGGGCGGTGACCCAGGCGCTGAAGGAGAAGGGTTCCGACTTTGAGGTCAAGGCCGTCAAGTGCAGTGGCATCGCCGAGTGCAAGGTGGCCCTGCTCAAGGCCTCCAAGGGTGTGCTGGACGGCAACTTCATCGAGGGCATGGCCTGTGTGGGCGGCTGTATCCAGGGCCCCTCCAACCTGATCCGGGCCCCCAAGAACAAGCAGGAGCTGGACAAGCACATCCAGAGCGCCGCCAAACCCACCGTCCACGACGCGCCCCCCCAGCCGGCGAAAAAAGAGCCCAAAGCAACGAAAAAAGAACCCGCCCAAGCGACGAAAAAGTAAAAAGGAAGCCACAAAAAACGGACGGCCCGTCGGGCCGTCCGTTTTCTTCGCGGTGGTTATCCCTGCCGCTCCAGTTCGTAGGCGATGAACTGCCGGGCGATGCGGGGGGTGCGGCCGGGGTGGCGCAGTTCCCACTGCTCCGCCCGCTTCAGCAGGGTCTCCTGGTCCAATTCCAGGCCGTAGACCTTGGCCAGGTCGGACACCATCTGCCAGAACTCCCGGGGGGTGAGGGAGAAGTAGGCGATGCGGACGCCGAACCGCTCGGCCAGGGAGGTCTTTTCGGCGATGGTCTCGTTGATGTCCATGTCGTCGCCGCTGCGATCGGAGAAGTTCTGCTTCACCAGGTTGCGGCGGTTGGAGGTGGCGTAGACCACCACGTTCTGAGGCTGTTTTTCCAAGGAGCCCTCCAGGATGGTCTTGAGCTGGGAGTAGGCTTTGTCGTCCGCGTCAAAGGCCAGGTCGTCGATGAAGAGGATGAACTTTTGGCACCGGCCCTCCAGCAGACGCACCAGCCGGGGGATGTCCTCCAGGTGGGTCTTGTCCATCTCGATGATCCGCAGTTTGTCAAGGCCCTCCTGGGTCAACAGGCTCTTGACGGTGGCGGACTTGCCGGTGCCCGAGTCCCCGTAGAGCAGGATGTGGTTGACCTGCTTGCCCTCCACCAGGGCCAGGGCGTTGTCCCGCACCTGCTGGCGCTGGGGGGCGTAGCCCCACAGCTCCCAGGGCTGGGGGCTGTCCGGGTGGGCGATGCCCACCAGCTCCCCGCCGCTCCAGCGGAAAGCCCGGTATCGGGCGAAGAGGCCGCAGCCCTGGGCGCGGTAAAAGGCGGCCAGGGCGTCAAAGTCGAACTCCGCCCCCACGCTCCACCGGGGCAGGTGGGCCAGGGCGGCCTGGAACTCCTCCCCCAGCAGGCCCTGGAGGGCGTCCACCAGCCGGTCCGGGTCCAGGGCGGCGGCGGCCAGAAAGACCTCCACGTCCCGCCGGGCCACGTTTTCCAGCGCCGCGTCCTGCCCGCCCCGCTCCAGGAGCAGGGGATAGGGGCTGTCGGTGAAGCGCAGAGCGTCCCACAGCCAGTCCCCCAGGCCGAGACAGCCCTCGGCTTTTAGGACGTAGAAGAAGTGGGAGTAGGCCGCCAGGGCGTCCTCCCCCCGGCCCTGGACCAGGGCGTCCAACAGCGCCGAAAACCGCTGGAGCACAGGGCGCTCCAGCAGGTTTCGGTAGGCGGATATCCCCAAGAGGGACGCGCGGAGCTTTGCCAGGTCCATATCAGCCCTTCAGCGCGTTGGCCCACTTCTCGATGCCCGCGATCTTCTCCTGACAGCCCTGGATGGTCTCGCCGGAGGTGAGGATGTAGACCTTCACCTTGGGCTCGGTGCCGGAGGGGCGGACGATGACGCTGGTGCCGTCGGCCAGCTCATAGCGCAGGACGTTGGAGCCGGCCAGCTCCATCTTGGAGTCCTTGCCGCACTCCACGCAGTGGACGGAGCCATCCTTGTAGTCCTTCTGCTCCTTGACAGCCACGCCGGCGATCTCGGTGGGCGGGGTGGCCCGGAAGTCGGCCATCAGCTTGGCCATCTTCTGCAGGCCGTCCAGGCCGGGCATCACCAGGTTCAGGGTCTTCTCCTGGTAGACGCCGTACTTTTCGTAGAGCTCCATGAGCGCGTCGTAGAGGGTCATGCCCCGGTCGTAGTACCAGGCGGCCATCTCGGTGGCCACCAGGGAGGCGGTGACGGCGTCCTTGTCCCGGACGAAGTCGCCCAGCATATAGCCGTAGCTCTCCTCGAAGGAGAAGATGACGCTGCCCTCGCCGGTGGACTCCAGCTTGTCCTTCTTCTCGGCCAGGAACTTGAAGCCGGTGAAGGTGTCGTAGCTCTTCAGGCCGTTGACCTCCGCCACCTTCCGGGCCATCTCGGTGGACACCAGGCTCTTGAGGGCCACGGCGTTGGCCGGGAGGGTGCCCATGCGCTTCTTGGCGCCGATGACGTAGTCCAGCATCAAAACGCCGGTCTGGTTGCCGGACAGGACGATGAAGTTGCCGTCCTTGCCCCGGACCATCAGGCCGATGCGGTCCGCGTCCGGGTCGGAGCCCAGGATAAAGTCCGCGCCCTCTTTGTTCGCCAGCTTCACGGCCAGCTCAAAGCCCTCCGGGTTCTCCGGGTTGGGGGAGGCCACGGTGGGGAAGTTGCCGTCCAGCACCATCTGCTCGGGTACGCAGATGCAGTGCTTGATGCCAAGGCGCTTCAGCGCCTCGGGGATCAGCTTGTGGCCGGTGCCGTGGAAGGGGGTGTAGACCATTTTGAAGGAGTCGGCCACCTTGGCCACCACCGCCCGGTCGGTGGCCTGCTCCATCACCTTGGCCAGGAACTTCTCGTCCGTCTCCTGGCCCATGATGGTCACCAGCCCCGCCTTGATGGCCTCCTGGTAATCCATGCGCTTGATGGAGGTGAACAGGTCCAGCTCCTCCATCTTCTTGGCGATGGCGTCGGCGTGGTGGGGGGGCAGCTGGGCGCCGTCCTGCCAGTAGACCTTATAGCCGTTGTACTCCTTGGGGTTGTGGCTGGCGGTGACGTTCACCCCGGCGATACAGCCGTACTCCCGGATGGCGAAGGACACCTCCGGGGTGGGGCGCAGAGCGTCGAAGATGCGGGTGGGGATGCCGTTGCCGGCCATGACGGCGCAGACTTCCTCGGCAAAGGCCCGGCCCTGGTTGCGGCAGTCGTGGCAGACGGCCACGCCCTTCTTCACCGCCTCCGGCCCCTCGGCCAGGATGACCTCGGCGAAGGCCTGGGTGGCGTGGCGGACCACGTGGATGTTCATGTGGTGCAGGCCCACGCACATGGTGCCCCGGAGCCCGGCGGTGCCGAAGTCCAGGGGGGCGAAGAAGCGGCTTTCGATCTCTTTTTCGTCGTTGGCGATGGCCTGGAGCTCGGCCTTCTCCTCCGCCGACAGGGCGGGGGAGTTGAGCCACTGGTTATAAGTATCCCGATAAGACATGAGAATGACCTCCGTTCCATAATATGATAGGGTAATTCTACCATAAAAACAGAGGCCATTCAAGAGGCGATTTGGATATTCTACATAAAAAATTCCACTTGCGGCGAGACCGCCTACTTGTGGTACGGGCTGCCCTGGTTGATCTGGAAGCCCCGGTAGAGCTGTTCGAGCAGCATCACCCGGGCCAGGTGGTGGGGGAAGGTCATGGGGGACATGGACAGGCGCAGGTGGGCCTCCCGCTTCAACGCCTCGTCCAGGCCGAAGGAGCCGCCGATCAAAAAGGCCAGGGATTTGACCGGCTCCCGCTCCCACTCCCGCAGGTGGGCGGCCAGGTCGGGGCTGGAGATGGTCCGCCCCTCCACGCACAGCGCCACCGTCCGGGCCCCTTGGGCCAGCCGGCCCCGGATGGCCTCCGCCTCCTTTTTCAGCGCCGCCCGGACCAGGGCGGGGGAGGGGGCGGGGGGCAGCCGCTCCTCGGTCAATTCCACGATCTCCAACCGGCAAAAGGGGGCCAGCCGCTTGGCGTACTCCGCCGCCGCGTCCTTGTAAAACGGCTCCTTCAGCTTGCCCACGCAGATGAGTTGTACGTTCATCTCACACCTCCAGCCGCAGTCCCTCGCTGAACACGGGGGCCACCTCCACCCGGGTGTCAAAGCCCGCCAGGGCCATCTCCGCCGCCGAGCGGGCCAGGGCGGGGGAGTTGTTCTGCTGGGACAGGTGGGCCAGCACCACGGTGCGGGCGCCCCCCTGGGCGGCCAGGGCGCACAGGGCGGCCCCGTCCTCGTTGCACAGGTGCCCCTCCGGCCCCGCCACCCGCCGCTGGAGGGGGTAGGGGTAGGGGCCGCTTCGCAGACAGTCCAGGTCGTGGTTGCTCTCGATCACCGCCAGGCGGCACCCCACCACCCCCTCCTCCACCTGGGGGGTGACCACCCCCAGGTCGGTGACGATACAGGCGCTGACGCCGTCGGGGGCGGTGAAGCGGTAGCCCACCGAGCCGGGGGCGTCGTGCCGGGTGGGGATGGCCCGGACGGTGAGTTCCCCCAGGGGGAAGGGCTGGCCGGTCTGGAAGGTATGTATCGGCCGGTCCAGATCCAGCCGCTCTTCCAGGTGTTTGGCGGCGGGGGCGGTGGCGTAGATGGGGCAGGCGGCGCGTTTGGACAGGAGTTCCAGCCCCGCCACGTGGTCCCGGTGGGGGTGGGTGATGAGGACGGCGGTGATGGCCTGGGGGCTCAGGTTCCAGTGGGCCAGACAGGCCCCGATGCGCCGCTGGGAGATGCCCGCGTCCACCAGGAGGTGGGTGTCCCCCTGGGAGACCAGGGCGCAGTTGCCGGTGGAGCCGCTGGCGAAGATGGTCAGATGCACGTTCCGGGCCCCCTTTCCAAAATGGGTAAAAAGAGAGGCGGCGGACAGCGCCGCCGCCATAACGTCTCTGTTTGACCTCGCCCCGGCTCAGCCCACGCTGGGCTGGGCCTCCGCCGCGTCGGGGGTGACCACGACCTTGATATCCGCCCCCACGCCGGTGAGCTTGCGGACGATGTCCTCATAGCCCCGCTCGATGTGGTAGATGGAGTCGATCTCGGTGACCCCGTGGGCGGCCAGGCCCGCGATGACCATGGCGGCCCCGGCCCGGAGGTCACAGGCCCGCACCGGCGCGCCGGTGAGCTGTTTGACCCCCTCGATGACGGCCACCTTGCCGTCCACCTGGATGTGGGCCCCCAGGCGGCGGAACTCGTCCACGTAGCGGTAGCGGTTGTCCCAAATGCCCTCGGTGAGGACGCTGGTGCCCTGGGCCAGGCACAGACAGGCGGCGATCTGAGGCTGCATATCGGTGGGGAAGCCTGGGTAGGGCATGGTCTTGACGTTGGCGCGGAGCAGGGGGCCGTCCCGGCGGACCAGGAGGGCGTCGTCCTCCTCGATGATGGTGACCCCCATCTCCTGGAGCTTGGCGGTGATGCACTCCAGGTGCTTGGGGATGACGTTGCAGATGCGTACCTCGCCCCCGGCGGCGGCCACGGCGGCCATGTAGGTGCCCGCCTCGATCTGGTCGGGGATGATGGAGTAGGTCCCGCCGCCCAGGCGGTCCACCCCGCGGATCTTGATCACGTCGGTGCCCGCGCCCCGGATGTCCGCGCCCATGGAGTTGAGGAAGTTGGCCAGGTCCACGATGTGGGGCTCCTTGGCGGCGTTTTCGATGACGGTCATCCCCTGGGCCAGGGCGGCGGCGATCATGATGTTCATGGTGGCGCCCACCGAGACGATGTCCAGGTAGACATGGCCCCCCTTGAGCCGGCCGCCGGGGGCCACGGCATGAATATAGCCGCCCCGGACGTCCACATCGGCTCCCATGGCGGAAAAGCCCTTGATGTGCTGGTCGATGGGGCGGCCGCCGAGGTCACAGCCCCCGGGAGGGGGCACCTGGGCCGAGCCGAAGCGGGCGAGCAGAGCGCCTAAGAGGTAATAGCTGGCCCGGATCTTCCGGGCCAGGTCGTAGAGCACGGTCTGGTTGCGGACGTGAGAGCAGTCGATATCCACCGTGGTGCGGTTGACCGTTCGGACTTCCGCGCCAAGGTCTTGCAGGATGTTCAAGATCAGCGTCACGTCGCTGATCTGTGGGACGTTTTCAATGCGGCACACCCCGTCCACCAGAAGGGCGGCGGGGATGATGGCCACGGCGGCGTTCTTGGCGCCGCTGATGTCGATGGAACCGTGGAGCGGATGGCCTCCGGTGATCACATATTTTGTCAAATTCAAAACCCTCTATATCCGGGGCGCCGTTGCCCCGATTCGATCTACCGCCCGGCCCAGGGGTCTTGGCGAAGGGGCTGGTTGGCGAGTAAAGTATGTCAGACTGGCGGGCGCGTGAGCCCACATAACGAATATAGTATAACACACTTTTGGGAAAAAACAAGGGGAAAATGAAATTTCTGAAAATTTTCCCCACCCCCGGGCGGGTTTGCCCGGCCCTCCCGGAGGGGACGGCGGCGGGTCATTCCCGCTGGAGCTCGCCGGTGAGGGCGTTGACGATATAGAGGTTGGTGTCCGTCTCCAGCCGGAGGACGGGGGTGAGAGCGCCGGAGCGGTTGGCGTCGGAGGTCAGGATATAGCCCTGGGCGGCGGACAGGACGGCGGTGCAGGCGTCGCCGGACTTGATGACCCCCGCCCGGAAGCGGACCAGCAGGGTGGCGGTGGACAGGGGCTCCCCCGCCTGGGGGTCGGCGGCGGGGAGGCCGGTGAGCCGGGTGCCGGAGATGGCGCGCAACTGGCCGCCCTCATAGCGCAGCTCCATGGCGCAGGTGAAGATGGGCACCCCCTTCCAGGTCTCCACGGCGGTGAGGACCTGGTCCTGGACCTGGGTGATCTGGGCGCTCACGCCCATGCGCTCCAGCACGGCCAGGGCGTGCTGACGCATATCCTGCCCCTCCAGGGGGTAGGCCCCCTCGGCCAGGGTCACCGAGAAGGTGCCGTCGTCCCGGACCTCGGCGGCGCCCAGGGAGCCGGTGTAGAGGGAGACGAGCCCCCGCTGGGCGTGGACGGCGTCCTGGCCCAGCAGGGCGGAAAAGGCGGTGAGCTCCCCCTGGGCGTCCTGCTTGAGGACCTGGGGGGCGGGGAAGTCCCAGTCGGGGATGTCCTCGGCCCGGACGGCGATGCCCTGCTGGGCCAGGAGGTCCACCGCGTCCAGCAGGGTCTGGCGGCGGTAGTGGCGGCTCTCCGCCCGCTGGGTCACCATCAGGCCCAACAGCAGGATGTTGGTGACCAGCAGGATGACCAGGATGACGTTTTTCAGCTTGGACTTTTCCATGGGCCTACCTCCCCTCGGCCCGGACCCCCCAGAAGGGGGTCAGGTTTTGGCCCTGTCCATCATCGGCGTACAAAAGCTCCAGGGCCTGTTCCTCCGGCCCGGGCAGGGCGGCGGCGGCCTGCTCCTGGGGCAGGAGGACGGCGGGGTAGCTGGTCAGGGCGGTGTAGCGCCGGGGCTTGAGGGTGAGGGCCTCCACCGTCCCGTCCCGCACCGTGAACTGGGCGCACCAGCCCTCCCGGCCCAGCTGGATGGAGGCGCCGCGGTAGGCGTAGCCATAGGTGATGACCGTGCCGCCGTTCTCCTGGCGGACCTCCCGGAGGTAGAGCCGCGCGTCCCCGCACAGAGAGCCCACGGTGGCCTCGGCCAGGGCGCGGGTGGCGTCCAGGGGGTCGCCGGTGAGGGTGAAGTGGGGGCTCTCCCCTTCGGCGCGGCGGTAGGTCAGGCTGCCCGCGGTCTCGATCCGCAGGGCCTCCCCGCCGTCGTTGATGGCCCAGCCGCCGGGGATGGCGTAGAGGGAGTTGGTCTGAGGGTGGAAGGACAGGGCGTGGAGCACCTGGGCCAGAGCCTCCCCCGGCGCGCCGGCGTCGCTGACGGAGATGGGGTCCTCCGCCAGCAGTTGGGGCATGCTGGGGGTGACGGCGAGAACGGGGGTGTCCCAGCGCAGGTGGCCGTAGTTCTCCGTCTCCCCGGCAAAGCGCGCGCCGTTGGAGGAGAGGGGGGCGGCCAGGTCGGCCAGGGCCTGGGAGAGGTCAGGGGAGAGGGCGCAGGCGTAGTATTCCCCGCTCCGGCTCTGGTAGTTCAGCGCCTCCCCGGTGACGCACAGCCGCTGGGCCCAGGTCCCGGAGAGCTGGGCGTTCTTCTGGCCGGAGAGCCAGAGGGACAGGGTGTCCAACGGCATGGGGGAGAGGTATTCGCAGTAGAGCCCGGGGGAGAGCAGGGCCTGTTCCCAGCCCCGGCGGGCGATCTGCTGGGGGGCGCCGGCGTCGCCAAGGGCCTCGGCCAGGATGGCGGAGACCTGGGTATAGACCTCCTGATCGTCCTGGTGGTACAAGAGGGCGTAGCGCTTGTCCTCGGCGGTGACGCTCAGCGCGGCGGGGCGCAGGGTCTGGCTGGAAAATTCAGACGGGGTGTTCTCCCCCGCCCCGGTCTGGACGGGGTGGGGCAGGATCCTGGTGAGCTGCCAGGGAAAGAGGGTCCGGGCGGCCAGGTAGACCGCCGAGCAGGCCAGCAGGACGATCAGGAGGGTCTTGGCCCCCTCCCATAGGCGGCGCTTCTCCCTCATGCCTGGGCCCCTCCCGCGCCGCGGGTGGCCCCGTCAGGACCGCCCAGGGGGAGTTCCAGCCGCAGACGAAGACCGGGCCCCTCCTTGTCCACCAGGGACAGCGAGCCGTTGTGCCGGTCCACGATCTCCTTGGCGATGGACAACCCCAGGCCGGTGCCGCCGGATTGGCGGGAGCGGGCCTTGTCCACCCGGTAGAACCGCTCGAAGATGCGGCCCCGGTCGGCCTCGGGGATGCCGATGCCGTCGTCGTCCACCTCCAGCCACACCCGGTCGTCCTTGGCCCCCACCGTCATGGAGATGTGGCCGCCGTTGGGGGTGTATTTGATGGAGTTGGAGACGATGTTCATCATCACCTGCACGATGCGCTCCCGGTCGCCCACCACCTGGGGCAGGCGGCGGGGGGCCTTGAGGGTGAGGGTGTGGTTGTGCCGCTCCGCGTCCAGCTTCACCGCCCGGCACACGCCCTCCGCCGCCTCCAGGAAGGAGAAGGGGGCGAAGGTCATTTCCCCCCGGCCGGAGTCGAACCGGGAGAGGGTCAGGAGGTCCTGGACGATGTGGGTCATGCGATCCGTCTCGCTGAGGATGATGTTGAGGAAGCTGTTGCGGGTCTTCTCCGGCATATCGTCCCCGCTGTCGGCCAGGGTCTCGGCGTAGGAGCGGATGTTGGTCAGGGGGGTCCGCAGTTCGTGGGAGACGTTGGCCACGAACTCCTTACGCATCTCCTCGTTGCGCCGCTGGGCGGTCATGTCGTGGAGCACCACCAGCACGCCGCTGTCCGGGCTCTCCTTGTCGAAGGGGGCCAGGGTCAGCTCCAAATACTTCCCCTCCACCTCCCGGGAGCCGGTGAGGTAGCCCGTCTCGTTGTCCAGAGACAGCGCGTCGTAGAAGGGGGCGATGTCGGAAAAGAGGGCGTCGTAGGTGACCGAGGCGTCCAACTCCCGGTCCAGCAGGCGCTTGGCGGCGGGGTTTGCGTGGATCAGCTGGCCCCGGTGGGAGAAGGCCACCACGCCGTCTGTCATGTGGAGGAACAGGGTGTCCAGCTTGTGCCGCTCGTTCTCCACCTGGGCGATGGTGTCCCGCAGCTGCCGGGCCATGACGTTAAAGTTCTCGGTGAGCACGCCGATCTCGTCCTTGCTGCCCACCTCTATCTTTTTGGAGAAGTCCCCGGAGGCCACCTGGCGCACGCCGTCGGTGAGCCGTTCGATGGGGGTGATCATGGTCTTGGACAGCAGAAAGGACAACAGCACCGAGATGATAAGGCCAAAGACCAGCGCCTCTAAGATCAGCCGGAACAGCTGGTCGCTCAGCCGCTGGGAGGTCTGGCGGTTGTCCAGGATATAGATGATATACTCCCCCTCCCCCCGGGTGATGGGGATGGCCACGTCCATGTAGTCGGAGGTGGGATCGCTGGAGTAGCCCTCCTCGCCCTTCAGGGCGGTGGAGAGGTTGGGGGTCAGGGAGAGCTGGACGCTGGCGTCCTCCGAGGAGGCCAGCACCTGGGCGGTCTGGCCGTCCAGGATGTAGTAGTTGCGGGTGCGGCTGTCCACCCCCAGGGGGCCCACGTAGGAGCGCAGGATGGCCTGGATCTTGCCGGGGCTGTCCGTCTCCCCGGCCTCGGTGGTGGTCACGTCCCGGACGAACTGCTCGTCGGTGAGGACGGTGGACATCCGGGAGTAGAAGTCGTCCACGTAGAAGGCGGTGACCGAGTTCATCAAAAACGCGCCCACCACTGTCATCAGCGCCACGATGAGCAGTACCATGATGAGCACCAGTTTCATATGGAGCGAGCGAAACATCCGCCCACCGCCTTTCTCTTCAGCCCCGGGGGCCGGTGTTTGTCAGGTGTGCTGGGAGTTGAAGTAGTACCCCAGCCCCCGGCGGGTCATGACGAATTTGGGGTTGGCCGGGTCGTCCTCCAGCTTCTCCCGCAGACGCCGCACCGCCACGTCCACGCCTCGCACGTCGCCCACGTAGCCCTCGTAGTTCCACACGTGCTCCATCAGCTCCTCCCGGGAGAAGACCTTGTCCGGGTTTGCGCAGAGGAAGGAGATCAGCTCAAACTCCCGCTGGGAGAGTTCCAGGGCCGCGTCGTCCTTGTAGCAGGTGGCCGTCTCGCTGTCCAGGCGGATGCGCCCCAACGTCACCCCCTGGCCGCTCCCCGCGGAGCGGGGGGGCATATCGGAGCGGCGGATGTTGCTGCCCACCCGGGCCATCAACTCCCGCACGGAAAAGGGCTTGGTGATATAGTCGTCCGCCCCCAGCTCCAGGCCCTTGACCTTGTCGGCCTCCTCCTCCCGGGCGGTGAGCATCAGGATGGGCACCGTGTCCCCCGCGTCCCGCAGGGTCTTGCACACCTCAAAGCCGTTCAGCTTGGGCAGCATCAGATCCAGCAGGATCAGATCGGGGTGCCGGGCCTGGGCCAGCTCCAGCCCCGCCTGGCCATCGTAGGCCGACAGGACGGCGTAGCCCTCCCGCTGTAAGTTGAAGGTGAGGATGTCCACGATGTTGGCCTCGTCCTCCACCACCAGGACCGTCTTATCCATGCCCGTTCCCTCCCTCTCGCTGGGCGGCCTCCCGCTCCAAAAACCGCTGGACCTTCAACACCAGCGCCATGCTCTTGCCGTCTTTGAGCTCGCCTGTCATCGCCCACTCCAAAAGCCGGTCCAGCGCCACCCGGTCCCCCTCCAAAAACTCCTCCTCGTCGGGGTGGGTGGCCCCGGGGGTCAGGTCCCGGGCGAAGTAGAGGTGGAGCCGCTCGTCGGTGTAGCCGGGGGTGGGGTAGAAAAGGCCCATGTCGTGCCACTCCCCGGCGGTGAAGCCGGTCTCCTCGCTGAGCTCCCGGCGGATGGCGTCAAAGGGGTCCTCCCCCGGCTCCAGCTTGCCCGCGGGCAGCTCGGTGACCACCTCGCCGTAGGGGTAGCGGAACTGCCGCACCACGCTCACTGTGCCGTCGGCGTGGAGGGGCAGGACGCACACCCCGCCGGGGTGGCGCACCACCTCCCGGACGGCCTGGTGCCCGTCGGGCAGGGCCACGGTGTCCACGTCCAGGTGGAGCAGAACGCCGTCAAATACCCGGCGGCTCTCCGTTGTCTTCTCCCAAAGCTCCATGTCCCACCACTTCCGTTTCTCAAAATCTCCCGCCCTCCGGCGGACGATAACATTTATTCTATTATAACACAGAAATTACCTGTTGAAAAGCCCTTCAGGGCGCCTGATAGAGCGCCTGATAGGCGGGGTATCGGGCGGTGAGCTGCCGGGAGATCCATTCCCGCTCCTCCTGGGTGACGGCCCGGGTCCGATGGTAGACATAAATCTTGGAACCGTCCTGGAGGGTGAAGGCGGGGGACAGCCGCTCATAGGCCGTGCCCAGCCCCTCCCCGGACAGGACAGCGCGGTTGACCAGGGCGATGATCTGTTGATTTTCCTCGCCCAGGTGGACCTGCACCGGGTCGCCCACCACCAGATAGTCCGCCTCCAGCATGAGCCAGGAGAAGGGGTCCCGCTTGTCCACGGAGTTTACATAATAATACCGCATGGGCGTGGGGGAGGGGGGCAGGTCCAGGGAGGGGCGCAGGTTGGTCAGCGTCTCGGAGTTGAGCAGGAAGGAGGAGGCGCACACGGCGGCGGTGGCGTCGGGGTCCTGGGCGGCCAGGCCGTCCAGGCGATCGCTCAGGGCCAACAGCTGGTCCACGTCCGTCCGCCGGGGGCCGTGGAAGGTGAAGCCGGGCACGGCGTCGGGAGCCGGGATGTCGGCGATGGAGGCGGGCTGTTCCCGGGGCAGGAGGGGGACAGCGGTGCAGACTATGCCCAAAACCAGGGCCGCCGCCCGCTGGGCGGCGCCGTGGTGGGGCAGGAGCAGAAGGGCCAGGCAGGGGACGTAGAGGAGCATATGTTGCTGCCCGTGGGACTGCACCCGGGTCACCAGGAAGAAGCAGGCCGCCAGCTGTACCAGGGCGAGGCCCAGCTCATGCCGCCGCCCGTCCCGGGTGGAGAACCCCCAGATCCCCCACACCAGGGCCGCCAACAGCACCGCGCCGCCGAAGTAGCGGCAGAAGAGCAGAAGGTCGCTCCGCAGGCCCAGGTCGTAGGCGGCGTAGAGGTCGGAGTAGTTGGTGGTCAGCTTGTCCCACAAAAAGGACTGGGCGCAGAAGACCCCGCAGGCCGCCCCCGTCCCGGCCAGGGCCAGCAGGGCCTTGGCCTGATCCCGGTCCCGCTGGGCCGCGGCCTGGACCAGGGCGGCCCCGCCGAAGGCGGCGGCAAAGAAGAGGAAGTACCGCCGCAGAAGGAAGCTGAACACCAGGCAGAAGCCGGCCAGGAGCCCCCGGGCCCAGCCGGGGGCCTTGGGCCGGGTGTAGAACACCACCGCCCAGATGGCCACGGCGCAGGCGGCCACGTCCACAAAGCCCACCAACGCCAGATAGGTCAGGCAGGGGAACAGGAGGGCCAGCAGAAGGCCGTTCCACCGGCCCCCGGGCCCCTCCGCCCGGTCCCCCGCCAGGGCGCACAGGCCCCACAGGGCGGGGAGCAGGTAGAGCTCCACCACGCCCAGCACAAATACCCCCCGGCCCCCGCCGAACACCCGCATGAGCAGGGAGATGGGCAGGGCCAGGAGGTAGTTGTAGTCCAGCGAGACGGTGGTGGCCACCACCTCCCGCAGGCCGTGCAGGGAGAGGGGCGCCTCCGCCAGGGAGCGGGCCACCATCCAATACCCCGCGTTGTCCCACACGTATACCGTGGCGCTGGTCCGCAGGTAAAAAACCGCCAGGGCGTTGGCCAGGAAAAACAGCCCCAGCATCTGCCACCGCGCCCCCGTTTTGGGTTTGCCCCAGGCCCGGGCGGCGGTGATAAGGGACAGCGCCAGCGCGGCGAAGACCAGGCCGCTGCCCAGGGCGGAGAGCAGGTGGAACGCGGGGTGGTCCAGGAGGGTGCCGGTGGCGTCCGCCATGGCGTAGCTCACGTCCAGCCCGCCGCCCAGCAGCAGGGCGGCCCCGCCCACCGCCAGGTTGGCGGCGGGGGCGCGGAAGGGCCGCAGAAGCCGCCGGGCCAGGCCGAGGCGGTGGCAGAGCGCCAGCGCGCCGACGGCCAACAGGAGGGCCAGCGGGGCGATGAGCCGGCCGGGCAGACGCCCGCCCAAAATGGCCCACAGCCGCACCAGCCCCAGCCCCCACAGGGGCAAAAGGGCGGCGAGATAGCCCGCCGCCCCGCGTTTGGTCAGCCCGGAGGCCATGTCATGTCCCGGCCGGAGAGGACGTGGAAGTGGAGGTGGGGCACGCTCTGGCCCGCCTGGGGGCCGATGTTGCTCACCACCCGGTAGCTCTCCAGCCCCAGCTCCCGCGCCACCTGGGCGATGACGGCGAAGATGTGGCCCACCACCGGGGCGGCGGCCTGGTCGTCCACCTGGCTCACCGACTGGATGTGGACCTTGGGGATGACCAGGAAGTGGACGGGGGCCTGGGGGTCGATGTCGTAGAAGGCGTAGCACAGCCCGTCTTCGTAGACCTTCTTGCTGGGGATCTCCCCCCCGGCGATCTTACAAAAGAGACAATCAGACATGAGACGACCTCCTTTTTTTCACAAGCGCGGGATGCCACAGCGGCAAGCCGCTGTACGTCGCCCTTATTATACCACAGCGCCAAAAATTTGCCAAGAAAAATCGCCGCGCCCGGACCCCAGGCGCGGCGATAGAAAAAGCGGGAAAAGGGGAGGGCCAACAAGCGGCAAACCCACACGCCGCTGGGGCGGCGGGTCAGCCCAGTTTCATGGACACGAAGTTATCCACCATCGCCAGGGCGTTATCCACCATGAGGGGGTCCTTCCCGCCGGTCCCCACCCGGCTGATGCCGCGCGGGGGCCCCTTGGATCAAACTGCTCGGGGCGGCGGAGCCACCCCTGCGCGGTTCCGCCGCCGAGGCGGCGAAACCCACGCGCCACTTGGCGCGGCGGCCGGAGGGCCGCTGGGGCGGCGGGTCAGCCCAGCTTCATGGACACGAAGTTGTCCACCATCGCCAGGGCGTTGTCCACCATGAGAGGATCCTTGCCGCCGCCCATGGCGGACTGGGGCTTGCCGCCGCCGGAGCCGCCGGCGATGGCGGAGACCTGCTTGACGATGTCCCCGGCCTTGACGCCCATCTTCACCGCCTCGTCCCCGCAGACGGCCAGGAAGGTGATCTTGCCATCGTTGACGCTGGCAAGCACGGCGCACAGCTTGGGGTCCTTGTCCCGGAGCATATCCCCCATCTGGCGGAGTTTGCCCGCGTCGGCGTCGGGCACGGTGGCGGTGAGGACCTTCAGGCCCTTCACCTCGTGGGCGGAGAAGAGGATGCTCTCCACCTCCCCCGCGGCGGCCTGAGCCTTGAACTTCTCCACCGCCTGGTGGAGCTTCCGCAGCTCCTCCATGGTCTGCTGGGCCTTCTGGCGCAGTTCCGTGGGCTTGGCCTTCAGCGCCGCGGCTACTTGGAAGAGCATCTCCTGGTGGCGGTTCATCGCCTCCAGGGACAGGAGGCCCGTGGTGGCCTCGATGCGGCGCACGCCGGAGGCCACGGAGAACTCGGAGTCGATGTGGAACATCCCGGCCTTGGCGGTGTTGTCCAGATGGGTGCCGCCGCAGAACTCTACGGAGAAATTGCCCTCCTGGCCGTCGCCCATGGAGACCACCCGGACGGTGTCGCCGTACTTCTCCCCGAAGAGGGCGATGGCGCCCTTCTGCTTGGCCTCCTCGATGGGCAGGACCTCGGTGGTCACGTCAAAGCCCGCCAGGATGGCGCCGTTGACCATGGTGGCCACCTGGGCCAGCTCCTCGGGGGTCATGGCGGAGAAGTGGGTGAAGTCGAAGCGGATGCGGTCGGGCTCCACCAGGGAGCCGGCCTGGTGGACGTGGTCCCCCAGCACCTTGCGGAGGGCGGCGTCCAGCAGGTGGGTGGCGGAGTGGGCCCGCATGATGGCCCGGCGGCGGGGCAGGTCGATGGCGGCCCGGACCGTGTCCCCCACCTTGAGGGAGCCGGAGCGCATGGCGCCGTAGTGCATATACTTGCCGCCCTTGTTCTTCTGCACGTCGGTGACGGCGAACTTGGCCGCCCCGGCCTCCAGCGCGCCGTGGTCGCCCACCTGGCCGCCCATCTCGGCGTAGAAGGGGGTCTTGTCCAGCACCACGATGCCCTCCACGCCGGGCATCATCTCCTCGGCCAGCTCGTTTTCCACCACCAGGGCCACCACCTTGGCGCCCTCAATGGCGGTCTGGTCGTAGCCCACGAACTGGGTCTCGGGCACGTCCTTGCCGAACTCCACCCCGGCCCAGCCCAGGTCGCCCAGGGCCTCCCGGGCCTTGCGGGCCCGGACCTTCTGCTCCTCCATCAGCGCCTGGAAGCCCTTCTCGTCCACCCGCATCCCGCTGTCCTGGGCCATCTCGGTGGTCAGGTCGATGGGGAAGCCGTAGGTGTCGTAGAGCTTGAAGGCGTCCGCGCCGGAGAAGACCGTCTCCCCCTTCTCCTTGTGCTGGGCCAGCATCTCGCCGAAGATCTTCAGCCCAGCGTCCAGGGTCTTGGCGAAGTTCTCCTCCTCGGTGCGGATGACCTTGGTGATATAGTCCTGCCGCTCGGAGAGCTCGGGGTAGTGGTCCTTGTTGTTGGCGATGACGGTGCCGCAGACCTCAAAGAGGAAGGGCCGGTCCACCCCCAGGAGCTTGCCGTGCCGAGCGGCCCGGCGGAGGAGGCGGCGCAGAACGTAGCCCCGGCCCTCGTTGGAGGGGAGGACGCCGTCGCAGATCATGAAGGTGGCGGAGCGGATGTGGTCGGTGATGACCCGCAGGGACACGTCCTTTTCGTGGCTCTGGCCGTAGTGGGCGCCGGTGATCTGGCTGACCTTGCGGGTGATGTCCATGACGGTGTCCACGTCAAAGAGGCTGTCCACCCCCTGGCACACCACCGCCAGCCGCTCCAGGCCCATGCCGGTGTCGATGTTCTTCTGCTTGAGCTCGGTGTAGTGGTCCTGGCCGTCGTTGTCGAACTGGGAGAAGACGATGTTCCAGACCTCGATATACCGGTCGCAGTCACAGCCCACGGTGCAGGTGGGCTTGCCGCAGCCGTACTTCTCCCCCCGGTCGTAGTAGATCTCCGAGCAGGGGCCGCAGGGGCCGGAGCCGTGCTCCCAGAAGTTGTCCGCCTTGCCGAACTTGAAGATGCGCTCCTTGGGGATGCCGATGACCTCGTTCCAGATGCGGAAGGCCTCGTCGTCGGCGGGGGTGGTCTCGTTGCCCTCGAAGACGGAGGGGTAGAGCCGGTCCGGGTCCAGACCCACCCACTCCGGGGAGGTGAGGAACTCCCAGGCCCAGGGAATGGCCTCCGCCTTGAAATAGTCGCCGAAGGAGAAGTTGCCCAGCATCTCGAAGTAGGTGCCGTGGCGGGCGGTGTGGCCGATGTTTTCAATGTCCCCGGTGCGGATGCACTTCTGGCAGGTGCACACCCGGTGGCGGGGGGGCTCCTTCTCCCCGGTGAAGTAGGGCTTCATGGGGGCCATGCCGCTGTTGATGAGCAGGAGGGAGGCGTCCCCCTGGGGGATGAGGGAGAAGCTGGGCAGGCGCAGGTGGCCCTTGCTCTCAAAGAATTTCAGGAACATCTCCCGCAGCTCGTTCACGCCGAAAAACTTGGGCTCAGACATGGGTATCTCTCCTTACGCGAAAAATTTTTTTGATTTTTTGGGGGGAGGGTGGGGCCGTAAAAAAACGCTCCGCCCCTGTCTGTCAGGGACGAAGCGTGCGCTCCGCGGTACCACCCAGATTGCCCGAAATGGGCCACTTGTCATCCGATAACGGGGATGGGGCGTCCGGCTCATCGCCGGCGGCTCGGGGTTGGCGGCCCGTCATCGCCTCTTTTGCGTTTTGCCCGTTTATTGTATCAGCTTTCCCGGAATTGTCAAGATGTTTTCACATCTCCCGCCGCCCCTCCAGCGCGCGCATGAGGGTGGCGTCGTCGGCGAACTCCAGGTGTCCGCCCACCGGCACGCCGTAGGCCAGGCGGGTCACCGTCACCCCGAAGGGCTTGAGCAGGCGGGAGAGGTACATGGCGGTGGCCTCCCCCTCGGTGTCCGGGTTGGTGGCCATGATGACCTCCCGGATCTCCCCTCGGCCCACCCGCTCCAGCAGTTCCTTCACCGCCAGGTCGTCGGGGCCGATGTGGTTCATGGGGGAGATGACGCCGTGGAGGACGTGGTAGAGGCCCTTGTACTCCTGGCCCCGCTCCAGGGCGGCCACGTCCCGGGCCTCCGCCACCACGCAGACGGTGGTGGGGTCCCGGCGGGTGTTTTGGCACAGGGCGCAGGGGCCGTCCCCCTCGGAGAAGTTCTGGCAGATCGGGCAGCGGTGGATCTCCCGCTTGGCCGCCAGCAGGGCCTGGGCAAAGGCGTCCACCTGGTCCTCCGGCAGGCCCAGCACGAAAAAGGCCAGCCGCTGGGCGGACTTGCGCCCCACCCCGGGGAGGCGGGCGAACTGCTCCACCAACGCGTCCAGGGCGGGGGGAAAGGCGTTGTTAGCCATGGCAGGCACCCCGCAGTCGGGCGATGGCCGCCGCCCGGTCCCCCTGGCCGAACACCGCCGAGCCCGCCACAAAGGTGTCCGCCCCGGCGGCGTACACCCCGCCGATGGTGGCGGGGTCGATCCCCCCGTCCACCTCCAAACGGCAGGCGGGGTCATGCTTGTCGATGAGGGCCCGGACGGCCCGGACGGTGTCCAGCTGGTCGGCCATAAACGCCTGGCCCCCAAAGCCGGGCTCCACCGTCATCACCAGCACCAGGTCGATGTCCGCAAGGTAGGGCAGGACGGCCTCGGCCTTGGTGATGGGCCGCAGGGCCACGCCCTTTTGGATCCCCAGCCGCCCCGCCAGGTCTATGGCGGCCCGGATGCCGGAGGGGTGGTCCGCCTCCAGGTGGAAGGTGAGCAGGTCCGCCCCCGCTTTGGCGAACGCCTCCACATAGCGCAGGGGCTTTTCGATCATCAGGTGGACGTCCAGGAACTTGTCCGTGGTCTTGCGCAGGCTCTCCACCACCGGCACGCCCACGGTGAGGTTGGGCACGAACTGGCCGTCCATCACGTCCACGTGGAGCCAGTCGGCGGTCTGGACCGTCTCCAGCTCCTGGGCCAGGCGGCAGAAGTCGGCGGAGAGGATGGAGGGGGCGATGAGAGAGGTCATGTGGGGCACTCCTTCCCTTGGCGGCATAGGATGGTGCAAGCGGCTCGGCTCCCGGGACGGCGGCCGGTGTCCCCCAGCCGCCCACGGCCCTTGCCCGCCGCTACGGCCCGGCGGGCCCGCCGCACCTAAGATATGCCCCTCGGCGGTCTCCTCCAAAGGGAGGCCGCCGGGGGGTTCGGTTTGTCAGTTGTAGAAGTCCGCGGTGTTGACCTCCCGGGCCTCGTAGCCCTCCCGGGTCAGGGCGTCCAGGATGGTCTTTTTGTGCTCGTGGCCGAAGGCCTCCAGGGTGACCCGCAGTTCCACGGCGCTCTGGCGGTTGATGGAGACGAACTGGTTGTGCTCCAGCTTGATGACGTTGCCCTTCTCCCGGGCCACGATGGAGGCCACCCGCAACAGCTCGCCGGGGCGGTCGGGCAGCTGGACGGAGAAGGTGAACACCCGGCCCCGGTTGATGAGCCCGTGCTGGACCAGGGAGGACATGGTGATCACGTCCATGTTCCCGCCGGAGAGGACGCTGACCACGTTCTTGCCCTGGCAGTCCAGGTGGTTCAGGGCGGCGATGGTGAGCAGTCCGGCGTTCTCCACCACCATCTTGTGCTTTTCCATCATGTCCAAAAAGGCGTCCACCAGCTCGCTGTCGTCGATGGTGAGGATGTGGTCCACGTTTTTCTGGATGTAGGGGAAGACCACGTCCCCCACCGTCTTCACCGCCACGCCGTCGGCGATGGTGTCCACGCTGTCCAGGGTGACGGGGTGGCCCGCCTCCAGGGCGGCCTTCATGCTGGCCGCGCCGGAGGGCTCCACGCCGATGACCTGGACGTTGGGGTTGAGCAGTTTGGTCAGGGTGGCCACCCCCGCGCACAGCCCGCCCCCGCCGATGGGCACCAGGATGATGTCCACGTCGGGCAGGTCGGAGAAGATCTCGTAGGCGATGGTGCCCTGGCCGGTGGATACGGTGGCGTCGTTGAAGGGGGGGATATAGGTGAGGCCCTGGGCCTTTTCCAGTTCGTGGGCCTTCTCCGCCGCGTCGTCAAAGGTGGAGCCGGAGAGCACCACCTGGGCCCCCAGGGCCTTGGTGTTGTTCACCTTCACCAGGGGGGTGGTGGTGGGCATGACGATGGTGGCCTTGCACCCGGCGGCCCGGGCGGCGTAGGCCACGCCCTGGGCGTGGTTCCCCGCCGAGGCGGTGATGAGCCCCCGGGCCTTTTGCTCCTCATCCAGGGTGCTGACCTTGTAGTAGGCGCCGCGGATCTTGTAGGCCCCCGTGACCTGCAGATTCTCCGGCTTGAGATAGACCTGGTTGCCGCAGGCGGCGGAAAAGGCGGGGGAGTGGACCAGGGGGGTGGGGGTGATGACCCCCTCCAGCACCTTGCGGGCGGCTTTGAAATCTTCCAATGTCATAGCCATAGCGGGACATTTCTCCTTTGTCACAGAGTTTTCCTCCCGATATTTTACCATTCCTCCCCAAAATGTCAACGAGTTTTCCCCACCCTTAGAAATGCCTACAAAAAACCTCCCCCTCCGGGGGTGGGTTTTTGTTGACAGTGGGCGGCGAAAAGCGGTAAAATAGGGGTAACTGTGTGAGAGGAGGGGAGCGCGTGGCTGTGCGCCGGATCAAGTCTCCGTACCCCATCTACGCCGTGGGGGCGCTGTGGGCGGTGTGGGCATTGTTTCTGCCTATGTACCGGCTGACCCACTTCGCCCTGCTTATCGCCCTGTCCGCCGCGGTGTACGCCGCGGGCCGGGGGCTGATCTGGAAGGACAGGACGGTCACCGTCCCCGACCCCGTCCCGGAGCCCCGGACGGAGGAGGAAAAGGCCCTGGCGGAGCTGAAGGCGGAGCGGGACAGGGCCGTGGCCGAGATGCGCCGCCTCAACGACGCCATCGCGGGCCCCCAGATCTCCGCGCAGATCGACCACCTGGAAGCGGTCACCGACAAGATCTTCCAGGAGGTGGAAAAGCACCCGGAAAAGCGGGGCCAGATCCGCCGCTTCCTCAGCTACTACCTGCCCACCACCCTCAAGCTCCTCAACGCCTATGACCGCATGGACGAGGCGGGGATCGAGGGGGAGAACATCGACGGGACCAAGGGCAGGATCGAGACCATCATGGCCCTCATCGTCCAGGCCTTTGACAAACAGCTGGACGCCCTCTTCGGCGCGGAGGCGCTGGACATCTCCACCGACGTGGCCGTGCTGGAACAGATGATGGCCCGGGAGGGGCTGGGCGGGACGCAGATGCCCGGGACCTGACCCACTTCTATAAATCCATAAACAGGAAAGGAAGAACTGCCATGAGCGAGGAAAATCTGACCCCGGAGCTGACCCTGACCCCCGACCTGGGCGCCGCCGCCGCGGCCGTCCCCCAGACCCCCGCCGCCCCCGCTTCCGCCCCCGCCGACCAGGCCAAGGACCGGGACGCCACGGCGGTGAAGCTGGACGAGTCCATGCTGTCCGACGCGGAGCGGAAGATGGTGGACGACTTCGCCCAGAAGATCGACATCACCGACTCCGCCGTGGTGCTCCAATACGGTGCCGCCGCGCAGAAGAACATCGCCGCCTTTTCCGAGAACTCCCTCAACTCCGTCCGCTCCAAGGACCTGGGGGAGGTGGGGGAGGCCCTGTCCGACCTGGTGGTGGAGCTCAAGGGGTTCAACGGCCCGCAGAAAAAGGGCATCGCCGGCTGGTTCCAGAAAAAGCGGGACGAGTTGGAGAGCCTGAAGGCCGGCTACGCCAAGGCGGAGGCCAACGTGGATAAGATCGTCTCCATCCTGGAGGGCCACCAGGTCACCCTGATGAAGGACATCGCCATGCTGGACCAGATGTACGAGCTGAACACCAAGTACTATAAGGAGTTGACCATGTATATCCTGGCGGGGAAAAAGCGCCTGGAACAGGTCCGCTCCACAGACCTTGCCGAGCTCAAGAAAAAGGCGGAGACCAGCGGCGCCCAGGAGGACGCCCAGGCGTATAACGACCTGGCGAACCTCTGCACCCGCTTTGAGCGCAAGCTCCACGACCTGGAGCTCACCCGGATGATGTCCGTGCAGATGGGCCCCCAGACCCGCCTTTTGCAGAACAACGACACCCTGATGCTGGAGAAGATCCAGTCCTCCCTGGTGAACACCATCCCCCTGTGGAAGTCCCAGATGGTCCTGGCCCTGGGCCTCCAGCACGCCAAGGAGGCCACCCAGGCCCAGAGCGCCGTCACACAGATGACCAACGACCTGCTGGAAAAGAACGCCGAGATGCTCCAGATGGGCACGGTGGCCACCGCCAAGGAGGCGGAGCGTTCGGTGGTGGACATCGAGACGCTCCAGAGCACCAACCAGAAGCTCATCGCTACCCTGGACGAGGTCATGCACATCCAGGAGGAGGGCCGCCAGAAGCGCCGCGAGGCGGAGGCGGAGCTGGGCCGCATCGAGGGCGAGCTGAAGCAGAAGCTGTTGGAGCTGCGGGGCTGATCCCCCGCCGCTGAGATCTTTTCCGGGAGGTGGTCCCCATCAAGTCCACAAGGACCGCGCTGATCGTCACCGCGGCGGTGATTTTGGCCGCCGCCCTCTTCGGCTCCCACCGCTCCTTGAACGCCCTGCGGAAGGAGGCCCTGACCGTCTTCTCCCAGGGGGCGTACGGCGACGGGACCGGGGTGCGCTCCGACCTGGCCCGCCGGGCGGACGCCTGCGCCAACCTCTGCACGGTAGCCCAAAACAGCGGCCTGGGGGAGACGCCCCAGGTGGAGGCCCTGCGGGGCCGGGTGGAGGCCTTCCGGGCCGGGGACAGCGCCGCCGATTTGACGGGCCCCGCCCAGGAGGTCGTGGACCTGCTCTCCGGGGCGGAGCTGTCGGAGGCGTCCCGGCGGGATCTGTCCGACCTCAAGGCCACCCTGGACTCCATCGCCCTTCGCATCCGCCGGGACCCTTACACCGACCTGGCCCAGACCTTTAACACCAAGACCCTGGCCGCCTTTCCCGCCAACGTGCTGGGCGGGCTCACCGGGGTCAAGCCCCTGACGGTCTACCAATAAGGAGAGAGCCATGAAAAAACGCCTTTTCAGCCTGCTTGTGTGCCTGGCGCTGTTGGTCACCCCCGCCCTGGCGGTGGTGGACCGGCCCGCCAACGGCTATGTGGGCGACTACGCCCAGGTGCTGGACGACGACCTGGAACAGGAGATCGTCCAGCGGGACGAGGCCCTGTTCCAGCGCACCGGCGCGCAGATCGTGATCGTGTCGGTGCGGTTCATGGACGGGCTGGACGGGGAGAGCTACGCCTACGAGTGCTTTGAGCAGTGGGGCGTGGGCTCGGAGGAACTGGACAACGGCCTGCTCCTGGTCTTCGCCACCGGCGACTACACCGACGACGGCCTGAAAAAGTGCTGGCTCATGGTGGGCTCGGGGCTGGAAGACGCTTTGAGCGACGCCACCCTCAACGGCTGGATGGAGGACCATTTCTACGACGACTTTGACGCCGACGACTACGACGCCGCCGTGTCCGGCTTCTTCGACGCCGCCTGCGCCTGGCTGGAGAACTACTACGCCGGCAGCGGGGCGGACGCCGCCCCCGACTACGTCCCCGCCCCCACCCACCCCCAGGAGACCAGCGGGAGCGGGGCCATGGGCCTGGTGGGCGCGCTGGCGGTGTTCACCGCCTTCCTCTTCATCGCCGTGGTGGTGCTCATCGCCCTGGGCAGTACGGTGCGCCGGGGCTTCCACCACTATTACGACCCCTGGTACGGCTACTACCGCCCCTGGCCCATCTTCTTCTGGCGCCGGCGGCGGTACGGCCCGCCCCCCGGCCCGCCGCCCCACGCCCCCGGCCCGCCCCCCGGCGCGGGCGGCGGGATCGGCTTTGACGGCGGGTTCCACACCGGCGGACACACCCGGGGCGGCGGCGTGGGCCGCCGGGGCGGCGGGTTCTCCACCGGCCACTCCTCCTTCCGCTCCGGGGGCGGGGGCTTCCGCTCCGGCGGAGGCGGATTCCACTCCGGCGGGCACACCCGCGGCGGCGGCGTGGGGCGCAGATGACCCCCGCGGCCTGGTCTTATCCAACGAAACAGGGAAAGGAAGATACGCCATGTACTACGACCGCAAAACACTGAAATTGGAGGCCAAGGGCCTCATTCGGGAGGCCCGGCCCAGGGCCTGGGTGGTCACGCTGGTGTTCATCCTGCTGGCCATGACCCTGCCCCAGGTGATCCAGGGCCTGCTGGACCCCACCCGGCAGATCCTGCCCCAGATCGCGGAGGAGATGGAGGCCATGCTCCGCCGGGGCCAGGAGCCCGACGAGCTCTGGGCCGCGGGCGCGGCGGGGCGGATGGTGAGCGGCGGGTTGCTTACTATGTTCATCTCGGTGCTGTTGAGCCTGTTCACCATGGTGATGAGCTACGGCTACAAGGGCTACGCCCTGCGCCTGTTCCGCCGCCAGCAGACCGGGGTGGGGGACGTGTTCTCCGGCTTCCCCCTGGCCGGCCGGGCCATCGGCACCGAGATCATGACCTTCATCTTCACCTGCCTGTGGGTCCTGCTCATCGCCCTGGTCTGCGGCGTGGTGGGCGGGGTCTTGTCCCTGGTCCTGGACGGCGCGGCTTTTGGGGTGCTGTCCGCACTCCTCTCCGTGGCGGCCAGCGTGTTCGGCTTTTTTGTGTCCCTGCGCTACTGCCTGGCCCCCTACTTTGTCATGTCCGACCCCGACAAGGGGGTGTTCGCCTCCATCACCGCCAGCAAGCAGACCATGCGGGGCAACTACCTGAAGAAGCTCGTCCTGGACCTGTCCTTCCTGGGCTGGGGCCTGCTGGTGGCGCTGATCGCCCTAGTGGTGGCCGGCGTGGGCATCTCGGTGGTGATACTTAACTGGGCCGGGGACTGGCTGATGGAGCTGGGCCGGATGGCCCAGGTGGTGGCCGACGAGCGGGCGATCCAGGCGTGGATGGTGGGCAACCTGGGCGAACTGATCGAGAGCGTGACGGGGCCCATGAACGTGTCTCTGGTGGTGACGTGGCTGGCCTGCCTGCCCCTGAGCCTGTGGCTCTACGCCTACCAGACCGTGGCCGAGGCCGGGTTCTTCCTCACCGTCACCGGCCGGGTGGTGCTGGCCCCCGACGGGGCGGAGCCCGCCCCCGCGGCCCAGCCCGCGCCCTTCGTGGAAGCGCCCCCGGCGCCTCCCCAGGCTCCCCAGCCCCCGGTGGCAGAGCCTCCGGCGGCCCCGGCGCCCCAGCCCGCGCCCTTCGTGGAAGCGCCCCCGGCGCCTCCCCAGGCTCCCCAGCCCCCGGTGGCGGAGCCCCCGTCGGCCCCGGCGCCCCAGCCCCCGGTGGCGGAGCCCCCGGTGGCCCCGGCGCCCCAGCCTCCCGCGGAAGTACCCCCGGCGGAAGATCAGCCCCCCGAGGGATAACGGCTAAAAAAGCGCTTCGGCGCGTGATGGGCGCGGCCCTGTCAAAAAAGGCGGCTCTGCCGCCTTTTTTGGCAGATGGGGGAGGGCTTTCCCCGATGGCCCGCCCCGCCCCCGGTGGACAACGGGGGCAAAAGGTGGTATGATCTGGAGGAGAGAACGGTCAGGAGGGATGGAGATGCGCCGCCGCAAACGCCTGTGCGCCATCGTGCTGGGCCTGTGTCTGTGCCTGGGCCTGGTGGGGCTGTGTCTGCCCCGGGCCACGTCGGCCCCGGCCTTTTCCGACGTGCCCGGGAACGCCTGGTACGCCGCCGAGGTCAACGCCATGGCCCAGGGGGGCCTTTTGAAGGGCTACCCCGACGGCAGCTTTGGCCCGGAGCGGGACGTGAGCCGGGGGGAGTTTTCCGCCATGGTCGCCCGGCGCGGTGGGCTGGAGCGGGAGGCCGCCCCCGGGGAGTACTGGTGCGGGGCGACGCTGGAACAGCTTTTCCAGCGGGGCTGGCTTCCCGGCCGCTGGGCCCCCTACGCCCCCCAGGCCCGGCAGGGCGGGGACTTTTTCGAGGCGGCCATCACCCGGGAGGAGGCCATCTTCCTGTTGATGGAGGCCCTGTCCCCGGCGGACCGGGGCCTGGCGGCGGAGGCCGGGGACGTGGCGGACTACGACCGGCTGGACCCGGAACTGGCCCCCGTCATCCTGGCGGCCTACCGGGCGGGGGTGACCAACGGCCTGCCCGACGGCCGCTTCGACCCCCAGGGCCGCCTGACCCGGGCCCAGGCCGCCGTGATTTTGTACCGCGCCGGCGCGCTGGCCGCCCCGCCCCTGACCGGGGAGCTGCGGGTGGTGAACCAGTGGGACAGCGGGGCGGACCACTTTATCCAGTATGACCTGATCGTCACCGCCCACGAGGCGGTGGACGGCTGGAGCCTCACCCTCCAGGGTCAGGCCGCGGCGGAGCAGTTCTGGAACTGCGCTGTGGAGGCGACGGAGGGCGGCCTGCGGGTGACCGGCGCGGACTACAACGCCGCCCTGCAAGCCGGGGAGAGCGCCACGGCGGGCCTGATCGTCCGGGGCGGGGCGCTGACGGTGGCGGGGAGCGCGGGACAGACCGCCCCGGCGGGACAGGCCCAGCCCTCCCAGCCCCCCGCCGTGGAGGTCACCGTCCCCGTAGGGGAGATAAAGCCCCTCCACGTGGAGGGGACCCGCCTGGCGGACCCGGAGGGGAACGCCGTCCAGCTTCGGGGGGTGTCCACCCACGGCCTGGCCTGGTTCCCCGACTACGTCAGCGAGGACGCCTTCCGCACCCTCCGGGACGACTGGGGGGCCAATGTGGTGCGGCTGGCCATGTACACCGCCGAGTACGGCGGCTACCTCACCGGCGGCGACCAGGCGGCGCTCAAGGCCCTCATTCACAAGGGGGTCACCGCCGCGGACGCCCTGGGGATGTACGTCATCCTCGACTGGCACATCCTCTCCGACGGTGACCCCGCCGCCCACACCGAAGAGGCGGTGGAATTTTTCGCCGAGATGTCGGCAAAATACGCCCAGTACGACAACGTGCTCTATGAGATCTGCAACGAGCCGCAAAACTCCCCCTGGGGCTCTGTCATCAAGCCCTACGCCCAGGCGGTGCTGGCCGCCATCCGGCAAAACGACCCGGACGCGGTGGTCATCGTGGGCACCAACACCTGGAGCCAGGATGTGGAGGAGGTGGCGGGGGACCGGCTGGACGACCCCAACGTGGTCTACGCCTTCCACTTCTACGCCGCCACCCACAAGGACAGCTACCGCCAGAAGGTGGAGCGGGCGCTGGACGCGGGGGTGCCCGTCTTCGTCAGCGAGTGCGGCCTGTGCGATGCCTCCGGCGGCGGGGGCGTGGACGCGGCCTCCGCCCAGGCGTGGTTCGAGCTATTGAACCGCCGGGGGGTCAGCTTTGTGGCCTGGAGCCTGTGCAACAAAAACGAGACCGCCGCCCTCCTCCGCCCCGACTGCGCCAAACTCTCGGGCTGGACGGAGGCGGATCTGAGCGAGAGCGGCCGGCTGTTCCGCCAGGCCATCTCCGGCGGCGCCATCGACTAAAAGGAGGTATTCCCATGGACGAGCGCATCCAACATATCCGCGCGGAACGGGTCAAGAAGCCCCGGGCAAAAAAGCCCCTGGGCCGGTGGGGACGGGCCGGGATCAGCCTGGCGGTCACCGCGCTGGTGGGGCTGGTCTACTTCTACTTCGTCCTGCCCGCCCTCAACTTCCACGACGGGACGTTTTACGCCTTTCTCCTGTTCCTGTGCGTGGTCTACGTGTTCTGCGCCCTCCTGCTCTCCGGCACGGCGGCCAGGGAGTACCGGGACCTCAAGGTCTTTCTCCGCTTCGCCAAGAGCCAGTGCGCCCCGGTGTGCGTCCTCTTTCTGGTGGTGGTGCTGGTGGCGTTCATCGGCTGGCTGACCTCCATCCCCCTGTTCCGGGCCAAGGCCTACCGGGACCTGCTGGTGCCCCGGGACGGGGACTTTACCGTGGAGATCAGCGAGGTGTCCTTCAACGAGATCCCCATGCTGGACGCCCAGTCCGCCGAGATGCTGGGGGACCGGAAGATGGGCGAGCTGTCTGACCTGGTCAGCCAGTTCGAGGTCTCCGACGCCTACACCCAGATCAACTACCAGGGCCGCCCGGTGCGGGTGACCTACCTGGAGTACGGGGACTTCTTCAAGTGGCTGGGCAACCGCGCGGAGGGTCTGCCCGCCTATATCACCGTGGACATGGTGTCCCAGGAGGCCAGCGTGGTGCGCCTGCCCCAGGGGATGCGCTACTCCCCCAGCGAGCTCTTCAACCGCAAGCTGGAGCGTCACCTGCGCTTCCACTACCCCACCTGGATGTTCTCCCAGCCCACCTTTGAGATCGACGAGGAGGGCCACCCCTACTGGATCTGCCCCCGGCTGGTCAAGACCATCGGCCTCTTTGGCGGCACCGACATCCGCGGCGCGGTGCTGGTGGACGGGGTGACCGGGGCGTGCCGGTACTACCCGGAGGTGCCCTCCTGGGTGGATCGGGTGTACCCCGCCGACCTGATCGTCCAGCAGTACAACTACCACGGCCTCTACGTCAACGGCTTTTGGAACGCCATCTTTGGCCAGCGGAACGTCACCGTCACCACCGAGGGCTATAACTACGTGGCCCTCAACGACGACGTGTATATGTACACCGGCGTCACCTCCATCACCGGGGACCAGTCCAACGTGGGCTTCCTCCTGTCCAACCAGCGCACCAAGGAGACGGCCTACTACAAGGCCCCCGGCGCGGTGGAGCGCTCGGCCATGAACTCGGCCCAGGGGGTGGTGCAGGACCTGGGCTACACCGCCACCTGGCCCCTGCTCCTGAACATCTCCGGGGAGCCCACCTACTTTATGAGCCTGAAGGACGCCAACCAGCTGGTCAAGCTCTACGCCATGGTGAACGTGGCCCAGTACCAGGTGGTGGCCACCGGCCCCACCGTGGCCCAGTGCGAGAAGAACTACCTGGACCTCCTGGGCAGCAAGGGCATCGCCCAGGCCCCCGCGCCCGGGCCGGAGACCCAGGCCACCGGCGCCATCGCCGAGATCCGCTCCGCCGTGCTGGACGGCACCTCTGTCTACTTCCTCCGCCTGGAGG
Organism: uncultured Oscillospiraceae bacterium; assembly: GCA_947627325.1. Taxonomy (GTDB): domain Bacteria; phylum Bacillota; class Clostridia; order Oscillospirales; family Oscillospiraceae; genus MGBC124762. The sequence goes on along the minus strand of CANQVO010000010.1, from coordinate 44,677 downwards.
GGGAGACGGTGTTCTACACCCTCTCCGCCGCCGACCAGCCTGAGGTGGTCACCCTGAACGTGGGGGATGCGGTCACCATCTTCTACGCGCCCGCCGAGACGCCGGCGGCCCTCCTCTCCGCCTACCGCTTCGAGAGGAGCGCCCCGTGAGCCTCTACACCCGCGCCGGGGACTCCGGCCAGACCGACCTCCCCGGCGGGGCCCGGGTGAGCAAGGCCCACCCCCGGGTGGCCTGCTGCGGCGCGGCGGACGAGCTGACCTGCGCCCTGGGCCTGGCCCGGAGCCTGTGCCGCCGGGCGGACACGGCCGGCGCCCTGCGGCGGATCCAGGAGACGCTCATCCCCCTGGCCGGGGAGCTGGCCGGCGGGTCCCCGGACAAGCCGGTGGACCAGGGGGAGGTGGCCTGGCTGGAGGCGCTGACCGACCAGGCCACGGCGGAGGCCGGGCCCTGGACCGGCTTCGTCCTCCCCGGGGAGGATCCCCCCTCCGCCGCCCTCCACCTGGCCCGCGCCGCCGCCCGCCGCCTGGAGCGGGAGATGGTGGCGGCGGGGGAGGCGGGGTGCGATATCCGTCCGGCGCTTTTTAGTTATGTAAACCGCCTCTCCGACGCCCTCTTCGCCCTGGCCCGGCGGAAAGACTAGGCCGCCGCCCCCGGAGCAGTCTCCGGGGGCGATGTGGTATTTCCCCTTGACAAACGGCGGAGAATGGAGTATACTATGGCATTGTAAAGGCCAATAACTTTACAGAACCGACCCCGGGAGGTGAGGGACATGAAGAACCAGACCTACCGCATGACCATGCTGTTTGACTTCTACGGCGAACTGCTCACCGACCGCCAGAAGGAGTTCTACGACCTCTATTACAACGAAGACCTCTCCCTTGCCGAGATTGCGGAGAACTACCACCTCTCCCGCCAGGGCGTCCGGGACGCCATCGTCCGGGCGGAGGCGGTGCTCAACGAGATGGAGGAGAAGACCGGCCTGATCCAGCGTTTCCAGGAGCAGACCCGGGACCTGCGGACCCTCCGGGAGCTGGCGGACGCCGCCGACCAGGCCAATTCCGACCCCGTGGTGGCGGACTATCTGCGCCGCATCCGGGAGCTGTGCGACAAGCTGAAACAGGAGTAAACTATGGCATTTGAGGGACTGACTGAAAAACTCTCCGCCGCCTTCAAGCGCCTGCGGGGCAAGGGACGGCTCTCCGAGGCGGACGTGAAGGAGGCCATGCGGGAGATCCGCCTGGCCCTTCTGGAGGCGGACGTGAGCTACAAGGTCGTGAAGGACTTTGTAGCCAGAGTGACCGAGCGGGCCATCGGCAGCGACGTGCTGGAGAGCCTGACCCCCGCCCAGATGATCGTGAAGATCGTCAACGAGGAGCTCACCGAGCTCATGGGCGGCGGGGAGACCAAGCTGACCATCTCCTCCACGCCCCCCACGGTGGTCATGCTGGTGGGCCTCCAGGGCGCGGGCAAGACCACCAACGGCGCCAAGCTGGCCGGGCACTTCAAAAAACAGGGCAAGCGGCCCCTTCTGGCCGCCTGCGACGTGTACCGCCCCGCCGCCATCCACCAGTTGGAGGTGGTGGGGGAGCAGTTGGGTATCCCCGTGTTCCAGATGGGCCAGATCGACCCGGTGGACATCGCCAAGGCCGCCATCGCCCACGCCAGGGCCCACGGCAACGACATGGTCTTTCTGGACACCGCCGGCCGCCTCCACGTGGACGAGGAACTGATGGCGGAGCTTCGGAACATCAAGGCCGCGGTGAACCCCACCGAGATCCTGCTGGTGGTGGACGCCATGATCGGCCAGGACGCGGTGAACGCCGCCAAGACCTTTGACGAGAACCTGGACCTCACCGGCGTGATGCTCACCAAGCTGGACGGCGACGCCCGGGGCGGCGCGGCCCTGTCTATCAAGGCGGTCACCGGCAAGCCCATCAAGTTCGCCGGGGTGGGGGAGAAGCTGGACAACATCGAGGTCTTCCACCCCGACCGCATGGCCTCCCGCATTTTGGGCATGGGGGACGTGCTCTCCCTCATTGAAAAAGCACAGCAGAGCTTTGACGAGAAAAAGGCCGCCGAACAGCTTGAACGCCTTCGCAAGAACAAGTTCACCCTGCAGGACTACTACGACCAGCTCCTCCAGCTCAAGAGCATGGGCTCGCTGAGCGACATCGCCGGGATGCTCCCGGGGGTGGACGCCAAGGCCCTGGAGGGGGCCAACGTGGACGAGAAGACCCTGGCCCACACCGAGGCCATCATCCTCTCCATGACCCCCGCGGAGCGGGAGGACCCCGGTCTTTTGAACTCCAGCCGGAAAAAACGGGTGGCCGCCGGGTGCGGGCTGGACGTGGTGGACGTGAACCGCCTTTTGAAGCAGTTCGAGATGATGCAGCAGATGACCAAACGCTTCTCCGGCAAGAACATGGCAAAGGCCATGAAGCGGGGCGGCGGGATGTTCGGCAAGCGGGGAGGCTTCCCCTTCTGACAGGTTGGCACCGCAGAAATTTGCGTGACCATAGAGGAAGAAAACCAATGGAGGTGAATTTGGTATGGTGAAAATCAGACTGCGCCGCATGGGCGCCAAGAAGGCCCCCTTCTACCGCATCGTGGTGGCGGACTCCCGCTATCCCCGGGACGGCCGGTTCATCGAGGAGATCGGCACCTACGATCCCCTGGCTGAGCCCTCCGCCATCAAGGTGGACGCCGAGCGGGCCCAGGCCTGGATCAAGACCGGCGCCCAGCCCACCGAGACGGTGAAGAACCTGCTGAAAAAGGCCGGGGCCATTTAAGGAGGGCGTGACCATGAAGGATCTGCTCACCTACATTGCCCAGAGCCTGGTGAACGAACCCGACGAGGTCCGGGTGGAGGAGATCCCCAGCGGGGGAGAGACCATCCTGGAGCTCCACGTGGCCCCCGGCGACATGGGCAAGGTCATTGGCCGCCAGGGCCGGATCGCCAAGGAGATCCGCACGCTGATGCGCAGCGTGGCCCAGCACAAGGGCCAGCGCGTCACGGTGGAGATCGTGGACTGAAAAAAGCGGCGGGCCGTCGGCCCGCCACTTTTTTACCAAAGAGGAGGGGACCCCGCGTGAAAAGCGAATATTTAGAGACGGGGGAGATCGTCAACACCCACGGCATCGCCGGGGAGGTCAAGCTGCTCCCCTGGAGCGACAGCCCGGAATTTCTGCTGGACTTCTCCACGCTGTACGTGGACGGCAGGCCCCTGGAGGTCCAGTCCGCCCGGGTGCACAAGACCGCGCTACTGGTGAAGTTTAAGGGCTATGAGGACGTGAACGCCGCCATGGCCCTGAAGGGCAAGCGGGTGTCCATCGCCCGGCGGGACGCCCGGCTGGCCCCGGGGCAGTTCTTCCTGGCCGACCTCATCGGCCTGACGGTGCGGGACCAGACGGGGGCGGTGGTCGGCACCCTGACGGAGGTGCTCACCCCCTCCCGGCAGAACGTCTACGTGGTGGAGGGGGAGAGCACCCACATGATCCCCGCCGTGCCGGAGTTTGTCAAGCAGGTGGACGTGGACGCCGGGGAGATGGTGGTCTCCCTGATCGAAGGGATGTGAGGGGATGTACCGCATCGACATTATGACCCTGTTCGACCTGACGGTGGGGGACGTGCTGTCCGAGTCCATCCTGGGCCGGGCCCAGGAGCGGGACTACCTGAAGATCGAGTGCCACCAGATCCGGGACTACACCCTCAACAAACAAAAGCAGGTGGACGACTACCCCTACGGCGGCGGCCGGGGGGCGGTGATGCAGGCAGACCCCCTCTACCAGTGCTGGAAGCACATCTGTGAGGTCTCCGGGGACGACCACCCCCACACCATCTACCTCTCCCCCTGCGGCCAGACCTTCACCCAGGCCCACGCCCTCCGCCTGGCCCGGGACTACGACCACCTGGTGCTGGTCTGCGGCCACTACGAGGGGATCGACCAGCGGTTCATCGACCTCTACGTGGACGAGGAGCTCTCCCTGGGGGACTTCGTCCTCACCGGGGGGGAGATCCCCGCCATGGCGGTGGCGGACGCGGTGTGCCGCCTGGTGCCGGGGGTACTGCCCGACCCGGAGTGCTACGAGAACGAGAGCCACTGGGGCGGCCTGCTGGAGCACCCCCAGTATTCCCGGCCGGAGGTCTGGCACGGCGCGGCGGTGCCCAAGGTATTGCTCTCCGGGGACCACAAGCGGGTGGCGGCCTGGCGGCGGAAGATGTCCCTCCACCGCACCCGGGAGCGCCGCCCCGACCTCTTCTCCAAGCTGGACCTGTCCTCCAAGGAGGACCAGAAGCTCCTCCGGGAGTTGGAGGAGGGCAACCTGGACTGACCCCGTCCGCCCCCGGCCCGGCCCGCGGTGTGTACCACGCGTTTAGCCGGGTGTTTCCGCCAGAGCGGAAACATTTACCACCGCCCCTTCCTTGACAGGATGGGGCGGAGTGGATATACTATCCACCAGAGAGAATACTGGAAGACCCTTCGCCGCGGGCCCGCCCCGCGGCATTTTTTTGCGAAAAACAGGCAGGGCATACGAGCGTATGCCCTGCCTGTCTGTCTCACGGACAGTCGGAGCCCCGCCGGGAGGCCGGCCAACGCCGACGCTTGGCGCGGCGGCCCGCCGTTTTTGCCCATAAAAAACACGCCGCGGCCCGTGGGCGGCGGCGTGTTTGAACGGTCGGCCTTACTCGGCGTACTTGCTGACGGGGGCGGGGATGGGGTCTTCGCCCTCGGTGTTGAGCCGGGCGTCCCGGATGAGGTGCCGGGGGCACTTGGGGGCGCACTGGCCGCAGGAGGTGCACTTGGTGTAGTCGATGCGGGCCAGGTTGTCGATGACGTGGATGGCGTCGTGCTCGCAGGTCTTCTCGCAGATCTTACAGCCCAGGCACCCGATGTCGCAGTACTTGCGAAGGGCCGCGCCCTTCTCCTGGGAACTGCAGGCCACGGTGATGTCGGCGGAGTAGGGGACCTTGACGATCAGGCCCTTGGGGCAAGCCTCGGCGCACTTCATACAGCCCACGCAGAGCTCGTGGTCCACGTTGGCCACGCCGTTTTTCACGCGCATGGCCCCGAAGGGGCAGGCCTTGACGCAGGAGCCGAAGCCCAGACAGCCGTAGGGGCACTCGTTGGGGCCCCCGCCGGGGAGGCGGGCGGCGGCCTTGCAGTCGGCCACGCCGTCGTAGTCGTACTTCTTCTGGGCCACGTCAAAGAAGCCCGAGCACTTGACCAGGGCCACCGACCGCTCCGGCTGTTCCACGGCTACGCCCAAAATCTCGCCCATGGCCTTGGCGACCTCCGCCCCGCCCACGGGGCAGCCGCCGGGGGCGGCCTTTCCCTTGAGCACGGCGGCGGCGTAGGCGGCGCAGCCGGAGAAGCCACAGCCGCCGCAGTTGGCCCCGGGCAGGGCCTCGGTCAGGGGCTCCAGCCGGGGGTCCTCCTCCACGGCGAAGACCTTGCCGGCGATCGCCAGCACCGTGCCGAAGACAACGCCCAATCCGGCCAGAACCGCTAAGGCAAATAAAATTTCCATGATGGATTCACAACCTTTCCTTTTGCGCTGTCAGCCGATGGACAGCCCGGAGAAGCCCATAAAGGCCATGGCGATCAGACCGGCGGTGACCAGGGCCTGGGGGAAGCCCGCGAAGGCCTTGGGGAACTTGGCGAACTCCAGCCGCTCCCGCACGCTGGCGAACAGGACGATGGCCAGGGTGAAGCCCAGGCCGGAGAACACGCCGAAGGCGATGGACTGGATGAAGGTGTACCCGTTCTGGACGTTGATGAGGGCCGCGCCCAGCACGGCGCAGTTGGTGGTGATCAGGGGCAGGTAGATGCCAAGGGCGGTGTAGAGCGCGGGGACGAACTTCTTGAGGAAGAGCTCCACGAACTGCACCAGGGCGGCGATGACCAGGATGAACACCACCGTCTGCATATACGCCAGGTCCAGGGGGATGAGGAAGTATTCGTTGACCAGCCAGGTGACCATAGAGGCCAGGCCCATGACGAACACCACCGCCATGCCCATGCCCACGGCGGTGTCCGTCTTCTTGGACACGCCCAGGAAGGGGCAGATGCCCAAAAACTTCACCAGCACGAAGTTCTCCGCCAAAATGGCGGTGAGGGCCAGGGAGAACAGGGAGAAGAAGCTCATGCCTGGTTGCCTCCTTTCTTCTTATCCGCCGCGCGGGTCTTGAGGTACTGGGTCAGCGCCACCAGCAGGCCCAGGACGATAAAGCCGCCGGCGGGGGCCGCGATCATGGACGCGCCCTGGGGCAGGACCTGGTGGCCCAGGATGGCGCCGTTGCCCAGCAGTTCACGGATAAAGCCCATGGCGCACAGGGCCAGGGTGAAGCCCAGGCCCATGGACAGGCCGTCCACGGCGGCGTAGAAGGGGCCGTTCTTGCTGGCGAAGGCCTCCGCCCGGCCCAGGATGATGCAGTTGACCACGATGAGCTGGATGAACAGGCCCAGGGACTCCGACAGGGCGGGGACGTAGGCCTGGAGCATCAGGTCCACGATGGTGACGAAAGCGGCGATGACCACCACGTAGCACGCGATGCGGACCTCCTTGGGGATGACCTTCCGCAGAAGGGAGATGACCACGTTGGAGCAGATCAGCACCGCCGTGGTGCTCAGACCCATGCCGATGCCGTTGGTGAGGGAGGTGGTGACGGCCAGGGTGGCGCACATCCCCAAAAACAGCACCAGGATGGGGTTTTGGAAGATGAGGCCGTTGAGGAAGATCTCCTTGACCTTGCCGCTGTTCTTGGGCTTGGCCTCAGCCTCCGTCTTGGTTTGGACCTTTGTGTTCTCAGCCATTTTCAGCCCCTCCTTCCAGATAGACCTGCGCCGCGGCCAGGGCGCTGTTGACGCCCTTGGTGATCGCCCGGGAGGAGATGGTGGCGCCGGAGATGGCGGCGATGTCGCCGCCGTCCTGGGTCAGGGCCACCGAGCCGGACTTGCCGTCAAAGCGGGCGATGAGCTCGCCGTGCTTGTTGGTGTACATCGTCTCCTTCTGAGAGAGGATAGACACCTTGGTGACGGCGCCCTCCGGGGAGATGCCCACCATCAGGCCGATCTCGCCGTCGTTGCCGTTGGTGGCGGTCTGGACGCAGTAGCCCAGGACCTCCCCGCCGGCGGTCTTAGCCAGCAGGATCTCCCGCACGTCCTTGTTGTCCGCGGGGACCTCCAGGGGCTCGTAGTCCTCCACGCCGGGCATGACCTCGGACATGGCGGCGGCCTTCTTCTCGGCGGCGTGCTGGGCGATGGTGCCCCGGGTGAGCAGATTCACCAGGGCCAGCAGGACCGCCACCACCGCGGCGATGACGAACAGAGTGCCGATGATGCGTGCGTAGTAGCTGGCCGGGGAGGGCTTTTTGGTCTTGACAGCCTCGTCCATCACTTGCTCGCCTCCTTTGCCTTTTTCTGGAACCAGGGGGTGCCGAAGCGGTGGGGCATGAACGCCTTGTCCAGCGCCCACACCAGGATGTTCATCACCAGGATGGAGAAGGACACCGCCTCGGGGTAGATGCCAAAGTAGCGCAGGAACACCGTCAGCGCGCCACAGCCGATGGCGTAGACCGTCCGGCCGGTGGGGGTGACGGGGCTTGTGACGTAGTCGGTGGCCATGAAGATGGCGCCCAGCATCAACCCGCCGGAGAGCAGGTTATAGAGCATCCAGTCCACCCGGGCCACGCCGCCCAGGGGGAAGAGGAAGGTCAAAACCGCCACCGTGCCGATGTAAAAGAGGGGGATGCGGGGGGAGATGACCTTCCGCAGGACCAGGTAGATCCCCCCGACGATGAGCATGAGGGCGGCCACCTCGCCCAGACACCCGGCCTGCTCGCCCACCAGAAGCTGCTGGATGGACACGCCGTCGGGCAGTCTGCCGTTGTGGAGGGCGTTCATGGGGGTGGCGGTGCTCACCGCGTCCACGCCCCAAATGCTCAGCCGCTGGCCGGGGGCGGTGTAGACGCTGATGAGGGCGGGGAAGGAGGAGAACAGGAACACCCGGCCCGCCAGGGCGGGGTTGAGGAAGTTCTTGCCCAGCCCGCCAAAGAGCTGCTTGACGATGATCATGGAGAACGCGCCGCCCAGGACCGCCACCCAATAGGGGGTGCTGGCGGGCAGGCACATGGCAAGGAGCATACCCGTCACCACCGCCGAGAGGTCGCCGGCGGCCATGGGCAGCTTCATCAGCTTGCGGTAGAGGGCCTCAAAGCCCACGGTGGAGGCCACGGTGACCAGCACCAGGGTCAGCGCCCGGGCCCCGAAGAACCACACCGCGGCGGCCAGAGCGGGGATGAGGGCGATGATCACATCCAGCATGATGCCGGGGGTGGAGTCAACGGAGCCGATGTGGGGAGAGGAGGCCACTGACAGCTTCAGGGCCGCCTTGTTTTCCTTTTCGCTCATTGGGCGCTCACCTCCTCTTTCTTTTCCGCTTGGGCGGCCTCCGCCCTCGCCTTGGCCTCGGCCTGGAGCCGGCGGACCTCCATCTTGCCCGCCCGGATGGACTGGACCAGGGGGATGTGGGCGGGGCAGGAGAAGGCGCAGGAGCCGCACTCGATGCAGTCCAGGATCCGCAGGCCCTCCAGCTCCTCATACCGCCCGGCCAGGAACCGCTGGTTGAAGAACAGGGGGGTCAGCTTCATGGGGCAGGCCCCCACGCACCGGCCGCAGTGGATGCACACCAGCTCCCCCTTGGGGGTGGGGGTGAACTCCCGGGCCCGGAGGACCAGCAGGGCGTTGGTGCCCTTGATCACCGAGGGGGTCAGGTCGAACTGGGCCACGCCCATCATCGGCCCGCCGGAGAGGATGCGGCCCGGGGCGCCCTTGAAGCCCCCCGCCGCGTCCACCAGGGTCTGGAGGGGGATGCCCAGGGGCACCTCCACATTCACCGGGGACATCACCGCTTTGCCCGTCACGGTGACGATCCGGCGGGTGACCGGCTTGCCCTCATAGCAGGCGTCGTACACCGCCGCGGCGGTGGCCACGTTGAAGACCGCGCAGCCCACGTGGGCGGGCAGGCCGCCGGGGGGGATCTGCCGGCCGGTGATGTTTTGGATCAGCTGTTTTTCCGAGCCCTGGGGGTAGCGCACCCGGAGGGCGCGGACCTCCACATCCTCCGGGGCCTTGGCCTTCAGGGCCTCCACCGCGTCCATCTTGTTGGCCTCGATGCCGATGATGAGTTTAGAGAGGCCCAGGGCCCGCATGAGGATCCGCCCGCCCTGGATGACCTTTTCCGGCCGCTCCAGCATCAGGCGGTGGTCGGCGGTGATGTAGGGCTCGCACTCCGCGCCGTTGAGGATGATGGTGTCCACCTTCCCCATGCCGGAGGAGAGCTTGACGTGGGTGGGGAAGCCCGCGCCGCCCATGCCGGTGATCCCGGCGGCCCGGACGATGTCCACCACCTGCTGGGGGGTGAGCTGCTCCACCGGGGCGGGGATGGGGATGGGCTCGGCGGGGGTGTCCTTGCCGTCATTTTCGATGACCACGGACAGCACCGGGCTGCCCGAGGTGTGGGGCCGGGGCTCCACGGCGACGACCTTGCCCGAGACGCTGGCGTGGATGGGCGCGCCCAGACCCGCCGGCTCGCCGATCACCTGGCCGACCTTGACCTCGTCCCCCACCTGGACGGTGGGCTTGCAGGGGGCGCCCACGTGCTGGGACATGGGCAGGACCACCTGCGGGACGGGGAGGGTCAGCGGCGAGATGGGGACGCGCTCGGTGGCTTCCTTGTTCCCGTTGGGGTGGACGCCGCCGAAGAAACGATGTACCATTCGCTTTCACCTCTCCAGTTTTGAAGAATATGAGATAAGGGCATAAAACGCTACCCTCAATCATACACGCCTTTCTCCTTTTTGTCCAGCGTTTTACCGAAAAAAAGTAGATCTCGCCGGGAGAATTTGGACGCATTGTCCAGACGTGGGCGGAAACGGGCCCCCGGGGCCATTTTGGAATTGACAAAACAGGGGGAAAAGGGTATGATAATGGACAAACTGCCCCTGGTTTGGCGCTCCGGCGGAGCGGGGAAGACCAGGAGAAAAGGAGGAGACGCCGCCATGAAAATGCGGGGCGCCCGGATCGTGATGGAGTGCCTGCTGGAGCAGGGCGTGGATACCGTTTTCGGCTATCCCGGCGGCACGATCCTGAATGTATACGACGAATTTGAGCTCTCAGGCTACGGGAAAAAGATCACCCACATCCTGACCTCTCACGAGCAGGGGGCCTCCCACGCCGCCGACGGCTACGCCCGCTCCACCGGCAAGGTGGGGGTGTGCTTCGCCACCTCCGGCCCCGGGGCCACCAACCTCACCAGCGGCATCGCCACCGCCTACTACGACTCCTCTCCCGTGGTGTTCATCACCTGCAACGTCAGCGAGTCGCTCATCGGCCGGGACTCCTTCCAGGAGGTGGACATCACCGGCATCACCATGCCCATCACCAAGTGCAACTACCTGGTGCGGGACGTGACCGAGCTGGCCGACGTGATGCGGGAGGCCTTCGCCATCGCCCGCAGTGGCCGCCCCGGCCCGGTACTCATCGACATCGTCAAAAACGTCACCTCCGACGAGTGCGACTTTGAGCCCCTGCCCCTGGATCAGCACGCCCAGCACGGCCGGCTGGCCAAGCTGCTGGGCAAGTCCATCCACGACCTGAAGGACCCGGAGCCGGACAAGGGGGACATCCAAAAGCTCCTGGACCTGATCGCCCAGAGCGAGCGGCCCCTGGTGCTGGTGGGGGGCGGCGTGGTCCGCTCCAAGGGGGCGGTGCCGGAGTTCCGCAAGTTCGTGGAGACTCTGGACGCCCCGGTGGCCTCCACCATCATGGGCGGCGGCGCCCTCCCCGGCGACCACCGGCTCTTCACCGGCATGGTGGGGATGCACGGCTCCCACGCCTCCAACTACGCCGTGGACGAGTGCGACCTGCTCATCGCCATCGGCTGCCGCTTCAGCGACCGGGTGGCCACCGACCCCGCCACCTTCGCCTCCAAGGCCAAGATCGTCCACATCGACATCGACCGCGCGGAGATCGACAAGAACGTCAAGACCGCCCACCACATCATCGGCGACGCCCGGGCGGTGCTGGAGCTTTTGAACCAGGGTCTGGAGCCGCGCAACTTTGAGGACTGGCGGCAGTGGGTCTTCTCCCACAAGGAGGTCCCCCTGAAGAAGGACGACGTGCTCCACCCCCACGAGATCCTGGAGGTCATCCAGCAGGTGACCAACTCCTCTGCCATCATCGCCACCGACGTGGGCCAACAGCAGATGTGGTCGGCCCAGTATTACCACTTCTCCCGCCCCGGCCAGCTTATCACCTCCGGCGGCTTTGGCACCATGGGCTTCGGCGTGGGCGCGGCCATGGGGGCCCAGCTGGGCAACCCCGGGGAGGTGGTGGTGGCCTGCGTGGGGGACGGCGGCTTCCGCATGAACTGCAACGAGCTGGCCACCCTGGAGCACTACAACATCCCCGTCATCGTGGTGATTTTCAACAACCACACCCTGGGCATGGTCCGGCAGTGGCAGCACCTGATCTACGGCGAGCGGTACTCCCAGACCGACCTGGAGCGGGGCCCCGACTTCGTCAAGCTGGCGGATGCCTACGGCATCCAGGGCGCCCGCTGTGCCCACATGGACGAGTTTGAGCTGACCTTCCGCAAGGCGGTGGACAGCAAGAAGCCTTGGGTCATCGAGTGCGCCATCCAAAAGGACGCCATGGTCCACCCCATGGTCCCCGGCGGCGCGCCCATCACCAATTTCCTGCTGGATTAAGGAGGGAGAGACGATGAGCGATATGGTCAAGCGCAGGACCCTGTCCGTGCTGGTGTCCAACACCTCCGGCGTCCTCTCCCAGGTCTCCCGGCTGTTCTCCCGCAAGGGGTACAACATCGAGTCCCTGGCCGTGGGCACCACCGACGACCCCGACTTCTCCCGCATCACCATCGAGGTCATGGGGGACGACGGCTCCACCCGGCAGATCATCAACCAGCTGAGCAAGCTCTTTTGCGTCTACTCCGTGCAGGAGCTGGCCCCCCAGCGGTCCATCCGCCGGGAGCTGGTGATGTTCAAGGTCAAGGCGGAGAGCGCCGACGTGCGAAACGAGATCATCCAGGTGGCCAACATCTTCCGGGCCTCCATCATCGACGTGTCTATCAAGTCCCTGACCATCGCCCTCATCGGCGACGAGACCAAGGCCGCCGCCATGCAGGGCCTGCTGGAGTCCTTCGGCATCCTGGAACTGGTCCGCACCGGCATGGTCGCCCTGGAACGGGGCGCCTACACCATCGAGGACGAGAGCAAGGAGAAGACCGAGTTCAACCTGGGCAAGAGCGTCCTGTAAGAGCCCCGTTCCAGCGGCCCTCGGGCCGCCGCCGCGCGGGCGGAAAACCATGGTTTACCCGGGCATGAGTCCCATCGAGTAATCATTCTATGTAAGGAGAGGATCGACTATGGCAAAGATGTACTATCAGAAGGATTGCGACCTGTCCTACCTCAACGGGAAGAAGATCGCCATCATCGGCTACGGCTCCCAGGGCCACGCCCACGCCCTCAACCTGAAGGATTCGGGCTGTGACGTCTGCGTGGGTCTGCGCCAGGGCTCCAAGAACTGGGCCAACGCCGAGAAGGCGGGCCTGGCCGTCAAGACCATCGAGGACGCCGCCCAGTGGGGCGACATCGTGATGATCCTCATCAACGACGAGGTCCAGGCCGACGTCTACAAGAAGTCCATTGCCCCCTACATGACCGAGGGCAAGGCCCTGGCCTTCGCCCACGGCTTCAACATCCGCTACCAGCAGATCGTCCCCCCCAAGGGCGTGGACGTGTTCATGGCCGCCCCCAAGGGCCCGGGCCACACCGTCCGCTCCACCTATGTCGCCGGCAAGGGCGTGCCCTGCTTGGTGGCGGTGGAGCAGGACGCCACCGGCAAGGCCTACCAGATCGCCCTGGCCTACATCGCCGGCATCGGCGGCGCCCGGGCCGGCGTGATGGAGACCACCTTCCACGACGAGACGGAGACCGACCTCTTTGGCGAGCAGGCCGTCCTCTGCGGCGGCGTGGTGGAGCTGATGAAGTGCGGCTTCGAGACCCTGGTGGAGGCCGGGTACGAGCCGGAGAACGCCTACTTCGAGTGCATCCACGAGATGAAGCTCATCATCGACCTCATCAACAAGGGCGGCGTGGCCGCCATGAACTACTCCATCTCCGACACCGCCGAGTTCGGCGAGTACGTCTCCGGCCCCCGCGTCCTGCCCTACGAGGAGACCAAGGCCCGGATGAAGGCGGTGCTGGCCGACATCCAGGACGGCACCTTCGCCGGCCGCTGGATCGCCGAGAACAAGAGCATGGGCCGCACCTTCTTCAACTCCAAGCGCGCCCAGCTTGCCAAGCACCAGATGGAGATCGTGGGCGAGGAGCTGCGCCGGAACATGATCTGGGGCGGCGACACCGACCTGGACACCGCCAGCAACTAAACCCGCTTCATCAACAAAAAGGGGACGGCCCATCGGGCCGTCCCCTTTTTCGTGTTTTTTCCGAAAGCGGCCGCGCCGTCCCGGCGTTTGTCTCACCCGGCCTGGGCCAGGCGCCAGCGGTCGTACCGCGCCAGCATTTGGGCCGCCTCCGCCCGGGTGGCATAGCCCTGGGGGTCGAAACAGCCGTTGTCCTTGCCGGTGACCACCCCCGCCTGGACCGCCCAGTCCACCCCCAGCCGGGACCACTCGCTGATTTGCGCGCCGTCCCAAAAGATGGCGGTGGGCCCGCTCTCGGGCCAGCCCGCCAGCCGCCAGAGCATCAGCGCCAGCTGTTCCCGGGTCACCGGGTCGTGGGGGGAAAAGCGGTGGGCGTCCACCCCGGTGACCACGCCCGTCTCCGCGCACCACAGCACCGCGTCGGCAAACCAGTCCCCCGCCTGGATGTCGTCAAACTCCAGCCCGGCGGTGGAGTGGGGGGCGCCCGCTAAGCGGTGGAGCACGACGGCCAGCATCCCCCGGGTCATGGTCCCCTGGGGGTCGAAGCGGCCGTCCCCGTCGCCGGTCATAAAGCCCTTGAGCTGGACGTAGGACGCGGCCTGGGCGTACCAGGCGTCCTCGGCCACGTCGGAAAAGGCGGCGGAGGCGGGGACGGAGAGCAGGAGCGGGACCAGGGCGAGGGCCAGGAGCCTGACAGGGCCGCGTTTCATGGCGGATCCGTCCTTTCTGCGGGTATCGTGGAAACAACAAGCCCCGGGGAGGGGAGAGGGGCCCTTTAGATGGGCTCCACCTTGATGAGGTTGGTGTTGCCGGAGACGCCGTTGGTGATGCCGCCGGTGATGATGACCTCGTCCCCCTTGCCCAGGTGGAAGTGCTCCTTGACCACCTTTTTGGCGGTGTAGAACAGGATGTCGGTGCTGGGCACCTCCTCGCACATGGCGGGCTGTACGCCCCAGTTGAGGGCCAGCTGCCGCCAGGCCCGCTCGTTTGTGGTCAGGCCCAGAATGTCCATGGGGGGGCGGAAGCGGGAGATCATCCGCACCGTCATGCCCGACAGGGAGCAGGCCACGATGGCCTTGGCCTTGATGTTGATAGCCATGGCGCAGGTGGCGTGGGAGATGGCGTCCACGGTGTTGACGAAGGGGAACTCGGCGTTCCAGAAGCGCTTGTCGTAGTGGATGGAGTTCTCCGTCTCCTCCACGATCTTGGCCATGGTGGACACCGCCTCCACCGGGTGCTTGCCCGCGGCGGTCTCCCCGGAGAGCATCACCGCCCCGGTGCCGTCGTAGACGGCGTTTGCCACGTCGGAGATCTCCGCCCGGGTGGGGCGGATGGAGGAGATCATGGACTCCAGCATCTCCGTGGCGGTGACGCTGAGCTTGCCCTTCACCCGGCAGGTGGAGATCAGGGACTTCTGGATGGCGGGCAGCCGCTCAAAGGGCACCTCCACCCCCAGGTCGCCCCGGGCCACCATGATGCCGTCGCACACGTCGCAGATCTCCTCGATGTTGTCAATGCCGGCCTGGTTTTCGATCTTGGCGATGACGCCGATGCGCTTGTCGGTGTGCTCGGCGATAAAGTCCTTGATGTCCAGGATATCCTGGGCCCGGGAGACGAAGGAACAGGCGATGTAGTCAATGTCGTTTTGCAGGCCCAGCAGGATATCCGCCTTGTCCTGCTCGCTCAGATACACCTGGTTGAGGACCTTGTTGGGGAAGCTCATGGACTTGTTGTTAGAGAGCTCCCCGCCCACCACCACCCGGCAGCGGGCCTCGGTGTCGGTGAGCTCCTGGACCTCAAAGACCACCAGGCCGTTATTGAGGAGGATCCGGTCCCCCACCGACAGGTCCCGCACCAGGCCGGGGTAGCTGACGGAGACCCACCCCTGGTTGCCCACGATCTGCTGGGTGGTGAAGGTGAAGGGGTCGCCCTCATTCAGGGTGATGTGGCCGTTTTCAAAGGTGCGGATGCGGTACTCCGGGCCCTTGGTGTCCAACAGCATGGCGATGGGCAGGCCCAGCTTTTCCCGCACCCGCTTGACCAGCACCATCTTGGCCAGCTGTTCCTCATGGGTGCCGTGGGAGAAGTTGAGCCGGGCCACGTTCATCCCCGCCAGGCACATCTTCTCCAGCGTCTCGTCGTTGTCGCAGGCGGGGCCGATGGTGCAGATGATCTTGGTCTTTCGCATCCTGATCGCCTCCTCAAAAATTAGATTACCATCATCATATCAAACCCGGCGGAAAAAATCTACCATAAAATCGCCTTTCCCGGTGATTTTTTTGCCGAAGGGGCGGATTTGCTTTTTCGGCGGGGTTTTAGTATAATAGGGGAGATTTGAGAAAAGAGAAGGGACTGACTCCATGCCCAATGCCTTTTTCGCCGCTGTCCTGGGCTACCTGTCGGGCAGTGTGCTCTTCGCGCGGCTGGCCGCCAAGCTCTTCCGCAAGCCCGAGATCCTGACCCAGAGCCCCGACGGCAACCCCGGCGCGGCCAACGCCTTTACATACGGCGGCTTCTGGTGCGGGCTGTTCGTGCTGGCGGGGGACCTGGCCAAGGGCTTTTTGCCCGTCTGGTGCTGGGCCCACAGCGGCCTGACCGCCCCCGGCCCCCTCTGGGCCGCCCTCATCCTGGCCGCCCCGGTGGTGGGCCACGGCTTTCCCATCTTCTACCGCTTCCGCGGCGGAAAGGGCATCGCCGTCACCTTCGGCTGTCTGCTGGGGCTCATGCCCCGGTGGGTCCCGGCGGTGACGCTGGCTTTGTGCTTCCTCTTTTTCTCCCTCATTTTGCGGATCACGCCCCACCTCTACCGCACCGGGGCCACCTACCTCTGCGCCGCCCTGGCCCTGGCCCTGCGCCGGAGCCCGGGGTGGGTGCTGATGGGCTTTTGCCTGATGGCGGGGGTGGTCCTTCTGCGGCTCCACAAGAGCGGGGAGGAGCGGGAGCGGCCGGAGGTGAAGCTGCTGTGGATGCGCTGATCCTCTCCTGCGCCACCGGCGGGGGCCACAACGCCGCGGCGGAGGCGGTGCGGGAGGCCTTTGAGAGCCAGGGGGACAAGGCCACCGTCATGAACCCCTACGCCCTGACCTCCCCCCGGCGGATGCGCCGCATCGACCGCACCTACGTCACCCTGGCCCAAAAGGCCCCCAAGGGCTTTGGCCTGGTCTACCGCCTGGGGGCCCTGTACAGCCGCTCCGGCCTGCGCTCGCCGGTCTACTACCTGAACCACCGGGCCGCCCTGGCCCTGGCAGACTACCTCCGGGACCACCCCGCCGACGTGCTCATCTGCCCCCACCTCTTTCCCGCCGAGGTGGCCACCCAGATGAAGCGCCACGGCCTGGCCCGGCCCAAGACCATCTTCGTCGCCACCGACTACACCTGCATCCCCTTCACCGAGGAGACCGACTGCGACGCCTACGTTATCCCCGCCGCCGACCTGGAAGAGGAGTTCGTCCGCCGGGGCGTCCCCGCCGAGCGGCTCTACCCCCTGGGCATCCCCACCCGCGGCTGTTTTTCCCGGGAAATGACCCGCGCCCAGGCGCGGCGGGAGCTTGGATTGGACGCGGAAGGCGCCCTCTACCTCCTCTCCGGCGGCAGTATGGGGGCGGGGCAGTTGGGCCGGACGGTGGAGCTCCTGCGGGAGCGGTCGGAGGCCCGGCTGGCGGTGATCTGCGGCAGTAACGACGGGCTCTACCGGGAGTTGGAGGAGCGGTACGGCGGCCAGCTACTTCTGCTCCACACCACCCGCCGCATGGACCTCTGGCTCCGCGCCTGCGACGTCTTTTTCACCAAGCCCGGCGGCCTGTCCTCCACCGAGGCGGCGGTGGCCGGTGTCCCCCTGGTCCACCTGCCCCCCATCCCGGGGTGCGAGACGATAAACGCCCGGTATTTCGAGGCCCGGGGTATGAGCCATATCTTTGACGAGGGGGCGCTGGACGCCCTGCTGGCCCAACTCGCGGACCCGGCGCGCCGCCAGGAGATGGCCCAGTGTCAGCGCCGGGGCGTGAACGCCCGGTCGGCCCAGGACATCCGCGACCTGGCCTACCGGCTGGTGGAGGAGGGAACAGAATGACCGGCGTGAAACACGGACTGGGCCGGGTGCTGACCTTTTGCAAGCGGGAGGTGGTGCTGACCGTGGCCGCCCTGCTGGCGGTGGTCTCCGCCTGTCTGGTGCCCCCGGACGCCGGGTATCTGGACTACATCGACTGGCGCACCCTGTCCCTCCTGTTCTGCCTGATGGCGGTCATGGCGGGGCTCCAGCGGCTGGGGGTGTTCGCCGCCCTGGCCCAGCGGATGCTCCACCGGGTCCGGGGGGTCCGGGAGCTGGTGGCCCTGCTGGTGATGCTGTGCTTTTTCTCCAGTATGCTCATCACCAACGACGTGGCCCTCATCACCTTCGTCCCCTTTGCCTTCACCGCCCTGGACCTGCTGGGCGGGGAGGAGAAGCGCCGCCTGCTCATCCCGGTGGTGACCCTCCAGACGGTGGCGGCCAACCTGGGCAGTATGCTCACCCCCGTGGGCAACCCCCAGAACCTCTACCTCCACAGCCTGTCCGGCCTGTGCGTGGGGAGTTTTGTCGCCCTGATGGCCCCTTACGCCGCCATCTCCTTCCTCCTTTTGCTGGTCTGGATCGGGGCGGGGAAGGGGAGGGGCCCGGTGTCCATCCGACCGGCCCCGCCTGCGGCGGTAGGGGACAGGCGAAAGGCCGCCCTCTATCTGCTGGCCTTCGCATTGTGTCTGCTGACGGTGGCCCACCTGCTGGACTTCCGGGTCACCCTGTTCCTGACCGCGGCGCTGGTGGCGGCGGCGGACCTGCGGACCTTCGCCCAGGTGGACTACGCCCTCCTGGCCACCTTCGCGGCCTTCTTCATCTTCATCGGCAACATGGGCCGGATCCCCGCCTTCAACAGCTTTCTCCAGCGGGTGGTGGCCGGCCGGGAGTGCGTCACCGCCGTGCTGGCCAGCCAAGTCATCAGCAACGTCCCCGCCGCCCTTCTGCTCTCGGGTTTTACGGAGCGTTACCGGCCCCTCATCGTGGGGGTGAACCTGGGCGGGCTGGGCACGCTGATCGCCTCCATGGCCAGCCTGATCTCCTTCAAGCTCCTGAGCCGGGAGGACAAGTCCCTGCGGGGCAGATACCTGCTCCACTTCACCGCCGTCAACCTGGCCTTCCTGGCCGTTCTGCTGGCCGCTTATTTTTTCCTCCCCTCTCTTTGACGCCAAATACCCCTCCGGGCCCGGGAATTTTGCCTCCCGGGCCCGTTTTTTCGCGCCCCGGGCCCCGGGGCCGTGGCACCGGATCCGTTCTGGAAAATAGAATGGATACGGAGGTGCAACATGGATCATTTCGTTTTCATGGCGCTGGTGGCGACGCTGGGGACCTGGCTGGTCACCGCTCTGGGCGCCGCCACCGTGGTCTTCTTCAAATCGCCTGATCCCAAGGCTCTCAACCTGATGCTGGGCTTTGCCTCGGGGGTCATGATCGCGGCCAGCTTCTGGTCGCTCCTGCAGCCCGCCATCCAGCGGGCCGAGGCCGCCGGCGGCCCGCCGCCCTGGTTCGTAGCCACGTCCGGCTTCCTCCTGGGCGCGCTTTTCATGTGGGCCTCGGACAAGGCGGTGTCCTTCGCCCGTGGCAACGCCGAGCGCGCCCAGGGCCGGCAGAACGAGCGGCTCAACCGCATCATCATGCTGGTGCTCTCCATCACGCTCCACAACATCCCCGAGGGCCTGGCGGTGGGGGTGGCCTTCGGCGCGCTGCAAAACACGCCCCACACCCTGGAAAACCTGATGGGGGCCATCTCCATCGCCATCGGCATCGGACTGCAGAACTTCCCCGAGGGGGCGGCGGTGTCCATCCCCCTGCGGCGGGAGGGGTGCTCCCGGAAAAAGAGCTTTCTGCTGGGGCAGGCCTCCGGCATGGTGGAGCCCGTGGCCGGGGTGGTGGGCGCGCTGTTGGTGGTCTATGTGGAGGCCATCCTGCCCTACGCCCTGGCCTTCGCCGCCGGGGCCATGGTGCTGGTGGCCGTCCACGAGCTGATCCCCGAGTGCCAGCAAAACCAGCGGGCCCAGCCCTACCTGGCCACCATGGGCATCGTCGCCGGCTTCGCCGTGATGATGCTCCTGGACGTGATGCTGGGCTGATGAAGCCCGCCCCTACATCCCCCAAGAGGGCGTCCCCCCCGGACGCCCTCTTTTTCCGCCCACCCCCGCCAAAAAGCCGAACAAAAAAGGGGTCCGCAAGATGACCTTGCAGACCCCTTCTGGCGCAGCGGGTGGGATTCGAACCCACGGACGGTTGCCCGTCACCTGATTTCGAGTCAGGCCCGTTATGACCACTTCGATACCGCTGCGTATGGCACCCCTGGCGCGACTCGAACGCACTACATTCCGCTTAGGAGGCGGACCCTCTATCCTGGTGAGGTACAGGGGCATATCTAAAATTATTATACCATGAACTTTCTATGGGCGCAAGGCGTGGGTGAAAAAAAGAATTTTTCCCCGCCAGGGACTTGACAGCGGGGGGAAAAGAGGATATACTATACAAGCTGTTCGGACGATTAGCTCAGCTGGTATGAGCATCCGCTTGACGTGCGGGAGGTCACAGGTTCAAGTCCTGTATCGTCCACCAAAAAAGTCGCCGTTTTCACAGGAAAACGGCGACTTTTTTAACTTTTCAACGAATTTGGCCGCCACAGCTTTTCAGCTGACCACACACCATGCCACAGACGGGAAAACTCTTTGCCCATAAGACACCCCCAGCCCTTACCTCACTTCTATGGATCCCACGGCCCGCTCAACTTGCGTGATCCTGGGCGCTGACAGCGGAAATTTCAGCTTTCATCTGCCCGATGAGCTCCGCCAGCTTGGCCTCGCACGCGGCTTCAGTCGGCGCGTAGACGTTGCGGGAGAGGCGTTTGCCCTTGACCTTGGGGGAGTAACGGCCCTGCCAGCAGTTGGGGCTGATCTGCTTTACATAGCCGGTGCCGGGCTTGCGGTATTTGCCCTTGACCGCCTGAAATGTGGTTTGTGTGCGCTTTTTGGGGGCGGGCGTCTCCGGCCGCGGTTCCGCCTTCGCGATGGCCCGGTCGATTTTCTTTGCCGCCGTCCGGCGCATCTCGTCGGTGACGTGGGCGTAGACGTTCAGCGTGGTGCCGCTGGAGACGTGGCCGATGATGGCGGACAGGGTCTTCACGTCCATGCCGTGCTCCAGGGCGTTGGTGGCAAAGGTGTGGCGGAGGTCGTGGAAACGGACGTGCTTACAGCCCGCCCGCTCCAAAACAACGGACAGCTTTTTCCGAACCGCCGCGGGGTCCAGAGGAGAGTCCTTTTTGACCGGCGAGGGAAACATCCAGCGGGAATCCACCCTTTGCCGGTAGCTCTTCAGGGCGTCCAAGGTCGGGGCTGGAAGGATGACGCTTCGGCTGGACGCCCTGGTTTTGGGTTGGGTGACGGTCAACGCCCCCTTCACCCTCTGCACCTGCCGCTCGATCCTCAGCTCTCCTGTGGCAAGGTCCAGGTCGTCCCACTGG
The DNA here is from genome assembly GCA_947627325.1 of uncultured Oscillospiraceae bacterium. Lineage (GTDB taxonomy): Bacteria > Bacillota > Clostridia > Oscillospirales > Oscillospiraceae > MGBC124762. The sequence continues at coordinate 23,684 of CANQVO010000010.1, read as the reverse complement.
AGGGCCAGCAGTTCCCCGCGGCGCAGGCCGGTGGAGAGCTCCAGCAGAAGGAGCTCATAGCAGCCGTCCTCCTTGGCTTGGATCAGCAAACGCCGCATCTCGTCTTGTGTCAGCACCTGCATCTCCCTGGGGTGGGTCGCCGGAGTTTTACAGGCGGCGGCGGGATTTTTCGGGATCAGCCCCTGGGCCACCGCCTTGTCCAGCGCCACCCGGCAGGTCACATGACAGCTTTTCACCATGCGGTCGGAGAGGCCGGGGCCATACTCCTTCGCACGGAGGAGCCGCCCTCCCCGCTTGAGCCGGACGTAGAACTGCTGGAGGTCGCCTGGGGTCAGCTTGGCCAGCGGGATATGGCCCAGCTCCGGGATGATATGCTGATAGACGCGGTTTTCGTAGTCCGCCTGGGTCTTGGGGCGAATGGCGGGCTTGCAGTCGGTTTGATACCAGTGATCCAGCCACGCCCCGAAGGTCACGTCCGCTTTGCATCGCTCCGGCTCCGCGCGCGTGAGACTGGCGCGCAGTTCTTTCAGTTTCCGCTCACACTCCCGCTTGGTTTTGGCAAGGACGTTTTTCGTCTTTGGCAGGCCCTTCTCATCGTAACCGATCACATATCGGCCCTCCCAGCGGCCATCCTTCCGCAGATGAATGCTGCCATTGCCCCGGTTGCTTTTCCGCCTTGCCATCCTTTCGCCTCCTACAAAATATCCGCTATAAAACCGCCCACGATTTTTGCCGCGTGCCTCTGCATATCGCCGGTAACGTGGGCGTAGGTGTCCAGCGTAAAGCTGGCCTTTGTGTGGCCCAGGATGCCGGAGAGGGTCTTGGCGTCCACGCCTCCGGCCAAGGCGTGGGTGGCGAAGGTGTGCCGGAGGTCGTGGAAGCGGATGTTGGGCAGTCCCGCCTCGGCCAAAAGTTTCTTCAACTGGCGGTAGGCGCTGTTGGGATCGGTGGGGCGCTCCGGCCTGAGGGGATCGGGGAAGATCCATTCTGTCAACGCGGAGGCTTTTCTCTCCCGCAGAAGCCGCGCTGTACTGTGCGGAAGCAGAATGGCGCGCGTCCCGGCGAAGGTCTTGGTGTCCCCCGCCGTTCGCGCGCCTCCCTTTCCGACCCGGATGGTACGGCACACATTCAGAGTCCCGGTCTCGCTGTCGAAGTCCTCCCATCTAAGGCCGCATAGTTCTCCCCGGCGCAGGCCGGTGGTCAACTCTGTGTAGAAGAAATCGTGCCAGAGTTCGTCCTTGCGTATGGTTGCCATCAACGTATCCAGCTGGGCATTGTTCAGGATGCCCTTGGGCTGATTTGACACTTTGGGCGGGACCACCTTGTCCGCGGGGTTGGCGGGCAGAAGGCCCTCTTCTGTCGCCGCTTTCAGCGCGTGGTGGAGAATGGTATGGATGCCGTGGACAGTGGTCGGCGCAAGGCCAGGGCCGCACCCGGAATGCCTCCCGATCCTGCCGCGCTCCAGAAGACGATCGTACAGGCTTCTTAAATCGTCTGGCGTGATTTTTGCCAGCGGCTTCTGACCCAAGTAGGGCTTGACATGGTTCTTGATACTCTGCCGGTAGCCGTCCAGAGTGTGGTTGCGGATGGCGCCCGTCATGCGCTCATCTAACCATCTGTCCAGCCACGCTCCAAAGGTCATCCCGCTCCGCTCGGAGAGGTCTACGCCCTGGTAGGCGTCAATGTTCTGCCGCAGTTTGGCGGTCAGCTCTTTTTGGGTGGCGGCGTAGAGGTAGCGAAAGATGGGGCCGCCATTCTCCTTGTGCCCTACCACGATGCGCCCCTCCCAGCGGCCATCGTCACGCTTGCGGACCATGCCGTCCCCGGAGGGTCTGCGTTTTGCCATACTCGTCATCTCCTCTCTGATATAACGGGCCCCCATGCAAGGACACAACATACCACACCTCGCGGGCCATCGCCAGAGGGAAGGGGAAGAGTTATCAGAACAGACACATTTTCGCCCCGCTTTTCTTTGATATATCCGTATCATTTGAGGTCGGCGCTCCCAATGTGTTTCAGGCCGCCTTTTCTCCGCATGGCGAGGGTATGTTGACACCACATATGACACCATGCTATAATACTATCGGATGGGAGTGGTAGATTTGAGTCAATGGGACAAACTGATTGCGGATATACTTTCCCAAAACCCCAACCTGCGGTTTGAGACGCTTTCTAAGGCGCTGATCAAAATTGGATATACGGCCAGCCAGCCCAAGAGAGGGAGCAGTCATTATACCTTCCGGAAGGCGGGCTGTATGCCCATCACGCTCCCCAAGCAAGCGCCACTCAACCGGGCCTATCTTGAATTGGTGGCGGAAGCCGTTTGAGCCTATCTGGAGGAGGATGAGACGCGTGAATAAGACGTTGGAGTACTATATGGATCTTCCCTATCGCATTGAGATCGTAGCGGATAAGGAGGAAGGCGGGTTTGCGCTCCACTGCCCGGAGTTGCCTGGCTGCGCGACCTGCGCCGCCACCGTGGAGGAAGGGCTAAAGCTGCTGGAAGATGCCAAGCGGAGTTGGTTCGCCGCCTGTCTGGAGGACGGTGTTTCCATCCCAGAGCCCTCCCGGCTGGAGGATTACAGCGGGCAGTTCAAGCTGCGGCTTCCCAAATCCCTCCACAGGCGCCTGGCGGAGAAGTCCGGCGAGGAGGGGGTCTCCATGAACCAATATTGTGTGTACCTTCTCAGTAAGGGCGTCTGATCCCGGTTCGCGTCAAGCCTCCCGCCATGCGGGAGGCTTTTTCTTCGTTTGAGAGTATCCATTTCAGCGCCTCACATGGCCATCCCGCCCCAGCCCATTTGCGGTTGCTCCTCATGGTCGTCCGGCTTGTGGCCCATGGCGATCTTCTTCTCTCTGATCCTGGCCCGCAGTTTTCGGTCTGCCGGTGCCAGTCCCACCGGGGCCTTGGGCGGGACGGCGTCTTGGCGGAAGGTCTGGGCCAGATGGTGGAGCAGGCGGGTGGCGGCAAGCATCACGTCGGGCTGGCCCAGGGTGTCCCAGCGGTCCAGGAAGAACCGGGCGTAGGCGTTGTCCTGGTCGGCGGACTGGGTGAACCAGCGCCAAGCCGCCTCTCTGTCCCGCGGCACATCCCGTCCCGTGAGGTACAGCTTGCCCAGGGCGTATTGCGCGTACTGGTTGCCGCGCTCGGCAGACGCGGTGAGGCAGCAGATGGCCTTGGGCACATCTTTGGGTACATCCTCCCCTTGGAGGTACAACTTCCCCAGCCGATAGGCGGCGTACTGGTTGCTCTGGGCGGCGGCCATCTCGTACCACTCCACCGCTTCCTCGACGCGTCCCTCTTGTTGGAGCAGCTTGCCCAACGCATATTGGGAGAAGTCGTTCCCCGCCTCGGCGGACTTGCGGAACCATGCCTCCGCTTTTTCGTCGTCCGGCATCACCCCGAGCCCGTCCCGCCAGCATTTGCCCAACTGGTGCGCCGCCACGGTGAAGCCCTCGTCCCAGAGCCGCTCCAGGGTTTGAAGGGCGCGCTCCATCTCCGACCACGGGGCATCCGCATCGTAGAGGGTTTCCTTGGCCTCTCGGTAGACCTCCGCCATCTGCCAGAGGAATCGGAGGGCGGGCGCGTCTTCCTCCTCCGCCCATGGTTCGTCCGGCATATCCTGGTCCTCGAAGGTCACCGCGCCCAGACGGATCTTCTCCGCCTCCCGGATGACCATGTTCTTGATGGATCGAAACTCCTTTTGCCGGGACAGCGGCAGCCACTCCCTGGGCGTATCCTTGTAGTAGTGCTCCACCTCGTCCCGCAGACGGTTCCAGACCTCGTAGCACTCAGCCACCCGCGGGAGCGTGGCCAACTCATCCACGATCTCGTCCACCAGCTTCTTGGCCGGCTTCTTCAGATAGCCGTAGACCTTTTTGCCTTTCGCATCGGCCAGCAGGCCGGAGAGCGCGGCCATCTTCTGCTCGATGACCGGGTCGGCGCAGAGGGAGGAGGCCATCTCTCGCGCCAGGTTCCTCATGGCGTCCTGGGCGGCCTGGGTGACCTCCTGATAGGACAGGTCCTTCCGCTGGTAGAGATGGAGCAGTTCGTCCTGGAAGATCTCGTTGGTCAGCTTGGAGCGCATCTTCTCGATGCCCTTTTCGGTGAGGTAGCCCTGCCTGGGATCCGCCGACCAGACCATCATGTGGACGTGGGGATGGTGCTTCTCGTCATGGAAGGCGGCGCACCAGCGGAAGTCCTTGGGAGGGATCTTCAGGGCCTCGGCCAACTCCGTCTGGTGTGCCGTGATGAGCCGCCGCCAACGCGCGGCGGAGTCGTAGCCCAGCCGGGCGGCGTCCTCCCGCTTCAGCGAGTAGATGAACGTCCAGACGGGAGCGGGGTGGGCGGAGACCTCCGCCATCGTCTTTTCCAGATCCGTCACGAGCTCGGCGGAGAACAGACCGTGAGACCGGGGGCGCTCCGCGATGTACTTCATGTACCGGCTGCCGGTTCGCGCATCCTCTGTCACCATCTCCACGCCGTCCCGGGTGGCGATGTACTTGGCGTAGTTCCCCGCGCCGCTGCCGCCCGGCTTGATGTAGCCGCTCTTTTGGATCAGGCCCGGCATCTCACGCCAGCCCCTTCTGGAACTTGAGGGCGTCCTCAAAACTGATCTGCCCGTTGGTCTCCTTGACCTCCCGGACACACCGGGCGCGGACCCTCCGCAGTGTGTCCAGATCAACGTCCGAGGCGGCGGCCACCAGGTTGGCCATCACCGCATCGTCCACCGCCAGCTTGAACAGCAGCCGCCCGACGCGGTCCCCCAGCGTGCCCAGCTTTCCGCTCAGCACCCCGGCGAGGACGCGGGGCAGGTAGTCGTCCGCGCCCTCTGCGTCCAAATAGCCGCAGTAGAACTTCACCGCCTTTTCGATGAACTCGCTTTGGCTCTTGCAGTTGTCCCCGCGATAGTGGTCTTCGATCTTCCGCTTTGTCTCCGGCGTGAGCCAGAGGGCAAACTTCTGCTTCTCTCGCACCATGTGCGTTACCTCCTTGATTTTAGGGCGGAACGCCCCTGTTTTTCTTGCGGTTTGGGGCTTTGAGCGGCCCATGACCCCACCTCGCCCATTTCGTGGGGAGTAGGAACGCCCTCTCCCTGTCCTTGGACCGCCCGCACCGCGGGCGGTCGTGGCCGGCTGGGGGCGCCCGCGACCCCCAGCCTTTCTCCTGCCTTTCCTTCGACAGCGAGCTTCTGTGCCCTCCACCGCGCCGTGTCCGCCTCCGCCCGGCGGAGCTGCCGCTGGTGGTACTCCTCCACCGCCGTCCTGGTCGGCAGGATGGTGTAGACGTTGTTGCCGTTTCGCTTCAGGCCTGCCTCGTTGAACCAGCGGCTTCGCGCCACGGCCAGGAGGCCCTTGTCCGCCAGGATGCCCACCGCCTTCACGACCGTGTTCAGCGCCAGACCCGTTGTCCCGGCGATGGTGCGGCAGCTGGGATGGCACTGGTGGGTGCGGCGGTCCTCCCGGCAGAGGAGGTAGGCATAGATGCTGAGCGCGCCCGGAGAGAGCTCTAGCAGGAACACCTCGTCGGGGAGGGTGAAGTACCTGCCCCGCGGATCGCGCGCTTCGTCCAGCAGGCGGTTGTTCTCATCCACCACCCCAGCGGAGCGGAGCGCCGCCAGGTTCCGCGTGACCACCCGCCGACTCAGATGGACGCCGTCAGAGATCTCCTTCTCTGTCAGAGCGACGCCGCGGAAAGAGAGGTAGCAGAAAACGGCGAGCGCCTTTGGCTTGAGCTGACACTCCCACATCGAGTTGGCCAGCGCGAACCGATAGCGCCGCGGGTCACGCCGAGGCCAGACCAGAGGAGCGCGGTGTTTTCTCACTCGTCCCCATCTCCCTTCGTGCGTTCCTCCACCCACCAGATGAACTTCTCCTTGGGCACTACCATCCTGCTGCCCACCCGAAGCGTAGGAAACCCCGCCTCGTGCATCAGCTCATACGCGCTGGACGGCGCCACGCCCAGCACTTGCGCCACCTGCCCTGCATTGAGAAACAGCGGTAGCTCATCGTAGGACTTGTACTCAGATTTTTTCATACTGCACCTCCGATATCGTAGTGTAAAATTCCCCTCACTACTGATCCGGATATATTTCCCGGCCGACATAGTCCTGACATAAAAAGCGAGCGCCTGCCTTGCCGGCAGACGCTCGCTTCTCCTTCTTCTGTTATTTCTCCGGCAGGAGGCGGCTCGTTCCCTCCGCCTCATCCCGCTCCTTTAGTACGGCGGCCAGCGCCGTGAAAAACTTCCTTTGCAGGTGGTCCACGCTCCCGCGGTTGAGACTGTGCGCTTGGGCATACCTGCGGATGGATGACCCTTGGATGAACCGCTCGTCAAAATATCCGGCGTAGTCCTTCAGCACCGTTTTTACGCAGGTGTTCAGAAAGCGGAGGTCCTGCTCCAAGGCGAGGAAGTCCTTTTTTGAGATCGCGATGTACTTCTTCTCTGAAACGCAGAGTTGATACTTTCGCAGGCTGAGACGGTAGCCCTCGCACAGGGCCTTTGCGTATTCGTAGTAGGTTCGCGGGCGGGGCTGTTCCCATGCGTCGTATCCATCCACCGGGGCGGAATACCTTTTCCGCACCGGCCCGCGGAGCCCCTCCTCCTCATACCGTTCGGCCGCGGCGTCGGAGAGCCGCATAGAGGTCTGCCGCTTGAACTTGGCCTGGCGTTTCCCGTCCACCTCAACATCCCCGCAGAAGGATCTTTTGCTCATGGTGAAATACTGGCGGGCGTTGGCGTAGAGAGACGGCGTCCAGATTACGGTTTCCTCGCCGGTGTCCGCGTCCTTTGCCGTGGTGACAACATAAATTGTCTTGCCGTCGTACCGTTTGTAGTACCCGGCGTAGATCCGCCTCTCCGCCATCCGCTCACCCCCTGACTGTACCCTTAGTATACAGACAGGGTGCGGAATTGTAAAGCGGACAGAGCGGGCGGACCAGAAAATCGTTATGGCAAAGCGGTCAGCACAGCAATTGAGGGGCATAAACCAAGGCCGCCGGCAGTCCAGCCACCCCGCCAGCGGCCTTATTCTTTGCCATAGCGTATCAATTTCCGAGCGGCATTTCCTACTTGCTCGCTTTGCTTGTTTACTGCTTCGGGGCCCGTACCGCCATCGCCCAAAAGCTGGTGGAGGATCTGAACCGCGCATAAACCAAGCCCAGGAGCGGGGGGAATGGGCCGTGTGCTGATGGGTGTTGGTGATTCCATAGTGCACGCCACAAGGACTTCCAGCAGAAAAGAGGGTGGCGACCCCTTCGGTTTTGCCTAGCCCGGGTGGGTGTCCGCAAGGGCGGGTTTAGGATCCCGCCGGAGCTGAAACGCTGCGTTTAACAAATATGCAGGATCGTCCTCGAAAACGTGTATTGATGTGCTTGTAAAATTTGTGCTTTTTTGGTATACTGCGTCTAAGGTTAAATGTGTATTTGAAATTGCCCTGAAATCTAAAGAAAAGACAAAATGGAGGTAGAAAAATGATTAGAGCAGATATAATCGCTACTGTTGGCAGGGCGTATTTAACCAGCAACATTGAGAACGACGAGTACAGTTATCCGAAAGCATATGCTGACGCATCTTTGACTTTTTCTCCTATTCAGAATAGTACTGGACGGAAATTTGAGAAGCTGGATATTCGTTTTGTTAAAGACAATATTTCAGTGCTGATAGAAACAAAGCAAAGCTTTACAAAAGCGGACGAAGAACAACTCTCTGCTTACGTCGAATACGAGAAGGCGCTTACGGGCAATAAAATCGTAGCCATTCTTGCAAATACCACAAACAACAATGTAAGAGTGTGGCGTGGTGTTATTTCTGAAAACGATTTGATGCCTACGGAAACGGCCCTGCGCTCAATGGATGAGTATGTTGATTTCTATACGTCAAAGATCAACGACAAAGAAAAGGTGATGCAGAACACCTATAAACTTAATGAAATGCTACATCGCCATAGCATCCCTGAAAAACTTCGCAGCCAGTTTGTTGGAACCTGTCTGCTTGCCCTGAAGAACGGTCTTGATTATTCCACGCCCTCATTGACTGCCGCGCAAATAAGGACTCGAATCAAAGAGGTCCTGGAAGACCTGCTCAATTCAGATATAAACAAAGCGGAAAAGCTGGCACTGCTTAACAGAAATGTTCTTGGAAACCAGTATGTCAGACAGCTTACCATTGCCGCTTTCAGAGAAATACTCAAGTTTATTGAAGATAACATTTTACCTTTCATCAACGATAAAAGCACGTCTGGGCAGGATTTACTGAACCTTTTCTTTGTTACCTTCAATAAATATGTTGGAAAATCGGATAAAAACCAGGCTTTTACGCCCGACCATATCACGGATTTTATGGCAAAGATTACAGGCGTAAATAAGCATTCTGTCGTACTTGATCCCTGCTGTGGAAGCGGCTCATTCCTCGTAAGAGCAATGACACAGGCTTTGGATGACTGTGCAACTGCCGCCGAGCAGGAAGAAGTGAAGAAGCATCAGATTTTTGGTATTGAGTTCGACGAAAATGTGTATGGGCTTGCAACAACAAATATGCTCATTCACTCTGATGGTAATTCAAACATTCGTCAAGGTAGTTGCTTTGCGCTGGCAGACTGGATCAAAGAAGCAAAGCCAAATGTAATTTTAATGAATCCCCCTTATAACGGTCAGCGCATTCACCTTGCACCGGAATATGTAAAAACCTGGGCAAAGGACAAGAAAGAAGACCCATCAAAAGGATTGTACTTCGTAAAATTTATCGCAGACACGCTTAATTCTATTAATCATCAGGCAAAACTGGCCGTGTTGCTTCCGGTTGCCTGTGCTATCGGTACCAGCGGAGAAATCGCCCGACTGAAAAGAGAAATTCTTGAAGAAAATACACTTGATGCCGTTTTTACACTGCCAATTGATATTTTCCATCCTGGCGCCAGTGCTTCCGCTTGTTGCATGGTGTTCAAAATTGGGACAAAACATAGCGATGTTTCAAATCCTGATACCTTTTTCTGCTATTCTCGTGATGACGGTTTCAAAAAGAAAAAGAACCTTGGTCGCGTTGAACAAGTTGACTCAATTACCGGAAAGAGCCGTTGGGTTGAAATTGAAAAGGAATGGATCGAATTATATAGAAATCGCCGTGCTGTGGATGGCCTTTCAGCCACACATAAGGTCGATGGCGATGATGAATGGCTATGTGAAGCCTATATGAAAACCGATTATACCAAATTGACGGAGCAGGATTTTCAACAAACGATAAATGATTATCTTGCTTACCTCATTAAGGAAGGGAAAATGCTATGACTCTCAATATAAATGAATGGGGAGTATTTCCGTTATCTGCCGTTTTTTCTGAAATAGAAGCCGGGAAAGTCTCTCAGGCATATCAGTTAGAAGAAGGGCATGATATTCCTTATGTTGGGGCAAAAAAGGACAACAATGGCGTAATGGCTTGGTGCGCATACAATTCGGAATTAGTAAGCCGGGGAAACTGTGTGGTTCTCATTTGTGATGGCCAAGGGTCAGTGGGCTTTGCTAACTACATGGAATCAGATTTCCTAGGCACAGTGAATCTAATGTTATGCTACAATAGAAATCACATGAATAAGTATGTTGGCTTATTTTTAGCAACAATCTTATCTCAGGAACGGATAAAATACTCTTTTGGGCGTAAATGGAAAACACATCTCAAAGACACGACAATAAAATTACCCCAAACTCCAGCGGGTACTCCGGATTGGGATTTAATGGAGGAATATATTAAATCCCTCAACTACAAGCCATTGACAACTGCTAATCGGGTGGGGTGCGGATGGCGTACGCTTAGTGTTGCTAAATGGAAAGAGTGCAAAATAAGCGACCTGTTTAATATATATACGGGCGGCGACCTTATCCTCTCTGAAATTGATGATGGAGATTATCCTATCGCCAGCAATAGCAGTAGTAATAACAATATAGCTTTTTATTCATCGTTTATACCCAATAGAAAATTATTTGATCACACTTGTTCTATAAGTATAGCTGATAGAGGGGCTTTCAAAGCGTTTGTTCAGCCCAAAGATTTTTATATTGGAACAAGAGCTAAAGGCTTAGAATGTAAAGATAAAGATGTATCTACAGCGTCGTTATTATTTATTGTCACCGTAATTAATCAGCAATCTTTTAAATTTAGTTATGGATATAACTGTTGTGCTCACTTAAACGATATGGTCATTAAGTTGCCAATAAAAAGCGATGGCTCTATTGACTATAGCTTCATGGAAAGCTACATTAAATCTTTACCCTATGGAGATAGAATATAAAAGGAAGTGGAATAAATGACAGATATAGAGAATTTAAAATCCAGCTATACAGCGGCAATTCAATGCGCGCTTTTGTCAAATGCGAGCTACCACGATGTAAAATTTGCAAATGACTTTATACATAATCTTTGTAAAATTTATATTGATAGGAGTAATTATACAGACAAAGAGAGCATTAAGCGGGATTTTGAATTGCTGAAAGAAACGCTTTCTCAGGAGATTGAGGCATCATTTGAACGGCGCAAGGATATCGACTGATGCTTGGTTGGGAAAATAGCCTTTTCGCAAAATAGGAAGAGTTGAGCCGCTTGTTATTCTATGCAAAGCGCAGTAAATGGAGGTGAGAAAGGACAATGAGAAAAAACTTTGCAGAAGTATTAAAAGATGCTCATATTGATATAAAAAAGGAATACCAAAAATTGTATAGTATGCTGTTTGACCCCAATATAGAGACAAAGCGGAAGACATTAATTTCAATGCATGACGAGTTGGGTAATGTATTTCATACTTTTCGCCTTAGAGGTACTTGCCTGACAATCAATGAATTTGACAGTAAATTTGGGTTTGAGTTCCAAATGGATCCAGAAAACTTTAGTGTAGATTCTTTAATATCCATATGTGAGTATATGTACAATATGCTAATTGCTTATCAAAGTGGAGCGGATAATTGGAAATTCACAAAAATAATAAATGTACACTTTTGCCTTTCGCAAATAATGGCAGTCATAGAAACAGTTGGATATATGTCTGCCTTAGAAAACGGATTTACCATATTTGTAGAAAAATCCCCTGTCGCAATGTCAGTAGCAGAGACACTGCCCGAGAGTGCATCATACAAGGTGATTGCGTACAATCATCATTCCATGAAGGGTAATTTAGAGGGAAAGAAGAATATATTGTTCCTCCTATCAGGCATATTAGAACCAAAACGTCCAAAATTGAAGGAAATAGATCCGGGATTTACAAGCGATTTGTTCTATGCTTTCAATAATTTTAATATTCGTCATAATAATGCAGATTCCGACGGAAAGCGCCATTTCAGCCAGGTAATTGCAAACATGAACAATGCGGAGTTAGAATATTGGTATGACGAAACATATCAAATGTGTCTGCTTGCATTTTTGCGGCTTGAACAAGCAGAAAGAAAACTTAAATTTGATGACGTAAAAAGCAAAATTGAGAGTAATCGGTAGGTATACATCTTCAATCGCCACCTTGTTGTAACCAAGCCTCATAGATGTAGACAAAAATGCAGATAATTAACAAGGAGCATTAGTATGTTCTCCAAAAAGCGACCTGTCATCGACATCACGCGCAAGACCGTTCCAACTTGGTGGGGCGGGAGGAAGGTGGTGCCTACCTCTAGGGCGGAGCAGAGGCGGTTGAAGGCGGAGATCCGCAAGCGTGATCCCAAGGCGGTCATTCTCGACAGCGAGACGAAGAGGGACGACCTGGACTGGATCGACCGCCTGGAGGAGTTCGAGGCGTTTATGGAATAGGTTGCCTGGAGCGGGCCGCTCCCGCCGCCCTTCATAGGTTTTCTGTTTGGCGGATCAATACTGACGGCACCCCTTTTTTGCTTACAGCGAGGGAATATCGTGCGGGAAGGCCGCGCGGTATTTCCTCGCATATTTGCATATAATAGAAATAACTATGTGCAGAAACGACCGAGGTTGGCTTGACTTTCTGCATATATATGGCTATAATAATGTGCAGAAATGGGGGGCGGTCCATGCGAAGGTTTGATTACTCTTTTTTGAATAACGGGCTGTTGCCGGCCGGTCTTGTGAATTTGACCGCAAATATTTCGGCGCTCAAGACCATGGCGGGCGTCCGCAAGGAGGCATACGCGCAAATCTTTACGGAGTTGGAGGCCGTCGCCAAGGTGCAGTCCATCAAGAGCTCCAACGCCATTGAGGGGATCGTCACCAGCGACGAGCGTATCGCCGCCATCGTCAACCAGAACAGCGCGCCGCTCAACCATAATGAGGCGGAGATCGCCGGATACCGGGACGCGCTGAATGCGATCCACCTGGACTTTGCCCACATCGACTTCCGGGAGAGCGACATCCTCCGCCTGCATGAGATCATGATGTCCCTCGCGGGCTACGAGTACGGCGGGCAGTACAAGACGGACGACAACGTGATCCTGGAAGTGGACGCGGACGGAAACCGCCGTGTGCGCTTTCGCCCGATCTCCGCCGCGGACACGCCGAAGGCCATGGAACAGCTGGAGCTGGCCTACCTGGCGGCGCGGGACGACTCGAATGTGAATCAACTCCTGCTGATCCCCTGCGTGATCCTGGATTTTCTCTGCATTCACCCCTTCCGGGACGGCAACGGCAGAATGTCCCGCCTGCTGTCCCTGCTGCTCCTCTACAAAAACGGCTATGACGCAGGAAAGTATGTGTCCTTCGAGGAGCAGATCAACCACCACAAAGCCTATTACTATGAGGCCCTGCGGCAATCCTCCGCTGGCTGGGAGACCAATGAGAACAGCTATTTCCCCTTTATAGAGAATTTCCTCTCCACGCTCTATCTGTGCTATAAGGAGCTGGACAAGCGGTTTGCGGTGGTCAACGGGAAGCGGATCACCAAAAAGGCCCGGGTGGAGGCCACCGTCCTCAACAGCCTGACGCCCCTTTCCAAGGCGGAGATCTGCCAGATCCTCCCGGACGTCAGCCCCACCACGGTGGAGGCCGTGCTGGGGGAGATGGTCCGAAGCGGCGCAATCAAACGGCTCGGCCCTCCGCGGACGGCGAGATATATCAAAGCGTAACAGACAGGGACGTTGGGGATAGGAATTTGTCTCTTTGATAAGGCGTATCAACTGAGGGCGTGATGGGTGGCGAGAAAAGAGAAAGCCGACGCCCGCTTGTGGCTTGCGCCGTGGATGGGCTCGGCTTTTTTGACCACATAACCTGCCACAGAGCGGCGGGGAAACAGCGGACAACCCGCCACTAGAAAGTTCTGGAAGGCAAATAAAATGGAGCAAAAACAACTAAAAAGAGCAAAAAACATTACAAAAAATAAGAAAGTGGCGTTGACGTGCGGGAGGTCACAGGTTCAAGTCCTGTATCGTCCACCAAAAAAGTCGCCGTTTTCCTATGAAAACGGCGACTTTTTTAACTTTTCAACGAATTTGGCCGTCACAAATTTTTAGCTGACCACACATCATGCCACAGACGGGAAAAACTCTTTGCCCATCAAACATCTCAACCCTTACCTCACTTCTATGGATCCCACGATCCGCTCAGCTTGCGTGATCCTGGGCGCTGACAGCGGAAATTTCAGCTTTCATCTGCCCGATGAGCTCCGTCAGCTTGGCCTCGCACGCGGCTTCGGTCGGGGCGTAGACATTGCGGGAGAGGCGTTTGCCCTTGACCTTGGGGGAATAACGGCCCTGCCAGCAGTTGGGGCTGATCTGCTTTACATAGCCGGTGCCGGGCTTGCGGTATTTGCCCTTGACCGCTTGGAAGGTGGTTTGTATGCGCTTTTTGGGGGCGGGCGACTCCGGCCGCGGTTCCGCCTTCGCGATGGCCCGGTCGATTTTTGCCGCCGCCGTCCGGCGCATTTCATCGGTGACGTGGGCGTAGACGTTCAGCGTGGTGCCGCTGGAGACGTGGCCGATGATGGCGGACAGGGTTTTTACGTCCATGCCGTGTTCCAGGGCGTTGGTGGCGAAGGTGTGGCGGAGGTCGTGGAAACGGACGTGTTTACAGCCCGCCCGCTCCAAAACGACGGACAGCTTTTTCCGAACCGCCGCGGGGTCCAGTCTCGCCCCATAAAAAACGGACATTGAAAAAGAAGGGCTTCCCACTCGTCCCATAGGCGGCCTCGATGAAAAGGGCCCAGCCCGGCACCCCGCCGGGCTGGGCCGGTTTTTTGTGGCGGGGGAGGGGGGGAGGCGCTTTATCCCGGCAGGAGGGCGGCGAAGCGCTGGAGCATGGCTGCGGCCTCGGCGCGGGTGGCGGAGGCGGCGGGGTCCAGAACGCCGCCGGAGCGGCCGTTGAGAATGCCCTGGTCCACCGCCCAGGCCATAGCGTCCTGGGCCCAGGGGGCGATCTGGCCGCCGTCGGCAAAGCTCCGCAGGCTGTCCTGGCCGGCGGTGGGCAGGCCCAGGCGCTGGGCGTAACGGTAGAGCATGACGGCCAGCTGCTCCCGGGTGATGAGGGCGTCCGGCGCGGCGCCGTCGGAGACGCCGGCGGCCACCGCCCAGTCCACGCCGGGCTGATACCAGGTCCCGCCGGAGGCGGTGTCCTGGCCGTCCAGCCGGGCCAGCACGGTCATGAGCATGGCCCGGGTCATGGGGATTTCCGGGGCGAAGCGGCCCTCGGCCACCCCCTGGAACAGGCCGCACTCCACCACGAAGGACACGCCGCCCTCATACCAGCTGCCCGCCGCCACATCGGCAAAGACCTTCGCGGCGGGCGTTTCTCCCTGCCCGGGCTGGGCCTCCTGGGCCTCGTCCTGGGAGCCCGCCGCCTCGTCCCGGCGGTGGGCGGAGCCGGAGGAGTGGCTTTGGCCGGGCGTGGATGGAACGTCGGCGGGGTCGTCCGTAGGGTCGTCGCTTGGGTCATCCCCAGGCTCGTCCGCGGGGTCGTCGGTGGGCCAGGTCCAGTCGGGGTCGTCCACGCTGGCGTCCCGGGTGTAGAACACCTGGACCTTGTCGCCGTCGTGGAGTGGGCAGGCGCCCATGTAGACCTGGGGGATCGCGCCGTTGACCCGGTACATCCAGCCCGAGCGGGGGCCGTACTGCTTCTCGGCGAGAACGCCCGGCGCGCCGGAGACGGACACGATGTAGGTGCCCCGCTCCCGCACGGCGGTGCAGCCGTGGTCGGTCAGGGCGCGGGTGAACAGGTCATAGATGGTGGAGGCCTCGTCCAGACCGGTGTAGGTGGTGGCGGGGATCCACACCTGGCCGTCCAGGCCGGTGAGGACGAAGGAGACGTTCAGGGTCTCCGTCACGGGGATGGCGCTGTCGGGGTCGCTGAGGCCCCGGACCACCATGGTCCCGGCCGGGGAGAGGGCGGCGGCGCGGGCCGCCTCCGCCGGGACGGCGGCATCGGTGGTGACCTCCTGGTAGTAGAGCCCGGCGAGGTCGGCGTACTGGGCGTAGGTGTCGGGGTCGCGCTGATAGAGTTCCCCGTAGCGGCCCAGGGTCTCGCTGGAGAGATAGCTGGTGACGGTCACCGCCTTGGCCTGGTCCTGGCGGGTGACCCGCAGGGTCTCGTGGCTGACCACGTTGGGGTTGCTGGACTTAAAGAGCCGCCACAGCTCCAGATCCTCCCAGCCCTCTATGGGCGTGGGGACGATGCCCCGGCCCGTCTGCTCCCGGCTGTCCCGGACCCACACCAGCGCGCCGCTCTCGTCCTCATAGACCTCCAGGAAGGGGGCCAGGTCGGTCCGCACGTCGTCCCGGGCGGCGTTCTCCCCCCGGATGCCGTCGAAGTAGGCCGCCCGGACCCGCGCCATCAGGGCCAGCTCCCCGTCTACCTCCGCTTGGGTCAGGGCGGGGACCCGGAGGGTGAAGGAGCGGGAGGCGGTGAGGGCGGTGTCTCGGTCGGCCAGGGTGACGGTGACGGTGGCGAGGCCGTCGGGCCGCCCCACGCCGGGGCGGAGGACGGTCACCCGGGCGGCGTTGCGGACGCCGGGGGCCTGGGCCACGGCCTCGTTGTCGCTGGTGATGGTGATGGGGTAGTCTTTGCCGTCCACGCCGAAGTCCCCGGTGGTGGGGAGTTGCACGTCGTGGGAGACGGTGTAGACCCCGTCCTCATCCGGCTCCAGCCGCTCCCCGGTCACCGCGTCGGTCAACCCCTTGGCGGCAAAGCCCCGGTCCAGCTTGTCCAGGAGCTCCTGCCGGACGCGGTCCGCCTGGATCTTCTCCAGGGCCGGGACGGTGACGGGGAAGACCTTGTAGAGGACGATGGGCTCCTCCCGGCCGGTCACGTCGCCGGTGAGCTGGAAGGTGAAGGCGGCGGTGAGGGTCACCACCTTGTCCGCCTCCCCCGGGGTCACCACGCCCACGTAGGGGTCAAAGAGGGTGTCGGCGGTGGACTGGTCCCGGTCGCTGACGGAGATGGCGGCCAGGTCGGAGGAGGTCCAGGCGATCAGCGTCCACCGCTTGCCGTCCACCACCCGGGGCAGGGAGAGGTCGGCGGTGACGGGGCCGTCGGCCAGCGCCACCTTGTCCAAAATCTCCGCCCGCATGGTCTCCTTGACCCGCTCCACGTCCCAGGGCACGAGGACGCTCACCGGGCCGTAGTCCAGGCTGGCGCCGCCCTTGGACAGGGTGAAGGTGACCTGGAAGCTGCCCATGGGGACGGCGGGGGTGGTGTTGGGGTCGGCGTAGAAGTAGGTGAGGCCGCCGTCCGGGGCGATGGCCGCCCCGCCGTAGACCTCCTCCACCGCCTTGACCGCCACGCCGATCCCCTCAAACCCCTGGTCGGCCAGATCATGGGCCAGCATGGTGGTCACGTTGTCATCCGCGCCGTAGACGGGGCATAACTTGTACCACGCCCCCAGGGCCGCCGCCGCGTCGGCCAGGTCGTCCTGGGGCCCACGGGGGCGGGCGTGGAGCAGGAGGGAGAAGGTGCGGGTGGTCTCCTCGCCGTCCAAGGTCAGGGTGGCGGTGAGGGTGACGGTCGCGTCATCCTCCCCCGGCTGGGGCAGGGTGACCGCCCCGGTGGTGGGGTCGATGAGGTCGGGGCGGTCGCTTTCCCAAGAGATGGCCGAGCCCTGTTCTCCCACCGAGGGCAGGGTCAAAACGGTGGCCTCCCGGAGCTCATCGGGCAGGTCCAGGGCGGCGCTGTCGTCCATCAGGGCCCCCCGGGCGGCGGTGGCGACGAGGTAGGTGCGGTTGGGGGTCACGCTCTCGCCGCCGTAGCTGGCCCGGAAGGAGAGGTAGTCCCCCGCCAGCTCCGCCGGGATGGCGTAGGTCTGGCCGGTGGCGCCGGGGATGTCCTGGTAATTGGCGGTGTTGCCGCTGGAATAGTCCTCCCCGGACAGCACCCGCCACTGGAATTGGAGCGCCGGGAAGGCGTCGTAGTCGTACTCCCCGCCGCCCAGGATGTTCACCTGGGCCCGGACCGTTCGGCCCGCGGCCACCGTCCCGGCGATTTCCGCCGTGGTGACGTAGGGGTAGACGGCGATCTCCGCCTGAGCGGTGTAGTCGCCGACCTCCGCCTGGACGGTGGCATAGCCGGGGGCCTGGGCCTGGAGGATGACGCTCTCGTGATTGGCCCCCGCGCCCTCCGGGTAGGTCAACGACACCACGTCCTGACCGCGGAGCAGCGACCAGGTCACCGGCGCCGCCTCCATGTCCACCCACCGGGCCGTCAGCGTGGCGGTGGGCTGGGCCCCGCTGTTCACCATGTAGAGGGCGGCGGGGCCGGTGACCTCAAGATGGGGGTCCTTGGGGGCCGGGGCCGCCCCCGCCTGCCAGGCGAGGATGGGCCAGCCGTCGTTGACGTGGTTTTCGTCCGCCGCGAAGGCGTCCCCCAGCTTTTTCAGAAGCGCCTCGGGGCTCTCGATTTTGGAGATGGCGCCCTCGGCGCTGGGGGTACTGCCGCCGGGGGCCTCCACGTCGCCGTCTAAGTAGAAGCAGTTGGTGACCGACTGGTTGTTGAAGGCGCATACGCCGCCCTTGGTGGAGGCGGTCCCCGCCAGCGGGCCCACATTGTAGCAGTTGGAGATGGCGGTGTTGTTGTGGGCCTGTCCGGCGATGCCGCCGGCGCGGGTGGAGCCGGTGATCGTGCCGGTGTTGTAGCAGTTGGAGATCTGACTGCCCGGGGCCGAGCCGTAGCCCAGGATCCCGGCGGCGTAGGTGCCGGTGATATCGGCCAGGTTGGCGCAGCGGTCGATGTTCACCGACCCGGCGTTGATCCGGCCCACGATCCCTCCGGCGTAGTTCCCGCTGACCTGCCCGGCGAAGGAGCAGTTTTGGACGGTGACCGCCCCCTGGCTTTTGCCCACGATGCCGCCGTTATAGTTGCCATTGGAGGTGACGGTCCCCTCCACCTTCAGGTTGCGGATGGTGGCGCCGTTCACCACGCCGAACAGCCCCAGCGCCTGGCTAGTCTTGGTACTGCTGACAGACAGCCCGGAGATGGTGTGGCCGTCCCCGTCAAAGGTCCCGGCGTAGGCCTCGGTCACATAGTTGCTATTGGAGATGGGGGTCCACGCCCCGGAGAGTTCAATGTCCTCGGTCAGCTTGGCCCAGGCGGCGCTGGAGGCGGTGGCGTTCACCAGGTCCCGGAACGCCGCCAGGTCGGACGCGTCGGCGATGAGGTAGGGGCTCTCCTCCGTCCCCAGCCCCTCCAGCGCGCCCCCCGCCGCCGCGGCGACCCCTGGCAGAAGCCCCAGCAGTACCGCCAGGGCCAGGGCCAGGCCCAGGATCCGTGTGCTTGTCTTTCGCATAAAAACTCCTCCTTCATCATGGTCCCGTAATGGGAGAATTTGGCCGGACGCGCCCGATGAAAAAGGCCGCGGCAGACCACAAAAGGTCTGCCGCGGCCGACTTTTCCGCGACGTGCGCCTGGGCGCGCTGATCCGGGCCCCTGTGAGCATGATAGGTCTTCCGGCTCGCACAGTTTGGGGCCCTGGCCCCGCGGCCGCCGCTCCGCCTTCTCAGGATCGCTCCCAATGACCGGCTCGCGCCATGAACGGCGTCCTCCCATGCATACGGCAACGGGTATTGCTCCGGGTTCCCACCGGATTCCCTCATCCCCGCCTCTGCCGGGGGACAGAGGCGCGGTCACCATGCTGTTTGGACTTTCATTATAGGCCCGCCGCCCCCGGCCTGTCAAGTCCGGGGCCCGGACGGATCCCTCCGGCGGGGCGCTTCCCATCTGCCGGCGCTCTCTTCCAAGACAGAGCGCCCGCGGACGGGCAGGGCTCCTATGTAACGGCCCGCGGGAGCGGGCCGCGGCGGCCAGATGCGGGGCCGCCGTTTAAGGACCGCGGACGCCGGCCGCCTCCAGAATGTCGTACCAGGCCCAGTGGTCCGGGCCCACATCGGAAAAGGCGCTTTGCGGGCGACTGCCCTGGGCGCTTCGGTCCGGCGTTCGCCCCAGCACGCGGTTGAGGATGACCACGCCCTCCGCCCGGGTCACGGGGCAGTCGGGGCAGAGCCCGATCCCCTCGTCCCCCGGATGCCAGCTCATCTCCGCCGCCGCCTGGAGGGCCTGGGCCGCCCAGTCGCCTTCCGGCGCGGCTGGGGGCTCCCGGGAGCGTTGCCCGCCCGCGGCGAGGTAGAACCGCGCCGCCAGCACGGCGAACTCCCGGTGGGTGATGGCCGCCTCCGGGTCGAACACGCCGCCCTCCCGTCCCCGGGTCACCCCCCGCTCCGCCAGGTACTCCACCGCGCCCGCGTACCACGCGTCCGCCGGTACGTCGGCAAACGCGCCGCCCGGCCCCCGGATCGGCTCCCGCCGGGCCTGGGCCAGCAGGCGGGCCAGCATCGCCGCCGTCTCCGCCCGGGTCAGGGCCCGCTCCGGCTCAAAGGTCCCCGCCGGGGTCCCCCGGATATAGGGCCCCACACACCCCGCCCCGGCCGCGCCGCCCCCCGGCCTCGGCCTGTGCGTGTGCGTTGGCGTCGGCGTCGGTTCTGGCGTCGGTTCGGGCGTCGGTTCAGGTGTCGGCTCGGGCGTGGGCTCGGGCGTCGGCTCCGGCGTAGGCTTGGGCGTGGGCTCAGGTGTCGGCTCTGGTGTCGGCTCTGGTGTCGGCTCGGGCGTCGGCTCCGGCGTAGGTTCGGGCGTCGGCTCGGGTGTAGGTTCCGGCGTGGGTTCAGGTGTCGGCTCCGGCGTGGGTTCGGGCGTGGGCTCCGGCGTCGGCTCCGGCGTCGGCTCCGGCGTCGGCTCGGGTGTCGGTTCAGGTGTCGGCTCCGGCGTTGGTTCTGGCGTGGGCTCGGGCGTGGGTTCAGGCGTGGGCTCCGGCGTGGGTTCGGGCGTGGGTTCGGGCGTGGGTTCGGGCGTGGGCTCCGGCGTGGGCTCCGGCGTGGGCTCGGGCGTCGGTTCGGGCGTCGGCTCGGGCGTGGGCTCCGGCGTTGGCTCCGGCGTCGGCTCGGGTGTCGGTTCAGGTGTCGGCTCCGGCGTAGGTTCTGGCGTCGGTTCGGGTGTTGGCTCCGGCGTGGGCCGGGGCAGGGGTGTTGTTTCCGTGGCGCCGCAGACCTCGCAGGTCCGCTGTTGGACGCCCTCCCGCTCCGCCGTGGGCTCCACCTGGGTCACCCAGGGCCCAAAGCGGTGTCCGGCGGCGGGGGTCTCGTCCCCCTGGCGGCGGTATCCGCACCCCTCGCAGGTGTAGACGGTGTAGCCCCCCTGGGTACAGGTGGGCTGGACGACCTGGGCGGAAAGGGCGTGGGGCTCGGGGCGGAACACGTTGTTCCAGTGCCCCTCGTCCTCCTCCGGCAGATCGCCGTTGATGGCGCCGCAGTCGGGGGCCAGGCACATGGTCTGCACCTGGTGGAACTCCCCGTCCAGGGGCAGATACATCACCCAAAACAGGCTCTCCCGGCCGCAGGCGTGGCACCAGCGGGTCTCCCACCGCTGTACCCACTCCTCATCCTCCGCCGCCTGGGCCTCCGGCCGCCGGGCGGCGCTCCCGCCCAGGAGCAGGAGCAGGGCGGTCGTCAACAGCAGCGCCAGCCATCGGTGCAGCCATGCCGCTTTGTTTCCCATGGGTCTCCCTCCGATCCCAAAATGTCGGGATGGCCGTCGCCCCACCGGGGGCGGATGGCCCCCGTGTATAGTCTATGCCGCCCCGGTCCGGGGGGCCACCCCGCCCGGAGAGGCCCGGGGCGGGGGAGAGGCGGTATGAGCAATTTGCACGAAGGTCAAGCTGGAATTTCAAAAATAGGGGTCATGTCTGACAAAAATCCGCAAAAAATGAAATTCGCCGTTGACACCCTTGCAAAACGGCGGTATAATGCCCCGTGAAAGAGCGATGGTGCTTTTCCACGGGGAGAAGGCTGTCGCTCTTTTTGATTTTATCGCGGCGCCGCCGTGGGATCATGGAAAGGAGAAACCGCTATGGGCAAGTACACCAAGGAAGACATCATCCGTCTGGTGGATGAGCAGGATGTGGAGTTCATCCGCATGCAGTTCACCGACATTTTCGGCCAGCTCAAGAATGTGGCCATCACCAAGAGCCAGATCGAGAAGGCCGTCAACAACCAGATCATGATCGACGGCAGTTCTATCGAGGGCTTCGTCCGCATCCAGGAGTCCGACCAGTACCTGTACCCCGACCTGGACAGCTTCACCATCCTGCCCTGGCGGCCCCAGTACGGCAAGGTGGCCCGGCTGATCTGCGATGTGTACAACGCCGACGGCACCCCCTTCGTGGGCGACCCCCGGGGCGTTCTGAAGAAGGTGCTCAAGCGGGCCGCCGACCTGGGCTACTCCTTCAACGTGGGCCCCGAGTGCGAGTTCTTCCTCTTTGAGACGGACGAGAACGGCCAGCCCACCACCAAGACCGGCGACGAGGCGGGCTACTTCGACCTGGGCCCCCTGGACCACGGCGAGGGCACCCGCCGGGAGATCTGCCTGAACCTGGAGGCCATGGGCTTTGAGATCGAGGCCAGCCACCACGAGGTGGCCCAGGGCCAGCACGAGATCGACTTCAAGTACGGCGAGGCCCTGCGGACCGCCGACAACATCATGACCTTCAAGCTGGCGGTCAAGACCCTGGCCCAGAAGAACGGCCTCCACGCCACCTTCATGCCCAAGCCTATCTTCGGCATCAACGGCTCCGGGATGCACACCAATATGTCCCTGTTCAAGGACGGCAAGAACGTCTTTTACGATCCCGATGGGGAAAAGGGCCTGTCCAAGGAGGCGTACAGCTTCATCGCCGGCCTGCTGGCCCACATCAAGGGGATGTGCGCGGTGACCAACCCCCTGGTGAACTCCTACAAGCGGCTGGTCCCCGGCTACGAGGCCCCCTGCTACCTGGCCTGGTCCGCCTCCAACCGCTCCGCCCTCATCCGCATCCCCGCCGCCCGGGGCCAGTCCACCCGGGTGGAGCTGCGGTGCCCCGACCCCTCCTGCAACCCCTATCTGGAACTGGCCGTCTGCCTGGCCGCCGGCCTGGACGGCATCGAGAAGGGCCTGGTGCCCCCCGCGGAGATCACCGAGAACATCTTCGCCATGGACGACAAGACCCGCAAGGCCAAGGGCATCGAGAGCCTGCCCGCCTCCCTGTCCGACGCGGTGGACGCCCTGGAGGCCGACCCGCTCATCTGCGAGACCCTGGGCGAGCACGTGAAGAGCCAGTACGTGGCGGGCAAGCGCAAGGAGTGGGACGCCTTCCGCACCCACGTGACCAACTGGGAAGTGGAGCAGTACATCGTGACCTATTGACCGGCGCGTGACGCCCGGCGAAGACCGAGGGGGGAGACAGGATGGCCCGAACGGTGGTGGCCTTTGAGCGGGACGAGACCCGGAACAAGATCGCCCAACTGCTGGAGTCGTCCGGCATCCCCGTGCGCTTCTGCCACCGCAGCGGCGCCGAGGTCATCCGCTCGGTCAAGCGCATGGGCAGCGGCGTGGTCATCTGCGGGCAGAAGCTGGCGGATATGCCGGTGGACCTCCTGGCCCACGCCCTGGGGGACCAGGCCCGGTTCCTGGTGCTGGCCAAGCCCGCTCAGCTGGCCCTCTGCGAGGACCCATCCCTCTTCAAGCTGCCCTCGCCTATCTCGGCGGGGGAGCTGCGGGGGGCGGTGAACGTGCTCATCCAACTGGACGAGCTGGCCGCCCGGGGGATCGCCCCCCAGCGGTCCCAGGCGGACAACGAGCTCATCGCCAGGGCCAAGGAGTTTTTGATGGAGAGCCGCGGCCTCTCCGAGGACCAGGCCCATCGGTACTTACAGCGCGCGAGCATGAAAACGGGGGAGAAGCTGGCCGCGACGGCGCGGCGCGTGCTCTTTTCCGAGACAGAGCTTTGATCGGCAGTCAACTGGAGGCGAGGGTGCCCGGTTTCGGTGCGCCCTCGCCCTTTTTATCCATCTATCCATCTCCGGCACAAAACAGGAAAGAAGGAATTCTCTATGGAAGAACTGTTCAGCATGGTACAGAGCCAGGTCTTTTCCGTCTGGTTCCTGATCGGCGCGGCCCTGGTGTTCTGGATGCAGGCGGGCTTCGCCATGGTGGAGACCGGCTTCACCCGGGCGAAAAACGCGGGCAACATTCTGATGAAGAACCTGATGGACTTCTGTATCGGCACGGTGGTCTTCGTCCTGCTGGGCTTCGGGCTGTTTTTGGGGGAGGACACCCTGTTCGGCCTGGTGGGTATGCCCAACCTGGACATCCTGACCAACTACGCCAGTTTTGACTGGTCCAACTTCGTGTTCAACCTGGTCTTCTGCGCCACCACCGCCACCATCGTCTCCGGCGCCATGGCCGA
>CANQVO010000009.1 GCA_947627325.1 uncultured Oscillospiraceae bacterium | reverse complement strand
ACCATGCGCAAAACCGATACACTTAATAAAGGTTTTGCCAGCACTGCGGAGAACGCATTAGTGATTGACAAACTCCAGTTTGTTGAGAAGTTGCAAAACCTAAAGGGCGCACTTCTATACGGGGTAAACCCCGTATCGTGCG
This sequence comes from uncultured Oscillospiraceae bacterium, assembly GCA_947627325.1. GTDB lineage: Bacteria > Bacillota > Clostridia > Oscillospirales > Oscillospiraceae > MGBC124762. Next base: position 100,612 of record CANQVO010000009.1, on the reverse strand, counting down.
CTCTGCGAGGCAGAACCGCCCTGACACCCGAGTGTCAGGGCGGTTTTCCGTCGCTGCGCTCCGGCAAGGGGTCGCGCCCCTTGCGCCGCTTTGCGGCTATCCCTGCACGGCAATATGCCGTCCTGGAACTTTTCTGTAAGGCCCGCAGGGTCGCAGCCAGCGTGAAACGCTGTCCAAGGGGTATGGGGATTTCCCCATCAAGCGCATCTGTGGCCACAGACGCCCTGCTTGCAAACTCCGACTTAGGCTTGAAAACCGTATGCCGGTACGGATCGTTTTGGTGTGCGCCCCCCCCACTTTCGACCCGGTTCATTTCTTTTCGGTAAGTCTTGACACGAACATCCGTTTGTGTTATCATGGGAAGCGAACTGAATAGCGTACACATATTTTTGATTTCCCAAGCGAGTACATAGAACGAACTCCGGCGAAGCCGGGGTCAGTTTTGTGTACCCGCTTTTATTTTTTTCAGAAAGGAGAGATGCGCATGGAGGAAGTCAGGCGGAAACGCGGCAGGCCGAGGATCGACGCCCACATCACGGAGCCGTATGCCCCCAGCAGGCGGCAGGCACTGAACAAAACGTATATGTACGAGGGGGTGTATCAATTAAAGGCGGCCGCTACCGAAATTCAAAATCTCCGGGTACTGTGGGATGAAAACCGGGAGGCACAGACGCTAAAATCCCGCGACGGCATCCTGGAGCAGTTGGGCCGGATGGAACTGCAAGACCATCTTGCCCGCGAGGATCAGATCTATCTCGCCAACCTTGCCATCGCCGCTGTGGAGGCCGGGTATACCACACGGGAAGTGGAGGTTGCCCTGCGGGCGATCCGCATGGCGGCGAAGTTCAGTTTGGAAAACCCGGAGAGCAAAATGCTCCGCACACGGCTGGATAACGCCATGGACAGTTTACGAAGGATGGGAGGAATCGCATGGTAGAAAAAACGGAACAACAGGCGGTACTTTTCTCCGGCCCGGACGAACTGCCCCGCTTCCAGCGGGGAGAGAAACGGGGCCTGCTATTGAACCTGCGTCTTGATGTGGAGATGGACGGCGTGACCTATCACCTGACCAGCGTCTTTGACGGGAGGCGCGAGATGGGCGAGGTCATCGACACCATCGAACTGGAACGGAATCTGAGACAGACGGCATAGAAATAATGTCGCTGTCCCATTAGAATATTATTGCTTTAATGTGCTGAAGCGGGTATAATAGCGTCAGGCAACACGATGCTATCGTACCTGCGTCCAAGGAGGTAAAACATCAAGATGCAGGAAAATTACAATGTGGGAATTTATTGCAGGCTCAGCCGCGACGACGAGCGCGCCGGCGAGTCTGTGTCCATCGAAAATCAAAAAATCATGTTAGGGAGATACGTCCAGGAACAGGGCTGGAACCTGGTCAGCGTCCGGTGCGACGACGGCGTTTCTGGTACGACGTTCGACCGGCCCGGATTCAATGAACTGCTCAATGACGTATCCACCGGCAGGGTCAATCTGGTGCTGTGCAAGGACCTGTCCAGGCTGGGGCGCGACTACATCGAAACAGGCCGGTATGTCGATATTGTGTTTCCGTCCATGGGCTGCCGGTTCATCGCCCTCAACGATGGCGTTGACACGCTCCATAAAAACAATGAGATGATCGCCATTCTGAAGAACGTGATGAACGACCTCTACGCGCGGGACACCAGCAACAAAATCAAGGCGGTGAAGCAGTCCACCTTCAAGAGCGGCAAGTATGTCGGATGCTACGCCCCCATCGGCTACCGAAAATCCCCGGAGGATAAGCACGTCCTGGAAATCGACCCGGTGACGGCTCCCATTGTCCGCAAGATCTTCGATATGCGCTTGCGGGGCGACACCTTCCGCAAGATCGCCCGGACGCTGAACGAGGAGTGCGTACCCTCTCCCCGCGGCTTCTACTACATGGCGGAGGGCAGGCCGAACCTGCGGGGCGAAACGCCGTACTGGAACGACGTGACCGTCAAGACGATCCTCCGCAACGAGGTCTATCTGGGCCACATGGTACAGAACAAGACGGGGACGGTTTCCTACAAAGTCCACAAGCAGATCAGCAAGCCGAAAGAGGACTAGATCAGGGTAGAGAACACCCACGAACCGCTGATCTCACAGGAAACGTGGGATGCCGTACAGAGGCTGGATAACCACCCGTCCAAGGGACGGTCCTGCAAGAATGGAGAGATCTCATTGTTTGCCGGGGTCCTCTACTGCGCCGACTGCGGTTCTACCATGAGATACCTAAAAGACTACCGGAGCAAAAAACGTCATGCGGACGGGCACTTTGGCGAGTATAAAGCCTATATGTGCAACCGGTACGGAACAAGCGGCAAGGTCGGCTGCACGATGCACTACATCAATCATAAGGCGCTGGTCCAGCTTCTCCTTCTGGACATCCGCTACAAGGCGGCGCTGGCCCAGAACACCCCTGACGCGCTCAGGGCCAGGATACTGGAGCAGAAGAACGCCGCCAGTATGGAGCAGATGAAGACGCTCAAAGCAACGCTTTCCGGGCTGGACAAGCGGCTCGCGGAACTGGAAAAGCTGGTGGTCGCCACCTACGAGGACAAGGTGAAGGGGGCGATGCCGGAGAGCGTCTGCATCCAGCTTATGAACCGCTACGAAGCCGAGCGCAGGGACAAGATAGAGCAGAGGACGCAGCTCATGACGCAGTTGGAGGAGATGCGGGCGGACGTGCAGGCCGTGGACGGATGGATCGGCCTAATCCGGGACTATGCCCATCTTGAGGAACTTGACCGGCCCACGCTGCTGCGGCTGATCCAACGGATCGAGGTGGGCGAGAAATACGAGGTGGACGGCAAGACCCATCGGGACATCAAAATCTATTACAACTTTGTCGGGTATGTGGAGATTTGAAATCCATCGTTCTTTATGCGAAGTTAACTTAAATCATTTTTTGCCAGGACACGCGCCTGGCAAAAAATACCCGGAAGCGCCGAGCCGTCGTGAGCAGCCCGGATGGAGCGGAGGGAGGGAAAAAACAGGCTGGGCAAGGCCCAGCGGATTTTTCCCGAGCGCAGCGAAGCCGGGCGTCGCGAACAGGCAAGGCGTGACAACTCGGCCCGCAAACGCGCGGCGGGCCGCAAAAATCAAAGGAGGGGCCTATGGCCCCTCCTTTGAACAATCCGTCAATACCAGTCGTGCTTCTCGCCCCGGTCCAGGGCGGCGATGGCGGCCATCTCCGCATCGGTCAACTGAAAGTCGAACAGGGAGATGTTCTCCCGGATGTGGTCGGGGTTGCTGGAGCCGGGGATGACCACCACGCCGTTTTGCAGATCCCAGCGGAGGATCACCTGGGCCACCGACACCCCGTGGGCCTGGGCGATCTCCGTGAGGACGCCGTCGCTCAACAGCTCCTGCTGGTGCCCCCGGCCACCCAGGGGATACCACGCCTGCATGGCGATGCCCAGGTCGTGCATATAGGGGACCACCTCTTGCTCCTGATAGTAGGGGTGGATCTCGTTTTGGATGAGGGCGGGGCGGATCTCCACCTGGGGGAGGAAGTCGTCGATCTCCTCGATGTACCAGTTGGAAAGGCCCAGGGAGTGGATCTTCCCGTCGGCCGCCGCCCGCTCCATGGCCCGGTACGCGCTCACGTCGTTTTCCCCGGGGTGGTGGAGGAGCATCAGGTCGATATAGCCGATGTCCAGCTTGTCCAGGGCGTCCTGGATGGCCTGCTCGGGGTGGGCGTACTGCGCGCCGGGGTAGAGCTTGGTGATGACGAAGATCTCCTCCCGGGGGGTGCCCGTCTCGGCCATAAACTCCCGGACGGCCTGGCCCACCTCCCGCTCGTTTCCGTACATATAGGCGGTGTCGATGAGCCGCACGCCCTGCTCCAGGGCGGACTTGACGGAGCGGACGCACGTATCGCCCTCCAGGGCGTAGGTGCCGATGCCGGCCACCGGCATGGCCCAGCCGCTGTTGAGGGTCACGGTGGGGGCGTGGCCGTTGACGCCGGAGGCCAGGTCGAACCGGCCCACCGCCCCCGCCTCCCCCGCCTCCGCCAGGCGGAAGGTGATCTCCACATCCCCCGCCCCCAGGGCCTCCTCCAGGCCGCTGGGGTCGTCCAGCCTGCCCAGCGGGGTGTAGTCCCAGGTGTGGGCGCCGTAAAAGAGCACGATCTGGTCCCCGTCATAGAGGACGAAGTCCCCCGGCTGGGCGGTGGTGGGCGTGTCCTGGCGGGTCAGCGCCTGGCCGAGGGAGCCCACCTTCTCCCAGCCGCCGTACTCGCTCATGGAGATGGTCAGCTCGCCGCCCGCGCGCCGCAGAAGCTGGGCAAGCTCCGCCGCCGCGGGGGTATCGGCCAGGGTGGCGGCGTAGGTGTGGCCGTGAAAGGAGAGGGTGATGGCGTCCATGGCGGTCTCCTCCTCTGTGGGAAGGTCCAGGCTGTCCAGCCACTGGTCCACGGCGGCGCGGTCCGCGCCGGGGTCAAAGCGATGGCCGGAGAGCCACCGCGCGTCCGGGGCCAGGGCCCTTAGATCGCCGTCGCTGTGGCCGCTGGAGCCGGAGGTGCTGAAGGCCGCCACCGTCTTGCCGCTGAAGTCGTAGCGCTCCAGGAAGGTGTAGATCAGCTTGGGCGGCGCGCCGTACCAGATGGGGTAGCCCAAAAGGACCACGTCGTAGTCCTCCCAGGACTCCACCCCGCTGTCCTCGGCCAGCGCCGGGCGGGCGGCGGGGTCGTGCTGTTCCTGGTAGGCCCGGGTGCTGGGGTCATAGTAGTTGTTGGTGTCCTCCGGGTAGGGCTCGGCGGGACGGATGGCAAAGAGGTCGCCGCCGGTGGCCTGGGCGATCTCCTGGGCCACCGCCTGGGTGTGGCCGGTGTAGGAGAAATAGGTCACCAGGATGTTGGACCCGTCGGGCTCGGGCTCCGGCTCCGGGGCGGGCGCGGGCGAGCCTCCCCCGCCGCCGCTGCCGCCGCTTCCTCCGCTACCGCCTCCGCCACCACTACTGCTACCGCCTCCGCCACTGCTGCTACCTCCGCCACCTCCGCCGCTGCCGCCGGAGGTGGAGCCCGGGGCGGCGGTGGGCTCCGGGGAGGGCGCGGGCTGGTCGGCCTCGGCCAGGTTCATCAGGATCTGGGCCACCTGTCCCCGGGTGGCGGCGTCCTGGGGCCGGAAGCGGTTGCCCTCGTCCCCCCGGAGGATGCCCTCCGCCCTGGCCCAGCGGGCGGCGTCCAGGGCGTAGGCGGCGATGGCGCTCTCATCGGCAAAGGTCTCCGCCGCCTCCGGCTGGGGACTGCCCGCCTGGCGGTAGAGGACGGCGGCCAACTGTTCCCGGGTCACCGGGTCCTCCGGGCCGAACCGGCCGTCTCCGTAGCCGGTGACCAGCCCCTGCCGGGCGGCCCACACCACCGCGTCGGCGTACCACGCGCCGGCGGCGGCGTCGGGAAAGGCGGGGCCGCCGGAGACGGCGGGACTGCCCGCCCGGCGGTACAGCACCGTCACCATCATGGCCCGGGTCATCGTCTCCTCCGGGGCGAAGGTGTCCCCGCCGGTGCCGCTCATCAGCCCCGCCTCCTGGCAGTAGGCCACCGCCGGGGCATACCAGGCGTCGTCGGCCACATCGGCGAAGGGGCTCGCCGACGCGGGGGCCGCGCCGCAGGCGGTAAACACCAGCGCCAGCGCCATCAGCCAGCTGAGTTTCTTCTGCCACTTCATCTTCGCTTCCTCCTTTTGGCTGGGCCGCGGGGGCCGTCCTTGGGCTTACTGTAAATAGGTCTGGAAGAACCGCTCCAGGCGGTCAAAGGGGATGGCGTCTTTCCCGCCGCCGTCGTAGAGGTCGGTGTGGACGGCGCCGGGGATGATGACCAACTCCTTGTTGCCCGCGTAGGGGCTGTCCTTCACCATGGCGGCGTAGGCGTCCCGGGAGAAGTAGCAGGAGTGGGCCTTCTCCCCGTGGACGAGGAGGACGGCGCTTCGGATCTCGTTGGCGTATTGCAAAATGGGCTGGTTGAGAAAGCTCATACAGCCGATCACGTTCCAGCCCCCGTTGGAGTTGAGGGAACGGGGGTGGTAGCCCCGGGGGGTCTTGTAGTAGTCGTAGTAGTCCTTCACGAAGAAGGGCGCGTCCTCCGGCAGGGGGTCCACCACCCCGCCGCCCAGGGCGTAGGACCCGGCGCGCAGGTCCGCCAGCCGCTGGGCGTTCAGCGCCTGCTTCTTCTCGTAGCGCGCGTCGGCGGAGTCCTCCGCGTCAAAGTACCCCTTGGCGTTGACCCGGGCCATGTCGTACATGGTCATGGCCGCCGTGGCCTTGACCCTGGTGTCCAGGGCCGCCGCGTTCAGCGCCAGGCCGCCCCAGCCGCAGATGCCGATGATGCCGATCCGCTCCGGGTCCACGTTCTCCTGGAGGGACAGGAAGTCCACCGCCGCCTGGAAGTCCTCGGTGTTGATGTCCGGGGAGGCCATGTACCGGGGCTGGCCGCCGCTCTCGCCGGTGAAGGAGGGGTCGAAGGCCAGGGTGAGAAAGCCCCGCTCCGCCATGGTCTGGGCGTAGAGCCCCGCCGCCTGCTCCTTCACCGCGCCAAAGGGGCCGCACACGGCGATGGCCACCAGCTTCCCGCACGCGCCCTTTGGCGTGTACACATCCGCCGCCAGGGTGATGCCGTAGCGGTTGGGGAAGGTCACCTTCCTGTGCTCCACCTTCTCGCTTTTGTGGAACGTCTTGTCCCAGGACTCCGTCATGTCAGATCCGTCCTTTCCATCGGTTTTTTGTGCTTTTCCATCTCCCGCAGGAGGAAGTCCAGCCGGTCCACCGCCCCCTGGTCCTCGTGGAGGCGGTCCATCAACTCACAGCGGCGGCGGCGCAGTCGCTGGAGCACCGCCGGAACGTCCCCGCTCTCGTAGAGGCGGCGCAGCTCCGCCCCGTCCTCCGGGCTCCGGCCCGCGCCGGTCAGATCCCGCGCCAGTTCGTCCACGCCATCGCCTCCCCGCCTCTGCTGGTCTTATTATGCACCCTTGACTTCCCTTTCGCTAATGGTTATAATTTATATCGTGATATACATTTTGCGAATATCAAAGGAGGCCCCCATGGAGATCCGCACCCTGCGCTATTTCCTCGCCGTGGCGAGGGAGGAGAACATGACCCGCGCCGCGGAATTGCTCCACGTGACCCAGCCCACCCTGTCCCGGCAGATCGGGGCGCTGGAGGAGGAGCTGGGCAAGAAGCTCTTCACCCGCCACAGCTTCAGCATCGAGCTGACCGAGGAGGGCGTCCTCCTGCGAAAGCGGGCGGAGGACCTGGTGCGGATGGCGGACAAGATCTTGGGGGAGTTCGTGGCGCTGGACGACGTGACGGGCGGGGACATCTACTTCGGCCTGGCGGAGTCCTACCAGATCCGCCACCTGGCCCAGGTGATCCGGGCCTTTAAGCGGGACTACCCCGGCCTTCGCTACCACATCACCAGCGGCGACACCGAGCAGGTGACGGAGAAGCTGGACAAGGGCCTTTTGGACTTCGCCGTGCTGGTGGAGGAGCCGGACCCGGCCAAGTACCACTGGCTCCCCTTCCCGGCGGCGGATCGGTGGGGGCTGGTGATCCCCGCGGACGACCCGCTGGCCCAAAAGGAGGCAATCACCGCGGAGGACCTGACCGGCCTGCCCCTCTTTTGCTCAGAGCAGGGGTGGAACATCGACCTCCCCCGCTGGTGCGGCGGGCAGATGGACCGGCTGCGCCTGGAGGGCTCCTTCCGGCTGTCCTACAACGCCTCCCTGTTCGTGCGGGAGAGGCTGGGCTATCTGCTGACCCTGGAGCACCTGGTAAACACCGGCCCACAGAGCGGCCTGGTGTTCCGCCCCCTGGCCCCCACGCTGGAGGCCAAGCTGTACCTGATCTGGAAGCGCTACCCCGCCTTCACCCCCATCGCGGAGCGGTTTTTGCGGGCGGTGAAGGCCCGGTTCGCGTAGGGCCCGTTCCGCCCGGTTTCCCTTGACAGTCCCGGGGGCCGGGTGATACAATTTTTTCCGCGCCCGGGCAACCGGCGGACAGGAGGGATACGCCATGGAGAACGGGGAGGAACTGCTGCTGAACGGACTGCTGCGGCTTTTGTCCGAGGGCGGCTCCGACCAGGCCATCCGGGACTTTTTGGACGACTTTCACGACAACGACATCGCCGAGGCCCTGACCCAGGTGGACGAGGAGGCCCGCAAGCGGGTCTACCGCATCCTGGGCTACGAGGGGACGGCGGAGGTCCTGCCCTACATGGACAACGCCTCCGACTACCTGGAGGAGCTCTCCCCCCAGCAGGCGGCGGCGGTGCTGGGCAGCATGGACGCCGACGACGCGGTGGACGTGCTGGAGGACATCGACAGCGAGGACAAGCGGGAGGAGCTCATCGCCCTGATGGACGACGAGTCCTCCGAGGACATCCGCCTCATCGTCTCCTTTGACGAGTCCCAGGTGGGCCACATGATGACCACCAACTACGTCACCGTCCCCGCCACGGCCACCATCAAGGAGGCCATGCGCTCCCTCATCGACCAGGCCCACGAAAACGACAACATCAACACCATCTACGCCACCGACCCCCAGGGCCGGTACGCCGGGGCCATCGAGCTCAAGGACCTGATCGTGGCCCGGGAGGGCACCCCCCTGGACGACCTGATCGCCAAGGGCTACCCCAGCGTCTACGCCCAGGCCCGGATCGACGACGTGATGGACCAACTGCGGGACTACGCCGAGGACTCCATCCCCGTGCTGAACCAGCGCGACGAGATCATCGGCGTCATCACCGCCACCGACATCATCGAGGCGGTGGACGACGCCCTGGGCGAGGACTACGCCAAGCTGGCCGGCCTCACCGCCGAGGAGGACCTGCACGAGCGGCTCCCCGCCAGCATGAAAAAGCGCCTGCCCTGGCTGGTGCTCCTGCTGGGGCTGGGGATGATCGTCTCCAGCGTCGTCGGGGTCTTTGAGGCGGTGGTGGCCCAGGTGGCCATCGTGGTCAGCTTCCAGTCCCTCATCCTGGACATGGCGGGCAATGTGGGCACCCAGTCCCTGGCCGTCACCATCCGGGTGCTGATGGACGAGAACATCTCCGGCCGGGAAAAGCTCCTGTTCGTGGGCAAGGAGATGCGGGTGGGGGCGGTGAACGGCCTGCTGTTGGGCGGGCTGTCCTTCGTCTTCGTGGGAGGTTATCTCTCCCTGGCTAAGGGCTACGCCCTGGCAGACGCCCTGCGGATCGCCGCCTGCGTAGGGGCGGCGCTGGTGCTGGCGATGGTGATCTCCAGCGCGGTGGGCACCCTCATCCCCATGTTCTTCCATCGGCTGAAGGTGGACCCCGCCGTGGCCTCCGGCCCGCTGATCACCACCGTGAACGACCTGGTGGCGGTAGTCTCCTACTACGGCCTGGCCGCCATCCTGCTGGCCAACCTCCACATTTCCTGACTCCCAAAAACACCAGCGGGCTCCCCTTACCGGGGCCCGCTTTTTTGCCGCCCAAACCCCGCGAAAAGCACCCGAGGGCGCGAGAAAAAACGCCCCCACCCAAACGGAAACCACCGTCCCGGCGCGCAAAAAAGGGCCTGTCATCTTTCGATGACAGGCCCTCTTTTGCTTGGAATCGTGCCTTGCTCGGCTTTGCCTTGCTTACTTCCGCACCAGGGCCAGGAAGCGGTCCATGACCACGGCGGTCTCGGCGCGGCTGGCGGCGGCGGTGGGATCCAGGTCGTTGTTGCCCTTGCCCTGGAGGAGCCCGGCGCCCACGGCCCAGGCCATGGCGTCGGCGGCCCAGCTGTCAACGGCGTCGCCGTCCACGAACGCGGTCAGGTCGCCCGTCTTGCTCACGTCCAGGTCCAGCAGCTTGGCGTAGCGGTACAGCATGGTGACCAGTTGCTCGCGGGTGATGGCGTCGTTGGGGGCGAAGGCGGTGTCGGACACGCCGGTGACCACGCCGGCGGAGGCGGCCCAGGCGATGGCGTCGGTGTACCAGGCGTCGGCGGAATCGGTGAAGTTATTGGTCATGCCGGCCTTGCCCTGGGACAGGTTGTAGAGGATCTGCGCCATAGCGGCCCGGGTGATGGCGGAGTTCATGTCGAACACGTGCTCCTCGGTGCTCACGCCCTGGACGATACCCAGCGCGGCCACCTCGTTGATGGCCTTGGCGGCCCAGTGGCTGTCGGGCACGTCCACGAACTTGTAGCTCAGTTCGGGGGCGGTGGCGGGCAGCTCCACCTTGGCGACGACCTCGCCGTTCTCGTCGGTGACGGTGACGACCTTGTCGCCGTTGGTCTTGGTCTCGGTCTTGACGGTGTCGCCGTTGTCGTTGGTCGTGGTGGTGGTCTTGGCGGGGGTGGTGGTCTGGCCGGTGGTGTCATAGCCACCGCCGCCGCCGCTGCTGGCTTTGACCACCTCGATGTCCTTGTTGGTCTGAGCCAGGACGTTGTCCTTGTCGGTCACGTCGTTGGCGCTGGTCTTCATCACGTAGGCGTGGACGGTGGCGGTGCCGACCTTGACGCCCTTGGCGCTGCCGGTGGCGGTCACGGTGAGAACGTCCGTGTCGTCAGAGACCCAGTAGATGTGGTCATACTTGGCGTCCGCGGGCTTCACGGTGGCGCGCAGGGTCGCGGTCGTGTTCACGGTCACCCGGTCGGTGGTGATGGTGATGGTGATCTCGCCGGGCTCCTCGCCGCCCTGGCCCTCCTTGTCCTTCAGGGTGGCGGTGACGGTGACGTTGGCCTCGGGCATGGTGAAGGTGTACTTGCCGTCATCGCCCTTGGTAGCCTGGTAGGTCTGGGTGTCATTCTCCACCTTGTAGGTGACCTCGGCCACTTCCTTGGTGTCGTCGTTAACGGTGACGGTCACGGTGACCTCATCGCCCGCGGCGGCCTTGCCGTCGGGATCGGTGGTGATGTTCGCGCCGGTCACCGGGGTGATGGTGATGTCGTAGGTGGTCTCGGGCTCGGGGGTGTCGCCGCCGCGGATGGTGACGGTGCAGACGGCGGTCTTGGTCCCATCGTCGGCGGAGGTGGCGGTGATGGTGGTCGTACCGGCGGCCACGCCCCGCACCTTGCCGGTGGTGGGATCCACGGTGGCCACCGCGGGATCCTCAGACTGGAAGGTCACGGCCTTGTTGGTGGCGTTCGCCGGCAGCACGGTGGCGGTGAGGGTGGTGGTGCGGCCCGCCACCATGTTGATCTCGCTCTTGTTCAGCGTCACGCTGTCCACGGGGATGACCACGGTGACCTTCACGCTGGCGCTGACCATGGCGTTGGCGCTCTTGGCGTAGACAGTGGCTTCGCCGCCGTCCACGGCGGTGACCTCGCCGGTCTTTTCGTCCACGGTGACCACGGACACGTCGCTGGAGGTCCAGTAGACGGTCTTATCGGTGGCGTTCTCGGGCTCCACGGTGGCATGGAGGGTGACCTTATCCCCCTTCTTCAGCTCCTGCGCCTTCTCGGTGATGGTGATCTTCGTCACCGGGGTGGGGAAGGTCTCGGGCATGGTCTGCTGGTCCTGCGTCTTGATGTCCATGTCCTTGCCGGCGAACGGATCCCACTCGCCCAGGAAGTCGGACACTTTGGGGGCCTCCGTCACGGTGCCCACCCACTTCACGCGATCACCGCTGTTGTCCACGCCCGTGTAGTACTCCACGGTCTGGTACTCGCCGCACTTGGCGGACTCGCCGCCCAAGGTGTTGGTCCAGCCGCTGGGCAGGATCAGGGAGGTGTTGGCCGTCTCCTCGTTGATGGTGGCGCCCACATAGATGGGGTCGGTGGCCTCAACGTTGGTGGCGTAGAAGATGGCCTCGCCGGTGCCCTTTGCCCAGGGACGGCCAAAGAGGCCGGGCTTGGAGCGGTACTTGGAGGCGGTGTTGACGCCGGGGGTGGTGGAGGTGACGTGGCAGTTGTACATCAGGTAGCCCCGGCCACTGGACTGCTGGGGCGCGGTGATGTAGCCCACGTCGTTGTTGTTCTCGCTGGTGTTGAAGATCAGGTTACACTTGGCGAAGACCGCGGTCATGGGGCCGCAGATGTAGTCGGTGCCGCCGTACATATCGCAGTCGTAGAAAGCCGCTTTGGTGCCTTTGTTGAGGACGATGGTGTCCTGACGGCTCACAAAGGCGCAGTTGTCAAAGAAGATCTCGTCGCCGCCCGCAATGGTCAGAGCCGCGGCGCGCTCCACGTAGGCCTTCTCCTGGACCTTGGTGTCGCCCGGGGTCTTCATCTCGGCGCGGGGGACGTTGCCCTCCTTGGCCTTGCTGCCCTGGGCCTCGATCGTGTCCTTCACCGAGGCGGCGGAGACATACTGGTTGAAGGAGTTCTCGAAGATGATGCCCTCGGCCCGGAATTTGTCCGCCTCGATGATGACGGAGGCGTTCCAGTTGCTGTTGTCGGTGGTGCCGTCGCCGGTGTTGATGTAGGAGGCGTAGCCGTTGGCCTTGTTGGCCTCCAGCACGTCGGCGTCGTAGCGGTGTCCATTGGTCATGGAGTAGTAGGTGTAGCCGCAGCCGTAGTACCAGGTGATGCGGACCTCGTTGGCGCCGATGTTCACGCCCTTGTCGGTCAGCTTCAGCTCGGCGTCTTCCGCCTTGGCGTTCTTCAGGGTCAGGTCCTTGACCTTGATGTGCAGCTGCTCTTCATAGTCGCCCGGGTCGATTGCGATGGTGATGCGCTGGCCGGGGTTGCGCTTGGCCTGCTCGGCGGCGGCCAGGGCCTCGGTGATGGTCTGGAAGTCCCTGTCATTCTCCTTCGGGCCCACGGTGTAGACGATGTCCGCGGTGACGGGGGGCTTGGGCAGTTCCACGCTAGGATCGTACTCCACCAGCACCTGGGCGATGTAGCTGTCGCTCGACCCCGTGTGGATGACCACTTCACCGGGGCCCTCGCCGGTATAGGTGAAGGTCACGTAACCGTCCTGGTTGTTCTCGCCGGTGTTTTCATGGGTGGCGGGCTCTTCCTCGGTGAAGCTGGAGGTGACATTTTCGCCGTCAGCCCAGACGTACCAGTGATAGCCCACCTTCACCTTCACGGTACACTTAGTCATGACGGGAATCGTCATGGTGTAGCTATTTCCGGCGGTGCCGTAGGTTTCCTTATGGCCCTGGAATTTGCCGCCGGAGACGGTCAGGGTGCCCACGCCGTTCTTGTCGGCAAAAGTGTCGGAACCGCCTCTCTCATAGTAATTTTGCCCCTCGCCTACACCATCGTAGCGCCAATCCCACTCGGTGCCATAGTAGACCACCTCGGGGTACTCCACCTGGATGGAGTGGAGGTAAACCTCCGACCCAAAGGTCAGGGTGACTTCGCCCTCCGCGTCGGCGATGGTGATGATCTTGCCGTTCTTACTGGCCTCTTCCTCAACCTCCACAGCGGAAACCGTGCCGGAGGTGGTGGTCACGGTCAGGCCAGTCCCGGCACCATAGCAGCAGGTGGTCAGGGTGATGGTGCCCTTCTCGGCCATGTTCAGCTTGATGCTGCTGCCGCCACTGCCGTGATAGCCGTGATCTATTGTGGTGGGTCAGCGTGCCAAAATCGAGGCCGTCCACGGTGATCGTGCCCTTGGTCAAATCATAGGTGCCCGCCGCGATGGTGGGCGTCACGGCGCTCTCCACGGTGATGCCGTGGACGTAGGAAGATCCCTTGTCGGTGAAGGTAATGACCAGGGTGCCGGACACGCCGGAGATGGTGTAGGTGGGATCGGTGGCGCCGTCGGAGACCACCTCAACGGCCTCGCCGTCCGCGGTGGCGGTGGGGGGGATTATCGCTCCCGCATCGTCCTTCTTGGAGTGCTGGCAGCCCGCGACGATGACGTTGGACACGTCCTTCAGCTCCAAGGTGATGGTGTAGGGGGCGCCGCCGGTGGACATCAGGCCGTGCGTATCTTTTTCGCTGTGGCCGACGAAACCGGCAAAGCGCATACCGTCAACGGCGGGCACAGTGTTCTTAACCGTGCCGACGAAGCTATGGTTGCCGGGGGCCACAAAGGCGGCGGCGGGGGTGAACTTGATGGTCTTGGTGACCGCTTTGCCCGCCACCTTCAGGTTGGAGGTCACGTTCTGCTTGCCCGCGGTGGTGGTGACCGCCACATCGTAGATACCGTCACGCAGGGCGATGCCCTCGGTGCCGGTGAAGGTGTAGACGTAGTTGTAGATCTCGCCCTGCAGATTGGTGTCGCTCTTGGGGTTAAAGGGAACCGCGTACTGGTCCTCGGTCTCGCCGGCCTCGTCCAGTTTGGTGAAGGTGAAGGTGGCGTCGGCCAGGGCGGCGGTCTCGATGCCCTCGGCCTGGATGGTGATGGGATAGGTGGCCTTCTTGGCAAAGGTCAGATCCAGGGTGGTGTCCCCGGTGAAGACCCGGTCGGTGACGTTGGCGGTGGTGATCTCATAGTCGTTGATGTGCAGGGCGGAGATGGTGGTGGTCATATCCTTCTCCACCTGCGCGGTGTAGGTGCCGTCGTCGTTCACGGTGGCGGCGGGGACGTAGACGATGCCGTCACCGGTGGGGGTGAACAGCAGGTCCTGGCCCATCTTGGCCAGGACGGCCTTGTCCAGGCCGGTGATGGTGCCGGAGACGGTCACCCGGTCCACCGCCTGGATGGTCACATCGTTGGTGACGGAGTCGTCAGCGGAGGTCACGGCGACCTCCCCGCCGCTGAGCACGGCGAAGCCCTCCGCGCCCTTCAGGGTGATATCATAGGAGTAGGGGGCCAGGAGGGTGCCAGAGTACGCCTTGTTCTCCACAGAGATCTCGGTCTCCGCGCCCGTGCGTTGATTGGTGAAGACCAGGCTGTACGCCGCGGGCATCCCCTCCGCCTCGGTGATCGTGCCGGAGATGGCCACGCTCTTGGCGTGCTCGCGGTAGAGGCGGGCGGCGGTCAACTTCTCGTTGGAGGAGTAGAGGCTGTACGTCCCGGTCTCCTTGGCGTAGAAGGTCATGGTCATGCCCTTCTTCCGGCTGCCCAGGGTGTAGAGGCAGGTGGCCTCCACGCCGGAGGGACCCTCAAAGTTGATGAGGGAGTCGCCGCCGTTGGAGGAGACGACGACGGTGATGACGTCGCCGCTCTCGCACGCCAGGGAGAGGCTGACGTCGGAGGTGCCGCTGGAGTTGGAGTAGAAGTAGCCGTTGTACTGCTTCTGGGCGGAGACATAGGGATCCTTGCCGTCGCTGTCCATCCCCTCTCTCGCATTCACATGGAGGATCTCGGTATTGGTGCTGTACAGGCGGTGGTGGTTCGCCTTCCCCCCGGTGGTGAAGGTCAGCCCATCGACGGTGAAGCCCTCGGCCACGATGGTGCCGTTCTCCGCCACCCAGGGGTTGATGTTCTCCGCGGTCATGTGGTTGACGAACTGGTACTGCTCGGTGTCCGCCAGCTGCTCGGCGCCGAAGTCCCAGACATCGACTACGGTCTTGCCCGCCGCGGCAGCGGGCACGATCAGCAACGTGGCCATCATGGCGATGACCAGCAGAGCCGACAGCAGTTGCTTGACGTTCTTCTTCTTCATTTGATTCCCTCCTGTTTTTGTTGTACACCTGCACCAATTTGGAGCCAGTTTACTGTATGTGATAATATCATATTCACCAAAAGAACGCAAGAGATTTTTCGCCTTTCTCCGGGAAAAAGAAAAGCTCCCCAGCCGGGGAGCCTTTCGGGTAATATCAGGCGTTCCGCAGTTCCTCCGCCCGGTCCAGGCGCTCCCAGGGGAGGTCCAGATCGGTCCGGCCAAAGTGGCCGTAGGCGGCGGTCTGGCGGTAGATGGGGCGGCGCAGGTCCAGGGCCCGGATGATGCTGGCGGGGCGGAGGTCGAACTTCTCCCCCACGAGCCGGGCCAGGGCCTCGTCGCTCACCGCGCCGGTGCCGTAACTCTCCACCAGCACGGAGACGGGCCGGGCCACGCCGATGGCGTAGGCCACCTCGATCTGGCACCGGCGGCACAGCCCGGCGGCCACCAGGTTCTTGGCGATGTACCGGGCCATGTACGCCCCCGAGCGGTCCACCTTGGTGGGGTCCTTGCCGCTGAAACACCCGCCGCCGTGGGCCGCCGCGCCGCCGTAGGTGTCCACGATGATCTTCCGGCCCGTCAGCCCCGTGTCCCCCGCCGGCCCGCCGACGACGAAGCGGCCGGTGGGGTTGATAAAGAACTTGGTGCCTTGGTCGATATATTGGGGGGGGATCACCGGCTTGATGATGGTCTCCACCACCGCCTGGCGGAGGTCCTGGAGGGAGATGTCCGGGTCGTGCTGGGTGGAGACCACGATGGCCGGGCAGCGAAGGACCTGGCCGTCGGGGCCGTATTCCACGGTGACCTGGCTCTTGCCGTCGGGCCGCAGCCAGGGGAGGTCCCCGCTCTTGCGGACCTGGGCCAGGCGGCGGGTCAGGGCGTGGGCCAGGGCGATGGGGGCGGGCATGAACTCGGGGGTCTCGTCACAGGCGTAGCCGAACATCATCCCCTGGTCCCCCGCGCCCACCAGGTCGTCGGGGTCGGAGCCGCCGTTCTGGTGCTCAAAGGACTGGTTGACCCCCATGGCGATGTCGGGGGACTGGGCGTCGATGGCGGTGAGGACGCCGCAGGAGTCGGCCTCAAAGCCGTAGGCGGGGTCGGTGTAGCCGATCTCCCGGATGGTCCGGCGGGCGATGGCCGCCGCGTCGTAGGGGTGGGTGGTGCTGATCTCCCCCATGATCTGGACCAGGCCGGTGGTGGCGAAAGTCTCGCAGGCCACGTGGGCCTCCGGGTCGTGGGCCAGAATGTCGTCCAGGATGGCGTCGGAGATCTGGTCGCAGAGCTTGTCGGGGTGGCCCTCGGTGACGGACTCTGAGGTGAAGATGCGGTTGCTCATGGTCTTTCTTCCTTTCTATTTTTGAGGCACAAAAAAACGCTCCGAAAGGAGCGCCCTCGTCCCTCCTTATCGCTGTTAGCGGAACCACCTTGCCCGCGGGAGGGCAGGTTGGTGTGGGGTCATGGAGCTAACTCTCTCGCCCACTCTTGATAACCGGGGTGTATTCAATTGCAAAGGACATTCTACACAAACCGCCCCAACTTGTCAACCCCCGGACGTTGACTTTCCCGAAAAATTGGGCTAAACTATTCCCCAGCAAGGGCCGCGTCCCGTTTTTTTCAGAAAGGAGGGGTCTGCCATGCGCGCCCCGGACTCCTGGTTGGACCGCTTCGCCTACAAGCACCCCCGGCTGGGCATCCCCCGGCTGATGCTCTGGGTGGTCATCGGCAACGTGCTGGTGTTTTTCTTCGACCTGTTCAGCTCCGGCGCCTGCTCGGCCATGCTGGCCTTCTATCCCCCGCTGATCTTCCGGGGGGAGCTCTGGCGGCTGGTCACCTTTATCTTCGTCCCCTCCTCCGGCGGCGGGGTGCTCTCCTTCGCCCTGTTCCTCTATTTTTACTACTTCATCGGCTCGGTGCTGGAGCGGGAGTGGGGCTCGGCCAAGTTCACCCTCTTCTACCTCATGGGCGTGGTGCTCAACATCGCCGTGGGCTTTGTGACCGGCGGCGCCACCATGCACTACGTCAACCTCTCCATGTTCTTCGCCTTCGCCACCCTCTACCCCGATATGCAGTTCCTGCTCTTCTTCCTCATCCCGGTGAAGGTGAAGTGGCTGGCCTGGCTGGACGCGGCGCTGTTCGCCCTGGATATCCTGATGATGGCGCTGGAGGGGGCGTACCTCTATATGCTGCTGCCGGTGGTGGCCATCCTCAACTACTTCCTCTTTTTCTACTCCCCCATCCTGGAACTGCTGGGCCGGAACCGCCGCCGGGCCCAGCACCAGCGCAGCCAGGCCGCCGTCAACTTCCGCGCCGCCCAGAAAAAGGCCAAGGAGACCCGGGGCTATATGCACAAGTGCGCCGTCTGCGGCCGGACGGACACCGACAACCCCGGCCTGGAGTTCCGCTACTGCTCCAAGTGCGACGGGTACTACTGCTACTGCATGGACCACATCAACAACCACGTCCACGTGGTGAAGTGACATGAGGCTGGGAGTGCTCTACGCCATGGAGCGGGAGGCCGCCGGCCTCCTGGACCGGCTGGACGCCCGGGCGCTGGAGCCGGTGGCGGGGGCGCCCGTCTACGCTCTGCCCGGCGGGCACGTCCTGGCCGTGGGCGGCGTGGGGAAGGTCAACGCCGCCCTGGCCGCCCAGGCCCTCATCGACCGCTTTTCGCCGGACGCCCTGTTGAACGCCGGGTGCGCCGGGGCCTTTGAGGACCTGCCGGTGGGGACGCTGGTGGCGGCGGAGGCGTGCGTCCAGCACGACGTGGACACCTCCCTGGCCGGGGACCCGCCGGGGCGCGTGTCCACGGTGAATGTCACCCGTTTCCCCTGCCTCCCCCTCCCCCTCCCCGGCGCGGTCCGGGGGGTGGTGGCCACCGGGGACTGGTTCGGCCGGGACTACGCCCGGGCCCGGGCCATCCAGACCGCCCACCGCGCCGCCGTCTGCGACATGGAGGGGGCCGCCGTGGCCCAGGTGTGCCTGCGAAACGGCCTTGGGTGCGGGGTGCTCAAGGCGGTGTCCGACCACCTGTTCTCCCCCGCCCAGGACGCGGAGTACCGGGAGAATTTCCAGCGGGCCATGGACAGCCTGGACCGGGCCGTTATCACGCTTTTGGAGGGATCCATATGGAGCGCATCGCCAGTTTCACCGTAGACCACACCAAACTCCGCCCGGGGCTCTACCTCTCCCGGGTGGACGGGGACGTCGTCACCTACGACCTCCGCTTCAAGCGGCCCAACACCGGGGATCTGCTCTCCAACGCCCAGCTCCACTCCGCCGAGCACCTCTTCGCCACCCTCCTGCGGAACTCCCAGCACAAGGACGCGGTGGTCTACTTCGGCCCCATGGGCTGTCAGACCGGGTTCTACCTGCTGGTGGACGGGTCCAAGCTGAGCCACCAGGAGGTCATCTGGCTCCTGCGCCAGGTGTGCGACCAGGGGGCGCTCTACGCCGGCCCCATGCCGGGCAAGAGCGCGGCCGAGTGCGGCAACTACCGCAACCTGGACCTGGACCTGGCCCGGGAGCTGTGCGCCTACTACGGCAAGCTCCTCTCCACCTGGACGGTGGACAAGCTGGCCTACGAAACGTAGCCCGGGGGCGATGGGCCGGGGCGCCTGGCCGGGGCGGGCGAGGTTTGGCCTCTCGAACGAAGGGTGCCCTCTTTTTGTCTGTGAGGCAAAGTTTGTCCTCCCGAACGGGGGGTGTTGATTGCCCACGCTGGGCAGAAGGTCGCGCCTCCCGGCGCGGGGGCCAGGACCATTTCTCTTTTCTCTGCGGAGAAAAGAGAAACGGTCCTGGACTCCAAAGAGAAAAGATGGGGCTTATGATCGTTGGCCCCCGTTTCTATTGCTCGGCGGCCCGGAAAGACTGGATCGCAGGAGGAAGACGCCGCCACTGGGCGGCGCGACGCCGTCCGGGAATAGGCGTAGTTCTCCTACTGCTCACGCCGCGGCCGCCTCTAAGGACTAAGATTAGAGGGCCGTTTTTCTTGTCCTTTACCTTTTTCCACTCAACCATCCACAACCCAACTCCTCACCTTGTACCTACGCACAACCAAACTCTCCCAGCCCAACAAGGCCGGGAGAGTTTTTGTTTGGTTGAAACGATAAAGGGAGAAGAAAGCGATTCCCCAACTTTGTACTTTACCGGCGGCTACGGCGACCGTACCCGGCCCCGTTCAAGCCGCCTTCCAATCCTGGCTGGCAGAGGCGGCCGCGGCGGCACTAATAGAAACGCTACGCACCGTTGGCGAATTACGTTGCGCCGCCCAGTGGCGGCATCTTCCACGAGCGATCCTGTCCATCCGGGCCGCCGAATGGAAGAAGAAGGGGCACCAATAATAAGCCCAACTCTTTTCTCTTTGGAGTCCAGGACCGTTTCTCTTTTCTCCGCAGAGAAAAGAGAAACGGTCCTGGCCCCCGCGCCGGGAGGCGCACGTCCCCTGCCCAGTGTGGCAATCACCAACTCTCTGTTGAGAGGACAAACTTTGCCTAACGGACAAAAAGGAGCACCCGCCCCCGTCAAACGGAGCGCCTCAACTCCTCCAGGCGTTGGGCCAGCACCGCCACGGCCCCGTCGCCCAGGGTGTCGATCTGCTCCAGCACCTCCGCCCGGAGGGCCTCCGCTCGGCGGTGGACCGCCGCGGCCTTCTCAAAGTCCCGGTATCGGCCCAGGAAAAACTGCCGCCGGGCAAAGGAGATCTTCGCCAGCCACATCCCCCGGCTCCGGCTCACCCCCTTGACGCCGCTGGTGTTGTTCTTGGGGGTCCTGGGGGAGCGGACGATCTCCAGGCAGGTCCCGCCCACATAGGTGCGGCTCTCCGCCCGGCGCTCCCGGCCGTAGCACCCGCAGCTGACGGTCTTGCCCTGGAGGAGCTTGCTGCTGCTGACCACCGTCTCCTCCCCGCAGGCGCACCGGCACAACCAGTAGTAACAGCCGTCCGCCGCCTTTTCCCCGGTGGGCCGGACGGCGGTCAGCCGCCCGAACCGCCGGCCGGTCAGGTCCCGGAAAACGCCGCCCCGGGCCGCCCTGGGCTCGGCCGAAAGGGCCCTGGTCCCCATATGGCTCCCCCTCCTTCGCCATGGTCCCAGGCTCACCTCCCCGCCACAGAAACGTGACCCGCAACCTATGGGTTGCGGGTCACCTTCCCTCTTGCGTATTTTTTCCGGCCGCGCTATAATAGATCCCGTAAAACATGACAAAAGCAGGGCCGCCGTTCCAAAAAACGGCACTTCCCTGCTGAAACCACGGCTCACGCTCCTGTGGACCGCAACCCATAATTTATCGGTCAGATCTCACTCCCTGCTCCACCGCTGAAAGGTCGCCACGGCCACGCCCAGCTCCCGCGCCGCCGCCCGGCCGGAGAGTTCCCCCCGCTTCCAGCCCGCCAGCACCGCCTCGTAGTTCTGCCCCCGCTCCAAGCGCCTGCGCCCGAAGTGGACGCCCCGGGCCTTGGCCGCGGCGATCCCCTCCGCCTGCCGCTGGCGGTTGAACTCCCGCTCCGTCTGGGCCACGTAGCTCAGCAGCTGGAGGACGATGTCGGCGATGAGCACCCCGGTGAGGTCCCGCCCCTGCCGGGTGTCCAGCAGGGGCATATCCAGCACCACGATGGCCACCCCCATCTCTTTGGTCAGCAGCCGCCACTGCTCCAAGATCTCCTCATAGTTCCGCCCCAGCCGGTCGATGCTCTTGATGACAAGGGTGTCCCCGGCCTTTAATTTGCCCAGGAGTTCCCGGTAACCGGGCCGGTCAAAGTCCTTGCCCGACTGCTTGTCCAAAACCAGGTGGCCGCTGTCCACGCCGAACGCCTCCATGGCGATGACCTGCCGGTCCTCGTTCTGGTCCCGGGTGGAGACCCGGATATACCCGTATGTGTTCATAATAGCCCCTCCTGTTCTCGTGTGATGGTCTTAGTTTAGAGGAGCCGTGGTTTGCTTTATTCTATGGAAAATTCCGCCGCAAAGAGGGAAATGCCTCTCATCCGTGGGTTGGCCGCTCGGCGGGGGGATTTTTGCGCCTACGAATAGGCGGGGTTTGTCCTCCCGAACGGGGGGTATCGCCCGTAATGGCGAGGTTTTGCCACTCAACGGAAGTTGGTTGTTTGCCCACACTGAGCGAAGGTCGCGCCTCCCGGCGCGGGGGCCAAGACCATTTCTCTTTTCTTTGCGAAGAAAAGAGAAACGGTCCTGGACTCCAAAGAGAAAAGAGTTGGGCTCATTACTGTTGGCCCTCGTTTCTATTGCTCGGCGGCCCGGATGGACAGGATTGGTTGAGAAAGATGCCGCCACTGGGCGGCATGACCTGGTTCGCCAACGGTGCGTGACGTTTCTATTGCTCCCGCCGCGGCCACCTCTGGGGACTAGGACTAGAGGGGCGTTTCCCTTGGCCTTTACCTTTCTCCACTCCCCCCACGTAGAAGCGACCTTTCAGTCTTTCGCCATAGAGGCGGCCGCGGCGGTGGGGGTAGGAGAGCTACGCTATTCCCGGCACGGCGTCGCGCCGCCCAGTGGCGGCGTCTTCCACTACCAATCCTGTCTTTCCGGGCCGCCGAGGGTGAGAGGGAGAGGCAACAATAATAGCCCCTTCTTTTTCTTTTGGCATCCAAAACCGTTTTCTTTTTCTTCGCAAAGAAAAAGAAAATGGGTTTGGCCCCCGCGCCGGGAGGCGCACGTCCCTGCCCACGTTGGGCAAACAACAACCCCCCGTTCTGGAGGACAAACTTTGCCTAACGGACAAAAAGGGGCGCCTCCGTCGAGCGGCAACCCCCGCCCCCCGCCGTCAGGACAGATGCGCCTTCAACAGCTCCACCTGCTCCCGGGTCAGCCCCACCACCTGCAGCAGGTAGTCCTCCGTGGCCTGGGCCAAATCGTCCCGCCCCCCGGTGAAGGCGGCCAGATACCCCTCCGCCCGGGCCTCCATGGCCCGCCACGCCGGGGAGGCGGGGTCCAGCTGGTAGTAGTCGGCGTAGGAGCGCATATAGTCGGCCACGATCTCCTCCCGCTGGGCCCCCATCAGCGCCTCCAGCACCATGCACACGTACCCCGTGCGCTCCACCCCCTGGGTCCCGTGGATGAGGTAGGGCCCCTCCTCCTCGGCCATAAAGTCCAGCCCATTTCGCAGGTCCTGCACAAAGCTCTCGGCGGCAAAATCCTTCTCCATCCGCAGGGCCACGTGGTCGAGAGTGGCGTAGTGGGTGTCGCCATAGCCGGGAAAGAGGGTGAAGCGCTGGCGGCAGTCGGCGGTGTTCACCACCGTCCGCACCTGCGTCTGCGCCAACAGCGCGTCGGCCACCAGCCGCCGCTCCCCCTGGTCGGGGTCAATGGGGCTGGAGGAGCGGTAGAGCGCGCCGGGGGCGATCTCCCCCACCTCCACCGCCCGGAAGTTGGCGTAGGCCCCGTCGGAGGGGTAGTCGCTCCGGCTGTCAGGCGGGGTCAGCTCCTCCATCACGGGGCGGACGGGGAAAAAGTCAGTAAAATTCACCAGGATCTGAGCCAGCTCCGCCCGGGTGGCGGTTTGGCCGGGGTCCAGGGCGGCGCCGTTCGCCCCGGTCCTGCCCGAGAGGATCCCCGCCCCCACCGCCCAGCGGAAGGCGTCCACAGACCAGGGGGTCAACAGCTCGGCGTCCCAGTAGAGGCCAAGCAGGTCCACGCCGTCCCCGGCGCGCGGATCCGCCCCCTTGTACTGGGCGTAGCGGGCGAGGATGACCACGATCTCCGCCCGGGTGACCGCCCGCTCCCCCGCAAAGCCCGCGCCGGTCCCCTGAGTCAGGCCCGCCGCCGCGGCCCAGTTGGCCGCCGGGCCATACCAGGCGCCCGCCGCGTCGGGAAAGGCGGAGTCGCCGCCGGGGGCGGGCCGCCCCTCCAGGTTGTAGAGGGTCTGGAAGACGGTGGCCCGGGTGACCAGGGCGCCGGGGTCGAAGCCGTTGCCGGTGCCGGTCATCAGGCCCAGGGCGGTGACCGTCTCCACCGCCTGGTCGTACCACATGGCGGGGGCGGCGATGTGGACCCGCCCCCGGCTCTCGCCGTAGGCGGCGGCGGTGATCGCGCCCCCCAGCTGGGTGGCGATGTAGTCCATGACCACCCGCTCCACCGCCGCGCCGGCGTCTACCGCCCTGCCGGACGCGGCCAGGGCGTAATAGCCGCCCTCCCCGGCGGCCAGAGCGGCGCTGGTGACCACGGCGTAGGTGGCCCCCGGGTCAAAGGTCCAGCCCCCCGCGGACTGGATGCTCACCCGGCGGATGGAGGCGGGGGCGTAGGAGTCGCTCTCGCCGTAGCGCCCGCCCTGGTCGTAGAGCACGGCGGCGTCCACGGTGAGCTCCAGCCCCGCCACCTGGGGGAAGTCCCCCGTGGCCTCCGGGAGACCGGCGGTGGCGGCCTCCAGCGCCTCCAACAGCTTGCCGCCGGGGAGGTAGACCACCGCCACGGTATCGCCGCCGGGCAACACGGCGCGGATGTCCTCCAAGGTCACCTGGCCGGGCTCGATGCCCGCCTGGATGCCGCCGCCGTTGAACACCGCCGCCACGTACTGCCGCTCCACCTCCAGCGCGCCGTCCTTCGTGGCGTACCACAACAGCGCGTCGGCGATCAGGTCGCCCAGGGCGGTCTCCTGGGCGCAAGCCCCCTGGCCGCTCAGCGGCGTCTCGCTCCTGGCGGAGGGGGCGCTGGACTCGGCCTGGACCCCGCCGGGCTGAGCCGCCGTCCCGTCGGCCAGGGCGGAGAGGGCCAGGGCCAGCAGCAGGGCCAGCGCCAGGGCCAGAGATAGCATTTTTTTCATCTTTCTACCGCCTTTCCGTTCCGTTTCGCCCCGCCGCCCGGGGTTTGATCGCTCCCCCACATTGTAATCCCTTTCCCCAAAACTGGCAACGCCTTTTTTCCCTCCGGGGGCGGGCGCGAAAAAAGGCAGACCGGCGCTTTCGCGTCGGTCTGCCTTGCTTTGGGTCAGATGCTGGGAACGGTGATATCCACGTCCGCGCCGGTCCCGGCCAGGGGGCCGGAGTCGTTGGCGTCGTCATGGTAGCGCCACCGCTCGTCGATCCAACAGCGGAGCCACTTCTCCGGCAGGGCGGTCTTGCCCTGGTCGTAGGTGTGGTCGTTGGCCGCCTCCAGGATCTCGTAGTAGGCCCAGTGTTCCTTGGGCACGTCGGACCAGGTCATGTACTCGTCGGTGCCGTTCTCCTGGTTGTTGCTGGCCGTGCCGGTGTGGACGTACTCCTTCAGGCCCGCCAGCCCCGCGGCGTCCACGCCACGGTGGAGGTAGCCGTTGAAGATCTTCACCGCCTCGTCCCGGCGGATGGAGTTCAGGGGCAGGAACTTGCCCGCGTTCTCCCCGTCCACATAGCCGGAGATCCACCCGGCGGCCTTGGCGGTGTGGAGGGCGTCCACCACCCACTCCCCGGCGTCGGCGATGTCCAAAAACTCCGCGCCGAAGTCGGTCTGGGTGGGCAGGCGGCCGGTGAGCTCCGCCAGGCGGACCACGGCGGCCACGTACTCCTCCCGGGTGATGGGCTGGTCGGGCTTGAACAGCCCGTCGCCGTAGCCCACGAAGATGCCGTTCATGGCGCAGTAGGAGATGGCGCTCTCCGCCCAGTGGCCGGCCACGTCGGTGAACCCGGCGTCGTTGGCGTAGACGGTGCCCTCCTGGAACGCCGCCACGCCGCTGACCCCCTCAAAGCCCGCCCGGGCGATGATGGTGGCCACGCTGCCCCGGGTGATGTAGTCGTCGGGGCCGAACTTGCCGCTGGGGTAGCCGATGACGTAGTTTTTGTGCAGGGGCTCATAGACGGCGTAGTAGACAGTGTCCTTGGTGACCCGGGTATCGGCGGGGTCCACCGGCGTGACCGGCCCCGCGGCGGGGTCGGTGGTGGACCAGCCCACGAAGGCCCACCCGGCCAGGCCGGTCACGCTGGGGATATCCTTGGCCGTGGGCTTGGTGTCGGAGGGGACGGAGGCGGTGGTCTTGTCGGCGCTGACCCCCTGGGTGCCCAGGCGGTATTCGATGTTGCAGGGGCACCCGGCCCCGGCGGCGGTGACCGCCAGGGCGAGGGTGAGGAGCAGAGCCAAGGTCAAGCTAACGATTCGTCTGTACATTTCCCGTGTGCCTCCTCTCAGTCAGCCAGGGCGGGGCCGCCGTCGTTGGGGTCGTCGTGGTAGCGCCACCGCTCGTCGATCCAGCACTTGGTCCAGGTCTCGGGCACGGTGTAGCCCTTGGCGGCGGTGGGATCGGTGGCGTACTCGTGGTCGTTGGCCGCCTCGATGATCTCGTAGTAGGCCCACTGGTCGGCGGTCACGTCGGGCCAGGTCATGTACTCGTCGGTGCCGTTTTCGGTGTTGTTGCTGGCCACGCCGGAGTGGACGTACTCGTGCAGGGCGCTCAGGCCCTTGGCGTCCACGCCCCGGCCCAGGTAGGCGTTGAAGATCTTCACCGTCTCATCCCGGCGGATGGGGTTGAGGGGCTTGAAGGTCCCATCGGTGTAGCCGTTGACCCAGCCCTTGGTGTAGGCGGTGTAGATGCCGTCCTTGGCCCAGTCCCCAGCCTGGTCGATATCGGAGAAGGGGGCGGTGCCGGAGAGCACGCCGTTCAGCCGGGCCATGACCAGGGCCAGCTCCTGACGGCTGATGGGCTGGCTGGGCCGGAAGGTGCCGTCCTCATAGCCGGTGAACACGCCGTACTTGGAGCAGTAGGCGATGGCGCTGGCGGCCCAGTGGCCGGCCACGTCGGAGTAGCCCAGCGGGTTGCCGTAGTCGGCGCCCTCCACGAAGTTGGGCAGCACCGCCCGGGCGATGATGGTGGCCACGCTGGCCCGGTCGATGTTGTCGCCGGGGCCGAAGTTGCCGTTGGGATAGCCGATGACGTAGTGCTCGTGGAAGGGCCGGTCAGGCACGTTGTAGAGCGGCTGGTACACGGCGTAGAACACCGTGTCGCCGGTGATGGTCACCGTCTTGGGATCCACCAGGGTCCGCTTGGCGTCCGCCTCCAGATCGCCGGTGGGGCCGGTCTGGCTCCAGCCCAGGAACTTGTAGCCCTCGATGGCGGAGACGGTGGGCACGGCGCTGACCTTCCCGTTGTTGGCCACCATCTCCATGGTGGCGTCCTTTGTGGTGCCGTACAGGCCCAGCAGGAAGCTCACCTGGTTGGGGCAGACGGGGTCGGACCCGCCGCCGCCACCGCCGCCGCCGCCACCGCCGCCACCGCCGGAAGTGGTGGTGGTGATGACCACGTTGCCGTTGGCCTGCTTTTCAATAACGGTGTTCTGGTCGCCCTCGGGCCAGTCCTTGTCGCCCTTGCCGTTCTTGGTGTAGTTGGGCGTGTTGGTGGGCGCGTCGGGGTCGTTGGGCTGGATCTCGTCCACGAACTCGTAGTTGGGATCCGGCTTCAGGGTGGTTTGGGTGGTCTTGCTGTCGGGCCGCTTGGTCTCGGGCGTCACGGGGACCACGCCCTTGTCGTCGGGCTTGGTCAGGTCGCGGTCGGGGTCGCTGGGCTTATCGTCGTCGGTCTTACCGGTGACCTTGTCGCCGGTCACGTCCGCCTTGGTGATGGTCTTCTTGTTGATTTGGAAGGTGATCTCGTAGGTGGCCGTGGCGGTGGTCACGCCGTCCGCGGCGGTGCCGGTGGCGGTGAGCTTCACGTGGTACGTACCCGCGTAGAGCTTGTCGCCCAGCTTGTCGGGGGTCAGGGTGAAGGTGTACGTGCCGTCCTTCTCCAGCGCGCTCAGCGTCCCCTCGGCGGTGAACAGGAACCCGCCGTAGGTCTTGCCGGTGGTGACGTCGGTGGCCTCCGCCTCCAGGGTCATGCCCTCCAGCTTGTCGCCCACGTTGGTCAGGGTCACGGTGTAGGTGGGCACGGTGTCCAGATACACCACATACTCCCCGCTCCGGGTGACCTCCCGGGCCTTAGGCGTGGCGGCGGTCATGTCGGTCAGGGTGGCGTCGGGATCCACCAGGGTGATGCGCGCGCCGCTGTCGCGCACGTCCTCGGCGTCGGAGCGGACGTCCTCAAACTTCAGCGCCACGCTCAACTCCCGCCACCCGGCGTAGTAGTGAGCGGTCTCGTTCTTCTCGGGGTATTTGATCTCATCGGGCGCCTTGTTCTCTTCCCCGCACTTATCATCAGTATACCACCCGGTGAAGACGTAGCCCGTGCGGGTGATAGGCTTGGGCGCGGTGTCCGTCTTGCCGGGGGTGTCGTCGTGTTGTACGCTCTCGGGATCGGCCCCCGTGTAGTTCCAGTGGTAGACGATGTGGGACTCGTCCTCCTCCCACTTGGCGTAGGCGTGGCCGCCGCCGCTGGGCATAGTGGTCGGGAAGGTGATATCAACGCCCGCGGCGTCCTTCCAGCCGAGGAAGGTGTGGTCCTTCCAGGTGGGCTCTTCGGTCGGCGCGTTCACTTCGGCGCCCACGGTGCCCGGGACGGTCTTCACATCGGTCCCACCATCCCACGCGCCGCCATTGGCGTGGAAGGTGTAGGTGTACTCCGTGGCCGTCCAATTGGCGTAGTAGTGGACCTCGGCGTTCTTATCCTTGGGGTATGTGATCTCTTCGGGCGCCTTGTGCTCGCAGGCCGCCTCGGTGTACCACCCCTCAAGGGTGTAGTCCGTGCGGGTGGCCGTGGGCGCGGTGTCGGGATCGCCGGTGGGGCCCTCGTGTTCCGTAAACTCGGGGGCGGCCCCCGTGTAGTTCCAGTGGTAGAAGATCTTGGACTTGTTCCGCTCCCAAACCGCCGTCAGCGTCAGCTCGTCGCCCTTCTTGTCGGGATAGGAGGGCGGGTTGACCGTGGTGGTTTCGGAGTCAAAGTCGTAGAGGGTGACGCCGCCGTCGTTGCTCCAGCCCTTGAACGTCCAGCCGTCCTTCACGGGTGTGCCGGGGTTCTTCTCGTCGGGCACAGTCTCGCCGGTGTTGCCTTCCGCGGGATCGACAGTGCCCTTCCCGTCGATGGTGCCGCCGTTCAGGTCAAAGGTCACCTTGCTCTGGTCCCGCTCCCACTTGGCGTAGTACTCAACGGTGGTGTCCTTTGCGGGGAAGGTGATGTCGCCCTCCACCTTGTGTTCGCACGCCTTATCGGTGTACCACCCCTCAATGCTGTAACCCGTGCGGGTGGTCGTGGGCGCGGTGTCCTTCTTGCCGGGGGTGTCGTCGTGTTGTACGCTCTCAGGCACGGCCCCCTCGTAGTTCCAGTGGTAGACGATGTGGGACTCGTCCTCCTTCCACTGGGCGTAGGCGTGGCCGCCGCCGCTGGGCATGGTGGTCGGGAAGGTGATATCAGCGCCCCCGGTGCCCGCGGTGTCCTTCCAGCCGAGGAAGGTGTGGTCCTTCCAGGTGGGCTCTTCGGCAGGCGCGTTCACCGTGGAATCCACAGCGCCCTTGACGGTCTGCTCTTTGGCCCCTCCGGCCCACGCGCCGCCGTTGGCGTCGAAGGTGTAGGTGTACTCCTTGGCCTCCCACACGGCGTAGAGGGTCGTGTTTTCGTTCACCGTGTAGCTCTCGCCGCCGGTCAGGCCCGGGTCGGGCTCCGTGGCGTGTTCATTTGTGCTCCAACCCAAGAAGGTGTAATCGGTCAAATTCGCCAGGGTGGGCAGGGTATCCGTCAGGGGCGGCTCGCCCTCGACCTTGTCCTTAACGCCGGCGGGCAGCGTGCCGTGGCCGTTCACGTTGTAGGTCAGGGTCACCGTCGTGCGCTCCTCCGCGTTGATGTTCGAGATCGTAGTCTCGGCGGACTCGTAGTTCCAGTTCTTATAGGCGCCGGTGAAGGTGTAGGAATTGCTGCCCACCACGTACGCATCGGGGCTGGCCGTCCAGGTGATGTCGCCTCCGGCCGCGCCGGTACCGGCGTCGGCCACACTCTGGTTGGCCTGGTCCTTCACCCCGGTGTAGCTGAACTTGCTCAGATCCACCGGGTCGCCTTCCTTCGCGCCCGTGTCGTCAAAGCTCGCGCCCTCGACGGTCGTCAGTTTGCCGGGCTCCATGTCGATGGTGTAGGTGGTGTAGTAGACCCGCCCGGTGTTCGTGTCGGTGATCTTCACGTAGACCACCCGCTCGTTGTTCACCTTGTGGGCGTCATAGTCGCCCCAGCCGGTGGCCCCGTTGTCCTTCACGTCCACTCCGGTGGCGTACTTCCCCTCGGTATTGAAGGTGACCTTGCCGTCGCCGCCCATCGTCAGCCACCCGGGCAGCGCCTCCACCGTGTCCACCGCGCTCTTGCCGTTGGCGCTCAGCCACGTGTTGAGCTCGCTCCGGCCGGCCTCATCCACCACCGCGTAGGTGAAGCTGTGGGTATTGGTGCCGTTGATGGCGTCGTCCCACACCACCGTCACATCAACGTCCGCGGCGCGCTCGTCGGAGCGGCTATTGAACTGGGCCGCGCCGTCGCCGTAGTGCGCCAGGACCTTGCCCTCTTTGGCGGTAAAGGGCGCGTTCACCTTGTAGGTGGGCACGTAGTCGAGGTTCGTGCCACCCAGCGCCTCGCCGCCGCCTGTGGCGCTGGCGGTGAACTTGCCCGTGTAGGCGGCCGCCTGGGCGGCCTTGCCCGTCCGGATGGTCACGGTGAACTCCACATAGTCGCCCACCTTCAGGGTGATCCCAGCCGCGCTGACATCCACCTTGGACGTCCCGCCTCCGCTGTGAAGCGTCACATTTTTCAGGTCGAAGGTGAAGTTGGCGCTGGTGCCGGCGTCGGGCTTAATGGTGAATTTCTCCAGGTCGTTGCTGCCGTCGTTGTGGACCTGGACGGTGTACTCCAGCCCATCCGCGGCGCCGTACCCGGCGTACAGGGCCCGGTAGTAGCTGCCCACGTCCGTCCGCTTGAAGCCCTGGTTCTCCTTGAACGCGCCGCCGGCCAGCAGCTTGCCGGTCGTCTCATCAAAGTTGTCCTTCCAGGTGATCTTGTTGTTGCCCTTGATGATGAGGATCTGGTTGTTCGCCGTGTTCTCGTTCTTGCTCGTATCGGTGGTCACGGTGATGGTGTTGCCCACCACATCCGTGCCGTCCCACTTGTAGCCCTGGACCAGGGTGTGCGCGCCCGCCGTGGCGCTGATCTGCAGATCGCCCGCGGGCACACCATCGAAGGTCACCTCAGCGTCAGGGTTATAGCCGCTTCCGCCGTTGTCCACTTTCTTGCTAAAGCTGCCGCTGGACAAGGTGACATCCTTGACAGAGGCGCCCGAAGGACTTTCCAGAGTCTCGTCCTTCACCTGGAACTTCACCGTAAAGAGCACCTGCTCCAGCTTGGCCGAGAAGGTCTTGGCCTCGTTCACCGTGATCTCGTCGCTGGTCACCTTGTTGTCATCGTCGGGATAGGTGATGCCGGTGCTCGATCCGGCGTTGTCCGACCAGCCCGTGGTGGTCAGGGTGTGGAGTTTCTGGCGGTCGCTGTCGCTCCAGCCCTTCGCGCCGGTGGCGTCCTTCTTGGTGGCGTCCACCTCCACCGTGACCTGCTGGTCCTTCAGCACGGGGGTGCCCGAGGCCAGCGGCTTTCCGCCCAGCGTCACAGACAGCGCGTCTTCCAGCTTTTCGCTCTCCTGCAGGTAGCTGGTAAAGCCGTCATAGTTGTTGTCCACCGTCACGTCCTCGGTGTAGTTGACGGTGAAGTAGGGCACGGTGGCCTTGGTCGGGGTGGCGGCGTCCTTGCCCACCGCCAGGTCCGTGTTCACATACTCGCTGCTCCCCTTATAAGTGGGGGCGTACACGTGGTAGGTGGTGCCCGTGTCGATGGCCGCCTCGTAGGCCTTGTCGGCCCCCTTCCAAGTGGTGGCCCAGGTGCCGGTAGTGCCGTTGGCCGTGTCCTTGTCAAAGGGCTTGCCGTCCTCCACCAGATAGATGGTATATCCGGGGTCAGTGGTGTTCACCGTCGGCTGGATCGCGCCGTTCAGGCTCACCTGCACCTTCGCCGTCTTCTTAGTCTCGAAGGGCGGAGAGACTATCCCGTTGGTGCTGGCCCCGGCCCAGGCCTTGTCCCTGGCGTTCACCGTTTCGCTGGGGGCGTAGGCGGCCAGGTAGAGGTAGCCGTCCATGTCCTCGGCGGTCACGGTGTATTCTTTGTCCGACCCCCGGGCTTGCAGGGTGGCTCCCTTGGGCGTCAGGACCCCGCCGCTCAGCGTCACGGCGGCGTTCAACTGGACCTCCGTCAGGGCCGCGCTGGACCAGAACCAGGCGTACTTCACATCGGGATCAGCGCCGTCTTCGGTCAGGTGCGCGGTGTTGGCGGTGACCTGGGCGTTCTTTTGGTCCACGGTGACCGTCACGTCTTCAAGGCCCTTGCTGGTCAGCGTGTCGCCCGCGCCCAGCATCTTGTCGCTGACGCTGGGCTCAGGATCCGCCAACTTCACGATGGGCAGCGGGTCCACCGTGAGGGTCAGCACATAGTCCACGGTGACCGTCGCCCCGTCCGCGGACTTGCCAGTGAAGCGGAAGGTGTACGTGCCGCTGTCCACGCGGAGGGCGCCCGTGTCCACCGTGACGGTGAGGGCCTTCACGGCGGAGTCGTCCGCGGCGCCTGCCGCCACCGTGGTATCCCTGCTCATCACGCTACTCAGGTTGAGCACCGTGCGCGCGTCGTCCGCCGACTTGACCTCCACCGTACTACCGCTGTCGGTGGCGGTGTCATAGACCTTCGTGCCGCCGGGCGCCGCGCCCCGGTACACCTGCAGGTTGACCGTCAGGTCGGTGTTGCCCGGGTTCTCCAGCGTCAGGTTCATGGCCAGGTCGTCGGCGCTCTGAGTGGAGTCGTCCAGCTTCTTGTTGATGTAGTGGACGTAGTGCTCCACCGTGTTCTCGGCCGTTCCCGGTTGGCCATAACTGCCGGTGGCCGTGTGGGGCGCGGTGGCGTCGTCTTTGACCGTCAGCCGGCGATTGGGAGCTTCCAGCGTGATGGTGAAGGGGTACTCCGCCGGAGTGCCGCCGGGGGCCACCGTATTGCTCGTCAACTCCGCGCCGGGCGTGGGCGTGCCAGGATCGCCCCAGGTCATCGACTGGACCGCCGCGCCGGAGGCCGCGGCGGTGATGGTATAGGCGCCCTTGGTCACCTTGAAGGTCACCGTGTCGTCCTTGGTCAAATGGCCGTCGTTGTCCTTGTCGCCAAGGGTGCCGTCGCCGGAGCCGCCGTCGGAATAGGTGTAACTGATACTGCCGCCCGCGGTCTGCTGCACCGTCACCTGGCTGACGTAGCCGGAGTTCGCGCCCGCCACGGTGCCCACCAGGTCGTAGACGTTCTGGTCCAGGCGCGCGCCGATATACAGCCGCCCGCTGACTTCCACGCCGGAGGTCTTGACATCCGGGCCGGAGTCCTGGGGGTCGCCCCGCTTGGTCATGGCGGTTGCGGAGGTTTCATACGCGCCCGCTTCGGGATTGGGCTCGTTGTCGTTGTCCACCTTGGTGTACCACGTCAGCTTGTAGTCCTGCATCCACGTGGTCGCCTTGGCGTCAATGGTCTGCCCCTTCAGCACGGGGGTCTTGTCGTCAATGCTATCTCCATCGTGGAGGGTGAAGCTGAGCGTGGGCAACGGGTTCCCGCCATCAAACGTCTCCCCGTGGCCGGGGATGCCCGCGTAGTCCTTCACGGCCACGGCGTTGACGGTGTAGTAGTCCACCTGCGTCTTGCTCCCGCTCCATGCCACCAGGCTGTCGCTCTTGCCCTTATAGGGGCTGGTGGTGACGGTGTAGGTGTCGCTGCTCAGGTAGGTTTTATTTGTGCCGTCAGACGTGGGCACATAGCCTCCCTTTTCGTTATCCCACACGGCTTTTTGCCCATTGATCTGCACCGTGTAGTCCCCGGCGTCGGGCCCCGTGATGGGCTCGCCGTCCACAGTCACCTTCACCACCGGCTGATAGCCCACGGTGATGGGATCGGAGACAGCCGCGTCAATGACCTTGGCGTTCCTGTCGGTGGGCGTCGTGGCGGCAATGACCAGCCACAGCTTCTGCCCCTGGTGCGTGGCGATCTCCTTCGCGCTCAACTCGCCGTTGGTCGGGTCGTAACCACCCGAGATCTTAGTCGCCCCCCGGGTGCTGGGGGTGAACTTCTCGTCGGCTGCGCCATCCCAGGTGCCCTCCAACTTCTCCACCGAGCTGTCCGTTTCGTACCAGATATAGGTATAGTCCGTGCCCGCCGTGATTTTCGCGTCAGAGGCGGAATAGAGGTCGATCTCCGTCGTGGTGTACGTCCCCGGCGCCAGCGTCTCGTCCGGCTTCACCTCGGTCTTGTCCGTGGTCACCTTGGTGAACTTGTCCGGCACCACCTTGACCGTCAGGTTGTAGGTCACCTGGGCCTTTTGGTCCGTCATACCGCTCTCGTTCAGGAAGGAGAAGACCAGCTTGCCCGTGTAGGTGCCAACGTCCCACTCCTCCGGGATGGTGATCGTAACTGTGATATCATCGGTTTCTGTCTTTGTCATGTCCTCCCCTTCCAGCTTCACGCCGTCGGTGGAGGCCGTGACGGAAATTTGCCCGGCAAACCTGTCCGCGCCGGACTGATCCAGCTTCACATCGTGAAGGGTCGTCTCACCGCCCGTGCTCTTGTTATCCACCGTCAGGGTCAGCTTCAGGTCGTTATACATCGACTTTTGACTGGCGTAGCCATAGGGCAGGGTGATGGTCTGGTCAACCGTTCCAGAGTGCGGCCCCGTCTCGTAATAGGCTTCGGCGCTTTTGTTTTCTGTATTTTTGCTGTCGATCTCTCCGGCATTATCCGCCACCGACATGACCTTGCCGTTGGCACTCACCAACACGTCAAACGAGCCGGTGCCGTCAGTCACCGCTACGTTCAGAGTCGTGTTATAGGGAGGCGCGGCGGGGCTGGTATCGTGGGGCTGGCGGTAACCGTCAACATTGGTGCCCGGCGCCCCAGTGGCGGTGACGGTATAGGAGGCCTTGGGGACGGAGAAGGTGACGAAGTTTCTTACGCTGACGCTCTCCACATCACTCTCCAGGCCGAGATATGCGTTATCGTGGTTGCTCTTGGTGGTCAGGGTGAGGCTTTTGTCTTCCGTCTCCAGTTTGATCTCCGTCACGGAGCCGCTTTCGCCCACCACGTAGGCTTTCAGGTCATAGAGATTCAGCTGCAGCTGGGTCTTCACGGTGGTGTCCGCGCTCACTGTCACCGTGGCCGTGGCCTCACTGCCGCCCGTATGCACGGTGTCGCCGGTGGTGACCCCGTCCCAGGTCAGCGTATAGTCCTTGGTCCAGTCCGGGTAGGTCAAATTGACCGTCGTGTGCTCGCGGATCCAGTGCTCCCCGCTCACGGCCTCCTCGCCCACCTTGGCGGTGGGGGCCTTCTGGTCGCCGCTCAGAGGCGACCCATCCGAGCCATTGTAGGTGTGGAAGAAGGGGCTGCTGGTGTCATCCGCGCTCTTGAGCGCGTCGTTATAGCGCTGGTTGTCCACCTTGGTGTCCTCAATGGTGATATCGTAATACTTCACCTGGGGCGTACTATGCTCCTGGAAATCCGTGACGCTGGTGACCACATCGCTGAAGGTCATATGCTCCGTGCCGGTGTGGCCGCTCCCGCCCATGGCGTTGGTCCAGATCTCGTAGGTCAGCTCCGGGTTCAGGCCGCTCACCGTCCAGGTGCCGGCCGAGCCGCTATACACGCCCTTGATCACACCCTCGCTCGCGTCGAAAAGGGTAGGCGTTTTGGCATTCACCTCCGGCGTCGCCTTCTCCCGGGGCACCAGGTAGACCGCGTAATTCCCGTTGCTCGTAGTGGGATTACCATTCTCCAAGATCTGCACACCCATCTGGAAGGGCACGGCCACCTTCGGGGGATCCACAAACGCCGCCCCGACCACGTTGCCGGAGTTGTCAGCGCCCACGCCCCGGGCCACCAGGTAGACGCTCTGGCCCGCGTGTTCCGGGTTCTCGGTGTAGGTCGCGCCATTCGTGGGCACGCCATGCGTGCCGTCGGCGGTGATCGGCGGCAACAGTTCGCCTGTCGGGCTCTCGCCCTTATACAGCTTGCCGTCCGTCTGATTCAGATAGACCTTGGTGCCGTAAGGCACGGCATACCACTCGTACACCACGTCGTCGGCGGTGCCGGTGCTGACCTTCAGACCGTCGTAGAAGTCGCCGCTCCCCTGGGTCTTGCCGCTGACCTTCAGGCTCTTGGGGGTGTAGACGTCGCCAGCCGCCTCCACGTCGATCCCCTCCACCTTCAGCGCCTCCACTTCCGTGTCCAGCTGATAGGTCAGGCTGGGGCCGAACATACTCGGCGCGTCGGTCTGTTTGGAGGTAAATTCAAAGGTATAGGCCGCGTTGCTGCCATTCACCTGCATCCCCTCGGGGATCTGGACGGTGAACGTCTTACTCTCTTTGGGCGCCAGCTCAAAGGAGGCGAGCATATCTGTAAAGGTCACGCCGTTGTCGCCGGTCAGACCGCCGAGAGGGGTGCCGCCCTTCTTCGCCACCAAAGACACATCCAGGGTCACGTTGCCCGTGTTCTCCAACGTGAACGTGTACTTCCCGTTCTCCGCGGTATAGCTGAGATAGGGCTTGCTGAATTTCGCCTCCACCTTAGGGACGGTTGAGGGCGCTCCTGCGCCGCTCCACTTCTGCCTCTGCTCCCCGGGAGCTTCGGCTTTCGCGCTGCTCAACTTCATCTCGGCCTCGATCGCCCCCACCACAATGACAAATGCGTTGGCGTTGGTCCCCGTGATTTCGGGCAGGTGGTCCTTGCTTTCCAGTTCATCCCAACCAGCCACGGTCTCATCATTCGCGGTGGTACCGCTGGAAGCGTCGGGCAGGGTCTGGCCCTTGGTATACCGCAGCACAACGCTGCCGCTCGCTCCGTTGGCCTTGATGACATAGCGGCCGCCGTCCACGTTGCGGGGCACCGAGAAGACCACGGACGACCTGTGGCCACCCGTAGGACTGTTCGTCGCCTTGAAGACATACCCGCTCCCGGTGGTCAAGGTGGGGCCGTTGTCGTCATCAGTCGCGATGCCGCCACTGCCGCCGCCGTTGACCCAGACATAGCCGGTCACGGTATACACATTCTGCTCCAGCTGGACGCCCACCCAGGTCTTCTTTTCGATCGCGCCCACGTCGTAACCCGTGGTGTTGGCCGCCGCCTTCT
Organism: uncultured Oscillospiraceae bacterium; assembly: GCA_947627325.1. GTDB lineage: Bacteria > Bacillota > Clostridia > Oscillospirales > Oscillospiraceae > MGBC124762. The sequence continues at coordinate 64,089 of CANQVO010000009.1, read as the reverse complement.
CCTGATTCTTCTCAGTGTAGTCGGACAGGGTGCCGGGCGCATCGTTGGTCACGCCCCAGTCCACATGGTAGTCCTGGTCAAACGTCCCAGAAGAGGTCTTGGCCGTCACCTCCGTGCCGCTCAGCACGCCGTTGCCGCTGGTCACCTCCACGCCGCCGTCGGTGGTGGTGAACCCGACCGTGGGCGTGTCGCCGGGGCCAAAGCGCTCGCCCACGTTCTGGTTCTTGCTGTCCTCAAAGTCCTTCTGCTTGGTCGTCACCGCGTTCACCGAGAAGTACTCGATCGTCCCGCCGTCGCTGGTCTGCGTGCTGATCGTTATACCAGCGACCTTCACGAAGTAGTCCGCGTCGCCCGTCTTGCCCTCCACCATGTTGGCGTACACCGCGTAGGTCTCGCCGCCGGTCAGGGCGTTGTCCGCGGTCTTATAGATATTGTCGGACCCGGCATACGTGGCCTCCACCTTGCTTGCGGGCAGGGCGCTGCCGGTGTAGGAGTCGTCGCGCGCCTCACCCGTGGGCACCAGGTACACCTTATAATTGCCGCCCGTAATGTCGTCGCCGCCGTCCTTGGTCACCTTCACCGCCGCGTCGTAATCCACCGGCACGGCGTTGGTGATGGCCAGGCCCTTGCCGGTGACGGTGGCCGTCACCAGGGCGAAGACATACTTGCCCTTGGCCGCCTTCGGGACCGTCACCGTAGACCCGGTGTAGCCGGGGATCGACACCGCCCCCGAGAACTGCCCCTCGAGAGTTCCCTTGTTACTAGGATCCTGATATTCCTTCGTCTGCGCGGGCGCCGTATCCCGGTAATACCACTCGTAGCTCAACAGCTTTTCCGGCAGGATCGTCTCGGGCAGGTGGGAGTCATACTCCACGGTGCCATCCGCCTTGGCCGTCGCCGCGCCGCCGTTCGCTTGGATATCCACCTGGAGCAGCTGGTTCTCCGTGGCCTTGATCTTCAGCGTGGTGGTCAGGTTAGTCGGATCATCGCCAGTGTTGGAGGCGAAGGTGATGGTGTACTCGCCCACCTCCAGCGTCTTCAAAAAGTCGTCGGGGAAGGTGAAGGTATAGGTCTTGCCGTCGCCTCCGTCAACGCCCTTGACCTTGCTGATGTCGATCGCGGCGCCTGCACTATAATCCCCGGTGCCGCCCTCCATGGTCAGCTGGTAGTCTGCCCCCGACAACTGCGTCCGCGTGGCGTCGTTGCCCGTCCAGGTGTACACCACCGGAGTATTTTCGGCGGCGGACTTGCCGATATCATACTCATGTTCGCTCGGGCTCACCGTGGGCCCAACCAAGAAATAGGGGGTCAGGGTGGCGTCCCCGCTGGGGCGGAAGGTGTCGCTGTCCTGGGTGGTCTTCGTGGTTTCCCCGAGCTCGCCGCCCGTGAAGGAGCCGCTGTCCGCCTGCCAATAGGCGTAGTAGAGCGTCTTACCGACGGCGGTGGCGCTGGGCTTACCCACGCTCACCGTCTTGCCCTCGTCCACATAGAGTGTATCGCTCGAGTTTCTCTGGGTCGTTTCCCCAGCAGAACCAGTCTCGCCAAAGGGCGCGCTGGCCGTGGTGGCGCCCAACTCCGTCGAGCCGCCCTTTTCCGGCGTCCCAAAGGTCACCTTGTACTGCCGCACCCACTGGGCGTACAGCGTCAGGGTGTTATTGGCGGCGTCAGTCTGGGGGAAGGTCACAGACCCCCCGCCGGCGATGGACGTCCCGTCGCCGCCCTCCTTGGTGTTCCAGCCGTTGAACCGCCAGTGGCTCCCGGCCTCATCAATGCGCTCCCCATCGGCCAAGTCGGTGAACGCCTCGCTGGCCGTCTTGACCGTGTGGGGGCCCGCTGACGTCAAGTCCGTCTGGTCAATGCCGCCGTTCTTCGTGCCGTGGCCGTTGGCGTCATATTTGATGTTATACCGCGCCTCCCAGATGGCGTAGACCGTCGTTTCTTCGGCGTCCGGCATCTTGACCTTGCCGCTCGTGTAGTCAATGGCATCGGTGCCGCCACGGGTTTCCGACCAGCCCTTGAAGGCATAGCCATCCCGCGTTGGATTGTGTTCCGGGGTGGGCGGGGTGATGGTCGATTCATACTCGCCCTTGACCTGATACTTCCCGTCCTCCGTCAGCGTGAAGCCATCATCCGGCGTAAATTTGCCCCCGTTGGGGTCAAAGGTGTACTTGTACTGGATGGCCGTCCACTTGGCCTTCAGCGTCTTTTCGTTGTTTTCGCTGGTATAGGTCAGGGTTCCGAGTTCCACTATCTCCTTGTTCGCCTCATCTTCTTCCCAGTACCAGCCATCGAAGGTAAAGTGCGCCAGCGTAGGATTGCCGGGATCCGCAACTTTGGAGTTGGCCTGGCCGGTTTTTTTAACTTTCCCGTCCGCCCCCGTGTCGGCAAGCGTACCCCCATTGGGGTCAAAGTACAGGGTATATTCCTTGGGCGTCCAGTGGGCGTACAGCGTGGTGGGCGCGTCGAACGTGGTGTTTGTGTCCACCGGCCCGTCGTCCTCGCTGACCTTATCCTTATACCAGCCCTTAAAGTTATAGTCCGTCAGCGTACCACCTGTGGGTTTGGCCAACTGATCTTCGGTCAGCTTCCCGCCGGCCTCGGGGGTCTGGTTCGGCGCGGTCAGCGATCCGACCTCCGCCGCGCCATCGGGCTTGTTCACATTAAAGGTCACGTCCACCGTCCACTGGGCGGTGAGGGTCACGTCCCCGGTGATTTTGGGCAGGGTCTTTCTGTCGGTGTCGGTGCCTTGGTAGGTATTGCCCATGCCGTCACTCCAGCCCGTGAAGTTCCAGCCGGCGGTTATACCCTCCAGAATGTCGCTGGTCTTTACCGTCACGTCGTCCTGGTCATAGACCACATTCACCGGGGACTCCCCGGCCTTAACACTGGCGTCGGGATTATTGCCCTTATCGTAAGTGACCGTGTAGGGATTCGGCGTCCAGGTGGCCTGTAACGTCAGCGTATCGCCCACCGCATCGGGATAGTGGGGCTTATTGGCGCTGGTGAAGGGCCCTACGCTGCCGCCGCCGGGCGTGCCACTTTTGACGGTCCACCCCTGGAAGGTGTAGCCCGTCTTCTTGGGATCATGGGGATAGTCCTCTTCGCTTATCTCGGTCCCGGTGTCACCGGACTTTTCAACTTTGTCGCCTCTGTCGTCAATGGTCTCGCCGGACTGCAGTTCAAACACGATCGAAGACTTGCCCTGCTCCCAGATGGCGTAGAAGTCGGTGTCCTTGGTGATCGGGGTGTCGCTCAACGTCACGGTGTCGCCGTGTCTTGTCGTAGACCACCCCTTAAAGGTGTAGCCCGTCCGCGTCGGGTTGGTCGGATCCGTGGCGTGACCGTTGTATGCCACCCCCGTCTGTTCAGCGTTACCGTCGGTAATGAGATCATTATCACCGTCGTTATAGTTGCGGTAGAACTTCACGGTATACGTCTCCGCCTTGTAGTTGGCGGTGAGGGTGATACCAGCGCTTCCCGTGGTCGCCAGCGTGCCCTTGTCGGGGAAGTTATAGGTGGTATCGTGCGCGCTGGCGCCGCCGAACGAGCCGGTGCTGCCGTCGGGCGCCGTCACGGTCCAGTTTTCAAAGGTATAGTAGGGCCCTCTGGCGGACACGCCCTTGTTGGTCTGCGTGGCGAAGATCTCCTGGGACGCCGTCCCATCCAGGAAGGTTATCTCCTTAGTATCAGAGGCCTCCATACTCCCAGCCTCAAAGCCCACCTTGATATCATCGGACCTCGCGCCGCTGTCAAAATGCCGCACCAGCTTGAGGGTATAGTAGTTCAACTCCAGTTCGGCGGGGGTGCCGGACTCCACCTCCACCGTCTCGCCGGTGTCCTCGTCGTTCACGTACACATGATACGTCCCCGCCGGGATGTCCCCGCCGGTGTACTTGCCGCTGCTATCGCCATCGGTCAGGAAGATATCCTGATCGCCGCTCGTCCCGTCGAGCCGTAGCTTTACCTCCTGCTCCGTCCACTCCGTGTTGTTCTTCTTCACCGTCACCTCAGCCGAGCCTGTCGTTGACGCGTAAAAGGCGGTCACCGTCACATCCGCCTTGGGAACGATGGTGATAGAATTACCCGTTGTGGTATAGTGCCCGCCGTCTTCGTGCAGCGTGCCGCTCGTGGAGTTGCCGTCGTGGACGGTGCAAGAGCCCGTCACCGTCCAATACGCCAGCTTTTTGTTCGTTCCGGGCACAGTCGTGATGGTAATACTGCCCTTCTCGTCCACTTTTTGATTCGTAATGTCCGCATGTTGCTGTGGAACAATAGCATTTACGAGGTCCGATATAGAGGCCCCGATGGTGGTGTCATTCCCCATGGTGCCAGGATCCATCTTGGCGTTCACCGTATACAGGGCGACAAAATGAGCTATGAGCTTATGATCCTCTGTAATTCCTCTGAGGGTCAAGGCGGCTACTTCTTCTCCCCTGTTTTTTTCTGTATCGTCCATACGCAGTTCGCTGCTCTCGTCATCCAGTGCGGTTTTAATCGTCCATGTAAGGCTATAACTCTTTCCACTAACCTTTTTAGACGCGCGGTAGTTCGGGCCCGGCACCGCCTGCAGGGAGATTTGAGCGCCGTCGGAGTGTTCATTGTTCGCTCCAGAGGGCACATAGATAGAAGTGGCACTCTCTGTGATAGAGCCGCCAATTTCAATGTACGCATGGTTAGTCTCCGACGCTGTGTTAACCTCCGTGTAGATCTTCACCAGCTTCACGTCCACCGTGCTCCCGGTGGAGTTGGAGACGGTTTTCCCGGTCTTGAAGCCGTTGACCCAGACGGTGTACTCGCCGTCGGTCAGTTCCGATGTTTTGACGGTGTACACGCCGTTGTCGGTCGACGAGGAGAGCTTGATCTCAGCGCCGCTCTCCGGCTTCAGCACCACATCCCCGCCCGGGGCGGTGGGGACGGCGTCCCCGCCGCTCGCCGGGTCATCATCATACACCGTCCGAATCGTCACCTCCGCCGCGGCGACGAGCTCCCACTGGGCGGTGAGGGTGACGTCGCCGGTGATACCTGTCACTTTGTCGTTTTGGTGCAGGTGTTCAAGGCTGGTGTCCGCGCCCGCCGTGACCTTCCAGCCCAAGAACTTGTAACCAGACCACGTCGGGTCCGGCTCGTTGATGGTATACTCCTCCCCCACCGTCGCGTCGTCGTTCTTTACTGTTGAACCACCCTTGTCGCCATAATCATAAGTAACATCCACCTTCTCCGGCGCCGTCGGCGCCGGGTGTACGATTACCGTGACGGGGATCTTGGCCCGATTGTTGCCATTAATATTCGTTACGGAAGTGTCAGTTGACTCTCTTCCCCTGACCATGAGTGGTTGCACAGTAATATCATAGTGATATGTCGTGATGGCACCGTCTACCGCTTCCCAGTGACTCCCGGTAGAGTCGGAATCTAGGGTAAGTATCGTTTTGCCATCGGCAGTCACGTAGTTCAAGTATTGATCCGACACCCCTTTCAATCCACCTTCTGGATTATATTTATGGGGCCCTTTATTGGTATCGGGATTGGTTGCCATGACATCTTTAACGGTCGAGATAGTGCCCGCACTATTTTTGGCCGTAGCACACTCCGCCGCCGGATAACGGGTGACCGTCATGAACTCTTTTAAGGAGGTTCCGCCGTGTAGGGGCCAATTCCAAGTAGCAGTAGTCTCCAAAGAGGGTTCGGGAGCAAAGCTCGCATTATATACAACAGTTGCCCACTCGATTTCTCCTGAATTGTCATACACGTGTTCGACCTGAACCACGGCGGATGGCGCTTCATCAAACCCCTCTTGCACATCAAAGATGATCGGCTTGATTGCCATTCCTAGGCCGCCGCTTACAACCTGAATGGTGATCGTCGCGTCATAAGTTGCGCCGGAGGGACGGTCCAAGTCTTCATATCCAATGGCGTGAATAGGTATAACAATCGTGCCGGCGGCATCGTTTATGTTGAGCTCGATATTAAATTGCGGGTCGGTAAATTGCCGATCACCGCTAGACTTGCCATCAATTGAGTTCAAAGTAGTACTTGAGCTAATAAGACTTGACTTACTCTTTGTATCATCAACGTTGATGCTGATTCGCTCGCCTGTCTTATTGTAAAGCGGAATCTTCAGTGTTGACGCACCATCCCACGTACCGTGGTCGCCTGTCACGGCGCCAGGCCCCACCAGTACGGAGCCGTTGGGAATCGACAGGTCCGGCGTCCAGGCTGCGCCGTTGAGGGTGCCGGAAACGAAGGTGAGGGTGTTGGTGGTCTTGTTGAGGAGGTAGACGGTGGAGGGGATGCCGGACTGGGCGGGGGGTTCACCGTAGGTGATCTTAGTAAAGCGCACGTGGGTGCCAGGATCCGCGCTCATACAAACTGCAACGACAAGAACTTCGATTTGCCCACTCTTCACACAGTCTGGATAGCTATCCTGCAACGTGCTTATCGTCGGAAACAGATGGTCTCGGCCCAGCTCATTATCTGTGGAGATAACAAAGTCATTTTGGTCCCCTGAAGTCTTCAAGGTGCCATTTCCGTTTACCAAAACATAATCTGTTGATTTTAATCCAGTTTTGTTCACCACGTACGTCTCTAATGCTGACCGGCTGTCAATTTGTCCGTCATTGATAGTATCTTCGTCAAGCGTACACGGTAGTACATGCGATGGGTCTCCATCTGTTGCATTCGGAATCAAAAGGACGCACCACTCGCCCGCAGGCGTCGCGGCTGACTCAACTCCCGACGTAGTAATCGTAACTGTCCAAGAACCATCCGCAGAAATTGTAGCCGTGACGCCCGTGGTATTCCACGACTCTCCCACGTCGTCGCCGCCGCCGGGGACGACGGGGAGTTCGGAGGACTCGTCATCGGAGGGCTCTTCCGCGTCGATGGGGGTGAAGACGTCGGGGTCGGCGTCGGCGCCCAGGTCGTAGGTCTGGCCGCCGGAGGCGGAATAGTCGGCCAGGGCGCTCACGGGCAGCATAGAGACGACCATGAGCGCGGCCAGCAGCAGACTCAGACCTCTTTTGAACAGATGTTTCATGGTGAGTTCCTCCTTCGGTTTTGGCTTTCGCCGGGTTTGATGGCTCCCGGCGGAGCCGGGCGTGTGACTTTTCCAAAAAATGGCAGGTCCTGGGGACAGCATGGACAGAATAAGACCTATACGTGGTAGATTATAGCGCAAGGCTGGGAAAAATGCAAGAGTGGATCGGGAAAAATTTCGCTCAATTTGTCTAAAATGTATAAAAGAGCCGGAGGCGGCGCCTCCGGCTCTCAGGTTATAGGATCTCGCCCCAGGGGCGGTTGGTCTCGGGGTCCAGATCGGGCAGCTGGTCGTAGTGGTCGATGGCGTATTGGAGGGCGGCGGCGAAGGGATCGTCCGACGCCGGCGGCGATGGCAGGGGGCTCTTCTGGTCGGACAAGCCCAGGGCCGCCAGCTCCTCCTCGCTGAGAAAGGGGATGGCCCAGGCCGGGGGCATGGGCTTGGAGGCGAACTCCAACCACCGGGCGCTCTCGCTCAAATACCCCGCCAGGTCCACCAGGTCCGCGGCCAGGCGGTCCAGGATGGCGTTCAGCTTGCGGTCCGGCTCCCCGTCCGGCCGGGGCCGGGGCGGCACGATGTTTTTGGTGTAAAACGCCACCGCCGCCCGGGCCCGGCGGGTCTTGTCCTGGCGTTCTTCGCTGTCGCCCAGTACAAGGCTCACGCGTCTCTCCCCCTCCGGCGGCCCCGCCGCCCTTTTCTCCGCCCTCCCGCCAGAAGCGGGAGGTCCAGCGCCAGCAGCAGACTCATCCCCGGCAGGGCGGGCCGGACCACCGGCCGCGTTTTTGCTTCCTCTGCCTCTACCTCCGCCGGGGCCCGCCCGGCCAAGACCACGTCCGACCCCACGGGCACCTCCGCCCGCTCCCCGGGAATTTTAGTCGAGGTAGAACTGTTATTTTCCGTAGTGGGCTCGGACGGAACCGTGGTATCCGGCTCCGCAGACGGCTGGGATGGGGCCGGGGCGTCCGGCTCCGCCGGAGTCTCCGGCTGGATCGGGGTCTCGGGCTCCGCCGGCGTCTCCGGCTGGGCCGGGGTCTGGGACGGGCGGGAGGGGGTAGACGGGGCGGTCTGGGCGGCCTCCAGGGCGGCCAGCTGCTCCTCCACCTGGGCCAACTGCCGCTCCAACTCCGCCTTTTTCTCCAACAGATCCTCCGTGTCCAGGGCCTCCAGGGGGAGGATCTCGAAGGGGGTGGAGAGGGCGGCGGAGGCGTAAGCCGAGAACAGGTCGGGATAGAGCGGGCCGTAGCCGTCGGGAATGTAGCCTCCATCGGATTGCAACAAGGCGCCGTACGTATTGACCAAGTAGTCCATAGCCTCCGCCTCGTCCATTGGGATGTTCCACCATCCCTCGCTTACATATCCTCCAAACATCACTTCAAGCTGCGGCCAGGTCAAATCACTTGCCACCAAGCCCATACCCGCTATTTGCGAGGGCAGATCCTCATACATACCGTCTCGAATGTATCCAACAAATTCATCATCCACCTCAGAGCCATCAAATTGATAAATGCCCCATTCGGTAAATTTTTCCGCCGTCAGGTAACTGTTAAAGGTGTCCACATCCATGCTTCCATCTTCCAGTTGCTCGAGCCACTCCACCAACTCCGCAGCAGGGTTTTCCAGCCCCGGCGTGGGCTTCGCGGGCGGGACGCGGGTATTGGCATAGTACCACCAATAGTCCCCGGCCTTGGCTTTCTCCTGGTCGCGAAGGTCCCGGAAGGTCTGGTCAGATGTACGCAGGTAGGATTTATTGAGAAGGTAATATTGCACCTGGTGCCAGTAGACGGTGGGCAGGCCGTAGGCGTCGGTCACGCCGCTCTCGCTCTTGGCCAGATCCCGGAACTCCGCCAGGTCGTCCAGCAACGTCTGTACGTCTCCCTCGTCAGCGCCGGGGTAGGCGTACGCCTTGACCTCGTCCAGGGTGTCCGGACCCTGGTATTGGTCGTTTTCATGGCGCTCAAATTCCTCGCCCTTCTCCACCTGGGTGACCAGGCGGGTGGAGGACCAGAAAGAGTTGTCCGCCGCCTGGGTCACGTCCAAGATGGACTGGATCACCCCGGGGTCGTTGAAGTCGGAACGGTAGGTGGCCTGGACCAGAGCCTTTATGTTATTCTCTAGAGCCGTGCCAATGGGGCTGGCCGCCAAGGTGACCTTATTGCCTTCTGTATTGCCATTTTGCCACCAGTAATAGTTTCCTTGTGCTTTCACCGTATTGGACTCCGGCAAGGCACCATCGTTCAGAATCAGGTACTGGATACGCTCCCAGGTGAGGGATACAGCGGGGTCGGCCGCGTCAAAGCGCTGGACGGCGCTCTTGAGCTGTTCCAAAATGGCGGCTTTCCGGGCGGCCTCATCGGCGCCGTTCAGCTTGCTGAAGACCTCGGCGGCGTCCTCCGCGGCGGCGTAGGGGTACATGGGGTGGCTCGTGTCGCCGCCCTTCCAGCGCAGGGACTGGGAGATCTCCTTGCCCTCGATCTCCGCCACCGTCAGCCGGTTCCACTCCGCCTCCGCGGCCTTGTACTCGGCGCTCTCGTGGTCCACGGCGTTCAGCCGCCGGGCGGCCTCCACCAGGGTGGTGAGGTTGGTGATCTTGAAGGGCGTGTTGCCCCCGCGCCACCAGAACTTGGTGGTTTCGTCCCCGTTGTGAGCGCCCAGGTCATCGTCGGGCCCCAGGATGGCCGTCTGGATGGCCTCCCACCAGGCCTTGGCGTTTTCGGGCTTGGGGTCGTTCTTGTCCGCCTTGTCGTAGGCGGTGTTAAAAGCGGAGAGGAAGTCGGCCCAGCTGCTGAACTTCTCGGTGGTGTAGTCCACATACCTCTCGTCGCCCTCTCCCACTTCCTCCTCCTTGTGGCTGGGGACCAGGTTGTCGGTGAGGGTCACCCAGGCGTTGCGCTGGGCCCGGGTGGGGGAGTCGCTGGTCAAATACGCCTCGGCCTCGGCGGGGAACTGGGCGGCGGCCAGGGCGGACTGGGGCAGGAAGTTCGCCTCCGTTTCGCCGGGCAGGGTCGTCTCGGTCCGGGCCTTGGCGGCGGCGGCCAGGAGGGCGTCGAAGTTGTTCACCCGGGGGGCGGAGTTGGAGCCGTCGTACCACCAATAATCGGTCTGCGCCTCCGTCTTCATGGTTTCCTCGTCGCCGGCGGGGGTGTTGCTGTGGAGGAGGGTGTATTGCAGGTTCACCCAGTTCGCCGGGAGGCTCTTTTCGTTCAGGGCCTTTTCCGCCGCCATGAGGGCGTTGACGAACTCGGTGGTGGTGGAGAAGCGGGCCCCGCCGTCCTTGCGGAGGTGGGTCGTGTCGTTCAGCGTGTTCAGGTCCAGGGCGGACAGGTCGGCCAGGGCGTCCCTGGCGTCGTCACTGTCCGCTCCGGCCGTGCGGTATTCCTGCAGTTTGGCGACCAGATCGCCCCAGGTCTTAGGCGGGACGGGCACGTGGCCGCCGGTGCAGCTCACGTGGTAGTGGCAGAAGGGGAGCTTCACGCCGTCCGCCGCCTCCACGGTGCGGATGTCGCACCCGGGGTCCCCCTGGAAGTCTATCAGGAACAGCTGGGCCTGGTGGTAGGTCAGCTTGGCGCAGTCCAGGTTTTCATCCCAGCAGTCGTAGGCCGAGTCGTTCTTGTGTACCTCGCACTGCCTCGCGGCGGCCAGGAAGGCGTCCCGGAGGGCGGTGTTGTTGGCAAAGGTGGGCTGGGTGCCCCCCATGTCCATGCGGAGGTTGGCGTCCTGGGCGTTTTCAAAGGTCACAGCGTTGTTATAGTCCATCTGTGCCACCTCCCTGCGGTTCAACCGAGTGGCCTGCTCCAGGAAGTGGCCCAGGGTGCCCAGCAGCACAAAGCCGCGGCTCCCCTCCTTGGTGGCGAAGTTGCAGTCGTAGTAGGGGTCCTTATCGTCCCCAATGCTGGCGCCGGGGTAGTTGTAGTTGTCCAGGACGAACTTATTCTCATCATCTCTGAGTGCGCTGTTGCTGGTGCTGCGCTGAGTGCCGGCAATAAAGTTCGTGCCAAACTGCTCAACCAACACATAATCCACCCGGTTCTGCCGTGGAGACAACGCCAGAGAAAAGGTGATCTGCTCTCCGTTGTCCGAATCCACCTGCGTGTAAAGCGTTTCCGTCCTGTTCGTCGCTGTTTCGTAGGTGGCGTTATCCAAGTCGTTCAGCACATTCTTTTCCTCGTCGGAGAGCCACTTGTAGTCGATGGTGGTGTCCTGCTGAATGACAGGCTGCCGAACGCGGGTGGTGCCTTGGACTTCGCCTTGGTTTGAATAGATCCGCTCCACCGTCATTTGTACCCTATAAGCGCCACCAGCCGTGGTGGTTTTCGCGTTCCACTTGGTGTACGCGGGCTCGGTGACCAGAGTGTATTGGTTGCCGTTCAGCAACGACGTCCCCTCCTCGTACACCGCCTTGACGATGAGGGTGTTCTTGTTCTGGTAGCGGGCCATCTCGGCGGTGATGTCGGAGAAGTCGGCGAAGCGGAGGTAGCCGCTCTCGCCGGAGAGTTGGTAGAGGTACTGGTTGGCGCCCGCGCGGGTGCCGTCCGTCCAGGTGCTGTCGCTCTCGGCCAGGAAAGCCGGGGCGCTGTACGTCGGCGCCGACGCCCCGGCGGGGGCGGCGAGGGTGGACAGGCTCCCCGCCATGTTCGCCTTCTTCATGCCGCTCAGCTCCCCGGTGCCGAAGGTGGTCCAGGTGTCCTCCAGCTTGGCGGCGTCGTGCATGGTCTTCCACGTGCCGTCCGCGCCGCCGACCGCGGCCACCCGGCCGTTGGCGGCGGCGGTGTCCTCCACCACCGCCCAGCCGTAGACGTAGGGGTACAGCGCCGCGTCGGTCCCCGCCAGGGCGGCGTCGTCCAGGGCGTAGGGGTGGACGTAGCGGGTCTCGTTGCCGTCAAGGTCGGTCTGGGTGACAACGGTGTTCACCCGCTTGGTGAACACGTAGTCCAGCTTGTTGGTCAGGGGGTACTCCGGCCCGTCCGCGCTGCCCAGCGTCTTGTCGTCCCCGCCCACTTGATAGGCGTACTTGCCCCGGTAGGTGTACTCCCGGTCCAGGGAGGAGACCAGCTTCGCGTAGTCGGTGGTGTCGGCGGTCAGGTCAGGGGGCAGCGTGCCGCCCAGGTCGCCGCTGAGCACATCCCCGGCCCGCAGGTCGGGGTGGATGAAGTTCTGCTCCACGTAGGCGTTCACCTGGGCGCGCACGTCGCCGTCGCCCACGATAAGGGCGCCGATGAGCTTGTCGTCCCAGTCGTAGAACAGGATCTGGTTCCCGCCGTAGCCCCCGGTGGGCTTGCGGAAGGAGGGCTGGTTCACCAGCTCCAGCACCACGGTCTTCTTCCCCAGGGTCAGCAGGTTGTCAAAGAAGTTGTACTTGGGCGGCTGGGGCAGGGTCTGCTCGTTGTACGCGCTCTCCCCCGGGGTGAGCACCCGCTCGCCCGCGGTCTTGGGGATGGCCACGCCGGCGACGCTCTCCGGCATATCCCCCCCGGTGTCCACCAGGATGGACTCCTTCTTATCCTTGATCTGCGGCTGTTCGCCCTCGGCGGCCAGGTAGTAGTAGAAGTAGGTGTCCTGCTGGGCGGTCTCGGCCGCGCCGGTGCCCATGTGGACCCACACCGTCTGGTGCCCCGTGGTCTCGGCGATCCGGGCGTCGGATTTGGTGAAGTCCTGGGCCGTCTCCGACTGGCCCAGCCAGGTCAGGGGCGTCTTGGCGAGATAGCTGGTCCCCTGAACGGCCTTGTCCCAGCCCATCCAGAGGCCGGCCCCGCCCGACTCGCCGGTGAGGCGGTTGCGCTGGGCCTCGGTGGTGTCGGACCCGCTGGTGTCCAGGACCTTGGTGGCGCTGGAGCGCTTCAGGTCATAGGCGAACCGCGCCACCACCACCGGGGTAGACTGGCGCAGGGTCACCGAGTAGTTGTCCGGCGCGTGGGCGGACAGGGTGATCAGGGCGGTGTGGTTATCCTTGTCGTAGTGCTCCGCCAGCCCCTCCACCGTGGTCATCCGGGTGTCGCCCTCCACGTCCAGGGCCACGGTGCCCACCGGCCCGTTCTCCCGGGCCAGATTGGCGGTGGTGATGTCGGGGAAGGCGTCCTCTTCGTCCATGTCGTAGCCCTGGGCGGCGGGGTCGGTGTCAATGCCCCGGGGGTAATCCCCGTCATGCTGGTCATACGTCGCCCCGTTAAAGTTCTCGTAGTGAACGCTGGAGAGGTCCCAATTCACCGGCGTCAGGATATCCGTATTGATATACATCGCCGCGGAGACGGAGCGGAAGGGGTAGTAGTACGGCTCATACTCCGCCTGCTGGTCCTCCTGCAAACTGGCATACTCCTCCTTAGAGATAACATCGTCGTCATCGTCCTGGGGGACGGGTCTGCGGTAGTCATAGCCCGACTGGACGCAAAGGGCCAACTCGTAAAAGCCGGTGGGCTTGCCGTTCTCGGTGACCAGGTTGCCCTGGATGGTCACGGTGGGCTGGGGGGTCACCGGGTTGACCACCTCGCCCTGTATGGGGTTGCCCAAGGCCAGGGCCGATATCCCCAGCCCCGCCAACAGCGCGCAGGACAGCACCAGCGTCAGGGCCCTTACGCCCCAGCGCCGCGCCGCCATGAAGCCTCTTTGTTCTCTCATCGCTATCACCCACGTTTCGGCGCCCAAGGCGCCCAGTTGATATGGAGATCCCGGACTTTTTTCAAAAACGATCGGACTTGACTCTTTGGCCCCGATCTCGCCCCAGTTTCTGTGGAATTTTCCATAAATTGCCAGACGCTGGGCGAAATTCACCAAATTTTAGAATCATACAGCATTGATTATAATCCTACGCCCTGGAAAAATCAATAGGTTTTCCCGCAAAAATTCCCGTTTTTTTGTGCGAGTTGTACACTGCTCCCCATTCCCGCCATAAAACGAGGCGGACGGCCCGCCGGCCGCCCGCCTGAAAACCCGCAAAAAAGGAGGGGACAAAGCCCCTCCTTTTCGTGGAATATCCCGAAAGATCGCCCGCCGCCCGGGGGCGGGACCGCCTATTTCTCCGCCCAGTTGCCGGTGGCCTGGCAGGTGAGGTAGGCGTTGATGAACCCGTCCAGGTCCCCGTCCATGACGGCGTTGATGTTGGCGGTCTCAAAGGCGGTGCGGGTGTCCTTCACCAACTGGTAGGGCATAAAGACGTAACTGCGGATCTGGCTGCCCCACTCGATCTTCATCTGCACGCCCTTGAGGTCGGAGATCTTCTCGGCGTGGGCCTGCATCTGGAGCTCCACCAGCTTGGAGCGGAGCATCCGCATACAGGTGTCCCGGTTCTGGAACTGACTGCGCTCCTGCTGACTGCTGACCACGATGCCGGTGGGCTTGTGGATGAGGCGCACAGCGGAGGAGGTCTTGTTCACGTGCTGGCCGCCCGCGCCGGAGGCCCGGTAGACCTGCATTTCAATGTCCTCCGGCCGGATATCCACCTCCACGTCGTCGGGGATCTCCGGCATCACCTCCAGGGCGGCGAAGGAGGTCTGCCGCCGGGCGTTGGCGTCAAAGGGGCTGATCCGCACCAGCCGGTGCACGCCGTTCTCCCCCTTCAGATAGCCGTAGGCGTTCTCCCCGGAGATGACGATGGTGGCGGACTTGATCCCCGCCTCGTCCCCGTCCAGGTAGTCCACCACCTCGTAGGTAAAGCCCCGGCGCTCCGCCCAGCGGGTGTACATCCGATAGAGCATTTGGCACCAGTCCTGGGCCTCCGTCCCCCCCGCCCCGGCGTGGAAGGTGAGGATGGCGTTGGAGTTGTCGTACTCCCCGGTGAGCAGGGTGGCCAGTTTGGCCGCCTCGATATCCTCCACCAGGGCGTCAAAGCCCTGGGTCAGCTCGGGGATGAGGCTGGCGTCCTCCTCCTCACTGCCCATCTCGCACAAAGTCAGCAGGTCGGACCACTGGCCCTCCCGGCGGGCCTGGTGGTCGATCTTGTCCTGGAGGGTCTTGATCCGCTGTTGGATCTTCTGCGCCCGGGCCAGGTCGTCCCAAAACCCCTCGGCGGCGGACTGGGCCTGCAACAGGTCCAGTTCCCGCGCCGCCGCGTCCAGGTCCAGCGCCCCCTTCAGCTCCTCCAACTGGGGCTTGAGGTTGTTCAGTTTCACCTTGTACTCGTCAAATTCCAGCATACTTTTCACGCAACTCTCATAATAGAAGTGTGGATATTATATCCAAAACTGTTCTCGTTGTAAAGGCCCTTACTCCTTGGGCCGCAGGGGCCGCCTGGTTCCGTCGGGCTCCTGGATCACGGTGTGGTCCAGTTGGGCGGTGAGGTTCTCCCGCACCGCCGCCACGTACCGCCGCCGCAGCTCCATCTGCTCCGCCCGCTCCGCCGTGGTCAGCCCCTCCGGGGTCCGGGACTTCCGGGCCAGGGCGTTGATGCGTTGGATGTCCTGTGGTGTGATCATACATATCGCTCCAATTCCGCCATGATCCGCCCCTTGCGGCTCTCCCCGGTCACCCGGGCCAAAACGCACTTGCCCAGCCCCTTGGCGGTCAGGCTGTCCCCCTCTTCCAGGATGCGGTCGGGCTTGGCGCAGGGCAGGTGGTTGACCAGCACCTTCCCCGCGGCCACCAGCGCCGCCGCCTTGGCCCGGGAGATGCCGAACCCCGCCGCGGCCACCGCGTCCAGGCGCAGGGATTGGAAGGTCTCCCGGCGCACCCGCACGGCCCGCTCCCCCGGCTCCAACTCCCCCAGGGGGAGCTCCCGCACCCGGACGGCCCACCGGCCCACCTCCGTCCACTGGCTCAGCAAGACGGGCAGGGCGGAGCGCAGGCACACCACCTGACAGCGGTTTTCCGCCACCAGCAGGTCCCCCGCCGCGTCCCGGGCGAGCCCCAGGCCCATCATGGCGCCCAGGTAGTCCCGGTGGGACAGCGCCGCCCCCTGGGGGGCGGTCACCTCCACGGCGGCCAGGGCCCCGTCGTCCTCCGCCCCGTCCCCGTCCTCCATCCAGTCGGGCAAAAAGAGGCACACCTTCCGCTCCGCCTCCGGGTAGCCGCCCCAGAAGGCGTATCGGTCGATCTTCGCCGCGGCCAGGGCCCGGACGGCCAGGGCCTGCTCCCCGTCGGTCAAAAACTGGCTGTGGGCGGGCGCGCCCCGGAGGTGGGCGTACTCCGCCTTGTCCAGCACCCGGGCCAGGGCCAGCCGGGTGGCGTCGTCCACCGCCACGTGGGCCAGGATCTCCGTCTTGTTCACGGCTCTTTCACCAGGTCGGCGAACCGCCCCCGGACCAGCTGGCACAGGGCCTCCGGCTCCACCTCCACCTGGCTGCCGATCCGCCCGGCGGAGACCAGGATGGCGGGCCGCTCCTGGGCGGAGCGGTGGAAGAAGGTAGGAAACGCCTTCTTCATCCCCACGGGGGAGCACCCGCCCCGGACGTAGCCGGTCAGCGGGGTCAACTCCTTCAGCGGCAGCATCGCCACCGATTTCTCCCCCGCCGCCCGGGCGGCCTTTTTCAGGTCCAATTCCGCCTCCACCGGGATGACGAACACGTAGTGCCCCTTGGAGGCGCCCACCGCCACCAGGGTCTTGAACACGTCCCCCGGGTCCCGGCCGATCAGCGCGGCCACCGTGGCCCCGTCCACCGCCACGCCCTCCTCGTGGGGGTAGCTGTGGGGGGTGTAGGCCACCTTTTTCTGCTCCAGGAGCCGCATGACGTTGGTCTTGTCGTCCTTGCTCATGCTTTCACCGCCTGTTGGGCGTGATAGAGGGCGGCGTACTCCCCGCCCAGGGCCAGCAGTTCCTCATGGGTGCCCTCTTCCAGAATGTGGTTTTCGTCCACCACGATGATCCGCCCGGCCGAGCGGATGGTGGACAGCCGGTGGGCGATGATCAGGGTGGTGCGCCCCTGGGCAAGCTGGTCAAAGGCCGCCTGGATGTGGTACTCGGTGACCGAGTCCAGGGCGGAGGTGGCCTCATCCAGGATGAGGATGGGCGGGTCCTTGAGGAAGATCCGGGCGATGGAGATGCGCTGTTTCTGCCCGCCGGAGAGCATCACCCCCCGCTCCCCCACGTAGGTGTCAAAGCCGTGGGGCATAGCCAAAATTTCCGGCAAGATCTCCGCCCGCCGGGCGGCCTCGGTGACCTCTTCCAGGGTGGCCCCGGGTTTGCCGTAGGCGATGTTGTCAAACACCGTCCCGGCGAACAAAAACACGTCCTGCTGGACGATGCCCACGGCCTGGCGCAGGGACTTCTGGGTCAGGGTCCGCACGTCCTTGCCGTCGATGAGCACCGCCCCCTCGGTCACGTCGTAGAACCGGGGGATCAGCTGGCAGATGGTGGACTTCCCGCCCCCGGAGGGGCCCACCACCGCCACCGTCTGGCCGTGGGGCACTTTTAGGGAGATGTGCCGCAGGACCTCCTCCCCCGCCGGGTGGTAGCGGAAGGACACGTCCCGCAATTCGATGTCCCCGGTGACCGGGCCCAGGTCCTGGGCGTCCGGGGCGTCCACAATCTCCGGCTGGGTGGTCATCAGCTCCACGAACCGGGAGAAGCCCGCCATGCCGTTCAAAAACTGCTCCACGAAGGCGGAGAGCTTCCGCAGGGGGGTGATGAAGGTGGTGACGTAGAGGGAGAAGGTCACCAGGTCGATGTAGTCCAGCCGCCCGCCCATGATAAGCGCGCCCCCGGCGGTGATGACCAGCACCGGGAGGATGCCCATGGTGAACTCCAGCCCGCCCATGTAAAAGCCCATGTTGCGGTAGTGCCCCCGCTTGGCCTGGCGGAATTTCTCGTTGGAGAGGGCGAACTTCCCGATCTCCGCCTCCTCGTTGGCAAAGGCCTTGGCCGTCCGCATCCCGGAGAGGGAGGACTCCAATTCCGCGTTGATCCCCGCCATGGTCTGCTTCACCTGCTTGGAGGACTTGACCATCCGGGCGCGCATGATGGTGGTGTAGACGGCGAACAGCGGCACCGCCGAAAAGACGATCAGGGCCAGCTCCCACCGCACCGTGAGCATCACGCAAAACGCCCCGATCAGGGTCACGCAGGAGATGAACAGGTCCTCCGGCCCGTGGTGGGCCAACTCCGAGATCTCAAAGAGGTCGCTGGTCACCCGGCTCATGAGCTGGCCGGTGCGGTTCTGGTCGTAGAAGGAGAAGGAGAGCTCCTGAAGGTGGGCGAACAGGTCCTCCCGGATATCCGCCTCGATCCGCACGCCCATCATGTGGCCCCAGTAGGTGACGATAAAGTACATCACGCCCTTGCCGACGTAGGCCGCCGCCACGATGGCCATCACGGCGAAGAAGGCGGCAAACAGCCCCTGGGGCAGCAGCTTTTGCAGGGACAGCCGGGAGGCGTAGGGGAAGGCCAGGTCGATCGCCGACACCCCCAGGGCGCAGGCCATATCCAGGGCAAAGAGCTTCCAGTGGGGCTTGTAGTAAGAGGCAAAGATCCGCAGCTGCCCCTTCCCCCGCATCTCCTGGGCGGTCATATCCTTCCCCCCTCTCGCTTTTTTCTGAAAAACACTTGCAATACGTCGGCGCTTGGGTTAAAATGTCAGGTGAGGAAAACGAAATATCGTGGCAGTCCCCGGGGAGTTGCCGCTCCCCGAGGACCTATGCGGGTGCTTACCCACCCACACAACAGAGAACTCTGCGCCGCCTGTTATTATACCCTGCCGGGGCAATTCTGGCAAGGGGAATGTAACACGTTGTGTCGCCGGTCGTCGTGTCGTGCGGGTCTACTCCTTACCCGCCGGCGCGATTTTTGTTTTCCTCCGGCTCCAAGGCCCAGGGGCCCCCGCCCCTGGGCCTTTGCCGGAGAAAGAAAAAAGGAGGCACTACCATGAAAAACCGTCTGTTGTCCCTGGCCTTGGCCCTCTGTCTGTCCTTGGGCCTGGCCGCCCCCGCCCTGGCGCTGGCCTACGGGGAGGAGTACATCGGCTACGACTCCACCGTAAGTCAGCAGTACCGGGACGTGCCCGAGAGCCACTGGGCCGCCCAGTCCATCGCCACCTGCTCCCAGCGCACCTGGTTCAACGGCTACCCCGACGGCACCTTCCGCCCCGAGGGCCTGATCACCCGGGAGGAGGCCGCCAAGGTCTTCGCCGTGGCCATGGGCCTAGAGATCGAGGAGGACCCGGAGGTGACCTACACCGACACCGCCGACAACTGGGCCCGGGCCTACATCGAGGCCACCAAACCCCTCTTCCCCGACGCCACCAATCTCCAGGGCACCGCCAGCTTCCGCCCCACACAGACCATCACCCGGGAGGAGACCATCTACGCCCTGGTGGTGGCCTGGCGGTACGCCAGCAAGGCCACCAACGCCGATTTGTCCGTTCTGAATATGTTCTCTGACACCAACAGCATCTCCGTGGGCGTGAAGCCCTACATGGCGGTGGCGGTATCCGAGGGCCTGGTCTCCGGCCTGCCCGACGGCACCATCGCCGCCCAGAAGGGCCTCACCCGGGCGGAGTTCGCCACCCTGCTGGCCCGGGCGTTGAGCCACGGCTACGGCCCCGACTCCACCCAGGCCCCGGCCATCACCCTGGACCGCTATTCCTCCCAGACCACCCAGGGGACCACGACCCTCTCCGGCAAGGTCTCCCCCATGGCCTCCGGCACCAAGCTGACCCTGGACGGCCAGAGCGTCACGCTGGATAAAAACGGCGCCTTCTCCGTCAAGGTGGAGTTGCAGAAGGGGAACAACTCCTTCACCCTGGCCGCGGTGAACGCCTACGGCGTGAGAACCAGCAAAATCGTCACCGTGAAGCGCGCCGACCCGGAGCCCAGCCCCACGCCCACCCCCGCGCCCACCCGTCAGCCCGAGCCCAGCCAGACGCCGGAGCCCACCCCCAGCCAGACGGCCAAGCCCTCTAAGGAGCCGGAGCCGACCAAGGACCCGGAGCCTGCGCCCTCTCAGGAGCCGAAGCCGTCTCCCTCTCAGGGGTCTGACCAGCAGGGCTCGAACCAGCAGGAGTCCAGCCAGTCCAAGCCCTCCCAGGACCCCAAGCCTACGCCCGCTCAAAAGCCCTTCCACGTCCAAATCGACCCGGACCGGGAGGTTTTGCGGAAGGGCCAGTGCGGCACCGACCTGGACTGGGTGCTCTATGTAGACGGGGAGTTGGTCATCGCCGGGACCGGCCCCATGGACAGCTATAAGCAGGGCAATTCCCCCTGGTACGAGGTGCGGGAGAAGATCGCCTCCGCCACCCTCTCCGACGGGATCACCACCGTGGGCAACTACGCGTTCTATCAATGTTCTGGCCTGCTCCGGATTGACTTGCCCGACACCCTCCAAACCATCGGTGATTACGCTTTTCGGTATTCCGGCCTAACCCGGATCGAGATTCCCGCCAGCGTCACCGAGGTTTGCCAGCACGCCTTTTGCGACTGTTACAGTTTGGCTAAGGTGACCATCCCCGAGGGGGTCGTCACCATTCGCCAGGGGGCATTTTATGGATGTACCAGCTTAGTCACTGTGTCCCTTCCTAGTACTGTCACCGGCATCAGCGCGGATGCATTTATGAGTTGCCGCAGTCTAACCAAGATCACGATCCCCGCCAGCGTCACCACCATCGCCACTAATGCCTTTTACGCCTGTAATCGTTTAGCAAATGTCAATTACGGCGGCAGCGAACAGGACTGGGAGGACGTTGCCATCGCCAGCGGCAACGATAGCCTCACCAACGCCACCATCCATTACAACTCCACGGGGAAATGACCTCCCCCTCCCCCGGCGGCTGGCCGCCGGGGGATTTTTATGCCGGGGCTTGCCAAGGGCGGGGTTTGGGCCTATAATAGGGGCAGCTTTGACAAAGGAGCGTGCGGCCATGCAGCCTGATACCAAATGCCTCCACGCCGGGTACACCCCCGGCAACGGAGAGCCCCGGAACATCCCCATCGTCCAGTCCACCACCTTCCGCTACGACAGCGGGGAGGCCATGGGCGCCCTCTTCGACCTGGAGGCGGAGGGCTACTTCTACACCCGCCTCCAAAACCCCACCAACGACCGCGTGGCCGCCAAGATCGCCGCCCTGGAGGGTGGCACGGCGGCCATGCTCACCGCCTCCGGCCAGGCGGCCAACTTCTACGCCATCTTCAACATTGCCTCCTGCGGCGACCACGTGATCGCCTCCTCTGCCATCTACGGCGGCACCTTCAACCTCTTTGCCGTCACCATGGCCCGCATGGGCATCCAGTTCACCTTTGTGGACCCGGACTGCACCCCGGCGGAGCTGGAGGCCGCCTTCCGCCCCAACACCAAGGCGGTCTTTGGGGAGTCGGTGGCCAACCCCGCCCTGACGGTGCTGGACTTTGACAAGTTCGCCGCCGCCGCCCACGCCCACGGGGTGCCCCTCATCGTGGACAACACCTTCCCCACCCCCATCCTCTGCCGCCCCTTTGAGCACGGCGCGGACATCGTCACCCACTCCACCACCAAGTACATGGACGGCCACGCCAACGCCGTGGGCGGCGCCGTGGTGGACAGCGGCAAGTTCGACTGGACAAAGTACCCCGACAAGTTCCCCGGCCTGTGCACCCCCGACGAGAGCTACCACGGCGTGACCTACACCCAGCGGTTCGGCCTGGCCGGGGCCTACATCACCAAGGCCACCGCCCAGCTCATGCGGGACCTGGGCTCCATCCCCTCCCCCCAAAACGCCTACTACCTGAACATCGGCCTGGAGACCCTGGGTCTGCGGATGGCAAAACACTGCGCCAACGCCCAGGCGGTGGCCGCCTATTTGCAGGACCACCCCAAGGTCTCCTGGATCCGCTGTCCCAGCCTGGCGGGGGATCCCTACCACGCCCTGGCGGAGAAGTATATGCCCCAGGGCGTCTGCGGGGTGATCTCCTTCGGCGTGAAGGGCGGCCGGGCCGCCGCACAGACCTTCATGGCCGGGCTGAAGCTGGCCTCCATCGCCACCCACGTGGCCGACGCCAAGACCTGCGTCCTCCACCCCGCCTCCACCACCCACCGCCAGATGAGCGACCAGCAGCTGGAGGCCGCCGGGGTGAAGCCCGACCTCATCCGCCTCAGCGTGGGCATTGAAGACCCCCAGGACCTGATCCAGGACCTGGACCAAGCCCTGGCCCAAGTCTGACCCCACAAAAAAGCGACAAAAGGCCCGCCCGGCAAATCGCCAGGCGGGCCTTTTCATCGCAAAAAGCCTCGCGGAGTTTCGCGCCTTCGGCGCGGGCCGCGAAACTCAAAGGAGGGGCCGTCGGCCCCTCCTTTGACTTACTTAAAAACTTTCATGTAGTCCAGCACGCTGAGGACGATGCCCACCAGGACGTACAGGTCCACCAGGCCGCCCACCAGGGCGATGAGCCAGCCCACCAGGGGAAGGTGGCTCAGCAGGCCGATGACCAGCCCGGCCACCACGCCCACCACCAGGTAGAGCAGAATGTTGATGACCAGCGCGGCGGGGTCCTTCTTAGGCTGGAACGAGAAAAAGAAAAGGGTCTTGAGCGTGTCCATTCCATATTCCTCCTTTAGATCGAAGCGGAATCTTACACCAGAGCCTATGCGCGCCCGGGCGCGCTTAGCCCTCCCCGCCCTTGGCGCCCCGCTGTTCCAGTTCCTTCAGGGCATCCTTGTAGGAGAGGTTGACCCGGCCCTTCTCGTCGATATCGGTGACCTTCACCCAGATCATGTCCCCGATGTTCACCACGTCCTCCACCTTCTCCACCCGGTGATTGGCCAGCTTGGAGATGTGCACCATGCCGTCCTTGCCGGGGGCCAGCTCCACAAAGGCGCCGAACTGGAGGATGCGGACCACCTTGCCGTAGTAGAGCTGCCCCACCTCGGGGACGAAGACGATGGTCTCGATCATCTTCTTGGCAACCTCGCAGGCGTGGGCGTCGGGGGAGGCGATGTGGATGGTGCCGTCCTCCTCGATGTCGATCTGCGCGCCGGACTCGGCGGTGATCTTCTGGATCACACTGCCGCCCTTGCCGATGACCTCCCGGATCTTGTCCACGTCGATCTTCATGGAGATCATCTTGGGGGCGTAACGGCTCACCTCCGGCCGCGGGGCGGCGATGCAGGGGAGCATGATCTCGTCCAGGATGGCGTAGCGGGCGTCCCGGGTGATGTCCAGGGCCTCCTTGATGATGGCGTGGGAGAGGCCGTCGTTCTTAATGTCCATCTGGATGGCGGTGATGCCGGCCTTGGTGCCGGCCACCTTAAAGTCCATCTCCCCGTGGAAGTCCTCCACGCCCTGGATGTCGATAAAGGTGGTAAAGCCCCCGTCGTCGTCCTGGATGAGGCCGCAGGAGATGCCCGCCACCGGCGCGGAGATGGGCACGCCCGCGTCCATCAGGGCCAGGGTGGAGCCGCAGATGGAGCCCTGGGAGGTGGAGCCGTTGGAGCTGAGCACCTCGCTGACCACCCGGATGGCGTAGGGGAACTCCTCCGCGGAGGGCAGGACCGGCTCCAGCGCCCGCTCGGCCAGGGCGCCGTGGCCCTTCTCCCGGCGGTTGGTGGAGCGGGCGGCCCGGGCCTCGCCCACGGAGTAGGAGGGGAAGTTGTAGTGGTGCATATACCGCTTCTCGTCCTCTTCCCAGATGGTGTCCAGCTTCTGGCTGGCGGCCAGGGTGTTCAGGGTGCAGACGGACAGCACCTGGGTCTGGCCCCGGGTAAAGAGGCCGGAGCCGTGGACCCGGGGCAGCACGCCCACCTGGGCGGCCAGGGGCCGGATCTCGTTCTTCTGCCGGCCGTCCACCCGGTGGCCCTGGAGCAGCCACGCCTTGACGATCTTCTTCTGGAACTTGTAGGTGATCTCCTCCAGGAACTGGTCCATGTCCGGGTGGGTGTCCAGGTACTTCTCGTGCCACTTCTCGATCATGGCGTTCCACCGCTCTTCCCGCACGTTCTTGTCGTCGGTGTCCATGGCGGCCTTGGCCTCGTCCATGAAGTTGGCCACGATGTCGTCAAAGAGCTCCTGGTCAAAGGCGGCGTGGTCGTAGGTCATCTTGGCCTTGCCGATCTCGGCGACCATCTGCTCGATGAGGGCCACCTGGCGCTTGGCCTCCTCGTGGGCCTGGCAGATGGCGTCGTACATAATGTCGTCGGGCAGCTCCTTGGCGCCGGCCTCGATCATGACCACCTTCTCACGGGTGGCGGCCACGGTGAGGTCCAGGCGGGAGTTGTGGCGCTGTTCCTGGGTGGGGTTGAGGACGATCTTGCCGTCCACATAGCCCACCTCCAGACAGCCGATGGGCCCCGCCCAGGGGATATCGCTCACCGCCAGACAGGCGGACACGCCGAACATGGCGGTCATCTCCGGGGAGCAGTCCCGGTCCACGCTCATGACGGTGCAGGTGACCACCACATCGTTGCGGAAGTCGTAGGGGAACAGGGGGCGGATGGAGCGGTCGATGACGCGGCTGGCCAGCACGGCGGGCAGACTGGGCTGGCCCTCCCGGCGCAGGAAGGAGCCGGGGATGCGGCCCACGGCGTAGAGCTTTTCCTCAAAGTCCACGCTCAGCGGGAAGAAGTCCACCCCGTCCCGGGGACGGGGGGCGGCGGTGATGGCCACCAGCACGGTGGTCTCGCCGTAGGTGACCAGGGCGGACGAGTTGGCCAGCTCGGCCACCCGGCCCACCTCGATGGTCAGCTTGCGGCCGCACAGGTCCATGGACCAGGTCTTGGTGTTGAACTGCTTGTGGGTGATGACGGTTGACATGGGGATCTTCCTCCTTTGTGTTGTCCCCCCGCCCCTCTCTTAGCACTTGAAGCTGGGTCGAATCTCGTCGGCCTACCTTCAACTGCTAACAAAGGAGACAAGAGGGAGAATTTTGTCAAAGGGTGGCGTGGCAAGCCACACCACCCTTTGCGGTTGACGCTCTCGATTTTACTTGCGGATGCCCAGCTTGGCGATGATGGCGCGGTAGCGCTCGATGTCCTTCTTCATCAGGTAGTCCAGCAGCTTGCGGCGCTGGCCGATCATCTTGTAGAGGCCCCGGCGGGAGTGGTTGTCGTGGATGTGGACCTTCAGGTGCTCGGTGAGCTGGCCGATGCGGGCGGTGAGGATGGCGATCTGCACCTCCGGCGAGCCGGTGTCGGTGGGGTGGATGCGGTTGGCGTCGATGACTTCGGTCTTCTGGTCTTTGCGGATCATGGAAAAATTCCACCTTTCAAAAAAATTTGCCCAGGGCCGAGACCGGGGCTGGTGAACGCCGCGGGTCACAGCGGAGGGTACGCTGGGGACAGCCCAATTCACAGGCGGAGATAGTTTAGCATAAGTTTCCCCCCTTGTCAACGAAAATTTCCGTCGAACCGCCGGTTTTTGCCCCCTTTTTTCCGTTTTCACCGGGGGTTTGCATTTCTCTCTCAGATGTGGTACACTACTTCTTGCGATTTTTTATGAAAAGGGAAGTTTTGCATGGAAGTCAACGGCGAACTGGTAAACGAGAGACAGGACTACAAGGACATGGGCCTCTCCCCGGCCATCTTGCGGGCGGTGGAGCAGAAGGGCTACGTCACCGCCACCCCCATCCAGGTGGGGGCCATCCCCCCCTTCATGGCGTGGAAGGACGTGATCGCCAAGGCCCCCACCGGCACGGGCAAGACCTTCGCCTTCGGCATCCCCATGGTGGAGCACACCGACCCGGCGGGGGAGGCGGTCACCAGCCTGGTGCTGGCCCCCACCCGGGAGTTGGCCCTCCAGATCCAGGACGAGCTGCGGGACCTGTGCGCCTTCAAGGAGGGGGTCCGCACCGTCTGCCTCTACGGCGGGGCCCCCATCGAAAAGCAGATCCAGACCCTGAAGAAGAACCCCCAGATCGTGGTGGCCACCCCTGGCCGGCTGATGGACCACATGAAGCGGCGCACCGTCCGGCTGGACAAGGTGGAGACGGTGGTGCTGGACGAGGCGGACCGGATGCTGGACATGGGCTTTATCCGGGACGTGACCCGGATCCTGGACGCCATCCCCCACCGCCGCAACCTGGGGATGTTCTCCGCCACCATCTCCCGGGAGGTGCTGGATATCTCCTGGGTCTACCAGCGCGACCCTGTGGAGATCACCGTCCAGCCCGTGGCGGAGAACAAGCCGGACATTCAGCAGTACCGCATCCAGGTGGACCGGGGGGAGAAGGTGGAGCTCACCGCCAAGCTCCTGGACGCCGGCGGGTACGAGCGGGCCATCGCCTTCTGCAACACCAAGAACATGACCGACCGCCTGGCCTCCCTCCTGCGGATGGCCGGGGTCCAGGCCGACGCCATCCACGGCGACATTCAACAGCGGGTCCGGGAGAAGGTCCTCACCCAGTTCCGGGAGGGCAAGCTCCGGGTGCTGGTGGCCACCGACGTGGCCGCCCGGGGCCTGGATATCGACGACGTGGACGTGGTGTTCAACTACGACGTGCCCGACGAAAATGAATACTACGTCCACCGCATCGGCCGCACCGGCCGGGCCAAGCGCCACGGCGTGGCCTACACCCTGGTCTCCACCGTCACCGAGGCCCTGAAGATGGACGAGATCCAGCGGGGCACCCGGAACACCGTCCTCCCCCTGAAATACGAAAACGGCGTCCTCCTGGAAGTGGAGGACAACCCCTGAACCCTTGATAAAGCGCGAAAAGCACGCTGGCCAAAATCGGCCAGCGTGCTTTTTCTTGTCTTCCCCTCGCCCACAGGGGCGAGCCTTGGTCAAGGGAAAATCAGAAGTCCACTTCCGTATCGTAGTAGCAGCACTTGAGCAGCTTCTCCATCTCCTCCTGGCTGGGCTGGCGGGGGTTGGAGCCGGTGCAGGCGTCGCCGATGGCGTTCTTGGCGATCTCGGGCAGCCGCTCCAGGAACACCTCCTCGGGGACGAAGCCCTGGTCGGTGGGATAGCTGTCCGCGCCGTAGTGCCGGATGCAGTGGGGGATGTTCAGTTGGTCGTTCATCTTCCGCAGGTAGGCGATGAGCAACTTCACCTTCTCGTCGTCGTTGGCGCCGCCCAGGCCCATCTCGTCGGCGATCACGCCGTAGCGCCGCTTGGCGGCGGGGTCCTTGGCGTTGAAGGCGATGACTTTGGGCAGGTACATGGCGTTGGCCGCGCCGTGGATGATGTGGGCGCCCAGGTCGGCAAAGGCGGCGCCGGTCTTGTGGGCCATGGAGTGGACGATGCCCAGCAGGGCGTTGGAGAAGGCCATGCCGGCCAGGCACTGGGCGTTGTGCATATTGTCGCGCTTGGTCATGTCGCCGTTGTAGGAGTCCACCAGGTCGGCTTGGATCATGCGGATGGCGAAGATGGCCAGGGGGTCGGTGTACTGGCAGTTGGCGGTGGAGACATAGGCCTCGATGGCGTGGGTCATGGCGTCCATGCCGGTGTGGGCCACCAGCTTCTGGGGCATGGTCTCGGCCAGGTCGGGGTCCACGATGGCCACGTCGGGGGTGATCTCAAAGTCGGCGATGGGGTACTTAATGCCCTTGGCGTAGTCGGTGATGATGGAGAAGGCGGTGACCTCGGTGGCGGTGCCGGAGGTGGAGGGGATGGCGCAGAAGTGGGCCTTCTGGCGGAGCTTGGGCAGACCGAAGACCTTGCACATATCCTCGAAGGTGACCTCGGGGTACTCGTACTTGATCCACATGGCCTTGGCCGCGTCGATGGGGGAGCCGCCGCCCATGGCCACGATCCAGTCGGGCTGGAACTCCAGCATCTTCTCCGCGCCCTTCATCACCGTCTCCACGGAGGGGTCAGGCTCGATGTTCTCGATGAGGGCGACCTCCATGCCCGCCTCCTTCAGGTAGTTCACAGCCTTGTCCAAAAACCCGAACCGCTTCATGGAGCCGCCGCCCACGCAGACGATCGCCCGCTTGCCCTCAAAGCTCTTCAGCGCCTCCAGAGCGCCCTTGCCGTGATACAGGTCACGGGGCAGAGTAAATCTAGCCATACCTCAATTACCTCCTGAAAAAATTTTTCGCGCGATTGTTAAAAAATTATCAATCTCACTGAAATCAAGTATAATCGCTCCCAGGGGGAATGTCAAGAAATTTTTGTTAAAATATTAACAAAGCTTCCCCTCCCCCGCTCCGCCCTCTTTGTGAAAATTTTCACAGGGTGCGAAAACACGGCGGCGCGGCGCCTGGGAGGGCGCCGCGCCGCCGTTCTTTTCCCTTGAAAATCCCGTCTCTCAGGCGTTCTCCTGGGCCAGGGCGGCCTCCAGGGCGCGGGAGAGCTGGTCGGGGCAGGAGGTGCCCTTCCCGCCGCAGTCGATGCCCCGCAGCAGGGGGATGACCTCCTGGGCGCGCTTGCCGGTGACCAGGGCGCTGATGCCCTGGAGGTTGCCGTTGCAGCCGCCCAGGAAGGACAGGGCCTTCACCACCCCGTCCTCCATCTCCAGGCGGATCTGCCGGGAACAGACCCCGTGGGGGGTATAGGTATAGACCATGAAAAACACTCCTTATCTCTCTTTATGACTGGGTCAAAAGCGGCTCCAGGATGGGCACCACCTTCTCCGGCGGCACCTCCACCCCGGCGAATTTCTCCAGGGCCAGGATGGCCTGGTGGGTCAGCAGGGGCAGGCCGTTGACGGCGGGGTGGCCCAGGGCCTCGCCTTGGGCCAGAAAGGCGGTGCGGGCGGGGTGGTAGATGAGGTCGCTGACCCACGCCCCCCGGGGCAGGGCCTCCAGGAAGGACAGGTCATCGAACGCCCCCTGCCCCGCCATGCCCAGGCTGGTGGCGTTCACGATGAGGTCGCACCCCGCCGCCTCCGCCGCCAGGGCCTCGGCGTTCCACGCCGCGGTCCGCCCCTGGCCGGGGATCAGGTCGGCCACCGCCTGGGCCCGCGCCGCCGTGCGGTTGGCCACGGTCACGCAGGCGGCCCCCGCCTCCCCCAGGCCCAGGGCCACCGCCTTGGCCGCGCCCCCGGCCCCCAGCAGGAGGACCCGTTTTCCGGCGGGGTCAAAGCCCCCCGTCCGCAGGGCGGCCACGTAGCCGGGGCAATCGGTGTTATATCCGTATAATTTCCCGTCTTTTATACACACAGTATTCACCGCGCCCAGCTTTTCCGCCAGGGGGTCCAGCCCGTCCAGGTAGGGGATGAGCAGCTCCTTGAAGGGCATGGTGGCGTTGAACCCGGCGTAGCCCAGCTCCCGGGCGGCCACCAGAAAGGCCCCCAGCCGCTCCGGCTTCACCGGCTGGCAGAGGTAGACGTAGTCCAGCCCCAGGGCCTGGCACATGGCGTTTTGCAGGAGGGGGGACTTGGAGTGGGTCACCGGGTCGCCGATGACGCACAGCTTTTGGGCGGTGTTGGTCAGGGTGATGTTCACTTGCCGCCCTCCAAAAAATGGTCCATGGCCCGCAGATAGCCCTCAAAGCCCAGCCCGTACAACTGCCCCACGCAGGCCGGGGCGGTGACCGACACCGCCCGGAAGGGCTCCCGCCGGTCGATGTGGCTGATGTGCACCTCGTAGGCGGGCACGTCCACCGCCTTCAGAGCGTCCAGGATGGCGTAGGAGTAGTGGGTGTAGGCCCCGGGGTTGATGACGATGGCGTCATAGACCCCCTGGGCGGCGTGGATGGCGTCGATGATGGCCCCTTCGTGGTTGGACTGGAAGAACTCCGCCTGGGCCCCCTTCTCCCGGGCGTAGTCCCGGATGAGGGCGCAGAGGTCGGCGTAGGTGCCCTTGCCGTAGATCCCCGGCTCCCGCTGGCCCAGCAGGTTCAGGTTGGGGCCGTTGATGATGAGGAATTTCATGGCTCCATGGCCTCCTTTTGGTAGAGTTCGGCGATCCGCTCCGCCGCCTCCTGGTAGGTGTCGGTGGGGGCGATGTAGTGGTGGGCGTAGCGTTTATAGAGGGCCAGGCGCTGGGTGTAGAGCTCGAAGATCCGCGCCCGGGCCGCGTCCCGGTCCCCGCCCACCAGGGGGCGGCCGGAGTGGTCCTCCCCGGCGATGGCCTCGGGGGGCCGGTCCCGGAAGAAGATGACGCCGTTTTGGGCCAGGGCGGCCATGTTCTCCGGCCGCAGGACCACCCCGCCCCCGGTGGCGATGATGGCGCCGCCGGACCGGGCGGCCCGCTCCACCGCCTGGCTCTCCAGGTCCCGGAAATGGCCCTCGCCGTACCGGGCGAAGATATCCGGCACGGCCATGCCCGCCGCCTCCGCCACCATGGCGTCGGTGTCCAGCACAGGCAGGGACAGTTTTTCCGCCAGATACTGGCCGATCTTGGTCTTGCCGCTGCCCGGCATCCCGATGAGCACCAGGTTCTTCACGACCTACAACTCCTCCCCCGAGCGGTAGTTGCCCAGCACCCGGAAGGCGGTGGAGCACTCCACCAGCTCCCGGAGGGCCAGGTCCAGCTCCGGGTCCAGCAGGTTGCCGGAGAAGTCCACAAAGAAGCGGTACTCCCAGCTTTTCTCCAGAATGGGGCGGCTCTCCAGCTTCATCATGTTCAGCCCCCCGATGGCGAACACCGCCATGATCTGGTGGAGCGTCCCCACCTTGTGGGGCAGGGTGAACAGGGCGCTGATCTTGTCCCGCTCGGGCCCCAGCTCCATCCGGGGGGCCACCACCACAAAGCGGGTGTAATTCTCGGCGGACTGGGCGATGTCCCGGGCCAGAACGGTGAGGCCGTAGAGCCGGGCGCACCGCTCCGAGCCGATGGCGGCGAAGGGCTTGCCGCTCTCGGCGACGAACTTGGCCGCCGCCGCGGTGTTGGATAGGGCGGTTTGCCGCCAGGGGTGGCCTTTGAGGTAGGGGGCGCACTGGAACAGGCCCTGCTCGTGGGAGTAGACCTCCGTCACGTCCTCCAGCCCCACCCCGGCGGGGGCCATGAGGCAGTGGCGCACCCGGAGCTTGACCTCCCCCACGATGAAGTGCTCGTACTTGCCCAGCAGGTCGTAGACCTGGTTGATGGAGCCGGTGGAGGAGTTCTCGATGGGCACCACGCCGTAGTCGGCCTCCCCCTTTTTCAGCGCCTCGAAGATATCCTCCCAGGCGGGGAGGTTCCGGCGGCGGCAGTCCTCCCCGAAGTAGGCCGCGGCGGCCTCCTCGGCGTAGGCCCCGGGAACGCCCTGGTAGAGCACCCGGGGGTCCCGCACCGGCGCGCCGGCGTTGGCCTTTTGGGCCAGGTACTGGGCAAAGGCGGGCTGGTCGGGCTCCACCAGCCGCCGCTGTTGGCGGCGGGAGAGGGCCATCACCGTCTCAAAGAGGGTCCGGGCCTCGCTCTGGAGGGCCGGGGGGGCCAGGGCGGCCTTGCTGTCCAGCACCTCCCGCTCCCGCTGGGGGTCCAGCACCTGGACCCCGTGGGCCGCCTTGTACTCCCCCACCTTTTGGGTGATCTCCATCCGCTGGGCAAAGAGGGCCAGCAGTTCCCGGTCGAGGGCGTCGATCTTCTCCCGCAGTTCCTTAAGGTCCTCCATCAGCGGTATCCCTCCTTCAGCTCCCGGTAGACCCGGGCGTTCTCCGCCGTGGCGGCGATCTCCTCCTCCGTCAGCGCCCGGCGCACCTTGGCCGGGGCGCCCATGACCATGGACCCGTCGGGGATGACGGTGCGCCCGGTGACCAGCGCCCCGGCGGCCACGATACAATCCTTGCCGATCACCGCGTCGTCCAACACGATGGCCCCCATGCCGATGAGGGTGTTGTCCCCCACGGTACAGCTATGTAAAATGGCCCCGTGGCCCACCGTCACGTCCCGGCCCAGGGTGAGGGGATGGCCGGTGGTGGTGTGGAGAACGGCGTTGTCCTGCACGTTGCTCCCCCAGCCGACGGCGATGGGGGCCTCATCCCCCCGGAGGACGGCGTTGTACCACACCGAGCACTCCTCCCCCAGCGTCACATCCCCCACCACCACCGCGCCGGGGAGCACAAGGGCGGACTTGGGGGCCGTCACAGGCTCAAAACGGGACATGGCAAAGCCTCCTTTTCTCTCTCTTTCAGATCCCCAACACCTGGCAGGCAGCCAGGGCGGCGGCGGCCTCCACCACCGGCACCGCCCGGGGGACCACGCAGGGGTCGTGGCGGCCCCGGATGGTAATTTCCACTTCCTCCCCCGTGCGGAGGTCAACGCTCCGCTGGGGCAGGGCGATGGAGGGGGTGGGGCGGAAGGTGGCGGTGAACACCACCGGCATCCCGTTGGTGATGCCGCCGTTGATCCCCCCGGCCAGGTTGGTCTCGGTCACCACCCGGCCCTCCTGAACGGCCAGGGGGTCGTTGGCCTCGCTCCCCCGCTGGTAGGCGAAGGAGGTCCCCGCGCCGAACTCCACCGCCTTCACCGCGGGGATGGCGAAGAGGTGCTGGGCGAAGATCCCCTCCACGTTCTTGCCAAAGTCCGGCCCGCCCAGCCCGGCGGGCAGGCCGAAGACGGCGCACTCCACCGCGCCGCCCACGCTGTCCCCCTGACCCTTGGCCTCCAGGATGGCCCCGCGCATCTTCTCCCCCGCCTCCGGGTCCAGCACGGGGAAGGGCTGGCCGGCCAGGGCCTCCAGCTCCGCCTGGCTCTCAAAGGGGCTGTCCCAGGTCCCGGCGATGATGGCGATGTGGGAGGCCACCGTGACCCCCCGCCCGGCCAGGATCTGCCGGGCCACCGCCCCCGCCGCCACCAGGGGCGCGGTGAGGCGGCCGGAGAAGTGCCCGCCCCCCCGGTGGTCCTGACAGCCCTGGGAGGCGATAAAGCCGGGGTAGTCCCCGTGGGAGGGCCGGGGGGTGTAGCGCAGGGCGTCGTAGTCCCCGGAGTGCTGGTCGGCGTTTTGGATGACCATAGCCAACGGCGCGCCGGTGGTCTTGCCCTCAAAGACGCCGGAGAGGATATGCACCGCGTCGCTCTCCCGCCGGGCGGTGGCGGTGGCGTCCCTGCCGGGGGCGCGGCGGTCCAGCTGGGCCTGGATGGCGGCCAGGTCCAGGGTCAAATTGGCGGGCACCCCGGTGAGGGTGACCCCGATGGCGGGGCCGTGGGACTCGCCAAAGATCATGTATTCCATGTGAGCTCCCCTCCCAATCTCTCGTATTCCCTCCAGAAGTCGGGGTAGGATTTCTCCACCGCCTCCGCACCTGTTAGGGTGACGGGCGCGGCGCACCGGGCGGCGGCCACGGCGGTCATCATGGCGACGCGGTGGTCGTTGAAGCTGTCCACCCTCGCGCCCCCCGCCAGCCGGTCTTTTCCCTGAAGGTCCAGATAGTCCGGCCCCTGGGCGATGTCCGCGCCCAGGGCGGAGAGCACCTGGGTCACGCTGTCCAGCCGGTCGGACTCCTTCATCCGCAGCCGCCCGGCGTTCACCAGCCGGGTCCGCCCCGCCCGCGCCGCCGCCATGGCGGCCAGCGGGGGCACCAGGTCGGGACAGCCGGACACGTCGATCTCCACGTCCCCCGGGGTGGTGAGGCGGGCAAAGTGCTCCGCCACAACTTTATCCCCCTGGGCGGAGTTGATATCCAGGCCGTCTATCTCCACCGTCCCGCCCAGCGCCCGGGCGGCGTACCAAAAGCCCGCCTGGGACCAGTCCGCCTCCACCGTCACCGCCGCCGGGGCGTAGACCTGGCCCCCCTCCACGTGGTACTGGGGGGGCAGGGACAAGGTGGCCGCAGACCTGACCCCGAACCGCTCCATGACCTGGCAGGTCATGGCGATGTAGTCCCCGCTCTCCAGGGCGGTGGTGGGCACGATGGCGGAGGGGCCGTCCAGCAGGGGCAGGGCGAAGAGGAGCCCGGTGAAAAACTGGCTGGACACGTTGCCCGCCAAAGCGTACCGCCCAGGGCTCAAGCGCCCCTGGACGGTGAGGACCCTGTCCTTTTGCTCGTAAAAAATGCCCTTTTCCCGGAAGATGGCAAAGTAGGGCTCCAAGGGCCGCTCCATCAGCCGGCCCCGGCCGGTAAAGATCCCACCGCCCCGGACGGCCAAGGCCACGGGGATGAGGAAGCGCAGGGTGGAGCCGGACTCCCCGCAGTCCAGCCGGGGCAGGGCCATGCGGCGCAAAGGGGACATGGCGTTGGCCCCGACGCCGCGGACGATCAAGCCCTCGTCCGTCTCCTGAAATTCCGCCCCCAGGGCCTCCAGGCACCGCCGGGTGGCGTCCATGTCCTGGGACTCCCCCAGGTTCCCGATCCGGCTCTCCCCCTCCGCCAGGGCGGCGGCGATGAGCGCCCGGTGGGCCTGGGACTTGGAGGGGGGCGGGGTCACGGTCCCCGCCAGGGTCTTGGGGGTAATGGTCACCGTCACGTCAGATCACCCTCCGTAAATGGCCTTGAGATGTTGAAGGACCTCCCCCTTGGGCATCCGCCGGGCCACGGCGCGGCCCAACTGCTCCAGGAGGACGAAGGAGATGTGGTCCCCGGCGCTCTTTTTGTCCAGGCCCACCGCCTCCACGATATCGTCCCAGCCACACTGGATGCGGGTGGGCAGGCCCAGGGCCTCCAGCAGTTCCGCCAGCCGGGCCACGGCCCCGCCGTCCTCCAGCACCCCCAGCTCCACGCTGAGCCGGGCGGCCACCACCATCCCGGCGGCCACCGCCTGGCCGTGGGTCCAGGTCTGGTAGTTCCCCGCCTTTTCAAAGGCGTGGCCCACGGTGTGGCCGAAGTTCAGGAGCATCCGCGCCCCGGTGTCCCGCTCGTCCTCCACCACCACCCGCCGCTTCAGGTCACAGCAGGTGTACAAAACGTGCTCGATCTCCCCCATCACCGCCGCCCGGCTGGGGCGGGCGGCCAGGAAGTCGAAGAAGTCCCGGTCGAAGATACAGCCGTACTTGACCACCTCCGCCATGCCGTCGGCAAAGGTGGCGTCGGGCAGAGTGTCCAGGGTGGCCGGGTCCATGAGCACCAGCCGGGGCTGCCAGAAGGCCCCGGCCAGGTTCTTGCCGTGGTCCAGGTCCACCGCCACCTTGCCGCCCACGGAGGAGTCCACCTGGGCCAGGAGGGTGGTGGGGATCTGGACAAAGTCCACCCCCCGCAGGATGGTGGCGGCGGCGAAGCCCGCCAGGTCCCCCACCACGCCGCCGCCCAGGGCGACCACGGCGTCGGTGCGGGTGAGGCCCCGGGCCATCATCTCCTCCCACAGGCGGGCGAGCATGGCGGCGTTCTTGCTCTCCTCCCCGGCGGGGACGGCGAACAGCCCCGCCTCCAACCCCGCCCCGGCCAGGCTGTCCAGCAGGCGCCGGCCGTAGAGGGGCCCAACGGTGGTGTCGGTGACCACAAAGAGCTTTTTCGCCCGGGGGCAGACCGCCCGGACCCGCGCTCCCGCGGTGTCCAGACAGCCCGTCTCCATGTGGATGTCGTACTCCCTGCCCGGGAGATCCACCCGAAGGGTCTTCACGAGAGCACCTTGCCCGCCATGGGGACCAGCGCCCGGACCTTGCCCACCAGGGTCTGGAACGCCTCGGGGGTGAGGGACTGCTGGCCGTCGCACTTGGCGTGGGGGGGATCGTTGTGGACCTCGATGATCAGCCCGTCCGCCCCGGCGGCCACGGCGGCCAGAGCCAGGGGCTCCACCATCCAGCTCATCCCCGCGGCGTGGGAGGGATCCACGATGACGGGCAGATGGCTCATGCGGTGGATGGCGGGGATGGCGGAGACGTCCAGAGTGTTGCGGGTGTAAGTCTCAAAGGTCCGCACCCCCCGCTCGCAGAGGATGACGTTCTCGTTGCCCTCGCTCATGATGTACTCGGCGGACATGATCCACTCCTCGTAGGAGTTGGACAGGCCCCGCTTCAGGAGGACGGGCTTGGACATCTTACCCACCTCCTTCAGAAGGTCGAAGTTCTGCATATTCCGGGCCCCCACCTGCACCACGTCCACCTTTTCCTCAAACAGCTCGCAGTACTTGGGGGACATGATCTCGGTGACGATGGGCAGGCCGGTGTCCCGCTTGGCCTCCAGCAGGAGCTCCAGCCCGTCCACCCCCATGCCCTGGAAGGAGTAGGGGGAGGTGCGGGGCTTGAAGGCGCCGCCCCGGAGCATACACGCCCCCGACAGCTTCACGTCCCGGGCCACCTCGATCATCTGCGCCTCGCTCTCCACCGAGCAGGGCCCGGCGATGATGGCGAAGTTGCCGCCGCCCACCCGGACGTCTCCCACCTGGATGACGCTGTCCTGGGGGTGGAACTTGCGGTTGGCCTTCTTGTAGGGCTCGCTCACCCGCATGATCCGCTCCACGTTGGGCAGGATGGACAGCTTGTCGATGTCCACGGCGGTGGTGTCCCCCACCAGGCCCAGGATGGTACAGCCCACGCCGTTGGTGATGCCCACGTTCAGCCCCTGGGCCTCAAAGGTCTGGGCCAGCGCCTCGATCTCCTCTTTTTTCGTGCCCGGTTTCATAACGACGACCATACATATCTCTCCTTTTCTACGCAAAGCGCCCACAGCACAGGGCCGTGGGCGCCAAAATGCTAGTTTGCATGATAGCACACGACTTATAAAAAAGCAATACCTCCCCAAAAAAGCCTTCCCCTGTGGCCTCACGCCCCCAGCAGTTCCCGCAGGCGGGCGATGGCCCGCTTCTCGATGCGGCTCACCTGCACCTGGCTCACCCCCAGCACCCGGGCGCACTGCTCCTGGGTCATGGCGCGGTAGTAGCGCAGGAGCACCACCTTCCGCTCCTTCTCCCCCAGCTGGGCGATGGCGTCCTGGAGGGCGACGCGCTCCACCAGCTCCTCCTCCGGGCCCTGGACCCCCAGGGTGCTCTCCAGGGTCAGCCCCTCCCCCATCTCGGTTTGGAGGGAGGTCACCGGCTGGGTGGCGGTCTGGGCGGCGGCGATGGCCTCCGGCTCCAGCCCGGTCTCGGCGGCGATCTCCCCCAGGGTGGGCTCCCGCCCCAGCCGCGCCCCCAACTGGGCGGCGGCCACGCGGATGGAGGCGGCCCGCTCCTTCAGCGACCGGCTCACCTTCACCGGCCCGTCGTCCCGCAAAAACCGCCGGATCTCCCCGGCGATCTTGGGCACGGCGTAGGTGGAAAACTGGGTGCCGTAGCCCTGCTCAAAGCCCTGGAGGGCCTTGAGAAAGCCCAGGCACCCCAGCTGGTAGAGATCGTCCGGCTCCGCCCCCCGGCCGTAGTAGCGCCGCACGATGGACCAGATGAGCCCCGCGTTCTCCTCGATGGCCCGCTCCACCGCCTCCCGGTCCCCCTCCCGGGCCCGGGTGAGCAGTTCCGCCGAGGGGGCGTAACTCACCGGGAGCCTCCCAGCCGGGGGGAGAGGCGTTTTCGCAAAGTGACGGTGGTGCCCTTTCCGGGCAGGGAGCGGACCCGGACGGAGTCCATAAAGCTCTCCATGATGGTAAAGCCCATGCCGGAGCGGGAGTCGTCCCCGGTGGTGTAGAGGGGCTGGCGGGCCCGCTCCACGTCGGGGATGCCCACCCCCTTGTCCTTGACGCACACCTCGAAGATGTGCCCCTCCAGGATCCGAAGCCGCAGGGTCACCACCCCCAGGTCCTGGGGGTAGGCGTGGACGATGGCGTTGGTCACCGCCTCGCTCACCGCCGTCTTGATGTCCCCCAGCTCCTCCAGGGTGGGGTCCAGCTGGGCGGCGAAGCAGGCGGCGGTGGTGCGGGCAAAGGCCTCGTTACAGCTCTTGGAGGGGAAGAGGAGGGTGGCCTGGTTCAAGATGGGTATCATATGTATGACCTCCTTTCAGTCGTCCATGGGGATGATCTTGTGGAGCCCCGCCGCCACGAAGACCTTCTTGGCCTGGGGCGGGATGTTCCGCACCCGCATTTTGCCCCCCGTCTCCTCCAGCCGCCGCCAACAGCGCAGGAGCACGGCGATGCCGGAGGAGTCCATAAAGCTGACCTCCCCCATGTCCACCGTCACCATCCCCGGGTCCCGGGCGGCCACCTCCCGGTCCAGGGTCAGCATGATCCCCCGGGCCCCGTGGTGGTCGATCTCCCCCTGGAGGTAAAAGGTCAGGGCGTTTTTGTCCTGGGCGAGCCTGACAGGCATGGTCCCAGCCTCCTTCTTGGGTAGTATCTCAGCTTGTCCCACCCAGGATTGTACGATACCGCCCCGGCGAAAAAGGCCGAAGAGAGGCGGCGGCGGAAAAAGGGGACAAAAAAACAGGGCCCCAAGCGCGGGGCCCTGTTGCGGGCAGAAAAAAGCCTCCGGCAGTCCTAAAGACTGTCGGAGGCTTTGGGGCGGGCGGGGACAGGCTCAGTCCCGGTTCCGGCCAAAGAGCCGGAGCAGGTAGAGGAACAGGTTGATGAAGTCCAGGTAGAGCTCCAGGGCGGAGATGACGCTGGCCTTTTTCAGCATGGCGTCGTCCCCCTGGAAGCCCAGGTAGTAGCGGCGGATCTTCTGGGTGTCGTAGGCGGTGAAGGCCAGGAAGATCAACACCCCCACGGTGCAAAGCACCCGGTCCATGGCCGCCAGGCCGGGGATGAACAGCATGAGCAGGTTCATGACGATCAGGGCGATGAGCCCGCCGACAAGGATGGGGCGCAGGCGGCTCAGGTCGATCTTGGTCACATAGCCGAACACCGCCATGCCGCCAAAGTAGAGGGCGGTGAAGCCGAAGATCAAGGCCAGGGTGCCGAAGTCATAGGCGGTGAAGATCATGCCGAAGGTCAGGCCGGTGAGGACGGAGTAGAGAAAGAAGCAGGCCGTGGCCCCGGCCGGGGAGATCTTCTGGATCCGGGCGGACAGCACGACCACCACCACCAGCTCCGCCACCAGGAGGATCAAATGGAGGTAGGGCATGGCGGTGAGGGCCCGGTACATCAGCAGGAAACCGCTGAAGGTGTTGGAGAGGTACGCGGCGATGGCGAAGGTGACCAGCAGCCCCAGGAACATGATGCCAAAGGTCTTGGCAGTGTACCGGCCCAGGGTCTCCTGGCGCTGGGCGCTGGAATCAAAGGAGGAATAGTCGTAGTTTTCCGGCATACAAAACACCTCATTTTCCAAAAATTTTTGGCCTTTTTATACCGCCACCTCGATGGCGTGGTCAAACTCGTGACAGCGGTAGTTCTCCACGGTGAAGCTGGACTTGGTAAAGGCGTAGAAGTCGGTAACGGCGCTGTCCAGGGTGACGGTGGGGGCGGGGAAGGGCTCCCGCCGCAAAAGCTCCTCCACCAGGGGAACGTGGCGGTCGTAGATGTGGCAGTCGGCGATGACGTGGACCAGCTCCCCCGCCTCCAGCCCGGACACCTGGGCCAGCATCATCAAAAGGGCGGCGTACTGCATCACGTTCCAGCCGTTGGCGGTGAGCATATCCTGGCTGCGCTGGTTCAGAATGCCGTTGAGGGTGCGGCCGCTGACGTTGAAGG
Organism: uncultured Oscillospiraceae bacterium; assembly: GCA_947627325.1. Classification (GTDB taxonomy): domain Bacteria; phylum Bacillota; class Clostridia; order Oscillospirales; family Oscillospiraceae; genus MGBC124762. The sequence goes on along the minus strand of CANQVO010000009.1, from coordinate 24,938 downwards.
TCATGGACCAGGCGCAGGGCTGAAGGCCCATGTCCTTCAGGTCGTGGTGGTTGAAGATGCTGGTCACCATCCGCCGGGAGGCGGGGTTCTCCCGCAGGGTCTTGAGGATCCAGTCCACCTGGTCCATCCGCCCCTCCGGGAAGTCGTACTCCACCCCCAGCTGGTAGCCGTAGGCCTTGCCGATGGAGCCCGTCTCGTCCGCCCAGGCGTCCCAGACGTGGGAGTTCAAATCGGCGATGCGGTTGGACTTCTTCTGCCAAATCCACAAGAGCTCGTCCAGGGCGGACTTGAAATACTGCCGCCGCAGGGTGAGGATGGGAAACTCCCGCCGCAGGTCGTAGCGGTTCACCACCCCGAAGCACTTGACGGTGTGGGCCGGCGTGCCGTCCTCCCACCGGGGCCGGACGGGCCGGTCGGTGTCCCACACCCCATGGTCTAAGATATCCCGGCAATTCCGGAGAAATACCTCGTCCGCGTAACTCATCAAACCCCTCCTCCCCCGTCGCCGGACCTGTCTTCGTTATGGCGGCGCGAAACGGCCGCTCCGGGCCCTAGTGCCACTTGGCGTCGCCCCGGATGACCAGGTCAAAGTGGAGCCGCTGGGAGATGTCCTCCACCGTCCCGTCCGCCGCCGTGCCCTGGCCGGTGAACAGAACGTCCGTCCCCTGGCCGCCGCGCTCCAGGGTGTAGTCCAGGGTCAGGTCGTCCTGGTAGGCCGCCACCATCTCATGGGCGAAAGCCCCCACGCCGTCGTTGAAGGCCGCGCTCTGTTCCGCCAAGGTCGCCGGCGTGTGGATGCCCAGGCCGTTGTACGGCTGGAAGGTGACCACCGGGTAGCGGACGTTTCCCCCGTCCCAACTTCCCACATACTGCCGGGGGTGCCAGTACAGATACCCCCAGACGCCCCCCAGCCCCACCAGCAGGAGCCCGCAGACGCACAGTCCGATGACCACTTTTTTCCTCACGCCGCTCCCCTCCAATCACAAGGTCAAACTTCTTGCCCCTATCATACCACACCCCGAAAAAAAAGGCAAGGCGGGGCTATTGGATGGTCAGGTTGTCCAGGCCGTAGCGGAGGATGATGTTGATCAACTCGTTCCGGGAGCGGTTGCTCTCCGCGGCGATGGTGTCCAGGCGGGCCAGGATATCCTCCCGGATCCGCACCGTGATGATCTTGTTCCCGTCCTCCCCCCGGCGGTGGATGACCAAAGGTTCCTTGTTCATATAGACGCACCTCACATTCCATTTCAAATATACTGTTGACAAATCACCTCTTTGTATGCTGCATTTAGCTTGTGTGTGTGATATACACTAGTAATACAATACGTATTCTTCCCAGCGCGAAAGAGGGCGCGCCGAGAAAGGAGAGGACCGAAGAGATCAGTACAGGGCCCGTCTGTCCCTATCCTGTCAAGCAAAACACCATAAGGAGGAACCTGATATGAAAAGGAAATTTTTGTCATACCTGTTGTGCCTGGCCATGGCGCTGACGCTCCTGCCCGCCGCCCTGGCGGCGGACAGCGGGGCGGACGCCGACCAATCCACCCCGAAGACCTACGCCGTCACCGTGGCCGACGCCCAGTACGGCAAGGTCACCGCCTCCCCCGCCAGCGGGAAGGCCGGGACGAAAGTCACCTTGACCGTCACCCCCGACGCCGGCTACGCGCTGAACACCCTCACCGTCAAGCAGTCGGACGGGAAGACCGTGAAGGTGACCAACAACACCTTCACCCTGCCCGCCGCCGATGTGACCGTCACCGCCACCTTTGGCAGGCTGAGCCTGAGCGCCAGCGCCGTCAGCGTGCAGGTGGGCAAGTCCACCTCCGTCACCGCCACCGTCAGCGGCTACGCGGGCAAGTACCTCTACGCCATCTCCGCCGACACCCGCCTGGTCACCGCCTCGGTGAAAGGCGAGACCGTCCAGGTGAAGGGTGTGGCCCAGGGCACCACCACGGTCTACGTGGTCATGGCCGACACCGACCCCATGACCCTGGAGCGGACCGAGGCTGACCCCGGCGCGCAGAAGCTCAAGGTCACCGTCACCAAGGCCAGCAGCAACAACACCGGCAGTAATCACCCTTGGCTGAGCGGCGGCGGCGGCGGTACGCCCGTCACGCCCACGTCCCGCTTCACCGACGTGGAGAAGGGCAGCTGGTACGAGAGCGGTGTGACTTTCGTGGTGAACCGGGGTCTGTTCAACGGCGTGGGCGCGAACCAATTCGCCCCCCAGCAGAACATGACCCGGGCCATGCTCATGACCGTTCTGGCCCGGCTGGCCGGGCAGTCCACCGACGGCGGCGCTACCTGGTTCGAGAAGGGGATGGCCTGGGCCAAGGCCCAGGGGATCTCCGACGGCACCGACCCCGAGGGCAACATCACCCGGGAGCAGCTGGTGACCATGCTCTACCGCTACGCCAACTCCCCTGCCGCCACCGGCGGCCTGGATGACTTCGCCGACGCGGCCGCCATCTCCGACTGGGCCCAGGCCGCCATGCGCTGGGCGGTGCAGAACGGCATCCTCACCGGCAAGGGCGATGCCCGCCTGGACCCCCAGGGCCTCGCCACCCGGGCGGAGGTCGCCATCCTCCTCCAGCGGTACGTGGAGAAGGGATAAGCCGGAGGACGGCAGACCCAAAAACAGAGAACGGCCCCCGCCGGGGTTCCGGCGGGGGCCGTTTTGCGGTCTTCTTATTGCATCAGGGAGCAGACCAGGCGGGTGTAGGCGGCCACGTCTTCCAGTTCCAGGCCGGCGCCCAGGCAGGCCTGGGCGTAGAGGAGCTCCACGTAGTCCCGCGCCTTGGCCTCGTCCTCCGCCTTGGCCTTTTGCAGGGCGGCGAAAACCGGGGCGTCCGGGTTCAGTTCCAGCACCCGCTGGGCCTTCATGGGGGCCTGGCCCTCCACCTTCTCAAAATACCGCTCCATCTCGAAGGACATGGGCCCGTCGGCGGTCATGCACACCGGGGCGGACTTGAGGATCTGGGAGAGGCGCACCTCGTGCACCCGCTCCCCCAGCACCTCCTTGCAGAAGTCCAGCAGGTCCTTGTTCTCCTCCTGGCGCTGTTGGTGCTCCTGCTTCTGAGCGTCGGTCTCGGGGAGGGCGTCGGGGGCGGAGACGGCCTTAAAGGGCTTCTCCCCCTGCTTTTCCAGCACCTGGACCACGAACTCGTCCACGTCCTCGGTGAGGTAGAGCACCTCGTAGCCCGCGTCCAGGATCCGCTCCACCTGGGGCAGGGTGGCGGCCTTGTCCTTGCTCTCCGCCCGGACGTAGTAGACAAAGGGCTGGCTCTCCGGCATCCGAGCCTGGTACTCGGCCAGGGTGACCATCTCCTCCTCCTTGGAGCTCCAGAAGAGCAGCAGGTCCCGCAGCAGCTCCTTGTTCTGGCCGAAGTCGCTGACCACCCCGTACTTGATCTGGGGCCCGAATGCCTTCCAGAAGGTGACGTACTTCTCCCGCTCGTCCTTCAACAGCCGCTCCAACTCCCCCTTGATCTTCTTTTCCAGGTTGGCGGCGATGACCTTGAGCTGCCGGTCGTGCTGTAAGATCTCCCGGGAGATGTTCAGGGAGAAGTCGGGGGAGTCCACCACCCCCCGGACGAAGCGGAAGTGCTCGGGCAGAAGGTCGGCGCACTTGTCCATGATGAGCACCCCGGATGAATACAACTGGAGGCCCTTTTGGAAGTCCCGGGTAAAGTAGTCGTAGGGCGCCTGGGCGGGGATGTAGAGCAGGGCCTTGTAGTTCACCGCCCCCTCGGCGGAGACGTGGACGCAGGACAGGGGGTCCTGCCAGTCGCCGAACTTCTCCTTGTAGAACTGGCTCCGCTCCTCCTCGGTCACGTCCTTCTTGGGCCGGTTCCACAGTGGCACCATGGAGTTCAGCGTCTCCCACGCCCGGTGGGTCTCGTACTCGGGCTGATAGTCCTCCGGCTTGGGGTCGGGAGCGGGCTTGAGGTGGGTGTGCTCCAGTTCCATGCGGATGGGGTAGTGGATGTAGTCGGAGTGCTTCTTCACCAGCGATTCCAGATAGTGGGGGTCCAGGTAGCTGTCGTAGTCCTCCCCCTCCCCCTGGGGCTTGAGGTGGAGGATCACGTCCGTCCCCGCCGCCTCCCGGCTGTCCTCCTGGATGGTGTAGCCGTCCGCGCCGGTGGAGGTCCAGCGGTGGGCGGCGTCCTCGCCGTAGGCCCGGGAGAGCACGGTGACCCGGTCGGCCACCATGAAGGCGGAGTAGAACCCCACGCCGAACTGGCCGATGATGTCCACATCCTCCCCCTTCCCCTCGTCCATCTCCTTCTTGAACTGGAGCGAGCCGCTCCGGGCGATGGTGCCCAGGTTCTTCTCCAATTCCTCCGCGGTCATGCCGATGCCGTTATCCGAGATGGTCAGGGTGCGGTTTTCTTTGTCCGGGACGATGGTGATCTGGAAGTCCCCCCGGTTCAGCCCCACCTTGTCGTCGGTGAGGGCCTTGTAGGCCAGCTTGTCGATGGCGTCGCTGGCGTTGGAGATCAACTCCCGCAGGAAGATGTCCTTGTGGGTGTAGATGGAGTTCACCATCAGATCTAGTAGCCGCTTGGACTCCGTTTTGAACTGCTTCTTTGCCATAGCTCTCGCTCCTATATGAAAAATTTTTTGAAAAAACAACGGGTTAGCACTCTTTCTTTCCGAGTGCTAACCCGTATGATACCCCATCTCAGTCCAAAATGCAAGAGGGTTCACAATTTTTTTACGTTTCCCCAAAAATTTCCCGCCCCTCCCAGCGCAGAGCGTCCCCCTTGGAGGCGGCGGGCTGGGCCAACAGGCGGTAGTACGTCTCCTCCCGGACCATGCCGGAGGAGTAGAGCACCACCACCACGTCCGGGCGGACCCAGTCGATGGTCCCCAGCAGGTCGCCGGTGAAGGAGCGGGGGTCGAGGGTGGTCAGCTGGGAGCAGGCCAGGGCCAGGTAGGGGGTGATGGCGCAGGAGAAGGAGTCCCGGATGAGCAGGACCCGGGGGCCCTGGGGGTTATAGTAGTTGGTGATCTGGGCGAAGGGGTAGTCCCCCCCGGCGTAGTAGGTGTAGGGGTTGCCGCCGTAGAAGTCCCGCTCCTCCACCCGCTGGGGGAAGAGCACCGTCTCGGTCAGGTCGCCGTAGCGGTCGCCCCCGGTGGCCCCGGCGTAGTGCAGAAGGGTGGGGAACTTGGGGGTCCAGAGCACGAAGTCGTCCGCCCCGGCGTAGCTGGCGCCCACCCGCTTGCCCTGGCTGCCCAGGAAGAAGTCCGGGAGGGTCTGCTTGTCGTAGCAGTCGGGATCGGCGCACCGGGGGTCGATGGTGATGCGCCGGGTCTCGGTCTCCCCGCCCACCGTCACGGTCTGTCGGTAATCGGTCAGCTTTTGGGCCAGGGCCTGGAAGCACACGAAGGCGGCCTCCTGCCCCCAGTGGTGGTCGGTCTGGTAGAACCAGTCCCCCCACTCGCCCCCCGCCTCCCGCAGGGTCTGGCGGAGGTCGATGTGGTCGATCTCCGCCTCCTCCAGAGCGTCCATCAGCCGGTCGGCGCAGTCGTTGGAGGGGTCCTCCAACCCGTAGGGCAGCGCGTCCTCCCCCGGCTCCAGCTTGGAGGGGGCCTGAAGGTATAAGAGGGCCGCGTCCCGCTCTTCCAGCGCGGTCTGAAGGCGCTTAAGCTCCGCGGCCTGTTCCCCGGGGTCCGCCTCCCCCTGGCCCACGAAGGTCAAAGAGCCGTTTTTCAGCCGCGCCACCGAGTAGGCGGGGTCCGCCGTGTCCTCCACCACCGTGCGGCCGGAGAGGAGCTGATAGGCCCCGAAGACCTCGATCAGGCCGTGGTCGTCCTCTAAGGCCCGGGTCACGGCGCGCTCGGCGGCGGCGGTCTGCCGGCTCAACTGGCCGGGCCAGGGCTCCGCCGGGGCGGGGGCGGCAGTCAGATCGGCGGGGGCGCTGAGGAGCGCCCCCGCCCGTTCCCGGCCGGGAACGGATGGGTCGGTCTTTCGCAAGAGGCCGGGCCGCTCATAGCCCGCGCAGGCGGTCCCCGCCTCCAACACGCCCAGCAGTACGGTGACCGAGCCCCAGAGCAGGATGGCCAGAAAGAGGACCGCCGTCATGGCGTAGCGGTTCCCAAAGGTCCGTTTCAGCTTGTAGGTCCACGCCACGGTCCAGCCCTCCTCTCTCTTTAGTCCCGCCGGGTCGTCAGAAGTTGAAGTAGATAAAGGGGTTGTAGCTCCCCTTCACCAAAAAGGCGGCGCTGACCAGAAACACCCCGGCCAGCCCCACGGCGCACAGGGCGTCCCAGGCGGGCATCAGCCCCGGCAATCGCTCCCGCTCGGCCCACCGGGCCAACCGCCCCCGCAGCCAGGTGGCGGTGGGGGCGCAGGCGACGGCGGCCATGACCAGGGTGAACCAGTTCTGCCGCAGGTAATAGCCCGTCTCCACGCTCCAGATCTCGGCGGTGTCCACCTTGAACATCACCCCCAGGAAACCCAGCGCCTCGCCGATGGTGTCCGCCCGGAAGAGGATCCAGGTGAGGTCCACCACCAGCAGGGTGGCAAGCCGCCGGACCCACAGGGGCGTCCCCCGCAGGGGCTCCCGCCCCCGCTCCGCCCACAGCAGGCAGAACCACACCAGCCCCCAGGCCACGAAGGTCCAGTTGGCCCCGTGCCAGATCCCGGTGAACAGCCACACCACCAGCATATTCCGCCACACGCCCCACCGGCTCTTCATCCGGTTGCCCCCCAGGGGGATGTAGAGGTAGTCCCGGAACCAGGTGGTCAGGCTGATGTGCCAGCGTTTCCAGAAATCCCGGCAGGAGGAGGCCAGATAGGGGTAGCGGAAGTTCTCCAAAAACTGAAAGCCGAACATCTTCCCAAGGCCGATGGCCATGTCGGAGTAGCCGCCAAAGTCGAAGTAGATCTGCAGGGTGTAGCACGCCGAGCCCAGCCACGCCATGGACACCGACCCCGGCCCGCCGGGGACGAAGGCCGCGTCGGCGATGACCGCCAGCTGGTTTGCCAGAATGACCTTTTTCCCAAGGCCGATCAAAAACCGCCAGCAGCCCTGGGAGAACTTCTCCCAGGACTCCTGGCGGCGCTGGATCTGGTGGGCCACCGTCTGGTACTTCACGATGGGCCCGGCGATGAGCTGGGGGAAAAAGGCGATGTAGAGCCCCACGTTCAGGGGGTTTTTCTGCACCTCCGCCTCCCCCCGGGCCACGTCCAGCACGTAGGAGAGGGCCTGGAAGGTGAAAAAGGAGATGCCCACCGGCAGCGCCACCTCCACCATCGGCGCGTTCAGCCCCAGGGCGCGCAGGTTGGCCAGGGTGAAGGTGAGGTACTTGAACACAAAGAGCAGGGCCAGATCCCCCGTCACCGCCGCCGCCACCGGCCCGGCGACCCTCCGGCCCGCCTCTTTCCGGCGCCACACCCACAGCCCCAGGGCGTAGTTGAACAAAACGCTGCCCAGCATCACCAGCACGAACACCGGCTCCGCCCAGCCGTAAAAGAACAGGGAGGCCAGGAGCAGAAACAGATTTTGCCCCCGGCGGCTGGACCGCAGGGGGCCGTAGTAGACCAGCAGGACGATGGGGAGAAAGGCGAAGAGAAAGACGGGACTGGAAAAGAGCATACGCGCATGACCTCGCTCACGGAAAAATCAAGACAGACCGCCCAGCGCCAGGGGTGGGGCAGGCCGGCCCCCGGCAAAAGCGGCGGGCGGGGCCAAAAGCCCCCCGGCTCCGGCGGGCGCCCGCCCGCTCCCCCCGCGGCGTCAAATGAGGTTTTCCGCCCGGCGGTAGCGGTCCATGGACTCGGCGAACAGCTGGCCGTTGGTGGGGGGCGTGTAGGTGATGGCGTTGGCCCCGGCGGCGATGGTGGCTTTGATGGTGTCGCTGGTGGGCCCGCCGGTGGCGATGATGGGCACCTGGGGGAACTGGGCGCGGATCTTCGCCACGATCTCCGGGGTCCGGGCCGCGCCGGAGACGTTGAGGATGTCCGCCCCGGCATTCAGCCGGGCGGCCACGTCGGTGCGGTCGGAGACCACCGTGACCACCACGGGGATCTCCAGCACCTGTTTCAGTTTGGTCACGATCTCGTTCTGGGTGGGGGCGTTCACCACCACCCCGAAGGCCCCGGACCGCTCCGCGTCCGCCGCCAGGCCGATCACCCGGGCCCCCTGGGTCACGCCGCCGCCCACCCCCACGAACACGGGCATATCGGCGGCGGTGATGATGGCCTGGGTGATGACGGGCTGGGGGGTGAAGGGGTAGACGGCGATGACCGCGTCGGCGTTGATGTTGCGGAGGATGGCAACGTCGGTGGTAAAGGCCAGGGACTTGATCCGCCGGCCAAAGACCCGGATGCCGGAGCACTGGCTGATACAGCCGGGGATGGAGATCATGTGGGAGCGGAGGTTGCCCTCATAGGAGGGGATGTGTTTTCCGGCCATGGGGCCTCCTTTCAACGGCTCAGAACGGCTCATCCGGGCTGGGCAGGATCGCCCAGGACCAGCTGACAGAGAGGGGGGCGGTGACGATGGTGACGATGTCGCCGTGGGACCCGGCAAAGCCGTTGTCGGTCAGGTAGGCGTAGAGGTCCAGCCCGCCCCAGTCCCCGCCGGGGACGTAGACCCGGTCGCAGTACCGGGCCAGATCCCGGCCCTGGGCCGTGTCGTTTTGGAAGGGGAACTTTCCGGCCACCACCGACAGGTAGCCGTGGTACGTCTCGGCGGGCAGGGCCTCCCGCAGGGCCTTGGCGTCCACATCCCCCGCCACCACCAGCTCATCCACCCCCAGGGCGGCCAGGGCCTGGCAACGCTCCGCCAGCTCCTCCCCCTCCAACTGGGCGGCGTCCAGGTAGACCGCCGCGTAGTCGTAGTCGCCCTGGGCGGTGTCGGGGGTGAAATCATCCGCCTGCTGGGCGGTAAAGAGGAAACCCTGCCCGGTCCCGAGGGTCGCCCCCTCCTGATAGGGGATCAGCCCCTGGGGCGCGGTGCGGCGGGGGGGCAGGTCGGTCAGGTCAGCGCCGCCGGGGGCGGAGGACGGGGCGGCGCTGGGGGCCGGGGTCTCGATGATGAGAGTGGGCTCCGCCTCCTGGCTGGGCTGGGCGGTGGGCTGGGGGCGGTTCACCTCCGCGTCCCGGAAGTCGAAGTTGTTGTAGAGCACGAACAGGAACACCAGCGTCAGCAGCAACACCACGGCCAAGACCACGGCCACGCCCATGAGGATGCGCTGGCCCAGGCTCTTGCGGCCGCGGTAGCTGTTGTAGGGTCTGCGGTTCATAACGATCACTCCTTGCCCAAAAGTTCCCGGAAGAAGATGATAGGGCGGTAGTTCACCAAATACAGTATACCATAATAAAGGAGAGGTGGCAATAGGTTTTTCCCCACCTCTTGCATTGGGGGGAAAAGTGTGCTATATTGTCTGTACAATGGCCGGTTTGTGGAATTTCTCCCGGTCAAATTTTGGAACATAGGAGTTGATCTGTCCAGATGGACATACCCAGTATCGTGATGGTGGCCGCCCTTGTGGTGTTGCTCATCCTCTCGGCCTTTTTCTCCGCCACCGAGACCGCCTTCTCCTGCGTCAACAAGATCCGCGTACGCACCTGGGCGGATGAGGAGGAGGGCAAGCGGGCCCGCCGGGCCCGGCGCTGTCTGGAGCTCACCGAGAACTACGACAAGCTGCTGACCACCATCCTCATCGGCAACAACATCGTCAACATCGCCTCCACCACCGTGGCCACGGTGTTCTTCTCCGGCCTCTTGGGAGAGGCCGGCCCCGCCGCCTCCACCGTGGTCATGACCCTGCTGGTCCTCACTTTCGGGGAGATCACCCCCAAGAGCATGGCCAAGGAGCGGGCCGAGGGCTTCGCCATGTTCGCCACCCCCATCATCGCCTTTCTGACCCAGCTGTTCACCCCCCTGTCCTTCCTGTTCTCCGGGCTGAAAAACTGGGTGACCAAGCTCTTCCAGGCCCCCGCCGAGGAGGGCATCACCGACGAGGAGCTGGCCGCCATGGTCACCCAGGCGGAGGACGAGGGGGGCCTGGACTCCCACGAGAGCCAGCTGATCCGGGCCGCCATCGAGTTTGACGACCTGGCCGTGGGCGAGATCCTCACCCCCCGGGTGGACATCGAGGCCGTCAGCGACGACGCCACCGCCGACCAGGTGGCCGCCCGCTTTGCCGAGACCGGGTACTCCCGCCTGCCCGTCTACCACGAGACCATCGACTCCATCGTGGGCGTCATCCACGAAAAGGACTTCTACGCCGCCCGCTACCGGGGGCTGGAGGACCTAAAACCCCTCACCAAGGAGGTCATCTGCACCACCGCCAACACCAAGATCTCCGACCTCATGCGGGTGCTCCAGGCCAACAAGAACCATATGGCCGTCATCGTGGACGAGTACGGCGGCACCGAGGGCATCGTCACCCTGGAGGACATTCTGGAGGAACTGGTGGGGGAGATCTGGGACGAGCACGACGAGGTCATCGAGAACTTCCGCAAGAACCCCGACGGCAGTTACACCATCACCTGCTCCGCCGACCTCACCGACCTCTACGACCTCTTCTCCCTCAAGGGCGAGTGCGACAGCGCCACCGTCTCCGGCTGGGTCCTGGAGCAGATCGGCCGCATCCCCGAGAGCGGCGACAGCTTTGACTACGAAAACCTCCACGTCACCGTCACCCAGGTGGAGCACCGCCGGGTGCTGGAGATCCGGGTGGAGGTCACCGAGCCCGAGGAGGACGACAAGGAGAAAGATAAGGGCAAGGATAAGGATAAGGATAAGGACAAAGACAAGGACTAAGCAGGGGCCGGGGCGCGGGTCAGCGCCCCGGCCGTTTTGTCCCCAGGCCGGGCGTCGGGGCGGAATGGCTTGCAATTCCCGGGGCAATCCCGTATAATGGGTAAAAACGCGTGGGGGAGGCGGAAAAATGGCTTGTCGGGTCATGTCCCTGGGGCTCCAGGGGGTGACGGGCTACCCGGTGACCACCGAGGTGGACCTGTCCGGGGGCCTGCCCAACTTTGACGTAGTGGGCCTGCCGGACACGGCGGTGAAGGAGGCACGGGACCGGGTCCGGGCCGCCATCAAGAACTGCGGCTTCACCTTCCCCGTCTCCCGCATCACCGTCAACCTGGCCCCCGCGGACCGGCGGAAGGCGGGCACGGTGTACGACCTGCCCATCCTGGTGGGCATCCTCACCGACGCCGGTCAACTCCCCGCCCCGGCGGAGGACGCGGCCTTTGTGGGGGAGATCTCCCTCACCGGCCAGCTCCGGCCCATCCCCGGGATGCTCCCCATGGCCATGGCCGCCCGGCGGGCGGGGCTCAAGGCCCTCTACGTCCCCGCCGACTCCGCCGCGGAGGCCACCCTGGCCGGGGAGATGGCGGTCTACCCGGTGGAGTCCCTGGAACAGCTGGCCCGTCACCTCCGGGGGGAGGAGCTCATCCCCCCCGCCCCGGCCTGGACCCCCGCCCCCCAGGCCCGGGAGACCCCGGACTTCGCCCAGGTGAAGGGCCAGCACGCCGCCAAGCGGGCGCTGGAGATCGCCGCCGCGGGGGGCCACAACCTGCTCATGTCCGGCCCGCCGGGCAGCGGCAAGAGTATGCTGGCCCGCCGCCTGCCCTCCATCCTGCCGGACATGACCCTGGCCGAGAGCCTGGCCACCACGGAGATCTACTCCGTCCTGGGCCTCACCACCGCCCAGGAGCCCCTGATCTCCCAGCGGCCCTTCCGCAACCCCCACCACACCATCTCCAGCATGGGCATGGCCGGGGGCGGCAACCCCCTGCCCCGGCCCGGGGAGATCTCCCTGGCCCACAACGGCGTCCTCTTTCTGGACGAACTGCCCGAGTTCCACAAGGACGTCATCGAGGTCCTCCGCCAGCCCCTGGAGGAGGGCCGGGTGCAGATCAGCCGCGCCACCGCCACCGAGACCTTCCCCAGCCGTTTTATGCTGGTGTGCGCCATGAACCCCTGCAAGTGCGGCTGGTACGGCCACCCCTCCGGCCGGTGCAAGTGCACCGAGGCGGCGGTGAAAAAGTACACCGAAAAACTCTCCGGCCCCCTCCTGGACCGCATCGATCTCTTCATCGAGGTCCCCGCCCTGGAGTTTGAGGAGCTGGCCGCGAAAGAACACAAAGAGGAATCATCCGCCGAAATTCGACAAAGAGTAAACGCCGCCCGGGCCCGGCAGGTGGACCGCTTCGGCCCCGCGGGTCCCCCCTGCAACGCCCAGCTGGGCCCGGACGAGTTGAAGGACTGCTGTGCCCTGGACGAGCCGTGCCAGGCCATGATGAAGGGGGCCTACGAGCGGCTGGGCCTCACCGCCCGGGGCTACGACCGCATCCTCCGGGTGGCCCGGACCATCGCCGACCTGGACGGCGCGGAGACCATCGCCCCGGAGCACCTGGCCGAGGCCCTGCAGTACCGCCAGCCCGCCACCTGGATGGAGAAGTAACGGTTTTCGCCGTCCAGAAGTAAATACGAGAGGTTTTTGCCATGAAAGAGACGATCCTGCTCAAGCTGGGGGAGATGGTCCTGAAGGGGGCCAACCGCCGGAGTTTTGAGGAAAAGCTGATGCACAACGCCCGCCGTCGGCTCCGGCCCCACGGTCGGTTCAACGTCTACACCCGCCAGTCCACCGCCTACGTAGAGCCCCTGGACGACACCTGCGACATGGACGGGGCCTACGCGGCCATGGAGCGGCTGTTCGGCGTGGCGGGCCTGGCCCGGAGTTACCCCTGCGCCAAGGACAAGGACGCCATGTTAGAGGCGGCCAAGGTGTACCTGGCCGACAAGCTCCGCGCCGCCAAGAGTTTTAAGGTGGAGTCCAAGCGCTCCGACAAGTCCTTCCCCATGACCTCCATCCAGCTGAGCCAGTACGTGGGCGGGGAGCTCCAGGAGGCCTTCCCCCACCTGAAGGTGGACGTGCACCACCCGGAACTCACCGTCTACCTGGAGGTCCGGGACTACGCCGCCTACGTCCACACCGACCCCGACCCCGGGGCGGGGGGTCTGCCCGTGGGCATGGGGGGCCGGGCGGTGTGTCTGCTCTCCGGGGGGATCGACTCCCCCGCCGCCGCCTGGATGATGACCAAGCGGGGCCTGGGGCTGGAGATGGTCCACTTCTTCTCCTACCCCTACACCTCCGAGGCCGCCAAGGAGAAGGTCTTCGACCTGACCCGGAAGCTGGTGCCCTGGTGCGGCCGCCTCACCGTCCACGTGGTCCCCTTCACCAAGATCCAGGAGGAGATGCGCCGGGTGGTGCCGGAGGAGTATTTCACCCTGGTCATGCGCCGCTTTATGATGCGGATCGCCGAGCAGGTGGCCCAGCGCACCGGCTGCGGCGCCCTCATCACCGGGGAGAGCCTGGGCCAGGTGGCCAGCCAGACCATGCAGGCCATGGCCTGTACCAACGCGGTGTGCACCCTGCCCGTCTTCCGCCCCCTCATCGGCATGGACAAGGAGGAGATCGTCCGGGTGGCCCGGAAGATCGACACCTTTGACATCTCCATCCTCCCCTACGAGGACTGCTGTACCGTCTTCACCCCCAAGCACCCCCGCACCCGCCCCCAGTTGGAGGAGGTGGAAGCCGCCGAGTCCGGCCTGGACGTGCCCGCCCTGGTGGCCGAGGCCGTAGACGGCATCGAGCGGTTCTACTTCAACCCGGAAAAGCAGTAAAACCAAGCCCCGGGGCCACCCCCGGGGCTTTTTCACGCCTTTGTTTCTACAAATTCCGCATGGACGCCCACCTCCGCGCTAGGACAGCAGCGCGTCCGCGAACAGCTTTTCCAGCATAGCGCCCAGGTCGGAAAACTCCTCGCACACCGTCCCCGAGGGGTTGTCTAATTCATAGTACTTTCGCGCCGCGGGGTCGTACACATACCAGCCCACGCCGCTCTCCCCCAGGAAGAGCCAGGGCCTCTCCCACTGGTTTTCCCGCCAGGTCTGATTCATCTCCATCAGTCCGTCCACGCTCTGTTCCGGCGCTTTTTTCAGCAGTTCTTCATCCACGCCATAGAGGATAAAGCCGTTATACTCTATGCCGTTGACCCTTTTCAACAGCGCCAGGTACTCTTTGGGCAGGTCTACCTGAAATTCCTCCGCGATCTTTTCCCTCAGCGCGGCCAGCTCCCGTCTCCCCGCGCCCCGGTTTGCCCTCTCCCCATACGCCGCCATCTCCCCAATGACCTCTTTGAATTTCTTTCTCCACATTTTCGTCATCACAAAGCCCCTCCGCCGCCAAATTCTGACCTACCGGGTATTTTACAGCATACCACACGACCAATGCGATGTCCACCTCCCCGCCCCGGCGTGTTACTTTCGTCTATACTTTTCCCGCCGTCTGAGGTATAATAGCCGCAAAGCGGCTATTATACCGATTTGATGCCGCCTTTGCTCCCGCCCTACGGGCGAAACCGCAAAGGATGGCAAATTATACCACACCGCTAAAGCGGATGTGGTATAATATCAGCACGCACACCCCCGCCGAGGGCGCGGGGGCGGTCGCATCGTCTGAAGGGAGGCCCATGCCATGTCCTATACCGCTGAGATCCTATGCGTGGGGACGGAGCTTTTGCTGGGGGAGATCTTGAACACCGACGCACAGTTTCTGTGCCAGGAGCTCTCCGCTCTGGGGATCAACGTCTACTACCAGACGGTGGTGGGGGACAACCCGGAGCGGCTGGAGCGGGCGGTGGAGCTGGCTAAGTCCCGCTCGGACATCCTCATCACCACCGGCGGCCTGGGCCCCACCTGCGACGACCTGACCAAGCAGACCCTGGCCCGGGCCTTTGGCAAAAAGCTGGTCTTCGACCCGGTCAGCGCCCAGCGCATCCGGGACTACTTTGAACGCCGGCTCCACACCGGCCAGATGCCGGAGAACAACCTCCAACAGGCCATGCTGCCCGAGGGGTGTGTCATCCTGCAAAACGACTGGGGCACCGCCCCGGGGTGCATCTTTGAATCGGAGGGCCGCCACGTGGTCATGCTCCCCGGCCCGCCCAGCGAGTGCCGCCCCATGTTCACCCACCGGGTGGCCCCCTACCTCCAGGCCCTGTCGGGGGAGGTGATCCTCTCCCGCTCCCTGCGGGTGTTCGGCATGGGGGAGTCGGCGGTGGAGCAACTGTTCCGGGCGCGGATGGACGCCCTGACCAACCCCACCCTGGCCCCCTACGCCAAGACCGGGGAGGTGGAGCTCCGCATCACCGCCAAGGCCGCCGATGAGGCGGAGGCCCGGGCCCTCATCGCCCCGGTGGAGGCGGAGGTGCGAGCCAAGCTGGGGGACCTGGTCTACGGCGCGGACGTGTCCAGCCTGGAAGAGGTGGTCCTGGCGGAACTGCGGGCCAAGGGCCTCACCCTCTCCTGCGCGGAGAGCTGCACCGGCGGCCTCATCGCCAAGCGCCTCACCGACCTGCCCGGGGCGTCGGCGGTGTTCAAGGGGGGCGCGGTGACCTACTGGAGCCAAGCCAAGGCCGCCCTCCTGGGCGTGCCCCAGGAACTGCTGGACCAGTACGGCGCGGTGAGCCGGGAGGTGGCCGTCGCCATGGCGGAGGGGGCCCGGCGGGCCTTTGACAGCGACCTGGCCGTGGCCACCACCGGCGTGGCCGGCCCCGACCCGGACGACCGGGGCAACCCGGTGGGGCTGGTGTTCATCGCCCTGTCCACCCCCCAGGGGACCTTCTGCCGCCGGGCGGACCGGAGCATGACCCGGGAGCGGGTCCGCGTCTGCGCCGCCCACCACGCCTTCGACCTCCTGCGCCGCCACCTGGGCGGCCTGCCTCTGGAACTAAACCTGGTCTTTTAAGCGAACAGGGCCCGTCCTCCCGGACGGGCCCTGGTTTTTTGTGCCGTTCTGGTTCCGTATCCCGCCGGGGCGGGCGCTCAGCTGTGCTGTTCAAAGCCGGCGCCACAGGCGCGGCAAGTGACCCAGATCTTCCCCGCCCCACGGGGGACCCGGAGGGGCTGGCCACAGGCGGGACAGCGAAAATACTTGTGGGACCTGTCGGTGCACTTCATGTAGACCCCACGCCACCGGCTCTGCCATTTCCGCAACCCATCCATGCTCCCAGCACTCCTTTCTGTTTTATGGTAGCCCCCGCCCTTGTCCGTTCCGTGACCAAAATTTGAACAATGTGTAAATTCCCTTGCGAAAGGGGGGAAAGACCTGTATAATAAGGAAAAGCCCACCAAAAAGGAGGGGGTCCCCATGGACAGACGGGACAAGGTCAACTACTACCTGGACATCGCCCAGACGGTGGCCGAGCGCTCCACCTGCCTGCGCCGGTGCTACGGCGCCATCCTGGTCCGCAACGACGAGATCATCTCCACCGGCTACAACGGCGCGCCCCGTGGCCGGAAAAACTGCGCCGACCTGGGCCACTGCACCCGGGAGGCCATGAAGATCCCCTCCGGGGAGCGGTACGAGCTGTGCCGCAGTGTCCACGCCGAGGCCAACTGCATCATCTCCGCCGCCCGGCGGGACACCCTGGGCGGCACGCTGTACCTGGCCTGCCGGGACCCTCAGACCGGGGCCCTTATCCCCAACTCCACCTCCTGCACCATGTGCCGCCGCCTTATCATCAACGCCGGCATCGCCCAGGTCATCATCCGGGACACCCCGGACGACTACCGGGTGGTCCACGTGGAGGACTGGATCCGGGAGGACGACAGCCTGCCCCAGCCCTGCTGTTGAACCCGCCAGGCGGCTCCCAGGAGCCGCCTGTTTTCTGCCCCGGCGGATTTTTGCCTTGACATCGGCGGCCGCCTGCTTTACAATGTAATTTGGTCTATTATACTGGCCGCATAGGCTGGACTGACAAAAAAATCAAGGAAAGCAGAGGTGTAACAAGACGACATGATATCTATTGCGATCGCCATCGCCATCGGCGTCGCGTGTCTCTTGGTGGGCATCGTTGTGGGCGTTCCCGTGGGCATCGCCCGCCGCAAGTCCTCCGCGGAGCGGGAGATCGGCTCCGCCGAGGAGGAGGCCAAGCGCATCATCAACGACGCCATCAAATCCGCCGAGAGCAAGAAACGCGAAGCCCTGGTAGAGGCCAAAGAGGAGATCCTCAAGGCCCGCAACGACCACGAGGCCGAGGTGAAAGAGCGCCGGGCCGAACTGCAAAAGCAGGAAAACCGCCTCCAGCAAAAGGAGGAAAACCTGGACAAAAAGCTGGAAAATGTGGAGAAAAAAGAGGAGGCCATCCAGGCCAAACAGGAGGCTCTGGAGAGCCAGCGGGAGGAGCTGGAGGCCCTGAAGGCCCAGGAGCTCACCGAGCTGGAGCGCATCTCCGGCTTCACCGCTGAGGAGGCCAAGAAATTCCTGCTGGATCAGTTGGAACAGGACGTCACCCACGAGGCGGCCTTGAAGGTCAAGGAGATCGAGACCCGGGCCAAGGAGGAGGCGGACGCCACCGCCAAGGAGATCATCTCCCTTGCCATCCAGCGTTGCGCCGCCGACCACGTGGCGGAGGCCACCGTGTCGGTGGTCCCCCTGCCCAACGACGACCTGAAGGGCCGCATCATCGGCCGGGAGGGCCGGAACATCCGCACCCTGGAGACCATGACCGGGGTGGACCTGATCATCGACGACACCCCGGAGGCCATCACCGTCTCCTGCTTCGACCCCGTCCGCCGGGAGATCGCCCGCATCGCCCTGGAGAAACTGATCCAGGACGGGCGCATCCACCCCGCCCGCATCGAGGAGATGGTGGAGAAGGCCAAGCGGGAGGTGGACGCCACCATCAAGGCCGAGGGGGAGCGGGCCATCTTTGAGACGAATGTCCACGGCCTGCACCCGGAGCTGGTCAAGCTCCTGGGCCGGATGAAGTACCGCACCAGCTACGGCCAGAACGTGCTGAGCCACTCCATCGAGGTCTGCCACGTGGCCGGTCTGCTGGCCGCCGAGATCGGCGCGGACGTGGCCACCGCCAAGCGGGCCGGTCTGCTCCACGACCTGGGCAAGTCCATCGACCACGAGGTGGAGGGCTCCCACGTCCAGATCGGCGTGGAGCTGGCCCGGAAGTACCACGAGAACGAGGCGGTGGTCCACGCCATCGAGGCCCACCACAACGACGTGGAGCCCAAGACCATCATCGCCTGTCTGGTCCAGGCCGCCGACGCCATCTCCGCCGCCCGCCCCGGCGCCCGGCGGGAGAACGTGGAGAACTACATCAAGCGGCTGGAGAAGCTGGAGGAGGTCACCTCCTCCTTCCCCGGGGTGGACAAGTCCTTCGCCATCCAGGCGGGCCGGGAGGTCCGCATCATGGTGGCCCCGGAGAAGGTCAGCGAGGACCAGATGGTCCTCCTGGCCCGGGACATCGCCAAGAAGATCGAGGAGGAGCTGGAATACCCCGGCCAGATCAAGGTCAACGTCCTCCGGGAGACCCGCGTCATCGAGTACGCCAAATAACCGTTGCTACAAAAGAGCGCGGGCGGCTGTGCCGCCCGCGCTCTTCTTCGCCTTTCTCCCATTCCCAGATCAGCATTGACGCCCCTGGCACAAAAGAAAAAACTTCAAAACGCCTTACCGATGAGATATAATGTCAATACAAAGAAATCTTTGAGGCGCTCTCAAAGTATGGAATGGAGGGATAAATAGTATTGTGAAACGCAAATATGCACTTACATCTGTTGTATGTTTCTTGCTATTGGTCTCATGCTCTGGACACCCGTCTCAAGATGTGAAAACAGAGAAAGCGCCAACCAGCAACCATTTGATCCCATTGACATCCCAGCTTTGTCAGGACACAGAGAAGGGCCAAGTAGATCTATATTTTAAGGAACGATCAACTGCTCTTGTGAGCGCGGATGGGCGGCTGTATGGATACCTGGGCGCCACAGTTCCTGTTCTCTTTCAACGGGTTGGGGAAGAAAGCGAAGTGCCTGAAGCAAGTCTGGATTTGATCAATTCTTACTTGGAAGAAACAAGTAATAGCTTTTTAGAAGGCGAAGGTATCCAGTATGTTGAAGAACAGGTAAATGATACGCTCTTTCACTTAGGCAATGAACCGCGCCCGATTTTCTCGGCTATACAGCAAAGCGAGATATCGCAAAACGATCATAATATTTTGAGTGTACGACAAATTGAACATTGGTTTTCGGGAGGGACAAACGCCGATCATGAAAACGGTGTTACATTTGATCTGAAAACAGGTCGCGTGCTGACACTGGCAGACTTTATTCCGATTCCATTAGATGAATTTCATAATAAATTAGAGATCTTCCTGCGCGACACAACAGATCTTAGCGCAGGGGGGCAATCGAGTGATCATTTTAGAGAAGTATACGCTTACAGCAATTATGACGAGTATTCCTTTTTCATCTACGAAGATACGCCATATATTATTCTTCCGGCGCAAAGCACATCCGAGGTAGATAAAATCGTGCGCTGGTCTACAACGGCACAGGCGCCAGAGCAATTGTATCGTGGACGTAGATTCGTTGTAGAACAGGATGAGATGGGAATGGTGACATTAAACGAAAGGTGACATGAAAGACAGAGAAAGAGACAGAGGGACGGTCAGCGTGGACCTCAAATAAAGAGTTCTGGGCAAAAAGGGCGCGGCAAGGACGCCCCCGTCGGGGGTGAAGGAGAAGGGCGATTTAGGCCGCGGCCTCCCGGATCCCCAGGGTACCGCCACAAGAGCGAAGGTGGCCACCCTCCTTCAGCGGTACATGGGCCTGACAAAGTGATCTATGGTTTTGGCAGGTGTCCCTGGTGGTGCCTATTATTCTAAGGTATCTCCCGGTAGCCACTAGTTTTACCGACGACGCCGGAGACGGCTACACCTACTACAAGCTCCGTGACCTGGGCAAGTACTTGGGCTTTCATGTGGACTGGCCCGCCGAAACGGGCGTGTTCGTGGAGACGAACACGCCCGTTCGGAACAGTCCAAGGTGAAGTGAAAGAAGGATAAAGTAACAAGCAGTGAGGGCCGACCCGATTGGGGTCGGCTCTCGTTTTGCGCTACGGGAAATGGCTCAGTTCCTTATTGGGTTGAGGCAGGGGAGACATAGCCCGTCTCTCCTTTCTTTTTACATGTTTTAGATGTTTCCAGACTTTAGACAGTAAGGCACACCGTCTATATCCTCGTGAGTAAGAATAAGGGTCCATTCTAAGTCCTCGTTGCAAATATAAATATCTTCGGGCAAGAAGTTCAAGCCTCCGAGCAAGTCAGAAAAAGAAAGTTTAAGAACTGCGTTTTTCTTGAACTTCCAATAATCCGGGATATGGATCCTTTCGCATGAGTGTATATCCCAAAAGACATACACATCTCCAAGGCATTTACCCAACTTTTCAATTTCGCCCCGGCTAATTAAAACTGGATTTTTCAAAAAATCCCACAAATAGCCCAAATAGCACTCGCCATCTACGCACTTTTTTGTTTCTTCTATGTATTCATGGTACCATTCGTGGTTTGTGTTGATAAATTTCGCAATATACTTTGAACGAAGTTCGCTTTGATCTGAATCTTTGAGAATTGTAACTCTCAATTTAAACTCTGCTAAAGTTATTTCAGCCACCCCAGTTCCTAAACTATTTTATCCGAAAATCGTTCCCTTCACTCCAGTTGCTGTGTGATAATTGATGTGCTTGAATCTGTGCGGGTTGGGAGCCATATGAGGTCCTTCTGTGCGTAAATATGTACCGCCAGCTTCACCAAAAAGCAAGATATCTTCTAAAGAAACATTTCTTGCTCCTTGCTGTCCGTCAGTCTGTTGTATTGTATTATCACTTGGTTCTTTTGGCACTGTTTCGGACGTACAAGAGGTGCTGAGTAAGACAAGTAGCGCGAGGCCGATCATTTTCTTTGTCACATTTGACAATTTTATCCTCCTTTAGTAAACCGAAATAGTTTCCCCGGTTAAGCTCCGATACATCTCCATGATAAAGTCCTTCCTCTGTTGAATCGACGCCGGATCTGTTTCATTAGGATCGATCCCACCCTTGGCCTAAGCAGTGTCACGTACATCGGCAGCAAAATTCAGGTCGCGCCCTTTTTCCTAGGCAAATTTTGCTCTCATCAAAGTAGTACTTCTCCCCCCGTTTATCTTTGGCGCGTTCCACTGCCTCCGGCTCCATAAGGTTCGTTTCTATTACGTCAGTTATGACCCATTCCCCATAGAACAATTTGTACGAATGATCAGGGGAACGGTCCTGCTAAAGGAGCCAACCCTAATTTACTCCCGTCCAGGTGGGGGCATTTTCTCGCAGCGCCAAATAATTCTCCACAGTGCGATCCCACTGTTCTTCTGAAACCTCTTGCGCGCCGCCTTGCTCTGTTTCCATGTAGTACACCCATTCGCCGGTTGAGGGGATCATGTATTTATACATAGAAACAACCTCAGCGATCGACCCATCTTTGTTGAGTTCTAGATAATCATATCCTTCCGGCCACGCTTCATCATGCCTATACAGCAAAGCCCTGTTGCGCAAAATCTCAAAATCTGCGCGCGTTGAGCCGGAGTACCACTCCCTTATTTTCCCGTCTTCAAATGAGTAGATACCACACTGGTGGGGCGTGCTGGATAGGACCATGTTTTTGTCATACCACTGCTGAATAACAATGTTTGTGGCTAATTCTGGTATGCCATCTCCATTCATATCAAGGATCGCTGCCCTGGTAGTATCTGTGGCGGCAAGGAAAACTGTATATTCACCACTCGTAAAGCCAGTTTCTCCTCGCAGCAATACAGTGTAAGCGCGCAGTGCGTCCTGGCGCCGCAAAGACAGCTCATAATGTCTACCTAAAAACACAAGTAACACGAGCAATAGAAGAACGATTCCGGCAACAAAGAGCCATTTTCTGCCTCTCATATCCCCGCCACACCTCAGTCATATATCACAAATTTCATCCGTTTGCAGGCGCCAGCTATTCCCTTGCCGGCTTTTGCTGACAAGGGATTTCCTTTGAGTATCAATACGCACCCAGGCGTGGGGGCTCGTTTTTGGAGCGCCGCCGGAGCCGTTGCCGCTCTTACCGCTGCCTAAATCACCCTTCTCCTCCGTCCCCGACGGGGGCGTTCTTGCCGCACCCCTTTTGCCCAGAACTCTTTATTTGGGGTTCACGCTAACCGTCCCCCTGTCTTCTCATCCCTCTAGTTTCAATAATACTGTCTCTGTGTCTCGAAAATCTAGAGATGCAATTCTAAGACCTGAAACCCCCCTTTCAATTGATATTTCATTGTTTGCAATCTCGATGTTCCCATTTAAATCAATTTGCGCTGTTAATCCATTATAAAGCCACACTTCCAGTCCATGATTTTTAATGTAGATATCTCCATCCAATTCGGCGTTTCCATTCGTTTTGAGCGGTATGATAGTTTCTCCATATGAGTTGCTTGCAACACCTCCATTTTTTGTTTCGGTATCAATTTTCAAATAAGCAGGGGTTCTCTGCTCGGTAAGAGCAAAAAAACCTAAAAAGAGCTGCAATGGATGATAGCCTGCTACTCGTCCTTCTAATTGAAATATAAGCGCATTATCTTTTTCAACTATTTGCAGCCCATTCAAAGCTACATTACTTTGTGTATATAACGGTATACATTGAATCCCTGTTTGGTCATTTAAGTACAGATAGTTCCAACTGCCTTCTAATGTGCCAAACACAGGGGTTGGAGAATTAAAATGAATCAAGAGATAATCTGGTTGGAATTTATTACCACGCTCCTTCCGATAGCAGAATATAGACCCCATCGACCGCAGATCCCTTTCGAGTTCATCTAAATCGTTATAGTGATTTGGTATGTCCAAAAAGAGATTCGCATAGTCTTGCATTGCTTTTCTGTAGTACTCAGTATTCTGGTCGTAGTTTGCCTCATCATCGTCAACCATAGAATAAGCTTCGACAAGAGAAATGCCTACTACAACCTTTAGTGCATTTTTCATGCCTACACCTCAGTCATATATCACAAATTTCATCCGTTTGCAGGCGCCAGCTATTCCCTTGTCGGCATTTGCTGGCAAGGGTTTTTCTTTGTGCGGCCTGATAGTATCATACTTACCCAGGCATGGGAGTTCGGTTTTGGAGCGCCGCCGGGGCGGGCGGCAAGGTTTTGGCCTTTACCCCTTTACACGAACAGGAACACGCAGTAGGCGGCGTAGGCGCACAGGAGGAGCACCCCCTGCCAGCGGTAGAGCTTTTGGGTGATGAGGGCGGGCAGGGTGAGCAGGGCCATGACCCCCAGGGCCAGGGGGATGTCCACGGTCATGGCGGTGGCGGCGGCGGACTCCAGGGTGAAGGGCCGGATGGTGATGGCGGCGCCGGACACCAGCACCAGGTTGAAGAGGTTGGCCCCGATGATGTTGCCCAGGGACAGGGCCCCGTGGCCCTTGATGAGGGCGGTGACGGCGGTGACCAGCTCGGGCAGGGAGGTGCCCAGGGCCACCAGGGTCAGGGCGATGACGCTCTCGGGCACTCCCAGGGCGGTGGCGATCACCTTGGCGTTGTCCACCAGCAGTTTGGCCCCCGCGGCGATCACCGCCGCGCCCACGATGAGCATGATAATGTCCCGGGCGGCGGAGCCCTCCACCGCCACCTTCTCCGAGCCCTTATCCCCGGCGGGGCCGGAGCGCAGCATTTGGGAGACGGTGGCCGCCATGTAGATGAGGAAGATCCCCAGCAGCACGATGCCCGACAGCCGGGAGAAGCCCCGGAAGTGGTAGGCGTTGAAGACGTAGTAGCCCGCGGCCAGGAAGAAGAAGACGGAGGGCAGCAGGATGGTCTTGCGGTCGGTCTTGGCCGGCTTGACCACCAGGGTGATGGCGGCGATGAGGGCGGTGTTGCAGATGATAGAGCCCACGGCGTTGCCAAAGGCGATGGCGCTGTTGCCCGCCATGGCGCCCCCGGCGGAGACCATCACCTCCGGCAGGGTTGTGCCGATGGAGACCACCGTGGCCCCCACCAGGAGTTCCGGCATCCCGAAGCGGTAGGCGATGGACTGGGCCGCGTCCACGAACCAGTCGCCCCCCTTGATGAGAAAGGCAAAGCCCACGATAAACCACAAGATGTTTCCCAAGATCCCCATGTTCATAACTTCCTCTCTTTTCCTCAAATTACGAAAAGCCCAGGCACAGCCTTCCGCCATGCCTGGGCACCGTTCCGGGTCTATGTGCTCACGCAGGCTGTCGAGGCGCGCGTGAGTCTCGCAGTTTCAAGCAAGCCAGACCCCGAAGGGCCATGTATGTTGACTTGCTCCGCGCCCACAGGACCGGCGCGCTTGCTACTCCCCCACTGGGATATCCGTTGGAAAAATTATACCACCCCGCTCCCGCCCTTGTCAAGCCCCCGTTGGGCGCGAAAAAGGAGCCGCGCCGGGCGGGACATTACAGATGTAACGCTTTTTTCAAGTCAGCTATGTAGTTGAATGGTAACATAGTAAAAATGAACATGAAGCAACAAGAAATTTCAACATATCGGGCACTTGACATGGGGGAACATGATGATTTCCTTCACCCTTTTTGCTATCTGTTTTTATGAAAGCAGTTCTGGGTTCTGTAACCAGAACATCAACTCTTTGTGCCACATTAGAAAATAAAAAACAGAAAATGTTATTCCAATAGAAAAAATGTACACTTTTTTGCTTTTTACTCTTTTCCAGAAAAGAATAGCGAATACGACCGCGCCAACAAGATCCATCAAAACTTGGAATAAATACCGATGAAAAGCAACTAGAAAAATAGTCGTTGCAAATGCTTCCGCCATTAAGGCCCCCACGGGCAGTGCGTACAAAACGGAATTGAATATCCTATCTTCATTCCAAAAGTATAAGATGGCTGCGGCCATAGCGCAAGGGATCGCCGCAATCGTGAACATAATAAAAAGTCCAGTATTAAATCCACCTGAGAACATCGGAATAAATGTACCCAATATAGTTTTTGATCCATAAAAGCTCAATGTCATTCCAAACATATATAGAAATGAACTTAGTCCCGCACACAAACAAGATGAACTAAAT
>CANQVO010000008.1 GCA_947627325.1 uncultured Oscillospiraceae bacterium | reverse complement strand
ATCCATAAAAGCTCAATGTCATTCCAAACATATATAGAAATGAACTTAGTCCCGCACACAAACAAGATGAACTAAATAGGACTATCATTGTATTTGTAATGATCCAAAACCCAAGCAATGTCTGAAGGGACGAAAAACCCCATAATGTTTCCGCTGGGAAATAATCGGCCAATCTACAAATACAACCAACAGCAATTCCTATCACAAAAATTATAAAATATGATTTTGGTGTGGTTTTTAATGAAATTTTCATATCGATCGCCTTTTTTCTAAATCCTGATCTGTCGGCCTGTGGCCGACACAAATACCACCGTTTTCTCCCGTGCGCCGGAGCGCCGCCTGTCTTTCCCCGCCGGCCTGGGGGTCAGGGGGCTTCGACGGGTGGGGGGGAGGGATTTTTGACGGCGTACCAGTCGCTTTCCATCAGCAGATAGCAGTCGCCAGAGCCGCAGATGATGTAATCAAGCTCCGGGCCGTCTTCTCCATTCAGCGCGAAGCAGTATACCTCTTGGCCGTCTTCGTCTCCCGGTGTGTTCCCTTCCTCAAATTTGCGAAGCTCATACGCCAATCCGTTGGCCCAGGTCCGCAGGGCGTCCACATCGTCCCCCTCCACGCTCCACTCCGTTGCCTGGCCCATCAAAATGTGGGTGATCTTTACCTCCGCCACATCGTCCCCGATCAGGGCCTGTCCCCCGCTGTTGCGGTCGGCGGACGTGCCCGCATCTCCGGCACAACCGGCCAAAATCAAAACGCAGAGCACGGACAAGACGTACGCCGTCAGCTTTTTCATATCAGTCGCCCCCCATCCCGAGTCAAATTCCCTCTTGTCGGCCTATCGCCGACACAAATACCATACCACAAAGGCGCTGGAAAATCCACCGTTTTCTCCCCCGCGGCGGGAGTGGCTGCCTTTCCCGGCGGAGCGCCGCTCCGGGAAGGGGCGCCCATTTCGACAAAAAACAGCTTCCGCCCGGCGTGGGCGGAAGCTGTTTTTTCGCTTTACTTAGGCGGCCGGCGGGGCTCCTTGAGAGTTTAGGGGCGGAGGCCCATGCCGCCCTCCAGGGTGAGGGTCTCCCCGGTGAGGTACTTGAAGTCGGGGTGGGCCAACTGGACGCACACCCGGCCGATCTCCAGCTCCGGGTCGCCGTAGTGGCCCATGGGGGGCATTTTCACGTTGGCCTTGAACGCCTCGGGGTAGGACTTCTCAAAGCCCTCCAGCTGGGCGGTCCAGGCGATGGGGCAGATGACGTTGACGTTGATGCAGTCGGGCCCCCACTCGGTGGCGGCCACCCGGCTCAGGCCCCGGATGCCCTCCTTGGCGGCGGCGTAGGAGCACTGGCCGAAGTTGCCAAAGAGCCCCGCGCCGGAGGCGAAGTTGATCACGGTGCCCTTGCTCTCCTTCAGGTAGGGGTAGGCGGCCTTCATATAGTAGAAGGCGGCGTAGAGCCCGGAGTAGAGGGCCAGGTCGAAGTTCTCGGTGGTGTGCTGGGCCAGGGGCACGCCGGAGGCGCTGGCCTGGGCGTTGTTGATGAGCACGTCGATGCGGCCAAAGGCCTTCACCGTCTCGTCGATCACGTGCTGGACCACCGCCTCGTTGTCCTGGCCGGCGGCCACGTCCGCCTGGACGGGCAGGACCTTGACGCCGTAGAGCCGCTCCAGCTCCTCCTTGGCGTCCTCCAGCTTCTTCACGTTCCGGCCGGTGATGACCAGGTTGGCCCCCTCCTTGGCGTAGGCGGTGGCGATGCCGTAGCCGATGGAGCCGCAGCTCTTCCCGTCGCTGAGCACCGCCCGGCCGCCGCCGGTGAGGATGACCACTTTATCCGTCAGAAAACCCATATGAAACACTCCTTTTCTTGTTCGTTTTCTTACTTGTTCAGATACTCGTCGATGGCCTTGGCGGCCACCTTCCCCGCCCCCATGGCGGAGATCACGGTGGCGGCCCCGGTGACGGCGTCGCCCCCGGCGTAGACCCCGGGCTTGGTGGTGGCCCCGGTGTTCTCCTCCACGATGATGCCGCCGTGGCGGTTCACCTCCAGGCCCTCGGTGGTGGACTTGATGAGGGGGTTGGGGGAGGTGCCGATGGACATGACCACCGTGTCCACCGGGAGCTCAAACTCGCTGCCCTCAATGGGGATGGGGCGGCGGCGGCCCTTCTCGTCCGGCTCGCCCAGCTCCATCTTGATACAGCGCATGGCGGTGACAAAGCCGTTCTTGGGGTCCCGCTTGTCCTCCGGGTTCTCGTAGCCCAAAATCTCCACGGGGTTGGTGAGCAGGCGGAAGTCGATGCCCTCCTCCATGGCGTGCTCCACCTCCTCCTTCCGGGCGGGGAGCTCCTCCAGGGAGCGGCGGTAGACGATATACACCTTCTCCGCCCCCAGGCGCAGGGCGGTGCGGGCCGCGTCCATGGCCACGTTGCCGCCGCCCACCACCGCCACCTTGCCCCCCTTCATGATGGGGGTGACGGGCTCGTCCTGGTAGGCCTTCATCAGGTTGGAGCGGGTGAGGAACTCGTTGGCGGAGTAGACCCCCTTCAGGCTCTCCCCGGGGATGTTCATGAAGTTGGGCAGGCCCGCGCCGGAGCCCACGAACACCGCCTCAAAGCCCATGTCAAAGAGCTCGTCGATGGTGAGGGTCTTGCCGATGACCATATTGGTCTCCATCTTCACCCCCATGGCGGTGAGGTTGTCCACCTCCTTCTGGACGATGGACTTGGGCAGACGAAACTCCGGGATGCCGTAGACCAGCACGCCCCCGGCGGTGTGGAGGGCCTCAAAGACGGTGACCTCATAGCCCTTCTTGGCCAGGTCCCCGGCGCAGGTCAGGCCGCTGGGGCCGGAGCCCACCACCGCCACCTTGTGGCCGTTGGAGGGGACCTTCTCCGGGGCGGCCTGGGCGTGGGCGTTGTGCCAGTCGGCCACGAACCGCTCCAGCCGGCCGATGCCCACCGGCTCGCCCTTGATGCCCCGGACGCACTTGCTCTCGCACTGGGTCTCCTGGGGGCAGACCCGGCCGCAGACGGCGGGGAGAGAGGAGGACTGCTGGATGACCTGATAGGCCCCCTCAAAGTCCCCCTCCTTGATCTTCTCGATAAAGGCGGGGATGTGGATGTTCACCGGGCAGCCGGACACGCAGGGCATATTCTTGCAGTTGAGGCACCGCAGAGCCTCCTGCAGGGCCGTCTCCTCGCTGTACCCCAGGGCCACCTCCTGGAAGTTGTGGGCCCGGACCGCCGGGTCCTGGGTGGGCATGGGGTTCTTCTTGGGGTCCATATTGGGCATTTTCACTCTACCTCCTTCTGAAAGAGACGGCAGGTCGCCTCGTGGGCCTTGCGCTCAAAGTCCCGGTACATGGCCCCCCGGCTCATGGCCTCGTCAAAGTCCACCTCGTAGCCGTTGAAGTCGGGGCCGTCCACGCAGGCGAATTTGGTCACCGGCTTGCCGTCCCGGTGCAGGGTCAGCCGGCAGCCGCCGCACATCCCGGTGCCGTCGATCATGATGGGGTTCATGCTCACCGCGCAGGGGATGCCGGTGGGCCGGGTGGCCTCCACCACGAACTTCATCATGATGAGCGGCCCGATGGCGATGACCTGGTCAAAGGTCTCCCCGGCGGCAAACATCTCGTTGAGGGGGACGCACACGTTCCCCTCCCGGCCATAGGAGCCGTCGTCAGTCATCACGTGGAGGGTGTCCGAGCAGGCCCGGAACTCGTCCTCCAGGATCAGCAGGTCCTTGGAGCGGAAGCCGATGATGGAGGTGACGGCACAGCCCTGGTCGTGGAGCTTTTTGGCCACCGGCAGGGCGATGGCACAGCCCACGCCGCCGCCCACCACGCAGACCTTCTTCAGCCCCTCGGTGCGGGTGGGGACCCCCAGGGGGCCCACGAAGTCCTGGATGGAATCCCCCTCGTTCAGGTGGTTCAGCGCCTCGGTGGTGGCGCCCACCACCTGGAAGATGATGGTCACCGTCCCGGCCTGCCTGTCATACCCCGCCACGGTGAGGGGGATCCGCTCCCCCGCCTCGTCCACCCGCAGGATGATGAACTGCCCCGGCTGGGCCTTGGCGGCCACAAAGGGGGCCAGAACGTCCATCCGGGTGACGGTGGGGTTGAGCACTTCTTTCTTGACGATCTTGTACATTGTCATGCTCCTTTCCCAGCCCAGCGGCCCAAACCCGCGCCGGTGGGCCCAAATCACAGCTTTTCCAAAAAGATAGTATACAATTCCCGCCGAAAAAGTCAAGGCCCCGAGAGGGATTTTTGTTAAAAAATTAACGAACCTTTTGGAAAAATCGGAGGGGCCTGGCCCCTCCGATCGGTCTGCCTCGCGAAAAATCCGTCCGCCCCGCGCCGCGTTCAGCGGGTCAGCAGGCGCACCCGGATGACCTGGTCCATGGTCTGGAGGTGTTCCACGGTGGCCTGGTTGGGCACCGCGTCCACGTCCACCAGGGTGTAGGCGTAGTCGCCCTTGGATTTGTTGGTCATGTTCTCCACGTTCATCCCCTCGGCGGACAGGGCGGCGGTGAGGGAGGCCAGGATGCCGGGGGTGTTGCGGTGGATCAGGCACAGCCGGGCGGCCCCGGACCAGACCATGTCGCAGTTGGGGAAGTTCACGGAGTTGACGATGTTGCCGTTTTCCAGGTAGTCCCGCAGCTCCCGGGCGGCCATGACGGCGCAGTTGTCCTCGCTCTCCGGGGTGGAGGCGCCCAGGTGGGGCAGGGCGGTGACGCCGGGGGCGGCGATGAGGGTGGAGGTGGGGAAGTCGGTGACGTAGGCCTGGAGCTTCCCGGCCTTCAGGGCGTCCACCACGTCCCCTTCGGAGATCAGCCCACCCCGGGCCATGTTGATCAGGCGCGTGCCGTCCTTCATCTTGGCGATGGCGGCGGTGTTGATCATCCCCTTGGTGTCCTTGTTCTGAGGCAGGTGGAGGGTGATGTAGTCCGCCTTGGCGTAGAGCTCGTCCAGGCTCTCGGTGAAGTGGACGGCCCGGCTCAGGGACAGGGCCCAGTGGACGGAGAGGAAGGGGTCGTAGCCGATGACGTTCATGCCCAGGCCCACGGCGGCGTTAGCCACCTGCACGCCGATGGCCCCCAGGCCGATGACGCCCAGGGTCTTGCCCCACAGCTCGGGGCCCACGAACTGGCTCTTGCCCTTCTCCACCACCTGGCTGACCTCCACGCCCTGAGCGGCCTGGCCGTCCAGCCACTTGGACCCGGCGGCCACCTTCCGGGAGGCCATGAGCAGGGCGCAGACGGTGAGCTCCTTCACGGCGTTGGCGTTGGCGCCGGGGGTGTTGAAGACCACGATGCCCGCCTCGGAACAGCGGTCGATGGGGATGTTGTTGGTGCCCGCCCCCGCCCGGGCGATGGCCAGCAGACTCTCGGGCAGCTGGGCCTCCAGCATATCCGCCGAGCGCACCAGGATGCCCGCGGGGTCGGCGCAGTCGTCGGAGACGGCGTACTTGGCGCTGTCCAGCTTCTCCAGGCCGATGGGGGAGATCTTGTTCAGGGTCTTGATGTTATACATTTTTCAGTTCTCCTTGTCAAACTTGCGGATGAAGTCGCACAGGGCCTCCACGCCCTCCACGGGCATGGCGTTGTAGATGGAGGCCCGCATCCCGCCCACGGAGCGGTGGCCCTTCAGGTTGGTGAAGCCCGCGGCGATGGACTCCTGGACGAACTTGGCGTCCAGCTCCTCGCTGGCGGAGCGGAAGGTGACGTTCATGTCGCTGCGGGAGTCGGCCCGGGCGGCGCAGGTGAACAGGCGGGAGGCGTCGATGGTGTCATAGAGCATCTGCGCCTTGGCGTGCTTGATCTTCTCCATGCCGGGGACGCCGCCCTGCTCGTCCAGCCAGTCCAGCACCAGCCCCAGCATATAGATGCACCAGCAGGGGGGCGTGTTGTACATGGAGTCCTTGTCGATCATGGTCTTGTAGTTCATCATCAGGGGGGTGTAGGGCAGCTCCTGGCCGGCCAGGTCCTCCCGGACGATCACCACCGTCAGCCCCGCGGGGGCCATGTTCTTCTGCGCCCCGGCGAAGATGATACCGTACTTGCTCACGTCCACCTGGCGGGAGAGGATGTCGGAGGACATATCGCAGACGATGGGCACGTCGCCGGTGTCGGGGACGTAGGGCCACTCGGTGCCGTAGATGGTGTTGTTGGCGCAGTAGTAGAAGTAGCTGGCCTGGGGGTCCAGCTTGAGCTGGTCCTGGGCGGGGATGTAGGTGTGGTTGGCGTCGGCGCTGGAGGCGGCCAGGGAGATCTGGCCGTACTTCTGGGCCTCCTTGAAGGCGATGTTGGAGAAGTTGCCGGTGACGGCGTAGTCCGCCTTGCCCGTCTTGCCGATCAGGTTCAGGGGGACGGCGGAGAACTGGCTGGACGCGCCGCCCTGGAGGAAGAGGATCTTGTACCCCTCCGGGACGTTCATCAGGCGGCGGAACTTGGCCTGGGTGTCGTCAAAGATCTTCTGGAACACCTTGGAGCGGTGGGACATCTCCATGACCGACATACCAGAACCGGCGTAGTTGGTGATCTCCGCCCCCGCCCGCTCCAGCGCCGACAGCGGCAGCATGGACGGCCCGGCGGAAAAATTGTACACGCGCTTTTCCATGAGAGAAGACCTCCTTGTATCTGGCTTGCTTTTCAGCATTTCGCCGCTTATTATATGCTCGCCGCCCCCCGAATGTCAAGCAACGGGGGACAAAACTGGAGATTTGTCAATTTGTCCGGCTCCCCTCCTCTTTTTTGTCAAAAATTTGACGAATTTCTAGGAAATTAGCCTGGCCTAACCGCCCTTCTATCTGTATAATAGTGACCGACTGACCAACACGGGGGCACTGGCCCCCAGGAAGACAGGAGGAAAGCGTATGCCAAACTGCAAAACGGTGATCCCCTACCACGGCACCCCCCAGCAGGAGGAGGAGCTCAAGAAGGTCATCGAGGCGCACAAGGGCCAGGCGGGGGCCACCATGCCGGTGCTCCAGGCCGCCCAGGAGATCTTCGGGTATCTCCCCGAGGAGGTCCAGATCATGATCGCCGAGGGGCTGGACATCCCCCTCTCGGAGGTCTACGGCGTGGCCTCGTTCTACGCCCAGTTCTCCCTGAACCCCAAGGGCGAGTACCGCATCAGCCTGTGCCTTGGCACCGCCTGCTACGTCAAGGGCGCGGGGGACATCCTCAACGAGCTGGAGACCAAGCTGGGCATCAAGGCCGGCGGCATCACCCCCGACGGGAAGTTCTCCCTGGACGCCTGCCGGTGCATCGGCGCCTGCGGCCTGGCCCCCGTCATGACCATCAACGACCACGTCTACGGTCGGCTCACCCCCAACCAGATCGGTCCCATCCTGGCCGAGTATCAGTAAAGGAGGGCGATTGAGCATGAAAACCGTCAACGAACTGACCGCCCTGCGGAAGGACATGGAGGGCCGCCTGGCCCTGCGCCACACCTCCGACTTCCCCATCGAGGCGACCAACACCGAGGCGTACAAGTACCACATCCTGGTCTGCGCCGGCACCGGCTGTACCTCCTCCAACTCCCCGGCCATCATCGAGGCGCTGAACCAGGAGCTGAAGGCCAAGGGCCTGGACCAGACCGCCAAGGTGGTCCACACCGGCTGTTTCGGCCTGTGCGCCATGGGCCCCATCATGGTCGTCTACCCCGACGGCGCGTTCTACTCCCACGTCACCGTGGAGGACGTGCCGGAGATCATCGACTCCCACATCGCCAAGGGCCAGCTTGTGGAGCGCCTGCTCCACAAGGAGGGGGACACCCCCGTGGTCTCCCTGAACGAGACCCGCTTCTACAAAAAGCAGATGCGGATCGCCCTGCGCCACTGCGGCGTCATCAACCCCGACGACATCAACGAGTACATCGGCGTGGGCGGCTACACCGCTCTGAGCCGTATCCTCACCGAGCAGACCCCCGCCCAGGAGATCATCGACGCGGTGAAGAACTCCGGCCTCCGGGGCCGGGGCGGCGCGGGCTTCTCCACCGGCACCAAGTGGCAGTTCACCGCCGACGCGGTGAGCCCCGACGGGGTGAAGTACGTGGCCTGCAACGCCGACGAGGGCGACCCCGGCGCGTTCATGGACCGCTCCGTGCTGGAGGGCGACCCCCACAGCGTGCTGGAGGCCATGACCATCGCCGGCTACGCCGTGGGCGCCCACCAGGGCTACATCTACATCCGGGCGGAGTACCCCATCGCCGTGGACCGGCTGAACACCGCCATCGCCCAGTCCCGGGAGCTGGGCTTCCTGGGCAAGGACATTTTCGGCTCCGGCTTCGACTTTGACATCGA
Organism: uncultured Oscillospiraceae bacterium; assembly: GCA_947627325.1. Lineage (GTDB taxonomy): Bacteria > Bacillota > Clostridia > Oscillospirales > Oscillospiraceae > MGBC124762. Next base: position 99,924 of record CANQVO010000008.1, on the reverse strand, counting down.
GCTCCGCCTGGGTGCGGGCGCCTTCGTCTGCGGCGAGGAGACCGCCCTGATGACCTCCATCGAGGGCCACCGGGGCGAGCCCCGGCCCCGTCCCCCCTTCCCCGCCGTCAAGGGCCTGTGGCAGCGGCCCACCCTGCTCAACAACGTGGAGACCTACGCCAACATCACCTGGATCCTGAATAACGGCTGGGAGAAGTTCGCCGCGCTGGGCACCGCCAAGAGCAAGGGCACCAAGGTCTTCGCCCTGGGCGGCAAGATCAAGAACACCGGCCTGGTGGAGGTGCCCATGGGCACCACCCTGCGCACCATCGTGGAGGACATCGGCGGCGGCTGCCCGGGCGGCAAGAAGTTCAAGGCCGCCCAGACCGGCGGCCCCTCCGGCGGCTGTATCCCCGCCAGCCTGATCGACACCCCCATCGACTACGACTCCCTCATGGCCATCGGCTCCATGATGGGCTCGGGCGGCCTGATCGTCATGGACGAGGACAACTGCATGGTGGACATCGCCAAGTTCTTCCTGGAGTTCATCATCGACGAGTCCTGCGGCAAGTGCACCCCCTGCCGCATCGGCACCAAGCGGCTGTACGACCTGCTGTGCAAGATCACCGACGGCCGGGGCACCCTGGAGGACATTGACACCATCGAAGAGCTCTGCGCCCACCTCCAGTCCTCCGCCCTGTGCGCCCTGGGCCAGTCCGCCCCCAACCCCGTCCTCTCCACCCTGAACCACTTTAGGGACGAGTACATCGCCCACGTGGTGGAGAAGCGGTGCCCCGCCGGGGTGTGCAAGAACCTCCTGCGGTTCCACATCGACCCCGACAAGTGCAAGGGCTGTACCCTCTGCGCCCGGAACTGCCCGGCCCAGGCCATCACCGGCCAGCTCCGGGCCCCCCACACCATCGACCCCGACAAGTGTGTCAAGTGCGGCGCCTGCCTGGAGAACTGCAAGTTCGGCGCCATCAGCAAGTCTTAAAGGGAGGGACGAGACAATGGAACAGAACATGGTAAATCTGACCATCAACAACATCCCCGTCACCGTCCCCGCCGGCACCACCATCCTGGAAGCCGCCCGGGACGCGGGCATCAAGATCCCCTCGCTGTGCTTCCTCAAGGGGGTCAACGAGATCGGCGCCTGCCGCATCTGCGTGGTGGAGGTCAAGGGGGCCCGGAGCCTGGTGGCCTCCTGCGTCTACCCCGTGAGCGAGGGCATGGAGGTCCAGACCAACTCCGCCAAGGTCCGCAAGTCCCGGAAGTTGACGTTGGAGCTGATCCTCTCCAACCACCGCATGGAGTGCCTCACCTGCGCCCGGAACGCCCACTGCGAACTGCGGGAGCTGGCCGCGGAGTTCGGCCTGGACGCGGTGCGCTACGCCAACGACGAGCTCCTGCCCCAGATCGAGGACAGCGCCCTCCACCTGGTCCGGGACAACTCCAAGTGCATCCTCTGCCGCCGCTGTACCGCCGCCTGCCGCAAGCTCCAGGAGGTGGGGGTCATCGGCGCCAACGACCGGGGCTTTGCCACCCACATCGGCTGTGCCTTTGACCGGGACCTGAGCGAGGTGGACTGCGTCTCCTGCGGCCAGTGCATCGTGGCCTGCCCCACCGGCGCGCTCTACGAGAAGGACGACACCCAGAAGGTCTGGGACGCCCTCCACGACCCCACCAAGCACGTGGTGGTGGGCCCCGCCCCCTCCGTCCGGGTCACCCTGGGCGAGTGCTTCCAGAACCCCATCGGCACCAACGTGGAGGGGAAGATGGTCACCGCCCTGCGCCGCCTGGGCTTCGACAAGGTCTTTGACGTGGACACCGGCGCCGACTTCACCATCATGGAGGAGGGCACCGAGTTCCTCCACCGCCTCCAAAACGGCGGCACCCTGCCCATGATCACCTCCTGCTCCCCCGGCTGGGTGCGCTACTGCGAACAGCACCACCCGGATATGCTGCCCAACCTCTCCACCTGCAAATCCCCCCAGCAGATGTTCGGCTCCCTGGTGAAGACCTACTACGCCGAGAAGGCCGGCATCGACCCCAAGGACATCGTGGTGGTCTCCATCATGCCCTGCACCGCCAAGAAGTACGAGGTGGCCCGGGAGGAACAGCGGCTGAAGAACGGCTGTCTGCCCGTGGACGTCTCCCTCACCACCCGGGAGCTGGGCCGGATGATCCGGGACGCGGGCATCCTCTTCGACAAGCTGCCCGACGGGGAGTTTGACCAGATGCTGGGCGTCTCCACCGGCGCCAGCGTCATCTTCGGCACCACCGGCGGCGTCATGGAGGCCGCCCTCCGCACCGTGGTGGAAAAGCTCACCGGCGCGGACTCCGCCCCCGTGGAGTTCCACGACGTCCGGGGTCTGGCCGGCATCAAGGAGGCCACCTACGACCTGCCCGGCCGGACCGTCAAGGTGGCCGTGGCCTCCGGCCTTGCCAACGCCAAAAAGGTGCTGGACATGGTCAAGAGCGGGGAGAAGAGCTACGACTTCATCGAGTTCATGGCCTGCCCCGGCGGCTGCGTCAACGGCGGCGGCCAGCCCCAGCAGCCCGCGGAGGTCCGCAACTTCACCGACCTGGTGGCCCTCCGGGCCGCCGCCCTCTACGAGCAGGACCAGGGCATGGCCCACCGCAAGAGCCACGAGAACCCCGTGCTCCAGCAGATCTACGCCGACTACCTGGGCGAGCCCGGCGGCCACAAGGCCCACGAGGTGCTCCACTGCACCTACGTCCCCCAGAAGCGTTACCGCACCGACGGCTGAGCCCGGCGGGAGACACCTTATATAAATAAGAGCGGGCGGTCCCATCCGGGCCGCCCGCTCTTCCTTTTCCCTTATATTACAGTTTTGTTACAGGATTTTCCCTTTTCTGGACAGGCTATGGGCTTTTGTTCAAAAAATGTTCAAGGTTTTAATTGTCTTCTTTTCCCGCTTTTTCCGTATCTCCCCCGGCTTTTCCGTTGTTATGCACAATTTGACCCCCTTGTTTTTGTGTATTTTAATAGCTTTCGGCCTTGACGGCGGGGGGAATGGCTGTTAGAATGTGGCTGTCTTCGGGGGACGCCCCGGAGCGTCACATCAACCCGGCGCGTCGCGCAACCGCGCCACAGTCAGAAAGGTTAGGTTTGAAAGTATCATGGTTATGGTTAAGGAAATTGAGATCAAGACCCCCGCTCAGGTCCAGAAGATCAGCGAGCTGGCCTCCCAGGAGCCCTATGACGTCTCCCTGGTCACCAGCACCGTCGTTCTGGACGCCCGCAGCCTGCTGGGGCTCTACTCCCTCATCGGTCAGCGGGTCACCGTGGCCGCCGACGACCACGCCGATCCCGTCCGGTTCAGCAAACTGCTGAAGAAGATCGGGTAATATAGGAGTTCAGTCCTGGCAAAGCAACAGGTGCCCCAGCAGGGGCGCCTGTTTTTTTATCCCGCCGCCGGGGCGATTCCCAGTCTCCCCGGCTTTTGTCCATTTTTGTCTTTACATTTTTTCCCCGCCGTGCTATGATAAGGCCAGATTTTTTCCACTCGATGGGGAGGAATGTGACTATGAAGCGAAAGCTCACCGCCCTGGCCCTGGCCGCGCTGACCGTCTTATCCCTGGCCGGGTGCGGCAAAAAGGCGAGCGAGCCGGACACCGACCTGGCCGCCATCCAGAAGAAGGGCTACCTCACCGTGGGCGTCACCGAGTTCGCCCCCATGGACTACCTGGACGCCGACGGCAACTGGATCGGCTTTGACGCGGACATGGCCCGGGCCTTTGCCAAGACCCTGGGCGTGGAGGCCCGGTTCCAGGTCATCGACTGGGACAGCAAGGACGAGGACCTGCGGGACGGGGAGATCGACGTGGTGTGGAACGGCATGACCCTCACCACCGGCGTCCGCCAGCAGATGGACGTGAGCATGTCCTACTGCCACAACGCCCAGGTGGTGGTCCTGCCCGCCGACCAGGCGCCGCTCTACCAGACCGAGGACAGCCTGAAGGGCCTGGACTTCGCCGCGGAGGACAACTCCTCCGGGGCCAAGACCCTGGGCGAGTTCGGGCTGGTGTACACCCCCGTGGAGGACCAGGCCCACGCCCTGGAGCAGGTGGCCAGCGGCACCGTCAGCGCCTGCGTCATCGACCAGTTCATGGCCGCCGCCATGACCGGCCCGGGCACCCAGTACCCCAACCTGACCGCGGTCATGGAGCTGGGCACCGAGGTGGAGGACATCGTGGTGGGCTTCCGCAAGGGCTCCGACCTGGTGGACACCTTCAACCAGTTTTGGGACGGCGCCTGTGCCGACGGCACCGTGGAGGCCGCCGCTCAGACCTACAATATGTCCTCCTTCGTCCTCAAACACTGACTCACGCCCCCTCCACAGGCGCTCCGGCCCCGCCGGGGCGCCTGTTTTTTGCCTCCGGGCGGGCCTTTGGGCCGCCGGTCGGCCCGCCCCCGGCGGCTTTTGGGCTCCGGGGGCCGCTTTTTTGCAAATTTCCGCAAATACCCCCTTTACATTTTTGCGCTAACGTGTTACCATACTAAAGTCTCTTGTGACCGACCCATTTTTCTGTTAGGAGGAACTTACATCATGATGAAGAAACTGCTTGCTCTGGCCCTGGCGCTGGTCATGGTCCTGTCCCTGGGCGCCTGCGCCAAGAAGGCCGCTCAGACCCCCACCGACGGCACCGAGACCCCCGCCGACGGCACCGAGACCCCCGCCGACAACACCGAGACCCCCGCCGACGGCACCGAGGCCCCTGCCGAGTCCGACCTGGCCTACGTCCAGGGCAAGGGCACCCTGGTGGTGGGCATCACCAACTTCGACCCCATGGACTACCAGGACGCCGACGGCAACTGGATCGGCTTTGACGCGGACATGGCCAAGGCCTTTGCCGAGAGCCTGGGCGTTCAGGCCGAGTTCATCGAGATCAACTGGGACAACAAGCTTTTCGAACTCAACAGCAAGGCCATCGACTGCGTGTGGAACGGCATGACCCTCACCGACGAGGTCAAGTCCTCCATGAGCACCTCCGACCCCTACTGCCTCAACGCCCAGGTGCTGGTGGTCCCCGCCGACAAGGCCGCGGACTTTGAGGACCTGGAGAGCCTGGAGGGCCTGAACGTGGCCGTGGAGTCCGGCTCCGCCGGCGAGGACGCCGCCGAGGCCCTGGGCGCCACCACCGTGCCCGTCCAGTCCCAGGCCAACACCCTGATGGAGGTCGCCGCCGGCACCTCTGACGCCGCGGTGATCGACCTGCTCATGGCCGGCGCCATGGTGGGCGAGGGCACCAGCTACGCCGATCTGACCTACACCCTGAACCTGAACGAGATGCAGGACCTGCCCTCCGAGGAGTACGGCGTGGGCTTCCGCCAGGGCTCCGACCTGACCGCCGCCTACAACGACTTCTGGGCCGCCTCCCTGGCCGACGGCTCCGCCATGGAGATCGCCACCACCTACGGCGTGCAGGAGTCCATCATCGCCGACTGATCTTCCGGCACTTCTCCGGGGCAGAGGGCGCTCCCCTCTGCCCCTTTTCCTGACTTTTTGAGCACAGAGAGGATGTCCGCCATGCTCGCCTTTTTCTCCTCCCCCGTCACCCAAACCGTCCTGGGCGCGTTGAACGAGGGCTTTTTGCGTACCCTGGAGCTCTTCTGCATCACCCTCATCGGGGCCCTGCCCCTGGGGCTGGTGATCGCCCTGGGGTCCATGAGCCGGTTCGCCCCCCTCAAGTTCCTGCGCCGGGCGGGCCAGGGCCGTTTCCTGGACAAGCTTCTGGGCTTTCGCCCCATCAGCCTCCTCTGCCGGTTGCTGGTGTGGGTCGTCCGGGGCACGCCGCTGGTGCTGCAGATCATCATTTTGTTCTACGTCCCCGGGATGGAGCGGCTGTTCAGCTGGCCCTCCGGCGGGAAGGGGCGGATGCTGGCGGTGTGCATCGCCTTCGTCCTCAACTACGCCTGCTACTTCTCCGAGATCTACCGGGGCGGCATCCAGGGCGTGGCGGTGGGCCAGCAGGAGGCGGGCCTGGTGCTGGGCATGACCAAGAGCCAGATCTTCTTCAAGGTCACGCTTTTGCAGATGATCAAGCGCATCGTGCCCCCCATCTCCAACGAGGTCATCACCCTGGTGAAGGACACCTCCCTGGCCCGGGTCATCGCCCTCCAGGAGGTCATCTGGATGGGCGAGTCCTTCATGAAGGGCAACCGGGGCATCTCCGGGCTGGTGTGGCCGCTGTTCTTCACGGCGGTGTACTACCTGATCTTCAGCGGCGTGGTCACCATCCTGCTGTCCCGGCTGGAGAAGAAACTGGAATATTTCCGCTGAGGAGGGCGCGGTATGGCGATTTTGGAAGTACGCAACATCGAAAAGCACTTCGGCCCCACCCGGGTGCTGGAGGACATCTCCTTCTCCCTGGAGGAGGGGCAGGCCCTGGCCATCATCGGCTCCTCCGGCAGCGGCAAGACCACCCTTCTGCGCTGTCTGAACTTTCTGGAGACCCCCGACCAGGGGACCATCTCCGTCCAGGGGAACGTGATCTTTGACGCCGCCGACCCCGCCACCCAGCGGGAGAGCGAGATCCGCAAAAAGCGCCTCCACTTTGGCCTGGTGTTCCAGAACTTCAACCTCTTCCCCCAGTACACCGCCCTGCAAAACGTCACCCTGGCCCTCCACCTCCGGGACAAGGGGGGCAAGGACCGGGAGGCCATCGACCGGCGGGGGCTGGAACTGCTGGGGCAGATGGGCCTGTCCGACCGGGCGGGCCACTACCCCCACCAACTCTCCGGCGGCCAACAGCAGCGGGTGGCTATCGCCCGGGCCCTGGCCCTTCAGCCCGACGTGCTGTGCTTTGACGAACCCACCTCCGCCCTGGACCCGGAGCTCACCGGGGAGGTGCTGAAGGTGATCCGGGGCCTGGCCCAACAGCACACCACCATGATCATCGTCACCCACGAGATGGCCTTCGCCCGGGACGTGGCCAACCAGGTCATCTTCATGGACGGGGGCGTGATCGTGGAGCAGGGCCCCGCCCAGCAGGTCATCGGGGACCCCAGGATGGAGCGCACCCGCCAGTTCCTCTCCCGCTACGCGGAGAACTAAAATCGACAAAAAATACCCGCTGTGTTCGCCACAGCGGGTATTTTTTGTCGTTTCGGCGGCCAGCCTTCCGCATACGCGCCCCCGGGCCTCACTTGCCCTTGGGCTTGTCCTTGGTCTTGAGCACGTCCTTGTAAAACGCCTTCAGCTTGGCCTCGGTGGGGAAGACGGCCACGTACATCTGGTTGCCCATGGCGTCGGCCAGCACGTCGGGGATGCGCTCCACCATCCGAAGCTGGTCGGCGTACTTCTCCAGCAACTGCTCGTGGCTGAGGACGAAGTCCTTCCCGTCCCGGCGGCCGGCGAAAGCGCAGAAGGCGTGCTCCCCTTCGGGGACGGTGGAGCGGTCAAAGGCGATCATGTCCGCCCAGATCTTGTAGACGCTGGTGGAGTGGGCAAAGTTCATCATGTCGGGGGTAAAGCCGCCGCAGGGGCGCATATTCACCTCCAGCGCCACCACGTCCCCCTTCTTGCCCAGGCCCGCCTGGTCCTGGGTGAGGCGGAAGAACTCAAAGTGGACGAACCGGCTCTTCACCCCCCAGGCCTTCACCGCCGCCCGGCCGGCCTTGCGGGTGTCGGCGGGGAGGGATTTGAGGATATAGTAGATGGAGTTGTCCTCTTCGTTGACGATGTCCATGATGGACATGGGGGTGATGTTCCCCGTCTCAAAGAGGGGGTTGCCCTGGGAGTCGATGATGGCGTCGTAGGAGTTCACCTCGGCGTGGACGAACTCCTCCATGATATAGGGCACGTCCCGCTTGGTCTGGAAGAAGTGGTCCAGGTCTTTTTCGGAGGAGAGCTTATGGGTATCGCTGGCCCCCACGCCGTTGTCCGGCTTGACGATGACCGGCCAACCCACCTCCCGGATGAACGCCAGCGCGTCCTTTTTCTCCTGCACCAGATGCCACCGGGCGGCGGGGATGCCCGCCAGGGCGTAGTATTTCTTCATCTCGGACTTGAACTTCACCCGGGGCATATCCTCCACCTGAAAGCCGGAGGTGATGTGGAAGTCGGTCCGCAGGGCGGCGTTCTGTTCCAGCCAGTATTCGTTGTTGGACTCCAGCCAGTCGATCTTGCCGTATTTCCAGGCGAAGTAGGCCACCGCCCGGTAGACCTGCTCGTAGTCCTCCAGGGTGTCCACCTTGTAGTACTCCGTCAGGCTGTCCTTCAGCTCGCCGGACAGATCGTCATAGGGGGCGTCCCCCACCCCCAGGACGTTCAGGCCGTTGTTTTTCAGCTCCCGGCAGAACTGCCAGTAGTTGGTGGGGAAGTTGGGGGAGAGAAAGACCATGTTTTTCATCGGTGTGTTTCCTTCTTTCTGTATTTCCGGAAAAGTCGCTTCAGTCCAGCAGGAAGGGGGCGAAATAGGCCGCCTGCTTGTGCCACCAGGGCCAGTCGTGGTTCACGTCGTGGCCCCAGTAGTCCACCCAGATCTGGATCCCCTTCTGGCGGCACAGCTCGTCCACCCGGCGGGTGGTCTCCGGCTGTTCCCAGGCCCCCAGGCCCACGCAGATGATCCCCCGGCCGTTGTTGTAACGCTCCACGTTGGGGTGGTCGGGGGTCATGCCCTGGAGGAAGTGGACGGGGGAGTTGAGGTAGACCAGGTCGTCCATATAGCCGTCAAAGCCGTAGGCGGCGTCGTAGATGCCGCTGAGGGCCAGCATCCCGTCAAAGAGGTCGGGGCGGCGGAAGAAGAGGTTGGCGGCGTGGGTGGCGCCCAGGGAACAGCCAAAGGCGATGACGCCGGGGTAGCCCTCCCAGCCGTTGCGCTCGTTGACCATCTGGCGGATGAAGGGCACCATCTCGTCGCAGAGGTAGGCCATCCACTGCTCGTGGCGCTCCGCCCGCCAGCGGGGGTCGCCGGTCTTGTTGGACCAGGTCTCCTTGTCCATGGTGTCCACAGAGAAGACCATGCACCGCCCCGCGTCGATCCAGGGGGCCCAGGTGTCGGTCATGTGGAAGTTCTCAAAGTCGAAGAACCGGCCGTCCTGACAGGGGATAAAGAGGATGGGCCGGCCGGCGTGGCCGTAGACCTTGCACTCCATGTCCCGCCCCAGGGCGGGGGACCACTGCTTAAAATACTGCACTTCCATGTCTTCTGCCTCCTAATCCAGCTCATAGAACAGGGTGTTGATAAAGTAGGGGATCTGCCGCTCCCAGCTCTCCTCTGAGTGGAAGCCCCCGGGGACGATGCGGCTTGTGACGTTGATGTTCTTCTCCATCAGCATACCCGTCACCCGGCCATACCAGCCCATCATCTTGCGCCCCCGCATCTCCCGCTGGCCGTAGTCCATGTAGAGCACCGTGTCCCGGCCCACCCGGGCGTTGCGGATCAGGCTCTCCAGCCGGTCCCGGGCGAACCAGATGGAGGGGGACAGGGCCGCCCCCCGGGAGAAGACCCGGTTGTACCGCAGCACCCCGTAGAGGGTCATCAGCCCCCCCATGGAGCTGCCCCCCAAAAAGGTGTGCCCCCTGTCGGGGAGGGTGGGGTAATGGGCGTCCACGTAGGGCTTGAACCACTCCACATACCAGTCCATGGTGGCCTTGCCCTTGCCCTTGAGATACCCGGCGTGGAACATCTCGGCGGAGAAGGGGGAGTACTCCATGAGCCGCTCGTTGTTGGGGCCGTGGTTGCACTCGGCGGCGGCGACGATCAGGGGCGTCTCGCTGTCCTCCAGAAATTCCTTCAGCCCCCAGCACTTGCCGTAGGTGGCCTCCTCGTCGAAAAAGAGGTTGTGGCCGTCGAACATATAGAGCACCGGGAAGCGGGCCTCCGGCTCCTCCCGGGCGAAGTCGGGCACATACACCCACGCCCTGCGGGGCCGGTCGCCGGTGAGGGCGGGGAGGGTCACGTCAAAGCAATCTATCATGCGGCCAGATCCTTTCCGGGAATTGCGCCCTTTAGTGTAACACGATTTCCCACGAAATGCAACGGCCTCGGGGCAAAATTCCCACCCCTTGCCAAACGGCCCGGCGGGGGGTACAATAAAGCCACCGAAACTGCCCGAAAAGGAGGCGCCCGCCATGCCCGCCGCCCTGCTCTACAACCTCGCCCCCGCCAAGGAAAAGGCCCTGCTGGCCCTGTGCGACGCCCAGGGGGTCCAGGGCCGCGCCGTGGCCCCCGCCGACCAGGGCCGCGCCCTGGGGGACCTGCTGGGCCTGCCCGTCCCCGCCGCCCCGGCGGGACAGGCGTCGGCGGAGTTCGTCCCGGGGGAGATGCTGGTGCTCTCCGGCTTTGACGGCCCGGCGCTGGACGCCTTTTTGGGCGGCTTTGCCGCCGCCGGGGTGCCCCCCATCCCCCTGAAGGCGGTGGTCACCGCCTACAACCTGGCCTGGACCGCCCCCCAGCTCTACCGGGAGCTGTCCCGGGAGCACCAGGCCCTGGGCCGCCGCCCGTGACGGCGCGGATCCCCCCCGGCCCCCGGCTGCTGTTGGAGCGGCTGGCGGAGGCGGGGTACGAGGCCCACCTGGTGGGCGGATGCGTCCGGGACCTTTTGCGGGGGGCGGAGCCCCAGGACTGGGACATCTGCACCTCCGCCCTGCCCCAGCAGACCCGGGCCTGCTTTGCCAATTTTCCCCTGTTGGAAACGGGGATCCGCCACGGCACCGTGGCGGTGGGGGTGGACGGGGTCTTCTACGAGATCACCACCTACCGCCGGGACGGCCCCTACTCCGACGGGCGGCGGCCCGACGCCGTCTCCTTCGTCCCCGACCTGACCCAGGACCTGGCCCGGCGGGACTTTACCATCAACGCCATGGCCCTGGACCTGGACGGCGCGCTCCACGACCCCTTCGGGGGCCGGGCGGACCTGGCCGCCGGGGTCGTCCGCTGTGTGGGCGAGCCGGAGCGCCGCTTTCAGGAGGACGGCCTGCGCCTGTTGCGGGCCCTGCGCTTTTCCGCCTGCCTGGACTTTGCCATCCACCCCGCCACCGCCGCCGCCATCGCCCGGACCCTGCCCATGCTGGACCGGGTGGCCGCCGAGCGGATCCAGACGGAGCTTCGCAAGCTCATCGTGGGCCCCCGGCGGGCCCAGGTCCTGCGGGAGTTCCCCCAGGTGCTGTGCCGCTTCTGGCCCCAGTTGGAGCCGTTGGTGGGGCTGGAACAGCACAACCCCCACCACTGCTACGGCGGCTGGGAGCACACCCTCCACGCCCTGGCCGCCGCCCCGGCGGAGGAAGTCATCTGCCTGGCCGTCCTGCTCCACGACATCGGCAAGCCCCCCTGCAAGACCACCGACGAGGCCGGCATCGACCACTTCTACGGCCACCCCGCCGTGAGCGCCCAACTGGCCGACCAGATGCTCCGGGCGCTGAAATTCGACAACGCCACCAGGGAGCGGGTGGTCGCCCTGGTGGAGCGCCACGACGCGCCCATCCACCCCACGGAGAAGTCCGTCCGCCGCTGGCTGGGGCGGCTGGGGGAGGAGGCGTTCTTCCAGCTTCTGGAGGTCAAGCGGTGCGACTGCCTGGGTCAGGACCCCCGCCTGTCCGAAGAGCGCCTGGCGGCCACCCGGGCCCTAAAAGATCTGGCCCGTCAGGTCATCGCCCAGGGCCAGTGCTTCTCCCTAAAAGACCTGGCCGTCAACGGCCGGGACGTGCTGGCCGCCGGGGTACCCGCCGGCCCCCAGGTGGGTCGCGCGCTGGCGGAACTGCTGGACCAGGTGGTGGCCGGGACGTTGCCCAACGACAAGGCCGCCCTGCTCCAAGCCCTCCCCCACCTTCCCATCGACCCCTAGCCTTTCCCGCCCAAACCGCCCCCTCCGGGCGGCAAAGGGGCTCCTATCCCGGGATAGGAGCCCCTTCTTTTGTGCCGGTGGGCCGGTGTGTTTTTCAACCGCGGGAAGCGAGGCCGGGAGTCAGACGCCGCCCCGGTCCAGGGTCTGCCGGACCTCCCGGCGGAAGTCGTTCATGGTCCTGCCGAACTTGGGGAACCAGTGGAGCACGTCGGCGTGGTGGGAGGCGATGCCCCGCTGGGCGCCCTCGGCGTGGCAGATGACCACGCCGTTGGCCAGGGGGTCCAGGGCGAAGGTCTTGCAGAGGTGGGCGGTCAGCTCCACCGCCTCCCGGTAGACGGCGGCGAAGTAGACCCCGTCGTTCAAGCCGTCCTCGCAGATCTCAAAGCCGATGTACCCCAGGCGGTTGGCGCTGCCCTTAGGCCCCCCGCCGGCGTGCCAGCCCACGTAGTTCCAGGGCAGGGTCTGGTAGGTGGCCACGCGGCCGTCCTTGAGTTTGCCGATGAAGGCGTGGACGCACACCTGCTGGCCGCCGGGGAGGGGGGTGTTCCAGTGGTTGTTCCCCGAGCCCAACAGGCCATCGTCCGGGCCTACGTAGCGGCCCAGCCGGGGGTTGTTGGCCCCGGTGCTGTGCACCATAACGCCCCTGGGGGTCATAATGCTCCCCTTCACGTAACACAGGTTCTTGGTCAGATACAGCTGATGGAGTTCCACGGTCTATCCGCTCCTTTCACGATCCGCTGTTGAGCTGTTTGCCCAGCTGGTGCGCCCCGGTGGCGGCCAGGCCGGAGGCGATGCCCACCCCCAGGGCGGTCAGGGGGTCGTCCCCGGGGAAGTCGGGCACGCGGATGAGCAGGGCCACCACCCCCAGGACCGCCCCACAGCACCCGCACAGCACCGGGAGCCATTTGCTGTCCAGAGAGGTGGCCTTCAGCGCCTGGGCCACCAGGTAGCAGATGGCGGTGATGGAGGCCACGCCTACAATGCCAAAGTCCATACGCCGTCCCCCCTCTCACGTCCCCTGGGCCCGAAAGCGCAGGCTGTCCACGTTGGCGTAGGTAAAGGTGTCGCTGGCCCAGAGGGTCTGTCCGGCGGCGTCGTAGGCCACCAGGTCGCCGTCGTCCTGCATCACCAGGGAGGCCGCCCCGGGCCGCTTGGTGCTCCAGGCCCGGCCGGCCCCTACCAGGGCGGCGGGCCCGCGGCCGTCCAGGCGCACCCGGCCCTCTCCCCCGGCCCCCTGGGTGCCGGAGGTCCACAGCTTCCCGTGGGAGTTGCACACCGCCAGCTCGTTCTCCCCGTCCAGCACGGCGATGAACTTCCCGTTGGGGCTGATGAGGTACTCCCCCCGCTCCAGGGTCTCCCCCGCCCGCAGGCAGGCGCCCCGGCAGGTCCGGCCCGCCACGAAGCGGGCGGTGGTGGGGGCGCGGAGGAGCTCTTCCACCTTCCGCAGGTCCGCGAAGCACTCCCGCACCACCTCCAGGTCCCCGTTGGCGTGGGCCAGCTGGGTGTCCGCCACCTGGCACGTCTCCAGGATGGCCCGCCACAGGTTGATCTGCCCGCTCAGGCTGTTGATCTCGGCGGTGATCTGGGCGACGCGGCCGTCGATGGCGGTGATCCGCCGGGCCAGCTCCTCGGAGACCTCATCCCTCTCCCGCTTCTGGCCGCGCAGCCCCTCCAGCTCCCGGTTGAGATCGGCGGCCCGGTCCTGGCAGGCCCGGATCTCCCGGTCCAGGACCTTGGCCTTGGCCGCGTACTCGTTGTCCACGTCGATCTTCTTGACCCCCGTGCCGATGTTGACAAAGGGGATCCAGCAGGTGCACCAGAAGACGGTGCTCCACTTCTTCTGCCCCTCCTTGGCCTGGCGGAGCGCCTCCTGGTTTTTCTCCACCTCTTTGCGCTTGTCCACGATCTCCTGGTCGATGCCGGAGATCTGGGTGGTCAGGGCCAGGATCTGGGCGTCCAGGTCGGACAGCTTCCCCTTCTCCGCCTCCACCTCGGCATAGCGCCGGGTGCGGTCGGCCAGCAGCTGATCTTTGGCCTCGTTTTGCCGGTCCAGTTCCGCCTGGCACCGGGCAGCCCGGGCCTGGGCCTCCCGCTGGAGCTGGTCGGTGATGGGCTTGAGGAGGCGGACGTTTTCCAGCCAGCTTTTGGGGTCCAGCCCGCCCTCCTTCTCCACCGCCTGATACCGCTGGGCGGCCAGAGCCAGGCTCTGGCGGATGGCCTCAAAGGCGTCGTCCAGGACGATCGCCTCTTTTTCGGGTGCGGTCACAGCGTCTCCACCTCCTTCTCCAGCTTCGCCCGCAGGGTGGCCGCCATGCCGCCGGCCAGCTTCCACTGGACCTTGCGGTCCGGGGACAGGGGCTGTTCCATGGCCGTTTTCATCCGCTGGGACACGGCCATCAGGGCGGCCTGGTACTCGCTGAAGATCACGTGGAGAGCCTGCCACTTGGCCATGAGCCCCAAATAGCCCACCACGAAGATGCGGTTTTGGAAGAACACGGCGCACTTCTCCGCCGGGTAGTCCTTCTGGCTGGCGATCAGGTTGGTGAGATTTTCGTTGTTGGCCAGATCGCCGCAGAAGGTCTCCACGTTCATCCAGAACAGCTTGATCTCCTGGAGGTAGGCCAGCACCTTCCGCAGACATCCGATGGCGATGACCAGGCACTGCACGGCGCTCTCCAGGGAGTTGGCGTCCATGACCATGTTCTCCATCTTGGCCGTCTCCCTGGCCAGGTTGGACAGATTCTTCCGCTCCAGGGTCTTGAGCTCGTCCCGCTTTTTGCGGACCGCCTCCGCCCGCTGGGCCAGGGAGTCGGCCTGGGCCTGGATGTCCTGGGCCATGGCCTTGGTCTTTTCCGACACCTGGTCCACCGCCACCCCCAGGCCCTTCAGGGCCTTTTCCAGCGCGGACTGCTCCCCCTTCAGCCCGTTCAGCTCCTGGTTCAACTTCCCCTTCTGTTCCACCGCGCTCTGCTTCTCCGCTCGCAGGTCCTGGTCGGTCTTTTTGGCGTCGGGGTCGGCGGGGTCCATCTCGCCGCTGTGGGCGCCGCCCTGGTAGAGCCCCCCGTCCAGCACCTGGTCGATGCGCTGGACGCGCTTGTCCAGCTTGTCGCACTCGGCCTGGATGGCGGTCTGCCGCCCCACGTTCTGGGCGTAGGAGCGCATGGCCTGGTCCTGGGCGGAGGTCTCGCCGGTCACGCTCTGGGTCTCCCGCTCGGCGGCGTCCCGCTCCGCGTCGCTGCTGCCCAACAGCTGGGCGGGGAGGCCCAAAATGCCCCCCACCGCGCCCAGGACCATGGAGGCCAACTGCATCCCAAAGGCCCGCTTCTCCGCCTGGATCTCCCGCTGCTGCAACTGCTGGTACTCGCTGTTCATCTCCTGGATATCCTGCGCCAGGCTATCCTTGAGTTCTTCCATGGCCTGGATAGAGCCCTTCAACTCGCCGATCATGGCCAGGGTCTCCTCCCGCTTCTTCTCGTCGCTGGCCCGCTCGTCCATGATGCTTTTCAGCACCGTGTTGGTGTAGTCGGTCAGCTTCTGGTAGGTGTTGACCAGCTTGTCGGCCCGCTGGACCATCCTGCCGGCCGTGTCCTTGGTCCCCGCCAACAGCCCCAGGGCGGATCCCGCCTCCCCCTCCATCAGCAGGGCGTAGGCGTAGACGCACGCCTCCAGCGCGTCGTGGGCGGACAGCTGGAAGTCCAGGGCGGTCTGGTTGCTGTCGTTCATGGCGTCAATAAACTGATTGCTCAACTCCTGGACCTGTACCTGGACGGCGAAGCCGTCCACCGCGTTGTAGGTGATCTGGAGCAGGTCCACGCAGTCCTGGAGCTCGCCGATCATCTTCTCCAAGTTGATCTCGCCCAGCACGGCCTTTCTGCCCTCCTGGACCAGCAGACAGCCCTCCGGCGGCTCCTGGCTCATGTCCAGCTGTTCGGTCCTCTTCTCCTCGGTGATGGTGACCAGAACCGTACCTTCCTTGGGGACGATTTGATATTGCATGGTTTTCCTCATCCTTTCCCTTGTCTGATGCCGGGGCCGCGCCCCGGCCGCGCGTTTACCCGAGTTTGATCCGGCAGTAGAGCAGGTCGTGGTCGCTGGTGGTCTGGAAGGCGCGGCCCTCCAGGTTCCCCAGGCCCCGGTCCGGGGCGCAGAGCACATGGTCAAAATGACAGCTCACCCCCGCGAAGCCCTGAAAGAGCCGCCGCAGGAGGTACACGTACCGCCCCAGGGCGGGGTCGAAGACCTGATCCTGGTCGTCGATGTTCAGGTCCCCCGCCACCAGCACATAGCGGGCGCTCCCCGCCCCGGCTTCCGCCTCGGCGAACTGGGAACACCGGGCCAGCCCCTCCTCCCGCGCGCCGCCCAGGGGGGCGTGGAAGGTGAACGCCGTCACCCGCGTCCCGTCCCGCCGGACGAGCCGCGCCATGGCCGGGTAGCGCAGGGGCGAGCCCGTGGGCGACTGATAGGGGAACAAACACGGCCGCGGGGCCTCGGCAAAGGCCAGGTCGGACCCCGGCGACAGGGCGAACACGTAGGAGTCCCCCTGCCCGTTCCTCTCCCGCAGGGTCTGGCAGGCCCACCCCGCGCCCGCCAGCGCCGCCATCAGCCCGCCCTGATGGCCGCTGGTCTCCTGCAGGCAGAGCAGGTCCACCGGGCAGTCCCGCGTCCCCGCCAGCTGCGTCAGCACCCCTTGCAGGTCCTGGACCCGCTGGGCGGCGGTTTGGGCGGCCCGGTCTCCCCTGACGTTCCAGGTGATGACGCCCAAATATTCACCCACGGCTCCCAGCCCTCCCCTCCGGGACCTCCCGGCCCCGCCGTCCCGGTCCCCCGGCGCGCTTCGATCTCTCCATCGCGAAAACCTCCCTCTTGTTTGGATCGGCCCTCGGCCCTCTGCTTACAGTATATAAAACGATATACTCTTTCAGAGTATATGGGACGATGCTTGCATCGTCCTATATACTCTTTGTCAAGGTTTTTTAAGTGACGGCATCCCCCAAAATTCCCCGCTCCTCCGCCCACAGCCACGCCCCCGCTCTTGTTTTTCAGCGTGCAACTGTGATACAATGTCGGCGTCCAAAAACATCCGCGGCCCGGGGCGCCGGTCCGGCCCCGCTCGCCGAAAAGACACGGGAAAGAAGGAACCGAACATGGGAAAGACCATTTGGAAGCGGCTGGCCGCCCTGGCCCTGGCGCTGACCCTGTCCGCCTGCGCCGCCTCCGCCCCTCCGGCGGAGACGGAAACCCCCGGGGAGGCGGCCCGCTCCGCCGGCGCGGACGACGCCTCCGGCTTCGTCTCCCTGGCCCAGGCGGTGCCCGACGCCATCCTGGAGATCCGCTACTACTCCACCTACAACTTCGTGGGGGACAGGATCCACGGCTACGAACAGCCCTGCGCCCTGATGACCCGGGAGGCCGCCGCCGCCCTGGCCGCCGCGTCCCAGGACGCGGTGGAGCGGGGCTACCGGCTGAAGGTCTACGACGCCTACCGCCCCTGCGAGGCGGTGGACCACTTCGTGGCCTGGGCCGAGGACGTGGAGGACACCCGCATGAAGCCCTACTTCTACCCGGAACTGGACAAGTCGGTGCTCTTTGACCAGGGCTACATCGCCCAGCGCTCCGGCCACAGCCGGGGCAGCACCGTGGACCTCACCCTGTTCGACATGGCCACCGGGAAGGAGGCGGACATGGGCGGCACCTTTGACTACTTTGGCCAGCTGTCCCACCCGGACTACACCCAGGGCCTCACCGACCAGCAGCTCCAGAACCGGAACACCCTGCGGGACATTATGGTGGAAAACGGCTTCCAGCCCCTGGACACGGAGTGGTGGCACTTCACCCTGGCCGACGAGCCCTACCCGGACACCTACTTCACCTTCCCCGTCACTGAGGACTCCCTCCCCACGCCGTGAGCGCGGCCGGGACAGAGCGATACATAGAAGAACACATCCGCCGGCATGACCGGCGGATGTGTTCTTTTTTGCCTGTATCGTGTTGGAGCGCTTACTTGCCTTTCCGCAGGGCGCTGTACACCACCGCGGCCAGCGCGCCGCCCACCAGGGGGCCGACGATGAAGACCCAGAGCTGACCCAGGGGCGCCGTGTTCCCGGTGAGGGCGGCCACCACCGCGGGGCCAAAACTGCGGGCGGGGTTGACGGAGGTCCCGGTGAGGCCGATGCCCAGGATGTGGACCAGGGTGAGGGTGAGGCCGATGACCAGGCCGCCAAAGGAGCCGTGCTTGGCCTTGCTGTCCGTCACGCCCAGGATGGTCAGGACGAAGATGAAGGTCAGGATCCCCTCCACCAAGAGCCCCGCCGCGGCGCTGCCGTTCACCCCGGCCAGACCGTTGGAGCCAAAGCCGCCGGTCATGTCGGTCACCTGGCCCAGGCCGAAGACCGCCGCCAGCAGGCCGGCCCCAGCCAGCGCGCCCACGCACTGGGCGATCACATAGCCCACAAAGTCCTTGCCGCTCATCCCCCCGGACATCAGGACCCCCAGGCTGACGGCGGGGTTGATGTGACAGCCGGAGATGTTGCCCACGCAGTAGGCCATGCCCACGATGACCAGGCCGAAGGCCAGGGCGGTCAGCAGATAGCCGCTCCCCGCCGCCGCGTCACACCCCACCAGCATGGCGGTGCCGCACCCCAGGAACACCAAAACCGCGGTCCCGATCAATTCAGCCAGATACTTCTTCATGCTCGATTCCTCCCATCTTTTCCCGCGCGTAAAACGGCCAAAACCACATTGAGTTCCCAAAAACCAGCCGCCGCCCCGCCCGGATCTGTTCCTCATTTTACCATCCTTTTCCCCGAAATACAATCCTCCACTAAAGAATGAACCGCACCCGCCCAGGCGATTTTCCAAATCATACCGCCTCTGTCCGCCGCATATCCAAAGGCGCCCTGCCCATACTAAGGATTGTCAAATAGAAAGAGGGAGGAAGATTCCTTTGATGAAAGCCACCGGCGTCGTAAGACGCATTGACGACCTTGGGCGCATCGTCATCCCCAAGGAGATCCGCCGCACCATGCGTATCCGCGAGGGCGACCCGCTGGAGATCTTCACGGACAAGGACGGGGGCGTGGTCTTTAAGAAGTACAGCCTCATGGGCGGGCTGAGCGACTTCGCCGGCCAGATGTGCGACACCCTGGCCAAGCTCTCCGGCCTCACCGCCGTCATCGTGGACCGGGACAACGTGCTCTCCGTCACCGGCGCGCCCCGGCGGGACCTGGCCGAGCGGCCCATCAGCGAGGAGCTGGAAAAGCTGATGGAAAACCGCCAGCTCTACGTCCGCCAGCGGGGCGAGGCGCAACTGGCCGTCTGCCGGGACAACGAAAAGTACCACATCACCGTCTGCGCCCCCATCCTCTCCGGCGGGGACGTGCTGGGGGCGGTGCTGTTCGTGGCCGAGGACGACCAGACCGTGGGCGAGACGGAGACCAAGATGATCCAGACCGCCGCCGGCTTTTTGAGCCGCCACATGGAGGAGTGACCCCGCCGGGGCCCTGTTCCACACCTGGGGATAGTCGCCGGGAATCGACGACTATCCCCCTTTTTTCGGGGAAAAGGCGAAGTTTGTCGGACGATTTTTTCTAAAATTTTCCAGTTTCTTCTTGCGGGAACTGTAAAAATATGGTATATTCACACCACCGATGTGGAGGGCCCCACGAAGGACGATCACGCGGCAGGGCCGCGGAAAGCGAGGGACAAACATGGAGCAGGAAATTTCCATTTTATTGGGGGACACCGGGCGGGATCTTCAAGCCGCCCTTTCGGAGGCCGCCCGGCAGGAGGGCGGGACGCGGCTGTTGGGCGTCACCGGGGACGGGGAGGAGCTCCTCCGCATGGCGCGCGCCCAGCGGCCCCAGGTGGTGGTGATGGACCTGGTGCTGGCGGGTCTGGATGGGCTGGAGGTGCTGGACGCTCTGAAGGCCATGGCCCAGCCGCCGCTGGTGCTGGTGCTGTCCGCCTTTCTCCACGAGGGGCTGATCCAGGAGGTCAGCGGCCATGGGGCGGACTATCTGATGCTAAAACCCTGCCGGCCGGCCACGGTGCTGGAGCGGTGCCGCCAGCTGGTCCTGGGCTCCCAGCCCCAGGACGACCTGGGCGGCGGAGAGGAGAGCCTGGAACTGCGGGTCACCGCCATCATCCACGAGATCGGCGTGCCCGCCCACATCAAAGGCTACCAGTACCTCCGGGAGGCCATCCGCCTGACGGTGGAGGACATGGAGGTCATCAACGCCGTAACCAAGGTACTCTACCCCACCGTGGCCAAGAAATTCGCCACCACCCCCAGCCGGGTGGAGCGGGCCATCCGCCACGCCATCGAGGTGGCCTGGGACCGGGGCGACCTGGAGACGCTGCAAAAATACTTCGGCTACACCGTCTCCAACGCCAAAGGCAAGCCCACCAACAGCGAGTTCATCGCCATGATCGCCGACCGCCTCCAACTCCAACGCAAAGAAGGCTGACCCGGCGCGCAATCCCGCCCCGGCATAAAAACATTCTGATAGGCAAAAACACGCCCCACGCCCCGGTTCCCCGGGCCGCGGGGCGTGTTTTTTGCGCCCGACCTTAATTGTTGTGAAATCTTTTGATCAGGTTGAGGAGCAAAAGCACGTCGTCGTCGTTGAGGCGCTTGACTTCCTCCAGAACCTTTCTGGACAGCTGTGGATTGAGGCTTTCCGCATCGAAAAACTGCATGGGAGTGATCTCAAAATAGTCGCAGATATTGAGGAACTGCGTCATGGAGGGAAGGGCTTTCCCGGAGCTGATTCCCTGGATGTAGTTCTTGTTCTGGCCCAGTTCCAGACTCATCTGGTATTCGGACACCCCTCGTTTCATCCGCAGTTCTGTAATGCGGTCGCGAATGTACGCCTTATAATCCATGCTGATCCCCCCTACCCGTAAGCATACATGGATTTTTGTCCGCTGTTTCAAGAATAAATACCTCTAAATTTCATCTTTTCACGTTGACTATACAGATTAAATATGGTATTATACAGAATATATCTGTTGCCTGGGAGGGGGTGAACCCGCATGGCCACCATTCAGGGCGTGTCCTTTGTGGATAAGGACGAGCAACTGGTCAAGGACATTGCCGCCTATCAAAAGTACTAAAAACTTCCCCATTTTGTTGACGCTGTACGGATCCTCTGCGCGGATGCGCTCAAATTCAAAGAAATAACTCGATGAAAGGAGATAGGAGGTAAAGATATGAAAAACTTGAAAGGTTTCGTTGCTGTTGCCTTAATTTGTGTGATGCTTGTTAGCTTGTGTTCATGCGGCGGGATCAGCGAGAAAGACGTCATTGGAACTTGGAGCGGGGCATATGTGTACAACGGCAGTCAATTTGCCAGCGCTTTCGTTCTGTCAGAAGACGGTACTTATGCCGAAGTAACATATAAGGACGGCAGCATATCCAGTACCGAAACAGGCTCCTGGGAAGTTGACGACGGAGAGGTCGTTTTGTACGAAGACGGCAATAAGGATTTTGATGTTGGTGTCGTTAGTACCAGATACCAATACAAAGGCGGGGCTTTAGTGAATAACGGCCACAAATTTCGTAAGGACTGATCTCGCAAAACGTAATAGCGACCAACAGCCTTACGCCCCCGCCACTGCGCCAGGCCCGGCAGTTTCCCTTGCGTGTTGATTTGAAACATCACAAAGAGAGGAGAGATTTGACATGGAGAATAGCAGAGAGCAAGATCGGGAGCCGGAGGAGCGAGCTTCTGAAGTCACCCCGGGCGAGGACGCTGTTCATGGGGAAACAGACCGGGCTGTGGACGTTCTGTTGCCGGAAGACAATGCGGAGGCAGCCCCGGCAGAAGAGTCCAAATGGATCAAAAAGAGGCTGGCCATCGGGGGTCTTGTCGCTGTCGCCACAGTCATTGTCATGGCGCTTGTCATCCCGCATGAGTCTAAGTTCACAAAGGTGGCGAGCAAATGCACCAGTCTCGCCGGGGTGCTCACCGGCGGCACGGAGAAGGATGACTATTTTACCATTGATACATACCCTGAATTTTACTTCGACAGCTTGGACCCTGCCGGAAAAGTGCTCCTACGTCCTCGCATGGAATCTGGCGCGCTGGAGGCCATTCAGTACGCAAATAAGGAGTTGGGGTTCAATGGATCCTTATACTACAGGATGCTGGAAACCAACGCTTTCATGGGCCGTCAGAGAGAAGAAAACGATAAATACCGGGTGTCCTGGACCTATCAGCCCGATGAAGGCCTTGAAGTGACCTACGAGATCAAATGACCCAAAACCAATCATAGTTATTGTGGGAGGCGTATTTATGAAAAGAAAAAATCTGCTGGCCCTGTTGCTGGCGCTGGTCATGGTCCTGTCCCTGGCGGCCTGCGGTGGGAAAAGCTCCAACGTATCGATTGACGATTACGAAGAGAGCTTTCTTCACTTGTTTGGCTCGGACGAACATTTTACCGTCAAAAAAGGCCTCGGCGGGCACACGTTCAATTTTTCCGGTGACTTTTTTGGTATCCCTTTGTCTATAAAGGGGACCGCCGACAAAAGGCAAATGGTAAAGCAGGTAACTGTCACGGTTGAAGGTGCCCCGACAGATTATTTTCAAGAGGCTACCGCTTTGACTATCTCAGCGGACATTGTGGATATGATGAGTGTCCCTGTGGGTCAACTTGCGGCGGATTGCGTCATATTCGTTTCGGCCGGCATTGCGCATGGCGAGGAGGACGCCGCTATGTATACGATCCTGCCCACCATAGAAAAAGTCCTTGCCTCCATCGACTCGCCACAGACAGAAAACGGCTGGACGTTCAAAGCGACGCAGACGGGAAAGACGCTTGTCTTGACCTCGGAATATACCGGCTGATCGGCAGTCAAAGGTCGGGACATCTCTCCTATCCCATTGGCCGGGAGGGGATCTTCTGCCTGATTTGGGGGACTTCCATCGGGGAAGTCCCCCTTTCTTTTTTTGTCCTTTTGCGGTAGAATATCCAAAAAGGCTGGGAGAGGGGGGTGCGATGTGGAGAGGATCGTGTGGGATACGCCGCTGGGCGGTTTTCCTGGCGTGGGGCCGGCCCGGCAGAGGGCGCTGGCTAAGCTGGGGCTGGAGCGGGCGGGGGATCTGCTGACCTTCTACCCCCGGCGCTACGAGGACCGCACCCGGGTCTACTCCATCGCCCAGGCCCCGGTGGGGGAGCCGGTGTGCGTGGAGGCCATGATCGCCCAGCCGCCCCGCCTCTCCCGCATCCGCCGGGGGCTGGACCTGGTGAAGACCCGGGCGGTGGACGACGCCGGGGCGCTGGACGTGACCTTCTTCAACCAGCCCTACCTCCAAAACGCCCTGCGCCAGGGGGAGAGCTACGTCTTCTACGGCAAGGTGGAGCTGGTGGGGGGTCGGCGGTCCATGACCAACCCGGTCTTTGAGCCGGCGGCCCGCCAGCGGTTCACCGGCCGGATCATGCCCCGCTACCCCCTGACCCAGGGGCTGAGCAACCACCTGCTCATCACCCTGGCCCAGGCGGCGGTGGAGCACTGCGCCGACGACCTTGCCGAGACCCTGCCCCAGGCGGTGCTGGACGCCCAGGGCCTGCCCGGGATCCAAGAGGCCTGCCGCCAGGTCCACTTCCCCGACGACTGGGCGTCGCTGGAGGCCGCCCGGGCCCGGCTGGCCTTTGAGGAGCTCTTCTACCTCACCATGGGCCTCTCCCTCCTGCGAAAGCGGCGGGAGGTGGGCCGGGGCATCCCCCTGAACGCGGGGGACCCCAAAGCGTTCCAGGCCCTGCTCCCCTTCCCCCTCACCGGCGCCCAGCGCCGGGTGGTGGACGAGTGCGCCCGGGACCTGTGCGCCGGGCCGCCCATGAACCGGCTGGTGCAGGGGGACGTGGGCTCGGGCAAGACCGCCATCGCCGCCTTCTGCCTGTGGCGGGCGGCCAAGAGCGGGGCCCAGGGGGCCATGATGGCCCCCACCGAACTGTTGGCCCAGCAACACTACCAGACCCTCAAGACCCTCCTGGAGCCCGCCCACGTGACGGTGGCCCTGCTCACCGCCGCCCAGACCGCCACCGAGAAAAAGGCGGTGAAGCGGGCCCTGGCCGCCGGGGAGATCCAGGTGGTGGTGGGCACCCACGCCCTGCTCAGCCAGGGGGTGGACTTCCAGGATCTGGCCCTGGCGGTGGTGGACGAACAGCACCGCTTCGGGGTGAACCAGCGCTCCGCCCTGGCCGCCAAGGGGGCGCACCCCCACCTGCTGGTCCTCTCCGCCACTCCCATCCCCCGGACCCTGGCCCTGATCCTCTACGGGGACCTGGACGTGTCCGTGCTGGACGAACTGCCCCCGGGCCGTCAGCCGGTGGAGACGTACCTGGTCAGCGAGCGGTACCACCAGCGGCTCTACAAATTTGTGGACAAGC
This sequence comes from uncultured Oscillospiraceae bacterium, assembly GCA_947627325.1. Lineage (GTDB taxonomy): Bacteria > Bacillota > Clostridia > Oscillospirales > Oscillospiraceae > MGBC124762. Next base: position 75,740 of record CANQVO010000008.1, on the reverse strand, counting down.
TGGTGGCCCAGGGGCGGCAGGCGTATCTGGTGTGCCCGGCGGTGGAGGAGGCGGAGGCCCAGGAGGGGGACCCCACGCTGAAATCGGTGACGCAATACGCCCAGTATCTGGCCCAGAGCGTCTTTCCCCACCTCCGGGTGGCCTTTGTCCACGGGAAGATGAAGTCCAGGGAGAAGGAGGCGGTGATGGCCGCCTTCGCCGCCGGAGAGGTGCAGGTGCTGGTGTCCACCACCGTCATCGAGGTGGGGGTGGACGTGCCCAACGCGGCGCTGATGGTGGTGGAGAACGCCGACCGCTTCGGCCTGTCCCAACTCCACCAGCTCCGGGGCCGGGTGGGCCGGGGGAAGCACCAGTCCTACTGCGTGCTGGTCTCCAACGCCCGCAACCCGGAGACCCGGGCCCGGCTGAAGGCCCTGTGCGCCACCACCGACGGCTTTCGCATCGCCGAGGAGGACCTAAAGGCCCGGGGCCCCGGGGACTTCTTCGGCCAGCGCCAGCACGGCCTGCCCCAGCTCCACCTGGCCGACCTGTCCGCCGATATGCGCCTGCTCACCGCCGCCCAGCGCGCCGCCCAGGACCTGCTGGCCCACGACCCCGACCTCCAAAAGCCGGAGCACCAGATGATGTGGCCCCGCATCCGGCAGCTGTTCCAGGAAAACCCCGACATTTTCAACTGACCCGCCCTCCGGCCGCCCCGCCGGAGGGCCTTTTTGCCAGCGGCATTTTTCCACATTTTCCGTGACTTTTGCCAGCAACCGTGCTATACTTCTATTGTCGGATTTTTGCCTTTTCCATCCACATCTTTACGTCAAAAGGGTGATCGCTATGAAATCTCGCTGGAAGCGTCTGTTGGCGGGGACGTTGTCCCTGGTGCTGGCCGCCTCGCTGTCCCTGGGGGTCCAGGGGGCGGGGGAGGTACAGGAGGCCGGGGACGGCCCGGGCCAGACCGGGCAAGTCACGCCCTTGGAGGTCACCACCGGGCGCTACACCCCCCGGATCCCCGCCTCCTACGGCACCGTCCAGCCCGGCGGGCTCTACACCCTGATCGCCCTGCCCTCCCAGGCCGATCCCCCCGCCGCCCTCACCGCCCAGGAGCTGCTGCGCTGCTCGGACAGCGCGCTGTTCATCGGCTGGGCGGTGGCGGACGAGCAGGGCGGGCTGACCTTTGAAAACGTGCGCCTGCGCTCCGCCCTGGCCGCCGTCTACTACGTCACCGGCCCCGGCCTGACCACCCCCTACCGGGAGGCCACCAACGCCTACACCCGCGCCTACGGCGCCGTCACCACCGCCAGCGCCGACTCCTCCGCCACCATCACCCTGGTGGACCACGAGACCGGCTACCACTACAACAGCCTCTTCTACGCCGACGCCGGCGGCAATTACGACACCGGCAACATCGCCCCGGGCACCTACAAATTCCGCATCGAAAAGCCCGGCTACCTGCCCTACCTCAGCGCCGACCGCACCATCAACGACCTGGACGAGAGCTACATCCCCTTCAACATCGCCGACAACATTGGCGACGTCACCAACGACGGCGTCCGGGACATGGCCGACCTGGCCGCGGTGTTGCGCTACTACGGCGTCAACGCCGGCTACCTCCCCGCCGCCGTCACCGCCGACCTGGACAGTTCCGGCCAGGTGGACGAGCCCGACGCCCAGCTGGCGGCGGCCCACCTGACCACCGGGACCGCCCCGGCGGTGACCGACGCCGTCCTCTCCGTCCAGGACGCTGGGATGGCCGCGGAGGCGGCGACCCGCTACCTGTCCTTCCGCCTGAGCACCTCCGCCACCGTCTCCGCCGCCGCCTTCACCCTCACCTTCCAGCGCCGGGCCGTCCAGCCCCTGACCCCCCTGGGCGGGCTGATGTCCCCGGTGGACGGGAGCGCCCTGGCCAGCTGTCTGGTCCCCGCCGAGGGCTACGCCGCCAGCCTGATCGCCTGGCACGTGGAGGATGAGGAGATCTCCCTGGCCTTCGCCGTCACCGCCGACACGCCCCAGCCCGAAGGGGAGGTGGCCCGGTTCTACTACCGCCCCACCTCCGGCACCACCGACAACTTCTACCCGGGGGTGTTCACCCTGCCCCACGCCGTGGCCCTGGTCGGGAAGGACACCGTGGCCGACCGCAGCTGGTTGGCCTACCCCAACTCCCAGTCCCTCTCCCTCCAGTCGATCGCCATCGACCGTGACCGCACCGCCCTGACCATCCCCGCCGTGGGCCAGACCGCCGTCCTCCCCCTGTCGGCCACCGGCCACGGCCTGGACGGGACGGAGTACCCCGACCTCCAGGGGATCACCTGGCTCCTGGACGGGACCTACCCGGGGGTCAGCGTCAGCCAGGGCCTGCTCACCGTCACCTCGGAGGCCCAGCCGGGGACCGTCCGGGTTTCGGCCGAATACCGCTCCGGGGAGGCCCGCCTGTCCGACTCCCTGGACCTCACCCTGGAGCGGGCGGCCCGGGTCCCCGCCTCCGTGCGGATCTATAAGGGCGACACCCTCTGTGGCCAGGACGTCCTGCGCGCCCTGGCCGGGGAGACGCTGGACGCGGTCTACACCGCCCGGATCCTGGACCAGTACGGCCAGGAGCTGGAGGGCGCGGTCACCTGGTCCCTGGCCGGGGCCCCGGCGGGCCTCAGCGTGGAGAGCGCCGGGGAGAACCGGTGCGCCCTGGCGGCGGACTGGTACAAGCTCCCCGCCGGGACCCACGCCTTCACCCTCACCGCCCAGACCAGCGACGGCATCCAGGCCGCCGTGTCCATCACCCTCACCGTGGAGGTCCGGCCCGGGACCCTCTCCCTCACCGGCCCCACCACCGCCATCCTCCCCGACGACGGCTCCACCCTGACCCTGACCTACGTGCTCTCCTGCCTGGACCAGCAGGGCCGCCCCATGGACAGCAAACAGCTGGACATCCCCCTCACCGTGGAGCCCATGCGGGCCAACATGAGCGTGAGCCTTGACCAGACGGGCAACTACCTCCTGGCCTTCCTCCCCTACCAGGGGGTGGACCTGGCCGGGACCTACACCCTCACCGCCCAATATGAGGACCTCCCCCCCGCCACCCTGGAGCTGGAACTGCTGGCCCCCGCCCAGCCCGCCGCCGTCCGGGCGGTCATCTTCCAGGATGGCGAGCCGGTCACCGGCGCCTCCCGGCTGGAGACGGTCTACGACCGGATGGACGCCCTCGCCACCTACACCCCCGTCCTGCTGGACCAGTTTGACGCGCCGCTGGAGGACGTGGACGCCGGCTGGGACTGGACCCTCTCCAGCAGCCTGGACGACCACCTCCGCGCCACCGTCGCCGGGGATGGCTCCGTCACCGTGCGGGCGGACGAAGCCCTGCCCGTGGGGAGTTACTCCGTCGTCCTCACCGCCGCCGAGGAGAACACCGGTCTGCGGGTGAACATCCCCCTGATCGTCACCGCCATCCCTCCCCTGGGCTCCCTGACCCTCACCGGCCCGAACACCCTGACCATCCCCACCGGCCAGGACCTGACCTACATCCTCTCCGTGACCGCCTTTGACGTCTTTGACGAGCCCATGCCCCTGCCCAGCGACCTGACCTGGACCCTGCGGGGCGAGGGGGGCTCCGCCGCCGCCCCCGCCGGGGTGCGGGTGGAGGACGGCGTCCTCACCGTCACCCCCGAGGCCGTCCCCGGGACCATCACCGTGGGCGTCTTCAGCGAATACGGCAGCGAGGCCATGATCGACATCGAGCTCCTCCCCGCGGGCCAGAGCGGCCAGGTCCTCACCCTCTACCGCGCCGTCACCGTGGATGGCCAGGTCCTCTCCAACGCCCCCGCCCCCGCCGCCGGGGACAGCCTGGACATCAAGGAGGGCCAGACCGCCCAGATCGTCTACACCGCCATGCTGGTGGACCCCGCCACCGGCGAGACTTCCCCCGTCCCCGCCGACCAGGTCAAGTGGGTGGGCGGCCAGAGCGCCTTCACCGTGGACGCCATGGCCCACAGCGGCGCCTACCCGGCCACCTTCTCCGCCATCTATGACGGCCGCTCCGCCACCGCCTTCGCCACCGTCAACGTCTACCCCAACATCACCGACCTCCGCCTGGACTTTGGCGACGGCCTCTCCCCCGAGCCCCCCTACACCCTGGACGTGCCCGCCGGCGTCTCCCGGACCTACACCGCCCGGATCCTGGCTACCATCCTCCGGGACGGCCAGAGCCTCCAACTCCCCTTGCGTGAATTGGGCCTGGACAACTGCCAGATCGACGCCCTGTGCCACTACACCGGCGTCTACCTCACCCCCGACCCCGCCGCCGGGGTGCTCCGGGTGGTGGTGGACCCGGTGGCAAGCCAGAACTCCATGGATCCTCCCCCGGCGGGGGAGGCGGACCCCCGGGTGCTGGAGCTGACCCTGTCCTACTTCCCCGGGGAGCGCCCCGACCCCGTCTCCTTCCCCTTCTTCCTGCAGACGGAGGAGTTGGCCCCCCGCAGCGCCTATCTGCGCCGGGGGGTGGGCCAGGGGGCCCAGTTCACCTTTGACACCCCCAAGTCCGACCAACTCACCGCCCCCGCCGGCACCCTGTCCAACTGCTACGCCCTGGAATTGCTGGACCAGTACAACCGCCCCATCCTCAGCCAGGAGGACGTGAAGTGGCAGTGGTCCGTCACCCCCTCCGCGGGGAACCACATCACCTTGGAAGAGCCGGGCCAGGCGGTGGAGAGCGCCCACCCCAACTACTCCAGCATCCGCCGCCTGCGCATCGGCGCGGCCACCCCGCCGGGGCGCTACCAGGTGACCATCACCGCCTCCACCCAGGGCTTCACCCGCACTCTGGACCTGGACCTCACGGTGACCGCCGCCGTGGCCCAGGACTACGCCTTCTCCCTCTCCGAGGGCGGGACGGTGAGCATCCCCCGGTTCTACCTGCAATTCAACTCCACCTCCCCCAACAGCGCCGTGGAGACCTTCCCCTTCGCCCTCACCGCCCGCACCCCGGACGGCTATGACCTGGACCTCTCCGACCGCGCCATCGCCTGGTCCATCGCGGACGCCAAGGGCGCCGCCCCCAGCGGCGTGACCATCCGGCCCAACCCCGACGCCCCCACCGCCGCCACCGTCACCGTGGACCGGACCGCCCAGCCCACCGGGGACGATCCCCTCCAGGTGTCCGCCACCGTCCTGGACGACAGCGGCGCCGCCCTGGGCGCCGCCACGGCCCAGCTGACGCTGGTTCGGGGGACCTCCTACCCCACCGTCATGGAGATCCGCCGCAACGGCAGCGCCATCACCCGGGACTCCTTCTCCGCCACCTCCGCCGGCGCCACCCGGGAGTACAGCTTCGCCCTCTGGGACCAGTACAACCAGCAGGCCGGCCTGGCCGACCGCCAGCAGGTCACCTGGCATATGCGGGGCAACGCCTCCGCCATCACCGCGGGCATGATCCGGGACAGCGACAACGTGGCCTCCGCCCGGATCACCGTGCCCGCCTCCGCCTCCCCGGGCACCTACACCATCAACCTCACCGCCGACCTCACCGTTCAGGTCTCCGGCACCTCCCAGGTGGTCTCCGCCACCATCCCCGTCACCATCACCGTCAGCGGAAGCTCCTCCGACAGCGGCGGAGGCGGCGGCGGAGGAGGCGGTGGAGGAGGAGGCGGCGACACCTCCTCCTCCGACACCGGCAAGGCCGGCGCGCCCGCCACCCTGACCATCACCGGCGGCACCACCCTCACCGCCACCCAGGGCGTCGCCGCCACCAAGGCCTTCTCCGCCACCTTGAAGGACGCCAAGGGCCTGACCTGCGCCAGCTCCTACCAGTCCTCGGTGACCTGGACGGCCTCCGGCCTGTCCGGCGGCATCACCTTTACCAGCTCCACTCGCACCCTCACCGTACCCGCCACCACCGCCCCGGGCACCTATCGGATCACCCTCACCGCCGCGTACAACGCCACCGTCCGCCAGTCCATCACCGTCACCGTCACCGTCGCGGCCAAGGGCGCGGACAATGCCTCCAACGTGACCCTGTCCCCCGCGGTGACCCAGACCGGCGCCTCCGGCTCCGCCGCCCTCAGCGCCGCCCAGGAGCAGGCCCTGCTGGCCTCCTCCGCCTCCGGCGGCACGGTGACCATCGTCCCCACCGGGGGCAGCGGCCTGACCTCCCTGTCCGTCTCCCTCACCACCTCCACCGCCGCCGCCATCGCCTCCCAGCGGAACCAGAGCCTCAAGCTCCAGACCTCCCTGGGCACGGTGATCCTCTCCCCCGAGTCCCTGCGAGCCCTCACCGCCCGGGGCGGCAGTACGGTGGTCATCACCCTGTCCGCCACCGCGGGGCAGTACAGCGTGGACTTCTCCTGCGGCTCCTCCGCCGGCAGTCTCCCCGGCGTCATCGTCCTCAACGGCGTGGGCGCGGGCAATGTGGCCCTGACCACCTCCGGCGGCGGAACGCATCCCCTGCGGAAGGCCCTGGTGGAGGGGGGCAAGATCTACGCCTACCTCACCGGCTCCACCCAGCTGAAGCTGGAGACCCGCTCGGCCTCCTTCGCGGATGTCCAGAGCCACTGGGCCAAGAGTTCCATCGACTTCGTGGTGGCCCGGGAGCTCTTCCAGGGCACCTCGGCCAACACCTTTGACCCCGGCGGGACCATGACCCGCTCCATGCTGGTCACCGTCCTCTACCGCCTGGAGGACACCCCGGCCGCCGGCCAGGCTGTCTCCTTCGCCGACGTGGCGCAGGGCAGCTGGTATTCCTCCGCCGTGGCCTGGGCCAACCAGAACGGCATCGTCCAAGGTAACGGCACCGGCTTCCTGCCGGGCGGCCCCATCACCCGGGAACAGTTGGCCACCATCCTCTACCGCTACGCCGGCTCCCTGGGCCTGGAGACGGGCACCCGGGGCAGCCTGTCCGGCTTCTCCGACCAGGCCAAGACCAGCGCCTGGGCCCGGGAGGCCATGGAGTGGGCGGTGGGCCAGGGGCTCATCAACGGCAAGTCCGGCGGCCTTCTGGACCCCGGCGGCAACGCCAGCCGGGCGGAGGTATCCGCCATCCTGGAGCGGCTGATCCGCTCCATGGTCCCTGTGGTGTGAGAAAGGAGCGGACAGCTATGAAGCGTATGTGCAAAGCCCTGGGCGCCTTCGCCCTGACCCTGGCCCTGACCCTGGGCCTGGCCTCTATCTCCCTGGCCGCCGCCCCCCAGGCGACCGAGAGCGACGCCCCCTACTCCGGCTACCTGGTCATCCTCCGGGATGACCCGCCCCAGCCGGACCCCGCCCCCTTCGACCTCATCGGCCAGGCCACCCTCCTCTCCGCCCAGCAGGAGCGGGAGGAGCTCCTGCCCCTGGTCCCGGACCTGGGCATCTACAAGGCCGGTGAGATCGGCGACATTGAGAACCTGGTCTGGTCCGGCCAGGCCACCCTGGTGGAGCCCGACTACGAGGTGGAGCTCCTGGACCTGGACCTGAACAGCCCCGCCACCCCCAACGACGACTATTTTAACTCCACCTACCAGTTCAATCTGCTGAACATCCACATCCAGGCGGCCTGGGACGCCGGCCTCACCGGCGACGGGGTCACCGTGGCGGTGGTGGACTCCGGCCTCAACCTGAGCCACGTGGACGCCCCGGTGAAGATCGGCCAGGGCCGGTACTACTTCTACCGGGAGGAGAAGGACGGCAAATACCTGGTCACCAAGGACGGCGTCACCCGGCAGTGCGGCTACTACTCCAACGCCAACGTGACCGACGGCCTGGGCCACGGCAGTATGATCGCCGGCATCATCGCCGCCAACACCAACAACCGCGTCCCCGGCGGGTACACCGGCGGCATCGCCGGCATGGCCCCCAACGTGACCATCCTCCCCATCAAGTGCTCCACCACCATCGAGGGCCACGTGGGCGGCCTGGAGTCCAACTACATCAGCGGCGTCAACTACGCCGTGGAAAACGGCGCGGACATCATCAACATGAGCTGGGGCCTGACCTCCAACTCCCAGGTCATGCATGAGGCCATCACCAAGGCCGCCAACGCCGGGTGCATCCTCATCGCCGCCAACGGCAACAGCGCCTCCTCCGTGCCCTACTACCCCGCCGCCTGGAGCAACGTCATCGGCGTGGGCTCCACCAACAAGCAGGGGGGCCTGTCCAGCTTCTCCCAGCGCAACCAGTACACCGACGTCTGCGCCCCCGGCGGGGACACCGGCCAGTACATCCACTCCCTGTGGTACACAGACTCCAACTCCATGGGCCGGGCCACCGGCTGTTCCTTCGCCGCCCCCCTGGTGGTGGGGGCCGCCGCCCTGCTGAAGGAGCATGACCCCTCCATGACCCAGGCCGACTTCCTGGCCCTGCTGAAGTCCACCTCTGATATCAGCACCATCGCCACCGCCGACCGGCCCTACGCCGGGGCGGGACAGCTGAACATGGAGCGCCTGCTGGCCGCCACCGGCCACACCGGGGCCATGGTCCAAAGCGGGACGGACGGCTCGGTGACCCTCCGCTCCGCCCACTTCCCCGCCACCGCCGCCGGGGAGGCCGCCGGGGACAGCGCCGTGGCCCTCATCGGCCTCTATAACCCCCAGGGCCACCTGCTGGACAGCAGGATCGCCTCCGCCGCCCGCTCGGCCTACGGGGCCTACTCCCTCACCGCCACCTTCCAGACCCCCGACGCCGCCACCGCCCAGGTCTACTTCCTGGACCCCGCCACCCTCTCCGCCGTGGACGAGCCGGTGACCATCCCCCTGGCGTGACCCCGCCACCCTTCTAAACGCAAAGACCGCCCCCCGGACCGATGGTCCGGGGGGCGGTCTTTCGTCGTTACACGGCCTGTCGCTCCTGGCGGTGACTTTTTTTGAGGGGGCGCACCGCCGGGCGGGGCGGCCCCCCCAGCAGGAGGCGGGAGCGCCCCCGTAACGGGGCGCCGCTGTTGGAGCGGAATACCCCCGGCGGGAGAGATCCACTGTCTGGACGTGGCCGCCCCTGGAGGGCAGGCGCTGTCTGGAAATGGGCAACACAAAAGGGCTGACGCTAAGCGTCAGCCCTTTTATGGACGGGGTCTGTGGTTCAGACCAACTCCACAATGGCCATCTCGGCCGCGTCGCCCCGGCGGGCGCCGGTGCGGACGATGCGGGTGTAGCCGCCGTCCCGGGTGGCGTACTTCTGGGCGATCTCGCCAAAAAGCTTGTGGGCCACGTCCTCCTTGGTGATGAAGCTCAGGGCCTGGCGGTAGGTGGCCAGGTCGTTCTTCTTGGCCAGGGTGATCATCTCCTCGGCCAGGGGGGCGACCTCCTTGGCCCGGCTGATGGTGGTCTCGATCCGGCCGTACTCCAGCAGGTTGGTGGTCATAGCCCGAAGCATGGCCATCCGCTGGTCGGTGGGCTTGCCGAGTTTACGCATAGTTTACACCTCCAATGTTGGGGAAATCAGTTCTCGTCGCTGGCCAGGGACAGCCCCATCATCGCCAGCTTGTTCATGACCTCTTCCAGGCTCTTGCGGCCCAGGTTGCGGACCTTCATCATCTCGTCCTCGGTCTTGGAGATCAGGTCCTCCACCGTGTTGATGTTGGCCCGCTTGAGGCAGTTGAAGCTGCGGACCGACAGGTCCAGCTCCTCGATGGTCATCTCCAGCACCTTGTCCCGCTGGTGCTCGGCCTTCTCCACCACCGTGGACTTGGAGCCCATGGTCTCGGAGAGGTCGGTAAAGAGCATGAAGTGGTCGCACAGGATGCGGGCCCCCAGGCTCACCGCGTCCCGGGCGGAGATGACCCCGTTGGTCCAGACCTCCAGGGTCAGCTTGTCAAAGTCGGTGGCGTCCCCCACCCGGGTGTTCTCCACGGTGTAGTTGACCTTCTTCACGGGGGTGTAGACGCTGTCCACGGGGATGATGCCGATGACCGCCTGCTGGGGCTTGTTGCGCTCCGCGGGCACGTAGCCCCGGCCGTGGCCCAGGACCAGCTCCATGTTCAGGCTGGCCTCGGGGCCCAGGGTGGCGATGTGGAGCTCGGGGTTGAGGATCTCCACCTCGCCGTCGGCCTTGATGTCGCCGGCGGTGACTTCGCAGGGGCCGGTGGCCTCGATATAGACGGTCTTGGCCCCTTCGCTGTACAGCTTGGCGATGATGCTCTTGACGTTCAGGATGATCTCGGTCACGTCCTCCTTCACGCCGGGGACGGTGGAAAACTCATGCTGAACGCCGGCGATCTTCACCGAGGTCACCGCCACACCGGGCAGGCTGGAGAGCAGGATGCGGCGCATGGAATTGCCCAGGGTGGTGCCGTAGCCCCGCTCCAGGGGCTCGATGACGTAGACGCCGTGGGACTCCTCACCGGGTTTTTCGATACACTCGATGCGGGGTTTTTCAATTTCAACCATTATCGTTTACCCTCCTTCATTCAACAGTACGATTCGCGGAAACGAGGGGAGCTTTATTACTTGGAGTAAAGCTCGACGATAAGGTGCTCCTCCACGGGCATATCGATGTCGTCCCGGGCGGGCATCTGGAGTACGGTCCCCTTCAGGGCGTTCTTCTCCCGGCTCAGCCACTTGGGGGTGGCGAAGATGGGGGCGTCCTCCCCGGTGAAGCGCTTAAAGCGGATGCTGGCGCGGCTGGACTCCTTGACCTCGATCACGTCCCCGGGCTTGACCAGGTAGGAGGGGATGTTCACCTTCCGGCCGTTGACGGTGAAGTGCCCGTGGCTGACGCTCTGGCGGGCCTCCCGGCGGGTCATGGCGAAGCCCAGGCGGTACACCACGTTGTCCAGGCGGCGCTCGATGGTGGTCAGCAGCACCTCGCCGGTGATGCCCTGGCTCCGGGCGGCCTTTTCGTAGTAGGCCCGGAACTGCTTTTCCATGATGCCGTAGACGAACTTGACCTTCTGCTTCTCGTTCATCTGCATGGCGTACTCGCTCTGCTTGCGGCGCATCTGACCCTTGGGGTTGCGATTGGTCTGCTTCTTGGCGTATCCCATGGCGGCGGGAGAAACGTTCAGCGCCTTGCAGCGCTTAGCCACAGGCTGCATATTCTTAGCCATATTAACTCATTCCTCCTTCCGTAATTACACGCGGCGGCGCTTGGGCGGGCGGCAGCCGTTGTGGGGGATGGGGGTCACGTCCTTGATGAGGGTGACCTCCAGGCCCACGGCCTGGAGCGCCCGGATGGCGGCCTCACGGCCAGCGCCGGGCCCCTTGACGAAAACCTCCACCGTCTTGAGCCCGTGCTCCATGGCCGCCTTGGCGGCGGTCTCGGCGGCGGTCTGGGCGGCGAAGGGGGTGGACTTCCGGGAGCCCCGGAACCCCATCTCGCCGGAGGACGCCCAGGAGATGGCGTTGCCCTGGGGGTCGGTCACGGTGACCATGGTGTTGTTGAAGGAAGAGCGGATATGCACCGCGCCCTTCTCGATGTTCTTGCGCTCGCGGCGACGGCGGACCGTCTTCTTGCCTTTGGTGTTCGCTGCCATATTCCTCTTCCCTCCTTACTTCTTCTTGTTGGCCACGGTGCGCTTGGGACCCTTGCGGGTGCGCGCGTTGGTCTTGGACCGCTGGCCCCGGACGGGCAGGCCCTTGCGGTGGCGGATGCCGCGGTAGCAGCCGATCTCGGTGAGCCGCTTGATGTCAAGGGCCACGTTCCGGCGCAGGTCGCCCTCCACCGTGTAGTCCCGGCTGATCTCCTCCCGGAGGGCAGCCTCCTGCTCCTCCGTCAGGTCCTTCACCCGGGTGTCGGGGTCGATGCCTGTGGCGGCCAGGATCTTGTTGGCGCTGGTGCGCCCGATGCCGAAGATATAAGTCAGCCCGATCTCGACGCGCTTATCCTTGGGCAAGTCAATACCAGCAATACGAGCCATACGTTTCTGTCCCTCCTTTTAACCTTGTCTCTGCTTGTGCTTCGGGTTTTCGCAAATGACCATGACTTTGCCCTTGCGCTTGATGATCTTGCACTTCTCGCACATGGGCTTCACAGACGGCCTTACTTTCATGGGAAACCTCCTTCATGTGAATGCCTTGATGGCCCCGCCCCGCCGCAAGCCTTTTCCGTACCGGCAAAGCCCGGACAGGGTCGGTCGTTGATGGTTGATTTTTTCCACGCCTGACGGCGCTTGCTCACTTGGTACGCCAGGTGATCCGGCCCCGGGTCACGTCGTAGGGCGACATTTGGACCGTCACCTTGTCCCCGGGCAGGATGCGGATGAAGTTCATCCGCAGTTTGCCGGAGATGTGGGCGAGAATGATGTGTCCATTCCCGATGTCCACTTTGAAAGTGGTGTTGGGCAGGGCCTCGGTGACCACGCCCTCCACTTCGATCATATCATCTTTTGCCAAGTCTCATTTCCTCCTTGAAGGCGCCCAGCGCCCGTCTCAGCTCGCGGTTGGAAACCGTTTCTCCTCGCTGTAATTTCAGGGTGACTGGATGGGGAAATTCCCGCCGTTGGTCGGTCAGGCACTTGACGTGGCCCAGCTTTTTGGGCTTGGGCCGGGCCAGCCTGCGGCCCTTTCCGTCGGCCAGCAGCAGCCGGTCCGTCTCCCGGTCCACCCCGACCACGTAAAACAGCTTCCCCTTATCCCGGCCCGCCTGGGCCTCCACGATCCATCCGGTGCGGTCAGACATGGCCGTCTCCCGGATCGGTGAGGATCTCCGGCTCGCCCTCGGTGATGAGGATGGTGTTTTCATAGTGGGCGGCCAGGCTCCGGTCCACCGTAACGGTGGTCCAGTTGCCGTCCAGGTTCTCCACGCGCCAGTCCCCGGCGCAGACCATGGGCTCCACCGCCAGCACCATCCCCGGCATGAGCCGGGGGCCGTGTCCGGCGGGGCCGTAGTTGGGCACCTCGGGGGGCTCGTGCATCTCCCGGCCCACCCCGTGGCCCACAAAATCCCGGACCACGCTGTAACCAAAGCCCTCCACGTACTTCTGCACCGCCGCGCCGATGTCCCGGACCCGGTTGCCCGGGTGGGCCTGGCGGATGCCCTGGAAGAAGCTCTCCTTGGTGACCTCCACCAGTTTTTTCGCCTGGTCGCTGACGGCGCCGCACAGGAAGGTCCCGGCGCAGTCGCCGTGGTAGCCGTTCAGGTAAGCGCCCACGTCGATGGAGACGATGTCTCCCTCCCGCAGGACCTGCTGGCGGCTGGGGATGCCGTGGATGACGCACTCGTTGACCGAGGCGCAGATGGAGGCGGGAAAGCCGTAGAGCCCCAGGAAGCTGGGCTTGGCGCCCTTGCTCTGGATGAACCGACGCACCTCCCGGTCGATCTGGTAGGTGCTGACCCCCGGCTTGACCAGGGACTCGGCCAGGGCCCGGGCCTGGGCGGTGATCCGTCCGGCGGCGCGGAGCTTTTCGATCTCCTCCGCCGTTCGCAGCGAGATCATCTCCATGGCTTACAGGCCCAAGACTTGACAGACGGCCTGGGTGGTCTCCTCGATGGAGCCCCCGTCGCCCTTCACCGTCACCAGTAGGCCCCGCTGGGCGTAGAACGCCTTGAGGGGCTCTGTCTCGGCGTGGTAGACGCGAAGCCGGTCCAGAACGGTCTCGGCCGCGTCGTCCTTGCGCTGGATCAGCGCCCCGCCGCAGGCGTCGCACACGCCCTCGGTCTTGGGGGGCTTGGCGACGATGTGGTAGGGCGCGCCGCACTTGGCGCACACCCGGCGGCCGCTCATGCGGCTGACGATGCTCTCGTCGCTGACCTCCAGGGAGACCACCTTATCAAAGGTGATGCCCATCTCCTCCAGGGCCTGGGCCTGGGCCAGGGTGCGGGGCACCCCGTCCAGGATATAGCCCTTTTGGCAGTCGGGCTGTTCCAGCCGCTCCTTGACGATGTTCAAAATGACCTCGTCGGGGACCAGCTGGCCCGCGTCCATATAGGACTTCGCCTTCTTGCCGGTCTCGGTGCCGTCGGCGATGGCGGCGCGGAGGATGTTGCCGGTGGAGATGGTGGGGATGTTCAGCTTGGCGGCGAAGATGTCCGCCTGGGTGCCTTTCCCGGCGCCGGGGGCGCCTAAAAAGATCAGCTTCATATCCGCACCTCTTACTCCAGGAAGCCCTTGTAGTGGCGCATGAGCATCTGCGCCTCCAGGGCCTTCACCGTCTCCAGCGCCACGCCCACCACGATGATGATGGAGGTACCGCCGATGGACAGGGAGTTGTTGCCCACGATGTTGCCGGTGATGATGGGCAGCAGGGCCACCACAGCCAGGAACAGCGCGCCGAACATGGTGATCTTGCTCAGGACCTTCTGGATGAACTCCGCGGTGGGCTTGCCCGGGCGGAAGCCGGGGACGAAGCCGCCGTTGTTCTTCAGGTTGTTGGCCACCTCAATGGGGTTGAACTGAATGCTGGAGTAGAAGTAGCTGAAGCCCACGATGAGCAGGAAGTAGAGCACGCAGTAGAACCAGCCGTTGCTGTCCATCAGACGCATCAGCGCGCCGCCGAAGCCCTTGCTCTTGTTGGTCACGCCGGCGAAGGCGGCGATGGTGGCGGGCAGGGAGGCGATGGCCTGGGCAAAGATGATGGGCAGAACGCCGGACATATTCACCTTCATGGGCAGGTGGGTGGACTGGCCGCCGTACATCTTCCGGCCCACCACCCGCTTGGCGTACTGCACGGGGATGCGGCGCTCGGAGTTGGTGATGAAGACGATGAAGATGACCAGGGCCAGCATCCCGATGAGGAACAGGGGGACAAAGACGGGGTGGAGCGCGCCGTCGGCCTGATGGTCGGCCAGCCAGGTCCGCACGCCGGTGATCATGGACCAGACCATGCTGGGGAAGCGGGCCACGATGCCGGCGAACAGGATCATGGAGATGCCGTTGCCGATGCCGAACTCGGTGATCTGCTCACCCAGCCACATCAGGAAGGCGGAGCCGGCGGTAAAGGCCAGGACCACGATCACACCCACCAGCCACATAGGCACCCCGTGGGTGTCCAGCAGGGCGACGGTGGACTGGGCGCTCCAGTTGCGGATCAGGGTGAAGTAGCCAAAGCCCTGGAGAATGGCGATGGCCACGGTGGCGTAGCGGGTGATGGCGGCGATCTTCTTCTGGCCCTCCTCGCCGCCCTCCTTCTTCAGCCGCTCCAGGGCGGGGATGGCGATGCACAACAGCTCGATGATGATGGAGCTGTTGATATAGGGCTGGATGCTCAGGGCGAATACCGTCGCCTGGGCAAAGGCGTCGCCGCTCATGGCGTTCAGCAGGCTGAAGATGGTGCCCGACTGGCCGTCCAGGTAGCCCTGCAGGGCCTGACTGCTGATGAAGGGCACGGGGATGACCGCGCCCATGCGGAAGATGAGCAGCGCGAAGAGGGTGAACAGCAGCTTGCGGCGCAGCTCGTCGATCTTCCAGGCGTTACGGATGGTCGTGATCAACTCAAATCACCTCGGCCTTTCCGCCCGCCGCTTCGATCTTTTCCTTGGCGGAGGCGGAGAAGGCGGAGGCCCGAACGGTCAGCTTCTTGGTGAGCGTCCCGTTGCCCAGCACCTTGACCCCGTGCTCGCACTTGGAGAGGATCCCCTTGTCCAGCAGGTCGCAGACGTTGACGGTGGCACCGTCGTCAAACTTGTTCAGGCTGGCCACGTTGATGGCCTCCAGGGGCTTGGCGAAGATGTTGTTGAAGCCCCGTTTGGGCACCCGGCGGGCCAGGGGCATCTGGCCGCCCTCAAAGCCCACGCGCACGCCGCCGCCGGAGCGGGCCCACTGGCCCTTATGGCCCCGGCCGGCGGTCTTGCCGTTGCCGGTGCCGGCGCCCCGGCCCTTGCGCTTGCCCACCTGGGTGGAGCCAGGGGCGGGGGAGAGATCATGCAAATTCATTTCTGGCGCCTCCTTACTTTTCCTCGGTCACCTGAAGGAGGTAACCGATCAGGGCGATCTTGCCCCGGGTAGCGGCGTTGTCGGGCTGCACGGTGGCGTCCCCGATCTTCCGCAGGCCCAGAGCCTCGGCGGTGGCCTTGTGCTTGGCAAGGCGGCCGTTCAGGCTCTTGACCAGAGTGATGTTCAGCTTAGCCATGTTACGACCCTCCTTAACCGATGATTTCTTCCACGCTCTTGCCCCGGGTCTTGGCGACCTGCTCGGGGCTGCGAAGCGCCTTCAGCCCCTCAAAGGTGGCGGAGACCACGTTCTGGGGGTTGTTGGAGCGCAGGCACTTGGCCCGGATGTCCCGGATGCCGGCGGCCTCCATCACCGCGCGGACCGGGCCGCCGGCGATGATGCCGGTGCCGGGGGCGGCGGGCTTGAGAAGGACCCGGCCGGCGCCGAACTCCCCGATGATCTCATGGGGGATGGTGGTTCCGGCGAGGGTGACGGTGGTCAGGTTCTTCTTGGCGTCCTCGATGCCCTTGCGGATGGCCTCGGGGACCTCGGCGGCCTTGCCGGTGCCAAAGCCCACGCGGCCCTTCTCGTCGCCGATGACCATGAGGGCGGTGAACTTGGCCACGCGGCCGCCCTTGACGGTCTTGGAAACGCGGTTCAGGTAGACCAGCTTCTCGCTGAACTCGCTCTGCTCTTTTTCAAACTTAGGCATATCTCATCCTCCTCCCTTAAAACTCCAGGCCGCCCTCGCGGGCGCCCTCGGCCAGGGCCTGGACCCGGCCGTGGTAGACATAGCCGCCCCGGTCGAAGACCACGGTGGTGATGCCCTTGGCCTTGGCCCGCTCGGCCACGGTCTGGCCCACCTTCTTGGCGGCGTCCTTGTTGCAGCCCAGACCGTCAAAGCCCTTCTCCAGGGAGGAGGCGGAGCAGAGGGTCACGCCGTTGACGTCGTCGATGACCTGGGCGTAGATGTTGGTCTCGCTGCGGAACACGTTCAGACGGGGACGCTCGGGGGTGCCGCTGATCTTGGCGCGGACCCGCTTGTGGCGGCGCAGCCGCTGAGCGTTGGTATCGATCTTCTTGATCATAGCTTATGGCACCTCCTTACTTCTTCTTCACGCCGGTCTTGCCTTCCTTGCGGCGGATGACCTCGTCGGTGTATTTGATCCCCTTGCCCTTGTAGGGCTCGGGCGGACGTTTCTCTCTGATCTCGGCGGCGAACTGACCCACGCGCTGTTTGTCAGAGCCGCTGACCACGATCTGGTTGGGGGTGGGGGTCTCCAGGGTGATGCCCTCGGGGGCCTCCATGGTCACCTGGTGGGAATAGCCCAGGTTCATGACCAACTTGCCGCCCTCCATGGCCACGCGGTAGCCCACGCCGTTCACGTCCAGGGTCTTCTTGAACCCCTCGGTGACGCCCACGACCATGTTGTTGAGCAGGGTCCGGGTCAGGCCGTGGAGACTGCGGCTCTCCTTGAGATCGTTGGGACGGGTCACGTGGACCACGTTGCCCTCCTGCTGGATGGCGATAACGGGGCTCAGGTCCCGCTCCAGGGTGCCCTTGGGGCCCTTGACGGTGACGTGGTTGTTCTCGCCCACCTTCACCTCCACACCGGCGGGGAGGTCGATGGGCATTCTACCAATTCTCGACATACGCTTCGCCCTCCCTTACCACACGAACGCCAGGACTTCGCCGCCGACGTGGGCCGCCCGCGCGGCCTTGTCGGTCATGACGCCCTTGGACGTGGAGATGATGGCGATCCCAAGGCCGCGGATGACCCGGGGCAGCTCGTCCGCGCCGGCGTACACCCGCAGGCCGGGCTTGCTGACGCGGCGGAGATTGGTGATGGCCTTCTCCTTGTTGGCATTGTACTTCAGGGTGATGTGGATGATCCCCTGCATATTGTCCTCGATGAGCTGGTAGTTCTTGATATAGCCCTCGTCGAGGAGGATCTGCGCGATGGACTTCTTCATGTTGCTGGCGGGCACGTCCACCGTTTCATGCCCGGCGTTGGACGCGTTGCGGATGCGGGTCAGCATATCCGCAATGGGGTCTGTGATCTGCATGAGATTACCTCCTATTAAGATTACCGGCTCTCGCCGGTGCGCCGGCAAGGTATCTGGGCTTAGGCACCGTCCCGACCTGTTGCCGACGGCGGGGGAAATGTTTCAAAAACCGGGGAGAGGCGGGCTGGTGTTACCAGCTCGCCTTCTTGACCCCAGGAATTTGACCTTTGTAAGCCAGCTCCCGGAAGCAGATACGGCAGATGCCGTAGTCCCGGAGGTAGGCGTGGGGGCGGCCGCAGATCTTGCAGCGGTTGTAGCGCCGAGTGGAGAACTTGGGCTTGGCCTGCTGCTTCAGGATCATGGATTTCTTCGCCATTGTTCCGCTCTCCTTTCTCAGCTGCGGATGAAGGGGGCGCCGATGAGCTCCAGCAGAGCCCGGCCCTCCTCATCGGTGTTGGCGGTGGTGCAGATGATCACGTCCATGCCCCGGATCTTGTCGATCTTGTCGTAGTCGATCTCGGGGAAGATCAGCTGCTCCTTCAGACCCAGGGCGTAGTTGCCCCGGCCGTCGAAGGAATTGGGGTTGATGCCCCGGAAGTCACGCACGCGGGGCAGCGCCACGCTGAACAGGCGGTCCAGGAACTCCCACATCTTGTTGGAGCGGAGGGTCACCTTGGCGCCGATGGGCATCCCCTCGCGGAGCTTGAAGTTGGCCACCGACTTCTTGGCCTTGGTGATGACCGGCTTCTGGCCGGTGATGGCGGCCAGGTCGCCCACCACGGCCTCCAGGACCTTGGAGTTGTCCCGGGCCTCGCCGCAGGCGCAGTTGACCACGATCTTCTCGATCTTGGGGATCTGCATCACGGACTTGTAGCCGAACTTCTTCATCAGCTCGGGGGCCACTTCCTTGACGTAGCGGGCCTTCAGGTTGGGCATACCGTCGGTGTCGGCGGCGGACTTCTCCTCCGCCTTGGCCTTGGCGGCCTTCGCCTTGGCCTTGACCTCCGCGGCCTTCTCCTTCACGTCCTCGGCCACTTCGGCGGCCTTTTCCTTCACGTCCTCCACGGCCTCCTCGGCCTTGGCCTTGGCGACCTTCGCCTTGGCCTTGACCTCGGCGGCTTTCTCCTTCACGTCCTCGGCCACCTCGGCGGCCTTCTCCTTCACGTCCTCGGCGGCCTTTTCCACGGCGGCTTCCACCGCCTCCTTGACCTTATCAGTCTTGTTCTCAGCCATTGGTTTTCCCTCCTTTCTCAGATCTCCGCGCCGCACTTCTTGCAGACGCGGGCCTTCTTGCCGTCGGTCACCTTGTGACCCACCCGGGTGGGCTTGCCGCACTTGGGGCAGACCACCTGGACCTTGCAGGCGTAGAGGGGGGCTTCCTTCTTGATGATGCCGCCCTGCTCGCCCTGCTGGCGGGGCTTGGTGTGGCGGGAGACCATGTTCATGCCCTCCACGATCACCTTGCGCTCCTCGGGCATGACCTCCAGCACCTTCCCCTTGTGACCGGCCATACCCTTGTCCTTGGTCGCGTCCCCGGAGATACGCACGACGGTGTCGCCCTTCTTGATGTTCAGTTTGTTCATCGCTCTCTACCCCCCTCTTACAGCACTTCGGGGGCCAGGGACAGGATCTTCATGTAATCCTTGTCCCGGAGCTCCCGGGCCACCGGCCCAAAGATACGGGTCCCGCGGGGGTTCTTGTCGTCCCGGATGAGGACGGCGGCGTTGTCGTCAAAGCGGACGTAGCTGCCGTCGGCGCGGCGGACGCCCCGGCTGGAGCGGACGATGACGGCGCGGACCACCTCGCCCTTCTTCACCTGGCCGCCGGGCTGGGCCTTGCGGACAGAGGCCACCACCACGTCGCCGATGTTGCCGAACTTGCGGCGGGAGCCGCCCAGCACGCGGATGGTCTTGATCTCCTTGGCGCCGGTATTATCGGCAACCTTCAGATAGCTTTCCTGTTGGATCATACTGGCACCTCCTTACTTCGCCTTCTCGATGATTTCCACGACTCTCCAGCGCTTATCCTTGCTGAGGGGCCGGGTCTCCATGACGCGGACGCGGTCGCCCACGCCGCAGGAGTTCTGCTCGTCATGGGCCTTGAGCTTGTAGGTCCGCTTGACGATCTTCTTGTACAGAGGGTGGGCCACGCGGT
The DNA here is from genome assembly GCA_947627325.1 of uncultured Oscillospiraceae bacterium. GTDB lineage: Bacteria > Bacillota > Clostridia > Oscillospirales > Oscillospiraceae > MGBC124762. The sequence continues at coordinate 55,830 of CANQVO010000008.1, read as the reverse complement.
CGGCGATGGCTACCACAACGGTCTTGTCCATCTTATCGGAGACCACCAGGCCGACTCTGGTCTTACGGGAAGAAGTCCTGTTTTCCACGGTTCATTTCCTCCTTCTTATCGGCTTGCCAGCTCTTGCTGGCGGATGATGGTCTTCACCCGGGCGATGTCCCGCTTGACCTGGGCGATGCGGATGGGGTTGTCCAGCTGGTTGGTGGCGTGCTGAAGACGAAGGTTGAACAGGTCCTTCTTCAGCTCCACCAGCTTGCTCTCCAGCTCCTTGGCGCTCATTTTGCGAACTTCACTGGCCTTCATCTTCATTCACCACCCTTCTCCTGGTCCTCGCTCGCCGCGGCGGGCGCCTCCACAGTCTCGTCCTCCACCTGGGGGGGCGCGACGGGGAGGGGCTGGGGCATCTCGCCCTCCCGGGCGATGATCTTGCACTTCACCGGCAGCTTGTGGGAGGCCAGACGCAGGGCCTCACGGGCCACGTCGTCGGTGACGCCGGCGATCTCGAACATGACGCGGCCGGGCTTGACCACGGCCACCCAGTACTCCGGGGAGCCCTTGCCGGAGCCCATACGGGTCTCGGCGGGCTTCTCAGTGATGGGCTTGTCGGGGAAGATCTTGATCCACACCTTACCGCCGCGCTTGGTGTAGCGGGTCATGGCGATACGGGCGGCCTCGATCTGGTTGCTGGTGATCCACGCGGGCTCGATGGCCTGGAGGCCGTACTCACCGTAGGTGACGGTGTTGCCTCGGGTGGCCTTGCCCTTCATCCGGCCGCGGTGAACGCGGCGGTATTTCACTCTCTTGGGCAGCAGCATTATTCCTGTCCTCCTTCCTCGGGAGTCACGGCCTCAGCAGGGGCCTCGGCGGGCGCGGGGGCGGGCTTGGGCGCGGCCACCACCGGGCGGGCCTGATAGACGGGCCCGGCGGGCCGACGGTCGCCAAAGCGGCCGCCCCGGCGATCGTCCCGGCCACCGGGGCCGCGGCGGTCCCCACCGGGGCCCCGGCGGTCACCGTCCCGGCGGTCCCGCCGGTCCCGGCGATCCCGGCGCTCCAGGGGCTTGGTGGTGTCCATGGTGCGGGGGGTGGTCCGCAGGGTCTGGCTGAGCACCTCGCCCTTGTAGATCCAGACCTTCACGCCGATGCGGCCATAGGTGGTGGCGGCCTCGGCGAAGCCGTAGTCAATGTCGGCCCGGAGGGTCTGGAGGGGGATGGTGCCGTCGTGGTAGTGCTCGGTGCGGGCGATCTCCGCGCCGCCCAGGCGGCCGGAGCAGCTGGTCTTGATGCCCAGCGCGCCCATCCGCATGGCCCGGCCCATGGCGTTCTTCATGGCCCGGCGGAAGCCGATGCGCTTCTCCAACTGCTGGGCGATGTTCTCAGCCACCAGCTGGGCGTTGGTGTCGGGGTTCTTGACCTCCACGATGTTCAGCGCCACGCTCTTGCCCAGGCGCTTCTCCAGCTGGAGGCGGAGCTTCTCGATGTCCTCGCCGCCCTTGCCGATGATGACGCCGGGCCGGGCGCAGTGGAGGTAGATGACCACCTTGTTGTCGCCCCGGCGCTCGATCTCGATCTGGGGGACGCCGGCGGCGTAGAGCTGTTTTTTCAGGTCCTTGCGGAGATTGTAGTCCTCCACCAGCAGGTCGCCGACCTTCTCATTGGAGGCGAACCAACGGGAGTCCCAATCCTTGATGACGCCCACGCGCAGGCCGTGGGGATTGACTTTCTGTCCCATATTCTTCCTCCTCCCTTAGCGCTCTTTCACCGCGAGGGTGATGTGGCTGGTGCGCTTGTTGATGCGGAACCCTCTGCCCTGGGCCCGGGGGCGCATCCGCTTGATGATGGGCCCGGGGGTGGCGTAGACCTCGGAGACGTAGAGCTTCTCGGGGTCCATGTTGTGGTTGTTCTCCGCGTTGGCGCAGGCGCTCTTGAGGAGCTTCTGGAGGGGCTCACAGGCGGACTTGGGGACGTTGGCCAGGATGGCGGCGGCCTCCTTGGTCCCCTTGCCCCGGATCAGATCGCACACGATGCCCACCTTGCGGGTGGAGATGCGAACGTATTTCACACTAGCTTTCGCTTCCATTACTCTAAGCCCTCCTTACTGCCCGGTCTTGGTGCCCGAGTGACCCTTGAAGGTCCGGGTGGGGGCAAACTCGCCCAGCTTGTGGCCCACCATGTCCTCGGTGACGTAGACGGGGACGTGCTTGCGTCCGTCGTGAACGGCGAAGGTGTGGCCCACAAAGGAGGGGAAGATGGTGCTGGCACGACTCCAGGTCTTCAGGACCTTCTTGTCGTTGGCCTTGTTCAGCTCATCCACGCGCTTGAGCAGCTCGGGAGCGCAAAACGGGCCTTTCTTGATGCTTCTGGACATATTTTACACGCTCCTTTCTCACTTCGCGTTGCGGTGCTTGACGATGAACTGCTCGGTGCGGTTCTTCTTCTTGCGGGTCTTGTAGCCCATGGCCGGCTTGCCCCAGGGGGTGACCGGGCCGGGACGGCCCACGGGGCTCTTGCCCTCGCCGCCGCCGTGGGGGTGGTCGTTGGGGTTCATGACCGAGCCGCGGACGGTGGGCCGCCAGCCCATGTGGCGCTTGCGGCCGGCCTTGCCGATCTGGATGTTGGCCCAGTCGGCGTTGCCCACCTGGCCGATGGTGGCCTTGCACTCCTCCCGGATATAGCGGACCTCGCCGGAGGGGAGGCGGACCTGGGCCATGCCGTTCTCCTTGGCCATCAGCTGGGCGGCCACACCGGCGGAGCGCACCAGCTGGGCGCCCTTGCCGGGATAGAGCTCGATGCAGTGGATCAGCTCACCCACGGGGATGCGGCTGATGGGCAGGCAGTTGCCGGGGAGAATGTCGGCGTGCTCGCCGGTCATGATGATGTGCCCGGCCTTCAGGCCCACGGGGGCCAGGATATACCGGCGCTCCCCGTCCTCATACTCGATGAGGGCGATGTTGGCGGAGCGGTTGGGGTCGTACTGGAGGTTGATGACCTTGGCGGTCCCCTCCTTGTCCCGCTTGAAGTCGATGACCCGGTACTTCTTCTTGTTGCCGCCGCCGTGGTGGCGGACGGTGATGCGGCCGTAGCTGTTGCGGCCGGCGTGCTTCTTCAGCGGCTCCAGCAGGCTGCGCTCGGGCTTGGCCTTCTTGTCGATGCCCTCAAAGGCGCTCACGGTCATGTGGCGGCGGGAGGGCGTGGTGGGCTTAAACGTCTTGATAGCCATATCTCATATCCTCCCTTACACCATGTTCTCGAAGAGGTCGATGCTCTTGGAATCGGGGGTCAGGGTGACCATAGCCTTCTTCCAGGAGGGGCGGCGGCCGGCAGGCTGGGCGCCCATGCGCTTCTCCTTGCCCCGCACGTTCAGGGTGTTGACCTTGGCCACCTTCACGCCGAAAGCCTCTTCCACGGCCTTGGCGATCTGGATCTTGTTGGCGTCCTTGGCTACCTCGAAGACGTACTTCTTGCTGTCGATATCGGCCATGGACTGCTCGGTGATGATGGGTCGCTTGATGATGTCGTAAGCGGTTTTCATGCGAACACCTCCTCGATCACGGCCAGGGCGGCCTTATCCACGATGATCTGCTGGGCGTTGACGATGTCGTAGACGCTGAGGATGGTGGCGGTGGTGGTGCTCACGCCGGGGATGTTCCGGGCGGACTTGTAGATGGTCTCCCGGACCTCGGGGGTGATCAGCACCGCCTTCTTGGCGCCCACGGCGTCCAGAAACGCCTGCATGTCCTTGGTCTTGACCGCGTCCAGCTTCATGTCGTCCACCACCAGGACGTTGCCCTCGGCGGCCTTGGCGGACAGGGCGGACTTCAGGGCCAGGCGCTTGACCTTCTTGTTCAGGGTGTAGCTGTAATCCCGGGGCTTGGGGGCGAAGACCACGCCGCCGTGGGTCCACTGGGGCGCGCGGGTGGAGCCCTGACGGGCCCGGCCGGTGCCCTTCTGACGCCAGGGCTTCTTGCCGCCGCCGGAGACCTCGGCCCGGGTCAGGGCGCTCTGGGTGCCCTGCCGGCAGTTGGCCAGGTGGTTCTTCACCACGTCGTGGACGACATAGGTGTTGGGCTCGATGCCGAAGACGGCCTCGGAGAGCTCCACATCGCCCACCTTCTTGCCGGTCATGTTGTAAACGTTTGCCTTAGGCATTGTGTCTCTCTCCTTTCTTACTTGTTACGGGCGGAGGCCTTCTGCGGGTTGACGCGGGCGGAGGCCTTCTGCGGGTTGGTGGAAACGCCCGCCTCGCCCTTCTTCTCGATCAGGGTCTTGACGGTGGACTTGACCAGCACCACGCCGCCCTTGGGGCCGGGGATGGCGCCGCACACGGCGATGAGGCCCAGTTCCGGGTCCACCTGGACCACGTCCAGGTTCTGGACGGTGACCTGCTCGGCGCCCATGTGGCCGGCGCCCTTGGTGCCCTTGAAGATGCGGCTGGGGTCGGTGGCGGGGCCAACGGAGCCCTGGTGGCGGTGGACCGGGCCGCCGCCGTGGGTGACCCGCTTGATGGCGTAGCCGTGGCGCTTGACCACGCCGGCGTAGCCCTTGCCCTTGCTCACGCCGGTGACGTCTACCCGGTCCCCAGCCTGGAAGGTCTCGCAGGTGATGACGTCGCCCACGTTGAGCTCGTCGTAGTTGTTCAGGGCGAACTCCCGAAGCACCCGCACCCGCGCGTCGCCGGCCTTTTTCAGGTGGCCGATCTCAGGCTTGGTGAGCTTGCGCTCGGGCACGTCGTCGAAGCCCAGCTGCACGGCGTTGTAGCCGTCCTTCTCCTCGGTCTTCTTCTGTACCACGGTACAGGGGCCCGCCTGGATGACGGTGACCGGGATGACCTTGCCGGCTTCGTCGAAGATCTGGCTCATGCCGACCTTCTTGCCGATAATGGCCTTTTCCATTTGGTTCTTCCTCCTCAATATAAGGTTATTGGTTGGGCGAGGCGGGGCGCGCCCCGTTGCTCGGCCAACATGACCTGCCTACCCACTTAATAATAAGGTAGACGCGGTACAACAAAGTTGGGGCCGGCCCTCTTGGAGCCGGTGGGTCCCGCCGCCGGGGCGGGGTTTAGAGCTTGATCTCGATCTCCACGCCGGCGGGCAGCTCCAGGGCCATCAGGGCCTCCACCGTCTTGGGGGTGGGCTTGAGGATGTCGATGAGCCGCTTGTGGGTGCGGCGCTCGAACTGCTCCCGGGAGTCCTTGTCCTTGTGAACGGCCCGAAGGATGGTGACGACCTCCTTCTTGGTGGGCAGGGGGATGGGGCCGGAGACGGTGGCCCCGTTGCGCTTGGCGGTCTCCACGATCTTCTCGGCGCTCTGGTCGATAAGCTGGTGGTCGTAGGCCTTCAAGCGAATGCGGATCATTTCTTTCTGTGCTGCCATGGTGTTTCCTCCTTAATACGAAGTGTGGTAGTCGCGTCCTGCTTCGTATCGGATGAGAGAATTTCCTGTCCACGTTTCCGTGCGTATCACTCCCTGACATGAAGAAAGCCGGCATAGCAAGCCGGCTGTACCCATATCCAGGCGATATACGCCCATGCCACAGGTTTCCTCAGCCGCCCGATCATCGGACATACTCCGCGGAAGTTACCTCGCCTCGCGAGCAATCTCCCGCATCATCGCAGACTGCGCCCTTTGACAGGCGCTCGATTATTGTACCAAAGGCTTTTGAGGATGTCAAGAGTTTTTTTCAAGTTTTTTCTCTTTTTTCCAGCGGTACCGCACGCAGTTGAAGACGTTGCCTAAAATCAGCACATTTCCGCACACGTACAGCCACACCAGCAGGATGATCACCGAGGCCAGGGAGCCGTAGATGAGGGAGTAGCGGCTGGACATTCCGATGAACACGGAGAACACCCAGGAGGCCCCCACCAGGGCCGCCGAGGCCAGGAACGCCCCCAGGAAGACGGGCGGGCGGGGCCGCCCCGGCGGGGCGGAGAGGAGGTAGAGCGCCACCACCACGAAAAAGACCACCGCGAACAACAGCAGGAACTTGAACCACTGCCAGTCCCACAGGCCGCTGAGCCAGCTGAAGGGCAGATACCGCTCCAGCAGGTGGAGGAACCAGTTCCCCGTGAGGACCACGAAGATGGAGAGGTACATAGCCAGCAGAAGCAGCAGGGAGAACACCACGCTGACGGCCACCTGCGCCACCCCCCGGAAGCCCTGGCGGCCGTAGATGGCGTCCATGATGTTCATCAGCGTCCGCATGGCCCCGGAGGCGAAAAACAGGGTCATCACCACCCCGGCGGCCAGCATGGCGGCGGACTTGTGGTGGCTCACATAGCCCAGGTAGTCCTCCACCACCCCCAGCAGACTGGGGGGCAGGAAGGTGGACAGCACCCGGAGCACCGTAGCCACGTTGATCCGCAGCACGCCCACGAAGGCGTTGAGGCAGATGAGCAGGGGGAAGAGGGAGAGGATGAGAAAATAGCTCAGCGCGGCGGCGGCGCTGTCCACCCGCACGGAGAAGTAGATCCCGGCCATCTCCCGCGCCAGCCGCACCGGCTTGGCGTTCCAGACCCGTTCCATCCGTTCCACGCCGCCGCCCCCCTTTTAGAAAGTAAGATATTGTATCATGTCCGAGAAAAAAAAGCAAACGAAAGGTGGTTGCTCTTTCCTTTTCCCCGGGAGTATGCTATATTATAAGGTAGCGTGAGTTTGAGAAGGAGGGATCCCCCATGTCCCAAGAGATCAAGGCCCTGGTCCTCTCCGCCGGAAAGGGCACCCGGCTGGCCCAGGAGGGCATCGACACGCCCAAGGTCATGCGTCTGGCCCACGGCAAGCCCCTGCTCCACTACGTCCTCTCCGCCCTGGACTTCCTGCCCCGGGAGAATGTGATCCTGGTGGTGGGCTACAAGCGGGAGGCCGTCCTGGCCGCCTACGGGGACTACCCCCACGCCGTCCAGGAGCCCCAGCTGGGCACCGGCCACGCCGTCCAGTGCGCCGCCCAGTACCTCCAGGACTTTGACGGCCACGTGCTGGTCTGCTGTGGGGACACCCCGCTGATGCGGCAGACCACCTACCGCTCCCTGGCGGAGCTCCACCTGTGCGCCGACAACGACTGCACCGTCCTCTCCGCCCACGTAAGCGACGGGGAGAGCTACGGCCGGATCCTCCGCACCCCCCAGGGCGGGCTGAAGGCCATTGTGGAGGCCAAGGACTGCACCCCCCAGGAGGCCCTGGTGACCGAGGTGAACACGGGGGTCTACCTCTTCCGGGCCAAGCCCCTGCTGGAGGCCCTGGGCCACCTGAAAAACAACAACGCCCAGGGGGAGTATTACCTCACCGACGTGCCCGGGTATCTGCTGGCGCGCGGCGGCCGGGTGGGCGTGTGCGACACCTGCTCGCCCCAGGAGATGCTGGGGGTGAACACCCCCCGGCAGCTCCAGGAGGTGGAGGACATCCTGGCCGCCCAGGCCTGAGACGACATCGCGCGGCGCGCCCGCGCGGGGAAAGGAGCGAGCCCATGCCTGACAACAACACCGAGCGCCGCCTGGCGGTCCTGATCGATGCCGACAACGCCTCCCGCACCGCCATGAGCGCGGTGATGGCGGAGATCGCCGTCTACGGCACCCCCACCGTCAAGCGCATCTACGGGGACTGGACCACCCCCAACCTGGCCTCCTGGAAGACCACCCTGCTGGAAAACGCCATCACCCCCATCCAGCAGTACAGCTACACCACCGGCAAGAACTCCACCGACTCTGCCATGATCATCGACGCCATGGACCTTCTCTACAACAACCACTGCGATGGCTTTGTCCTGGTGTCCTCCGACTCCGACTTCACACGCCTGGCCATCCGCCTGCGGGAGGCGGGCAAGCTGGTCATCGGCATGGGGGAGCGCAAGACCCCCGCCCCCTTCATCGTGGCCTGCGACAAGTTCATCTACATCGAGGTCATCCGGGCCCACCAGGCCCAGGAGGCCGCCGAGGGCGCGGAGGCGGAGCCGGCGGAGGAGGCCAAGCCGGCGCGGGCCCCCCGCCGTCCCGCCGGGGAGCCGGTGGTGACCGCCCAAGGGGTGCCCCAGGCGGTGGTGGACCTGATCGCCGACTCCCTGTCCATGATCGCCGACGAGGACGGCTACGCCTTCATGGGGGAGCTGGGCAACCTGCTCCTCCGCAAACAGCCCGACTTCGACCCCCGGAACTACGGCTTCCAGAAGCTGACCCAGCTGGTCAAGAGCCTGGACCGCTTCGAGATCGACGCCCGCCCCACCAGCAACCCCCACACCAAGCACGTCTATCTGCGGGACAAAAAGTCCCAGAATTAACGCGCCCCGCGGGAAAGGGAGGTGTTCTCCGTGGAGGTCCGATGCCTGTCCCTGCCCCCTCTGGGGGCCAACTGCTACCTGCTCCAAAACGGCCCCCAGGGCCTGGTCCTGGACCCCGGCGGCGCGCCGGAGGCGGTGGCGGCCGCCTGCGGGGAGCTGGGCCTGACCCCCGCCGCCATTCTGCTCACCCACGGCCACTTTGACCACGTGGGGGCGGTGTCCGCGCTGGCGGAGCGGTGGGGCGGCCTTGCCGTCTACTGCCACGCCGCCGACGTGAGCGACGCCCCCGGGGAGTTCACCTGGCAAAAGCTCCCCACCTGGAAGCCCCTGGCGGAGGGCCAGACGCTGGCCCTGGCGGGGCTGGAGCTGAACGTCCTCCATACCCCCGGCCACTCCCCCGGCTCCTGCTGTTTTTTGGCGGGGGACTGCCTCTTCACCGGGGACGTGCTCTTCCAGGGCTCCATGGGCCGCACCGACCTCCCCGGCGGGGACGACGGCCAGATGGCCGCCTCCCTGAAGCGCCTGGCGGCCCTCCCGGGGAACTACCGGGTCTACCCCGGCCACGGCCCGGCCACCACCCTGGACCAGGAGCGGGCCCGCAACCCCTACCTGCGGGGGCTGGCCCCATGAGACTGCGCTTAGAGAACCACGACCACCGCTACGCCGTGGAGCAGATGGCGACCATGCTCCTGCCCCGCCGCCCGATCACCGCCGACCCCGCCGACCCGGACCTGGGGGTGGTGACCCTGCTGGAGGGCGCCGCCCGGGCGGTCTTCACCCTGGACGGCCAGCAGGGCGCGGGGGAGGCCCGGGCGGAGGAGTTCGGCCTGGACGCCCCCGACCAGCCCCGGGCCCTGGAACAGCGGCTGGTGAAGATGGCCGCCTACCGGGCCATCGTCTCCCTCACCGGCAAGCCCGCCTGGGGCGCCCTCAGCGGGGTGCGCCCGGCCAAGCTGGTGCGAAAGTGGCTGGAAAAGGGCGCGGACTCCCCCGCCTGCGCCCAATTGCTCACCGGGCTCTACGACCTGGACCGGGACAAGGCCATCCTGGCCATCCGCTGTGCCCAGGAGGCCCGGGCGGTGGACGAACAGCTGGCCCCCGGGGATATCTCCCTCTACATCGGTATCCCCTTCTGCCCCACCCGCTGTGCCTACTGCTCCTTCATCTCCGCCGACCTCAAGGGCGCGCTGGCCCTGGTGGAGCCCTACGTGGCCGCCCTGGAGCGGGAGATCCTGTGGGCGGGGGACTACCTGGCCCGGCGGGGCCTGCGGGTCCGCTCGGTCTACGTGGGCGGCGGCACCCCCACCACCCTCTCCGCCCCCCAGCTGGACCGCCTGCTCTCCGCCCTGGACCGCTGGCTGGACCGGGCCGCCCTGGCGGAGTTCACCGTGGAGGCCGGCCGGCCGGACACCATCACGGCGGAGAAGCTGGCCGTCCTCCGGGCCCACGGGGTGGGCCGGATTTCGGTGAACCCACAGACCCTCTCCGACCAGGTCCTGCGCTCCATGGGCCGGGCCCACACCGCCGACCAGTTCCGCGCGGCCTACGCCCTGGCCCGCCAGGCGGGGTTTGACGCCATCAACACCGACCTCATCGCCGGCCTGCCCCAGGACAGCCCCGCCGGGTTCCGGGCCACCCTGGACGAGCTTTTGACCCTGGCCCCGGAGGAGATCACCGTCCACACCCTGGCGCTGAAGCACGGCTCCGCCCTGCTGGCCGCCGGGGCCCCGGAGGGCCTGCCCGGCCCCGGGGAGGTGACCCAGATGCTCGCCTACGCCGCCCAGGTCCTGCCCGCCCACGGCTACCGGCCCTACTACCTCTACCGGCAGAAGTACATGACCGGGGCCATGGAGAATGTGGGCTGGACCCGGCGGGCCAAGAGCGGGTTTTACAACATCGTGATGATGGAGGAGCTCCACAGCGTCCTGGCCCTGGGCTCCGGGGGCGTGACCAAGCGCATCGACCGCCCCGCCGGGGCGGTCACCCGGCACACCAACCCCAAGTACCCCAAGGAATACCTGGAACGACTGGGGGATATCTTAGCGGAAAGGGAGGCTCTTTTATGGCCTATCAACTAGCGGACATCAACGCCGCCGTCCAGGCGGACCCGGCGGCCTTCATCCAAGAGTGGGACCGCCGCTTCCAACAGCGCATCCAACAGGCCGCCGACGCCATCCAGGAAAACATGGCCCACAGCCCGGTGGTCCTCCTCTCCGGCCCCTCCGGCTCGGGGAAGACCACCACCTCCTTAAAGTTGGAGGAGGAGCTGGAGCGCCGGGGCATCTCCACCCACTCCATCTCCCTGGACCGCTACTACCTGGAGCGCCACCCCGGGGACGTTCTGCCCCTGACCCCGGAGGGCCAGGTGGACCTGGAGTCCCCCGACCTGTTGGACTGGGAGTTGTTGAGCGAGCACTTCACCGACCTGGAGGAGGGCCGGGCCATCTCCATCCCCTACTTCGTCTTCTCCCGGCAGATCCGCAACCCCGCCAAGGCCCACACCATAGACCTCAAGGACAACGAGGTGGCTATCTTCGAGGGGATCCACGCCCTCAACCCCCGCATCACCTCCGCCCACCCCCAGGCCCTGCGGCTCTACATCGCCGCCCGCAGTGACATTCTGGACGGGGAGACGGTGGTCTTCAAGCGCACCTGGCTGCGCCTGGCCCGCCGGGCTGTGCGGGACTACAACTTCCGGGGCTACTCCGCGGCGGACACGCTGAAAAACTGGGACAACGTCCGCCGGGGGGAGAAGCTCTACATCTCCCCCTACCGGGACTCCGCCCACCTGCGCTTTGACACCGCCCTGCCCTACGAGGTGGGGGTCTTGGCCAACTACGCCAAGCCCCTGCTCTCCGCCATCCCCCAGGAAAACCAGCGCACCGCCGAGCTCTACCAGCTCATCGGCGCTCTGGACCGTTTTGTCCCCATCGACCCCGCCCTGGTGCCGGAGAGTTCCCTGATCCGGGAGTTCATCGGCGGCAGTGCCTACCAATATTGAGAAAGAAGGGATCTCCATGAGCGATTGCACCCACGACTGTTCCTCCTGCGGCCAGACCTGCGGCGAGCGGGAGGCCCCCCAGGACTTCTCCGCCCCCATGAACCCCCTGTCCCACATCTCCCACGTCATCGCCGTCATGTCCGGCAAGGGCGGCGTGGGCAAGAGCCTGGTCACCGCCTCCCTGGCCGCCGCGGCGGCCAAGGCGGGCAAGCGGGTGGGCGTGCTGGACGCGGACATCACCGGCCCCTCCATCCCCAAGGCCTTCGGCGTGCACGACCGGGCCACCGCCGACGAGCTGGGCATCTACCCCGTCCTCTCCCCCGGCGGCATCCCCATCATGAGCCTGAACCTGCTCATGGAGTCGGAAACCGAGCCGGTGGTCTGGCGGGGCCCGGTGATCGCCGGGGCGGTGAAGCAGTTCTGGACCGACGTGGTCTGGGGCGATCTGGACTACCTCTTTGTGGATATGCCCCCCGGCACCGGGGACGTGCCCCTGACGGTGTTCCAGTCCCTGCCCGTGGACGGGGCCATCCTGGTCACCAGCCCCCAGGACCTGGTGAGCATGATCGTCACCAAGGCGGCGAAAATGGCCCAGATGATGGACATTCCCATCCTGGGCCTCATCGAGAATTACAGCTACTTCCAGTGCCCCGACTGCGGCGCCAAGCACCCCGTCTTCGGCCAGAGCAAGCTGGAGCAGGTGGCCGCCGGCCTGGGCCTGCCCATCCTGGCCCGCCTGCCCATCGACCCCGCCTTGGCCTCGGCGGTGGACGCGGGGATCCTGGAGGACTACGCCCCCAACCCCCTGGAGCCCCTGGTGTCCAAACTGCCGGAGTGACCCGGCGCAAGGGCGGCCCACAAAAGCGCCCCGCGCAAACTCCATCCACGAAAAAGCGGCCCAAAGGGAAGTTCCCTTTGGGCCGCTTTGTCTTGTTTCAGCCGGGCCAGTTGGACTGCGTGTCGATGTAGATGCCCCGCTGGGGGGACCACTCCACGTCGAAGCCGATGGCCTCCCCCAGGTCCCGGAGTTTGTAGTAAAAATTCCCGCTCTGCGCGCCGGGGGGCGTGACCAGCACCGCCGGCTTCTGGACCCCCTCGCCGTCCACCGTCAGCACGGCGGTGTAACTCCGCACCGCCGCGCCCTGGTTGTCGGGGTAGGTCATCTCCTCCCCCGTGGGGGCGTAGGCCCCGCCGGTGGTGATGAGGGTGGAGCCGTCAAAGTCCACGCTAAAGCGGTCGGTGGTGAACTGCAACGCCCAGGCCACGTCCCGGAGCCGGACGTAGTTGGTGGCGTAGCCGTCGGCGTCGTAGACGGTGTAGGCGGACAGGTCCAGCGGCACCCCCAGCACCTCTACCCGCTGGACGGTGAACTCGGCGGCCAGGGCGGGGGTGAGGGTCAGCACGGCCAGCGCCGCCAGAGCCGCGGCGAAGCGGGGCAATTTTCCTCTCATACTGCCGCGATGACCTCGATCTCCACCAGGGCGTTCTTGGGCAGGGTCTTCACCGCCACGCAGGAGCGGGCGGGGGGATCCTGGGCGAACACCTGGCCGTAGACCTCGTTGACGGCGGCAAAGTCGTCCATATCGGCCAGAAAAACGGTGGTCTTGACCACGTTTTCAAACCCCATGCCCGCCGCGGCCAGCACCGCGCCCAGGTTGGCCAGGCTCTGCTTGGCCTGGGCCTGAACGCCCTGGGGCAGAGCGCCAGTCTCCGGGTCCAGCCCCAGCTGGCCGGAGGTGAACAGCAGATCGCCGCACCGCTTGGCGTGGCAATAGGGCCCGATGGCCGCCGGGGCCCCCTGGGCGTGAATGGTCTGACGCATGATGATCTCCTCCTTGATGGGTTTATTTGACTTCCAGCAAAATGGTCACCGGCCCGTCGTTGACCGACTCCACGGCCATGTCCGCGCCGAATACTCCCTGTTGAACTTCAAAGCCTTTCTCCCGGCAGGAATCCATAAACCGCTGATAGAGCGGGATGGCTAGGTCCGGCTTGGCGGCCCCGGAGAAGCCGGGGCGGCGGGAGGAGGTGTCGGCGTAGAGGGTGAACTGGCTGACGGCCAGGATGCTCCCCCCCACGGCGGCCAGGTTGCGGTTCATCTTGCCCGCCTCGTCCTCAAAGACCCGCAGGTTGCAGATCTTCTCCGCCATCTTGTCGGCGGTCTGGACGGTGTCCTCCGGGCCCACCCCCAGGAGCACCAGGTAGCCCTGGCCGATCTGGCCGGTGATCTTCCCCTCCACCGTGACGCTGGCCCGGCTCACCCGGGCGACCACCGCCCGCATCAGCGGTACACCTTGCTCATCCCCTTGGCGTACAGGGGGTCCAACTCCAGCTGGACCAGGTCGCCGGGAGAGCACTTGAGGCCGGTGACGTCGATGAGGGTCTCCATGGCCCCCACCTGGCCGATGATCTTCACCCGCTGGTTGCCGATGCGGGCGGCGGGCTTGTCCTTCCCCCGCCAGCGGCGCAGGAGTTCCAGGAAGCTGGAGGGCCGGGCGGCGGTGACGCCCAGGCCGTTTTGGTAGCCCACGGCCAGGGTGGCGGCCCGGATGGGCCGTTTGAGGCGCACCGGCGCGTCGTACCCCACGGTGTGGCCGGCGGGGAGCCAGCGGATGTCCTCAATGGTGGCCTCGCAGAAGCCCACCTGCTGCAGCCCGCCCTCCTTGGCCTTTCGGCACCGGCCCAGCAGGGCGGAGCCCACCCGCACCGCGCCCAGGTGGGAGAAGTCGTAGTGCAGGGTAGAGTAGCTCCCCGCGGCGTGGACGGTCCCCGTCTCAAAGCCCGCCCGCTGGATGGACTGGACCAGGGCGGAGAACTCCGCCAGCTGGGCCTCCGCCTTCTTCCGGGAGGAGACGGGCTGGAAGTGGGTGTAGATGCCGGAGATGGCCACGTTCTGGAGATTCTGGAACATGGAGAGGATCTTGTCCGGCTCGGAGCTCACCAGGCCGCCGTAGCCGGTACCCATGTCCACCTGGACGTGGGCCTCCGCCACGGTGGAGCGGCCCTCGGCCAGGGCGTTGAGGGCCATGCCCGCCTCCGGCGAGCCGATGGAGCACACCACCCCCAGGTCCATCAGCTCCTCCAGCTCGGAGCGGTTGGCGGTGGAGCGGAGCATCAGGATCTCCTCCTCCACCAGCCCCGCCTTCCGCAGGGCCTGGGCCTCCCCGGGCTCGGAGACGGCGAAGCGGGTCAGGCCGCTGGCGTGGAGCAACTCCGCCATCTGCAAAAACCCCGCCCCCCGGGCGTCGGCGGTGAGCACGGCGTAGATGGGCACGCCCCCCACCCGCTTTTTGATCGTCTGGAGGTTGTTCTTCACCACACGGGTGTCGATCACAAGGCGTTTCACGTCCAGACCCCCTTCTCTGTCTGTTCCCGCCCCTCCGGGGCGGGCCGGTCCGTGTTGTCTGTCCCCAAAGGCCGCCCCGCCCCATCTCGGGCGGGGGTGAAAGCTCTCACATACATAGATATTATAGCACAGTCCGCCCGGCATTGTAAAGCCTCCCGGGGACGGGGACGGAACGGCAAAAAAGGAGAGCCCCGAAGGGCTCTCCTCTTTCGCTAGGGATTTGGATGTTGCTGGGGTTTGCAGGTCTGCTCAGCCGTTCTGAGACAGATGCACGCCGCGGACCACGTAGATGTAGTCGCACAGGCCGTCCTGCTCGACCAGGCCCACCCACACGTGATCGTAGACATCGGTAGCGGTATCCAGGTTCTCGGGATCCAGCTCGCTGACGGTGTCATAGGCATACCGGCCGGAGTTCAGGTTCTCGGGGTCCTCCTTCAGGTCGATCAGGACCATGACGGTCTTGTCGTCGTACTCGTAGGCGCTGCGGACGCCGTTGGCCTCGAGGGACACCACGCCGTCGCCGATGCCGGTCAGGTTGCCGTAGTGGGCATTATCAATGGCGCCCTCGGAGACCCGGGTCACCTTGCCCACAACGCCGTCGTTGATGTCGCTGATGGCGTACAGGCTGACAACGGCCAGCTTGTCGTTCGAATCATAGAACAGGGTGTCGGCGTCGTACTCGAACTTCATGGTGGTCTCATTGCCCTGGGCATCCACGATGTTCAGGGTGTAGTTGCCATCAACGTCCTCGTTGCTGGTCCTGTTCCGCAGGAAGATGAAGCCCTCGGGGATGTCGTCAGCCAGAGCCTGGGCATGCAGGAAGACATACTTGGCGGAGCCGTTGACGCTGCTGTTGTCGGTGCGGTCCTTGTCGTGGATAGCCACGCCGCCATCAAAGTTGCCGTAGGTGATAGCGGAAACGTTGGCATAGCCGGTGTAGGTGCTGTAAACGTCCTCGTTGGTGTTTTCGTCAAACTTGGCCACCAGGAAGATGGTCTTGGAGTTGGCGGTGTCGTTGGCGGCGTACTTGGGCCGCTTCTCAATGCCGGTCAGGCCGTCGCTGTTGTGGCCTTCCAGGTCGATCACGGCATCCCAGTTCTTGGCGGACTGGGACAGGTTGGTCAGCTCGTAGTAGCCGTTGGAGTCCACGCGGTAGGAGAAGAAGCCGTCCTCATAGGTCGTCCCGACCAGCGGGAAGGTCTTGGTGCCAGCCTCGTTGAGAGCGACGCTGTCGTTGCAGTAGATCATGCGGTCGCTGTTCGCGGTGGCCCGAGCCTCATCGCCCACGACGGTCTTCATGGTGATGCTGTTGATGCCCACGCCGATCTTGTTGACGCGGACGATCTTGGTGGAGCCGTCCAGGAACAGCAGCTTCGCCTGGAGGTACTCGGTGGAGCCGATATAGTCGCTGGTGATCCACTTGCTGTCCAGGACCACAGCCACATTACCGGTGACGGTCTCGTCGGTGTTCTGCACGCTGTAGCAGATACCGCCGTTCTTGTCCAGGTAAACGGTGAACTCGTTCTCGTAGTCGAACGTGTTCTTAATGTCGACGTCATAGGGCTCGTTATTAATGCCGGAGCACTTGTAGGTCTTGCCGCCCAGGGTGATGGTGCTCTTGCCGGTGGCGCCCGCGGCCTTCGCGGTCACCTTGCCGGTGACGGACTCGGCCTTCTCCAGGACCAGGACCATCTTGTTGCCGTCGGTCTCGCCGTTGGAGTAGAAGAGGACCACGTCGCCATCAGTCAGGTCCTGCCAGTTGCCGGAGACCTGCGCCACGGGGACATACTTGCCCTTGGTCACATTGGGGATCAAGACGCAGTCCTCGCCAGCCTCGACCTTGGTGCGGACGGTGCCGTTGATCTCGGCCACATTGTACCTCATGATCTTGATGGTGTCGACCTTGCCGTTCTCGTCGATGTCGTACAGCTCAGCCACATCGCCCTGCCGAGCGACCCATTCGGTCGTCGTGGTGTTCGGCTTGCCGTTGATATAGCAGGACACCAGGGTCTCCGTAGCGCCGGTGCCGTAGGCGGGGTTGCCATTGGCGTCCTTCTCGGGCTGAGCGCCCACATACATATCGTCGCCGCGGGTCCAGATGCGCTCCTTATCCTGATCGTCGAACTTCACACCGTTGGTGACGGTGGCCAGGGGGGAGATGGTGGAGCGGGACACGGTGGTGCTGACCAGCTCGTCCACGGAGATGATCTCATCAATGTAGCCGTCGGTGAAGTTGTAGTTCACCTCGCCCTTGACGAAGACGTCGCAGTACTGGCCCACGTCAGCCAGGCTGGCCTTGACCTCGCCGTTGACCTTGTTGCCGTTGGCGGGAGCCTTCTTGTCGGCCATCAGGCGGCCGGCCGCGTCGGCGTCGGTGACGAAGGTGGCATAGCCCTTATCGTTGACCTCGGACACGACGCCGCTGAGCTTGATCAGGTCGAAGACCTGGTAGCCCAGGGTGTTCTTGTAGGTGTAGCTGGAGACGTACTGGTTGCCCTGATCGTAGGTCTTGTTCTTCTCCACGGTGCGGGCGGCCAGAGCATTGTAGATGATCTGGGCGGCGTCATCGCGGGTCAGGGCGGCGTTGGACTTCTGGTTGGTGACGCTCTTCATCAGGCCGTTGGCCTTGGCGTCGCTCATCACCTTGCCGTCCCAGGCGGCGCTGCCCTCGTAGCCACGGTCCTTGGAGTCGTAGCCCAGGATGGTCAGCATGGTCTTGCAGGCCTCAACCACGGTCACGTTGTTGTCGGGGTTGTAGTGGCCGGTGCCGTCGCCGCTGATGAACTCGTTGGCGAACAGGTAGTTGATGTAGCCAGCGGCCCAGTTGCCGGCAACGTCGCTGAGCTGGTTGCTGGCGTTCTCATAGACCTCGGCGTCATCGTCGCCGTTCTTGGCCACATAGACCAGCTTCGCCCAGGAAGCGCGGTCGATGTTGGCCTCGGGGGAGTAGGACCCGTCGGGCATACCCTCGATAATGCCCAGGTCCACGTTCAGAGCCACGGCGTTCTGATGGGTGATCTTGTCCCAGTCAGTCAGCTGAGTGGCGTCCTTGGCGTCCGCGGCGGAGACAATGGTGAACATGCCAAGCAGCATGACCAGAGCCAGCCCGAGAGCCAGGACCTTCTTCAGGTTGTTCATTGGAAGTTCCTCCTTTTTTAATTTGACTTGGGGGATGGGTACCCCTTCGCCTTACGGTGCTATGATAAATCATCGAAAAAAAAACGTCAAGGGGTTTTGCCCAAGTGTAACACAACTGAAATATTCCCTCCCGCTTCCATCCCCCCGCCCGCTTTACTATATAAGGTATGCCCCCTCCCCCCTTGTGCGGGCGGCCGGTTTCCTGTATAATGGCCCCATCAGGCCCCCGGCACGCCGGGGGCGGGGGAGAGACGTTTTTATGGAGTACCGTTCCGCGGAATTTGATATCGCCGTCATCGGCGCGGGCCACGCGGGGATCGAGGCCGCCCTGGCCGGGGCCCGGCTGGGCCTGCGGGTGGCCTGCTTTTGCGTGAATCTGGACAGCGTGGGCAATATGCCCTGCAACCCCGCCATCGGCGGCACCGGCAAGGGCCAGCTGGTGGCGGAGATCGACGCCCTGGGGGGCGAGATGGGCCGGGCGGCGGACGCGGCGTGCATCCAGTACCGCCTGCTGGGCCGGGGCAAGGGCCCGGCGGTGTGGTCCCTGCGGGCCCAGGCCGATCGGCTGAACTACCGGCGCTATATGAAAAAAGCCCTGGAGGACCAGGAGAACCTGAGCCTGATCCAGGGGGAGATCCAGGAGATCCGGGTGGACGACGCCGGGGCGGTGGCCGCCGTGGTCACAGACGCGGGGGCGGTCCACCCGGTCCGGGCCTGCGTGGTGGCCACGGGCACCTACCTGGGCGGCCGGACCATCACCGGGGAGGTGGAGCGGGTCTCCGGCCCCGACGGGCTCCCCGCCGCCACCCGGCTGACCCAGTCCCTGGCGGCCCTGGGCCTCCGCCTGCGGCGGTTCAAGACGGGCACGCCCCCCCGGGTGGACGGCAGGACGGTGGACTTCTCCCAAATGGAGCGCCAGGAGGGCGACCCGGACGCCCCGGGCTTCTCCTGGGCCGGCGGCGGGGGGCGGAACCAGGCGGTGTGCTGGCTGACCTACACCACCCCCGCCACCCACGCCGTCATCCGGGCCAACCTGTCCCGCTCCCCCCTCTTCTCCGGGGTGATCCAGGGGGTGGGGCCCCGGTACTGCCCCTCCATCGAGGACAAGGTGGTGCGCTTCGCGGAAAAGCCCCGGCACCAGCTGTTCATCGAGCCCATGGGCCTGGACACCTCCGAACTCTACGTCCAGGGCCTCTCCTCCTCCCTCCCGGAGGACGTGCAGCTGGAAATGCTCGCCACCATCCCCGGCCTGGAGCGCGCCCGGATGACCCGGCGGGCCTACGCCATCGAGTACGACTGCCTGGACCCCACCGAACTCCTCCCCACCCTGGAATGCAAAAAGGTCCCCGGGCTCTACGGCGCGGGGCAGTTCAACGGCTCGTCGGGTTACGAAGAAGCGGCGGCCCAGGGGCTTGTGGCCGGGGTGAACGCCGCCCTGGGGCTCTTGGGCCGGGAGCCTTTGGTGCTGAACCGCTGGGACGGCTACATCGGCGTGCTCATCGACGACCTGGTCACCCGGGGCACCAACGAGCCCTACCGCATGATGACCTCCCGCACCGAGTACCGCCTGCGGTGCCGCCAGGACAACGCCGACGAGCGCCTCACCGCCATCGGCCACAGGATCGGCCTGGTGTCCGACGCGCGGCTGGCGGCGGTGGAGGCCAAGTACGCCGCGGTGGAGGCGGAGGTCCAGCGGCTGGAGAAAAAGGGCCTGGCCGCCCTGCTCCGCCGCCCGGAGACGACCTACGCCGACCTCCCCGACCCCGACCGGCCCCCCTTGGAGCCGGAGGTGGTCCGGCAGGTGGAACTGCGGGTCAAGTACGCCGGGTACATCGCCCGGCAGGAGCGGCAGCTCAGGGAACTGGCCCGGATGGAGGCCCGGCGGCTGCCCGAGGACCTGGACTACGCCGCCATCGATGGGGTGCGGCTGGAGGCCCGGCAGAAGCTGGCCCAGATCCGGCCCCAGAGCCTGGGCCAGGCGGGGCGGATCTCCGGGGTGTCCCCGGCGGATCTGACGGCGCTGATGTTCTACCTGGAGAAGCGGGGCGGGCAAATGTCAAGAAGAATTTTGACAATGTAGAAAATTTTGTAAGGGTCACCCTGGAAGGGGTGGCCCTTTGTTGTGCTGGGAGAAGGGCACGAGGGAATAAGGTGTCCGCCCCGAGGGGCGGACGTGCCACGGGCAATTTGCCGCCGTCAAGGAGCAAAACTTTTTTGGCCTTGCGGGAGACGGCCAAAAAACTTTTGGTGGTGGCCCTTGCGGGGGACGGGCCATCCTTGACTGCGACAATGGCCCGCGGGGCGGGTGGGTAACAAAGCTCGCGAGCGAGCTTTGCTCCGCACATTCTTTATTTTGGGAAACGAAAGGAGACGGCAGACATGGAAAAGGAAACAGTATGCGAAAGGTACGTAGGGGAGGCCTGTATAGATGGCAGTTGTCCTATCGCAAATCGGGAGATACTGGAAAAACACGGCATAGATACGCCCAAAGACTGTAACGATTGCTGGCACTACAAAGGTTGCGACGATTGCGCCCTCTTTGCAACCAAAGATTGCGTATCAAAAAGGAAAGGAGACGAACCCATGAGCCACAAGCTAAAAATCCTACCTGAATACTTCCAGCCAATACAAGAGGGATACAAAACCTTCGAGGTGCGAAAGAAGGACAGGGACTACAGAGAAAACGACTACATTATCTTCCACGAATGGTCGCCAGAGGACGGCTATACTGGGAGACGAGCATACAGGGTCATAACATACATACTAGACAACCCAGAATACTGCAAGAAAGGCTATGTGATCCTGGGGCTAGGGTATTAACAAGAGCGGGCCGCCCCCAGATGATAGCGGGGAGCGGCCCGCTTTCCCTATCATGGACGAAGGGAGGGGACGACATGGGACGGATCGGGCAGCACTATATGACCGCTGGGGAGCGGCAACAGTTGGAGGCCCTGGCCAGGGCGGGGCACACGGTGGCGGAGATCGCCGGTCAGCTAGGCTTCTGCCGCCAGACCATCTACAACGAGCTTCGAGTGGGCGCCGCCCGGGTGGTGCGGAGGATCCACGGCTACGACCGGGACGTGGTGGAGTACAGCGCCGACAAGGCCCAGCAAGTCCACGCCTACAAGCAGACGGCCAAGGGGGCGCCCCTGAAGATAGGCCGTCACCACGCCTACGCCCGAAGGTTGGAAAACCTTATGCTGGGAGTGCAGCCGGACGGAACGGTGGACAAGCGGCAACGGTATTCCCCAGCTTCGGCCCTGGCCCAGGCGAAGGCGGAGGGCTACCCGGTGAGCGTCTGCCCGGCCACGCTGTACAGCTACATCGACAAGGGCGTATTCCGGCACCTGGATCGGAAAGACCTATGGGCGCCTCGGAAGAAGCGGAAGCGCCGTGGCGTTCAGCGTATCGCCCACCCGCTCCTCCCCAGCATAGTAGATCGACCGGCGGAGATCAACCAGCGCCAGGAGCTGGGGCACTACGAGATGGACTTGGTGGTGGGAGCGGGCAACTCCAAGGAGGCGCTGTTGACCCTCACCGAGCGGAAAAGCCGGATGGAGATCATCATCAAGTTGCCGGACAAGACCCAAGAGAGCATTCTCCGGGCGCTGGCCTCGGTCAGAGCGCCCATCCGCTCCATCACCACCGACAACGGCCCGGAGTTCCTGGCCTATGACGAGATCAAAGAGGCCGTCCCAAGCTGTCAGGAGGTCTACTATTGCCACAGCTATGCCGCCTGGGAGAAGGGGAGCAACGAGGTACACAACAGGATGATCCGCCGCTGGTATCCCAAGGGGACAAAGTTCAGCGAGGTCACCCAGGAGGAACTGGACGACCTGGCCCGCTTCCTAAACCACTATCCCCGGAAGGTGCTGGGCTGGCGGTGTCCGGCGGAGGTCATGGAAGGGGCCCCCGCCAGGGCTAAAGCCCTGGGGCGGGGGCCCCTGTCCGTCAGCGTTCCTTCTTCCGGCGGCGTTGCCACTTCCGGGACGGCTTCACCACGCCGTCCATATTGGCCTGCTGGGTATTCTGCTGGAGAGCGAGGATCTCACTCTCCGACATCATGTCCCCGGCCTTCATAGCCTTGGCGAGATTGCCGACACAGGCCAGAGTATCATAGGCGTTATAGTCGGCGTTGGTGACGAACCAGCACCCCCGGCTCATGGGGGCCACCAACTGGGAGTTGGTGGCGTTCTCCAGATCCCAGGCGTCGAAGGTGGAGAACCGTTGAAACCGCCAGAGCTTGTCACACTCCACCACATAGGAGGTCACCTGACGGAGCAGGGCGTCCACGTGGCCGAACCGCTGGGCGGTGTAGTACAGGGATATGTAGTGGTGGCGGCACGTCAGGATGGAGTTGAGCAAGAGGGGGTCGATGTTGGTCTTGAAGGACCGGGAGTTCATCTGCACGCTGAACTCATCCCCCAAGACCAGGGTGACGGTGAGGGTGTCGTGCTCATCGTCATAGGCGTCCTTCCGCTCCGCCGCCAGCACAACCTGCTCCAAAGACACGAAGTCCTCATAGGGGATGGAGAGGGAGACGTTGGAGATCACATGGACTCGCTGGGTGACGAACTTATGACGGCGAGGGCACCAGACCGGCTTGCCGTCATAGCGCCGGTAGGCGCTCACCACCCGATGAACGGCGGAGAGGGTTTTACCCCGGCCAAAGAGCCCGGTATAGGCCACCAGCTCCCCGGTGGGACAAAGGTTGAACTCCTTATGGCGGATGTACTGGGCCAAGTCCCGGACGCCGTTGACCACGACAGAGACGGGGTGGGTCACGGCACAGCGGACGGTGGGGAACAGGATCAGCACGACCACGGCGGCGGCCGCCAGGAGAAAGAACATCACCGCCACCTCCGCCAGTCAGCGAAGATGGAGAACAGAGCACCCAAGGCCCGGAACACCCCGGCCACCAGGACGACCCCCACGGTGAAGGTGAGCAGATAGGGGATCAGCTCGGCCAGAGTGGCAGGCGGGGTCATATCCAGGCCGACGAGGCCGAAGAACTCAGCGACAATCACAGCCATCCGAAGCACCTCCTCACAAAGCCGCCCAGGAGAGACAGCACCAGCACCAAGAGGATCAGGAGCAAAAGCCCCTCCGTGGGGGTATAGTCAGAAAAGGGCTTGTCCAGGAAATTGGAGGGGGCCTCGGTGAGCGCCACCGTCTCCTCGGCCTCCGGGGCCTCCACGCCCTCAGCTGGGGTCTGGACATCGTCCAGCCCGGTCACCACATCAATCTCTTCCACCAAAAGCACCTCCCAGCAGAAATAGCACGATACTCACAACAGCCGTCCAGAAGAACACATCCCACCACGAAAAGGTCACGCCGAACAAAGTAAACTCCGTCTTCAGGAGACGAACCACGGCGGAGATCATGGCCCCAAAGTCCTCCATAAGCTCACCTCCCCAAAAATGCCTTGATGATCCAGACGACCACCACAGCGATCACCCCGAAGGTCAGGAGCGTGGTGATCTCCGGGGGCAGGAATGGGAACAACAGGCCTAGCAAGTCCAGGAACCCGCCGAACAGGGACGGAAGCTGGTCCAGGACGGACAGAATGGAGGCCACCACCGAGCCCAGCTTGGAAATCAGCATACCCAGCAGGGAGATCAGGCCGTCCAGGAGTTTACTCACCACAGCGCCCAGGAGGTCCAACAGCCCGGAGATCCCGCCGCCGATGAAGTCGCCCAGCTTCTCCCAAATGGAGCGGTCGGACTCCGACTTCCCGCCGCCCTCCAGGCCGGGGAGGTCGGCGTTCAGGTATGGTTCGGGGTTTATTTTGGTATCGCCGGTGTCTCGCACCTCAAAGTGCAGATGGGCGCCGTAGCTGTTGCCCGTGTTGCCCATCATGCCGAGGGACTGGCCCCGGTAGACGTGCTGGCCCTCCTTCACCTCCACGGTAGCCAGGTGGGCGTAGAGGGTATAGTAGCCGTTGGAGTGTTTGATCTTCACGGCGTTGCCATAGGTGGCGTCACCTGACGAGCCCTGATTATTGACCTGGCCCGTTTGGGTCCAGACCACTTCACCTTCCGAGTGGGCGGTGACGGTATCGGCGACGCCGGAGGTGGGGATAACGTCAACGCCGCCGTGGCCTTCATGCCCGAAATTTTGGGTGATATTATTGCCGTAATGCAGGAAGACACGAGAGAGGGCGTTAGACGAGCCGGAGCCGCCGGAGCTCCCGGAACCGCCGCCGCTCCCGGAGCCGCCGGAGCCGGGGTTACCAGTATCTGACTGGACAGCATAATAGAGATAATAAGTAGCGGTATCCACTTGTCCATCTTTGTTAAGATATTCCACGATGGTAACTTTATCATCCCCATAGGTCACGGTGGCGGTGCCGATATCATCGCAAAAGACCAAATTGTAAGAACGAGTGGAGTAATCATAATCCCAGTTGAGGACCGGGTAGGTCTGCTTTGTGACAGGATTAGTGTAGGTGCCGCCAGCTTCGTCTACCACGGAGCCTTCATAAACGACAGTAACGGTATTTCCATCTCCCTGTACGCCCAAAGCACCATTGAAAACGCCGAAACGGGTGTCACGCCCATAAGTGCCATCATTTTCCACGGATTCAGTAGGCACGATACGGAACAAAGGAGCTTCAATATCAAGATAGAGATAGGAAGCCCGCGAATAGCTAAGATAAATACGCTCATACGCATGAGAAGAAGTAGACAAGGAATCACCAGCAGAAAGAGCCTTCTCAAAAGAAGCCTCGGAATAAAACGGAGAAGGGCCCGAAGAATTTTCACCAGAAGGGACTGTATATTTACGAAATACAGTGCCACGGTCAAGCAACTGATACGTGCCACTAAGTGGAGCTGTAAAATCAAAATACACGTCCAATTTGACAGAAATAGAAGAAAGACTTGTATCATACGAGGGCGTCCAAGAAAAAAGGCGGGGAGAAGAAGCGGGAGAGACAGAAAGGGAGCCTGCCGCAGATATAGACGGAGACCAGTCCTCCCAAACAGAATAAGGATCACCCCAAAAGGCAACAGCCTCTGTGGTCCCCCCAGAGTAACGAACAGGGTGTCGAGCATCGACAAAGACAGCTTTTGGACGGTACAGAAGCGAACCGTCAGAGGCAATACCGACAGCGGGGAGGGAATCAACATAGGCCCCATACAAACCAGACCCAGATGAACCTCCCCCTTCTGAATCTCCCTCATCAGTATCATCACCAAAAATATAAGCGTTGTAGCGGAGACTACACCATTCACATTCATAGTAAGTATCCAAAGTGCCTTGCAAGAGGCCCGGGGCAACAACCTCCTTGAAGCTATGGCGACCACCCAAGACAGGACTACCTGGACAAATTGAGTCATCCCGGCCATTAATCAGCCAACCAAGAAAATTCCCGCCTTCAGCACCGTGCTTAAGGACCCAGTCCGCAAGTTTTGTGACAGAAACGGCAGTTTGCACATCTGAAACGACATCAGAGGCGAAAGCAACAGGAGAAAAAGCGCAAAAAAGTATTGCACAGAGGCAAAACAATGATATAATCCTTTTAAGGTTACGCATAATATCACATCCAATCGAGGAGGAATAGTAAAATGAGACCAGTAGACCCCATACTTTACATACCAGCAATAATCTTGGCCGCAGTAATAGCAATTGGTATTCCCATCCTGTTCGGCTGGCTCATCTACAAGGCAATCATCGGCATCATCCGGGAGGTCAAAAAGAAATGACCATCATCTGGATAGCCCTTGCCCTGGCATTTTGCATTACCTACAACAAGCACTACATGGAGACGAAAGACCCGAGTTTGAAAGGCTACATCAACTACCTAAAAAGTCTAATAAAGAAAGAGCCGTGAGCCGTCACGGCTCTTTCCTTTTGTCCCGCAGCTGGGCCTTGTCCCACAGATGGGCCAGAGCGACCAGCAGGGCCAGGACGGGAGAGGCCAGGAGCACACCCAACAGGATAATGACGACGTTGCTCATCACCGCCGCCTCCCCCGCCAGAACAGGTTAAACAGGCCGAAGCCCAGCATGAGGACGCCAACGCCCACGAAGGAGGCCAGGGCGGGCTGGGACAGGACGGCCCGGAGCGTATGATCAAATAAGTCCGCCACCCCAAAGAGCCAGGACAGCACCGGCACAGTGGGAACCGTGTTATACCACACAGGGACACCCCCCAAGAAAAGATAGGTGGGGCGCAGCCAACGGCCACGCCCCACCGGGCCGAGAGATCACCGGGCCGTGCGCTTGACCTTGCGGAAGACGGCCAGGCCGATACTCAGCAGGCCGGACGCCAGGATCACGGTCAGCAGGGGGTTGGCGGTCATCACAGACCAGACCTTGCTCAGCAGAGAGGTGATCGTGTCGGTGGCCGCAAGGACGGCATCCATGCCGGTAGCGGAAGTCTCCATGCTCATTCTCCCTTCTTCAAAGATTTGTTGGCGGAGGACGGGCTTGAACCGCCCATCGGCCACCGGGCCAGAGGCTATCACCTCTCCGCCCGGTTCTATCCCGCCATATCAGACTGTCAAAGTCAGTTGCTCCCACACCTCCGGGGGCGGCTCTACCGTCTGGGGGTCGAAGTCCGCCAGCGGGTCTTCGGCCGCTTCCAGCGCCGGGACATCGGCGCCCTCCCAAGCCATGGGGAACCACCAGGGGGCGTCAAAGGCCCAGCCGGTCTTGCAGAAGTCATAATCGTGGGTGCAGAGGTCGTCCAGCCCGGAGTTGGGGAGGTAGACCTCGGACGCCTTCGCCGCCGTCCGCAAGGGTCGAGAGTGGAAATACAGGTGTTTTCCCAGGTCACCGGCTCGGCGGGAAAGGTCTTTGGAGACGTACTTACTGATGTAAAAGGCCGTGGCGATGGGGTCACGGATGGCCCCCATGGAGCAGAAGCCGAACTTAGCCTGGTAGTCCGGCCAGTTGAGGAAGCCGCCGTCAATGAGTGACCGAGGGGCCGGGGGCCGGAAGGGACACAGGGCCGAGGCCGGGAGGCCGTAGACCAGGCCGTGGACGTGCCACGCCCCATCCTGGTGGTGCTCCGGCACAAGGAGCACCTGGAACTTGGCGTGGTAGGCCTTGCGCTTGTCCCGGATGAACTGCATGAGCCGCCCGGAAAAGGCGTCCAGGTTGAAGCGGTCTTGCTTTGTCTCATCCAAGGTGCCGGTGAAGAAGTAGTCCCAGGGGTTGCAGAGGGCGTATTGGAGCACCATGGAGCGGGCCCGGGAAAAGTTGTTGTCCAGCTTGGCGTCGTTGTGGGTATCGTCATCCCGGTCACGCAAAGAGAGGACATCCGGGTCAAGGCGGCGCTTGAAAGCCACCACCTTGTAGATGTCCTCTCTGTACTGGTGTATCGTGTAGAGCGGCGATATAGACAACGCAACCACTTCCCGGAAAACGATATGGGGTCAAGTGGCCGGGCGGGGAGCGCCTACGCCTCCCCAAACGACCATCTTTCCGGGCTGGGCCTATCTCACGACCGTCACCAGCACAGAGAGGGTGAAAGTGCTACGCCTTGATAAAGTCCTGGACCCTGCCGCCGCTCTCAAAGAGATAGACGGAATCGCCCTGCTTGGGGAAATAGGCGAAATCCTTCTCTCGGGAACTGTTGACGAAGACACGCCGGGGATCACCGGCGGGCTCACCTTCAGCAGGGGCCAGGTAGACGAACTTCCCCGTCACCACCCTGCCATCGTCGCCCGGGAAGTTGTGTTCCCGGACTTTCAGCACCAGCCATTTCATCTGCTCATACCTCCATACAAAAAAATTGGCCGGGACACCTCCCGGCTTGTCCAATTACAATATAAAACTTGCCGGAGAAGCGGGGCGGAAAATAAGGCTTGACAGATGGGCAAAGGTGGGGTATAATACCCCTGTTGTCGCGGGTGTAGCTCATCTGGTAGAGCGCCACCTTGCCAAGGTGGAGGTAGCGAGTTCGAGCCTCGTCACCCGCTCCAGAAAAAGGGATCGGCGAAAGTCGGTCCCTTTTCCCTTTCCTCCGCCGCCCCGGGCCGGGACGGCGGGGCACCCCGCCTCTCTCGGCGAAAAAAGGAGGACTTTTACATGAGACACACAGGAAAAACGCCGCTCTGCCTGGCCCTGGTCCTGGCGCTGGCCCTGGCCGCCCTGCCCGTCCAGGCCGCGGGGCCGGCCTATATGCCGGGGGTGACAGCGGAGATGTGCGACCCCGCCTACTGGGCCGCCCGGCAGGCGGACCCGGACGGGGTGATCCTCACCCCGGCGGAGATCGCCGCCTTCAACGCCGACACCGCCGCCCGGAGCGGCACCATGGTCACCGACCTGCGCGCCGCCGAGCCCACCTTTGACGGCCTGGCCCGGAACGAGGCGGCCCGCTCCTCCGCCACCGCCGACGCCCAGTACTACTCCGGCATGATCTACGACCCCGCCACCGGGGAAAAGGCGGAGTGGCCCTTCTTCCAGGCCATGATCGACAACTGCGCCGACCCCAAGGCCACCACCTCCATGCCGGTGCGCTACGCCGTGGCGGTGGAGCGCACGACCCTGCGGGTCTTCCCCTCCGACCAGCCCATGATGGACGACCCCAAGGACCCGGACTTTGACTACCAGTCCCTCAGCGCCGTGAACGTGAACGACCCCCTGCTCCTCTACCTCACCTCCGCCGACGGGAAGTATTACATGGCCCGCAGCCGGGACTGCTCCGGGTGGATCTCCGCCCAGGACGTGGCCATCTGCGCCAGCAAGGCGGAGTGGCTGGCCGCCTGGGACCTGCCCTCGGAGAAGCTGCTGGTGGTCTACGGCAGCAAGGCGTACACCGATTTTTCCAACCGCTACCCTCAGACCGCCCGCCGGATGCTCACCCAGGGCACCGCCCTGGCCCTGGCGGACGACCTGGCCCCGGACACGCTGGTGGGGGGCCGCTCCCCCTACCACAACTACGTGGTCTGGCTCCCGGTGCGCCGCTCGGACGGGCGCTATGAAAAACAGCTGGCCCTGGTCCCCGCCTCCGCCCCGGTGAGCGTGGGCTATCTGCCCCTCACCCCGGCCAACCTGGCCAAGGCGGCGCTGGCCACCCTGGGAGATGTCTACGGCTGGGGCGGGATGCTGGCCTCGGAGGACTGCTCGGGCATGATCCGCACCATCTACGCCTGCTTCGGCCTGCACATCGGCCGCAACGGCAACTGGCAGTGGGAGATGGACATAGAGAAGGTGGACATGAGCCATATGTCCATGGAGGAAAAGCGGGCCATTCTGGACCGCCTGCCCCTGGGCGCCGCCCTGTGCTTCCCCGGGCATGAGATGTTCTACCTGGGCAAGGTGGACGGGCAGTACTACGTGGTCAGCTCGGTGGGCAGTATCATGAGCCCGGACACCGGGGAGCGGCTCCAGACCCGGGGGGTGATGATCAGCAACCTGGAGGTCAAGCGGGCCAGCGGCCTGACCTGGCTGGGGGCGCTGGACCAGGCCACCGTGCCCTGCTATCCCAAGTCCGCCGGGCGGGACTTCCCCGCCCTCCAGTGGTATCACGACGGCGTGGCCTACTGTCTGGAGCAGGAGATCCTCCCCGCCCTGGACATCGACGGGACCTTTGGCGTGGGCCGGGCGGTCACCCGGGCGGGACTGGCCCAGGCCATGTGGAACCTGGCCGGTCAGCCGGAGGTTGAAGGCCCCGCCTTCGCCGACGTGGGCGCGGAGCGGGAGGACCGGGCGGCCATCGCCTGGGCCGCCTCCGCCGGGCTGATGGTGGGCACCGGCCCCGCCGCCTTCTCCCCGGAGGGGGTCCTCACCCGCCAGCAGGCGGTCACCGTCCTGTGGCGCTTCGCCCAGACCCAGGGCCTGGACACCGCGGGCGACCCCGCCGCTCTGAGCGCCTATGCCGACGCCGCCTCCGTGGGCGACTACGCCCTGACCGCCCTCCCCTGGGCCTGCGGCGCGGGGCTGGTGGTGGGGGCCAACGGCAACCTCCTCCCCGATCAGACCGTCACCCGGGAACAGCTGGCCGCCATCCTCTACCGCTACGCCCTCTGGTCCGCCCCCGCCACCCCCGCCACCCCGGCGGAGACGGCGTGACCCGGCCCACAATTTTTCCTTTGCACCGCAAAAACCGGGAGCGGCCTTTGGCCGCTCCCGGTTTTTTAGACTGTCAAGAAGGGGCCAGAGCCCCTTTTTGGATTGATCTGCGGCCCGCAAACGTGTGCCCGTAGGGCGGCGCCGCGGCGGGCCGCAAAACTCAAAGAAGGGGCCATAGGCCCCTTCTTTGATATGTTTATCTCTGGATCCGGCCGGAGCCGTCGCCGCCGGCCAGCTTCTCCACCTCGGAGACGGTGACCATGTTGTAGTCGCCCTCGATGGAGTGCTTCAGGGCGGAGGCCGCCACGGCGAACTCCACCGCCGCCTGGGTGGACTTGCCGGTGAGCAGGGAGTAGATCAGCCCGCCGCCGAAGCTGTCACCGCCGCCCACGCGGTCGATGATGTGCAGGTCGTACTTCTTGGAGAAGCAGTACTCGCCGCTGGCCACGTCGTAGAGCATGGCGGACCAGCCGTTGTCGAAGGCGCTGTGGCTCTCCCGCAGGGTGATGGCGACCTTCTCAAAGCCGAACTTGTCGGCCAGCTGCTTGGCCACGGACTTGTAACCCTCGTGGTTCAGGGAGCCGCCGTAGATATCGGTGGCCTCGGCCTCGATGCCGAACACGTCCTTGGCGTCCTCCTCGTTGGAGATGCACACGTCCACATACTGGCACAGGTCGGTCATGGCGGCCCGGGCCTGCTCCCGGGTCCACAGCTTGCCCCGGTAGTTCAGATCGCAGCTGATCTTCACGCCCTTGGCCTTGGCGGCCTTGCAGGCCTCCTTGCAGATCTCCACCACGTTGGGGCCCAGGGCCGGGGTGATGCCGGTGAAGTGGAACCAGTCGGCGCCGTCGAAGATCTTGTTCCAGTCGAAGTCGGCGGAGGTGGCCTCCTGGATGGCGGAGTGGGCCCGGTCGTAGATGCACACGCTGCCCCGCTGGGAGGCGCCCTTCTCGTTGAAGTAGATGCCCACGCGGTCGCCGCCCCGGGTGATCAGGGAGGTGTCCACGCCGTAGCGGCGCAGGGAGTTGACGGCGGCCTGGCCGATGGCGTGGTCGGGCAGCTTGGTGACGAAGGCGGCGTCCAGGCCGTAGTTGGCCAGGGAGACGGCCACGTTGGCCTCGCCGCCGCCGAAGGTGAACTCCAGGTGGTCGGCCTGGACAAAGCGCTCATAGTTGTAGGGCTGGAGACGGATCATCAGCTCGCCGAAGGTAATGACTTTCATGTGGGTGTTCCTCCTTGATTTTTAATATGTAAGGGCCGCGGGGGTCTTTGCCAGATCGTCACGCTCGCGTTGGGCGCATGGCCGCGCCCGCTTCCCTCCGCGCGGGGAAAATCCGCCGCCCACGGGCGGCCTGTTTTTCCCCTTGCTCCGGTCCATCGGGCGCTATGCGCCTACGCTCGCGCTCAGTTCTTCACCAGATGGATGGCGAAGCCGCCGAACTCGCCGTCGATGTAGACGGCCTTGGTCTTGCCGGTGGCCTGGTCCACCACCTTGTCGGTGTCCATGAACTTCACGCCCTGGCGGGACAGGTGGTAGATGGCCCGGTCCACGTCGTTGGTGCCGATGGCGATATGGCCCATGGTGCCGGGCTTCTTCACCTTGCACGCCTCCACGGCGGTGCCGGCGAAGTCGGAGGAGTTGCCCTCCTTGTAGGCAAAGCCGAAGATGGCGCTGATGGCCTTAGCCACCTTGGCGGCCTCGGCGGCGTCGCCGCAGTTGATGCCCACGTGCTTGAGCTGGAAGCCCAGCATGGTCCGCACCGCCTCCTGGCACATGGCGGTGATCTCGTCCCACTTGCCGGCCTTGATCATGTCCGCCTTGCACATCCAGGTGCCGCCCACGGCCACGATCTGGTCATAGCCCAGGTAGTCGTTGACGTTCTTGGCGTTGACGCCGCCGGTACACATCCACCGGGCGCTCTTCAGCGCCGCGCCGATGTTCTTGAGCATGGCCACGCCGCCGTTGGCCTCGGCGGGGAAGAACTTGAGGCCCTGACAGCCCTGGTTCATGGCCTGCTGCATCTCGCCGGCGGAGCAGGTGCCGGGGACCATCACGCCGCCCTTGTCCAGCACGTGCTGGCACACAGCGGGATCATAGCCGGGGGCCACGATGAAGGAGGCGCCGGCGGCCATGGCCTTGTCGGCCTGCTCGGTGGTGAGGACGGTGCCCGCGCCCAGGAGCATCTCGGGGACCTCCTTGTTGATGATCTGGATGCACTCCTCGGCGCAGGCGGTGCGGAAGGTCACCTCGGCGGCGGGCAGACCGCCGGCCACCAGGGCCTTGCAGAGGGGCACCGCCTCGTCCACGCTGTTGAAGGCGATGACGGGGATGATGCCGATGTCGGAAATGCGCTTGAGAATTTCGTTCATGGTGTTTCCCTCCTATGATAATAAATTGCCGCGCAATTTGGGTCAACTGCTTTCTTGGCCCTCCGCCCGGGCCGCCATCTGGCGGATCCGCCGGAGGATGGGGATGGCCACCAGCACCGCACACACCCCCACCGCGATGTTGGAGGTCATCATGGTCACGCCGGTGGCCTCCGGGCCCAGGGTGGTGTAGTGCTGTAAGACCCATAGAATAGGCACCCGGAAGACAAACACCCGGGCCACGTTCAGCGCCAGGGTCAGCTTGGTGTACCCGTACCCCAGCAGCAGCGCCACGGTGGCCGAGTGGACGCCCAGGGTGATATACCCCAGCATCTCATAGCGGTGGATGTCCACGATCATGTCCCGGAAGGCCGGGTCGTACATACTCTTGGAGTGGGCGAAGACCTCGGCCAGCCAGGGCAGGGTGGCCGAGACGATGAGCAAGCCCACCAGGCCGATGATGACGTTGATGGCCACCAGCCAGTAGTAGAGCTCCATGGTCCTGCGGTACTTGCCCGCCCCCCGGTTCTGGCTGATAAGGGGGGCGGCCCCGTCCTGAAAGCCGGACTGCCAGTTGGTGGTGAGCCCGCCGATGTTGTTGGAGATCCCCAGGGCCCCGGCGGTGAGGGCGCCGTACACCCCGGCCATGGCGTTCACCGTCACCTTGCCCGCGGAGAAGAGCATCTTCTCCGCCGCGGCGGGGTAGGACAGCCGGACCATGGGCCCCACGGTGCGGCGGCGGAACTCCACGTGGTCCCGGCTCACCCGGAACGCCCCCTCGTCCCGCAACATGGACCAGACGGCGTAACCCAACAGAACCAGCTGGCCGCACAGGGTGGCCACGGCGATCATGACCACCCCGCAGTTCAGAGCGTAGACAAAGAGGGCGGTCAGGGCCATCTTCACCAAAATGACCACCATGTTCAGGCACAGGATCCGCTTGGAGTGGCCCCGGGCCCGCTCGATGGCGATGAAGACGGTGTTGAAGAAGACCACCACCAGCCCTACGATCTCCACCCGGAAGTAGCCAATGCCCTCGTCGATGAGCTGGCTGGGCGTTCGCAGAAGGAGCAGGAAGGGCCGGGCGAAGGGGACCATCACCAGGATAAGGAGCACCCCGATCCCGGCGGACAGGGCGTAGAGGGTGGAGACGTTGCGCCGCAATGCCTCGTAGTCCCCCCGGCCATACGCCTCCGAGACCTTGATGCACCCTCCCACCGCCAGGCCGCCCCCCAGGGCGGAGACCATGGTCTTGATCTGGCTGAGCACCGCCACGGCGGAGACGGAGTCGGCGCTGATGTGGGAGGCCATCAGGGTGTCCAGCAGGCTGAAGATGCCCTGGAGCGCCTGGTAGAGCGCCAGGGGGAGACAGACCACCAGGAGCACCTTCCAGGCCGTGCCTGACAAGGCGTACTCCCGAAAAGTCTCGTCCCGCTTGGAAATGCCAACTGCCATGCCCGGATCCCTCGCTGCGTCTTTCTCTTAGAGCACTACGCCGTCCTTGAAGATGGAGATCTCCCTAAAGCCCTTTTCCTCCGCCCGGGTCTTCTTGCCCGAGCAGACCTCCAGCACCAGGTCCATCAGGTCCTGGGCGGCCTCGTCCAGGGTCTTTTTCCCGTCGGCCACCACCCCGGCGTTGAAGTCGATCCAGGTGGTCTTCTTGGTGGCCAGGGGGGTGTTGGTGGCGATCTTCATGGTGGGGGCGGGGGCGCCGAAGGGGGTGCCCCGGCCGGTGGTGAAGAGGATAACGTGGGCCCCCGCGGCGGTGAGGGCGGTGGCGGAGACCAGGTCGTTGCCCGGGCCGTAGAGCATATTCAGGCCCTTGGTGGTCACCTGCTCGCCGTAGCCGATCACGTCCATGATGGGGGCGGAGCCGCCCTTCTGCACACAGCCGCAGGACTTGTCCTCCAGGGTGGTGATGCCGCCCTGCTTGTTGCCCGGGCTGGGGTTGTCGTAGACCACCTCGTTGTGGCGGATGAAGTAGGCCTTGAAGCCGTTGATCATGTTGACGGCCTTCTGGAAGACCTCCTGGCTGATACAGCGGTCCATGAGGAAGCCCTCCGCGCCGAACATCTCCGGCACCTCGGTGAGGACGGTGGAGCCGCCCATGGCCACCAGCAGGTCGGAGAACCGGCCCACGGTGGGGTTGGCGGTGATGCCGCTCAGACCGTCGGAGCCGCCGCACTTCATGCCCACCACCAGCTCGCTGGCGGGGATGGGCTCGCGCTGGAACTGCCCGGCGTAGGCAGCGCACTCCTCCAGCACCGCCCGGGCGGCCACCAGCTCGTCGTCCACCTCCTGGCAGGTGAGGAACTTCACCCGCTGGGGGTCGTAGTCCCCCAGCTCGGCCAAAAACTGCTCGTGGGTCAGGTTCTCACAGCCCAGGCTGAGCACCAGCACCGCCCCGGCGTTGGGGTGGCGGGTCAGGGCGGCCAACAGCTTGCGGGTCTGGGCGTGGTCCTCCCCGGTCTGGGAACAGCCGAAGGGGTGGGTGAAGGTGTAGAGCCCGTCGATGGAGCCCTTCACCAGGTCCTGGTTGTCCCGCACCAGGGCCTTGGCCACGTCGTTGACGCAGCCCACGGTGGGGATGATCCAGATCTCGTTGCGGGTGGCGGCCCGGCCGTCCTTCCGGCGGTAGCCCTGGAAGGTCTTGGGGGCCACGGGGGCCACGGCCTTGGCCTTGGGGTGGTAGGCGTACTCCATCTCCCCGGAGAGGTTGGTGGCCATGTTGTGGGTGTGGACCCAGTCGCCGGGGGTGATGGCGGCGGTGGCGTGGCCGATGGGGAAGCCGTACTTGATCACGTTCTCCCCCTGCTGGACCCCCAGCAGGGCCATCTTGTGGCCCTGGGGGATGTCCATGTTGGCGGTGATCCCGGCGAACTCCGTCCCCTTGGGGATGGGGCGCAGGGCCACGGCCACGTTGTCATTGGGGTGGATCTTGATAAAATCGGGCATAGGAAATCCCTCCTTTAGAGGTAGGAATGGGTCCGCGCCTTACAGGCAGGAGGCGTAGGCGGCCTTGGCGCCCTGGGTGCGGATCTGCTCCAGGCCCTTGACCACGGCGGCCTCGAAGCCGGGCACCTGGGTCAGGTCCTGGCCCCACATCTGCTGGTTGGTCATCACCGCGTGGACCAGGTCGGCGGCGCTGTCGTCCTTGTGGGCGTAGTAGAAGTCCAGGGCCCAGCCGTCGTCGGAGCAGGTGTAGGTGTCCCCCTTGGGCCGCTTGCACACCAGGCCCTTGTCGGTGCGCTCCTGAATGTCGCTGGAGAAGAAGGCGATGTAGGCGGCGAAGGACATGGTCAGGCAGGCGGGCAGCTTGCCCGTCTTCTCCACGTACTCCAGGAAGGAGGGCATATTCCGGGCCCGCCACTTGGAGGTGGAGTTCAGGGAGATGCTCATCAGCTCATGGTTGACGAAGG
Organism: uncultured Oscillospiraceae bacterium; assembly: GCA_947627325.1. GTDB lineage: Bacteria > Bacillota > Clostridia > Oscillospirales > Oscillospiraceae > MGBC124762. Next base: position 20,273 of record CANQVO010000008.1, on the reverse strand, counting down.
GGTTGTTGAACCGGTCCTGCACCGCGGCGGCGAAGTCCTCCAGGTCCTTCTTGTCCAGGGGCAGGGTGGGGATGATCTCGTCGTAGAGCATCTTGTTCATGAAGCCCCGGACGGTGTCGTCCTCCATGCAGTCCCGGACGATGTCGAACCCGGCCAGGTAGGCCCCCAGGACAAAGCCGGTGTGGGCGCCGTTGAGGATGCGGACCTTGCGCTTCTTGTAGGGGGTCACGTCGGGCACCACGGGGCAGTTGACCCCGGCGGCCTTGAAGGGCAGCTTGGCCTCCAGCCAGTCCGGCCCTTCGATGTTCCACACGCCAAAGACCTCGCCCACGTCGATGAGCTCGTCGTGGTAGCCGTTCTCCGCCTCCAGCCGGGCCACCTCCTCCGGGTCGCGGATGCGGCCGGGGACGATGCGGTCCACCAGGGTGGAGCAGAAGGTGCAGTCGTTGTTGACGTATGCCTTGAAGCCCTCTTCCAGCTTCCACTGGTCGATGTACTGGTTGACGCACTTGAGAAGCTCCTTGCCGTTGTTGTCAATGAGCTCGCAGGAGAGGATCACAAGGCCGGGCTTCCCGGCCTGCCAGCGCTTGTAGAGCACCTGGGTCAGCTTGCCGGGGAAGGAGGAGGCGGGCTCGTCGGAGAGCTGGCAGGCGGGGTCGTAGACGATGCCGGCCTCGGTGGTGTTGGAGACCACGTACTCCAGATCGTCACTGACCGCCACGTCCATCATGGCGTCAAAGTCGGCCTTCTCGTAGGGGTTCAGACAGCGGGAGACGGAGGAGATGACCCGCTTGCGGTCCACCTTCTCGCCGTTCTCCCGGCCACGGAGGTAGAGGGTGTACAGCCCCTCCTGGTCGTTGATGAGCTTGGCCAGGCCCGGGGCGATGGGCTGGACCAGCACGCACTTGCCGTTCCACCCGGCCTTCTCGTTGGCCACGTCGAACCAGTAGTTCACAAAGGCCCGCAGGAAGTTCCCCTCCCCGAACTGGAGCACCTTTTCCGGGGCCTTTTCCAGGATGTAGCCCTGGTAGCCGGAGGCTTTCAGGACGGCGTAATTGAGCTTATCCATAGGATGCTTTCTCCTTCAAATTATAGTTGGGGTCCGGCCGCCCGGGGTCAGGGCTGCTTGCCGATGTAGGCCAGGATGCCGCCGTCCACATAGAGGATGTGGCCGTTGACGGCGTTGGAGGCGTCGGAGGCCAGGAAGATGGCGGGGCCGGTGAGCTCCTCCGCCTCCAGCCAGCGGCCGGCGGGGGTGCGGGAGCAGATGAACTCGTCAAAGGGGTGGCGGGAGCCGTCGGGCTGCTTCTCCCGGAGGGGCGCGGTCTGAGGGGTGGCGATGTAGCCCGGGCCGATGCCGTTGCACTGGATGTTGGCCGCGCCGTACTCGGCGCAGATGTTCCGGGTGAGCATCTTCAGCCCGCCCTTGGCGGCGGCGTAGGCGGAGACGGTCTCCCGGCCCAGCTCGCTCATCATGGAGCAGATGTTGATGATCTTGCCGTGGCCCTTCTTGATCATGCTGGGCAGGACGGCCTGGGAGACGATGAAGGGGCCGTTGAGGTCGATGTCGATGACCTGGCGGAACTGCTCGGCGGTCATCTCCAGCATGGGGATGCGCTTGATGATGCCGGCGTTGTTCACCAGGATGTCGATCACGCCGACCTCCTTCTCGATCTGAGCCACCATGGCCTTGACGGCCTCGGCGTCGGTCACGTCGCAGACGTAGCCGTGGGCGGTGATGCCCAACTCCTTGTAGGCGGCCAGGCCCTTGTCCACCAGCTCCTGCTTGATGTCGTTGAAGACGATGGTGGCGCCCACGTTGGCGTAGGCGGAGGCGATGGCGAAGCCGATGCCGTAGCTGGCGCCGGTGACCAGGGCCACCTTCCCCTCCAGACTAAAGCTCTTCTCGTTTACCATGACGATCAAACTCCTTTCCTTTTTCAAAAATAGTGGTTGCTTACCGGTCCAAAAAACTGAGGTCCTGCCCCGAGCGGAGAAGCTCGGTATAGCACATGAGGAAGGGGGCCAGGCCCTTGGCGTCGTTCTCCACCACCGGCTCGGAGATGTAGTACTCGTAGCTGCCGTCCCGGCGGCGGTTGTTCTCGGGGCCCAGGCCGGCCACCAGGCAGATGCCGCCCAGGTTCAGCCGGCCGTCCACCTCGGTGAGGTAGGTCTTGCAGATGTTCTCAAAGATCTTGGCGCCCACGGGGGCGTAGGAGGCGTCCAGGATGCCGGTGCGGGCGCCCTTGAGGAAGAAGTAGGCGGCCATGGCGGAGCCGGAGGTCTCGGGGTAGTTCCCCTCCCGCCCCGGCTGGTCGGGCACCTGCCAGAGCATCCCCACCTTCTCGTCCACGTACTTGACCAAACTCCCCGCCAGCTCCCGGGCGATGCCGGTGAGCTCTTCCTTCATCGCCTCGTGGCCGGGGGCCAGCTGGCTGGTCACGTCGATGAGGGCGGCGGAGAACCAGCCCAGGGAGCGGAGCCAGGGGTTCTTGCTCCTGCCGTCCGGCTCGCACCAAAACGCCTTGCCGCTGGAGTCCCAGCCGTGGCGGTAGAGGCCGGTGGCGGGGTCGTACATCCTGGCCCGGACGGTGCGGAACTGGTTCAAGATGTCCGGGTAGTGGGCGCAGTCCTCAAACTGGGTGGTGTACTTGGTGTAGAAGACCTGGGCCATGTAGAGCCCGTCCAGCCAGACCTGGTTGGGGTAGATGGCCTTGTGCCAGAAGTTCCCCTCGGGGGTGCGGGGCTGGCGCTGGACCTGGCCGTAGAGCAGTTCGATGGCCTTGCGGTACTTCTCCTTCCCCGTGGCGGCGTAGACGTCGAACAGGGGGCGGCCCTCGCACAGGTTGTCCAGGTTGTAGTCCTTCTCGTCAAAGCCCCGCATGGAGCCGTCGTCCAAGACGTAGTAATCCAAATACTTTTCGGCGAAATCGAAGTAGATATTACTCCCGGTTATCTCGTGGAGGTTCAGCAGGGCGATCATCATGCACCCGTCGATGTAGTTCCAGCCGTTGACCTTCCCCTGGTGGATCTTCTCGATGTTCCACAGGGGCTTGTCGGGGGTGGAGCCCTCCAGGATCTGCTGGACATAGCGTTCGATCACATTCATTCGTCAATGACCTCCTCCACATTGGCGGCCACGATCCGGTCCCCTTCCTGACCGGTGAGGCTCACGTTTTTCAGGGTGACCTTCTTGACGCAGTTGAAGAAGAAGCCCAGCTTGCCGATCTCGTCCACGCCCTCCATCATGGCCACCTGTCCGGCGCCGGCGTCGGGCTTGATGGTGATGGAGACGTTTTGGATGGTGATGCTCTCGATGGGCATCTCGGGCAGGCCGTAGCAGTAGGAGGCGGCCCACTCGCTGTCGGTGCAGGTCATGTCCCGGAAGGTGAAGGAGCCCAGGCGGGGCGTCCGCTCGTCCACCGGGAGGGCCTCCTTGGTGCGGACGTACTCGGTCATGCCGTCGGGGTCGCAGAAGTAGTAGGCGTTGATGACGATGGGGCACTTGACGTTGTCCATGACGATGTTGGAGAACTCCACGTCGTCCACCACGCACTGCTCCCCCCGGCCCCGGCGGGTCTTGATCCGCAGGCCCCGGTCGGTGTGGAGGAAGTAGCACTGGCTGACGGTCAGGTCCCGGATCCCCCCGGCGATCTCGCTGCCCAGCACCACCGCCCCGTGGGCGTACTCCATCAGGCAGTTGCGGATGACGTGGCGGGTGGCGGGGGTCTTGTACTTCATGCCCATGTACATCTTGCCGGACTTGATGGCGATGGCGTCGTCCCCCACGGAGAAGCGCACGCCGATGTAGCGCACGTCGTCACAGCTCTCCGGGTCGGTGCCGTCGGTGTTGGGGGAGTTGGCGGGGGCCTCCACGGCGATGTCGTAAAAGCCCACGTCCCGGCTGAAGAAGGGGTGGAAGTGCCAGGCGGGGGACTTGCGGCCCACGATGCCGTGGAACAGCACGTGGTCGCACTGGTTGAAGAAGACCAGTTTGGGCCGGGCGATGGTGCGCTCCTTCACGTCCTTCCACCAGGTCTCGTGGGAGGCGTTGCCGTCGATGGCGCCCCGGCCCACGATGGTGATGTTGTGGGCGTAGTAGGCGCTGATAAAGCTCTGGCGGCCCAGGAAGGGGTCCCCCTCCCAGGAGTTGACCTGGATGTTCTCCCCGGTCACCACGTCCTGGGGCTCCCCGGGCAGCAGGGGGAAGTGCTCCTCCACCGGGTCGGCCAACAGCACCGCCCCCTCGTCCAGCTCCAGGGTCAGATCGGACTTGAGCACCAGGGGCCGGACCAGGTAGGTCCCCTTGGGCACATACACCCGCCCCCCGGCGGGGCAGACGTTGATGGCGCACTGGATGGCGTCGGTGTCGTCGGTGGTCCCGTCGCCCCGGGCGCCGAAGTCCCGGACGGTGAGACAGCCGGTCTCGGACAGGGTGCGGAAGGTCAGCCTGGCACCGCCCGCCTCCACCTCGTATTCCGTGTCCGGCTTGAGGTGGAACAGGGAGAAGACGTTGGTCTTCACGCCCTGGAGCGCCGGCTGGCCGTTCAAGGTCACGTCAAAGACCTGGGGGGCGTAGTAGGGCGCTTGGTTCTCCAGCTCAAAGCAGGCGGAGACGGAGGTCACGGTCAAAAGCTGAAAGTTCATGTGGGTCGTCCCCCTCATTTCGGATTTTTTCACGCGCAGTGGGAAACGGCCCGCTCAGCGCAATTCAGTGGTGGGGATGGTGTCCATGTCGTCAAAGGCCTGGTTCTCCCCGCCCATGGCCCAGATGAAAGTGTAGTTGCTGGTGCCGCCGCCGGCGTGGATGGACCAGGAGGGGCTGATGACCGCCTGCTCGTTCTGCATGACGATGTGGCGGGTCTCCTGGCCCTGGCCCATCATGTGAAAGACCACGTTGTCCTCGGGCACCTCGAAGTACATATAGATCTCCATCCGCCGCTCGTGGGTGTGGGCGGGCATGGTGTTCCACACGCTGCCCGGCTCCAGCACCGTCATGCCCATGGACAGCTGGCAGGTCTTGAGCACGTCGGGGTGGATGAACTGGTTGATGGTGCGCTTGTTGGCCGTCTCCATGGCGCCCAGGGGGCGCTTGGCGGCGTCGGCGATCTTGATGAGGCGAGTCTCGTAAGAGCAGTGGGCGGGGGCGGAGACCATGTAGAACTTGGCGGGCTTGGCCGCGTCCTTGCTGGCGAAGTAGACCTCCTTGGCCCCCATGGTGATGTACAGGCAGTCCTTGTAGCCCAGGTCGTAAACCTTGCCGTCCACGGTGATGGTGCCGTCGCCGCCGATGTTGAAGATGCCGATCTCCCGGCGCTCCAGCAGGTAGTTCACCCCAAAGGTGTGCCACACGTCCATCCCCTTGTCGATGGACACGCTCTCCTTCACCGGCATACAGCCCAGGGTGACCATGCGGTCCACGTGGGAGTAGACGGCCACCACCTGGTCGGGCTGGTAGAGGTTCTCAATGAGGAACTCCCGGCGGAGCTCCTCGGTGGTGTAGCGCTTCACGTCCTGGGGGCTGGTGGAATAGCGGATGTCGATGCTCATGATACGTCCTCCTTTACACAGTGGAAATTGCCACAACAGGGAAGTTTGTGGCATTTGAACATATTTTTACAGCTAAAAACAATTATAGTTTAATAATTTGCATAATCCCATGTCACAAACGGCACCCGTTATGCACAATACGGATGTCGGGTCACCGTTCCTCCTCCCGGCGGCGCTTGACGAACTCGGAGGGGGAGCAGCCGTAGTACTTTTTGAAGACCCGGGAGAAGTACAGCGCGTCGGAGAAACCGCAGCTCTCCGCCACCTCCGCCACCGAATACTCCCCCGTCCAGGCGGCGGCCAGCATGGTCTTGGCCTTTTGCATCCGCAGGTCGATCATGTACTTCAGGGGGGTCTGGCCCATCTCCTTTTGGAACAGCTTGCGGAGGTAGTCGTAGTTGAAGGGCATCTTGCGGATCTCCTGGTCCAGCTCAAAGGCGGGGTTGGAGAAGTTCCGCAGGATGGCCGAGCGGATGCGCTCCACCACCCCGGAGAACTCCCGGCTGTCCCGAAAGACGATCATAAAACTGCCGATGAGCCCCCCCAGGGCGGAGAGGATCAGCTCCTGGCGCTTGAGTTCCGAGCGGTAGTAGTGCTGGGCCTGGAGGAAGGCCATGCCCATGTGGCCCTCGGGGTCGTCGTCCACCCGGAAGGGGTGCTTGAAGGGGAAGGCGGAGGGGTCCATGGTCAGGTGGATGTTGCTCAGGCCCTTGCCGCCGGTGTTCATGTGGACGGCGGCGGGGGGGATGGCCACCGCCTGCCCGGCGCGGTAGGCGATGGTGCCGCCGCTCTCCATGCGGTAGGCCCCCTCGCCGTTGACGCAGTAGATCAGCTCCCAGTGGTCATGGCTGTGCCGGCGCGCGTCCAGAGCCCGGGCGTGTTCCCCTACAAAGAGGATGGTGTTCATCCCTCACGCCTCGTCGTAGAGCCGCTGCATGGCCTCCCGGCAGGACTGGGCGTTGTCCGGGCTGGTGTTCTCCAGCGTGGCGTAGAGGAAGGGCTTCTCCGCCTTCACAAAGGCCATCACCCGGCGGTAGTCCATCCCGCCGGTGCCGGGGGCGGCGGCCTTCAGCTGGCCCCCCGCGTCCTCGGGGAGGAAGTCCTTCAGGTGGAGCATGGCGACGTCCTTGCCCAGCAGCTCGATGGCCTCCGCGATCACCTCGTCCGCCCGGTCCATGTTCTCCAGGCTCAGCAGGTTCACCGGGTCAAAGAGCACCTGGAGGTTGTGGCTGCCGATCTCGTCCAGCACCTGGCGGCACCGCTTGGGGTTCCAGACGATGTGCTTGACCACCGGCTCGATGGCCACCGTCACGCCGTAGCTCTCGGCGCAGCGGACCACCGGCTTCAGGTTCTTGATGAAGGTGGACAAGGCCGCGTCGCTCCGGCACTCGGGGCAGAACTTGTACTCCGGGTTGGGGGCTCCCGTCTCGGTGCCCACCATGCCGCAGCCCAGCAGGGCGGCGAAGCGGATGTGGGCGTAGTACTTCTCCTGGATCCCCGCCAGGGCGGCGGGGTCGGGGTGGGCCAGGTTCAGGTAGTTGCCCAGCACGGCGATGTCCAGCCCGTTGTCCCAAAAGAGGCGCTTGAGGTAGCCGGCGTAGCCCGGGGTCAGGGCGGAGGGGGTGTTGGGCACCTCCTTGAGGGATTTGCCCAGGGCCATGTGGACGCAGGAAAAGCCCTTTTGCCGCACCAGGGGGAGCAGTTCCTCCAGGGGCAGTTTTTCCCCGTCGTGGAGCCGCAGTCCGATCTGAAGCATAGGTCGGCCTCCTTTCAAAAAATATCCTTTTTGTCCATATCTCTATGATACCATGTCCGCCCCCATAAGTCCATAAAAAAGTGGGGGATCCCGCCGTTTTTTCGCCCCGCCCCCCGTCCCCCGACCCCGCTCCAAACATATCCGATTTTTCCCCAAACCCCGGCCCGTTAGGGGCACAAAAAAGCCCCGGTCGCAAGCACCCCTGGTTCGTTAGACGCGCAAAAAAGCCCCGGTCGGCAAAATAGCCCAGGTTCGTTAGACGCGCAAAAAAGGCCCGGTCGGCAAACGCCCCGGGCCAGTCAAACGCATAAAAAGCCGATTTACCAAAACCACGGCCCGTCTCACAAAAAGCCGTTCCGTCGAGCACCCGGTCTGTCAGCAAAAAAGCCCCGGAGGCTTTCGCCCTCCGGGGCTTTTGCGGCATGGTGTTCTCCCTTACTTGATGACCATCTCGGTGGCGTCGTCAAACAGGTAGACGCTCTTGTGGGGGATGGAGAAGGTGAGCTTGCTGTCCAGGGCGGGGGTGTCGTGGGGATCCACCTTCAGGATGGCGCGCTCGGTGCCGGTGACGATGTAGACGTTGGTGTTGTCGCCCAGCATCTCGGTCAGCTCCACGGTGGAGCTGATGTGGTAAGACTCCGCCTGCTCGCCCAGCTCGATGGACTCCGGCCGGAAGCCGAAGACGATGCGCTTGCCCTCATACTGGGCCAGCTTGCCGCCCAGCACCGGGGCCAGGTCCAGCACGTTGTCGCCCAGGGCGAACTTGCCGCCCTTCACCTCGCCGCGGACGAAGTTCATAGGCGGCTCGCCGATGAACCCGGCCACGAAGACGTTCACGGGGTCGAAATAGAGCTCCTTGGGGGTGCCCACCTGCTGGACGTAGCCGTCCTTCATGACCACGATCCGGTCGGCCAGAGTCATGGCCTCGGTCTGGTCGTGGGTGACGTAGATGGTGGTGGCGCCGGCCTCCCGGTGGATCTGGGCGATCTCCGCGCGCATGGTCACGCGCTGTTTGGCGTCCAGGTTGGACAGGGGCTCATCCATCAGGAAGATGCCCACCTTGCGGATGATGGACCGGCCGATGGCCACACGCTGGCGCTGGCCGCCGGACAGCGCCCGGGGGAAGCGGTCCAGGTAGTCGGTCAGGCCCAGGATCTTGGCGGTCTTGTTCACCCGCTCCTCGATGACGTCGTCATCCACGCCCTGGAGGGACAGGCCGAAGCCGATGTTATCAAACACGGTCATGTTGGGGTAGAGGGCGTAGCTCTGGAAGACCATGGCCACCTCCCGCTCCCGGGGACCCAGCTCGTTGGCCCGCTTCCCGTTGATGTTGAAGTCACCGCTGGAGATGTCCTCCAGGCCGGCGATCATCCGCAGGGTGGTGGATTTACCACAGCCGGACGGTCCCACGAAGACGATGAACTCGCCTTGTTCAATGGTAAGGTTGAAATCATGAACCGCGTGGTAACCATTTGGGTAAATCTTATTTACATTTTTCAGCTCCATTGTGGACATGACTTAACCCTCCTGCACATTCTTGTTTTTGGAACCACGAATCGTTTTTTGGATGAGATATTTGACGCCCAACAGCAACATATCACAGGCCATGTAGAACAGGCCAAAGGTGATGGGCTCCGGGGGAAGCCCCGGGAAGAGCCAGGTGGCCGCCGTGTAGCACCCCACCAGGACGGCGAAGCACAGCACCAGGGCGTAGAGGATGTTCAGAACAAAGGTGATATAGCGTTTCTTGGCAAACATGAGGAACTGGTCATATTCGCCGTCGGTGGGGGCGATGAAGCGGATCATGTTGTCGGTGAGCAGGTCGGTGACCATGCCCAGCACGATGCCCAGGATCACGATCAGGTTCTCGCCGTTCTCCCGCAGGTGGGGGATCCCGTTTCCGATGAAGAAGAACACCGCGCCGGGGAACCACCACTTGATGAAGGCCACCTTGAGCCAGCTGGGGATACGGCTCTTACTGCGGCCGCCGTAGCGGGCCATCTCCGCCCGGGAGACCTTGGGCGAGTTGCTCTCGTCGGCGGTCACCAGGTCGTCCACCGCCCGGGTCTTCAGCTTATAGAGGTCGGCGGTGGGGTCCTTGCCGCCCCGATTGCTGGGTTTTGGGCTCTTGGCCATCTTACTCGGCGACGTCCAGGCTGGCCATCTCCTTGCCGGCCTCCACCTCGATGCTGGTGTTGATCTTCCGCAGCAACTTGGAGTAGACGGGCAGCAGGGCGATGATCGCCATGGAGACCAGGAGCAGGATCCCGTGGACCCACAGGTCCTGGAGGACCTTGTTCATGATGTCCACCTGGTCCTTGTTGACCTTGATGGGGTTGGGGCCGGTGACCGTCCCGATGAGGGTCAGGGTGTAGATCACATCGGAGGCGAAGATCGCCACCACCATCAGCACCATCAGCGTCAGCATCAGCTTGTTCACCGGCTTGCGGTGGGGGAAGGCGTTCATGAAGCAAACCAGGGACAGGATGGAGAACAGCATGGTGACGAAACCGCACAGGCCCATGGGGAACTTGTTGATGGCCGCGGTGGCGTTGGAGACGTGGGTCAGGTTAAGCGAGTAAAAGAGAAAGGTGAAGGCCAGCATGGCCATGGGGATCATGTGGGGCTTGTGCTTGAGCGAGACAATGAACTTGCGGCAGGACTCTTTGACTCTCGCGCCAAAGGACATCTTTTTGGTTTCCATCGTCTCACCTCCTCAACGAATGGCGTTGGTGGTCTCTTTATCAAAGAGATGCTTGCGCTTGATGGTCAGCTGGACCTGGTCGCCGAAGGTGTGGCCCACCCAGCCTTTCAGCTTGGCGCAGACCTTGGGGCCGCCGGGGCCGCCGATGTTGCCGTAGACCAGGGTGTTCATGCCCAGGTTCTCGTTGTTGCTCACCGTCATCGGGATGCCGGGGCCCTCCTCGATGTTCTCGGGGCGGATGCCCAGGACGATGGTCTTGCCCTGGTAGGCGGCGAGGGTCTGCTTCTCCTCGGGGGTGAGGGCCACGTGGACGCTCTGCGCGTCCTCCAGGATCAGCTCGTCCCCGGCCACCTTGGCGTCAAAGAGGTTCATGGGGGGCAGACCGATGAAGCTGGCCACGAAGATGTTGGCCGGGGCGTCGTACAACTCCAGGGGGGTGCCCACCTGCTGGACGTAGCCCATGGACATACACACGATGCGGTCGGCCAGGGTCAGAGCCTCGGTCTGGTCGTGGGTGACGTACAGCATGGTGGCCTTCAGTCTCTTGTGGAGGAGCAGGATCTCCCGGCGGGTGGCGCCGCGGAGCTTGGCGTCCAGGTTGGACAGCGGCTCGTCAAAGAGGAAGACCTTGGGACTGCGGACGATAGAGCGGCCCATGGCCACGCGCTGGCGCTGGCCGCCGGAGAGCTGGTTGGGCTTCTTGTTCAGCTGGGAGGTCAGGCCCAGGATCTCCGCCGCGGCCAGGACCTTCTTGTGGATCACATTGGGGTTCTCCTTGCGAAGGGTCAGGGAGAAGGCCATGTTCTCGTAGATGGTCATGTGGCCGTACAGGGCGTAGTTCTGGAAGACCATGGCCATGTCCCGGTCCTTGGCGGGGGTCTGTGTGATGTCCTTGCCGTCCAGGAACAGGTGGCCCTTGGAGATGTCCTCCAGGCCGGCCACCATGCGGAGGGTGGTGGACTTGCCGCAGCCGGAGGGGCCCACCAGGACAATCAGTTCCCCGTCCTTCACGTCCAGGTTGAAGTCGAAGACCGCCTGAACGTTGTTGTCATATATCTTGTCGATATGCTGTAAACTAAGTTCTGCCATCTCGACCCCTCCTTATGCGGACTTCTGGGACAGGGCCCCAGCCGCGCTGCGCTCTTCCAGCATCTTCATGTGGGCCTGCAGAGCCGTACACTTGATAAAGTTGACCACCGCGGCGGCCACCAGGCAGACGGCCGAGGCGATCAGCAGTACCACCAGGTAGGTGAACTGCCCGTCGCCCATGGCGAGGGCGCCGCTGTCCAGGGTGGTGGAGTGGGCGTCCATGGGAAGGATGAAGATCCGCGCGATCTGGATCGCGCCCAGGAGGATCAGGGGGTACGTGTAGGCCTTGTGGTAGCTCTTGACCCCTTCTTCCGCCAAGAACGCGGCCAGCATAAAGATCAGGTTGTAGACGATGGAAACGCCGATCATCCAGGTGTGGTAGTAGTGGTCCGCATCGTTTTGATAGATGTTCACGAAGTACAGAACGTCAAGCAAAATGGCAAGAAGCGTGAGATTCGCGGACAACTTGTTGTTCTTGAAGCGCATCCTGTCACGCCGTATCATTTGCTCTTCATTCATGGTGCTGTCGCCTCCCTCTGAAATTCATTGCGCCAAACGGCTCGTTTTTTCTTTGCGGGGGTTCAGATCTTCTGCGCCGAGGCGCGACCCTGCTCCTTGGCGGGAGCGCCGACCAGGAGGGCGGCCTCCTGCTTCATCAGGCTGACCTTCCAGAAGAGGTTGGCCACCAGCACCACCACCATCACCAGCACCACGGCCATGACCGCGTAGTGGATGTCGAACCAGAAGGTGTCGTTGGCGGTGAGGATCAGAGTGCTGGTGCCGCTGAACTCCGCCGCCAGGGTCTCAAAGTCCACCTGCATGAACTGCGCCTTAAAGGCCTCCACCTGGATGTGCATCCAGATGCACACGGCCACCGCCGCCACGCACCAGATGCCGGTGGAGAGGTAGTTGCCGATGTAGTAGCGCCGGCGGCTCTGAGTCTGTGTGAGGTAGAGCCCCAGCGAGAGGATGATCAGGCCCAGGCCCGACAGCATCAGCTGGTTGTTGAAGGGCTGGATATCATAGAAGATCCGCGCGCCGTCCACGATGTCCATCTCCGGGCTGTTGGGAAACGGCATGGCGTTGAAAAGCGCATCGTAGAGATCGGTGGTCAGCCCCAGCGAGTAGAGAAAGACCACCGCGCTGGCGATCAGCGCCAGCAAGCAGAAAACCTTTTGCAAACGCACTTGTCTCTTATACATAGCTTCCTCCCCTGTCTTGCCTGTCTCCCGCCTTCCGGGAAGCTCTCTCCCGGAAGGCGGGTAGAAGTGACTTTGCTGCTCTGTCAGAGACAGTCAGCGCAATGATGTGGAATCGTGGGTCTTACTTCAGCGTCTCGTAGAGAGACAGCGCGCGCTCCCAGCCGCGGTTCTGGAGGGCCAGGTACTGCGAGCCGGAGTAGTTGGTGGCGACCACCTGGGCGGCGGAGGCGGCGTCGGTCATGCCGGTCTCGGTGTAGCCCTTGGTGATCACGTCCACCAGCAGGTTGCGCTGGTCCTTGGAGGGGCCAAACATGGTGTTGCCCAGGCTGGTGAAGCTGCTGATCTGGCTGTTCTCCACGGTGGTGGTGGGCAGAACGGTGGGCACGCTGGTGTACCAGGGGTTGTCTGTGACGGCCAGCTCGGGATGGATGATGGTGCCCAGGGCGATGGCGTTGGAGATGTACCCGGCGCCCTTCCGGCCGATCTCGGTGGTGCACTGATACTCAAAGGACTGGGCCTTGACGAAGGAGAGGGTGGAGCCCAGGTACTGGCGGGCGTAGTTGGTGTAGTTGCCGCCGGCCTTCTCCCACAGCTCGGCGCGGCAGGCGTCGGAGATCTCGGGCATCTGCGTGCCGTTGAAGCTGAAGGTCTTGTCGGAGCGGAAGGCCTCGGGGCCGTAGCTGAGCAGGATCATACCCTCGTTGGTGTAGGCGAAGTCGATCAGGGCCAGGCAGGCGTTGAGCTTGTCGGTGTCGTTGCCCACGCCGGGGATGGAGATGGCCCAGCCGTCGGTCTTCACCGAGCGCCAGGACTCGGTAAAGCGCATATACACGCCATCGGGGTCGGTGCCGTCATACCAGCGGGCCACGGGGACCATGGCGGCCATGTACTGCTCGCCGTCGGAGAAGGTGGCGCCGTCTTCATTGTAGATGGTCTGGGTCTGGTTGTAGTCGTAGTGCATGAAGCCCAGGTCCTCGCGCAGGTAGTCCTCCGTCTTGCTGGACTCGTTGTTCATGAAGCCCTGGGAAATCAGGCCCTCAGCGGCCATGTCGCGCATCCGATCCAGCGCCTGGTAGGCCTCGGGCTCCTGGCGGGCGTCGTGGAGGACGCCGTCGGTGCCCACGTAGAGGTAATCCTTGCGGGACTCCAGACCGCGGACGCCGAAGAGGATGCCGGCCAGGTGGACCATGTCCACGCGGCGCTGGTTGTTGCCGTCCTCACGGCAGAAGATGCCCTGCACCTGACTGCCGTTGGCGTTTAGGGTGGCGGAGTTGGTGGTGATGCACCGCAGCAGGGCCACCAGCTCGTCGGCGTCCCAGGCGGCGTTCTGGCCCACGAAGAGGTCGGAGCGCTGGGTGCCATAGTAGCCGTTGTAGGCCTTGTCGATGTACTCGCGGAGCATGTTGACCGCTTCCACGCCGCTCATGGTGCCCTTGGCGTTCATGTTGGCCACGATGTTGCCCGCGGCGTCATAGTCCTTGGTGATGGTCTCCACGCTGTTGCCATCGGGGGTGACCACGTCCACGTCGATCTTGCCGGAGGTGGGCATATAGGGCTGATAGACGGGGGCCTTAGTGGTGTCACTGCTGGCGGCGGCGAACTCGCCCTCGCCGTCCAGGAGCTTCTGGACCCAGTCGGTCCGCATCAGGGGCATACGCTCGATGTCGTCCACGCCGTCAAAGTAGGGGCTGAAGTAGATGGCGCCGTTGGTGACGTCGCTGGTGATGGACATACGGACGATGGGGTTGGCGTCCAGATAGGCCTTGAAGTTGGGCATCTGGTCCAGGTGCTCGGTCAGGTTGACCAGCCGCCCGGCGGTGCCGTACTCGCCCAGGACGCTGGCGGTGCCGGCCACCATGTCCACCTGGTCCAACTGCTCCTTCCAGTACTCGAACTCACTGCTGGCGCTGTTGCCCTGGTACTTGTCCACGAAGGTCACCTTCAGCTGGTTCTGGACCTCCACCCAGGTGGGCTTCAGCGCGCCGGTCATGTAGGTCTTGCCGTCGGCCAGGGTGATGCCGTCCTTGGCGATGTCGGCGTCAAAGAACAGGCCGGTCTGGCGGCTGTTGTAGCCCACGGCCATGCGGAGCTGGGTGCCTTCGGCGTGGGGCAGGGCGTCGTTCACATAGCCGTTGCTGCCCACGCCGGGGAGGACGCTGCTGCTGCCCTCGCCGCCGGTCTGGTTGAGAATGATCTTGGGTCCGCAGCCGGCCAGCGCGCCGACCAGCATGACCAGGGCCAGGACCATCGCAAGTACTTTTTTCATCTTCGTCGTTCCTCCTTGAAATAGGTTGGGAGTCAAAGGGACGGGTTTTCTCTATCTGTGATCGTCAGGCCGGCCAGCCGGCCCGCGGATCCTTTTACTCCTTCACGCCGCCGACGTTGACGCCCTTGGCGAAGTACTTTTGGATGAAGGGATAGATGACCAGGATGGGAATGATGGAGCAGACGATCAGGGCGTAGATCACCGAGTTGGGGTGGTAGTTGTGGTTGTACTTCCAGCCGGTGGTGTACTCCAGGTCGGTGTACTGCGTCAGCTGTAACTGCATGAACACCTGCAGGGGGTGCTCGTTGGAGTTGGAGATCATCTGCTTGGCCCAGAAGTAGCCGTTCCAGCGGGAGATGGCGAAGAACAGGGCCACGGTGGCGATGGTGGACTTGCTCATGGGCAGGTAGACCTTGCTGAGCACCTGCATCTCGGTGGCGCCGTCTACGATGGCGGCCTCCTCGATCTCCGACGGGACGCCCTCAAAGGCGTTGCGGAGGAGGATGATGTTCATGGCCTGCATACCCATGGCGATGATGACCAGCCACTTGTCGTCGGTGATGCCGATGGCCCGGAAGGCGGTGCCGGTGGCTAAGTAGTTCAGGTACTGGGGCACCACGCCGGCGGAGAACCACATGGTGAAGACCAGGAAGAAGTTGAAGCCCTTGCGGAACATCAGACGCTTCTTGGACAGGGCGTAGGCGCCCAGGATGGAGTAGAACATACAAAACAGGGTGCCGTAGAGGGTCAGGAACAAGGTGTTGGAATAGGAGTTCCAGAACATATTGTTGCTGAACATCTCCCCGAAGGCGTTGAACTGCAAGCCCTTGAAGTCGGGCAGGAGGATGATGTCGCCCATCTCCACGGCGCTGTATCCGCTGATGGAGGCGGAGATCGCGTAGACGAAGGGATAGAGACAGCACAGGGCGAAGATGGTCAGAAGCGTGTAGCTGATGATCTTGAAGATCAGTTCGGAAATTTCAAGTTTTCTTTTCATTTCGTCTCACCACCCTTCCATTAATAGAGGGACGTATTGGACGCTCTCTTGGCCACGCTGTTCGCGCCGATGACCAACAGCATACCCACCAGGTTGTTCATCATCTCCGCCGCGGAGGCGAGACCCGTCTGGTTGCTCTGCATACCGTAGCGGTAGGAGAAGGTGGAGACCACGTCGGCGGTCTGGTAGGTCTCGACCCGGTACAACAGGATGACCTTCTCGTAGCCCACGCTCAGCAGGTGGCCGATGCGGGTGATGAGCATGATGATGACGGTGGAGAGGATGCTGGGGAGCACCACGTAGCGCATCTGCGCCCACTTGTTGGCGCCGTCGATCTGAGCGGCCTCGTAACTGGTGGGGGAGATGGCGATGATGGCGGCGAAGAAGACGATGGAGTCGTAGCCCGCGCCCTCCCAAATGCCGCTGATCTGGTAGATGCTGCGGAAGAAGGCCGGGTAGTTCAGCAGGCCCTTCTGCGCCACCTCGGCGCTGATGAGGCCCAGGTTCTCCAGCGCCTGGCTGATGATACCCTTACTGTACAGGCCCACGGAGGAGCCGTCCCGCACCAACATGACGATCAAGGAGGTCATGACCACGGTGGACATGAACTTGGGCAGGTAGGTCATCACCTGGAGCACACTGCGGGCGGCGTTGGACTTGACCTCATTGAAGAACAACGCCAGGATGATGGGCATGGGGAAGCCGAAGCACAGGCCGTAGAAGCTCATCAGGAAGGTGTTCCGCATGGCCTGCCAGAACTCCACGGACATCCGCCCGTCGCCGCCGCCGCTGAGCAGCAGCTTGAAGTTGGAAAAGCCGAGGAAGTACTGCTCGTTGACCGTCTTGACCGCGTCGTCTACCTTGAAGCACCCCAACAGCTCGTACATGGGCAGGTAGCGCCACAGCACGAAGACTACGATCATGGGGATCAGCATCAGGTAAAGACGCCAATCCTTGGCGATCGTCCGGCCTACGTGGAGCCAGTGGTGCTTCTCCACATCATCCCGGACGGCCTGCTCAGGGTCTACTCGGTAGGTCCCTGTGGCCCGATCGTAGAGGATGAAATCTGCCGCTTTTGCTTTCATCATCGACCTCTCCTTTGCTTACTGATCTGTTTTGCTTACTGTTCGGTGTTGCTTCGGTCCTGCTCTTCGTGGATGCGCGCGAGGTAGTGCCGTTGTTCCTCAAATACGCCGTCCAACCGACGGACGATCCAGATGACCACCAGCGTGAAGAGGGTGGACAGCGCGTCGGTGGTGAAGCAGTTCAGGGCCTGCCGCCCCACCACCAGCCAGTCCAGATGCCCCTGCCGCTGGACGACCATGATGGCCACGCCAACCGCCGCCCGGCCCCCCTGCATCAGGAGGACGACGGCCAGGGAGTACAGCAGCGAGGCCAGGACGCTGCCCCGCACCCGCTCCGTTCCCACTCTTTTCAGCACCGGCACGGCGGCCAGGGAAAAGAGATTGCCCAGGGGATAGATGATGTACTGCTCCGGCCGGACCCAGTCCGGGGGAGCGATGCCGCTGTAATAAAAGCAGAAAAGAAAACCCGCCAGAGCGGCGTGGATGGCGCCCCACCAGCCCCAGCGCATATACACGATGGCGGTGATCACCGCCGCCAGGGAGACAGCGTAGACACTGACAATGGCAAAACGGACGATGAGGAACTCAAACAGGGCCAGGATCACGGCGAACAGCGCCAGGTCAATGGCCCTGTATTCCCCCAGGGAGAGCTGTCGTTTCATGGGCGATTCCTTTGCCGGACGGCCGGGTTTGGTCAAAACGCCAGTTAAGAGGCCCTGCGCCGCCCACATTTTGATGTTATTATACATCCCTGGCCGCCTGTTTGTATATGGACAAAACACAACTCTATATGGACAAAACAATTAAAACATGGTCATATTCTTTTATCTCTGTCCAAAAAATGCTAGTATTATCTGTGCAAATCGCATAAACAAAGCGCCTGTCCGGGCGTTTTGGAGAGGAGGGGGACCTATGTTTTACCCCGGAGACGACCTGCAATCGGCCCTGGACGCCGCCCGGCCCGGCGACGTGCTGGAGCTGGCCGCCGGAGACTTCCGGCAAAAGCTCCTCATCGCCACCCCCGGCGTCACGTTGCGGGGGGCGGGGGCGGGGCGGACCCGGATCCTGTGGGACGACTACGCCAAGAAATTGGACGAGCAGGGCCGGGAGTACGTCACCTTCCGCACCTGGACGGTGGCGGTGTGCGCCGACGGGGTGGGGATGGAGGACCTGTCCATCGTCAACGACGCCCTGCGGCCGGAGGAGAAGGGCCAGGAGGTGGCCCTGACGGTGTACGGCGACCGCTTCCGTATGGACCGCTGTGCCCTGTCCTCCACCCAGGACACCCTGTTCCTGGGCCCTCTGCCCGCCGATCTGATAGAACGGTATGACGGGTTCCTGCCGGATATGCTCCGCCAGGGCCGGTTATGCCGGCAATTTTTCACAAACTGTCTCATCGAGGGCACGGTGGATTTTATCTTCGGCTGTGGCCAGGCCCTGTTTGAGGACTGCGAGCTCCGCTCCCTGGTGGACGCCCGGGGCCACGGCTACCTGGCCGCCCCGGCCCACGCGCTGGAGCAGGAGGCGGGCTTCCTGTTCCGCCGCTGCCGCCTCACCGCCCAAGCCGGCGTGCCGCCACACAGCGTCTACCTGGCCCGGCCCTGGCGGGACTACGGCCTGTGCGAGTTTGAGGACTGTATCCTGGAGGGCGACCACATCCACCCCGAGGGGTTCAACAAGTGGAACGACACCCAGCGGGACAAGACCGCCCGGTTCTACGAGACCCCCCTCCCCCCCGGCCGGGTCCCCTGGGCCAGGACCCGGGGCTAGCGCGGCGGGCCCTTCGGTAAAAAAGCGCCCCGGGACGGCTCTTGCCGCTCCGGGGCGCTTCCTACCTTATATATCATCGTGGAGGACCAGGCCGCTGTCCTCGAAGAAGTCGATCATGGCGTCCACCCAGCCGGGCACGTCCCGGCTCACCGGGGAGCGGTCGAAACTGGGGAAGGCCAGGGCATCGGCGGTGGAGAGACCGTGCTTGCCGTGGCGGTAGAGGTGGAGGGCGAAGTCCACCCCCGCCTCGTCCAGGGCCTGGGCCAGGAGAAGGGAGTTGCGGCAGGGGACCGAGCCATCGTCCCGGGTGGCCCAGAGGAAGACGGGGGGCATATCCGGCCGAACCAGCTTGTCCAGGCTCAGGGCCTGGGCCAGGGCGGCGTCCCCGCCGGTGAGGTTTTCAAAGCTGGCGGCGTGGGTCTTCCCCCAGGACACCGCCACCGGGTAGCAAAGCCCCAGGGCGTCTGGCCGCAGGACCTGGGGCGGGGCGATGTCGGCCACCTCGGGGCGGTCAAAGCAGGTGGCCAGGGTGCCGCACAGGTGCCCCCCGGCGGAAAAGCCCAGGGCGGCCACCATGGCGGGGTCCACCTCAAAGGCCGCGGCGTTCTCCCGGATACAGCGCATGGCCCAGGCGGCCTCCCGGAGCTGGACGGGGAACCGGGCGGGGGCCACGGAGTAGGTCAGCACGAAGGGGGCCCACCCCCGGGCGGCAAAGCGCAGCGCCACCGGCTCCGACTCCCGCTGGGAGACGTGCTCGTACCCCCCGCCGGGGAGGATCAGCACCGCCGGGCGGCGGCGGTTGGGGCTCACCTTCGCCGGGGTGTGGGCAATCCAGGCGGACAGCCGCCCGCCGGGGCCCTGCCGCTCCCCCGGGGCGTATTCGTACAGGTCTATGGTCCGTGTCTCCACGGCTCCCACCTCCCTTATGTCCTCTATCATACCCCCCGGCTCCCCCGCCGTCAAGGCTCTTGCGCCCGGGGCGGGTCTGTGGTAAAATTCTTGACAAACGCACCCCATCCCCGCGCGCCACATAGAGATAAACGAGGTGACTGGCATGGACATCAAGACCGCTGACCTTCTGGATCTGACCCACTCTCTGGCCGGGGAGTACCTGGCCCGGTTTGCATACCCCTGGCAGGCGCTGGACGGCATTACCGACTTCCTCCTGGCCCTGGGCCCCACCCTCCCGGCGGAGGAGTACGAGGAGCGCGCGCCCCAGGTCTGGGTCCACAAAACCGCCTCCGTCTTCCCCAGCGCCTACCTGGGCGCCCCCTGCATCATCGGCCCCGGCGCGGAGGTGCGCCACTGCGCCTTCATCCGGGGCTCCGCCCTGGTGGGGGCGGAGTGCGTGGTGGGCAACTCGGTGGAGCTGAAGAACGTCATCCTCTTCGACCGCGTCCAGGTGCCCCACTATAATTATGTGGGCGACTCCATCCTGGGCTACCGCAGTCACATGGGGGCGGGGTCCATCACCTCCAACGTGAAGTCGGACAAGACCCCGGTGACGGTGAAGACCCCGGAGGGGCCGGTGGAGACCGGGCGGAAGAAGTTCGGGGCCATCTTGGGGGACTATGTGGAGGTGGGCTGTAACAGCGTCCT
The DNA here is from genome assembly GCA_947627325.1 of uncultured Oscillospiraceae bacterium. Taxonomy (GTDB): domain Bacteria; phylum Bacillota; class Clostridia; order Oscillospirales; family Oscillospiraceae; genus MGBC124762. The sequence continues at coordinate 255 of CANQVO010000008.1, read as the reverse complement.
CAACCCCGGCACCGTCATCGGCCGGCACAGCAGTATCTACCCCACCTCCTGCGTCCGGGGCGCGGTGCCCGCCAACTCCATCTGGAAGACCGCCACCGGCACGGTGGTGCCCCGCGAGGGGCGGTGAGTTGGTCTCGCCACCCGGCGGGGCTTGCCCCCTTTTTGTCCGTGAGGCGAGGTTTGTCCTCCCGAACGGGGGTGTTGCTTGCCCGAACCGGGCAGGGGACGTGCGCCTGCCCGGCGCGGGGGCCAGGA
>CANQVO010000007.1 GCA_947627325.1 uncultured Oscillospiraceae bacterium | reverse complement strand
CTCTACTTTAACCGATGTGGCCCCATCCTTCTACCTTTTTCTTTTCTCAATATCCAATATGTATTGTAGTCCTACACGTCTTTGTAAAAGGCGCGGGATTGCCACTTGCAAGAGGGGGGAAGGTGTAGTATAATGTATGTAACTAACGATTTTGTGCCTTTGGGACGAAAGGAGGGATCCTGCCGTGTTTGACTTTGACAGCGCCAACACCCTGCGGGCGGAGGAGTGCGAGCGAAAGCCCAACCTCTACGTGGCCCAGGCGATGCGGGTGGGGATCCTGACCCTGCTTTTGTGTCTGCTCTTCAACGAGATCGGCGTCTTCCGGGTGGATAAGACGGTCATCCGCGTCTGCGTGGGGATTGGGGTGATCTGTTGCCTGGGCCCCCAGGTCATTGCCAACGACTACGACCTGTCCACCGACCCCAAGAGCAAGTACGCGGTGCTGATCTGTACCTGTATCCTCTGCTTCATCTTCTCCCTGGCCCTGTTCATCTTCTCCGCGCCGCTGGCGCTGCTCCCCATGCTGATGGCGGTGCAGTACAACTCGCTTCGCATGAGCCGGCTGGGCATCGCCTGTTCCTGCGTCTGCGTGGCGCTGGCGCCCCCTATGGGCTGCGCGCTGGGGCTGTGGCAGGTGGATTTCATGGAGTTTTTGCTCAGCATGGCTATGCGGGGGGAGGTCTCCGCGGAGGTGCTGAGAGCCCTGCCCACCTCCCAGAGCGTTCTGCAGGTCCTGCTGTACATCTCCTTCCCCTGGATGCTCACCATTTTGATGATGGGCAAGCTCATCATGCTGGCTACCTACAAGGGCATCGACAACATCGACAACCAGGTGAAGATCCTCCGCCTCAACCGCATTGACGCCCTGACCGGGCTCTACAACTCCCACATCTACGACCAGTACCTCAAGTCCCCGGTGGGCAACGAGTCGGTAGGGGTGCTGTTCTTCGACGTGGACGGGCTCAAGCGGGCCAACGACGAGGTGGGCCACGAGCACGGCGACCTGCTCCTGCGCCGCTGTGCCGAGAGCCTCCACGGCCTCTTTGACGACGCCTGCCACGGTTTCCGCATCGGCGGGGACGAGTTTTTGGTGGTGGTGGAGACGGAGGACCCGGCGGTGCTGGAGCGGAAGGCGGCCCAGTGGCGCCAGGATATCGAGCGCATCAACCTGGAAAACCGCACCCGCCACCCGGGGCTTGCCTGCCATATGTCCATGGGCAGCGCCTTTGGCCCCAAGTACGACCTGTCCACCCTCATCCTCCGGGCGGACAGCCGGATGTACCAGGAGAAGAAGGTCTACCACGAGACGGTGGCCCCGCGGTAGAGCGGGACTTACGAGGGAATGAAAAAAGGGCGCGCCGGGGCGCGCCCTTTTGCTTGAATGGAAGGAGGCGGGCGGGATGGCCCAGCCTGAAGTCATCACCGTGCGGGGCGCGCGGGTACACAACCTGAAGAACATCGACGTGGATGTGCCCCTGGGGCAGATCGTGGGGGTGGCCGGGGTGTCCGGCTCGGGCAAGTCCTCCCTGGCCCTGGGGGTGCTGTACGCCGAGGGGTCCCGGCGGTATCTGGAGAGCCTTTCCACCTACACCCGGCGGCGGATGACCGGCGCCCAGGCCGCCCAGGTGGACGAGATCCGCCACGTCCCCGCCGCCCTGGCCCTCCACCAGCGGCCGGCGGTGCCCGGCATCCGCTCCACCTTCGGCACGGGGACGGAACTGCTCAACGTCCTGCGCCTCATGTTCTCCCGCCTGGCCAGCCACCGCTGTCCCAACGGCCACTACCTGGAGCCCACCCTGGACGTGGCGGCGGGGCTGAAGCTCACCTGCCCGGTGTGCGGGGAGGGGTTCTGGCCCCCGGGGGCGGAGGAGTTGGCCTTCAACTCCCAGGGCGCCTGCCCCCACTGCTCCGGCACCGGGGTGGTGCGGCTGGTGGACGAGTCCACCCTGGTCCCCGACGAGAGCCTGACCATCGACCAGGGGGCGGTGGCCCCGTGGCGGACGCTGATGTGGTCGCTGATGACCGACGTGTGCCGGGCCATGGGGGTGCGGACCGACGTGCCCTTTGCCCAGCTGACTCCCGCCGAGCGGGACATCGTCTTCCACGGCCCGGCGGAGAAGCGGCATATCCTCTATCAGTCCAAGAAGGGGGACGACTTCGCCGAACTGGATTTTACCTACTATAACGCCGTCTACACCGTGGAGAACGCCCTGGCCAAGGTGAAGGACGACAAGGGCATGAAGCGGGTGGAGAAGTTCCTCAAGACCGGGCCCTGCCCCCACTGCGGCGGCACCCGGCTGTCGGACAAGGCCCGGGAGCCCAGGCTGCGCGGCCTGGGGCTGGATGAGGTGTGCCGGATGACCCTGCGGGAGCTGGCCGACTGGGTGGAGGGGGTGCCCGCCTCCCTGCCCGAGGCCATGCGCCCCATGGCCCAGTCCATCCAAGAGTCCTTCCAGACCTCCGCCCGGCGGCTGATGGAGCTGGGCCTGGGCTACCTGACCCTGGACCGGGCCAGCGCCACCCTCTCCACCGGGGAGCGCCAGCGGATGCAGCTGGCCCGGGCGGTTCGGAACCGCACCACCGGGGTGCTCTACGTCCTGGACGAGCCCTCCATCGGCCTCCACCCCCACAACATCACCGGCCTTATCGGCGTGATGGAGGACCTGGTGGCGGACGGGAACAGCGTGGTGCTGGTGGACCACGACGTGCAGATCTTGCGCCGCGCCCAGCACTTCATCGAACTGGGCCCCGAGGCCGGGGCGGCGGGCGGCCAGATCATCGCCCAGGGGGACCGGGCGGCGCTGATCCACAGCCCCGCGTCCAAGGTGGGCCCCTTCCTGGCCGGGACGGCCCAGGCGCGGACCCGCCCGGTGACGCCGGAGGGGGAGCTCTTCGCCCAGGGGGACATCCGGCTGGTCACCGACGCCATCCACACCGTCAAGCCCCTGGAGGTACACCTGCCCAAGGGGCGGCTGACGGCGGTGACGGGGGTGTCCGGCTCGGGGAAGACCACCCTCATTCTGGAGAGCCTGATCCCCGGCCTGGAGGCCCTGACGGCGGGGGAGCGCCTGCCCGGCCACGTCAAGGCCCTGGACGCCCCCGGCATCCGCCAGGTCAAGCTCATCGACGCCACCCCCATCGGCATCAACATCCGCTCCACCGTGGCCACCTACGCCGACGTTCACGACGAGCTCCGCAAGCTCTACGCCCGCACCCCGGCGGCCAAGGCCCGGGGGCGGAGGGCGGGGGACTTCTCCTACAACACCGGCGCTCTGCGCTGTCCCACCTGCGACGGCACGGGGACGGTGAGCCTGGACGTGCAGTTCCTGCCCGACGTGGACATCCCCTGCCCCGACTGCCGGGGCTCCCGCTACCAGCGGGAGGCGGAGGAGATCTTGTGGGAGAACCGGGCGGGGGAGCGGTACAGCCTGCCCCAGCTTATGTCCATGGACGTGTCCGCCGCCCTGGCCGCCTGCCGGGACGTGAAGGTGGTGGCCCAGCGGCTGAAGACCCTGGAGGAGCTGGGCCTGGGCTATCTGACCCTGGGGGAGGCCACCCCCGGCCTCTCCGGCGGGGAGGCCCAGCGGCTCAAACTGGCCAGCGAGATGGGCCGCCGCCAGACCGACGCCCTGTTCGTCTTTGACGAGCCCACCATCGGCCTCCACCCCCTGGACGTGAGGCTGCTGCTGGCGGTGCTGGACCACCTGACCGGCCAGGGGGCCACGGTGGTGGTCATCGAGCACGACCTGGACGTGATCGCCAACGCCGACTACGTCATCGACCTGGGCCCCGGCGGCGGGGACGAGGGGGGCCGGGTGGTGGCCGCCGGAACGCCGGAGGCGGTCCGGGCCTGCCCGGAGAGCCTGACGGGCCGGTATCTGGACGACTATCTGCGGGGAAGGGGGGAGAGCGGCCATGGATTTTGAGGTCCTGGACTTCCACACCCACCCCTTCCTCTATCCCGCCGACAACATCTGCCGCTACAAGGACCACTGCGCCATGGACCCCCGGCGCATTCCGGACGACCTGCGGGCGGCGGGGATCGGGACCTTCTGCGGCTCGGTCATCCGCCAGCGGGCGGACGTGGCGGCGGCCCTGGGAGTTGAGGAGAGTGACTTGACCTGGTGGGACGTGATCCACGTCTGCAACCAGGAGATGCTGGAACTGCGGGAGGTCCTGGGCCCGGCCTACCTCCCCGGCATGATGGTCCACCCCGACTTTGTACAGGAGTCCCTGGACGAGATGGAGGCCCTCCGCGCCCGGGGGGTGCGGCTGGTGGGGGAGCTGGTGCCCTACTTCCACGGCTGGGAGGACTACGCCTGCCCCGGCTTTTCCAAGATCCTGGACGCCGCCCAGGACCTCCATATGATCGTCAGCATCCACTCCATGGGGGAGGACGCCATGGACGCTATGGCGAAGGCCCACCCGGGCTGTACCATCGTCTTCGCCCACCCCGGGGACGGCGAGCCGGTGGCCCGGCACATGGCCCGGCTGAAGCGGAGCCCCAACTTCTGCCTGGACCTCTCCGGCACCGGCCTGTTCCGCCACGGGGTCCTGCGGGCCCTTCTCGACGAGGTGGGGGCGGACAAGATCCTCTTCGGCACCGACTACCCCATCTGCAACCCCTATATGTACGTGGGCGGCGTGGCCCTGGACCCCCTGCTGAGCCGGGGGGAGAAGGCGGCGGTGCTGGGGGACAACGCCCGGCGGCTATTCGCCCAGGCGGGATGGGAGGCGTGAAAATGCGTGAGTGGTTTTTGACAAAAAGGGGCCGCCTGGCGGCGGGGCTGGCGTTTCTGGCCCTCAGCCTGGGGCTGTTCGCCGGGGTCAACGCCGCGGGGCCCAGCGCCCCGGCGCGGGTGGCCCGGCGGTACATGGACGCGGCGGTGGAGTACGACTACCAGGGGATGTACGCCCTGATGGATCAGGCGGTCCTGGACCGGGAGATGGAGCGGGCCGGGCTGGACCGGCAGGGGGTGGAGGCGCTGGCGGCGTCCAACCGCGATTTGGTGGAACAGTACGTGGAGGATCTGGAGCGCAACTACAACGTGGCCGTCTCCTGGGACTACGCCGTGGGGGAGGAGCAGGCCCTGGACTCCGACCAGTTGGAGGCGCTGACCGGGCGCTACGACTTCGACCTGGACGTGCGGGCGGCCCGCCGGGTGGCCGTCCGGGCCACCGCCACCCTGACGGGGGCGGCGGAGCCCCGGATCATGGAGCGGGAGTTGTCCCTGGTCACCATCCAGACCCCCCGGGGCTGGAGCCTGGAGCCGGAGAGCCTGTACGCCTTTGAGGACCTGCTCTTCGCCCTGCCCTACCTGGCCCAGGAAGATCCGGGCACTAACTAAAAACCCGGAGGGAAAACCCCGCCGGAGGACGACAAAAAGCCCCGCCGCAAGGCGGGGCTTTTTCTTGTGAGCGAGGGGGTCACGCCGCCTGGGCGCGCCGCTCCAAGCGGGAGAAGCACAGGGGGTAGAGGGTGGTCAACAGCAGGAGTTCCACGAAGGTCAGGACAAAGCCGATCCAGGACAGGCTCACCGCCCCGGTGACGGCGGGGGTGACCACCATCTCGTAGAGCACCAGGAGCAGAACACCCACGCCACAGCGGGTGACCTTGGTGAGGGCGGGCACGTCCAGGGAGAAACGGACGAAGCGCCGCTCCAAAAACCAGCCCAGGGTCACGCCCAAAAAGCGCCCCGCGTCCTTGTAGCCGTCCTTGACCATCTTGGCCGGGTCCACCAGGAGCGCGCCGTCCCCGGCGTAGTCCAGGGGGTAGGACTTGAGGGAGATGTAGAGCAGAAACAGCGCCGTCAAAACCGCCCCGGCACAGGGGATGATCCAGTCCCGGCCCGGCTTTTCCTCCACCCAGGCCCAGGCCCGGGCGCCCAACAGCACCACGGACAGGCCCAGCGCCGCGCCCACCACCACGTCCTGGGGCGTGTGGACGCCGATGTAGTTGCGGGAGAACATGGTGAGCACCAGCAGGGCCGCCATCAGCGCGGCCAGGGGCTTGTGCCCCTTTCCGTAGCGGGTCAGGACGGTGCCGTAGTTGGCCGCGGCGGTGACGCTGTGGCCGCTGGGGAAGGAGTAGCCCGAGGCGGTCTCCACCGGCACGATCTCCGGGGCGCGGATCCAGGGGCGGTACACGCAGAAGGTCAGCTTCAAAAACTGCATCACAAACCGGGAGACGGCCAGGTTCAAAAAGAGGAACGCCCCGGACTTTTTGTCCACCGCCCAAAAGAGGACGCAGGCCAGAAGCCAGATGAAGATGCCGTAGGAGAGGTCGCTGAGCTGTAAAAAGAACTGATCCAGCACGCCGCCGGTGGCCTCCCGGAACCGTTGGAGCAGGAGCAGATAGGAAAGATCCATGACACACAAGTCTCCTTTCGCCGTCTGGGGCGGGTTTTTTCACGGGGTCTATTGTACTACGGCGCGGGGGGAAACGCAAGGGTTTTCCAACCGATCGGAAACGGACGGCCCCGGCCCCGGCCAGCCCGCCGGAGGGCGGAAAAAGGCCCCGCCTGTGGCGGGGCCTTTTGTCATGGGCAGTCTCATTCAGCCGGGAAAAGCCTCGTGGAACATGGACACGGCCATGTCGTTGCTCTCCCAGGTGGACACCAGCATCAGATAGGCGTCGTCCCCGCTCTGGACGACCTGGGCCTGTTCCAGGGCCTCGGCGGTGGCGGGGTAGAAGCCCAGGGTGGACTTGACGGCCTCCAGATAGGCCGCGAAGTCGGCCTTGGCGATCTCCATCTGGCCCTCCTTCACATGGGCGACGATCACGGTGGTGGGCTGGGCGGTCATCATGGGCTGGAAGGCGGCGATGGCGTCATAGGCGTCCAGGTGGAAGCCGTAGTTCTCCGCCAGGGTGGCCTGGTCCAGCTGGAACATGGCCGACGCCTGGGCGGCCTCTAAAATGGCGTTGGCCAGAGCCTCCTCCGGGGTGTAGACCTGGGTGGCGATGTCGTAGCGGACGCCGTCCGGGTAGGGCTGGCTGTCCACGGTGATGTGGGGGAGGGAGTCCAGGAACGGGGCGGGCAGGAAGGTGTAGCCGCCGGGGTCCAGATAGGCCGTCACGCCCTCCGCCGGTTCAAAGTCCAGCTGGACGGACAGGGTGGACAGGTCCACCTCGATGTCGTGGCCGTCCACCAGGAAGACGGCGGTGTTGGTCTCCGCCTCCCAACTTACGTAGGCGTCCATCGCCTCGCAGACGGCCCGCATGGGCAGATAGCCCTCCGGGGCGCCGGGGACGTTCCGCAGGTCGATGACCATGTCCCCGTCCACCACGATATCCCCCACAAAGCTCCGGGGCACCGGGCCCCACTCCACCGGGGCCGCGCCCTGGATGGGCAGGATGGCGTAGGGGTCGTCGGGGTCGGCGGCGGAGGTGGGCCAGTCGGCGGGCCGCCCGGGGATGATGGCGTCGGCGGCCTCCTGGGGGGTGAGGGCCAGGGCGGCGCCGCCCATGGAGAGGGCCAGCGCCAGAGCGAGGGCAAGGGCCAGGATCTTTTTCACAAGGATCGCTCCTTTCGTAGGTTCGTGATCGCCCTTTAGACGGGCGTTTCTCGGGAAAGTTCCCCCACCGCCTCGGCCGGGGAGAGGTGGGCTTCCAGCCACGCCAGAAGGTCCCGGCAGACCTGGCCCCGGTCCCGCTCCCGGAGCATCTCGTGCCGCCCGCCGGGGTAGAGCCGCACCGTCACGTCCCGGCAGCCGACGGCCCGCAGGCGCCGCTCCACCGTCCGCACCCCCTTGCCCCGGTTCCCCACCGGGTCCAGGTCCCCGGAGAAGAGGTAGATAGGGGTGGCCGGGTCCATCTGTCTCATGGGCCCCCGGCGGCAGACGAAGCGGAGCCCGGCCATCATGGCCCGGTCCATGGCCCCGGTGGCGTGGATGGTGCACAGGGGGTCGGCCAGGTAGGCGTCCACCGCCGCCGGGTCGGAGGAGAGCCAGTCGGCCCGGGTGCGGTTGGGGGCGAAGGCCCGGTTGTACGCGCCGATGGAGATGCGGTAAAAGAGCTTGTTGGGCCGGTGCGGGTCCCCCAGGCCCGCCAGCCACTGGCCCGCCGCGGCCACCCAGGGGGGGAGATAGGCGGTGCCGGAGAGCAGGCAACCCGCCACCGTGCCGGGGTAGGCGACCAGATAACACCGGGCCACGAAGGAGCCCATGGAGTGGCCCAGCAGAAAGCAGGGCAGACCGGGAAAGCGCCGCTCCAATTCCAGCCGGAGGGCCCGGGCGTCCCGCACCAGGTCCCACCAGTCCTGAAAGTAGCCGTACTCCTCCCGCCCCGCCACGCTCTGGCCGTGGCCCAGGTGGTCGTTGCCGGACACGGCGAAGCCGCGGTCGGTCAAAAACCGGGCCAGGGGCTCGTACCGCCCGGCGTACTCGCACATCCCGTGGGCGATCTGCACCACCCCCCGGACCGCCCCCGACGGCGTCCAGAGGAGGGCGTGGATCTGGTGGATCCCGTCGCTGCTGGGGTAGAAAAACTCCTCCCGGGTCATGGGTTCAGCCGTCCTGTTCCAGGGCCATCATCAGATCCACGCGGCGCTGGTGGCGGCCCCCTTCAAACTGGGCGGCCAAAAAGGCGTCCAGGATCTCCACGGCCAGCTGGGGCCCGGTGGCCCCGGCGCCCAGGGCCAGCATATTGGCGTCGTTGTGCCGGCGGGTCATCTGGGCGGTCCAGGGCTCGTGGCAGAGGGCACAGCGCACCCCCTTGACCTTGTTGGCGCAGATGCTCACCCCGATGCCGGTGGTGCACACCACCACGCCGAAGCGGCACGCCCCCTGGGCCACCGCCTGGGCGGCCGCCTGGGCGAAAACGGGGTAGTCACAGCTCTCGGTGGAGTGACAGCCGAAGTCCTGGCAGGTGTAGCCCAAACCCTCCAGATGGGCCTTCAGGTGTTCCTTGAGGGCGTAGCCCCCGTGATCACAGCCCAGGGCAATGATCCTATTTTCCTCCATGTCAGATCGCCTCCATCACAGGTTTTCTCTCTCGGTAAACGGCGGTATAGCGGTATCCGCAGGTCCTTAAAAGCTCGTAGGCCGGGGCCACGCCCTTGCCCAGGTCTTCGGCGCGGTGGGCGTCGGAGCCCACGGTGACGTACTCGCCCCCCAGGGCCTTGAACCGGCGCAGGATGGGCTCCCACTCCGCCACCGTCCGGCCCCGCCAGGTGTTCACCTCCAAAGCCTTGCCCGCCTGGGCCACCTGCTGGAGCACCCGGTCCAGCCGCTGGGGGTAGTCCCGCTGGGCCAGGGAAACGTCCTGTCCCGCCTGGCGCATATAGCGCAGGGGGTAGAGGATGTGGGCCAGGGTGTCGTAGCAGTCGGGGAGGGCGGCCAGGGCGTGGAGGGTGTCCAGGTAGTCCTCCAGCGCGGCGTGGCAGAGGGCGAGGTCGGAGTAGTCGGCGTTGTAGAAGTCCTGCTTGCCCATCATGGCCCGGAAGTTGTGGACCGAGCCGATGACAAAATCCAGCCGGGGGGCCCGGGCCAAAATGTCCCGGGCGGTCTCCGGGGATTCATACGCCTCCCCCAGTTCCACCCCCAGGCGCAGTTCCAGCCCCGGGGGAAGAGCCTCCCGGGCCTGGTCGTAGGCGGCGCGGACGGGGGCCCAGTCGAAGTGGGGGGTGAAGGTCCCGGTCAGGTCCAGCAGGTCGCAGTGGTCGGTGATACAAAGGCACGTCAGCCCCGCCTCCCGCCCCGCCCGGGCCAGTTCCGCCATGGGGACGGCCCCGTCGGGGGAGCAGAGGGAGTGGGTGTGCAGATCGCCAAGGAACATAAAAGCCCTCCTTTTCGCCGGGCGGCCCCGGCCTCACATGGGCCAGCCGGGCAGGAATTTCAGCACGTTCAGGGTGTAACCGCTGGGGACGGTGAGGCCGATGAGGGCGGGGTAGAACAGGGCGTAGAGCCCCGCCGAGGCGGCGGTCATGGCGTAGACCGGCCCCTTCCACTTGGCCCGGGGGCTGTCCATCAGCTCGTCAAAGACCCGGCAGATGGCCAGGTTCAGAAAGAGGGTGGAGGGGAAGTAGTGGTAGGCGAAGGTGGTGCGGTTGATGAGCACCCAGGGCAGGAACTGGGCGGCAAAGCCCACGGCGATGAACACGTCCAGCCCCGAGCGGCGGCCCTCCATCTGGAAGGCGATCAGGGCGCTCACCCCCAGGTAGACCGCCAGGCCCAGGCCCAGCACCACCAGCCGCTGGGTCAGCTGACCGGCGGGCAGGGCGGGGTCGAAGTCCCCGTTTTCCACCCGTCCCACCAGCCAGCACATCCCCGCGCAGAAGAAGCCGCCGCCCCACAAAATGACCAGCTTGGCCCACACCCGGCGGGCGCACCGGGCGGCGCAGGTGAGCAGGGCCAGCAGGCCCAGCCAGGAGGTCACGGGGTTGTTGAAGGCGGAGAAGCGCTGGGTCATGCCGGAGAAGTCCTTGGAGTAGTAGAGGATGGGCCGCAGGTCCAGCAGCCACTGATACCAGCGGGAGCAGAAGGTGTGGGTGGAGTGGACCCCCTCGTGGTAGTGGAGCATGGACCACTGGTTCTCCAGCATCACCCCGGTGAGGGAGTCCTTGCGGAAGACCCCCGGGTCGGCCTTGCCCAGCAGGTTGCGGAGCAGGACGGGGAAGTTCTCCGCCAGCCCCGCCAGACTGCGGCCCAGGGAGTAGTCGGTGACCCCGGCGATCCGGGCCATGGGGAGGTAGGACAGGGTGTAGAGGACAAAGGGGAGGAGCAGAAAGCACGCCACCGACAGCCCCAGCGTCTTGGTAAGCCAGGGCCACAGCTTGGGCGCGCCCTCCCCCCGGTCCCAGGCCCGGACGCGCTGGACCATGTGGATGAGGTAGAGTACCGCCAGGCCCACCCCGGCGTAGATCACCGTCCACTTGCAGGCACAGCCCACGCCCCACAGGACGCCGCTGGCCGCCAGGGAGAGCCAGCCCTCGTGGGTCCGGCCCTTTCTGTCCGGGGTGGCGGGGGCGGTGAGCCAGCGGTAGAAGAAATAGTAGCTCAGCAGGACGAAGAAAAAGCCGTAGGTGTCGATGGTGGCGATGCGGGTCTGGGTCAGGTGCATGAACTCGGTGGCGAACAGGATGGTCCCGCAGACGGCCACCCGCCGCTTGCCGAAGATGTTCTTCAAAAAGAGGTAGAGCAACGGCACCATCCCCACCCCGAACAACGTGCCCATGAACCGCCAGCCGAAGGGGGTCATGCCGAAGAGCCGGATGCCCAGGGAGATGATGGTCTTGCCCAGGGGGGGATGGGTCCACTCGTAGACCCGGACGCCCTGGATGAACTCCAGGGCGGTGCGGGGGTGGTAGATCTCGTCAAAATAGGCGGAGTTGCGCCAGGAGATGGACTGGGGCACCGCCTCGTCCACCGTCAGGAGGTAGACCAGCTCCTGGGGCGCGCCGGGGGCCAGGGAGAAGACCACGGGCTTGTCGTCCTCCCCCAAAAAGACCAGCTTGCCCAGCTGTAAAATGTCCCGCTCCCCCCGGCCGGAGATGCGGATATACTGGACGTACTGGGGGTTGTCGGGCACCACCTCGGTCCACTTTAAGAGCTGCTTATAGGTCTGCGTCAGGGCCTGCTTGGGGGTGTAGCCCTCGGCGTTGGCCCAGTAGTAGTGCTTGGTGTCCGAGCCCTCCTGGGTGGTGTACCAGAGGGTGGACCAGTGGACGCCGTCGGAGCTGATGGAGAGGTCGTACCCCCCGGTGCCCAGGAGGGGGTAGTACCAGATCTTCTTGGCGTAAAAGGCGTCGCCCTGGACCTGGAGGGTGTAGCTCTGGCCGTCTATAAAGTCGGGGGCCTGGCGGTAGTCGGGGGCCACGGCGTCCCCCAGGGAGAAGAAGGCGGTGCAGGCGTATGCCGCCGTGATCAGCAGGACGGGCAGGGCGTCCCGCCGCTCCATCCTGTGGCGGCGGACCTGGAAGGTGAGGGGGGCGCGGTCCTGAAGGGGCACCCAGTCCAGCGTGCCCTTGCGGGGGCGGAGGAGGGAGAAGTAATACCCCATCAGAAGCAGGATCCCCGCCAGCAGAAAGATGGTCAAGAGGTTGGCAAGGCTCAAAAGGGCCAAAGGAGTTCACCTCCGGGAAGGGATTGTGGAGGGGGCGGAAGGGCCCCGGCAAAAAAACAGGAAGCGGAGAAAAGTCCGCTTCCTATTTTACTTTTTTTTCTTGCGTTTGTCAAAAAATCCTTTGCCGTCCCGGCCGGCGCTGTCGCCCATGGCGGCGGCGTAGTTCTCCAGGGCCTCCCGCTGTTCCGGGGTGAGGCGCTGGGGGGTGGCGATCTGGACGGTGACCAGCTGATCGCCCCGGCCCCGGCCCCGGAGCTGGGGGATGCCCCGGTCCTTCAGCCGGAAGGTGGTGCCCGTCTGCGTCCCGGCGGGGAGGGTCCACTTCACCTTGCCGTCCAGGGTGTCGATCTCCAGCTCCGCGCCCAGGGCGGCCTGGGGGAAGGAGACCTCCTGGACCATGTAGACGGTGGAGCCGTCCCGCTGGAACTTGGGGTGGGGCCGCACCGCGACCAGGACGATCAGATCCCCCGCGGGGCCGCCGTTCTTCCCCGCGTTGCCCTGGCCCCGCAGGGAGACGGCCTGGCCGTCGTCGATGCCGGCGGGGATGGTGACGTGGATGCGCTTCTGCCTGCGGACAGAGCCCGCGCCGTTGCAGGCGCGGCAGGGGCTGTGGATGACCTTGCCCGTGCCGTGGCAGACGTCGCAGGGGGCGGTGGTGGAGAAGGCGAAGCTCCCGCCGCCCCGCTGGATGCGGATCACCCCCGCCCCGTGGCACTTGGAGCAGGTCTCGGCGGTGGTGCCCGGGGCCGCGCCGGTGCCGGAGCAGGTCTCGCAGGGCTCGTTGCGGGTGACGCTGATCTCCTTTTCACAGCCGAAGGCGGCCTCCTCAAAGGAGAGGGTCAGCCGCACCCGCAGGGACTCCCCCTGCTGGGGGGCGTTGGCCCGGCGCTGGCCGCCGCCGCCAAAGCCCCCAAAGCCCCCGCCGAAGAAGGAGCCGAACAGGTCCCCCAGGTCAATGTCCTCAAAGCCGCCGCCAAAGCCGCCGCCGGGGTTGAAGTTGGGGTCCACCCCGGCGTGGCCGAACTGGTCGTAGCGGGCCTTCTTGTCCGCGTCGGAGAGCACCTCGTAGGCCTCGTTGACCTCCTTGAACTTGGCCTCGGCCTGCTGGTCGCCGGGGTGGAGGTCGGGGTGGAACTCCTTGGCCTTTTTGCGGTAGGCCTTTTTGATCTCCTCGTCGCTGGCGCCCTTGGACACGCCCAGGACCTCATAGTAATCACGTTTTTGCTCGGGCAAGTTCGCTCACCTCACAAGACAGGGAAAGGGGGCGGGCGCGTGGGCGGCCCGCCCTTTCCCGTGGGGTCTGTCGATGGTTTTTACTGCTGGTCGCCGTCCACGACCTCGTAGTCGGCGTCCACCACGTTGGGATCGCCCCCCGGGGCGGCCCCGCCGGGGGCGGCGCCGGGCTGGCCGGCGGCGGGGCCGGCCTGGGCCTGCTGCTGGTAGAGCTTTTCGGTGATGGGGTAGAAGACCTTGCCCAGCTCCTCGCTGGCGGCCTTGATGGCGGCCACGTCGGTGCCCTTCAGGGCCTCCTTGGCCTTGTTCAGGGCGGCCTCCACATTGGCCTTGTCGGCGGCGTCCACCTTGTCGCCCAGCTCGTCCAGGGTCTTTTCCGTCTGGTAGACCATCTGGTCGGCCTGGTTGCGGGCCTCCACCTCCTCCTTGCGCTTGGCATCCTCGGCGGCGAACTGCTCCGCCTCCCGGACAGCCTTGTCGATGTCCTCTTTGGACATATTGGTGGAGGAGGTGATGGTGATGTGCTGTTCCTTGCCGGTGCCCAGGTCCTTGGCGGAGACGTTGACGATGCCGTTGGCGTCGATGTCAAAGGTCACCTCGATCTGGGGCACGCCCCGGCGGGCGGGGGCGATGCCGTCCAGGGAGAACAGGCCCAGGGTCTTGTTGTCTTTGGCCATCTCCCGCTCCCCCTGGAGGACGTGGACCTCCACGGTGGTCTGGTTGTCGGCGGGGGTGGTGAAGATCTGGGACTTCTTGGCGGGGATGGTGGTGTTGCGCTCGATGAGCTTGGTCATCACCCCGCCCAGGGTCTCCACGCCCAAGGAGAGGGGGGTCACGTCCAGCAGGAGCAGGCCCTTCACGTCGCCCACCAGCACGCCGCCCTGGAGCGCCGCGCCCATGGCCACGCACTCGTCGGGGTTGATGCCCTTAAAGCCCTCCTTGCCGGTGAGCTTCTTCACCATCTCCTGCACGGCGGGGATGCGGCTGGAGCCGCCCACCATCAGGACCTTGGCGATGTCGCCGCCGCTGAGGCCGGCGTCGCTCATGGCCTGGCGGACGGGGCCGGCGGTGGCCTCCACCAGGTGGGCGGTGAGCTGGTCGAACTTGGCCCGGGTGAGGGTCAGGTCCAGGTGCTTGGGGCCGGCGGCGTCGGCGGTGATATAGGGCAGGTTGATGTTGGAGCTGGTGACGCCGGAGAGCTCGATCTTGGCCTTCTCGGCGGCCTCCTTCAGCCGCTGCATGGCCACCTTGTCGGCGGTCAGGTCCACGCCCTCGGTCTTCTTGAACTCCTCCACCATCCAGTCCATGACGCACTTGTCGAAGTCGTCGCCGCCCAGGCGGTTGTTCCCGGCGGTAGCCAGGACCTCGATGACCCCGTCGTCAATGTCCAGGATGGACACGTCGAAGGTGCCGCCGCCCAGGTCGTAGATCATCACCTTCTGGGCGGTCTCCTTGTCCACGCCGTAGGCCAGGGCCGCGGCGGTGGGCTCGTTGATGATGCGCTTCACGTCCAGCCCGGCGATCTTGCCCGCGTCCTTGGTGGCCTGGCGCTGGGCGTCGGTGAAGTAGGCGGGGACGGTGATCACCGCCTCGGTGACGCTCTGGCCCAGGTAGGCCTCCGCGTCCGCCTTCAGCTTCTGGAGCACCATGGCGGAGATCTCCTGGGGGGTGTACGCCTTGGAGTCGATGGTCACCTTGTAGTTGGAGCCCATCTCCCGCTTGATGGAGGAGATGGTGCGGTCGGGGTTGGTGATGGCCTGGCGCTTGGCCACCTGGCCCACCATCCGCTCCCCGTCCTTGGAGAAGGCCACCACCGAGGGGGTGGTGCGGTTGCCCTCCGCGTTGGGGATGACGACTGCCTCGCCGCCCTCCATGACGGCCACGCAGGAGTTGGTGGTGCCCAAGTCGATGCCGATGATTTTAGACATTGTGAGATACCTCCATTTTTTAGATTACGTTTCAACAGTCTGTCGGGGGCGGGCGCTAGTTGGCCACCACCACCATGGCGTAGCGCACCACGGCGTCCCCCATTCTGAACCCGGTCTGGAAGACCTCCTTGACGATATTCTCTCCCAGATCGGGGTCTTCTACGTGCATGACGGCGGAGTGGAGATTGGCGTCAAAGACCTGGCCCAGGGCGGGGATCTCCTCCAGCCCCAGCTCGCCCAGCACCTTCTTGAGCTGGGCCATGGTCATCTCCACCCCCTTGCGGTAGGCCTCGTCGGCGGTCTCCTGCTTCAGGGCCCGCTCCAGGTTGTCGTACACCGGCAGGATGGCCTTGGCGGCCTGGCCGGTGGCGGCGGCCCAGGTGGACTCCTTCTCCTTGGCGGTGCGCTTGCGGTAGTTATCATATTCCGCGCACAGCCGGAGATATTTCTCCTCCTGGGCGGCCACCTGGGCCCGCAGGGCCTCCACCTGGGCCTGGAGGGGGTCGCCTCCCTGGGTCTCCGGGGCGGCTTCCACAGTCTCCGGGGCGGTTTCCGCGGTCTCCGGCGTCTCCTGGACCTCCGGGGTCTCCGGGTCCTGGACTTCGGTGGCTGGGGTCTCGGCCTCCGGGGCCTCGGGCGTGTGGACGTGGGACTTCTTCTTTTTCTCGCTCATGGATCAGGGATCCTCCTTCTCTGTGGAGTCGGGAAGCTGGCCGCGCTCGAACAGGCGGCTCAGGCTCTGGGCCACGTATTCCAGCCGGGCCAGCACGGTGGCGTAATCCATCCGGGTGGGGCCCACCACGCCGATGACCCCTTTGGTGTTGTCCCCCATATCATAGGTGGCCAGCACCACGCTGGAGTCCTTCAGCGCCTCGTGGACGTTCTCCGGGCCGATGAGCACGCTGGTGGTCTGTCCCTCCGGGACGGTGAGGGCCCCCACGTTCTCCGCCTGGGCCAGGTAGCGCATCAGGGGCTGGGCCCGGGAGAGGTCCTGGTACTCCGGGTGGGCCAGCAGGCTGTCCAGCCCGGCGGTCTTGACCATCCGGCCCCGCTGTTCCTCCAGCACCTCCATGGCGAAGGACACCACCATGGACACCAGGCCCATCTCGTCCCCCAGGGCCTGGGCGGCGGCCCGGATCAGCTGGGGGGTGAACTCCTCCAGGGTCAGGCCGGTGAAGGAGCCGTTGAGCAGGGAGGCCAGCATCTGCAGCTGTTCCCGGCTCAGCTCCTGGGGCAGGCGGAACAGGCGGTTGGAGAGGTGGTCGTTGTCGGTCATCACCACGGCGATGAAGGCCGCCCGCTCCACCAGCAGTACGTCGAACCGCTTCACCGTCACCCGGGGCTTGCCCGCCGACAGGGCGAAGGCGGGGTACTGGGTGAGCCGGGAGACGATCCGCCCGGCCTCGTCCATCACCCGGTCCAGCTCCCGGAGCTTCAGGTGCATGGCCTCGTTGAGCCGTTCCGTCTCCTGCACGCTCAGCCGGTGCTCCTCCATCAGGGCGTTGACGTAGAACCGATAGCCCTTGGGGGCGGGCACCCGGCCCGCGGAGGTGTGGGGCTGTTCCAGCAGACCCAGGGCGGTGAGCTCGGCCAGCTCGTTGCGGATGGTGGCCGAGGAGACGTTTAGATCGGAGTGGGCCAGGATGGACTTGGAGCCAACCGGCTCGGCGGTCTGGACATAGGTCTCCACCACCGCCCGCAGGATCCGCTTTTGCCGCTCGGTCAGGTCCAACTCGTCCACCCCCTCTCTTTGGGAGATTAGCACTCATTCTTTCCGAGTGCTAATGCTACCACCAGAAAGAGGAATTGTCAATAGCTTTCTTTGTAAATTAAATGTGAACCAAAAAAATAATGGTATACATTTCCTCCGCCTTGTGCTATAATAGCTTCGTGTATAAGGCTTTCCCGCCTGGACCCCAGGCGTTTTAAGTAAAGGTATCGCTTCCAGGAAACGCGGAACGTACCATCCACCCGCATAGCGGCACAGGGCTCTAGCATGGCTCCGGTATACAGATCGGAGTCCGTGCCGGTCTGCTTTGCTGTGTCCAAAAGGAAAAAAAGGAGTATATGTATGGCAGAAAAATTGAAGATCATCCCCCTGGGCGGACTCAACGAGATCGGCAAGAACCTGACGGTCTACGAGTTCGGCCAGGACATCATCATCGTGGACGTGGGCATGGGCTTCCCGGACACGGATATGTACGGCGTGGACGTGGTGATCCCCGACTTCACCTACCTCATCCAGAACGCCGCCAAGATCCGGGGCATCTTCCTCACCCACGGCCACGAGGACCACATCGGCGCCCTGCCCTATCTTCTGCGGAGCGTCAAGGCCCCCATCTACGCCACCCGCCTGACGGCGGGGCTGGTGCGGCTGAAGCTGGAGGAGCACCGGCTGGCGGACAAGACCAAACTCATCACCTGCGAGGCCGGGGACGTGGTCCGGGCGGGGCGGTTCGCCGTGGAGTTCATCCACGTGAACCACTCCATCGCCGACGCGGTGGCCTTCGCCATCCGCACCCCCGTGGGCGTGTGCGTCCACACGGGGGATCTGAAGATCGACCCCACCCCCATCTCCGGCGGCATGATCGACCTGGGCCGCCTGGGCCAGCTGGGCAGGGAGGGGGTGCTGGCCCTGCTGTGCGACTCCACCAACGTGGAGCGCCCCGGCTTCACCAAGTCCGAGCGCAGCGTGGGCGCCAGCTTTGACGCGCTGTTCCGGGGCTGCGACCAGCGCATCGTCATCACCACCTTCGCCTCCAACATCGACCGCATCCAGCAGATCATCTCGGTGGCGGTGAAGTACGGCCGGAAGGTGGCCATCACCGGCCGGAGCATGGAAAACGCCATCAAGGTGGCCTCCGAGCTGGGCTACATGAAGATCCCGGCCAACACCCTGGTGGACCTGGCCCACATCAAGAGCCTCCCTAAGGAGAAGGTCTGCGTCATCACCACCGGCAGCCAGGGGGAGACCCTGTCCGCCCTCACCCGTATGGCCTTCAACACCCACAAGCAGATCGACATCCAGGCCGGGGACCGGGTCATCATCTCCGCCTCCGCCATCCCCGGCAACGAGCACGACATCGGCAACGTGGTCAACGAGCTCTACCGCAAGGACGCGGAGGTCATCAACGAGCGGGAGCGGGCCCTCCACGTCTCCGGCCACGCCTGCCAGGACGAGCTGAAGATCATCCACGCCCTGGTGAAGCCCCGCTTCTTCATCCCTGTCCACGGGGAACAGCGGATGCTCAAGACCCACGCCAAGCTGGCCGGGGAGATGGGCATGGAGGCCAAGAACATCATCATCGCCGACATCGGCAAGGTCATCGAGCTCACCCCCGGCTCCGCCCGGATCACCGGGACGGTGCCCGCGGGCAAGGTCTTCGTGGACGGCTACGGCGTGGGCGACGTGGGCAGCGTGGTCCTCCGGGACCGCAAGCACCTGGCCGAGGACGGCATGATCGTGGTGGCCTGCGCCCTGTCCGCCGAGGACGGCGGGATCATCTCCGGGCCCGACATCCTCACCAGGGGCTTTGTCTACGTCAAGGAGTCGGAGGGGCTCATGGAGGAGCTGAGCCGGGCCGCGTCCGATTCCGTGGAGGACGCGGTGGGCCGTTACGGCACCGACTGGGCCGCCATCAAGACCCAGCTCAAGGACGAGCTGGGCAGCTTCCTCTATAAAAAGACCAAGCGCGACCCCATGATCCTGCCCGTCATCATGGAGGTCTGAACCCCTTGCCCCGCAAGGGGTTTGGGGCTTTTACACACGGCGCTTTCAGGGGCCGCCCCGCCGGGGCGGCCCGCTGTCTGTCCCCTTTTGGGCTAATTCCGATTAGCCTGCCCGGTTTACCCATAATTATTTTTTACACCCCCGGGACACGGGGTGGAGAAATTGGAAACTTTTGGGATTTTTTCAGAAAGCCCGGTCTCATCGGGCCTCTTTCCACATTTCCACAAAGTTTTCCACATCCCCGTTGGCGGACAGGTGGGGAAAAGCGGGAAAAATCGGTTGACGTAAAACTTTGTCAACCCAAATATGAAAAAAAGTTACACAAAAATGACAAGAGGGGAGGGGAACGCCATGGGGGAGGCCATCGCTGCCGTAGCCACCGGCTGGGAGCGATCCGCCATCGGGGTGATCCGCCTGTCGGGGGAGGGCTGTATCCAGGCGGCGGCCCGGGTTTTCACGCCGGACAGCGGGGCGGCCTTCGGCGCCGGGGAGCCCGGGCGGCTGACCCTGGGGACGTTGCGGGACGCCTCGGGCCGGGTGCTGGACCACGCCCTGGCCGTCTTTTTCCGCGCCCCCCACAGCTACACCGGGGAGGACGCCGCCGAGCTCCACTGCCACGGCTCGCCAACGGTGCTGGCCCTGGCCCTGGAGGCCCTGTTCGCCCAGGGGGCGCGGCAGGCGGGGCCGGGGGAGTTCACCCGCCGGGCCTTTCTCAACGGCAAGCTGGACCTGCTGGAGGCGGAGGGGGTGGCGGATCTGATCGACGCCCCCAGCCCCGCCGCCGCCCGCCAGGCCGCCGCCCAGTTGGGGGGCGCTCTGTCCCGGCGGGTGGGGGAGGTGTACGACGGCCTGCTGGACCTGATGGCCCACTTCCACGCCAGCCTGGACTACCCCGACGAGGACCTGGCCCCCTTCACGCCGGAGACGGTGACCGCCGCGCTGGACGGGGCGGGGGAGCGGCTCAAAGCCCTTATCGCCTCCTACGACCGGGGCAAGTACCTCCGGGAGGGGGTGCCCACCGCCATCGTGGGCCGGCCCAATGTGGGCAAGTCCACCCTGCTCAACGCCCTGGTGGGGTACGACCGGGCCATCGTCGCCGACCTCCCCGGCACCACCCGGGACACGGTGGAGGAGGTCTGCGCCCTGGGGGGCGTGACCCTGCGGCTGACAGACACCGCCGGTCTGCGCGCCACCGACGACCCGGTGGAGCGGCTGGGGGTGGAGCGGTCCCGGCGGGCCATGGAGGGGGCGGAGCTGGTGCTGGTCCTGCGGGACCTGGGGGCAGAGCTGGACGAGGAGGACGCCGCCCTGGCCGCCCAGGCCGGGGCGGAGGGCCGCCAGGTCCTCTTGCTGGACACCAAGGCCGACCTCTATGAGCGGCCCCCACGCCCTGGGGCCATCGCCGTCAGCGCCAAGACCGGCCAGGGGCTGGACGACCTGGCCGCGGAGGTCGCCCGCCGCTTCCCACAGGGGGATGGCGGCGGGGGAGAGGGGATGCTCACCAACCTCCGCCAGGCGGAGGCCGCCCGCCGGGCGCTGGAGGCGGTGGAGCGGGCCCGGGCCGCCCACCTGGCCGGGGTCACCCCGGACTTTCTGCTCACCGACGTGGAGGAGGCCCTGGCCGCCCTGGGGGAGCTCACCGGGCAGAACCTCCGGGAGGACATGGTGGAGCGGATCTTCTCCCGCTTCTGCGTGGGGAAGTAGCCCCCGCGCCACGGCCTGTCCTGTTTTTTCCGCCCCGCCCCTTGACAAGCGGGGGCGGGGGGACTATAATATCGGTTGGCGCTATTTAGCGCCACAACGTGCTAAAGCGCACGAACTCATGTGAGGAGGAAATACAGAATGAAGAAGATGTCTCGTATTCTCTGTCTGGCGCTGGCGCTGGTCATGCTGCTGGCCCTGGGCGCCTGCGGCAAGAAGGCCGCCCCGGACGCCGTGGAGCCCACCGACGCCGCCGAGCCCACTGACGCCGCCGAGCCCACCGACGCCCCCGCCGAGACCTACCTGGTGGGTATCTCCCAGCTGGTCACCCACGAGGCGCTGGACGCCGCCACCCAGGGCTTCCAGGACGCGCTCAACGAGCTCCTGCCCGGCCAGGTGGAGTTTGACTACCAGAACGCCGCCAACGACCCCGCCACCTGCGCCACCATCGCCAACGCCTTTGTGGCCGAGGGCGTGGACCTGATCATGGCCAACGCCACCCCGGCCCTCCAGGCCGCCGCCACCGCCACCGCGGACATCCCCGTGCTGGGCACCTCCGTCACCGAGTACGGCGTGGCCTTCAACATCGAGAACTTTGACGGTCTGCTGGGCAACAACGTCTCCGGCACCTCCGACCTGGCCCCCCTGGACCAGCAGGCGGCCATGATCCAGACCTGGTATCCTGACGCCTCCACCGTGGGTCTGCTCTACTGCTCCAACGAGCCCAACAGCCAGTACCAGGTGGACAACGTCCAGAAGTACCTGGAGGAGATGGGCTACACCTGCACCCAGTACGCCTTCTCCGACTCCAACGACGTGGCCGCCGTCTGCCAGACCGCCGCGGACAACAGCGACGTCCTCTACGTCCCCACCGATAACACCTGCGCCTCCAACACCGGCATCATCGACAACATCTGCCACGGCAAGGTGCCCGTCTTCGCCGGCGAGGAGGGGATCTGCAAGGGCTGCGGCGTGGCCACCCTGTCCATCAGCTACTACGACATCGGCTACAAGACCGGCGAGATGGCCGCTCAGATCCTCACCGGCGAGGCCGACGTGTCCGAGATGCCCATCCAGTACGCTCCCGAGTTCGTGGAGAAGTACAACCCCGCCATGTGCGAGGCCCTGGGCATCACCCCCCCGGAGGGCTACGAGGCCGTAGCGGCGGAGTAAGCCCGGCGAAAAAACCATAAAAAGAGGGAAAAGGCATTGCCTTTTCCCTCTTTTTATGATATACTTTGTATATCTATACCCTTGTAACAGGAGTGTGCGACATGGGGAACTTCATCGGCGCGCTGCCGGGGGCGATCTCCCAGGGCCTCATTTGGGGGATCATGGCCATCGGCGTCTACATCACCTATAAAATACTGGACATCGCCGATTTGACGGTGGACGGCTCCTTCTGCACCGGGGGCGCGATGTTTGTGGTGCTCTTCGCCGAGGGCGTGAACATTTGGGTGTGTCTGCTGGCGGCCCTGGGCGTGGGGATGCTGGCGGGGCTGGTCACCGGCCTGCTCCACACCGTATGCGGCATCCCCGCCATCCTCTCGGGCATCCTGACCCAGCTGGGGCTGTGGTCGGTGAACCTGGCCATCATGGGGATGAAGGCCAACGTGGCCATCAACATCATCGACCGGGCCCAGCTGGACAGACTGCTGGTCTCCCTGCGCTTTGTCCGGGAGGTGGTCAACGGCGACCGGCCCTTCTACCGCCACCCCATCTTCGTGGTGGGGCTGTTCACCCTGGCGGTGATCGGCGTGCTGTACTGGTTCTTCGGCACCGAGCGGGGGGCCTCCCTCCGGGCCACCGGCGCCAACGGCAATATGGCCCGGGCCCAGGGGATCAACACCGACGTGAATAAGGTACTGGGGTTGATGGTCTCCAACGGCCTGGTGGCCCTGTCCGGCGCCCTGCTGTCCCAGTACCAGTCCTTTGCCGACACCTCCATGGGCAAGGGCGCCATCGTCATCGGCCTGGCCGCCGTCATCATTGGGGAGGCCCTCTTTGGCCGGGTGTTCCGCAACTTCGCGCTGAAGCTGTTGTCGGTGTCCCTGGGGGCGATCATCTACTACGTGGTGATCCAGGCGGTGATCTCCCTGGCCAACATCAACAGCAACTACCTCAAGCTCATCTCCGCCTGTGTGGTGGCGCTGTTCCTCTCCGTGCCCTACTGGAAGGGCCGGTATTTCGCCAAAAAACCCGGCGGGAAGGAGGTGGGCAGCCGTGCTTGAGATCAAAGGCATCTGGAAGACCTTCAACGCCGGCACCGTCAATGAAAAGGTGGCCCTGAAGGGCGTGGACCTGACCCTGGCCGACGGGGACTTCGTCACCGTCATCGGCGGCAACGGCGCGGGCAAGTCCACCCTCTTGAACGCCGTGGCCGGGGTGTGGCCGGTGGACCAGGGATCCATCACCATCGACGGGGTGGACGTGACCCACCTGGCCGAGTACAAGCGGGCCAAGTACATCGGCCGGGTCTTTCAAGACCCCATGATGGGCACCGCCGCCACCATGCAGATCGACGAGAATCTGGCCCTGGCCGCCCGCCGGGGCAGGTTCCGGGGCCTGCGCCGGGGTATCTCCCGGGCGGAGCGGCAGGAGTACCGGGCGCTTTTGGAGACGCTGGACCTGGGCCTGGAGGACCGGCTGACCAGCAAGGTGGGTCTGCTCTCCGGCGGTCAGCGCCAGGCGCTGACCCTGCTCATGGCCACCCTCCAGCGCCCCAAGCTCCTGCTCCTGGACGAGCACACCGCCGCCCTGGACCCCAAGACGGCGGCCAAGGTGCTGGACACCACGGAGAAGATCGTGGGCCGGGACAAGCTCACCACCCTGATGATCACCCACAATATGCGCGACGCCATCGCCCACGGCAACCGCCTCATCATGATGTACGAGGGCCGCATCGTCATCGACGTCTCCGGCCAGCAGAAGAAGGAACTGACGGTGGAGACCCTGCTGGGCCTGTTCAGCAAAGTCAGCGGCTCCGACGAGGCGGACGACAAACTCCTGCTGGGCTAAAGGATTCAAAGAAGGGGCCAACGGCCCCTTCTTTGATTTTTTTTGCGGCCCGCCGCGGCGCCGCCCTACGGGCATACGTTTGCGGGCCGAGAGGCTTTTTTGCCGGCTGCCCGCCGTAAGACGACAAAACAGGCTTTCCGTCCAGGACGGAAAGCCTGTTTTGGTACGCCCGAAGGGACTCGAACCCCCAACATTCAGAACCGGAATCTGACGCTCTATCCAATTGAACTACGGACGCGTATCGCCGCTCTCGGCAACGGGTATTATAGCACGCTCCCCCGGAAGAATCAAGCCCTTTTTTGAAATTTGCCCCGGTGGGAGAGCGGGGAAAAGGGGACGGGGGAGATGGAAAGGCTTGACATTTCCCCGTTTGTGGAGTAAATTTAAGGCGTTCCTTTGCCCTTTGGCAAAAAATAAAAGGAGGAAGAGAAGGATGAAAAAGGTATTTGCCCTGGCGCTGAGCGCGGCGCTGTTGGTGGGCCTGCTGGCCGGGTGCGGCGGCAAGAAGAGCGACGTGCTGGGCGTTTGGGAGCTGGAGATGGAGATGAACGACCTGATCAACGACCAGCTGGCCGCCGCCGGCATGGACGACTTCCAGATCAGCACCTTCGCCGTGACCATGGACTTTGACTTCAAGGAGGACGGCACCTACACCCTCCAGGTGAACACGGACGCCGTGGCCGACGCGGTGGAGGGCCTGAAGGCGGAGATGCGGGAGGGCCTGCCCGCCTACGTGGAGCGGATGCTGGCCGACGAGGGCGTGGAGATGACCGTGGACGAGTTCTTCCAGGCGGGCGGCATCACCCTGGAGGAGATGGTGGACACCATGTTTGACGCCGAGACCATCACCCAGTCCCTCGGCGACGCCGGCGGCGAGGGCAACTACAAGACCAAGGATGGCAAGCTCTACCTGTCCGACGGCCTGGACCACCGGGTGGACCCCGAGGCGTACTACACCTACACCCTGGACGGGGACGTGATGACCTTCCAAGAGGCGGTGGGGGAGGACTCGGAGTTTGCCGGGATGTTCCCCATGACCCTCACCCGGATCGGGTAAGCGGCCACATCCGCGGATAGACAGACAAAGCGGCGGCCCGCCAACTGGCGGGCCGCCGCTTTTCGTCTCTCAGCAAAACCGCACGCCCTCGTCGGGGGACATGGCGGCGATGCGGGCCAGGGCCTCCACCCGGACGCCCCGGGCCCGGACCCGCTCCCCGCCGGGCTGGTAGGCCTTCTCCACCGCCACCCCGGCGCCCACCACCGCGGCCCCCGCCTGGGCGCAGAGGTCCAGCAGGCCCAGCAGGGCGTTGCCGTTGGCGAGAAAGTCGTCCAAAAGGAGCACTTTGTCGGTGGGCAGAAGGTACTCCTTGGCGCAGAGGATGGTGTACACGCCCCCGTGGGTGTAGCTCTCCACCGGGGCGGTGTAGACGCTGCCGGCGATGTTGCGGGTGCGGCTCTTTTTGGCGAAGAGGACGGGACAGCCGAACTCCTCCCCCGCCACGCAGGCCAGGCCGATGCCGCTGGCCTCCACGGTGAGGATCTTGGTGACTTCCTCCGGGAACAGCCGCCGCCACTCCCGGGCCATGGCCCGAAAGAGGGCGGGATCCATCTGGTGGTTCAAAAACCCGTCCACCTTCAGCACGTCTCCGGCGAAGACCCGGCCCTCCCGCGCGATGCGTTCTTCCAGTTCCTTCATCGTACCTCGCCTCTTTCTGTTCAGATTTTGACGGACGTTCTTACACCCCGGTCAGGTCGAAGGGGGGGATGTAGCGGTCGGAGGCCGCCGCGGCGTCCTGGGTGAAACCGGGCAGACCCAGGGCCTCCAGGTAGGCCACAGCGCTGCGCAGTTCGCTGGGCCGCAGAACGCGGTGGATCTCCGGGTAGTCCGCCGCCCGGCCCAGGGGGAGGTACTGGCCCATGAGGGAGAAGAGCACGTCCCCCCGGGGGAAGGTTTCGGCCACCCAGTCCATCACCGCCTTGGCCTCCGCCAGGCCGCCGGGGAGAAGGAGGTGGCGGATGAGCACCCCACGCTTGAGAAGCCCGTCCTCCACCACGCAGGGCCCCGCCGCCCGGTACATGGCCAGAATGGCCGCCTGGGCCGCCGCCGGGTAGTCCGCCCCCGCGCCGTAGCGGGCGGCCCGCTGGGGGGAGAGGTATTTGAGGTCGGGGAGCCAGACCTGGACGTAGGGGGCCATGGCCCGGACCACCTCCGGCCGGTCATACCCCCCGGAGTTCCACACGAAGGGGATGGACACGCCGCTCTCCCGGATGGCGGCGGGGAGGACGTGGGCGAAGTGGGTGGGGTTCACCAGGTCGATGTTGTGGGCCCCCTGGGCCTCCAGCTCCCGGAAGATCTCCGCCAGCCGGGACGCCGGGACGGCCTTGCCGAAGTCCCGCTGGCTGATGGGCTCGTTCTGGCAGAAGACGCACGCCAGCGGGCACCCGGAGAAAAACACCGTCCCCGCGCCCCGGGTCCCGGAGATCACCGGCTCCTCCCACTGGTGGAGCCCCGCCCGGGCCACCACCGGCAGACTGGGCTGGCGGCACCGGCCCAGCCCCCGGGCCTCGTCCCGCTCCGCGCCGCAGAGGTGGGGGCAGAGCCGACAGATCATCGCCCGCCCCGGGGCCCCAGGTCCCCGGTCTTCCAGTGCTTGCGGCACAGGGCGATGTAGCGCTCGTTGGCCCCCAGCACCACCTGCTCCCCCTCCTTGATGACCTGGCCGCTGTCATCAAAGCGGGCGTTGTAGGTGGCCTTCCTGCCGCACCAGCAGATGGTCTTGATCTCCTCGATGACGTCGGCGGTGGCCATGAGCTCCTGGGAGCCGGGGAAGAAGTTGCCCGCGAAGTCCGCCCGCAGGCCGTAGCAGATGACGGGGAGGTCGTAGTCGTCCACCAGATCGGTGAGATATCGGACCTCCTCCCGGGAGAGGAACTGGGCCTCGTCCACGATGACGCAGGCATACCGGCGCAGACGCTCCGGGTCCATGGCCTGGAGGTCGGAGAAGTAGACGCAGGGGCTGGACAGCCCCGCCCGGGAGGCCACGAACCGGGCCCCGTCCCGCTGGTCGATGGCGGGCTTGACCAGCAGGGCCTCCTGGCCCCGCTCTTCGTAGTTATAGCGCACCATCAGGGCGTTGGCGGTCTTGGACGAGCCCATCACGCCGTAGCGGAAATACAGTTTTGCCATGGAAAAACCACCTCTATCTCTCAGGTTCCAGCCGCTCCAGGACGGCGGGCAAAAAGGCGGAGAAGGCGCTGGGGACGGAGTAGGTCCGCCGCAGGGCCTCCCGGTCGGCCCACACCCAGCCCGCCGGGAGGGTATCATCGGGGAGTTCCCCGGCCCAGCCGGTCATGCGCCACTCGATATGGGTGAAGATGTGCCGGGCCGCCCCCACGAACGCCAGCGGGGGCAGTTCTAAGGGCGGGGCCTCCCCCTCCGGGGCGTTGGGGAACTCCCACAGACCCGCCAGCAGGCCCTTGGCGGGCCGCTTGCGGAGGGCCACCTGGCCGCCGTGAAAGAGCAGGTACACCCGCCGCTCCTCCACCCGCCTGGGCTTTTTGGCGGGGCGGACCGGGAGAACGCCGGTCAGCCCCTCCCGGTCAGCCCGGCAGAAGTCCCGGGCGGGACAGCGGCCGCACAGGGGCGCGCCGCTGGGCAGACACACCGTGGCCCCCAGCTCCATAAGGGCCTGGTTGAACTCCCCCGGGGCGTTGAGGGGCATGACCGCCTCCAGCCGCTCCGCCGCCGCCCGCCGCGCGCCGGGGGCGGTCACGTCGGAGAAGTCGGCGGTGAGGCGGGCCACCACCCGCAGGACGTTGCCGTCCACCGCGGCATGGGGCAGGCCGAAGGCGATGGAGGCCACCGCCCCGGCGGTGTAGTCCCCCACGCCGGGGAGGGCCCGGAGGGCGGCGTAGTCGGCGGGGAAGACCCCGCCCCGCTCCCGGCAGATGATCTGGGCCGCCCGCTGCAGATTCCGGGCCCGGGCGTAGTACCCCAGGCCCTGCCAGCACTTCAGCAGCGCGTCTTCCTCTGCCCTGGCCAGGGCCTCCACCGTGGGAAACGCCTCCAAAAACCGGCGGTAGTAGTCCAACACCGCCGCCACCCGGGTCTGCTGGAGCATGATCTCCGACACCCATACCCGGTAGGGGTCCGGCCGCCCGCCGGGCCCCGGCCGCCGCCAGGGCAGGTCCCGCTTGTTCTCGCTGTACCAGGTCAGCAGGGGGACGGTCAGCCTGTTCAGTTCCTCCACGCCTATCCCCCCGCCCCGGTCTGGTTTATTTAATAAGAAGTATAGCACGACTCCCGCCCCGCCGTCAAACCAGAGGGGTCCCTACATCTTGTGCCGAAGATACAATTTACCCACAATATATAGATTTTGTGCCGGTTTTGCCGGAAAAACCCAAAATAAACTGGACAAAAATGAAAAAAATCCTTGCAATTCCCAGGGGGAGAGGGTATACTAAAAACACAAGTGGGACAATGTGGGGGTTAGTGCCCCCTTTTTGGGGGAAAGTGGAAAGGCAGGTGAGGGAGATGGGCAGTATTACCGGGACGTTCCAGCGCAGTCTGGACGCCAAGGACCGGCTCATGCTCCCCGCCAAGCTCCAGGACGACCTGGGGCCGGAGTGCTATCTGGCCATGGGCATCGACCGCTGTCTCTCCCTCTATCCCGAGGCCAGCTGGCAGGTGTTCACCGAGAAATACGCCTCCCTGCCCATCAGCCGCTCCCGGGAGATGCGCCCGCTGTTCGCCAACGCCGTCAAGTGCCGGCCGGACTCCCAGGGCCGCATCACCATCCCGCCCCGACTGCAAAAGTACGCCGGGATCTCCAAGGACGTGGCCATCATCGGCGTCCACGACCGGGCGGAGATCTGGGACGCCCAGACCTGGTTCGACAACGACGAGGAGATGACCCCCGAGCGCATGACGGCGCTGATGGAGGCCATGGACTACTGATGGAAGCCGACTTTGGCCATGAGAGCGTGCTTTTGCGGGAGTGCGTGGAGGCCCTGGCCCTCCGCCCCGACGGGGTGTACGTGGACGGCACCCTGGGCCGGGCGGGCCACGCCTTGGAGATCGCCAAAACCCTGACCACAGGCCGGCTCATCGGCATCGACCGGGACCTGGCCGCCCTGGAGGCCGCCCCGGCGCGGCTGGCGGGGCAGATGGACAAGGTGACCCTGCTCCACGGCAACTTCGCCGACCTGGGCGCGCTGTTGGACGGGGCCGGGATCGGCCAGGTGGACGGGATGCTGTTCGACCTGGGGGTGTCCTCCCCCCAACTGGACGACCCCAAGCGGGGCTTTTCCTATATGAAGGATGCCCCTTTGGATATGCGGATGGACGCCACCCAGGCCCTCACCGCCTGGCAGGTGGTGAACCAGTGGCCCCAGGAGGAACTGCGGCGGATCCTCTCCACCTACGGCGAGGAGCGATACGCCGCCGCCATCGCCCAGCGGATCGCCCGGCGGCGGGAGGAGCGGCCCATCGAGAGCACCCTGGAGCTGGTGGAAATCATCCGCTCGGCCATGCCGGGGTCTGCCCTGCGGGAGAAACAGCACCCGGCCAAGCGGACCTTCCAGGCCATCCGATGCGCCGTCAACGGTGAGCTGGAGGCGGTGGAGCGGATGCTGGAGACGGCCCTGGACCGGCTGAAAAGCGGCGGGCGGCTGGCGGTGATCAGCTTCCACTCTTTGGAGGACCGGCTTGTTAAGACCGCCTACCGCCGCTGGTGCGAGGGCTGTACCTGCCCGCCGGACTTCCCGGTGTGCGTCTGCGGCAAAAAGCCCCGGGCCCGGCTTGTGAACAGAAAACCCATCCTCCCCACCGAGGAGGAGTTGGAGCGGAACCCCCGCTCCCGCAGCGCCAAACTGCGGGTGGCGGAAAAGCTGTAAAGCGGAGAGAGACGATTTTTACCAAAGGAGAGGATCGCGATGGCGACAGCGCAGGTCAAGCGGGCACGGGGTTACGGCACCTACGGCAACGTGGCCGTGGACCCGGCCTATCTCCCCCAGCGGCGGGAGCGCACAGAGCCCCTGGTCCGCCCCCGGGAGCGGGTGGTGGCCCGCCAGCGGGTGCGGGTGCGCCCGGCGGGCTATGTGGCCCCGGTGGCGGTCATCGGCTTCGCCCTGGTGGCGGTGATGGCGGTGCTGTTGCTGGTGAACTACGCCCAGCTTACCCAGACCTCCAACGAGATCGTCCGCCTCCGCCAGGAGTCCGCTGACCTCAGCGAGGAACACGCCAAGCTCACCGCCCAGTACGAGTTGGCCTTTGACCTGAAGAGCGTGGAGGAACAGGTCACCGCCTCGGGGGCCATGGTCCAGCCCCAGGCGGGGCAGATCGTCACGCTGAACATCCAGGAGCCGGACAGCGCCCAGTTCTACGGCCACCAGAAGAGGGGCCTGGCCGAGGAGCTGTGGGGCGGGATCAAGGAGACGGCGGGCAATCTGGCGTCATTTTTCCGCTGATTGGGGCATAAGATCACCGTGACCGGGCCGCTGGGCCGGCGCGGGAGATATAGAGAACGGAACAGGGAGGCGTGAGAATACTGGTTTCTTACGTCTCCTTCCTTTGGAAAGGGGGTGCGCGCCATGGCGCGGGAGCGGGAGGACCGAGACGGGAAGTCCAAAGCCCAGGAGCGGGTGGACGACCGGCACAACAAGCGCCGGGTCTTCTGGCGCACCGTGTTGTTGATGGTGCTCTTCGGCGCGGTGGCCTTTGTCCCCCTGGTGGGCCGGCTCTACCAGCTTCAGATCGTCCAGCACGAGGAGCTTCAGGAGAAGGCCGCCGACCAGCAGACCCGGGACCTGTCCGTCAGCGCCGACCGGGGCACCATCTACGACAGCGAGGGCAACATCCTGGCCATGTCCGCCACGGTGCAGAACCTCATCCTCTCCCCCAAGGACCTGAACGCCGCCATCGAGGAAAACGACGAGAAGATCGCCGCGGGGAAGAAGGCCAACCCCAACCTGAACCAGGCCTTCGTGGCCCAGGGCCTGAGCCAGATCACCGGCCTGGACGCGGAGAAGATCATCGAGCGCATGGGCAGGACCAACTCCCAGTATGAGGTCCTGTAC
Organism: uncultured Oscillospiraceae bacterium; assembly: GCA_947627325.1. Classification (GTDB taxonomy): domain Bacteria; phylum Bacillota; class Clostridia; order Oscillospirales; family Oscillospiraceae; genus MGBC124762. Next base: position 81,786 of record CANQVO010000007.1, on the reverse strand, counting down.
CGCAAGATGGAAAACGACATGAGCGAGCGGGTGCGGGCCTTTATCGCGGACAACAAGCTGGGCAACGGGGTCTACCTGGAGCCGGACAGCAAGCGCTACTACCCCTACGCCTCCCTGGCCTCCACCGTCATCGGCTTCACCGGCTCGGAAAACCAGGGGCTCTACGGCACGGAGTACGTCTACGACGAGGCGCTGTCCGGGGTCTCCGGCCGGGTGCTCACCGCCAAAAACGGCTGGGGCACCGAGATGCTGTCCCAGTATGAAAACTACATCGACGCCCAGGACGGCCGGGACCACCACCTGACCATCAACGCCACCATCCAGGGCTTCGCGGAGAAGGCCCTGGAGGAGGGCATCGAGAAGTACGACGTGCAAAACGGCGGCTTCTGCATCGTCATGGACCCCAACACCGCCGCCATCCTGGCGATGGCCTCCAACGGGGGCTACGACCTGAACAGCCCCTTTGAGATCTTCGACCCCGACGAGGCGTTCCGGCTGGAGGAGATGAAGGCCGACCCCGCCGTGGACGAGGAGACTTATAAGGGGGAGCTGAGCAAGGCCCAGTGGGCCCAGTGGACCAACCGCTGCGTCAACGACACCTACGAGCCCGGCTCCACCTTCAAGTCCATGGTGGTGGCCGCCGCTCTGGAGGAGGGGGTGGTGGACCTGAATACCCAGTTCTACTGCTCCGGGTCCAAGCAGGTGGCGGGCTTTACCATCCACTGCTCCAAGCGGGAGGGCCACGGGGCCCAGGACCTGACCATGGCGGTGCAGAACTCCTGCAACCCCGCCTTTATCGAGATCGGCCAGCGGCTGGGGGCGGAGAAGTTCTACGACTACATGGAGGACTTCGGCTTTTTGTCCTACACCGGCGTGGACCTCAACGGCGAGAACAAGGGCCGGGTCTGGGACCGGGACTTCTTTGAGAGCGCCGAGGGCGCGGCCTCCCTGGCCACCGCCTCCTTCGGCCAGACCTTCCGCATCACCCCCATCCAGCTCATCACCGCCGCCTGCTCCGTGGTCAACGGCGGGCACCTGATGGTGCCCCACGTGCTGGACTACACCACCGACGCCGAGGGCAACGTGGTGGACACCGTCCCCGTCACCGAGGTGCGCCAGGTGATCTCCGAGCAGACCTCCGCCACCGTGCGGGAGCTGTTGGAGCAGGTGGTGGGCGCGCCCAAGGGCACGGGCAAGAACGCCTACCAGCCCGGCTACCGCATCGGCGGCAAAACGGGCACGTCGGAGAAGATCGGCGCGGACCAGAACGAGGACGATTACATCGTCTCCTTCCTGGGCGTGGCCCCGGCCAACGACCCCAAGGTGGTCATCCTGCTGGCCTACGACACCCCCAAGCCCTCCTACCCCGGCAGCTCCTGGACCGCCTCGGGCACCTATATCTCCGGCGGCAACATGGCCGCCCCCATGGCCGGCCCTCTGCTCCGGCAGATCTTAGACTACATGGGCGTGGAGAAGCAGTACTCCGCCGCCGAACTCTCCGGCGCGGACAGCACCGTGCCCTCCCTGGTGGGCTATGACGAGGCCACCGCCGCCAGCGAGTGCAAGCGCCTGGGCTACACCTACCGCAAGATCGGCGACGGCGCCGCCGTCACCGGCCAGATCCCCGCCGCCGGGGCGGTCCTGCCCGCGGGGAGCGAGGTGCTGATCTACATGGGCGAGCGCGCGCCCACAGACCCCGTGGAGGTCCCCGACCTGGCCGGAAAGACCCCCGACCAGACCAAGCAGGCCCTGGCCGCGGTCAACCTCTATATGCGGGGCTCCGGCTCGGCCCAGTACTTCACCTCCGGCACCCTCTGCGCCACCCAGTCCATCCCCGCGGGGGCCATGGTGGACCCGGGGACGGTGGTGGACGTGACCTTTGTGGAGAACATCACCGACTACCGGCCGGAGTGACCGGGCAAACCTGACAAGGAGGTCAAACGATGCGGCTGGAACAGCTCATCCACACCCGAGAGAGAGAGCTGGACATCACATCCATCGCCTGGGACACCCGCCGCATGGAGAAAGGCGCCCTTTTCTTCGCCCTCCCTGGCGCGCGGGACGACGGCGCGCGGTACATCGACCAGGCCCTGGCCCAGGGGGCGGCGGCCGTGGTCTGCGCCCAGGGGGAGAGCCAGGATCCCCGCTGTATCTTCGTAGAGGACCCCAGGAAGGCCCTGGCCCAGGCCAGCGCCGCCTGGTTCGGCCACCCGGGGGACCGGATGACCCTCATCGCCGTCACCGGCACCAACGGCAAGACCACCACCACCTACCTGCTCAAGGAGATGCTGGAGCGGGTGACGGGGGCCAAGGTGGGGCTGGTGGGCACCAACCAGAACCTGATCGGCCGTGAGGTCCTCCCCGCCCACCGCACCACCCCGGAGTCCTACGAGCTCCAGGAGCTCCTGCGCCGGATGTGTGACGCGGGGTGTACCTATGTGGTCATGGAGGTCTCCTCCCACGCCCTGACCCTGCGGCGGGTGCACGGCCTGACCTTTCAGGCGGGGGTGTTCACCAACCTGACCCAGGACCACCTGGACTTCCACAAGACCATGGAGGAGTACCGGGACGCCAAGGCCCTGCTGTTCTCCCAGTGCCGGGTGGGGGTGGTCAACCTGGACGACGAGGCGGGGCGGTACTACGCCGGCCTGGGCCTCTGCCCCATGTTCACCTACTCCGAGAACAAGCCCCAGGCCGACCTCACCGCCAAAAACCTGCGCCTCCTGCCCCGGCGGGTGGAGTTCGAGGCTTTGAGCCGGGACGCCCTGGCCCGGGTCTCCCTGCCCATCCCCGGCGGCTTTTCCGTCTACAACGCCCTGGGCGCGCTGGCCTGCTGTCTGGCCCTGGGCCTGCCCCTGGAGCCCTGCGCCGCCGCCCTGGCCCATGTCCAGGGGGTGAAGGGCCGGGTGGAGGTGGTCCCCACCCCCACCGACTACACCGTCCTCATCGACTACGCCCACACCCCCGACGCCCTGGAGAACGTCCTGCTCACCGTCCGGGATTTTACCCCAGGCCGGGTGATCTGCGTCTTCGGCTGTGGCGGGGATCGGGACCAGGGGAAGCGGCCCATCATGGGCCAGATCGCCCAGCGGCTGGCCGACGCGGCGGTGGTCACCTCGGACAACCCCCGCACCGAGGACCCCATGGCCATCATCGGCGACATCCTCGCCGGCTTTCGGGAGGGGGAGGCCCCGGCGGCGGTGGAGCCGGACCGGGCCCGGGCCATCGCCCTGGCCCTCTCCATGGCGGAGGCGGGGGACACCGTCCTCCTGGCGGGGAAGGGGCACGAGACGTATCAGGAGATAAACGGCGTCCAGCGCCACCTGGACGAGCGGGAGATCGTGGCGGACTACTTTCAAAATCAAGGATAAAAGGGGAAGAGAGACGTGGGAGAGGTCACAAGACAACTGCTGATCTGCGCCGGGGCCGGCCTGGTCCTGACCGCCCTGCTGGGGCTCATCGTCCTGCCCGCCCTGCGCCGGGCCAAGGTGGGCCAGGCCATCAAGACCGACGGCCCGGTCTGGCACATGGGCAAGCAGGGCACCCCCACCATGGGGGGCGTGATGTTCATCGCCGCGGCCCTGGCCGTCAGCCTGGGCTGGGGCCTGTGGCAAAAGGACTGGGCGGCCATGGTGGTCTTCGCCTTCGCCGCGGTGTTCGGGGTCATCGGCTTTGTGGACGACTTCGCCAAGCTGCGCCACCACGAGAACACCGGCCTCTCCGCCCCGGCCAAGTTCCTCCTGCAGCTCTCCGCGGCCATTTTGTTCACCATCGTGCTTCGGAACCTGGGCCACCTGAGCCCCGACCTGGCCATCCCCTTCCTGGGGACCAAGCTCCACCTGCCCCAGACGGTCTACCTGGTCTTCGCCGCCTTTGTGATGGTGGGGACGGTAAACGCCGTCAACCTCACCGACGGGGTGGACGGCCTGGCCAGTTGCGTGACCATGCCCGTTCTGCTCACCTTCGCCGTCCTGGCCGCCCAGACGGACAACAAGCGGGGCTACGGCGCCTTCGCCGCCTGTCTGCTGGGCTGTCTGGTGGGCTTTTTCCTCTATAACCACCACCCCGCCAAGGTCTTTATGGGGGACACAGGCTCGCTGTTTTTGGGCGGCGCGGTGTGCGGCCTGGCCTTCGCGCTGGACCTGCCCCTCCTGCTGATCTTTGTGGGGATCGTCTACATCGCCGAGACCCTGTCCGACATCATCCAGGTGGCCTACTTCAAGGCCACCCACGGCAAGCGGATCTTCCTCATGGCCCCTCTGCACCACCACTTTGAAAAGAAGGGCTGGAGCGAGAACAAGGTGGTGGCCGTGTTCACCCTGGTATCCTGCGCGGGCTGTGCCCTGGGCTACTGGGGCTTTACCAACCTCCTGCGCTAGACCCCCGGTCCCCTGACCGAGAAAGGAGAGAGATCAGATGGCAAAGACCCGCTTTCGCGACAGGACCTACCGCCAGCAGCTGGCCCGGGGCCCGGTGGACCTGCCCTTCCTGATGCTGGTGCTGCTGCTCACCGGCATCGGCCTCATCACCGTCTTCTCCGCCTCCTTTGGCTCGGCCTACTACGAAAACGGCGACCCCTCCATGTACTTTCGCAGTCAGTTGCGTATGGCCATCGGCGGCGTTTTGATCATGTGGCTGGCCTCCCGGCTGGACTATCAGATCCTGCGCCGCCTGGCTAAGTGGGGCCTGATCGGCTCCTTTATCCTGCTTCTGATGGTCAAGGTCCCCGGCATCGGCGTCACCGCCAAGGGCGCCAACCGCTGGATCCGCATCCTGGGGGTGCGGTTCCAGCCCTCGGAGATCGCCAAGGTGGGGGTCATCGTCTACTTCTCCGCCAAGCTGGCCGCCCGGGACCCGGAGAAGAAGCGGAAGTGGAACCCCAAGATGGGCCTGGGGCGGGTGCTGAACTTCCTGGAGCGCATCGGCTTTATGGAGCTGTTGCCCTACATGGGCATTTTGCTTTTGATGGCGGCGCTGTTGCTGTGGGAGCCCCATATGTCGGGGACCATCCTCATCCTGGCCGGGGGCGCGGCGGTGCTCTTCGCCGGGGGGATCCACTGGGGCTGGTTCGCCGCCGGGGGCGCGGTGCTGGTCCCCGGGCTCTGGTTCATCATGAACCACACCAACTACATGGCAAGCCGCCTGGCCACCTGGCGGGACCCCTGGTCCGACCCCCGGGACGCCGGCTGGCAGACCATCCAGTCCCTCTACGCCATCGGCTCGGGGGGCCTGCTGGGCAAGGGCTTTGGCAAGAGTATGCAGAAGTTCCTCTACCTGCCCGAGGAGCACAACGACTTCATCTTCTCCATCTGGTGCGAGGAGATGGGCTTCATCGGCGCGGTGGTGGTCATCATCCTGTTCGTCCTGCTCATCCTCCGGGGCTACTGGCTGGCCCTCCACGCCCGGGATAAGTTCGGCGCCCTCCTCATCGTGGGCATCATCACCCTCACCGCCGTCCAGGTCTTTTTGAACATCGGCGTGGTGACCAACTTCATCCCCCCCACCGGCATCTCCCTGCCCTTCTTCAGCTACGGCGGCACGGCATTGATGATCCAGCTGGGGGAGATGGGCATCGTCCTGAGCGTGTCCCGGCAGATCGAAGCGCCCAGGCTGGGCTAGGGGAGGGGCGTATGAAGATCATCTTTACCTGCGGCGGCACCGCCGGCCACATCAGCCCCGCCCTGGCCCTGGCCCGCCTGTTCCAGACCCGCCGGCCGGACAGCCAGATCCTCTTTGTGGGGGCGGCGGGGGAGTCCATGGAGTCCCGCCTGGTGCCCAAGGAGGGCTTTCCCCTGGAGCGGGTGGAGGTCAGTTCCTTCTACCGCAAGCTGAACTGGGAGGGGCTCCGCCACAACGCCAAGGCTTTGGCGGACGTGGCCCGGTCCCGGGTCCAGGCGGACCGGATCCTGGACGACTTCCAGCCCGACCTGGTGGTGGGCACCGGGGGGTACGCCTCCTACCCCGTCACCCGGCAGGCCGCCCGGCGGGGGATCCCCACCGCCATCCACGAGTCCAACGCCGTCCCCGGCCTCACCACCCGGCGGCTGGCCAAGTACGTGGACCGGGTGATGCTGGGCCTGCCCGGCGACCTGTCCCACTACCCCCACCCGGAGCGGGTGGTCGTCACCGGCACCCCCGTCCGCCCCGACTTTTTCGCCCACACCCGCCAGGAGGCCCGGGCTCAGCTGGGCTTTTCCGACGATAAGCCCCTGGTGCTGGCCAGCTGGGGCTCCCTGGGGGCGGAGGTGATGAACCGGCAGATGGTGGACTTCCTGGCCCTGTGTATCCAGGCGGGCTGTCCCTTCCGGGTCATCCACGGCTCGGGGGAGCGGTACTTTGACGACGTGCTGGAGGGCCTGGAGCGCCAGGATATCCACCTGTCCGCCCACCCGGAGCTGGAGGTGCGGCCCTACCTCTATGATATGCCCCTGGTGATGGCCGCGGCGGACCTGGTCCTCTGTCGGGCGGGGGCCTCCACCCTCAGCGAGCTCTCCGCCCTGGGCAAGCCCGCGGTGCTCATCCCCTCTCCCAATGTCACCGGCGACCACCAGACCAAAAACGCCCAGGCCGCCGCGGAGAAGGGCGGGGCGGTCCTGTTGCCGGAGGCCCGATGTACCCCCCAGGGCCTGTTCGACACCGTCACCGCCCTCCTGGCCGACCCTCCGCGCCGCCGGGAGATGGGCGCCGCCATCGCCGCCCTGGCCCCCGCCGACGCCCACGAGCGCATCTACCAGACGCTGATGGACCTGCTGTGACCGCCCGAAGTGGCGTGAAATCCCTCCCTGGCATAGGATGGCCTATGAAAAAGGGAGGGATCCACCATGGAGCTTCTGTGCATCGAGGGGGGCCGCCCCCTCTCGGGCTCGGTGAAGATACAAGGGGCGAAAAACAGCGTGCTGCCCCTGCTGGCCGCCACCCTGCTGGGCCGGGGGGTCAGCGTGCTGAAGAACTGTCCCCGGCTCACCGATGTGGACGCGTCCCTGGCCATTCTGGAGCATTTGGGCTGTGAGACGGGCTGGGATGGGGACGCGGTCTGGGTGGACGCCACCTCCCTGACCGCCTGCGCCATCCCCGACGCCCTCATGCGGGCCATGCGCTCGTCGGTGATCTTTCTGGGGCCCATCCTGGGCCGCCTGGGCCAGGCCGTCATGAGCTATCCCGGCGGCTGTGAGCTGGGCCCCCGGCCCATCGACCTCCACCTGGACGCCCTGCGGACCCTGGGGGCGGACATCCAGGAGGGGGCGGAGGGCCTGCGGTGCAGGGCGCGGACCCTGCGCCAGGGGGATATCCACCTGCCCCTGCCCAGCGTGGGGGCCACCGAGAACGCCATGCTGGCCGCCGTGGCCGCCCCGGGGGTCACGGTGATCCGGGGGGCGGCCCAGGAGCCGGAGATCGTGGAGCTCCAGACCTTCCTGCGCTCCATGGGGGCCCAGGTCCGGGGGGCGGGCACCTCCACCGTGGTCATCCAGGGGGGGCAGGCCCTCCACGGCGGGGAGATCGCCGTCATGGGGGACCGCATCGTCTGCGCCACCTACCTGTGCGGCTGTGCCGCCGCGGGGGGCGAGGTGGAGCTCACCGGCGTGGACCCCCGCCACCTCTCCACCGTCACCGCCCTGCTGGCCCAGAGCGGGTGCGATGTGCGAAGCGGCCCGGACGGGGTGCGGATGCGCCGGGACCCAGGCCGCCCCCTTCAGGCCGTGGCCCGGGTACATACCGCCCCCTACCCCGGCTTTCCCACCGACGCCCAGGCCCCCCTCATGGCCGCGCTGTGCACCGCCCAGGGGACCAGCGTCTTCGTGGAGAATATGTTCGCCAGCCGCTACCGCCACATCGACGAGCTTATCCGCATGGGGGCCCACATCCGCACCGAGGGGCGGGTGGCGGTGGTGACGGGGGTGGAGCGGCTCCACGCCGCCCAGGTGGAGGCCCACGACCTCCGGGGCGGGGCGGCCCTGGCCGTGGCCGCCCTGGGGGCGGAGGGGGAGAGCGCCATCGCCGGGCTCCACCACATCCGCCGGGGCTACGCCAAGCTGGACGAGGACCTGACCGCCCTGGGCGCCAGGGCGAATATCTTAGAGAAAAAGTAGGGAAACGACTATGGCACAACCGCAACGCCGCCGCCGCAACTCCAAAAAGCGCAGACGAGGCCGCCACCCCGGCCTCTATAAAGCCCTGTCCGCCGTCCTCATCGTGGCGGCGGTGGCGGCGGCCTGCCTGATCTTCTTCCGGGTCAGCCAGATCGAGGTCCAGGGCAACAGCCGTTACAGCCGGGAGGAGATCATAGACATCGCCGGGGTGCGGCCGGGGGACAACCTCTTCGCCCTGGGGAGCACCCGGATCTCCCGGGAGCTCCAGAGCCGCCTGCCCTATATCCGCTCCGTCTCGGTGCGGCGCAAGCTGCCCAACACCGTGGTCATCTCCGTCACCGAGAGCCGCGCCCTGGCCGCCCTGGAGCACGGGGGGGCCTGGTGGCTGTTGGACGAGGACGGCAAGCTGTTGGAGCGGACCTCCGGCCCCGGCTCCGCCGCCCCGGTCACCGGCGTGACCCCCCTGGCCCCCGCCGTGGGCACCTACCTGGCCGCGGGGGAGGAGGAGCGCCAGCGGGTGGAGTGGCTCCGGGAACTGCTGTCCGCCCTGGAGGAAAACGGCCTGGCAGACCGGCTGGACCGCATCGACCTGTCGGAGGACTACCGGCTGACCTTCGCCCTGGACGGCCGCTTCACGATCCACATCTCCCCCGCCCTGGAGCGGGGCATGGCCTACTGGATCCGCCGTCTGCCCGCCTATCTGGAACACGAGAGCATCCGCCGCAACCCCAGCCAGAGCTACACCGTGGAGATCATGGACAACGCCAGCGCCCGCTTTATTCCAGATTAAGGAAATCCGCCGAAAAAATGGCCCTGTCCGTGGGACGGATTTTTGCCCCGGCGAAAAAAATCGCCGATTTTCTCTTGACCTGTGGAGGCAAAAGAGCTACAATAAGACTGTAAAACCCAAGATATAGCTGTTGCCACCGGCTTGACCCTACCAGCCGTGGTATTTTGACGAAATTTGTCAGAGAGACTTTTTTACATAGGAGGGACGCGCAAATGGCGTTTCAGATGGACCCCGGCACCGGGGGCACGGATGTGATCAAGGTCATCGGCGTGGGCGGCGCGGGGAACAACGTGGTCAACCGCATGGTGAAAAGCGGCGTCAAGGGCGTGGATTTCATCGCGGTGAACACCGACCGGCAGGCCCTGGAGATCTCGGCCGCCACCTATAAGATCCAGATCGGCGAAAAGCTCACCGGCGGCAAGGGCGCGGGCTCCGACCCCGACATGGGCCGCAAGTCCGCCGAGGAGAGCCGGGCTATGATCAGCAAGGCCCTGGAGGGGACGGACATGGTCTTCATCACCGCCGGCATGGGCGGCGGCACCGGCACCGGCGCGGCCCCCATCGTGGCGGATATCGCCAAGGAGATGGGCGTGCTCACCGTGGGCGTGGTCACCAAGCCCTTCAGCTTTGAGGGCGCCCGCCGGATGCGGGCCGCCGAGGAGGGCATCGCGGAACTGCACACCAAGGTGGACTCCCTGGTCATCATCCCCAACGACCGGCTCCAGTACGCCACCGACCAGAAGATCACCTTCGCCAACGCCTTCGCCATCGCCGACGACGTGTTGCGCCAGGCGGTGCAGTCGGTGTCCGACCTCATCACCAACACCGGCTTCATCAACCTGGACTTCGCCGACGTCACCGCCGTGATGAAGGACGCGGGCATGGCCCACATGGGCGTGGGCCGGGCCGCGGGCAAGACCAAGGCGGAGGAGGCCGCCCGCATGGCCATCTCCAGCCCCCTGCTGGAGGTCCCGGTGGACGGGGCCAAGGGGGTCATCGTCAACGTCACCGGCTCTATGGACATGGACCTGGAGGAGGTCACCATCGCCACCGACATGATCCGCCAGACCGCCGACCCCGATGCCCTGTTCATCTTCGGCGCCGCCTTTGACGAGAGTTTGGAGGACGAGCTGGTCATCACCGTCATCGCCACCGGCTTCGACGGCGCCGCCGCCGGACGGGTGAGCGCCAACCCTTTTAGTGCCGGCAAGGCCGAGGCCCAGGAGGAGCCCGCCGCTGAGCCCAAGAGCGGCGAGAGCGACTTCGACGCGGTGCTGAAGATCTTCACCAGAGGCAGTTGACCCCGCCCCAAAGGGCGAGGGTCGCGGCAAGACCCATAGATACAAGAACGGCGGGCCCATCCGGGCCCGCCGTTTTGTTTCGCTCTGCTGTGTTTTGCCGCGCTGGGGTCACGCCTCGTGGTCGACGACGGTGAAGATCCACATGATCTCCTCCTGGTTGTCCTCCGCCCGGCTGGGGCGGCGGGCCCGCAGGCGGACGCGCTGGCCGTCCTTGCGGGAGTAGAACAGGTCCTGGCTCCCCTGGGTGTCCAGCTTGCGGATGAGGGTGTCGTAGTTGCAGAAGTCCAGGAAGGCCTGCTGGTCCTCGGGGCGGACCCACTCCCGGATGTAGACCTCCATGGCCTCCCGGAAGGTGCCCTTGGTGTCCTCGGCGGCCTTGAGGTATTCGGAGGCCACCATGGAGCGGTAGGAGTCCTCCTTGGGGTCTACGAAGTAGACGGCCAAAAAGCTGGGGGCCAGGTAGGACAGCAGGGAGTCCGCGTCCCGCTTGGCGGCCAGGGTCTTCTCCATCCGGGCGTTCAGGTTCCGCATCTGCCGCTCCCCGCCGTGGTTGGCGTAGTACTCCGCCTTGTTCTGGCGCATATTGGTCTCCGCGTTGGCCACCAGGGTGGGCACGTGGATGTCCCCCTGCTGCCACTCCAGACCGATGGAGACGCTGTACCCCAGCTTTTCCACCGTCTGGTGGATCTTCTGGATCTGGATCTCCAGCTCCTCCTTGGACATGGACCGCTCCAGCACGGCGAACTCGTCCCCGCCCAGGCGGAAGACGGTCTGTTTGTCAAAGCTGGACAGCAGGGTGTCCGCCACCGCCCGGAGCATCTCGTCCCCGGCCTCGTGGCCCAGGTGGTTGTTGATCTCGTGCAGGCCGTTGGCGTCGATGTAGATACAGCCCAGGCGGTTCACCGAGGCGTCGGCCAGCTCGGTGAGGCGGGTCTCGTAGCTGTTGCGGTTGAGTACGCCCGTGAGCTCGTCCATCTGGCTCATGTAGGCCAGAAGCTGGTAGTTCTTGCTGTTGGCCAGGGCCATGGAGAAGCTGAAGGACACCTGGTCCAGGGGGGTGGTGTCGTCCCAAATGGCGTCGGTGTTGATGGCGCCCAGCACGCCCAGGATGCTCTTGCCGTCCATGGCGTTCAGGCGCACCAGCATCATGTTCCGCATTCCCAAACTCCGGGCGCTCTGCCAGTCCTGCTCCCCCCACAGGAAGGGCCGGTTGCTGGAGAAGACCCCCTCCTCCATGACCACCTGGGCGGTTTGGGGGAAGATCTTGTAGAGGTCGGAGCGCTTGGGGGGCGACTTGTCCGCCGCGCCGCTGAGGGAGCGCAGGATCAGCCGCCCGTCCTCCTCCAGGGAGAAGAACATGGTGGCGTCGGCGGCCAGGTAGTGGGCCACCTCGTCCAGCGCGTCCCGGAACCGCTCCGGCTCCACGTGGGCCCGGAAGAGGGTCTGCTGGACCGTCTGCATATACCGCACGCCCTGAAGGCGCTTGTCGGTGCGGATCTGGTACTGGCGCACATCCCACAAGAACCAGACGAAGAAGACCGCGGAGATGGCCACCAGCAAAAGCACCATGAAGCCGAAGAGGAAGAAGACGCTGTTGGCCTGGGCGAAGGCCACGTCCTCCTTCACCGCCAGCATGACAGACCAGTTCTGGTCGCCGTCCACCGGGGTGTAGTACATATAGTAGTCCCCCGAGGAGGCGGGGCCCTTCAGGACGGAGGAGCCGTCCCGGCCGTTGAACAGGGCCTCGTAGAGCTTTTGGTAGCTGTACCCCCGGTTGTAGGAGTATTTGGAGAAGTCCTGGATGTTGCCGGGCACGTCGTGCCAGGAGTCGATCAGGAGACTGCCGGTCTGGCCCTCCATGAGGAAGAGCTCGATCTGCCCGTCGTAGGCGGAGAGGGGGAAGAGGTACACCAGCCGCTCCAGGTCCACCACGCCGCAGAGGATGGCCACCGTCTGCCCGCCCCGGCGGACGGGGGTGTAGAGGCGGATGATGTAGCGGTTGGAGGAGCGCTGGTCCACACTGCGGGGGAGGATGCCCGTGCCCGCCTCGGCCAGGCGCTCAAAGGAGAGAGTGGGGTCGGTGGTGACGCCCTGGGCGGTGTAGAGGGTGCCGTCGGGCATGAGAAGTTCCAGCCGGGTGATCATATCCACCGCCCCCGCGGTGGCCAGCCGGGCCTGGCCCAGCGCCTCGGAGTCCTGGTAGGCGTCGTAGATGAAGCCGGAAATCTTGTTCATGTAGTTTTGGGAGCGCTGGAGGCCCTCCTCCACCTGGTCGGCGGCCTGGTGGGTATACTCCCCCAGGCGCTGGACGCAGCCGGTGCGCTCCATGCCATAGTAGCGGACCAGGAAAATGCACAGGATGACCGTCACGGTCACCAACAGCGCCAGAATGGACAGAGGTTGTTTGTTCTTCTGCAGCTTCTGTTTCATTGGCCTCACTCTTCCCACTTGTCAAAATCGGACAAATACATTATAATGGAGCCTCGGGCAAATTGCAAGAGGTATTGACGCCGCCCGGCGGAAATACCGCCCGCCCCGGGGCCGCCCGGGGGAAATTTTTTCCAGAGGAGATGGGAAGACCCATGCCCGCCACCTTTATCAACGCCGGCCTGGTGCTCCTGGGGAGCATCATCGGCCTTCTGTTCCGGGGGAAGATCCCCCAGCGGTTCACCCAGATCATCACCTTCGGCCTGGGCCTGTGCGTCCTGGTCATCGGCATGGACGCCGCCCTGGACACCACTGACACCTTATGCGTCATTGTCTGCATGGTGGTGGGCACCGTCCTGGGCGAGCTCATCGACATCGAGCGGCGGATGGACGGCGTGGGGGACTTCCTCAAGGCCCACCTGCGCTCCCAGGGGGCGGGCAACAGCCGCTTTACCGAGGGGTTCGTCAGCGCCTCCGTCCTCTTCTGCGTGGGGGCCATGGCCATCAACGGCTCCCTGGCCGCCGGGCTGAACGGGGACTGGTCCATCATCGTCTCCAAGGGGGTCATCGACGGGGTCACCTCCATCTCCTTCGCCGCCGCCATGGGGGTGGGCGTGGCCTTCTCTATCCTGCCCCTGGTGGTCTACCAGGGGGGGCTGACCCTGCTGGCGGCCTGGATCGGGCCCTACCTGTCCGACGAGCTGGTGACCCAGATGGGGGCGGTGGGCGGCTGTATCATCATCGGCATCGCGGTGAATATGCTGGGCCTTGGCAAGGAGAAGATCCGGGTGGGCAATATGCTCCCGGCCATCTTCCTCCCGGCGGCCTATCTCCCCCTCAGCCACGCTTTGGCCGGTCTTTTCTAAAAAAAGATTGACAATTCCGGGAAGGATAGGTATAATACTTGCCGTACCGTTATGCGAGGTGTGCCATGAGACTGGATTTGCGAGAGATCATCCTGACGCCCGGCGCGGTCCTGCCCTTCGCGTTCCAGCTGGACCTCTCCCACCTGGAATTCCACGGCCAGACCCCCGTCCAGGCGCCTGTGGAGGTGACGGGTCAGGTCCGGAACATGGCCGGCGCCCTGGTGCTGAACGCCCAGGCCGCCACCACCCTGTCCCTGGTCTGCGACCGCTGTGCCAAGCCATTCCAGCGGGAGAAGGTCATCCAGTATGAGACCCTCCTGGCCGACCACCTGGAGCGGGAGGACTCCCAGGAGGACATCGTCCTGCTGGAGGGGGACAGCCTGGACGTGGGCGCGCTGATGACGGACACGTTCATCCTGGAGATGGACACCAAAACCCTCTGTTCTGAGGACTGCAAGGGTCTGTGCCCCGGCTGCGGGGCCGACCTGAACGTGGAGCCCTGCCGGTGCGAAAAGCGCCCGGACCCCCGCCTGGCCGCCCTTGCCCAGTTCTTTGACCCCACAGACGAATAACGCCAAGACCATTCACCCAAAGGAGGTGTCACCATGGCAGTCCCCAAGAGTAAAATTTCCAAGCAGCGCCGGAACAAGCGCCGTAGCAGCGTGTGGAAGCTGGAGGCCCCCACCCTGGTCCTCTGCCCCAAGTGCGGCGAGTACAAGCTGCCCCACCGTCTGTGCAAGTCCTGCATGACCTATGACGGGCGGGATTACGCCAAGACCGAGGCGGCGAAGTAAGTTCATACCGGGAAAAAGCAGGGCGGAACGGTTCCGCCCTTCTTTTTTTACCGAAGGGAGGCGAGAGAGCATGGGCAAGACGGTCATCGTCAGCGTGGACCCCAAGAGCCCCGCGGCCCGGGCGGGGGTGCGGCCGGGGGAGACGCTGGCGGCGGTGAACGGCCACAGGGTGGTGGACGTGCTGGACTACAAGTTCTACACCTACGACCCCGCGCTGGAGTTGACCCTGGAGCGGGACGGCAGGAGCCGGACCGTCCGGGTGAAAAAGGCCGAGGGGGAGGAGCTGGGCCTCAACTTTGAGACCTACATGATGGACGCGCCCCGCTCCTGCGCCAACCACTGCATCTTCTGCTTTGTGGACCAGCTGCCCGGGGGCCTGCGGGAGAGCCTCTACTTCAAGGACGACGACGCTCGAATGTCCTTCCTCATGGGCAACTACATCACCATGACCAACCTCTCCCAGCGGGAGATCCAGCGCATCATCGACCTTCGCATCTCCCCCATCAACATCTCCGTCCACGCCACCGAGCCGGACCTGCGGGCCCTCCTCCTGGGCCACCGGCAGGGGGGCCGGTGCATGGAGATCATGGAGCGGTTCGCCCGCGCCGGCATCACCATGAACTGCCAGATCGTCTCCTGTCCCGGCATCAACGACGGGCCCCATCTGCTCCGCTCCATGGAGGACCTGGCGGCGCTCTGGCCGGGGGTGAACAGCGTGTCGGTGGTGCCGGTGGGGCTGACCCGGCACCGCCAGGGTCTCTACCCCCTGGAGCCCTACACCCGGGAGACCGCCGGGGCGGTGGTGGATATGGTGGAGGCCTTTGGGGAAACATGCCGGGAGAGATACGGCACCCGCCTCTTTTGGTGCTCCGACGAGTTCTACCTCCAGGCCGGGCGCGGCCTCCCCGACGACGCCTATTACGAGGACTACACCCAGCTGGAAAACGGGGTGGGGATGGTGCGGCTGTTGTTGACGGAGTTCGACGCGGCCCTGGCCCTCCAGGAGGAGGCCCCCGCCGCCCCCTTCTCCATCGCCTGCGGGGTGGCGGTGGCCCCTTTTATGGGGGAAATCGTTGACAAAGCGGGGGCAAAATGTCATACTAAGGGGAGAGTTTACCCCATTGTGAACCACTTTTTCGGGGAGACCATCACCGTCTCCGGCCTGATCACCGGGGGGGACCTGATGGACCAGTTGGCCGGGCGGGACCTGGGGGAGCGGCTGTTGATCCCGGTGAATATGCTCCGCCACGGCCAGAACGTGTTTTTGGACGACGTGACCCTGGAGCAGGTGACCCGGCGCCTGGGCGTCCCCGTCACCCCCGTGGACCAGGACGGCTTCGCCTTGTGCGACGCCATTTTCCAGACTTGAGAGGTGCGCCATGTCAAGACCCTTAGTCGCCATCGTGGGCCGGCCCAACGTGGGCAAGTCCATGCTCTTCAACAAGCTCACCGGCCAGCGGCTGTCCATCGTGGAGGACACCCCCGGGGTGACCCGGGACCGGCTCTACGCCCCCTGCGAGTGGGCGGGGCGCAAATTCGACCTGGTGGACACCGGCGGCATCGAGCCGGGGACGGACAGCGAGATTTTGCTCTTCATGCGGGCCCAGGCGGAGATCGCCATCCAAAACGCCACCGTCATCATCTTTGTCTGCGATATCCAGACCGGCCTCACCGCCTCCGACCAGGAGGTGGCGGATCTGCTGCTGCGCTCGGGCAAGCCGGTGGTGCTGGCAGTGAACAAGATGGACCGCACCGGCCACACCGACCCCGATATCTACGAGTTTTACAACCTGGGCCTGGGGGACCCGGTGGCCGTCTCCGCCCTCCACGGCCACGGCACCGGGGACCTGCTGGACGAGTGCCTGAAATACTTTCCCGATGAGGACCCCGTGGACGAGGACCCGGACGTGGTCAAGGTGGCCATCATCGGCAAGCCCAACGTGGGCAAGTCCTCCCTGGTCAACCGCATTTTGGGCCAGGAGCGGGTGATCGTCTCCGACCAGGCGGGCACCACCCGGGACGCGGTGGACAGCTACTTTGAAAACGACAAGGGCAAATACCTCATCATCGACACCGCCGGGATGCGGAAGAAATCCAAGGTGAACGACCGGGTGGAGAAGTTCTCCGTCCTCCGGGGCACCATGGCCATCGAGCGGTGCGACGTGTGCCTCATCCTCATCGATGCCAACGAGGGGGTCACCGAGCAGGACACCAAGGTGGCGGGTCTTGCCCACGAGGCGGGCCGGGCCTGTATCATCGTGGTGAACAAGTGGGACGCGGTGGAGAAGGACGACAAGACCATGGACAAGATGCGCCAGGACATCCGCCGGGACCTGTCCTACATGACCTACGCCCCCATCCTCTTCATCTCCGCCCTCACCGGCCAGCGGGTGGACCGGCTCTTCGACCTCATCAACTACGTCAACGACCAGGCCAGCCTCCGGGTGACCACCGGGATGCTCAACAGCGTCCTGGCCGACGCCACCGCCCGGGTCCAGCCCCCCACCGACAAGGGCAAGCGGCTGAAGATCTACTACATGACCCAGGTGGGGGTCAAGCCCCCCCACTTCGTCTGCTTTTGCAACGACGTCCAGCTCTTTCACTTTTCCTACCAGCGGTATCTGGAAAACCAGATCCGGCAGACCTTTGGCCTGGAGGGTACGCCGGTGCGCCTCACCATCCGGGAGAGAAGCGAGAAGGAGGAATAAGCTATGTGGTTGACCGTCGTCCCCGCCGGAGGGCATCACTGGGTCGTGGTCTGGGCCGTCTTCGCCGCGGTGGCGGCGGCGGCCTACGCCTGCGGCTGTTTCAACGGCTCGGTCATCGTCTCCAAGTACATCTTAAAAGACGACGTGCGCGCCCACGGCAGCGGCAACGCGGGCCTGACCAACTTCCACCGCACCTTCGGCGGCAAGCTGACGGGGGTGGTGCTGGGGCTGGACGTGGTCAAGATGGTCGTGGCCGTGGCGGTGGCCGCGGTGGCGGTGAACGTGTGGCTCTCCGCCTGGGGCGTGGGGCCCGGCCCGGCCCGGCGGACCTGGCTCATCTTCGCCAAGTACTGGGCGGGGCTCTGGTGCCTGCTGGGGCATATGTTCCCCTGCGCCTTCGGCTTCAAGGGGGGCAAGGGCATCCTCTCGGGGGTCACCCTGCTCTTCTGCGTGGACTACCGCATGGGCCTCATCGCCCTGGCCCTGTTCGTGGTCGTCGTGGCCCTGACCCGGTACATCTCCCTGGGCTCCATCTGCGCCACGGCCAGCTTCCCCGTGACTACGGTGCTCTTCGTCAGCCGGGAGATGGCCATCGTGCTCCTGGCGGGGGTGCTGGCCCTGCTGGTCATCTGGATGCACCGGAGCAACATCCGCCGTCTCTCCGCCGGGACGGAGAACAAATTCTCCCTCCACCGCAAGAAAGGCTGAAAACCCCACCCGCCAACAGCGCCGGACGAGCCTCCGGCGCTGTTTTTTTGAAAATCTCCCCCTGGAAATGTTGCTATTTTACGAGAGATACAGTATAATGTATCTGTATCATTTTGCGGGCCCGCGCCCGGGAGAGAGGGGGGACAGGAGATGGAGTGGATCGGCCAGCTGGCGCAGAGCGTGGTCATGTTCGCCCAGACCGTCCGGGTCACCGATATTTTGGACGTGGCGCTGGTGGCCTACCTGGTCTACCGGCTGATGCTCCTGGTCTCCCGCACCAGCACCGCCAACGTAGCCAAGGCCATCGTCATTCTGGTGGTGGCGCTGTGGGTGTCCGGGCTG
Organism: uncultured Oscillospiraceae bacterium; assembly: GCA_947627325.1. Classification (GTDB taxonomy): domain Bacteria; phylum Bacillota; class Clostridia; order Oscillospirales; family Oscillospiraceae; genus MGBC124762. The sequence goes on along the minus strand of CANQVO010000007.1, from coordinate 63,763 downwards.
CTGCGGCTGTACGTAGTGAACTTCATCCTGGGCCGGGCGCTGGAGCTGGGCTTTTTAGCCCTGGTGGTCATCTTCCAGCCGGAGCTTCGCAAGCTGTTGGAACAGCTGGGCAGCAACCGCCTGACCACCTTCTTCACCAAAGAGGAGTCCGTCTCCGAGCTGGAGCGGGCCATCACACAGACCGTGGCGGCCTACACCGCCTTCTCCAAGGACCGGGTGGGGGCGCTGATGGTCTTTGAGCGGAAAAATCTGCTGGACGAGATCGTCAACACCGGCACCCCGCTGGACTGCGCGGTGGACGCCATGCTGCTCAAGAACCTCTTTTGGGACAAGGCCCCCCTCCACGACGGGGCGGTGATCGTCCGGGCCGGCCGGGTGGTGGGCGCGGGCTGTATGCTCCCCCTGACCGAGAGCACCTCCCTCAGCCGGGACCTGGGAATGCGCCACCGGGCCGGCGTGGGCGCCAGCGAGCGCACCGACGCGGTGGTGGCCATCGTCTCGGAGGAGACGGGTTCCATCTCGGTAGCCATCGGCGGGATGCTCCGCCAACACCTGGCCCCGGACAGCCTGGAAAAGCTGTTGCGAAGCGAGCTCATGAGCGCGGAGGAGGAGAAGAAGGAGGAGCGATCCCCCATCCTGAGCGGCCTTCTGAAATTCCTGAAAGGGGGGGCCAAGAATGGAGAGAAGTAACCAGCCCAACAAGCCCCTCTACATCGCCCTGGCCATCCTCATCTCCTGCGCGCTGTGGTTTTACGTCCGCAGTGTGGACACCCAGGACCGCACGCAGACCGTCTCCCATATCCCTGTCACCTTCGTGGGGGAGGACGTGCTCAACAGCAACGGGCTGATGCTGGTGGGGGATCGGGACCAGACGGTGTCCCTCACCGTCCGGGGCCGCTGGGGCGTCCTCTCCCAGCTGCGCCGGGACAACATCGCCATCCAGGTGGATTTGAGCCGCATCGGCGCGGAGGGGGAGTACAGCCAGACCTACGACATCGCCTGGCCGGGGAACGTCTCGGCCAGCAGTGTGGCCCTGGTGAGCCGGGAGCCCTTCTACGTGCCCATCACGGTGGTCAAGCGGGTGAGCCGGGAGGTGGAGCTCCGGGGCGTGTTCTTGGGCAGCGTGGCGGAGGGCTACCAGAGCGGCTCCTTCAGCTTCCAGCCCGAGACGGTGGAGATCACCGGCCCGGAGACGGAGCTCTCCCAGATCGCCTACGCCCAGGTGACCCTGAACCGGGAAAACCTCACCGACACGGTCCGGGAGGAGATGGAATACGTCCTCATCGGCCTGGACGGCTCGGTGGTGAAAAGTGAAAATATCAAGGCCGCCCTCCCCACCGTGACGGTGACATTGCCCGTGACGGAGGCCCGGGAACTTCCCCTGACGGTGGACTTCATCCCCGGCGGCGGGATCACCGGGGCGGACGACCCCCACCTGGTCTGGTCCATGGAGCCCGCCTCCATCACCGTCATGGGGAGCGAGGGGGACCTGGCCGTGTACGGGGACTCCCTCTCCGTAGCCACCATTGACCTTGCCAAGGCCACCCTGCCCCTGGAGACGGAGTTCCCCATCCCTCTGGGGGATGAGGTGGAAAACCTCACCGGCATCTCCCGGGCGAAGGTGAAGGTGGAGGTACAGGGCATGGAGGTCCGGGAGTTCTCCACCTCCAACATCGAGCTTGTGAACAGCCCCGACGATATCGACGTGAGCGTGGTCACCCAGTCCCTCACCGTCCGGGTGCGGGGCACCGCCCAGGCGCTGGATCAGATCATGCCCCAGCAGAACCTGCTGGTCCGGGTGGACCTGGCCGACCTCTCCGCCATCCCGGACGGGCAGAGCCCCGTGGCCGCCACGGTGAGCCTGCTGGGCGTGGAGGACGCCGGCGTGGTGGGGGACGGGTACACCGTCACCATCCGCGCCGTGGGCGCGGGCCAGATCGGAGGCGGCGCATGACACAGAAAGCCGTTGTGAAGCGCCGCCTGGACGGCGGACGGGTCGAGGTGGAGGTGGAGCGGGTCTCCGCCTGCGCCCACGACTGCGACCACTGCGCCGGGTGCGGCTCCATGGTCCAGACCGCCCCCGTTATCGCCGTGGCCCAGGACCCCCTGGGGGCCCGGCCGGGCCAGCGGGTGACGGTGGAATCCTCCACCGGCCAGACCCTGGCCCTGGCCGCCGCGCTGTACCTCCTGCCCTTCGCGGCCCTGTTCGCGGCCTATCTGCTGATGGCCCGGGCCCCGGAGGGGGTGGCCGCCCTGGTGGGGGTGGGGGCGTTCCTGCTGGTGCTGGTGGGGGTCAGCCTCCCCCTGGACCGGCATCTGCGCCGCCGGGCGGTGTCCCTGCGGGTGACCGCCCTGGAGGGGAGCTGACTTGTTCGGCTATGTCCGGCCCCACCGGGCCCAGTTGGCCCCGGAGGCCTGGGCGCGCTACCAGGGGGTGTACTGCGGCCTGTGCCACTGTCTGAAAGCCCGGTACGGCCAGGCGGCCCGGTTTGTCCTGCAATACGACTTCGCCTTCTTGTGTATGCTGTTGGAGCCCCCGGGGGAGCCCCGGCCCATCCGGCCCCGCCGCTGTGCCGTCCACCCCCTGGACCCCCGGCCCTGTCTGGAGCCCAGCCCCGCCATGGAGCTGTGCGCCGACGAGAGCGTGATCCTGGCCCGCTATAAGCTCCGGGACGGCGTGGCCGACGAGGGGCCCGCCGGGCGCCTGGGGTGCCGCTGCGCCGCCCTGCTCCTGGGGCGCGCCTACCGCTGGGCCCGGGCGGCCCGGCCGGAATTTGACCGCCGCGCCGCCGCCTGTCTGGAGGAGCTGGATCGGCTGGAACAGGCGGGGTCCCCCCAGCTGGACCGCTGTGCCGACGCCTTTGCCAGACTGCTGACCGCCGCGGCGGAGCCCACGGGGGACGAGGCCGTGGACCGGCCCCGACAGCACCTGCTCTACCACCTGGGCCGGTGGATCTACCTGATCGACGCCGTGGACGACCTGGACGAGGATCGGCGGCGGGGGCGGTACAACCCGGTGGCCGCCCGGTTCGGGGAGCGGGTGGAGCGGGACTATCTGGACGCCACCATGGGCCACTCCCTGGCCCTCTGCCAATCGGCCTTTCAGCTTCTGCCCCAAAACGCCTGGGCCGACCTTCTGGAAAACATCCTATACGCCGGCCTGCCCAGCGTCCAGCAGTTGGTGCTGGAGGGCAGGTGGAATCCGAAAAAACGGGAGAAACGAGCATGAATGATCCGTACCGCGTTCTGGGGGTGAGCCCCAACGCCAGCGACGAGGAGGTCAAGCGGGCCTACCGGGAGCTGGCCCGGAAGTACCACCCGGACAACTACCAGGACAACCCCCTGGCCGACCTGGCCGAGGAGAAGATGAAGGAGATCAACGAGGCCTACGACGCCATCACCCAGCAGCGGGCGGGCGGCCAGGGCTACGGCGGTCAGAGCTACGGCCAGGCGCAGAGTTACGGCGCACAGGGCTATGGCGGCCAGAGCTACGGCGGCCAGAGCCAGGACCCCTTCTTCCAAAAGGTCCGCCAGTGCATCCAGGCGGGCAACCTGGACGCCGCCGAGCGCCTCTTGACCCAGGAGGCCCCCGCGCAGAACGCCGAGTGGCACTTCCTGCTGGGCGCGGTGTGCTACCGCCGGGGCTGGTTGGACGAGGCCAGACAGCACTACCAGACGGCGGTGCAGATGGACCCGGGGAACCTGGAGTACCGCCAGGCCTACGCCATGATGAGCCAGGGGGGCTACGCCTACCGCCCCGCGGGCTACAACGCCGCCAACGGCTGTGACGACTGCTGCCGGACCTACCTGTGCGTCAGCTGTCTGACCCCCTGGGGCGGGCCCTGCTGTTGAGGACTGTGTAAAAGGAGCTGGAGACCTTGATCAAGAGCATGACCGGCTACGGCCGGGGCGAGCGGACCGCCCACGGACGCAATATGGTGGCGGAGATCCGGGCGGTGAACAACCGCTATCTGGACTGCTCCGTTAAACTGCCAAGGGCCTATATCTTCGCCGAGGACGCGCTGAAAAAAAAGGTCCAGGCCCAGGTGGGCCGGGGCAAGGTGGACGTGTTTTTCACCATCAAGGAGGAGGCCGGGCAGGGCCTTCAGGTCAAGGCGGATCTGGAGCTGGCCCGCAGTTACATGGCCTCCCTGGAGAGCCTGGCCGGGGAGCTGGGGCTGAAGGAGGCCGTCACCACCCGGGGCGCGGAGCCCACGCTGGAGCGGCTGAAGTTGGTGGCCCGCTTCCCCGACGTGCTGAGCGTGGAGAAGCCGGAGGAGGACCTGGAGGAGGTCAAGGCGGACCTGCTGGAGGCGCTGGGGCTGGCCCTGGCCGACTTCAACGCCATGCGCGCCAAGGAGGGGGACAAACTCCGCGCCGACATCCTGGGCCGGGCCCGGACCATCGAGGGCCTGGTGGGGGAGGTGGAGCGCCGCTCCCCGGAGACGGTGAACGCCTACCGCCAGAAGCTGGAGGCCAAGCTGCGGGAGGTGCTGGAGAACAAACAGCTGGACGAGGGCCGCATCCTCACCGAGGCGGCCATCTTTGCCGACAAGGTGGCCGTGGACGAGGAGACGGTCCGCCTGCGCTCCCACATCACCCAACTGCGGGACCTGCTGGCCGGGGGCGGGGCCATCGGCCGGAAGCTGGACTTCCTCATCCAGGAGTTCAACCGGGAGGCCAACACCATCGGCTCCAAGTGCACCGATCTGAACGTCACAAAAGTGGTGGTGGACATGAAGGCGGAGATCGAGAAGATCCGCGAACAGGTCCAGAACATCGAGTAGGGGGCCGGCCATGCAGCTCATCAACATCGGCTACGGCAACCTGGTGGCCGCCGGACGGGTGGTGGCGGTGGTCAGCCCGGACTCCGCCCCGGTGAAGCGGATGATCCAGGACGCCAAGGGCCGGGGCCTTCTCATCGACGCCACCCTGGGCCGTAAGACCCGGTCGGTGCTCATCATGGACTCCGGCCACATCATCCTCTCCGCCATCCAGACCGCCGCCGCGGCGGGACGGCTGACGGGAAAAGAGACAGACTCCCAGGAGGAAGAACCATGACAAAGAAAAAGACAAAAGGCACCCTCATCGTGCTCTCCGGCCCCTCCGGCGTGGGCAAGTCAACCGTCATCGCCGAACTGCTCAGCGAGCGGGAGGACATCCACTTCTCCGTCTCCTACACCACCCGCGCCCCCCGGGTAGGGGAGGCCGACGGGGTGGACTACTGCTTTGTCTCCCGGGAGGAATTTGAGGGCATGATAGAGCGGGAGGAGTTTCTGGAGTACGCCAAATATGTGGACAACTACTACGGCACCTCCCTGAAGGTGATCCAGGACAAGCTGGACCAGGGGGTGGACGTGCTGTTGGAGATCGAGGTCCAGGGGGCGGCCACGGTGAAGCAGAAGTGCCCGGACGCGGTGCTCATCTTCGTCATCCCCCCCACCTTTGAAGAGCTCTCCCGCCGCCTCCACGGCCGGGCCACCGACGACGAGAGCGTCATCCAGGGCCGCCTGGAGCGGGCCAAGAAGGAATACCAGCACATCCCCCTTTACGACTATCTTGTCATCAACGACAGCGTCCCCAACGCCACCCAGGAGATCTTGTCCATCCTGGCCGCGGAGGGCTGCCGGGTGAAACAGCGACTGCCCATGATCCAAACCCAAATCGAAGGAGTGACCGCGCTATGATGCTCTATCCCGCCATGTCCGAACTGCTGGCCCAGGTGCCCAGCCGCTACAAGCTGGTCAACGTGGTGGCCCAGCAGGCCCGCCAGATCGCCCAGGCCGCCGAGGACGAGGGCTATCCCCTGGAGGATAAGCCCGTGACCCTGGCCATCCGCCAGCTGGCCGAGGGCCAGGTGGTCGTGCCCGACTGAGCCTGACGGCGTGGCTGAACAGCTGACCGCCAAGCTGGCCCTCTCTTCGGCCAACTTCGCCATCGACCGGCCCTACACCTACCTGGTCCCCCCGGAGCTGACCGAGCGGCTGGCCCCCGGGATGCGGGTGCTGGCCCCCTTTGGCCGGGGCAACCGGGCGGTGGAGGGCTTCGTGCTGGCCCTGGCCCCGCTGGAGGCGGGGGAGGGCCGGAGGCTCAAGGCCCTTTTCACCCCCCTGGACGATACGCCGGTACTTTCACAAGCGGAGCTAAAACTCTGCCTGTGGATGTCCCGGCGCTATTTTTGCACCGTCTACCAGTGCGCCAAGGCCATGCTCCCCACCGGGCTGTGGTTCTCCGTCCAGGACCTGTGCCGGCTGAAGGAGGGGGTGGACCGGGAGGCGGCCTACGCCGCCGCCGGGGAGGACAAGGGGGCCCAGCGGCTGGTGGAGCTCCTCCTGCGCCGGGAGAAGGGCATGGAACTGGGGGAGGTGCGCCTGGCCTTTGGGACGGCGGACCCCATGGGGGCGGTGCGGGCCCTGGAGACCGCCGGGGTGGCGGAGGTGGTCCACAGCGCCAAGCGGGGCGTGGGGGACAAGACGGAGGAGACCGTCTCCCTGGCCATCCCCCCGGAGGATGCCCTGGCCCGGGCCGCCCAGCGGCGCAAGAGCGCGCCGCTACAGTATAACGTCGTGGAACTCCTCTGCGCCGTGGGCCAGGGGGGGATGAAGGACGTGTGCTACCTCTCCGGGGCGGCCCCCGCCACCGTCCGGGCCCTGGCCCGGCGGGGGGTCTTGAAGCTGGAGCGCCGGGAGGTCCTGCGTCGGCCCCAGGTGACCGGGGCCGCGCCGGGGGCGCCCTTCACCCTGAACGAGGACCAACAGCGGGCCTTTGACGCCCTGGAGGAACTGAGCCGCCGGGAGAAGCCGGGGGTGGCCCTGCTGTACGGGGTCACCGGCTCGGGGAAGACCCAGGTGTACATCCGGCTGATCCAATCGGTCCTGGAGCGGGGAAAAAACGCCCTGGTGCTGGTGCCGGAGATCGCCCTGACCCCCCAGCTCATGCGGATCTTCACCGGGTATTTTGGAAGCGACGTGGCCCTGCTCCACAGCTCCCTCACCGAGGGACAGCGGTATGACGAGTGGAAGCGGTGCCGCTCCGGCGCGGCCCGGGTGATCCTGGGGGCCCGGAGCGCCGTGTTCGCCCCGGTGGAAAACCTGGGGCTGATGGTGCTGGACGAGGAGCAGGAGGGGTCGTACAAGTCGGAGAACGTCCCCCGCTACCACGCCCGGGAGGTGGCCCAGTACCGCTGCGCGGCGGCGGGGGCGCTGTTGGTGCTGGGCTCGGCCACCCCGGCGGTGGAGACCATGCGCCTGGCCCAGGCGGGGCGCTACCGCCTGTTCACCCTGCCCGGGCGGTACAACCAGCGGGCCCTGCCCCAGGTCATCGTCAGCGACATGAAGAAGGAACTGCGCCGGGGGAACGACACCGACGTGGGCCAGGAGCTGGCGGAGGAGCTGCGGGCCAACCTCCAGCGGGGGGAGCAGAGCATTCTGCTCCTGAACCGCCGGGGGGCCCGCCAGCGGGTGGTGTGCCAGCGGTGCGGGGAGGCGCCCCAGTGCCCCCGGTGCTCGGTGTACCTCACCTACCACTCCGCCAACGGCCGCCTCATGTGCCACCACTGCGGCCACTCCCAGCCCCTGCCTCAGCGGTGCCCCTCCTGCGGCGGGCCCCTGGCCTTTGTGGGCTCGGGCACCCAGCGGCTCCAGGAGGTGCTGGAGGGGATGTTCCCCGGCCACGAGATCTTGCGGATGGACGCGGACATCGTCACCCCCAGCCGGAGCCACCAGGCCATCCTGGACCGCTTCGCCAAGGGGAAGGCCCCCATTCTGCTGGGCACCCAGATGGTAGCCAAGGGGCTGGACTTTGAGAACGTCACCCTGGTGGGGGTGGTGGCGGCGGACAGCGGCCTCTACGTCCCCGACTTCCGGGCCTCCGAGCGGACCTTCTCCCTCATCACCCAGGTGGTGGGCCGGGCGGGCCGGGGGGCCAAGGCGGGCCGGGCGGTGATCCAGACCTACACCCCCGACAACGACGTGATCGCCGCCGCCGCGCGGCAGGACTACGACAGCTTTTACCAGACCGAGATCGCCCTGCGCCAGGCCGCGGGCCTGCCCCCCTTCCGGGAGCTCTTTCTGGTCACCGCCTCCGCCCGCCAGGACCACGCCGCCCTCCGGGCCGTCCGCCGCCTGGCCGACAGCCTGCTGGCCGCCCTGGAGGGGCCGGACTACCGCCCCTGCGGCGCCGCCCTGCTGGGCCCCGCCCCGGCGGGGATCTACAAGCTCAACGACCGCTACCGCTACCAGCTCACCCTCTCCTGCGCCCCCGGCCAGGCCGGGCCCATCCGCGCCCTGCTGGCCCACCTGCTCCGCCTGGCCCAGCAGGACAAGGACAACCGGGAGGTGGCCCTGTACGCCGACCACAACCCCCAGGACTAGGCGCGGCGCGCGCCCCGGAGCCCGCCAGCGCCGCCCCGGTAAACGGTCCTCCCCGGCCTGACCGCGCGGGCCGGACGGCGAAAAACATCCCGGAAAGGGCAGGGCCCCTTCCGGGATGTTTCTATAAAATAAGGGCCGGACATCCGTGGGATGCCCGGCCCTGCTGTTTTGTGTGCCCAGGCGGCGCTTACTTCTTCTGGACGTACTTCAAGCAGTCCAGGGTCACGGCCACCAGGATGATGATGCCGGAGAAGACGAACTGGAGGTTGGCGTCGATGCCCAGGGTGGTCAGGGAGTAGGTCAGGGCGGTGAAGATGAACACGCCGGTGACCACGCCGGAGATCTTGCCGATGCCGCCGGTGAAGGACACGCCGCCCACCACGCAGGCCGCGATGGCGTCCATCTCCCAGCCCTGGCCGTAGGAGGCGGAGCCGGAGCCGAACATCCGAATGCACTCCAGCCAGGAGCCGAAGCCGTAGAGGATGCCGGCCATAATGAAGGCCCCCACCGTGACGGCGAAGACGGAGATGCCGGACACCGCCGCCGCCTCCGGGTTGCCGCCCACGGCGTAGAGGTTCTTGCCAAAAGTAGTCTTGTTCCAGATGAACCACACAATGGCCACCGCCGCCACCGCCCACAGGATGATCACCGGGAAGCCGTTCCACCGGGGCATGATCATGTCGTGGATGGAGGATTCGATGCCGCCGAAGGACACGCCCTTGGTGGCGTAGGTCACCAGGCCGAAGATGACCAGCATATTGGCCATGGTGGAGATGAAGGGGTGCATCTTGAACTTGGCGGTGAAGAAGCCGGCGATGGTGGTGAAGATGGTACACAGGATGATGCAGACCACCAGCGCCAGGATCACCCGGCCCACCACCGGCATGCCGGTGAAGTCGAAGATGTGGCCGAAGACGCCGCCGGTGTTGATGCCGTTGTGCATGATGATGGTGGCGGCGGTCATGCCCATGCCCACCATGCGGCCGATGGACAGGTCGGTGCCCGCCAGCATGATGAGGCCCGCCACGCCCAGGGCCAGGAACATCCGGGGGGAGGCCTGCTGGAGGATGTTCAGGATGTTGTTCACCGTCAGCAGTTGGATCCCGCCCTTGACGATGGGGGTGATGATGCAAAGGAGGATGAAGATGATGGCGATGGCCAGGTAGAGGCCGTTACGCAGCAGGAAGTTGCGGAGGCTGAAGGTGTAGCGGTAGTTCTCCCACCGCTGGGCGATGGACTGGGCGGGGGTGAACTTGGACATCCGCAGAAGGTCGATCAGGTGGTATTTGTGGTCCAGCGCCCCGTGGCGGCGGTCCTTGATATCCTGGAGGTCCTTGGCCAGCTGCATCTTCGCGTCAAAGAGACGGTTTTTGTAGACGTACTTCTCGTCCTTGATCTCGTGGTGGTCGGTGAGCTTGGCCAGGATCTCCTGGTGGTCCTTCTTCAGCTGGGCCACCGCCTCGCTGTACTTGGCCTTGGCCTGGACCACCTCCAGCTTGCAGCTGGCCTTCACCGCCTGGTAGTAGTCGTTGAAGTGGGCCTTCAGGTAGCTCTCCGCGTCGGCGATGAGCTTGGCGATCTGGCCCTTGCTCTGGGCCTCCGCCTCCTTGGCCTTCTTCAGCTCCGCCCCCAGCTGGGCCGCCCGGTCCTTTTTCTCCTGGGCGGTGTAGATGCGGTCGCGCTTGAGGTTGTCCAGGGCGTCCTGGATCTCCACCACCCTGTCGGTGCCGTCCTTCCGCAGGGCGTCGATCTTGGCCTGGACGGCGCCCACGTAGTCGTCCATGGGCTTACGCAGCTGAGCCTCCTGCTCCGCTGTCAGGATCTTTGTGTTGTCCGCCATATGTACTCCTCCCCCTTACAGGTATTTCGCGCTGAGGCGCAAGAGCTCTTCCTGGTTGGTCTCCGACGTGTTCACAATGCCGGAGAGATAGCCGTTGGACATCACCCCGATGCGGTTGGTGATACCCAAGATCTCCGGCATTTCCGAGGAGACCACGATGATGGTCTTGCCCTGCTTGGCCATGCGGATGATGAGCTCGTAGATCTCGTACTTGGCGCCCACGTCGATGCCGCGGGTGGGTTCGTCCATCATAAAGACCTGGGGCGCCCGCTCCAGCCACTTGCCGAAGATCACCTTCTGCTGGTTGCCGCCGGACAGGCTTGTGATCATGTCGTCCGGCCCCATGCACTTGGTCCGCATGGTCTTGATCTCCTTGCTGGTGGCCTTCACCATCTTGGCGTCGGACAGGGCGATGCCGGACTTGTACTGCTCCAGGTTGGCGATGGTGGTGTTGAAGGTGAGATCGCATTTGAGGAACAGGCCGTTGGCCTTGCGCTCCTCTGTGATCATGGCAAAGCCGTGATCGATGGCCTCCTTGGCGCTGGAGAAGTTCATCAATCGGCCCTTAAAGTAGACCCGGCCCGAGGCGCGGGTCCGCACGCCGAAAATGGTCTCCAGCAGCTCCGTTCGCCCGGCGCCCACCAGGCCGTAGAGGCCGAAGATCTCACCCTCCCGCACGTCGAAGGTCACGTCCTGGAGGTGGGGGGCGTACTTGGTGGACAGGTGCTGTACGGAGAAGATCACATCCCCCGGGGTGTTGTCCACCGGCGGGAAGCGGCTCTCCAGAGAGCGGCCCACCATGGCGGTGATCAGTTCGTTCATGTTGGTCTGGCCGGTGGGCTTGGTCATCACCAGCTTGCCGTCCCGGAGGACGGAGATCTCGTCGCAGATCTCAAAGATCTCGTCCATCTTGTGGGAGATGTAAATGAGGGAGATGCCCTGGTCCTTGAGCATCCGCATCATCTCAAAGAGCTTGTTGACCTCCTGGATGGTCAGGGAGGAGGTGGGCTCGTCCAGAACGATCACCTGGGCGTTGTAGGAGATGGCCTTGGCGATCTCGCACATCTGGCGCTGGGAGACGGACATATTCCGCATGGGCTGGTTCAGGTTTACCGTGATGCCCAGCTTGCGGAACAGCTCCGCCGCCTTCTTTTTCATGTTCCCCTCGTCCACGATCCCCAGGGAGTTGGTGGGGTAACGGCCCAAAAACAGATTGTCCGTGACGCTCCGCTCCAGGCATTGGTTCAGCTCCTGGTGGACCATGGCGATCCCGTTTTCCAGGGCGTCCTTCGGCCCGGAAAAGCTGATCTCTTTTCCGTTTAAGAAGATCTTCCCCTCGTCCTTCTGGTAGGTGCCGAACAGGCACTTCATCATGGTGGATTTACCCGCGCCGTTCTCGCCCATCAGGCCCATGACCGTGCCCCGTTTCACATCCAGGTCGATGTGGTCCAGGACCCGATTTCGGCCAAACGACTTGCTCATCCCGCGGATAGACAGGACAATGTCGTCTTTTTCCTGCGCCATACTCCTCACTCCCCACATGGTATGCGTTTTCCGGGGGCTCCCCCCGGGCGGCGCCGTTTTGCACGTCAGGGAGAGCCCCTCCCCGACCGGGACCCCGGCCGGGGAGGTTACTCTCCCTGAGTGCGAACGGTCAACTTACGCGCGGAACAGATCCGCGCTCACAGGGCGGCTGGGCGCCGGCTTACTGGTTGAGCAGGCCGGTGTAGGCAGCCGCGTTGTCGGTCTTCACCATGTTGATGGCGAAGGCGTCGTACTGGCTGGGGTTGGACAGACGGTTGGTGATGTTGCCCTCGGTCTGGCCGTCGCCGCCGATGTACTCCACGTTCAGGTTGAGCAGATCGTCGTAGTTCTGCAGCAGGGGCTGATAGGTGGCGCTGAGGAAGTTATCGGCGGAGTTGTAGATGTCCAGCCACACGTTCTTGGTGGGATGGGCGTCCGCGCTGAGCTGGTTGGAGACGGGGGCGTAGGTCACGGTGGCGTCCAGGAAGTCCTGGTAGTTCTCGGCGGTGACGGCCACGTTCAGAGCGTAGTAGGAGCGCTCGTCGGCGTTGTACTTGTACACGTCGTCGCTGAGGACGTTGCCCGCGTCGTCGGGGGTGCCGATGCCGGTGTCCACGTCCACGCCGTCCAGGGCGTTACGCAGAACGCGCAGGGTCAGGTAGGCCTGCACGTCGGCGTGCTGGCTGATGGTGCCGCCGTAGCCCTCGGCGATGGCGGCCACGGCGTCGGAGTTGGCGTCATAGCCGAAGGTGGGGACGTTGTTGGCCTTGGACCAGGCCAGGAACATCGCCATGCCCATGCCGTCGTTGTTGGAGGCCACCACGTCGATCTGGTCGCCGAAAGTGGCGGTCCAGGTGTTGATGGCGTTGCCGGCGGTGGAGGCGTCCCAGGTGGCGCCGGCGGAGTTCTTCATCTCCTGAGAGGCCAGCTCACGGACGGTGTAGGTCTGGCCGTTGATCTCCAGGGTGCCGTCCTTCACGGAGGTGGCGGAGCCGTCGGTGTTGGTGCCCACGGCGGCGCTGTCGATGGCGCCGTCCTTCTCCACGGCGGTATCCAGAGCCTTGCGGACGCCCCGGGTACGGGCCACGGAGTCGTTGTGGCCGATGTCGCCGATGGCCAGGACGTAGCCGATGATGCCGTCGCCGTTGCGGTCAATGGTGTCGATGTTGGCGGTGATGTAGTCCAGGATCATGGTGCCCTGGAGCTCGGCGCCCTGGTTGGCGTCAAAGCCGACATAGTAGGTGTCCGGGTTGAAGTTCATGGCGGTCATGTCCAGCTCGCCGGTGGAGCTGTTGGAGGGCTGACGGTTGAACCACACCAGGGGCTTGTCCTTGTTGGCCACCGTGGTGGCGGCGGGGGCGCCTTCGCCTTCGCCCTCACCCCCGGGGGTCTGCGCGGTCTCGCCGCCCTTCTTGGAGCAGGCGGCCAGGACGCTGACCAGCATCAGCGCGGCCAGCAGCAGAGCAAGGAACCTCTTCTTGTTCATATCAAATCTCCTCTTTTCCTAAAAATTGGCGGGAGTGGGACTCCCAGGCAAAGGTATCTTATCACAGCGGTTTGAAAAACGCAACACTTTTTTGTTTGATTTGCCGATATGCACGCATGAGCCCTTGCATTTTTGTGCAATATGGCAAAATCCGAGAGGGCAAATCTGGCGGACCTGACAAAGGCGGCCCCGCCGGGGGTAAAAAATACGTCGAAGTGCCCGGTCCCACTGGAAAAGCGCGGCGAATGGGTGTATAATGAAAAAATGAGAGAGACTGTCGGCCCAGAGCCGGCGAAACGGGAAGGAGCGGGCGCGGATGGACGAGCTGAAGCAGGCGCTGGCCGTAGGCCGGCTGGACGAGGGGCTGGAGACGTTATATGGAGGCCGGGATCTGGCGTGGGCCAGGGACCGGGTCCGGGGGGTACTGGAGGGGTTCGAGCGGACCTTTGGCCGCCCCGCCCAGGCCCTGTTCTCCGCCCCGGGGCGCACGGAGCTGGGCGGCAACCACACCGATCACCAGCGGGGCCGGGTGTTGGCCGCGGCGGTGGATCTGGACCTGCTGGCCGCCGCGGCGGTGACGGACAGCGGCTCCATCCGGGTGCTGTCCGAGGGGTACCCCTTCCTGGAGGTGGACCTGGCCCGCCCGGAGCCCCAGCCGGAGGAGGTCAACACCTCCGCCGCCCTGATCCGGGGGGTGTGGGCCCGGATGGCCCAGCTATACCCCGGCGTGGGGGTGGGGGGGCTGGAGGTCTACCTGACCTCCGACGTGCCCGGCGGCAGCGGCCTGTCCTCCTCCGCGGCCTTTGAGGCGCTCATGGGCGTCACCCTCAACGAGCTTTTCTGGGACGGGCGGGCCACGGCGGTGGAGCTGGCCCAGATCGGCCAGTACGCCGAGAACCTGTACTTCGGCAAGCCCTGCGGGCTGATGGACCAGGCCGCCGCCTGTGTGGGCGGGGTGGTGGCCATCGACTTTGCCGACCCCGCCGCCCCGGCGGTGGAGCGGCTGGAGCTGGACCTCAAGGCCCAGGGCTACGCCCTGTGTATCCTGGACGCCCACGCCAGCCACGCCGACCTCACCGGGGAGTACGCCGCCGTCACCGACGAGCTGCGGGCGGTGAGCCGCCACTTCGGCCAGGACGTCCTGCGGGAGGTGCCGGAGACGGACTTCTACGCCGCCCTGCCCCAGCTGCGGCAGGAGGCGGGGGACCGGGCGGTCCTCCGGGCCATGCACATCTACGCCGAGAACGACCGGGCCCTCTGGGAAGCGGAGGCGCTGAAGGCGGGGCTGTTTGAAGACTTCCTGATTTTGGTCCGGGACTCGGGGCACTCCTCGGCCCAACTGCTCCAGAACGTGACCCCCACCGGGGCGGTGCGGGAGCAGGGGCTGATGGTGACCATCGCCCTGGCCCAGCGTCTGCTGGGGGAGCGGGGGGCCGTCCGGGTCCACGGGGGCGGCTTTGGCGGCACCGCCCAGGCGTTTGTGCCCCTGGATGTGCTGGAGGAGTTCCGGGCCCGGATGGAGGCCGTGCTGGGCCCGGGGAGTTGTCATGTGGTGAACATCCGCCCGGTGGGCGGCGTCCGTCTGGCGTGAGAGAGGGAGGAGAGAGAAGATGACGAGCATCCATCAAGCCATCGCCCAACTGGTCCGCTACGGGCTGGACAAGGGCCTGATCGACCCCCGGGACAAGACCTGGGCGGTCAACCGCCTGCTGGCGGTGCTGAAACTGGACCGCTATGAGGGGCCGGAGACGGAGGCGGCCCGCCCCCTGGAGGACATTTTGCGGGATATGCTGGACTGGGCGGTGGAGAGCGGCCGGTGCGACCCCGGCCCGGCCGGCCGGGACCTGCTGGACACCGAGCTCATGGCCGTCCTCACCCCCCGGCCCTCCTGGGTGGAGGAGCAGTTCCGCGCCCGCCTGGCCCAGTCCCCCCGGGCGGCCACCGACTGGTACTACCAGTTCTCCCAGGACACCGACTACATCCGCACCTACCGGGTGGCCCGGGACATGAAGTGGGTGGCGCCCACGGAGTATGGGGCGCTGGATATCACCATCAACCTCTCCAAGCCGGAGAAGGACCCCCGGGCCATCGCCGCGGCGAAGAACGCCCCGCAAAACGCCTATCCCAAGTGCCAGCTGTGCGCCGAGAACGAGGGGTACGCCGGGCGGCTGGACCACCCCGCCCGGGGCAACCACCGCGTCATCCCCATCGCCGTCCACGGCGCGCCCTGGTTTTTGCAGTACAGCCCCTATGTCTACTACAACGAACACTGCATCTGCTTCAACGCCGCCCACGTCCCCATGCGGATCGACCGGGCCTGCTTTGAAAAGCTCCTGGACTTCGTGGGCCAGTTCCCCCACTACTTCGTGGGCTCCAACGCCGACCTGCCCATCGTGGGCGGCTCCATTTTGAGCCACGACCACTTCCAGGGCGGGCGATACACCTTCGCCATGGAGCGGGCGGAGGTGGAGCGGCGGGTGGTCTACCCCGACTTCCCGGAGGTGGAGGCGGGGGTGGTCAAGTGGCCCATGAGCGTCCTGCGCCTGCGGAGCGCGGACCGGGACAAGATGGCGGCGCTGGCCGACCGGGTCCTCACCGCCTGGCGGGGGTACACCGACGAGGCGGCGGCGATCTACGCCCGGACCGACGGGGAGCCCCACAACACCATCACCCCCATCGCCCGCTTCCGGGAGGGGAAGTTTGAACTTGACCTGGTCTTGCGAAACAACCTAACCACGGAGGAGTTCCCCCTGGGGCTCTATCACCCCCACCCGGAACTCCACCACATCAAAAAGGAGAACATCGGCCTCATCGAGGTGATGGGCCTGGCCGTCCTCCCCGCCCGGCTCCTGCCCGAGCTGCGGGCCCTGGCCGACACCCTGGCCGCCGGGGGGGACCCGGCCTCCCACCCGGACCTGGAAAAGCACGCCCCCTGGGCCCGGGAGCTCCAGGCGCGGCATACCTTCTCCGACCCGGCCCAGGCCATGGAGATCTTAAAGGAGGAAGTGGGCGCGGTCTTCGCCCAGGTTCTCACCGACGCGGGGGTCTATAAGCGGGACCCGGAGGGCCAGGCGGCCTTTGACCGATTCATTCACCACACAGGAGGGACGATCTGATGGCCACACGAAACATCATCGAGCGGGGGGACGAGACCCTGGGCAAGGTCTGCCGGGAGGTCACCCGCTTTGACCCGCGGCTCCACCAGCTTCTGGACGATATGCGGGAGACCCTGGCCCAGGCCAACGGCTACGGCCTGGCCGCCCCCCAGGTGGGCATTTTGCGCCGGGTCTGCCTGGTCACCGGCTCGGACGGGGAAGTGATCGAACTGGTGAACCCGGAGATCATCGAGACCGCCGGGGAGCAGGAGGGGTTCGAGGGGTGTTTGTCGGTGCCCGGGCTCTACGGCTGGGTCAAGCGGCCCCAGCGGGTGAAGGTCCGGGCCCAGGACCGAAACGGCAAGGTCTTTGAGGCGGAGGATGTGGATATGTCCGCCCGGTGCTTCTGCCACGAGATCGAGCACCTGGACGGCCATCTGTTCACCGAGCGGGTCCGGGACGGCAAGCTCTACACCGAGGCCGAGCTGGACGCCATGGAGGAGGCGGAGCGGGAGAGCGGCCGGAAGAAGGGCCGGAAGGGGGAGTAAGATGCGGATCCTCTTTATGGGCACGCCCCCCTTCGCCGTGGCCTCCCTCCGGGCGCTGTGGGAGGCGGGGCACGAGATGGTGGGCGCCTTCTCCCAGCCCGACCGCCCGGTGGGGCGGCACCACGACCAGCTTCGCCCCACCCCGGTGAAGGCGTACGCCCAGAGCCGGGGCATCCCGGTCTACCAGCCGGAAAAGCTCCGGGACGGGACCGCCCTGGCCCAGATCCGGGCCCTGAGCCCCGACCTGATCGTCGTGGCCGCCTACGGCCGCATTTTGCCCGACGACATTCTGGCCCTGCCCCCCATGGGGTGTATCAACGTCCACGCCTCCCTTCTGCCCAAGTACCGGGGGGCCGCCCCCATCAACTGGGCCATCCTCAACGGGGAGGCCGAGACGGGGATCACCATCATGCACATGGCCCACGACCTGGACGCGGGGGATATCATCCTCCAGCGCGCCACCCCCATCGGCCCCGACGAGACGGCGGCGGCGCTCTACGACCGGCTGGCCCTTTTGGGCGGGGCTCTGGCGGTGGAGGCGGTGGACCTGCTGGTCCGGGGGAGCGCCCGGCGCGTCCCCCAGGACCCCGCCGGGGCCACCCTGGCCCCCATGCTCTCCAAGGAGCTCTCCCCCATGGACTTCGCCCGCCCCGCCCAGGCCCTCCACGACCAGGTCCGGGGCCTGCTGCCCTGGCCCTGCGCCGTGGCCGTTCTGGACGGGACGCGGTGCAAGGTGCTCAAGGCCGCCCTCACCGGGGAGCGGACCCAGAAGGCCCCCGGCGCGGTGGTCCAGGCGGACAAGCGGGGGCTGAAACTGGCCTGCGGGGACGGGACGGTGCTGGAGCTTCTGGAGCTCCAGCCCGACGGGAAAAAGCCCATGGCCGCCGCCGCCTTTTTGCAGGGGCACCCCATGGGGGTTTAAGGCGGCGGGAGCTTGGGAAGAATGGAGGAGATCGCGCGGTGAACGCCAGAGAGGTGGCCCTGACCGTCCTCTACGCCTGCCACCGGCAGGGCGCCTGGGCCGACGGGGCGCTGAAGCGGGAGCTGGCCCGTGCCCGCCTGGACAGCCGGGACGCGGCCCTGGCCAGCCGACTGGTCTACGGCGCGCTCCAGGATCAACTCCTGCTGGACTACTACCTGGCCCCCCTCTGCCCCCGGGGGCTGGACAGCCTGGAGCCCAAGGTGCGGGACATCCTGCGCCTGGGGGCCTACCAGCTTTTGCGGATGGACAAGATCCCCGCCATGGCGGCGGTGAACGAGTCGGTGGAGCTGGCCAAGCGCCACGCCAAAAGCCCCCGGGCCGCCGGGTTCGTCAACGCCGTGCTCCGCAATCTGGACCGGGGGCGGGACCGCCTGCCCGCCCTGCCCGGGGACCCGGTGGAGCGGTTGAGCGTCCAATACAGCCACCCCCGCTGGCTGGTGGAGGAGTTCTCCGCCCAGGTGGGGGAGAGGGAGCTCGAGGCCCTGCTGGCCGCCGACAACGCCCCCGCCCCCATCACCGCCCAGGTGAACACCCTGAAGATCACCGCCCAGGACCTGGCCCGGCGGCTGGCGGAGGAGGGGGCGGAGACCCAGCCCCACCCCCTGCCCGACTGCCTCATCCTGGCGGACACGGGGGATCTGGAGCGCCTGCCCGCCTTTCAGGAGGGGCTCTTTTACATCCAGGACCCGGCGGCCCGGATGGCGGTGCTGGCCGCCCGGCCCAGGGCGGGGGAGCGGGTGCTGGACCTGTGCGCCGCGCCGGGGGGCAAGACCTTCGCCGCGGCCATCGCCATGGGGGACCGGGGCCATATCCTCAGCCGGGACCTCTACCCCCGGAAGGCGGCGGCCCTGGCCGCCGGGGCGAAGCGCCTGGGCCTCTTCTGCGTGGAGACGGCGGCGGCGGACGCCACCGGGCCCATCCCCGGCCCATTCGACCTGGTCATCGCCGACGTGCCCTGCTCGGGCCTGGGCGTGATCCGCAAAAAGCCGGATATCCGCTACAAGGACCCCCGGACGTTCCGGGACCTGCCGCCCCTCCAGGCCGCCATTTTGGAAAACGCCGCCGGGGCGGTGGCCCCCGGCGGGCGGCTGCTCTACGCCACCTGCACCCTCCGCCGGGAGGAGAACCAGGGCCAGGTGGAGCGGTTTTTGGCGGCACACGGCGATTTTGCCCTGGCGGAGCAGGAGACCTTCTGGCCCCACCGCCAGGGGACCGACGGCTTTTACTACGCCCTGCTGGAGCGGAGGTGAGCGGGATGGTGGATCTCAAGTCCATGACCCTGGACGAGCAGGGGGAGCTTCTCAAGGGCCTGGGCCAGCCCGCCTTTCGGGCCAGGCAGGTCTTCTCCTGGCTCCACCGGGGGGCCGCCTCCTTTGAGGAGATGTCCAACCTGCCCAAGGACCTGCGGGAACAGCTGGCCCGGCTCTGCGCCCTCTCCCGGCCCGCCGTGGCCCGGAAGCAGGTGTCCCGGGAGGACGGCACCATCAAGTACCTCTGGCGGCTGGCGGACGGCAACTGCGTGGAGACGGTGCTCATGCGCTACCGCCACGGCAACACCGTGTGCGTCTCCTCCCAGGTGGGCTGTCTCATGGGGTGCGCCTTCTGCGCCTCCACGCTGGGGGGCAAGGTGCGGGATCTCACCGCCGGGGAGATCCTGGACCAGGTGCTCTTCACCCAGCTGGACTCGGGCCGGCCCATCTCCAACATCGTGATGATGGGCATCGGGGAGCCTTTGGACAACTTTGACAACGTCCTGCGCTTTCTGGAGCTGGTGAACTGCCCGGAGGGGCTGAACATCGGTATGCGCCACATCAGCCTGTCCACCTGCGGGCTGGTCAAAAAAATTGACAAGCTGGCCGAATATGGGTTACAATTGACTTTAAGCGTATCCCTCCACGCCCCCGACGACGAGACCCGGAACGCTCTGATGCCGGTGAACCGGGGCGTGGGGGTGGACAAGCTGTTGGAGACGTGCCGCCGGTATTTTGAAAAGACGGGGCGGCGGATCTCCTTTGAGTACGCCATGATCGACTCCGTCAACGACGCCGACTGGCAGGCCGACCTGCTGGCCCGGCGTCTGGCGGGGACGGGGAGCCACGTGAACCTGATCCCGCTGAATCACGTGGAGGAGAGCCCCTTAAAGCCCAGCCGCCGGGTGCGGGAGTTCCAGCGGCGGCTGGAGGAGCGGGGGATCAACGTCACCGTCCGCCGCTCGCTGGGCGGGGATATCGACGCCTCCTGCGGCCAGCTGCGCCGCAAGGCGGGGGCCAGTCAGGGGATCGGAAAGGAAGGGGAGGCAACATGAGAGTATGGGGTATCACCGATGTGGGGGCGGTGCGCGCCCAGAACCAGGACGCGTACTACCACACCGCCTTTGACCGCCCCTACCCCTTCGCCCTGGTCTGCGACGGCATGGGGGGCGCCAAGGCGGGCAACGTGGCCAGCGTCATGGCGGTGGAGAGCGTGAAGGACACCCTGCTCCCCGCCCTGGAGGGCCACGGCGCCCCGGATGTGGAGGCCCTGCTGTACCAGGCGGTGGAGCGGGCCAACGAGCTCATCTGCTACCGCTCGGAGATGGACCCCGACTGCGAGGGCATGGGCACCACCCTGGTGGGCGCGGTGGTGGAGCCGGAGGTGGTCCGTCTGATCAACGTGGGGGACAGCCGGGCCTACCTGGTGACCCCAGAGGGGATCCGCCAGATCACCCGGGACCACTCGGTGGTGGAGGACATGGTGGAGCGGGGGGAGATCACCCACGAGCAGGCCCGGTCCCACCCACAGAAGAACCTGATCACCCGCGCCCTGGGGGCGGAGACCGCCGTCCAGGCGGACTTCTACACCGTGCCCCGGGTGGAGGGGGAGATGATCCTCCTCTGCTCCGACGGGCTCTCCAACGTGGTCACCGACCAGGAGCTCCTCTTTGAACTCATCCACGGCGGCCCCCCGGAGGAGGGCTGCCGGCGGCTTTTGAACCTGGCTCTCAGCCGGGGCGCGCCGGACAACGTCACCGCCGTTCTCATTCAACTGTAAGGAGGGATGACCTGTGGATCAGTACATAGGGAAATTCCTGGACAACCGATATGAGCTGCTGGAGGTCATCGGTACCGGGGGCATGGCCGTGGTCTACAAGGCCCGGTGCCACCGGCTCAACCGCCTGGTGGCGGTGAAGGTGCTGAAGGCCGACCTGGCCCAGGACGCGGAGTTCCGCCGCCGCTTTCACGACGAGTCCCAGGCCGTCGCCATGCTCTCCCACCCCAACATCGTGGCGGTGTACGATGTGTCCCACTCCGACGACCTGGACTACATCGTTATGGAGCTCATCGACGGCATCACCCTCAAGCAGTATTTGCAAAAGCGGGGCCCGGTGCTGAACTGGCGGGAGGCCCTGCACTTCATCACCCAGATCATGCGGGCCCTGTCCCACGCCCACAGCCGGGGCATCATCCACCGGGACATCAAGCCCCACAACGTCATGGTCCTGCGGGACGGGAGCGTGAAGGTCTCCGACTTCGGCATCGCCCGCATCACCTCCGCCCACCAGTCCACCCTGACCCAGGAGGCCCTGGGCTCGGTGCACTATATCTCCCCCGAGCAGGCCCGGGGCAGTCATATCGACGCCCGTAGCGACATATACTCCGCCGGGGTGGTGCTCTACGAGATGATCACCGGCCGCCTGCCCTTTGAGGGGGAGTCCCCCGTGGCGGTGGCCATCCAGCACATCAACTCCATCCCCCTGAGTCCCCGGGAGCTGAACCCGGAGATCCCGGAGGCCCTGGAGGAGATCACCATGAAGGCCATGGCCCCCAACCCGGACGAGCGGTATCTCAGCGCCGACGAGATGCTGGCCGACCTGGAGGAGTTCCGCAAGAACCCCAACATCAACTTTGACTACAACATGGAGGATCTGAAGACCGGGGACGAGCCCACCCGCCCCGTGCCCGTGGGGCCCATCCACGAGACGGGGGCGGAGCCGCCCCAGGCCCGGGCGCGGAAAAGCGAGGTGGAGGACGTGGACGACTATGAAGACCGGGACCCCGCCTGGCCCATCTGGCTGGCGGCGGGGGCCATCTTGGTCTTCATCATCGGCATCGTGGTGTTCCTGGTGGTCCTGTTCTCCAGCGGCGGGGGCGGGGAGGACCGGGAGCAGGGCTCCCTGCCCGTCTCCTCCGCCGACGCGTCGGAGAGCCCCGACCCGGACGGGGAGGAGGTGGAGATCCCCGCCAACATCATCAACGCCGAACTCCGGGCGGCCCGGTACCGCCTGGAACAGTTGGGCATCGAGTATGACGAGGTGGAGGACTACTCCGACTCCATCACCGTGGGCCGGGTCATCAAGACCATCCCCGACGTGGGGGAGACGGTGAAGAAGGGCCAGCGGATCACCCTGGTCACCAGCAAGGGACCCCAGGTCCGCCAGGTCACCATGATCGACCTGACGGGCAAGACCGAGCGGGAGGCCATCCGCCAGCTCCAGGCCATGGACCTGGAGCTGGGCGAGGTCACCCAGGCGCCCAGCGACCAGCCCGAGGGCCAGGTGATCGGGCAGAGCGTGGCCAACCTGAAGGAGGTCCCGGAGGGGACGGCGGTGGATCTGGTCATCAGCTCCGGCCCGGAGGCCAGCCCCTCTCCCAGCCCGTCCCCGGAGCCCTCCCACGCCGGCCAGCCCTCCGGCATCCCGGTGGAGAGCCCCGAGCCCCCCGCCAGTGAGTCCCCGGCCAGCCAGCCGCCCGCCAGTGAGCCCCCCGCCAGCGAACCCCCGGCCAGCGAGGCCCCCGTCCAGCCGCCCATGAAGCAGAAGGCGGTCTTCGTCCACCAGCCCAGCGGCATGGAGGACAAGAGCTCCCTGCGGGTGCGGATCGAGGTGGACGGCCAGGTGGTCCACGACGAGAGCCACGAGGCCCTGGAGTTCCCCATCTCCCCCCTGGTCCCCGGCCGGGGCACCCAGCAGGTCAGCGTCTATGTGGACGGGGTGCTGGAGGAGCAGTATATGCTGACCTTTAGCAGCTGATGGCCCAGGGCGTCATCATGAAGGCCCTGTCCGGGTTCTACTACGTGGACCTGGAGGGCCGCACCGTCACCTGCCGGGGCCGGGGCAGGCTCCGCCACGAGAAGGTCAAGCCCCTGGTGGGGGACCGGGTGGAGATCACCTTGAGCCCCGACGGCACCGGCGCGGTGGAGGCCGTCCTCCCCCGGCGCAACCAGTTCTCCCGCCCGGCGGTAGCCAACCTGGACCAGCTCATCATCCTGGGGGCCAACGTCAACCCGGTCACCGACCCCTTTCTCATCGATCGGCTGTGCGCCATGGGGGCGGGGAAGGGCTGTCAGGTGGTGGTCTGCCTGAACAAGTGCGACCTGGACGGGGCGGACGATCTCTACGCCATCTACACCTCCGTGGGCCTGCCCACCCTGCGTTTGAGCGCGGAGACGGGGGAGGGGGTGGAGGCGCTGAAGGCCCTCCTGGCGGGCAAGATCTCCGCCTTCACCGGCAACTCCGGGGTGGGCAAGTCCAGCCTGCTCAACGCCCTGGAGCCCCGGTACGCCCTGGAGACCGGCGAGGTCAGCGACAAGCTGGGCCGGGGGCGGCACACCACCCGCCACGTGGAGCTCTTCCGGGCGGGGGGCGGCCTGGTGGCGGACACGCCGGGGTTCTCCTCCCTGGAGGGGGAGAGCCTGGAACTGCCCGACAAGGAGCGCCTGGCCGAGAGCTTTATCGAGTTCGCCCCCTACCTGGACGACTGCCGCTTCACCGGCTGTTCCCACCGCAAAGAGGCGGGGTGCGCGGTGCTGGCGGCGGTGGAGCGGGGGGAGATCCCCCCCACCCGCCACAAAAGCTACTGCCGCCTCTACGACGAACTGGACAGCCGCAAAAGCTGGGAAAAGAAATGAGCCAAAGGCCCGCCATTCGGCGGGCCTTTTTTTGCTGGCCCGCGGGTTAGGAGAAGTCCCTCTCAACGGGCCTTCGTAGTCCGCGGGCTTTTTTGAGGTCCGTGGGTCTTTTTTACCGTCCGCCGGGAGATCGGAAACCGCTTTGCCGGCTTTTGCATAGACTGAAGCAGAAGGAGGTGCTTTTCTATGAAGATCGTCGTCATCCGTCCCCCCAAGGCCCTGCGGGGCATCCTGGCCGCCATCTTTGGGGTCAAATGACATAGGACCCGCCCCCGATACATATAGTTTTCCAAGAACCAAACCGGCGTGGAGGCCGAGATAAGGAGGACTGTATGGAGATATCGCTGAACAAACTGCCCATGGAGGGGTACGTCTGCCCCCTGGAAACGGTGGTCTATCAGGAGGAGACCCAGGAGAGCATCGTCCCCGACGCCTGCCCGGACATCCAGCGGGTGATCTGCACCGACGCCCGCGCCCACCTGAGCCGCAAGGAGACCCTGGAGGGCAAGTTGGAGTGGGCGGGCAGCATCCCGGTGACGGTGGTCTACCTCGCCGAGACCGGCGAGGCCCGCCGGATGGAGTTGACCATCCCCTTCCGGGGCGTGGCCGCCGGGGCGGTGAGCCCGGGGAGCCCGTCGGTGGTCACCGCGCGGGTCATGTCGGCGGAGACCCGGGTGCTGAATCCCCGAAAGGTGCTGTGCCGGGTGGAGCTGGCCGCCAGCGTCCAGGTGTGGGACCCCTGCCAGGAGATCCTGTGCCTCCCCGCCGAGGACCCCGCCTGCGCCCTGGAACAGCGGGTGGAGGAGCTGGAGACTTACGTGGCCGTGGCGGTGGCGGAGAAGTCCTTCGCCTTTACCGACGACGTGACCCTTCCCGCCGGCCACCCCGCCGCCGCGGAGCTTCTGGGCCACCGCTTGGAGCTCCGATGCGGGGAGGCCAAGGTCATCGGCGGCAAGCTGATCTTCAAGGGGGAGGCGGTGCTGTCCTGCCGCTACCGCACCCTTCAGGGCAGCCTGGCCCTGGGCCGGTGGGAGCTGCCCTTCTCCCAGCTTGTGGAGTTGGAGGGGGTGGAGGAGGAGGGGAGCTGCCAGGTGGAGCTGGCCCCCCGGGAGAGCCAGGTCCTCCTCACCGGGGACGAGGAGGGCCGGACCCTGAACGTCCACATGGAGCTGCTGGCCCAGGCGGTGGTGCGGCAAAACCGCGCCGTGCGCCTCTTTTCCGACGCCTACTCCACCACCCACGCCCTGTCCGTGGAGCGCCGGAGCCTGGCCCTCACCCAGTTGTGGGAGGAGAGCGGGGTCAGCCAGCAGGTCCGGGAGGTGCTGGAGACCGCCGAGGCGGTGAGCCAGGTGGAGGACTGCGCCGTCACCCTGGGCCCCTGCCAGGTCCGCCGGGAGGGGCAGGAGGGGGTGCTGACCGCCCAGGCCCGGGTGAGCGTGCTCTTCACCGACGAATCGGGCGAGCTCCGGGGGCTGGAGCGGGGGATCGAGCTCTCCGCCCGGGTGGCCCTGCCCGCCGGGGGGGAGTGCCGCTGTGGGTGCGCCCTGGCCGGAGACGCCCAGGCCCTGGTGGCCGCCGGAGGGGTGGAGGTGCGCTGTCCGGCGCGCTTTTCCTACCTCACCACCGTATCCCACCAGTTGGAGACGGTCACCGCCCTCCGGGCCGAGGAGCGGGAGGAGGAGCCCCGGCCCTCGGTGCGCCTGCGCCTGGCCCAGAAGGGGGAGGACCTGTGGGACATCGCCAAGTCCTGCTCCGCCGCCCGGGCGGATATTCTGGCCGCCAACGACCTGGGGGAGGCGGACAGCCTGGAGGGGATGCTCCTGCTCATCCCCAAGAGCCGGTAAATTACACACAGGCCGACCGCGGAAGCGGTCGGCTTTTTTTACGCCATGATATTGACTTTTTTTGGGGCGTATCTTAAAATTTAAGCGGTCAAACATAAAGGAGAAAGGATGGGATCGCCATGCGGGAGCGCCAGCGGGCCTATCATCTGAATCTAGCCCCCGGAGAGGTGGGGCGGTACTGCATCCTCCCCGGCGACCCGGGCCGGTGCGAGAAGATCGCCGCCTATCTGGATGGCGCGGTCCACGTCATGTCCAACCGGGAGTACACCACCTACACCGGCACCCTGCTGGGGGAGCGCGTATCGGTGGTCTCCACCGGCATCGGCGGCCCCTCCGCCGCCATCGCCATGGAGGAGCTCATCCAGCTTGGGGCGGACACCTTCGTCCGGGTGGGCACCTGCGGGGGCATGGCCTTGCAGGTGCAGAGCGACGACGTGGTCATCGCCACCGGGGCGGTCCGCATGGAGGGCACCTCCCGGGAGTACGCCCCCATAGAGTTCCCCGCCGTGGCCGACTTTCAGGTGGCCTCCGCCCTGGTCCGGGCGGCCAAGCGGCTGGGCAAGCCCTGGCACGCCGGGGTGGTGCAGTGCAAGGACTCCTTCTACGGCCAGCACTCCCCCCAGACCATGCCGGTGCGGTACGAGCTGGAGAGCAAGTGGCAGGCGTGGCTGGACCTGGGCGTGCTGGCCAGCGAGATGGAGTCCGCCGCCCTCTTCACCGTGGCCGCCGCCCGGGGCGCGCGGTGCGGGGCCTGCTTCCACGTGATCTGGAACCAGGAGCGGGAGAAGGCGGGGCTGGACCAGAAGGAGAGCCACGACCTCCAAGCCGCCATCCAGGTGGGCGTGGAGGCGATCCGGGGCCTGATCGAGGAGGACAGAGCGGTATGACAGGACTTGTGATGGAGGGCGGGGCCATCCGCACCATCTATTCCAGCGGCGTGTGCGACGGGTTTTTGTCCCAGGGCTGGCAGGCGGACTACGTGGTGGGCGTCTCCGCGGGCATCGCCTACGGGGTCAGCTACGTCTCCGGCCAGGAGGGCCGCAATCTGAAAATTTTGGAGCGGTTTGTGAACGACAGCCGCTACATGGGCCTTGTGAATCTCCTCAGCCCCCGCAACCACCACTGCTACTTCGGCTTGGAGTTCACCTATGACGAGATCCCCAACTACCTGGTGCCCTATGACTACAACGCCCTGGCCGCCTACCCCGGCAAGGTGGAGGCGGGGGTGACCAACCTGCTCACCGGCCGGACCGACTACTACCGCGTCCCCGCCAACGACCGGCGCAGTGTCCTGCTCCGGGCCAGCTGCGCCATGCCCCTGCTCTTTCCCATCTACCAGATCAACGGCAAGCCCTACCTGGACGGCGGGGTGGGGGACTCCGTCCCCTTCCGCCGGGCCTTTGAGCAGGGGTGCGACAGGGCGGTGGTGATCCTGACCCGGGAGCGGAGCTATTATCGCGCCCCGGAGAAGCTGGAGTGGGCCATCTGCCGGCGCTACCGGGCCTACCCGGAGTTCTGCCGGGCCATCCGCACCCGGGCCCAGCGGTACAACCAGGAGCGGGCGGAACTGTTGGAACTGGAGCGCCAGGGGAAGGTGCTCATCTTCGCCCCCAGGAGCACCCAGGGCTTTTCCCGCACCGAGCGGGACCTGGGCAAGATCCGGGCCCTCTGGCGAGAGGGCCGGGACGAGGCCATCGCCCGCATCGACCAGGTCCGCTCATTCGCCCGGTAAGTTGCCGCCGCTGGGCGCGTCCAGGGCCAGGAGGGCCAAGTTGTCCCCCAGGACCTCGAAAAAGGCGGAGAGGAGGGTCAGTTCCTGGGCGCTGCGCCCCTGGGCGAACCGCGCCGAGGCCACCGCCGCCAACAGCACCAGGTTTTCCGCCGAAAGCCCCTCCATATCCCCGCCTCCCCCTTCCAATATACCCCCCAAGCGGGGGATGCGTGAAAAAGGCTTTGCCCGCCGCGGGCAGGGCCTTTTTTGCCGCCGGGACGGGGACGGGCCCCGGCGCATAGGATGGCCTGTGGCCTTGGGCCACACGGATCAACCTACCGTCACTGTCAAAGGAGAAGAGCATGAGTCGATATGATCGTTCTGATCGGGCGGCCGAGGAGCGGGAGCGCCTGCGCTTCCTGGAGTCCGTCGGCTGCGGCTGTGACTGCGGCTGCCCGACCCAGCCCGTCTGTCCTCCGCCCTGCTGCCCCACCATGATCGGCCCCACCGGCCCCACCGGCCCCCAGGGCATCCCCGGCCCCGACGGCCCCACCGGCCCCACGGGCGCGACGGGCGCCACGGGCGCGACGGGTGCTACCGGGCCCACCGGCCCGACCGGCCCTGCTGGTGCGACGGGTGCTACTGGCGCTACCGGCGCAACGGGCGCCACGGGCGCCACCGGCGCGACCGGGCCCACCGGCCCGACTGGCCCTGCCGGTGCTACCGGCGCTACTGGCGCAACTGGTGCCACGGGCGCTACCGGCGCCCCCGGCCCCACCGGCCCCACCGGCCCCCAGGGCATCCCCGGCCCCGACGGTCCCACCGGCCCCACCGGCGCGACGGGCGCCACGGGCGCAACCGGCGCGACCGGGCCCACCGGCCCGACTGGCCCTGCCGGTGCTACGGGTGCGACGGGCGCTACGGGTGCGACAGGTGCAACTGGCGCGACCGGGCCCACTGGCCCGACCGGCCCTGCTGGTGCTGCGGGAGCCACTGGCGCGACGGGTGCCACGGGAGCCACGGGTGCTACTGGTGCTACCGGGCCCACCGGCCCCACTGGCCCTGCCGGTGCTACGGGCGCTACGGGGCCCACCGGCCCGACTGGCCCTGCTGGTGCTACGGGCGCTACCGGCGCTACGGGTGCCACGGGTGCCACCGGTGCGACCGGGCCCACCGGCCCGACTGGCCCTGCCGGTGCTACGGGTGCGACGGGCGCTACTGGTGCGACAGGTGCAACTGGCGCGACCGGGCCCACCGGGCCTACCGGCCCTGCTGGTCCCGCCGGTGCCGCCGGTGCTGAAGGCCCCACCGGGCCTACCGGCCCTGCTGGCCCCGCTGGTGCGGCTGGCGCCGCTGGCGCTGAAGGTCCCACCGGGCCGACCGGCCCTGCTGGCCCCGCCGGTGCGGCTGGCGCCGCTGGCGCTGAAGGTCCCACCGGGCCGACCGGCCCTGCTGGCCCCGTTGGTCCTGCTGGTGCCGCTGGCGCTGAAGGTCCCACCGGGCCTACTGGCCCGACCGGCCCTGCCGGCCCCGCCGGGACGGTCACCGCCGCCGCGCCGGTGGCGGACGCCTCGGCGAACACCCTGTTGGCCCAGTTCAACCAGCTGCTGGCCAATCTGCGGCTCGCGGGCCTGCTGCAAGCCTGAAATTTGAACGGCCGGGGGCGGGTCACCGCCCCCGGTCCCTTTGAAAAGGGGGGATCGCTGTGAAAGTGGTGGTTTACGCCATTTGCAAAAACGAGGCGCGGTTCGCCCCGCGCTGGATGGCCTCCATGTCGGAGGCGGACCAGGTGGTGGTGCTGGACACCGGCTCCACCGACGGCACGGCGGAGGCCCTGCGGGCGCTGGGGGCCCGGGTGGAGGTGGCGGTCATCTCCCCCTGGCGCTTCGACGTGGCCCGGAACCGGGCCCTGGACCTGGTGGACGAGGACGCGGACATCTGCGTCTCCACCGACCTGGACGAGGTCTTCCACCCCGGCTGGCGGGCCCACTTAGAGGCGGCGTGGAAGCCGGGCACCGCCCAGGCCGCCTACCGCTACACCTGGAACTTCCAGCCCGACGGCCGGGAGGGGGTGGTCTTCTGGATCGAGAAGGCCCACAGCCGCCACGGCTTTCGCTGGAAGCACCCGGTCCACGAGGTGATCGACTGGGTGGGCCCGGGGGAGCGGGGGGCCAAGGTGGTGGCCGAGGGGGTACAGCTGGACCACCACGCCGACCCCGCCAAGTCCCGGGGGCAGTATCTGCCCCTATTGGAGCTGTCGGTGGCCGAGGACCCGGAGGACGACCGCAACCTGCACTACCTGGGCCGGGAGTACCTGTTCCGGGGCCGCTGGGACGACTGCATCCGCACCCTGGAGCGCCACCTGGCCCTGCCCTCCGCCCGCTGGGCCGACGAGCGGGCCGCCTCCATGCGCTATATCGCCCAGGCCTACCTCAACAAGGGCCAGCGCGCCCTGGCCCGGGACTGGTACCTCAAGGCCATCGCCGAGGCCCCCCACCTGCGGGAGGCCATGGTGGACCTGGCCCGGATGCTCTACGACCAGGAGGACTGGGAGGGGGTGCTGACCTTCGCCGGCTGGGCGCTGGAATTGAAGGAGCGGCCCCGGAGCTATATCTGCGGCGCGGAGGCCTGGGGCAGTCTGCCCCACGACCTGCGGGCCATCGCCTACCACCGCACCGGCCGCCCCGCCCAGGCCCTGGCGGAGGCCCGGCTGGCCCTGGCCCAGGAGCCGGAAAACCGGCGGTTGCGGGGCAACGTGGAGATCCTGGAAAAGCTGGCCCCGCCCGACCAGAGGTAAAAAAAGGCCCTGCCATCCGGGGATGGCAGGGCTCTTTTGGGGTTTGGGGTTCGCTTAGAAGATGGGCTGCACGGAGCCGTCGGTGTAGGTGTTCTCGATGAAGCTGCGGACCTCGTCGGACTGCAGGGCGGCGGCCAGGGCCTGGATGGCGGGGTCGTTCTCGTTGCCCTCCTTGGTCACCAGGATGTTGCCGTAGGCCTCGGCGGCCACGCCCTGGGCGGACTCGATGGCCAGGGCGTCGGCCACGGTCAGGCCGGCCTCCATGGCGTAGTTGCCGTTGATGACCGCCAGATCCAGGCTGTCCAGGGAGCGGGGCAGCTGGGCGGCCTCCAGCTCCTCAATGTTCAGGTTCTTGGGGTTGTCCACGATGTCCAGCACGGTGGGCTCCAGCCCCGCATCCTCCGGCAGGGTGATGAGCCCCTGCTCCTGGAGCAGAAGCAGGGCCCGGCCGCCGTTGGTGGGGTCGCTGGGGATGCCCACGGTGGCGCCGTCGGCCAGCTCCTCCAGAGAGGCGGTCTTGCCGGCGTAGATGCCGAAGGGCTCATAGTGGATGTTGGCAACGCTCACCAGGTGGGTGCCCTTCTCGGCGTTAAAGTTGTTCAGATAGGTGATGTGCTGGAAGTAGTTGGCGTCCAGGTCGCCGTCCTCCACGGCCACGTTGGGCTGGATGTAGTCGGTGAACTCCACGATCTCCAGGTCGATGCCCTGCTCGGCCAGGATGTCCTTGGCCACCTCCAGGATCTCGGCGTGGGGCGTGGGGGAGGCGCCCACCTTGAGGGTCACGGCGTCGCCGGTGTTGGCGCTGGCGTCGGCGTTGGCGTCAGCGCCGGTGTTGGTCTTGCCGCCGGCACAGCCCGCCAGCAGGGCCAGGATGGTGGCGAATACCACCAGCAGGGAGAGGGTCTTCTTCATGTTTGATACACTCCTTTTTTGATTGGGACTTGCTTTCCTTTTTATATGCCAGGGACAGATATCCCTTGCAGGCGATGGGGTTCAGCGCAGGCGTTTGTCACTGCGCTGGGCCAGGTGGGTGCCGATGGACTGGGCGATCTGGACCAGGATGACGATGAGGACGGTGGCCACCAGCATGACGGCGCTGTTGTACCGATAGAGGCCGTAGTTGATGGCGGTCTTGCCCAGGCCGCCGCCGCCGATGGCCCCGGCCATAGCGCCGTAGCTCAGGATGGTGATGAAGGCGGTGGTGAAGCAGGAGATGAGGGCGGGGCGGCACTCGGGCAGGATGACCTTCCACACGATCTGGAAGGGGGAACAGCCCATGGCCTGGGCCGCCTCGATGACCCCGCGGTCGGTCTCCCGCAGGGAGGTCTCCACCAGCCGGGCCACAAAGGGCGCGGCGGCCACGATCAGGGGCGGGATGGCGGCCACGGTGCCGATCTTGGTGCCCAGCAGCAGTCCGCTCAAGGGCAGGACGAAGATCATCAGAATGAGGAAGGGCACCGAGCGCAGGATGTTGATGACGATGTTGAGCACCTTCATGAAGGGAGCGGGCAGGGGCCGTACCCCGTCCTTGTCCCCCACCACCAGCAGTACCGCCAGCAACAGCCCCAGCAGAAAGGCCGCGGCGGTGGCGATGACGGTGGAGTAGGCGGTCTCCTTGATGTCGCTTAAAAATGTCTCCAGGTACCTGGACGCCTTTGGCCCGGAGAAGATCTCCTGGAATTGCGTGAAGAATTTTGTCCAGCCTGCGTTATCCATGGTAATCGCGCACCTCCTCTACCGATACGTCCTTCTGGCTTTTCAGATAGGCCAGGGCCTTGGCGGCCTCCGCCGGGTCCTGGGGCAGGCCCAGGAGCATGGTGCCAAAGGCCTTGCCGTCGATGTTGCGGGTGTCCGCCCCCAGGATGTTCGCCTTCACGCCGCAGTCGATGGCCAGGGACGCCACCAGGGGCAGATAGGACGAGCCGCCGTTGAAGGCCAGCCGGACCACCCGGAAGTCGGTGAGCTGTTCCGGGGCCACCCCGTCGGGGTAGACCAGGCGGCGGCCCGCGTCGGTCTGGGGGTTGGAGAAGATCTCCTCCACCGTGCCCGTCTCCACCATGGAGCCGCTGTCCAGGATGGCCACCCGCTGGCAGATCTCCTCCACCACCGACATCTCGTGGGTGATGATGACCACGGTGATCCCCGTCTCCCGGTTGATCTTCTGGATGAGCCGGAGGATGGCCCGGGTGGACTGGGGGTCCAGGGCGGAGGTGGCCTCGTCGCAGAGGAGGACCTTGGGATCGGAGGCCAGGGCCCGGGCGATGGCTACCCGCTGTTTCTGCCCGCCGGAGAGCTGGGCGGGGTAGGCGCCGACCTTGTCCGCCAGTTCCACCAACTCCAGGAGCTCCATGGCCCGCCCCTGGGCGTCCTTCCGCCGGACCCCCTTGATCTCCAGGGGGAAGCAGACGTTGTCCAGGCAGGAGCGCTGCATGAGCAGGTTGAACTGCTGAAAGATCATGCTGATCTTCTGCCGCTCCCGGCGCAGTTCCCGCTCCGGCAGGGCGGTGAGTTCCACCCCGTCCACCGTCACCGTGCCGGAGGTGGGCCGTTCCAACAGGTTGATGCACCGCACCAGGGTGGACTTGCCCGCCCCGGAGTAGCCGATGATGCCGAAGATCTCCCCCGCCTGAATGTCCAGGGACACGTCCCGGACGGCGTGGACCTCGCTGGGGCCGGAGAAGGTCTTGGTCACGTGTTCCAGCTTGATCATAGGCTCTCTCATCTCCAAACAAAAAGTGGGAAGCGGCGTCGCTTCCCACTTGTCTTGTCCCGCAACGGTCTTGCTTTACCGCGTGACATGGGGGAAACGGGCGCGGGGGAGCGTGGGCATACGCATCATGCCCATGGCCATCATCATGCCATCACGTCCCGCCATGCGGTTCCCCTCCTCTCGGCCCGTGGGCCGGAAATTTTGACTGGTGCCTATCATAGCACCCCAAAGCCTATTTGTCAAGTATGCTTAAAGATTTTGCTGTTTTTCCCAAAAATTTCCGCCTCAACCTTGCCCATTTGGGCGGACCGGCACGTTCACAGGCGGGCCAGCCGCTGTTTCAGCCCCGCCCGGTCACAGGCCAGGGCCAGGACGAGGAAGACCACCCCGCTGCCGATCCCCTGGACCAGGGTGCCCAAAAACTGGGGTGGGAAGGCCGCCCAGCTCCGGGCAAACCAGACGTTCACCAACCCGTAGAGGGTGGGGGAGAGGAGCCCGGCGGCCACCACCGCCCCGGCGTTCCGGGCGGTCAGGATCCGCTCGCGCTGGGCGGTGAAGGGCAGGCAGATGAGCAGTTTGATGACGAAGGTGGCCGGGGCCCACACGGGGGCGGTGAGCAGGTCGGCCAGCGCGCCTCCCACCGCCCCGGCGGCCATGGCCCAGGGAAGGGGCAGCAGCGTGGCGGCCAGGTAGATCAGCGCGTCCCCCACGTGGACGTACCCGCCGGTGGGCAGGGGGATGTGGAGAACGTAGGCGGTAGTGGCGGTGATGGCGGCGGCGAACACCGCCGCGGTCACCAGGTCGTGGAGGTTGGTTTTCTGTTTCATAGATGCCTCCTGGCAACGCATGGCCGGGCGCGGCGCGCGTTGGGGCTGGCCGCGCCCGCCGGCGGGTCTTTAGTCCGCGAACAGGGGGGTGGAGAGGTAGCGGTCCCCGGTGTCGGGCAGGAGGACCACCACGGTCTTGCCCGCCGCCTCCGGCCGCTTGGCCACCTCCGCCGCCGCCCAGAGGGCCGCCCCGGAGGAGATGCCCACCAGCACGCCCTCCCGCTGGCCCACCAGCTTGCCCAGGGCGAAGGCGTCCTTGGCGGTGACGGGGATGATCTCGTCGTAGATGGAGGTGTCCAGGGTGTCGGGCACAAAGCCCGCGCCGATGCCCTGGATCTTGTGGGGCCCGGCCTTGCCCTGGCTGAGCACGGGGGAGTCGGACGGCTCCACCGCCACCACCCGCACGGCGGGCTTCTTCTCCTTGAGGAACTTGCCCACGCCGCTGACGGTGCCGCCGGTGCCCACCCCGGCCACGAAGTAGTCCACCGCGCCCTCCGTGTCCGCCCAGATCTCCGGGCCGGTGGCGGCGTAGTGGGCGGCGGGGTTGGCGGGGTTGACGAACTGGCCGGGGATGAAGCTGTTGGGGGTCTCCCCGGCCAGCTCCTCGGCCTTGGCGATGGCGCCCTTCATGCCCTTGGCCCCCTCGGTGAGCACCAGTTCCGCGCCGTAAGCCTTCATCAGCTGGCGGCGCTCCACGCTCATGGTCTCCGGCATGACGATGATGATGCGGTAGCCCCGGGCGGCGGCTACGCTGGCAAGGCCGATGCCCGTGTTGCCGGAGGTGGGCTCGATGATGACGCTGTCCGGCTTCAGCAGACCCTTGGCCTCGGCGTCGTCCAGCATGGCCTTGGCGATGCGGTCCTTCACCGAGCCGGCGGGGTTGAAATACTCCAGCTTGGCCAGGAGCCTGGCCTTTAGGCCCAGCTCCTTCTCGATGTGGGTCAGCTCCAGCAGAGGGGTCCCGCCGATGAGCTGGTCGGCGGAGGTGTAGACGCGGGACATTTGCATTACCTACTTTCTTACTAGGTTATCGGTATCATAGCCCTCTCCGGGGGATTTGTCAAGAAAAATTTTTCCCCGCCCCGCCGCCGTGTTTCTCCCCCGGGGGCTTGACACATAGGATATACTGGAGATAGCGACCGATCACCCATGGGAAAAGGAGTGTTTTTTGATGAAGGTACTCATGCTCAACGGCAGTCCCCGCAAGGGGGGCAACACCGCTCTGGCCCTGGCGGAGATGGAGAAGGTCTTCGCCCAGGAGGGGATCGAGGTGGAGACCGTCCAGGTGGGGCAGGAGGCCGTCCGGGGCTGTATCGCCTGCGGCTCCTGCGCCAAGACGGGCAAGTGCGTCTTTGACGACGTGGTGAACGTCATCGCCGGGAAGTTCGCCGCCTGCGATGGCCTGGTGGTGGCCAGCCCCGTCTACTACGCCTCGGCCAACGGCACGCTGGTGTCTCTGCTGGACCGGCTCTTTTACAGCTGCCCCTGCGACAAGACCATGAAGGTGGGCGCCGCCGTGGCGGTGGCCCGCCGGGGCGGGCTGTCGGCCACCTTTGACCAGCTGAACAAGTACTTCACCATCTCCGGCATGCCCGTGGCCTCCAGCCAGTATTGGAACAGCGTCCACGGCCGCCTGCCCGGGGAGGCCGCCCAGGACGCCGAGGGGCTCCAGACCATGCGGACCCTGGCCCGGAACATGGCCTTTTTGATGAAGAGCATCGCCCTGGGCAAGGAGAAGTTCGGCCTGCCCGAGACCGAGCCCCGCCAGTCCACCAACTTCGTCCACTGACCGCCCGGAGGCCGAGGACAAAAAGGAGACAGAGAACATGGCTATCGACGCGGTCAAGGCGTATTTCAGACAGTACGGCATGGAGGACCGGGTGCTGGAGTTCCCCACCTCCAGCGCCACGGTGGAGTTGGCCGCCCAGGCGGCGGGGTGCGAGCCCTGCCGAATCGCCAAGAGCCTGACCTTCCTGGTGGGGGAGGGGGCGGTGCTGGTGGTCTGCGCCGGGGACGCGAAGATCGACAACGGCAAATACAAGGCCCAGTTCGGCGTGAAGGCCAAGATGCTGACCCCCGACCAGGTGGAGCGCATGATCGGCCACGCCGTGGGCGGCGTGTGCCCCTTCGGGATCAACGACGGCGTGGCGGTCTATCTGGATGAGTCCCTCCGGCGGTTCGAGACCGTCTTCCCCGCCGCCGGCAGCGCCAACAGCGCCATCGAGCTGACCATCGAAGAGTTGGAGCGCCACTCCGGCTACACCGCCTGGGTGGACGTGTGCAAAGGCTGGAACGACCCCGCCGCCCAGTGACAAACCCCCGCCCCGGAGGAAGCCCGGGCCCTGACGGACTTTTGACACAGTGAACACGCAAAGAGGGAGCGCCGCAGTGGCGGCGCTCCCTCTTTTCCTCTTTTTTGGTCTGGCTTTACTGGATAGGCTCGAAGTCGGCGGGGCCGTGTTTGCACAGGGGGCAGACGAAGTCCTCGGGCAGCTCGTCCCCCTCGTAGATGTAGCCGCACACCTTGCACACGAAGCCCTTCTTGCCCTCCGTCTCCGGCTTGGGCTTGACGCGCTTTTGGTAGTAGGTGTAGGTCATGGTCTCCGCGTCGGAGATGACCCGGGCCTCGGTGACCGAGCAGATGAACATCCCGTGGGTGCCCAGGTCCACGTAGTCCTCCACCTTCAGAGAGAAGAAGGCGTTGATATACCGGGGCAGGAACACCAGGCCGTTGTCCGAGCGCAGGGTCTCCCACCCGGCGAACTTGTCCACCGCCCGGCCGCTCTGGAAGCCGAAGTTCTGGAACACCTGGAAGGGCGCCTCGGTGGACAGGCAGTTCACGTTGAGAACGCCGGTCTGCTGGATGACGTGGTGGGAGTAGTTGGCCTTGTTGATGTTCACCGCCACCCGGAAGGGGTTGTCGGTGAGCTGGCTGACAGTGTTGACGATGAGGCCGTTGTCCTTGGTCCCGTCGTTGCAGGTGACCACGTAGAGGCCGTAGCCGATGCGAAACAGCGCGGTCATGTCGTTCTTGTTGGCCGTCTCCTCCCGCTGGGCCAGGTAGTCCATGCACAGCTCGTCAGCCAGGGCCTCGATCTGGGCGCGGCTGTCGTCGTTCAGGGCGGAGAGGATGTGGACGCTGTTCTTGGCGAAGGTCAGGTTCTTGCACCCCTCCAGCATCCCCCGCATGACCTTGGCGGCCTGGGGGGCCCAGGAGCCGTTCTCCATCAGGGCCACCGTGCGGTTTTGGAAGTCCCGCTCGGTGAGGTGGTCGATGAAGGTCCGCATGAAGGGGAAGACGTCGGCGTTGTAGGTGGTGCTGGCCAGCACCAGCTTGCCGTAGCGGAAGGCGTCCTCCACCGCCTCGGCCATGTCCTCCCGGGCCAGGTCGGTGACCACCACCTTGGGGCAGCCCTTGGCCTTCAGGCGGCTCTCCAGCAGGCGCACCGCCTCCTGGGTGTGGCCGTAGACGGAGGTGTAGGCAATCACCACGCCCTCCGACTCCACCTGGTAGGACGACCAGATGTCGTAGAGGCCCAGGTAGTGGCCCAGGTCCTCCTTCAGCACGGGGCCGTGGGTGGGGCAGATGATCTGGATGTCCAGCCCCGCCGCCTTTTTCAGCAACCGCTGGACCTGGGCGCCGTACTTGCCCACGATGCCGATGTAGTACCGCCGGGCCTCGCAGTCCCACTCCTCCTCCACGTCCAGCGCGCCGAACTTGCCAAAGCCGTCGGCGGAGAAGAGGATCTTGTCCTGGGCGTCGTAGGTGACGATGACCTCCGGCCAGTGGACCATGGGGGCGGTGACGAAGGTGAGGGTGTGGCGGCCCAGGGAGAGGGTGTCCCCCTCCCCCACCACCACCCGGCGGTCGGCGTAGTCGGTGCCGAAGAACTGGCCCATCATGGCAAAGGCCTTGGCGGAGGCCACCACCGTGGCCTGGGGGTAGACCTCCATGAACTTGGCGATGTTCCCGGCGTGGTCGGGCTCCATGTGCTGGACGATGAGGTAGTCCGGCTTGCGGCCGCCCAGGGCCGCCGCCACGTTGTCCAGCCATTGGTGGGTAAAATGCTTGTCCACCGTGTCCATGACCGCCGTCTTGTCGTCCAGGATCACGTAGGAGTTGTACGCCATGCCGTTGGGCACCACGTACTGCCCCTCGAACAGGTCGATCTGGTGGTCGTTGACGCCCACGTACCTGACGTCCTTTGTGATGTTGAGATCCATAGAACCAATGCCTCCTCAGCCGGAAAAATTACGGAGAGATTATACACCATCCCGGCGGAAAAAGCTAGTCCTTTCTTATCGGGAGCCGGGGCGTTCACCCGGCCAGGTCGATCCGCGCCTCTCCCACCAGCACCGCCTCCGCCTGGCCGGGGTCGATGAGCCGCCACCGCCCCGCCTCGTCCACCGCCGTCAGCCCGATCCAGCCCGCGCCCGCCTGGTCAAAGTGGTCGGGGCTGACCCGGAGGGGGACCCGGCTCCCGTCCCGCTGGAGCAGGACCCAGGGCGTGTTTTCCTCCCCCGGCCCGGACAGCCGCTCCTGCCGGTCCGCCGTCAGGCATATCCGAAGCGCGGAGACCTTGGCCCCGGTCACATGGACGGAGCGGAGACCGGCGTAGGCGAAGGTCACCTTCTGGTCCAGCGCCTGGACGCGCCCGCCGCCCCTGTCGGCCCGGAAGGTCAGGGCCACCGGCTGGTCGGAGAGGACCTTGTCCGCCGTGTAGGCCACCGTCACCTCCAAGTAGGGCAGATCCTCCGCCGTGAGGGGACAGCCCATGAACTCGGAGAGGAAGCAGTTCCGCTCCCCCCGCCGGGCGGCGCTGCGGTATGTCCAGCTCTCCCCGGTGCGGCTGTCGGTGAGGGCCACGGCCATGGCGTCGGGGGCGAACAGATAGTCCCCCTGCCGGACCTGGCCGGGGCTGTTGTCCACCGCCACCACCGGGCCGTCCCGGGTGAAGAGGACGGCGGCGATTTGGCTCCGCCCCTCCCCCAGCTGGGCCAGGGGGACGGTGGCCTGGGCGGAGGACGCCTCCACCAGGGCCAACAGCTCCGGCTCCCGGCACCGCCGGGCCACGTCCTCGCAGGTCATGTCCGCCTGTCCGGCGGCCTGGGCCAGGGGGGCCAGGGAGACGGTCTCCCGGGCCAGCGCCTGTTCCTTGCCGCTCCACGCCCCATCCACCACGCCGTCAAAGCGCAGGGTGATCTCCCGGCCCAGCAGGCGCTCCGGCTCCGCGCCCTCCAGGGTAAAGGCCGCACAGGCGTAGACGGTCCTGCCGTCCTCCGCGCGGACGCTCTCCCCCTGGCCCAGCTCCCCCCGCCAATGCCCCGGCGTCTCTCCGTCCACCTCCAGGCCCCAGCCCAGGACCTCGCCCCACAGGCTGGGTTCCCCCTCGATCACGCCGCCGTCGTTCCGGGTGAGGGCCAGCAGGAAGGCCGCCCCGGCGTCGTCCACGATGCTCTCTTGCAGGGTGACGGTGTAGTCCCCGGTGACGGCGCTGACCGCCACAGGGGTGACCGCCCCCGGGGGCGTCCGGCCAAAAAAGACCTCCCAGCCCACGCCCGCGCCCACCCCCAGGGCGGTGACCGCCAGCGCCGCCGCCAGGCAGGCCGCCAGCAGGGCGGCCCGGGGCAGGGCCCCTCGCCGGGGACGGCGGGCCTCCCGCCGGGCGGCCCGCACCGCCGCCAGGATGTCGTACTCCGGCGTCTCCACGCCCTTCAGCGCCGCGTAGATCCGCGCCTCCTTGTCGTCTCGTTCCATGTTCATTCCCCCTCCCGCAGAAGTTGGGCCAGCTTGTCCCTGGCCCGCTCGTAGCGCTTTCGCAGGGTGGACGCCGGGACCCGGTAGACCCGCGCCAACTCCCGGTATGTCCACCCCTCCATCACCCGCTGGAAGATCAGCGCCCGCTCCTGGGGGGTGAGCCGCTCCAGGGCCAGGCGCAGTTCCAGGTCCATCCCCGCCTCCTCCGCCGCCCGCTCCGGGGGCATCTCCCCCAGCCGCCGCCGGCGGCGGAGAACGTCCACGCACCCGTTGTAGCACACCCGGTAGAGCCAGGGCCGCAGGGCCTCGCCCTCCGGCGCCCCGCCCCGCCGCTCCCACAGCTTCAAAAAGGCGGTCTGGGTCACGTCCTGGGCCTCGTGGTAGTCGCAGAGGATGTGGTGGCAGTAGCGCAGCAGCTCCCGGCCATAGCGCTCCACCGCCCGGGTCAGCCCGTCCTCCCCGTCCATGGTCCTCCCCCCTTTGCGCGCGTCTTTACCGATATAACGCACCGCCCGCCCCGTTTGTGACACCTCCGCCCAAGCCATAAAAAACCCGCCCCCAGGCGCTGGCCCATGGGGCGGACGGTGAACTCTCCCGATCTCCGCGGACCCGCTAGATCCGCCGTTGCAGGTAGACCATGTCCACCAGCTGTTTGCCGCGTTCGTAGATGGGGTGGTCGTAGTGCTCCGGGAAGAAATTTTTGACCACGTGGGAGCGGGCGAAGCCGCACCGCTGGTAAAACGGGACGGTCAGCGGGCTGTCGCCCGTGCCGACTTGCAGGAGGGAGTACCGCCCCCGGTACGTCTCCGCGATGAACTCCACCAGCGCCCGGCCGTACCCCATCCCCTGATACGTAGGCGCCACGGCGAGGTTCTTGAGCTCCAAAACGCCGCCTCCCTCGTCGGTGACCACGCACGCGGCCTTGACGCCGTTTTCCACAAGCACATACATGGTCCCCCGGTCCAGATAGCGGTCGATCATCTCCTCCTGCTCGTCCGCCAGCAGGAGCAGGGGGAGATAGTCTTTCTTGCCGGTCTTTACCTCTATGATTTTCATGTCAGCCCCGCCTCGTTCCCGCCCGCCCGGTGGTTTTGCCCCATTATAATACGCCCCGGGCGCGGGTGCAAGCGCCGGGGGCGGGAAGTCCCCGTTGACGTGGAGGGGGCCGCCAGAGTATAATCGTTCTAAATAGAACACTCGCCAGGGCCGCTTGCGATGGCGTCAGGGTACGCCGCGGGAAGGAGACGGCCACGGGGGCGGGGTTCACAACGCCGGGAGGAACGGGGGAATGGGTATGTGGGCCAAGGTGATCGTCTGTTTCATCGCCGGGATCGGGGCGGGGCTGGGCACCGGGTTTGCCGGGATGAGCGCCGCCGCGGTCATCAGCCCCATGCTGATCACCTTTTTGGGCATGCCGGCCTACCAGGCGGTGGGGATCGCCCTGGCAAGCGACGTGCTTGCCAGCGCCGTCAGCGCCTATACTTACGGGAAGAACAAGAACCTGGACATCAAAAACGGGCTTGTGATGATGGCGGCGGTTTTGCTCTTCACGCTGGTGGGTAGCTGGGTCGCCAGCACGGTCCCCAACACCACCATGGGCAGTTTTTCGGTGTTCATGACCATGCTGTTGGGGATCCGCTTCATCGTCCGGCCGGTGATGACCACCAAGGAGGCCATGGCGGGGCTCAGCGCCCAAAAGCGGGCGGTCCGCTCCGCCGTCTGCGGCGCGGCGGTGGGGTTCATCTGCGGCTTTGTGGGCGCGGGGGGCGGCATGATGATGCTCCTTTTGCTGACCAGCGTGCTGGGGTATGAGCTGAAGACCGCCGTGGGCACCAGCGTCTTCATCATGGCCTTTACCGCGCTCACCGGCGCGGTCAGCCACTTCGCCATCGGCGGCGCGCCGGATCTGTGGTGCCTGGCCCTCTGCGTGGCGTCCACCCTGCTGTGGGCCAGGATCGCCGCCCTGTTCGCCAACAAGGCCAGCGCCAAGACCCTCAACCGGGCCGTAGGCGTTGTCCTCACCACCCTGGGCCTGGCGATCCTCACCGTTGACCTCCTGCGCGGATAAATCGGCCTCGATGGACAAAAACCGGGTTCAGGAGATGTTGCCGTTGGGGGCGGAGAGGTCCAGGTAGGTGGTGTCGTCCCGGAGGCAGAGGATCACGTCGGGCTGGTAGGCGGCGATATACTCTGACAGGGTCTTGCCGGTGTAGTAGCGGAAATCCAGGCTCCGGGTCTCGTCAAAGGAGGTCCACAGCACCGTCTCCAGGGCGTTGGTGAAGGAGTCCCCCCAAATGAGGCACTTGGGCAGGTCGGGGCGGCCCGTCTGAATGACCGTCTCCCCAATGTCTCCGCCCATGTAGACGGCGTAGCTCACCGTCTCCTCCTCGTCCTGGGGCAGGGCGTACAGGCTGGGGGCCGTCTCTGCGCCGTTGTCCCGGCGGGTGAAGGGGATGGGCGTGTTGAGCGTACCTATGGTGAGGGCCTCTTCGGTGGGCCACAGGCCGTAGAGCATCCGGTCGTGGGAGCCCAGGAAGGGGTTGGGGAGGTCGGTCAGCGTCAGGTCCTCCCGGGCGGTCACCGGCAGGGGCGTTTCGGCGTCGGCGTTGACGGCGTCCATTACGGCCCAATAGGTCTCCAGCGCGCCCAGGTAGGTGTAGTGGTGGTCGGTGGCGGAGTAGAGCGCGTCCGGGTGGCCCAGCGCGTCAAAGCGTTGGGCCATGTCCACAAAGGGGATGTCCCGCTCCGCCAGGGCGGCGGCCAGATAGGCCCGGTCCGCGGACAGGAGCCACTGGCGGTCGTCCATGTAGGACGGGTACTTGTCGTGGAAGTAGGAGTACTGCTCGGGCACGCCGATATAGTAGAACTTGCCGCCGTAGGCCGCGGCCTGGTCCCGCACCTGGGCCAGGCGGTCGGCCATGGTCTGGGCGTACTGGGCCCGGTAGCCGGTCTCCCAGGCGGTATAGCCGTGGAAGGGGAAGATGGCGTCCCGGCCCAGGGCCACGCCGTGGACCACCGGGCGGCCTAGGGCCAGGTCCAGCCGGGTGTCCAGGGCGATGA
This sequence comes from uncultured Oscillospiraceae bacterium, assembly GCA_947627325.1. Taxonomy (GTDB): domain Bacteria; phylum Bacillota; class Clostridia; order Oscillospirales; family Oscillospiraceae; genus MGBC124762. The sequence continues at coordinate 21,323 of CANQVO010000007.1, read as the reverse complement.
GGGCGTCCCGGCCCGCGAAGCGGTCGGAGAGGAAGTCGTCCAGGTCGGTGAAGTACGCCCCGCTCCACAGCGCCTCCCGGGAGGGCGCCGGGGCGGAGGCCGCCATGCGGTTTTCGTAGAAGAGCACGGCCCGGTCCCACCGGAGGGTCAGCACCCCGCCCAGCGCCAGGGCCAGCGCCGCCGCGGCCAGAAAGATCAGGTTGACAGTCCGTTTCATCCGCTCTCCCCTCCTTCAAAAGCGGAAATAGATAAAGGGATCGAACCCGGAGGACAGCAATCGGCACACCGACAGTCCCCCCACGGCCAGGGCGGCCAGACGGTAGACCAGGGTGGCCGCCGTCCCCTCCCCCATGCGCCGCTTCAACGCCGGGAGCACCGGGGCGCAGGCGAAGGGGGCGAGGAGCAGTTCCGGCCAGAACTGGCGCAGGAGGTAGATCACCTGGGGCTCCATCAGCCGCCCCCCTAGGCCCAGCATGGCCTGGAAATAGGCCAAGGCGTGGCCCAGGCTGTCCGCCCGGAACCACACCCAGCCCAGGACGATGAACAGCAGGGCGTAGAGGTGCCGGAGCGGGGCGGGCAGCTTTTCCAGGGCGCTTTTCCAGAGGTACTTCTCCCCCAGCAGCAGCGCCAGGAAGTAGAGCCCCCACACCAGGAAGGTCCAGTCCGCCCCGTGCCACAGCCCGGTGGCCGCCCAGACCACAAAGAGGTTGAACACCGTCCGCGCCGTCCCCCGGCGGCTGCCGCCCAGGGGGATGTAGAGGTAGTCCCGGAACCAGCCGGACAGGGAGATGTGCCACCGCCGCCAGAACTGGGTGATGGAGGTGGACAGGTAGGGGTAGTTGAAGTTCTCCAGGAAGTGGAAGCCGAAGATCCGGCCCAGGCCGATGGCCATGTCGGAGTAGCCGGAGAAGTCGAAGTAGATGTGGAAGGCGTAGGCCGCCGCCCCCAGCCAGGCCAGGGCGGCGGAGGGCGCGCCGGTGAAGGCCGCGTCGGCGATCTGGGCCATGGCGTTGGAGAGGAGCGCCTTCTTCCCCAGCCCCGCGAAAAACCGGGAGAGCCCCTGGGCCGCCTCCTCCACCGACTCGTGGCGGCCGGAGATCTCCGCCGCCACGTCCTTGTAGCGGACGATGGGCCCGGCGATGAGCTGGGGGAACAGGGCGATGTAGAGGGCGAGGCCGGTCAAGGACCGCTCGGCGGGCACGTCATGGCGGTACACGTCCACCAGGTAGCTCATCCCCTGGAAGGTGAAAAAGGAGATGCCGATGGGCAGGACCACCGCCGGCACCGGGAGGCCCAGTCCCAGGCGGTTCAAATTGCTCAGGGTAAAGACGGCGTATTTGAACCAGAAGAGGAGCCCCAGGTGGAGCGCCACCCCCGCCCCCAGCCAGAGCCTGGGGCGGCGGGAGACCTCCAGCGCCCGGCCCACCACGTAGTCCAGCAGGATGGAGCCCAGGATCAGGGGCAGGGCCCGCACCCCGGCGCAGGCGTAAAAGAACAGGCTGAAGCCCAGCAAGACCAGGTTGCGCCCCCGGCGCAGGCGGGCGGGCAGCAGAAAGTAACACAGCGCCAGGCACGGCAAAAAGAAAAACAGGAACAGGATACTGCTGAATACCACGCCAGCGCCCCCTTTCCGCGACATTTTTACCAGTATACACCCATCGCCCCGCCAGGGCAACCCCATCTTCCGCACCCCGCCGGGGCGGCGGGAACAGGCCCCGCGGGACGCAGGAGATAAAGCGGGAGGCGGCTTATCGCCGCCTCCTGCTGGATCTTTGTTACTTTTTGCCCTTCTTGACCAGCTCCTGGGCGGTCACGATGGCGCACACCAGATTCAGAACGGACAGCACATCCACCGTCATGCGGGCCCACATGGGTACCGCCGGGTTGTTGGACACCACGAAGCCCACGCCGAACAGCCCGGCCGCCGCCACGATGCTCAACACGACTCTGATCTTGTCCGAAATGCTCATGGCCTTTTTCCTCCCGCTAAAAATGTTTTTATATAAAAGCAGACGCTTTTATATCCAGCGGAAAAACCTGCCGTTATCATAGCATAGCCGCGCGTGAAAAGCGATCCGCATTTTGCCCCGCCCGTCCAGACGATCAAGGGCCGGGTCGGCGGCCGGCCGGGCCGTCATCGGGACCCGTCACCGGGGATAGCGGGCGAGCATATCCGCCTTCAGGCGCTCCATGGCGTCCAGCCCCGCCCGCGTCGTGGAGAAAAATTCGTTGGCGGCCACCTGGGAGTAGGCCACATAGGTGCTGATCCCATCCGGGTCCACCCACACATTGGGGATGTCCTCATAACAGAACAGGGGGACCGGCGCGGCCATCGCCGCCTCCTTGAAGGGAAAGACCTGGCGGCCCCCCACGGCGGCCACGGGCTGGGACAGGAAGAGCAGGTATTCCAGCCCTTGGCGGGGGAGGTTCACAAAGCCGCACTCCAGGTATCGTTCCCCCTCCCGCCCCACGATCAAGCCGTGGGACAGGCGGTTCACCCATATCTCCTCTCCGGCGGCCAACCCCTCTCCGGCGTACACCTCCTCCACCCGAAAGCCCAGCCGATAACAGCCAAACTCCGGCTCCATCCCGGCCGTCGCGGTGGCCCGCGCGATGACAGGCGCGTCGGGCAGGGTCTGCCGCAGTTCCTGGCAGGCGGGGACGCAGAGCGCCTCCGGCATCTCCGCCACGGCGAAGGATTCCAGATAGTCCGGCTGGGAGGTGATGTCCGTATAGGTCTGGCGGTTGACCCATCCAAACACGCCAAAGGCGGCCACCACCAGCAAGGCCGCCGCGGGGAAGAGCCATTTTCTCATTGTGGGCCCTCCACTCTGCCCGCCTCCAGGCGGAAGAGCCGGTCGGAGAGGAGGCGGATATCCTCCTGGTTGTGGCTGGCCAGAAGGACGATGGCCCCCCGGTCCCGCTCCTCCAGGATCAGGGCCCGGATCTTGGCCACCCCGTCGTCGTCCAGGCCGTTGGTGGGCTCGTCCAGCATGATGACGTCGGGCCGCTCCATCACCGCCTGGGCGATGGCCAGGCGCTGTTTCATCCCCAGGGAGTACTTTCGATAGGTCCGCTTGTCCCCGGGGTCCAGGCCCACCCGGCAAAGGGCGTTTTGGATCTCCGCCGCCCCCGCTTTCCCGGTGAGCCGGGCCAGATACCGCAGGTTCTCCGGCCCGGTGAGGCCCGGATACAGCCCCACGTGTTCCAGCACGATGCCCAGGCTGGGCAGGACGGCAAAATCCCTGTGGAGCCGTTTGCCGTCCAGGGTCACGCTGCCCTCCGTGAGCCGCATCAGCCCGGACAGCGCCCGGAACAGCATGGTCTTGCCGCTGCCGTTGCGCCCCACGAAGCCATAGATCGTGCCGCCCTCCAAGGTCAGGTCCACATCCCGCAGGATATCGACGCCTCGGATCGTCTTGCGGACCTTCTCCGCGATCAGTTCCATCTCCCTTATCCCCCCTCCTCGTCAGAAGTCAACAGGTCATGCCGCGCCACCGCCAGAGCGCCGATCCCCGTGACGGCCAAGGCCGCGCCCAGGACCATCCCGAGAGAGTCCTCCCAATAGATCCCGCCGCCCAAGGGGGAAGACCGGCTGGTTTGCCAGCACAGGATGAGGCAGGTGACCGGGTCCGCCCGCTTGAGGACGGGCAGGAGCGCGCCGCCTCCCCCCAAGGGCCGCAGAACGGCGAGCAGAGCCACACACACCAGCTGCGCGCCCGCCAACGCGGCGAACGCCTCGCCGCTCCCCCAGTAGATGGCCAGCAGGTTGACCCCCATGGTGAACGCGTAGGTCCAAAGGCTCCACATCAGCAGATGGACCAACAGCAGTTTCACCCCCGGCCCGTCCAGCGTGAGGTCCCACCGCAGGGCCGCCGTGACCACCGCGCCCAGCAGGAGCGCGGCCTGATACAGCAGGGTCCGCAGGGCCAGCGCCGCCGCCTCCCGGCCGTACCACCGCCCCCGGCGGGGGATGCGGGAGAAGATGTATACGCTGGCCACGCAGTAGTGGCGGTAAAAGGCGGTGCCCGCCCACGCCTGAAAGACCAGGCTGGGCACCATACGCAGGGTGAGGGAGAGCAGTTCCTGCATATTGGGCTCCAGGACGAATTCCCCCCTGGCCCCGCTCAGTTGGAGCGTCAGGTAGGACAGGGAGAGGGAGCCCCCGTAGGGGTTGACGTAGGTGAAGGACAGCCATACGCCAAACGCCAGCGCCACAGCGGCGCTCCAACCGCCCCGCCTCATGCCAGCCAGTCCCGGCGGGCGGCGATACACGTCCCCGCCGCCGTGAAGAGGAGCAGGCCGCAGACCAGGATGGGGAAGCAGGGCGTCCCTGGCAAACTGTCGTTGAAGAACATGACGGGCAGGTACCAGCTCTCCGAGCCGTTTTCCCCCAGGTAAAGCGTGAGCTGGAGCAGCAAAAAGGCGGGCAGCAGGAGCATGACCCGGAACTTCACCTGGACCAGGGCGGACAGCGTGGTGGTGGCGGCGGCCAGCAGGCCCGCGAAAGCGCCAAAGGACAGGGCGCCCACCGCCGCGTAGAGATACGGGGACAGCCGGTACAGCCACGACAGCTGATACAGGGCCTCCCTCGCCAGGCGCTCATAGGCGTTTTGGTTGTAGAAGTCCCCCGTGGCCTTCAGCGGAAAGGACACGCAGTTCAGCGGGATCTCCAGCAGAAACGGCAGGGAAAAGGCCACCGTGGTGACCACAAAGACCGCCGTCACCTTGGACCAGAGGTATACCCGGCTCCCCAGCCGGGAGATCATCACAGTGGCCTGGCCGGTCCGCCGCTCCCGGTCCAGGTTCAGGGCCGCCGGAAGGCAGACCAGCAGGGGGACGACCTGGACCAGGAGCCCGGCGCTGTCCGCCCGGTAATTGGTCTTGTTGAAGCTCAGGGTGAGCAGTTTCATGGGGTGATACATGGAGATCACGTCATACCCCCGGAAAGCCAGCACATTTTCCGTAAAGTTGGACAGCATCAGGGCCAGCAGGACCGCGAACACCAGCATAAACATCCTGCCGCCCATCAGCGCCCGGATCTGCGCCCGTGTTGCCCGCCCGTACATTCCGACCGCCTCCTTCCAGCGTTCCCCGCGCCGTGACCGCGGCGCGCTTTGGCGAAATTACTTGGATGGACGATCGGGCCTACGCAATATCTTGTGAACGCCGATCAAATTGAGCGCCATACTGACGGCCCAGCAGAGGCCGGACAGCGCGAGGGTGAGGGACTGATTTTCTGAATACATGGAGTCGCCCTGGCTGGGGAGGCGGGCGATACACTGGTAAAAACAATAAAACGCCAGGGATAAAAAGACGAGCTGCCCGCCAAACCAAAAGATGTGCTTGTTGTGGGACCGCAGATAAAGCGCGGTCAACAGGATGGCCGACACGACCACCACCGCGCTGAAGCCTAAGACCAGCAGGGAATAGACCTCTTCCTCCAAATACATTTTGGACCCTCCTTTTCTGTTTTGTGTCATAGGCGGGGACAGGGGCGCTATGTGTTTGCCTCCACAGGCAGTTCCAGCAGTCGGCCTTCGGCCAGGGCGGCGTTGACGGTGCCCCCATAGAGGACCCACACCCCGCCGTCAGCCTGGGTCACTACCACGATGCCGTGCTCCCAGGCGCCCGCCAGCTTGACCCCCTCCATCACCTTGGTGGGGGTATCCACGATCAAGGCGCTGTCCTCCTCCGCGCCCGCTTCATTCCAGACATACAGGTCCCCGCCCTTCGTGACCGCCGTGGCATAGATGTCATAGGCCAGATCTACATCGGCCACATCGGTCAGCAGGGTGCGCTCCTCCCCGTTGGAGAGGCCGCGGACCAGCTCGCCCCCATCGGTGAGCCAGAGGTCGTCCTTCCACCACCGGACGCCGCTGTCCTGACCCCCCATCAGGGCCGTCGGGTCATCCAAGAGCTCGTCCACCTCGCCCAGCCGCCAGGAGACGCCGTCTCTGTCCCGGACGTAGAGGAAATTGCCCGCGTAGATCTCCTCGGCCCCCTCGATCTCCGCGATCTTGGTGGGGGACAGGCGCGGCTCCCCGGTCAACGCGCGCCCCATCAGCCACACCCCGCCGTCGTCCTTCACGGCGGCGGAGTAGCCCCACCCCTCCATGGCGGCGGAGACTACATGGTCGGTGAGCTTCACCGGCGCGTCCCAGCCCTCATAGTCCGCGGCGTTCCACAGCTGTCCGTGGGTATTGCTGCCCAGCCCCCAGAGTACGCCCTCCTGGTCCAGCGCCAAGATGGAGTCGCGCCCCAGCCACGCCCCGGTCACGCGCTCCAGAGGCAGCTCATATACATCCAGATACCCGCCGTTGTCCTGACGGAGGACGCACTTCTCCCAGTCAAAGGGGATCTCCCGCCACGCCAGCAGCTTGCCCTCCGCCGTGAGCATGGCGTCATAGGAGAATGCGGTGTCGCAGAGGGAGAGGATCTCCTCCCCCGCCAGGATGCACACCGGCTCCGGGGTCGGCTCCGGGGTGGACAGCTCCAACATGGGCGTGGAAAGTTCCGGCGCGGGGGAGGGCTCCGGCGTGGGCGTGGCCTCCTTCGGGCCGCAGGCGGACAGGAGCAGGGACAGGGACAGGAGCAACGAAAGCCGGAAACGCTTGCGGAACATAGCGTCACCCTTTCTGCCGCCAGGCGGCCTTTTTTGTCTCTCTTGTATCATAACGGAGAAAGACCCCCAAATGCAACAAAAAATTTCGCCCCGGCGGAAAAAGCCTGTTGCAAAAGGGGGACTTTTGCGTTTTTATAGTTGGAGAGCGTTATCCATAGGAGGTGGTCCGTTTGCTTGGATGGGCGCTGAGCGCGCCGGGGGAGCCGGCCGGTCAGGCGGATCTGGAGGAGATCTACCATGAGTACAAGCGGCTGATGTACGCCGTCGCCGGGAAATTCACCCACGACCCGGAGGACCAGAAGGACATCGTCCAGACGGCGATGGAGCGCCTGATCAGGATCTTCTCCGCCCCGGGGGCCGGGGGGCGCTCCCTCTCGGCGGGGTATGTGGTCTTTACCGTTCGGAGCGTGTCCATCGACCTCCTCCGCCGGCAGAGCCGGGAGGCGGAGCGGCGGGTCAGCGTGGAGGACGACCGGCTGGAGGAGCTGGCGGCGGGGCCGGGCACGCTGGAGGACCTGCTGTCCCTCTGGGACAGGCGGGATCGGCTGTGGGACCTGTGGCCCAGGCTGCCCGCGGAGGACCGGGTCCTCTTGGAGGGGAAGTACATCCTCGACCTGACCGACGAAGAACTGGCGGGGATTTTGGCGTGCAAACCGGCCAGTATTCGGATGAAGCTGACCCGGGCCAGACGGCGAGCGGCGGCGCTTTTGTCGGAAAGGAGCGGAACATGACAAGACACGAACAGCTCCAAGAACAGTACGAGGACGCCCTGTTCGCCCTGCTGATGGACGAGTTGGCCGCGGCGGAGGGCCAACGGGCGGAGGAGGAAAAGGAGCGATTGCGAGACGACCCCTCCGCCGCGGTGCCGGAGGACCTGGACCGGCGGTGTACGCGGCTGATCCGCCGCCACTTTGCCCGGCGGAGGGCCCGCACGGCGGGGCGGCTGACGTGGCGGGCGGTGAAGCTGGCGGCCCTGGTCGCCGGGATCGCCGCGATCCTGCTCACCACCGTCTGCGCCGCGTCGGAGACGGTGCGGGTCAATACGCTCAATTTGATAGTCGAAGTTTTTGAGACGAACACGGAATTTCGCTTTATCAGTGACGCTAGAGATCCTGCGGAGACGGCGCCCCTGCTGGAGGTCGGGTGGGTGCCCGACGACTACGTCTTGACAGACCAGGGGCAGGACTACTTTGAGACGTGGTACGACTACCGGGACGCGGAGGATCATCTCCTTTCTATCAGCTGTTCTAATACGATTGGGATGACGACCAGGATCGACACAGAAGATGCGGAGGTGGAGTATGTATCGGTGCAGGGCGAGCGGGCTATGCTGATCCAAAAGAACGGCGATGTGCAGCTTGTCTGGCCGGCACATGGCAATTCCTTGTTCCTTGGTATCATTGGAGAAGGGATGGACCCCAGCGACGTCCTCCAAATCGCAACCGCCCTGCGCTATTGACCGCCCAAAAAACGCCGCCGCGGAATTTTCCGCGGCGGCGTTTTCTGCCTGGTGGACCCGAAGGGATTCGAACCCTCGACCTCTCGGATGCGAACCGAACGCGCTCCCAGCTGCGCTACGGGCCCATGGAGACAGCTTATACATTATATCACGTTTTTTCCGTTTGTAAAGGGGTTTTCGCAAAAATACCGTGGTTGCGTTTTTGGGGCGGGTTTGTTATACTGATACAAAATCCCGTGTGGGGAGGAGATATTATGTTAACCATTCAACAGCGGCCTATGGTCTACAAAAATGGCCGACTGACGCCCGGGACGGGGGACAAGGGCGGCACCCTGGCCGCCCGGATCATCGCGGACCACGACAGGTCCGCCGACCCCGGCCGGCTGAGCATCCAGTTTGACGCCATGGCGTCCCACGACATCACCTACGTGGGCATCATCCAGACCGCCCGGGCCTCGGGGATGGAGGCCTTCCCACTGCCCTACGTGCTGACCAACTGCCACAACTCCCTGTGCGCGGTGGGGGGCACCATCAACGAAGACGACCACCGCTTTGGCCTCTCCGCCGCCCAGAAGTACGGCGGCGAGTTCGTCCCCGCCCACCAGGCGGTGATCCACTCCTACATGCGGGAGCGGTACGCCGCCCCGGGGAAGATGATCCTGGGATCGGACAGCCACACCCGCTACGGCGCCTACGGCTGTATGGCGGTGGGGGAGGGCGGCCCGGAACTGGCCCGGCAGCTCCTGTCCAAGACCTACGACCTGGCCCGCCCGCCGGTGATCGCCGTCTACCTCACCGGCGCGCCCAGGCCGGGGGTGGGGCCCCAGGACGTGGCCCTGGCCCTCATCGGCGCCACCTTCGCCCAGGGGATCGTGAAAAACGCCGCCCTGGAGTTCATTGGCCCCGGCGTGGCCAGCCTGTCCATGGACTACCGCTGCGGCATCGACGTGATGACCACCGAGACCGCCTGCTGGTCCAGCGTCTGGCAGACTGACCGGCGCACCCAGGAGGCCCTGACCGCCCTGGGCCGGGGGGAGAGCTACCAGGAGCTGACCCCCCAGGAGGGCGCGGAGTACGACGGGGCGGTGCTTTTGGAGCTGGACCAGGTGGAGCCCATGATCGCCCTGCCCTTCCACCCCTCCCTGGCCTATCCCATCCGGGAATTTAAGGAGAACATGGTGGACCTGCTCCATGAGGTGGACCAGCGCACCGCCCAGCAGCTGGGGGTGAAGAACGCCCCCTCCCTCACGGAGAAGATCGGCCCCAAGGGCTTCCAGGTGGACCAGGGGGTCATCGCCGGGTGTTCCGGCGGCACGTATCAGAACTTAAAGCGGGCGGCCCAGATCCTGAAGGGGGCCTCCACCGGGGACGGCCACTTCTGGCTGTCCTGCTACCCCGGCTCCATGCCCATCAACATGGAACTGACCCGGGAGGGGTATCTGGCCGACCTGATGGCCGCCGGGGCCACCATCCGCTCCTGCTTCTGCGGGCCCTGCTTTGGCGCGGGGGACGTGCCCGCCAACGGGTGCTTCTCCATCCGCCACTCCACCCGCAACTTCCCCAACCGGGAGGGCAGCAAGCCCGGGGACGGCCAGGTGAGCTACGTGGCCCTGATGGACGCCCGGAGCATCGCCGCCACCGCCCGGAACGGCGGCATCCTCACCGCCGCCGACGAGATCGACTGCCCCGCCGACGACCCCTCCGAGAACTGGACCTATGACGACAGCGCCTACAAGGCCCGGGTCTACTACGGCGTGGGCCGACCCAGGAGCGAGGTGGACCTGGTCTTTGGCCCCAACATCGCCGACTGGCCCGAGCAGATCCCCCTGCCGGAGAATCTGCTTTTGACCTGTTGCGCCGCCATCTACGACCCCGTCACCACCACCGACGAGCTCATCCCCTCCGGGGAGACCTCCTCCTACCGCTCCAACCCCATCAAGCTCTCCCGCTTCGCCCTGTCCCGCAAGGAGCCGCAGTATGTGGAGCGGGCCCTGGCCGTCCAGCAAAAGGAGCTGGAGCGGCGGGAGAACCCGGTGGGGGAGCTGGCGGACACCGGCATCGGCTCCTTCATCATGGCCCTCAAGCCCGGGGACGGCTCGGCCCGGGAGCAGGCCGCCTCCTGCCAGCGGGTGCTGGGGGGCTGCGCCAACCTGGCTGCCGAGTACGCCACCAAGCGATACCGCTCCAACGTGGTCAACTGGGGGATGCTGCCCTTCATCGCCGAGGACGTGGCCGACTGGGGCCTCAAGCCGGGGGACACCCTCTACATCCCCGGCATCAAGGCCCTGCTGGTGGGGGATGGGGAGGCCATCGCCGCCACCCTCATCCAGGGGGAGCGCCAGACCCCCGTGACCCTGAAACTCCCCGGCCTGAGCCGGGAGGAGCGGGACATCATCCTGGCCGGCTGTCTGATCAACTACTACAAAAAATAAACGCGGACACCCCGCGCACAGGGACAGGCCGCCGCCCCGCCCCCGAACAGGCGGGAGAGCGGGGGCGTTATCCCGGCTGAAGCTCCACGCCTTGACCACCGGGCGGGCCTATGAGATCCTGTACCAAAAGCGCCGGGAAAGCGCAACGGAAAGCGAGGGGGGAAGGGTATGTCGGATATCGCTCGGGAGGCCGTCCGCCTGCTGGAGATGCTCCCGGAGGAGGACCAGAGGTTTGCCTGCGCGTTCCTCAAAAAGCTGGTGCGGGCGTGGGACCCGGATTTTACGCAGGTGACGCCGGAGGAGAAGGCCAGGATCGAGGCCGCGGAGCGGAGCGGCTTCGTGGCGGACAGCGACGTCAACTGGGACGACCTGAGCGCATACGCGCCCTAGAGCGGGCGGGCGTCTGCCCCTTGCCTTCCGACGCCACCGCCGCCGACGGGGGGCGGAGCGTAAAAAGAGCAAAGAGCAGGGGCCGCGCGGACGCGCGGCCCCTGCTGTGTTGCCCCTGTCTGTTCTTGCCGTAGCGGGCGGGTGTGGCCGCGGGGTGGTTCCTGCCCAAAAGTCGCAATCTCTCTACACTGTTTTCTTGAACATCCGGCGCAGAAACTGGAAGGGCTTGGCCTGGTCTGTCCACCATTTGACCTGGGCGGCGATCTGTTCATCGGTGAACAGTGGGATGTTGCGGCTATGGCAGAGGGCAGCGCCGGGCTTGATGTAATAAGCCTCGCCATATTGCGGGAGAAGCTCACAGCCCTTCACGCCGATGATGTTCCGGCTCTGCTGGGCGTTGGCCGTGTGAAGGCCAACAATGCTGTCAAAGTTCACCTTGATTTCCGTGGGGATAACCCTGGCGATGGGGCATTGAGTGCAGAGGATGATGTGCACCCTTGCCGCCCGTCCGATTTGGGCCAGGCGTTGAATGAGAGGCTTTACTCGCCTTGCTTGGGTGGTCATTAGGTCGGCAAACTCGTCAATGATGACATATACATCGCTGCCATCATAAAGCCGGAGGCGCTTGCGTTGCATGGCCTTGTACCGCTCCTCGGTCAGTGCCATAGCGTATTGCAACGCCTGGAACATCTCCACCGGCTCGGAGGCATAGCGCAACGTGTGGGGCAACTTCTTGTAGATACACAGCTCCACCCGCGTGGGGTCGATCAGAATAAACTGCTTGCCGCCGGGCACGTCACAAGGGAAAGAGAAAAGGGCGTTGTAGATAATTCCATTGAGCAGAACAGACTTGCCGGAACCGGCTGCGCCCGCTATCATCAGGTGCTTTTGCTCCAGAAGCTCTGTGTGCCAGAAGTTATATTTACCCGCCGGAGTTGTCCATTTCATGCAATCACCCCCTCGGAACGCCGAAAGGCCTGATCCATGGCGCAGAAAGAGATTATTTTGTGTTTCACGGCGTATGGCCTCCTTTGGTCTCAGCCCCGCTCCATTCGGGGTGGTCGCTCTGCGCTTGATGGACCGTTTAACGCTGTTCGGCGGGCGGGTCAGTAGCCTTCGCCTTGCTGGCCTTGGACCAGCTTGACCACGCGGCTGGTGCCGAGGCGGTCGGCGCCCAGGGAGAGGAAGTCCTGGGCGTCTTCCAGAGAGGCGATGCCGCCGGCGGCTTTGACCTTGACCCTGGCGTCCACGTTCCGGCGCAGAAGGTCCACGTCCTCCCGGGTGGCCCCGCCGGTGGAGAAGCCAGTGGAGGTCTTGATAAAATCCGCCCCGGACAGGCTCACCAGTTGGCAGAGCTTGATCTTCTCCTCCTGGGTGAGCAGGCACGTCTCGATGATGACCTTGAGGACCTTCCCGTGGCAGGCCCGCTTCACCGCCATCAGCTCGTCCAGCACGTCCTCCCAGCGCCCGTCCTTCACCCAGCCCAGGTTGACCACCATGTCGATCTCCCCCGCGCCGTTTCGCACCGCGTCCTCCGTCTCAAAGACCTTGACGGCGGTGGTGGCGTAGCCGTTGGGGAAGCCGATGACGGTGCAGATGGTGAGCTTGTCCCCCGCGTACGCGGCGGCCCGCTTGACGTAGGCGGGGGGGATGCAGGCGCTGGCGCAGCCGTAGTGCGCGGCCTCGTCGCAGATGGTCTTGATCTGGTCCCAGGTGGCGTCCTGCTTGAGCAGGGTGTGGTCACAGCGGCGCAGGATCTCTTTATAGTCCATAAAACGCCCTCCTTTTCTGCCGTTTTTTCTATTTTATATCAGGGGCCAGGGGCGGTCAAGCCCAAAAAAGAGTCGCCGCCGGAAGCTCCGGCGGCGGCTGCGCGCATATGTGGGGAAGAAATTACTTCTTCTTAGCCACCGCGTCCTTCAGGGCCTTGCCGGCCTTGAAGACGGGGATCTTGGAAGCGGGGATCTGGATGGTCTCCTTGGTGCGGGGGTTGCGGCCGGTGCGGGCGGCGCGCTTCTTGACCTCAAAGCCACCGAAGCCGACCAGCTGGACCTTGTCGCCCTTCTTCAGAGCGGCGGTGATGACGTCGATGACGGCGTTGACAGCTTGCTCGGTGTCCTTCTTGGACAGGCCGGCCTTATCGGCCACAGCGTTGATGAGTTCAGCTTTGTTCATTGGTATCTTCCTCCTACTTTTTTCTACGGCTCGCGCCGCTTTATACTTAAAGACGGCCTATCGGTCATCCTTTAAGTCGCGCTTGGCCTCCTCCCAGAGCTCGTCCAGCTGGGACAGGGTCATGTCCTTCATGTCCCGGCCCTGGGCCCTGGCCTTTTCCTCCACCCGGGCAAAGCGGTCGGTGAATTTGTCGGTGGCCTGGGTGAGGGCCTGCTCCGGGTCCACCGCCAGGAACCGGGCCACGTTGACGCAGGCGAAGAGCAGGTCGCCCAGCTCCTCCGTCACGTCCCCCTGGCCGGCCATGGCCGCCTGGAGCTCGCCGATCTCCTCCGAGAGCTTGTCCACCGCGCCCTGGGCGTCCGGCCAGTCGAACCCGGCCTTTTTCGCCTTTTTCTGGACCTTCTCCGCCCGCCACAGGGCGGGCAGGGCCCGGGCCACGGCCCGGAGGGTGTCGGTGTAGGTGGTCTGGGACTTCTCCACCCGCTTCATGGCGTCCCAGGCGTCCAGGGCCTGGTCGGCGTTCTCCGCGTGGACGTCCCCAAAGACGTGGGGGTGGCGGAAGATGAGCTTTTTGCAGATGCCGTCGGCCACATCGTCCAGGGTGAAGGAGCCGGTCTCCCGCTCCATCTGGGCGTGGAGGGCCACCTGCAGCAGTACGTCCCCCAATTCCTCCTTCAGGTGGTCGGGGTCGTTCTGGTCGATGGCCTCGCAGACCTCGTAGGCCTCCTCCAGCATATTGGGGCGGATGGACGCGTGGGTCTGCTCCCGATCCCAGGGACAGCCCCCCGGGGCGCGGAGGATCGCCACGATCAGCGCCAAATCCCCCACGGTATAGGAAGGCTTACACTGAAAATCTATCATATTTTCCCTCTTTCCGCAAGTGCTTTTTGCTATATTTTTTCAATTTGGCCGAAAAAATCCCGAAAAATCCGGTCTCCGGGGGGTCTCCGGGGGTGTTTGGCCTTATCGGACCCGCAGGATCCGGGCGATCTTGTCCCCCTTGGGCATGAGGGCCAGGTCGTCCTTGGAGAAGACCTTGAGCAGGATGATGAGGACGAAATAGAGCGCCATCCCCGCGGCGATACCCACCAGACAGCCCAGCCGGGGGCCCACATAGCGGCTGGCAAGCCCGCAGGCCGCCCAGGCCCCCGCCCCCATGCACACCGAGGCGGCCAGGGGCTTGGCGAAGGCCCGGAGGAAGTTGGGGGGCGCGGGGATCACCCGGAGGATGAAGATCATGTTCAGCAAGGACACCGTGGCGAAACAGCACAGGGTGCCGATGGGCGCGCCCTTGATGTTGATGTCGTGGTTGCCCACCAGCAGGTAGTTGACCGCGATCTTCACCACGCCGCCCACCACCACCGAGATGACGGGCAGGCCCACATGGCCGCTGGCCTGGAGGATGGAGTTGCACAGGAGCATGATGCACACGAAGATGGAGGCCAGGCCCAGCATCGCCATCACCGGGGCGGCCACCGACTGGTCCATCTTGCCGGGGAAGAGCAGTTCCACGATGGGCCCGGCCAGGGCGAACAGGCCAATGCCCATGGGGAAGGCCAGGATCATGCCGATCCGCAGGGCGGACTCCGAGGTGGCGCTGGCGGCCTTTTTGTCCTGCCGGGCCAGACAGGCGGAGACGGCGGGGATGACGCTGGCGGTGATAGCCACCATCAGTTGGGAGGGGAGGTTGTAGATGGCCATGCACTTGTCGTAGATGCCCTTCAGGCCCTGGGCCATGTAGAGTTCCGGGCGAACGCCGCCGTCGGTGAACTGCTGGGCCAGGGCTTCGGGGGTGATGAGCTCGGGCAGGTCGCGGTACATCTTCTCCAGCAGGGAGAGGACGATCTTGGTGTCGATGATGGTCACCAGGCTGACGGCGGCGGAGCCCAGGGTGATGGGGATGGCCAGAGCCAGCAGCCGGGCCAGGATGGAGCGGCCGGAGTTGGGCTTGTCGGTGGCGGCCTGGCCCCGGCGGGCCCAGCGGTCCCGCAGGTAGCGGGTCACGATATAGCCCAGGGCGATGACGCTGCCGATGGACACGCCCAGAATGGCCCCGGCGGCGGCCATGCGCTGGCGGTAGGTGTCCTGGCCGGGCAGGAAGTTCAGCACCGCCCAGGCCAGCACCAGGCCGAACACCAGCTTGCCAAAGGACTCGATGACCTGGCTGACGGCGGTGGGGATCATGTTGGAGTGGCCCTGGTAGTACCCCCGGAAGGTGGCCATGACGCACACGCACAGCACCGAGGGGGACAGGGCCCAGACGCAGTAGACCGCCGAGTCGTCCCCCATGAGCACCGACAGGGGCCCGCCGAAGACGCTCATGGCCAAAAAGCTCAGCGTCCCCATGAACAAGAAGGTCTTGAGGGCCACGGAGAAGATCCGATCCACCTGGTTTTGGCGGCCCAGGGCGTTGGCCTCGGCCACCGTCTTGGAAAGGGCCACAGGCAGGCCCGCGGTGGCGATGGTGAGGAAGAGGTTGTAGACGTTGTAGGCGGTGTTGAAGTCCACATACGCCTCGTTGGACAGCAGGTTGCCCAGGGGGATCTTGTACACCGCGCCGATGACCTTCACCAGCAGAGAGCCCACCATGAGGATGGCCACCCCGCCGAAAAAGGTGGGTTTCTTCTCGTTTGCCATAAAATGCCTCCCGTCAGCCAAAGAGCTTGGGCATGGCGTAGTCCGCCAGCTCCCGCTTCATCTTTTCCACGTCGATGGTCAAAAATTGTCCGTCCCTATATATGACCTTGCCCCGGCACATATTCATCACCACGTTGGCGCCGTGGGCGGAGAAGACCAGGTTCTCCGCCACGTCGTGGCAGGGGATCAGGTTGAGGGCGTCAAAGTCCACCAGGATGAGGTCCGCATCGTACCCCGGCTCCACCCGGCCGGTCCTCCGGCCCAGAGCCTTCGCCCCGTTCCGGGTAGCCATCTCCAGGGCCTCCCAGGCGGTGACGGCCAGGGGGTCCAGGCCCACGCCGTTGTGGAGGATGGCGGCCAGCTTTAGGTCGAAGAAAAAGTCGGTGGCGTTGTTGGAGCTGACCCCGTCGGTGCCCAGGGCGATGTTCACCCCCGCCCGCTTCATGGCGGGGATGGGGGCCACGCCGGAGCCCAGCTTCAGGTTGCTCACCGGATTGTGGACGGCGGTGACCCCGTGGGAGGCCAGGATGGCCCAATCCTCCGGGGTGGTCCAGACGCAGTGGGCGGCGATGGCCCGCACGTCAAAGAGCCCCAGGTGGGCGAACAGGGCCGCGGGGGTCATGCCGTGGCGGGCGATGCACTCCGCGTGTTCCTTTTTCGTCTCCGACAGGTGGACGTGGAGCCCCTGGGCGTGCTCCTTGGCGTAGGCCGCCGTCCACTCCCACAGGGCGGGGGCGGCGTAGGAGGTGTATTCGGCGTGGAGGGAGGCGTCGATGGCGATCTGCCCGTCCCCGTAGCCGTGCCACTTCTCGGTGAGTTCCCTGTGGAGCCGTACGTCGCTCATCTTCTCCGGGTCGGTCTCCGGGGTGAACTGGGTGGCGCCGCAGCAGACGTTGGCGCTCATGCCCGCCCGCACCAGCTCGTCCAGAATGGCGTCACAGCGCATATACATATCGGCGATGCAGGTGACGCCCGAGGCGATCATCTCCGCCGCGCCCAGCTGGGTGGCGGCCCGGATGGCCCGGTCGTCCCACTTGGCCTCGGTGGGGAAGATGTAGTGCTCCAGCCAGTCCTGGAGGTCGTGGCCCCCGCCGTAGCCCCGCATGAGGGTCATGGGGATGTGGCTGTGGGCGTTGACGAAGCCGGGCAGGAGCACCTTGCCCCCGCCGGGGATCTCCTCCCCGGCAAACCCCTGGGGCCGGGTCTGGCCCACGTAGGCGATCTTGCCCCCCTCCACCTGGACGTAGGCGTGGGGGAGGACGGTGTGGGCGTCGTCCATGAGGACGGCGGTGACGTCGGAGAATAAAACGCTCATGTCCGCCTCCTTTACAGCTCTTCCAGACAGGCCAGCACCAGGGCGGAGAACCTGCCCTTCGCCGCCTCCGCGGCGGTCAGGACCTCCTCCTCGGACAGGGGCTGGTCCAGAATGCCGGCGGCCATGTTGCTCAGCAGGGTGAGGCCCAGCACCTCCATCCCGGCGTGGCCGGCCACGATGACCTCCGGGGCGGTGGACATCCCCACCGCGTCCGCCCCCAGCGTCCGGGCCAGGCGTACCTCCGCCGGAGTCTCGTACTGGGGCCCGGGGAAGTACATATAGACGCCCTGGCGAAGCGGGACGCCCAGCGCCTCCGCCTTCTCCCGGGCCAGGGCCTGGAGCCGGGGGGTGTAGAGGTGGGAGGCGTCGGGAAAGCGGGGGCCGAACTGGTCCAGGTTGGGCCCCCGGAGGGGAGACTCCATAAAGATCTTGACGTGGTCGGTGATGAGCATCAGATCCCCGGCGCTCCAGGCGGTGTTCACGCACCCGGCGGCGTTGGTGACCACCAGGGTCTTCGCCCCCAGCAGCCGGGCCACCCGCACCGCGTAGGCCACCTCCTGGTAGGAGTA
The DNA here is from genome assembly GCA_947627325.1 of uncultured Oscillospiraceae bacterium. Lineage (GTDB taxonomy): Bacteria > Bacillota > Clostridia > Oscillospirales > Oscillospiraceae > MGBC124762. The sequence goes on along the minus strand of CANQVO010000007.1, from coordinate 3,721 downwards.
GCCCTCGTAGTGGTGCAGCCGCCCCTGCATCACCGCCACCCGCCGGCCCCGCAGAACGCCAAAGACCAGCTGGCCCTTGTGGCCGGGGGCGGTGGAGTGCTTGAAGTGGGGGATCTCCCCGTAGGGCACGGCGACGGGGTCCTCCACCGCGTCCCCCAGAAAGCCCAGGCCGGAGCCCAGCACCAAAAGCGCCTCGGGCGCGAAGCCGTCCAGGCGGGCGCGCAGAAAGTCGGCGCTCTCCTGATAGTGGGCGAAGGTGTAGTCCATGGAAAAAGCCCCCTTGCTCGCAAATTTTGCCTAGTTACAGACATTATAACCCGGCTGGCCCGGAAAGGCAAGAGAGGGCGGGACTTTGGGTGAAAAATTTGAAAAAGAACTTGACTTAGGGAAAAAAGCAGGGTATAATAACCTTCGCTGTCCGAAGCGGACAGGAAAAACGTGTGACCTGCAGTGGTATCGAAGAGGTCATAACGAGCACGACTGGAAATCGTGTGGCGGTCAAAAGCCGCCCGAGGGTTCGAATCCCTCCCACTGCGCCAGAGAAAAGCCTGTGACCCATGGGTCACAGGCTTTTTCTATGCCCGTTGACCCTTATGGTGACCCTTACGCGATTTTTAGCTTGAAACGGCTTGAATAAACCGCTCCATACGGTCCGCCGACTGCTGGCGCATTTTCTGGGACACATGGCCGTACACATCCAGGGTAAAAGCCGCTGTCGCGTGGCCCAGGTTGCTCTGTACCGTCTTGATGTCATCCCCGCTTTCAATGGACACCATCGCGTAGGTATGGCGTAGGTCGTGAAAACGCACACTGGGCCTGCCGATCGCGGCGGCCACGTCCTTGAACCTGCGGCGGACGATCTCGGGGACCAGGTGACCGCCCAACTCGTTTGTGAACACCAAATTCAGCTCGTTTGCCCAGCCTTGACCCGCCAGAAGCCGCATTTCAGTCTGCCTGGCCCGTTGCCTTTTCAGCAGGGACATTACGGAGGCGGCCGCTGTCACCACCCGACTGCGGCTGTTTTTGGTGGGGACCAGGATGTATGGCCCGCCTGCCTTGGGCACCTTTTGAAGCTGTTTGTTTACATAGAGTGTGCTGTGGTCAAAGTCCACGCAATCCCATGTCAGCCCCAGCACCTCACCCTGCCGCATCCCGCTAAACAAAGTCACCTTGTAAAGGAGCTCAAAGGGATGCCCCTCCAGAGCGGTCAGGAAGGCGGAGATATCCTTCTGCTCCAAGGGCTGTATCTCCTTTCGGCGGGTTTTGGGAAGGTCACACAGGTCGGCGGGATTGGAGCGGATCATACCCAGGCGCACCGCCTGATGGAGTGCTCGGTGAAGAATGCCGTGGATATTTCGCACGGTCTTAGGGTTTAACTTCCTCTCCATCAGAAGACTATTGTAAAACTTCTGGATCTGGGGCGCCGTAAGAGCCGAGAGTGGGATGCGGCCGAGAGCGGGGGAAAGGTAGTTGGCGCATACCCGGCGGTAGGAATCTACGGTATAGGGTTTTACCGAATATGTCACATAGGTTTCCAGCCAAGCGTCCAGCCATTGGCCCACCGTCTCTTTTGAGGGCTCTAGATATGTCCCAGCGTTCAGTTCGGCAATGATCTGGCTGAGCCGTTCCCGAACCTCCTTCTGGGTCTTGCCATAGATAGATTTTTGCACTTGCTTTCCGGTGACCGGGTCAAAGCCTGTAGTAAACCGGGCCTCCCAGCGGCCATCGGTACGCTTGCGTATGGTGCCAGCACCCTGCGCGTTCTTTTTGCGCGGCATAAATACTCCTTTCCGGGTGTTGACCAGTCCTGCCGTGATAGGTCACTTATATTGTATCGCTTGGCGGCAGACAGGTCAAATTTTCGCCTGCTTTCTCTTTCCGCTCCTTTGCCCGCTTCCTTGTCATTTTGGAGTTATAGGCGCCCCGACAGCGGGGGGAACAGTATTCGGCCCGCCGGTCTTCGGCGATGAAGAACGTTCCGCAGTGCTTGCACTGGCGGACGGCCTTGCCCTGCCCGGCGGTGAGGACGGCGTAGGCGAGGTTGATACAAGTGGTGAGATCGTACACCTGGGCGGTGAGCCTGGGTGTTTTTTCTTGCCCGTAGGCCATGAGCCAGTCGGCGTGACGGATGGGAAAGAATCCGCCGTCCAGCCCCTCGATCCATTGGAGGTAGAAGTCCAGCAGAGTCAACGCCAGGGTGCAGACCGGGACGGCCCCGGAGGACTGGCAGGCCCGCCGGGCGGCCTCGTAGCGCATCATGTAGGCCGTGTCGTCATTCCCGTCCTGACAGAGCGCCATGAGCCGCTGGGCGCACCGGGCCGGGTATGTGGTGGTGACGATGCCCTCCCATATCGGGAGGCCGTACCGCCCCGCAAAGGCCAGCAGAGCGTCAAGAATGGGCCGGGCCTCCTTGGGGCGGGCGGCGAAGAAGTCTCCCTGTCGCCAGAACTCCACATCCCGGAGCGGGAGCATTTTGTGGGACAGGCAGTAGTCCAGAAACGGCTCACAGGCGGCCACTATCGCCCCGGCCTTGACCACCTCTAGAAGCAGACCGTCTATGTCTTCAAAGGGGTCATAGCGGCGCACCGCCAGAGTGTCCGGGACGAGGTATAGAATACCGTCCGTCTGCTCCAGCGAATAGCCGCCGTACCGGGGCACGGCCCCGGAGAAGTGGGTGAAGTTCAGCGTCGGCATGGGCAAGCCCTCTCTTTCCGTCATAGCTTATCGAAGGATTATATCACATAGCACAAATATAGCAGTTTGTCAAAAAATATCCTGTCAAAACAAGGCGAACGGTTTTGCTTGACTGGAAAATTATGGGTGATATAAAATTGCTGTATCATATCACGCCAGACAGAGAGGGATAGATAGACAAGTGAATGAAATCCTATGACGGAGAGGAGGAACCCATTTGAAGGTAGATTGCCGCAATTTTGAGGAGCTGCCCGCCATGCTGACGGCCAACGAGTTGGCCGGGGCGCTGGGCATTTCCAGGGCCGGAGCCTACGCCCTGATCCACAGCAAGGGCTTTCCCGCCCTGCGGATCGGCAAGCGGCTCATGGTGCCCAAGGACAAGCTGACCGCCTGGATCGACCACAACACCGGGGAGGGGTAGCCCCCGCGCTATTGTTAGCAAGCACTGGATTTGTATGGCACAAATCCGCTTGGCAGGGGCGGTCTCGCCTGTCGGCTCGGTCGTGCGGTGGACGCGTGCCACTGGCACGCACCGCCCCTGCGACCCCAACGAGAAAGGAGGAAACCAATGGAAAAAACCGTCAAGCTGACCATTCGATTAAGCCCGGAGGACATGGCGGTGCTGAAATCCCACACGACAAGGACACGGCTCTCCCAGTCGGCCTACCTGCGGAAATTGATCCAGGGCTATGTGCCCAAGGCGTACCCGCCGGAGGCGTTCTATGCCCTCATGGGACGGCTGAACGAGAAGGGCGGTATCACGCTGGAGGCGGTCAGGCAACTCCAGGAGACGGTCACCGCCCCGGAGAAGATCGGGTGATGGCGGCCACAGCCATTTGGAGTGTCAAGGGCGACTTAGGCCGGGTGGTGAACTACGCCGCCAACCCGGACAAGACTACTGTCAGCCAAGAAGAGTGGCAGGGCCTCCACGATGTGCTGGGCTACGCCACCCAGGACTACAAAACCGAGGAGCAGCGGTTTGTGAGCGGCGTCAACTGCATCCCAGAGATCGCCCGCGACCAGATGA
>CANQVO010000006.1 GCA_947627325.1 uncultured Oscillospiraceae bacterium | reverse complement strand
CTCTACTTTAACCGATGTGGCCCCATCCTTCTACCTTTTTCTTTTCTCAATATCCAATATGTATTGTAGTCCTACACTTCTCAGGGGAGGACAACGGCACGGGACAGACCATGCCCGCCGTCGTCCGGGAGATCAACCAGGAATATGAGGGCAAGCTGGACGAGATCAAGAACGGCACCGCCCATGACACGCTTGAAATGTCCGGCTCCCGCGCCGTCTGGCCGGAGGTGCTGGCAATATACGCCGTTAAGACCACCACCGACCCGGACAATCCCCAGGAAGTCGCCACGATAGACGACAGCAAAAAAGAGCTGTTGAAAGAGATATTTTGGGCTATGAACGAGATAAGCCACCGTTCGGAAACCGCCACCACCATCCAAACCGTGGAAACCGACGACGGGGCGGGCAATATCGTTGAGGAAGAAGTTGAGGTAACGACAACGACCCTCTATATCACCGTGACCCACAAAACCGCCGATGAAATGGCGAACGTCTACAACTTCACCGCTGACCAGCGGGCGCAGCTTGCGGAGTTACTGGCTGAAGAAAACCGCAGTATGTGGAGCAGCGCCCTATACGGTATCGGTGTGGGCGACGGGGAGATCGTGGTGGTGGCCCTCTCCCAGCTCGGCAACGTGGGGGGCCAGCCCTATTGGTCGTGGTATGGCTTCAACTCCCGCGTGGAGTGGTGTGCCTGCTTTGTCAGTTGGTGCGCCAACGAGTGCGGGTATCTGGACGCCGGTGTAATCCCCAGGACGGCGGGCTGTATTTCCGGCTCTGATTGGTTCAAAGACCGGGGACTATGGCAGGACAACAGCTATGAGCCACGCCCCGGCGACATCATTTACTTTGATTGGGACAACAAGGGCAGCTCCGGCCCCCAGGACGGCCTTGCCGACCATGTGGGCATCGTGGAGAAGGTGGAGAATGGCCTTGTCTACACCGTGGAGGGCAACTCCGGCGATAGCTGCCGGGAGAACCGCTATGCCATAGGCCATTATGAAATTTACGGGTACGGTACTCCAGCTTATTAAAAGGGGAACAGCCTGTGGCTGTTCCTACATAGTGCAATAATATCCCTACTTATCTTTCAAAAATATCAGCATTTGTCATCTACTGTAACTGGATATTATGTGATACAATTCTTAGGGGTGGGCCTGGGCAATTTATCAAAGACTTTTAGCGCCATCCAAACAGGCCAGCACCGCCCGCAACCGCTTTTCCACGGTGTGGTCTTTTCTCATGACGGAACCACCCGTCTCTTGTCTGGAGGTTCTGTCATGATACGCCTTCGTCCAGTCCAATACCCAATTTTCCGAACACAGTTGATACTTTTCCGCAATGGACATAGAACTGCCCTGGCCCGACAGATATTCCCCCACCACCCTGCGCTTTACTCCCCAACTGTACTGATGCTTGGCCTGGTTTCCATTTTTCCACAGCCCGGAAGCACCCTCGGAACGAAACCAGCTGATTCAGTTTTCCATGGTGGAATGGCCTAACCCTGCCTACCGCGCCGCCTCCCGCATCCGTAGCCGTCCTGCAAGGTATTCCTCCGCCAGCAAGACCTTTTCTTCCGATGCAAGCTCTTTCCGCTTTCTCATCTGTACTCTCTCCTCTGTGATTTCCTTGTCTGTCTTATTGGGAGCATATCAAAGTGTTCCGCAGCTGTTTGCGATATTTTGAAACTCAGTACCCCAAAATGAAAAATTGGATATAGTAAACAAAATAGCAGGTTTATGTTTTCCATTAAAATAAAGGGAGATCTTTCTATGTTTATCTACCTGGCTATGATCGACTCTCCAGAGGAGAAACTAAAATTTGAGATCATATATGAGCGGTACAAAGACCTGATGTTCTATACGGCAAATAGCGTGCTGGGAGATACACGGGATTCTGAGGATATCGTTCATGACGCTTTTTTAAAGATAATAGAAATAATTGATGAGATTGATGATCCAAAGAGTCCCCAAACGAGATATTTAATCGTTACTATAACTGAAAACAAAGCAATAGACTTGTACCGTAAACGAAAATCAAAAACAGTTGTTCCTTTTGAAGAAGAGTACATAGGTGTCCCAGAGCAGTCTGCAATTGATCAGGTTGAGGAAACCGATCGATTGGTTAAAGCCATTGCATTGTTACCGGGAAGATACCGTGAAGTACTCCTGTTGAAATACGCCTGGGGGTATTCTATGGAAGAGGTCGCTGTGATGCTGTCCATGTCGAAAGAAAATGTAAAAAAGACCATACAGCGGGCCAGGAAAAGGTTGGAAGATCAGTTGGACAGGGAGGAGGCATAGCATATGAAAATCACAGAAGAAATGCTATATAAGTGTGCTCCGAAAGCGGAAAAACTTTGGCTCAGTTCACTTCCGCCTGATAATCAAATTCCGGAGCATAAATTCTCCCGGCGCTTTGAGCGGAAGATGAGAAGGCTCATTCGGGAGCAGCGACGCTCACTGCCAATGAGAAAGGCTCTGCAAATTGCCCGGCAGACAGCCGCTGCGATCTTAATTGCAGCAACCCTTAGTTTCTCTTGTCTGATGACAGTTGAGGCCTATCGAGCCAAGTTCATAGAGGTTATTACTGAGGTGTTCTACGACTTGACACACTTCAGTTTCTTCTCTTCCTGGCAGGATGACACGGAATTGGCCGAAATTGAGTTTAGCTATCTTCCAGAAGGAATCAATGAAGTCCGCCGCGAGACCTTGTCCGAACCACAAAGCCAAACGATCTATTTTGAAAACTCAGAGGGCAGGCAATTGAAATTCAGCCAGCAGTTAGTCACTGACAGTACCGGCTTGGATATTATTCTGGATACCGAGGATGGTACGACCACAACAGTTCCCTTTGGCAACTACAACGCTTCTCTTATTATAAAAGAAGATATTTCAATTTTGATGTGGGAAGATGATCCGTATCTAATGCTTCTGACTGGTGATTTCCCGTCAGAGGAAATTATCAAAATTGCTAATGGAATAACCATATCAAAATAATTCCTATTTTTGAGAAAAACCAAATTTTGAGTGTCCCCAAATCGCCTCCTTCTTCGTTACTGTAATCGGAACAGGAAGGAGGTGATTCTTATGTTCAAACAGGTTTCAAAGCAGTTGCTCTGTCTGCTCTGCGCTGTTATCTGCACATGTGCGCTTTCCTCCCCGTGTATGGCAGATGATATATCTTCGATAGAAGATGGTGTCATCGAGTTCAGGATGACGAACATCAATGATGCTCAATGCGCAATTTCTGTTAAAAACGGAACAGCTGCTGCAAGCGCCAATGTAGGTGGTAAACGCGGTGCTGAAAAATGCAAAATTGTCCTGAAAATTCAGGAACAGCAAGGGAGCCGCTGGGTCACATTGGATTCGTGGACGGTCGAAGAAGATGGACGCAACGCTTCGATTAACGGATCGGTCGATGCAAAGAGCGGTAAAACCTATCGGGCACAGGCTACGGTTACAGTTTGGCTTGATGGCATAGCAGAAAGCAAGACCATTACCACAACAGGCAAAACAGCATAAACCCAGCAATTTTGAAAGGTGTTCTGCATGTATGCAGAACACCCCAAGGGCAAACCCTTGGGGTGTTTGATGTTCAGCTGGCCATCTGGCGCTTGATACCTTTTGAAATGAGTATCAAAACAAAAATAACTATCAGGAGGTTGAGCAAATGCAAAAGAGATGGGTGCTTAAAATGATGCTTTCCATTGTCCTATGTATGTCCCTGTTATTCTCAGCAACACCTGTTTCAGCAGTAGACGTAGAAAGCGAAAATTATGAAGGCGAAATGATTGAAGCCGTTGCACTTACGGCAGATAATATACCAGAAGTTATTTCGGCAGCGAGCATTGAGGAAAACAATCATATTGCACGGATTTTTTCGGAAGAAAAGGATATGAACTCTATTGTTTTTCTCAATGATGATGATACCGCCACCCTCTACTATTTTGAAGAAGCGGTAAAATTCATCGACGAGGATGGACATATCAAAGATAAAAGCAACCAGTTATATAGTGCCTTTGATGATCCACAGTTTGCATTAGATTATTCGTATGTCAACAAGGATAACAACATTCGTACTTACTTTCCCAAAACACTGTCTCAAGAGTCTGGAATTCTTTTGAAAACTGGAGACCAATATATAGAAATCGCCCCGCTTATGACTGGTCAGAGCTTGGTTTCAAAATCTGACAGTGACTCCGGTGATACGGTTCACTACTCCGATATATTTGGAACAGGAACTTGGGTAGAATATTCACCTACATTTGGAGGATTCAAGGAAGAAATCGTCCTTCACGAATACACTGACAACGAATTTAGCTTCATTTTAGATGCTGGTGGCTTGACCCCTGTATGCCAAAATAATCATATTATCCTTACAGACACTTCGGGCGAAACTGTTTTTGTCATGGACCCAATCTATGTATATGATAGCTATGTGGGTGAAGTTGATGAGGCAACCGACGGTTACTGCCATAACACATGGAATAATGTTGTTGAACTACAATTCCTTGGTGATAATCAGTACAAAATCACGATTACAGTGGACGAGAGCTTTTTAGCGGATAACAGAACTGAATACCCAGTATATGTAGATCCATCCTTTACTGTAAGCACATCTGGTAGTGGGAGTAGCAAGACAATACAGGATGTTCCCATTTATAATGGTGCTGATGTGAAGAATGTTGCGAGTGGTAGTAATACTTATGGGCTCCTTGGGTATGTTGGACAGTCTGGAGGAAAAGAATACGGGGTTGGCCGACTTCTGATGAAATTCCCCGGACTCTTAAATAATCAAACATACAAAGCATTGAGTGCGAATGCCATTACAAATGCGACACTTTCTCTTAAAGAGGCATCTGGGCTATCGACCCGAACTACTATTTATGCTAATCAATATTCTGGGTCAACATGGACAGAATCAAGTGCCACTTACAGTAATACCTCTTGGAGTGGATACACATCTCCAAGTACCAGTTCAACCGTAGGTAGCAGCAGCCAAACGACGGTTTCTTTCGACATTACCAAAATTGTGCAGGGGTGGAAGAGCAATACTACTAATGCCAATAAGGGAATTATATTAAGAAATTCAAACGAAAGTAATGCATCATATCGGAAAGATATCCGGTCCACAGAAAGTAGTAATAAACCTGAGTTATCCATCACATATAATTTCTACGGCTGTAAGCCCTATGTTTCTCAAGCTAGCACGAACATCAACTGCCACGGGTATGCCTGCTTTACGAACAACTGGCCTCAGTTTTTGACATCAGATGACGCTAAGTATGTTCAAAACCAGTCTACCACGACAGCGCAAGCCCTTGCACGTACCAAGACACGAATGACTACTTGGCTTAATAGTAACTTCAGAGGACGATGGAAGGAAGTGAGTGGTCCAAATGTTACCCTTGCTTCTAATCAGTGGATGATCGTGATGCGAATTGGTAAGCAAGGGACAGACTATGACTATCACTATTGGTATCGTACTAACAATGGGCCATGGGCAAATAAACACGGGCAAACACCATCCGTCCTTCTGCCTGCATCTGACATGCCGACAACCAACTATTCTTCTGGGTGGGCAAAGGGAACCAAGAGTGGATTTTACAACAGCAGTATTGTATACTATGTGCTGACACAGTAAGGAGGGTGAGCAATGAAACATACAAGAATCAAGATGCTTTGCATTGTCGTGGGTATGATGCTTCTGCTGAGTACAGTTGTACATGCGGTTTCTATGGGCGGAGTCTCTTTGTTGAACATAGCGGGCGATGCTGAAACGGGTGAACTTCCTGATGGTACTGCGTTGAGCATTGCGGAAGCTATCCCTGAAGAATACTCTCCAGAAGAACTAATCACGAACACCTATCATAAAGATATGCTTTCTGATTTAGGCATTGATAAGACAGGAGAAATATTGGATTTCAACTTCGCTGCAAGGTCTTTAACAGCTATTAATGAACGATATCCGATGGAATGTGTTCGGCGTGTGACAGATCAGTTGATCTATACAGTATATCGGATCGAAGATGAAGGAAAAGAATTTAATGCATACTTCTTCTTTGAAAAGTTAGATTCGACGGAGACAGTGGCGACCGAAGGGACGGAAGTCTGGTGGCTTACTGGACGGGTTCTGTTCTCTGAAAAAGAACTATCATTTGAGGACTTTTCAACTATTTCGGTTGGATCTTCAGTTGAAGATGTCATGAAGATTGATCCGATGACATCGGATTTCGTCCCGGAAGATATTGGTTCTATAGCTGTTCAAGATTTTGACTTTGAATTGAATGATTATGTTGAGCGCATCTATACTCCAGAACCGGTTTTGGAGTACAAGGATTACCACCTGCTAACAGATGGAATTTTATGTATTATGTATTCTCGTTCAAGCGCAGATGATGATTTCGTTGTCGCTTCTATGGGCATTAACCCCTACTTTGAAGTTGAATCGAACTACTCCCGTGGAACTGTTAGGCAGGAAGTTGCACCGATAGACTTTCCCAATTAACTGTCCTACGATGCAAGCGCGAGGTGTTCCTACGTTTTAAAGACAATTTCATTGGTCAGGCATGACAAAACGGCCCCAGGATGCTGTAACATCCTGGGGCCACTCTGGGAAACATAAAACATCCTTATCTGGGCGGAACCATGCCCGCAAACGGCTTTTTGTGTAATGCGATAGCTCTTTTTTATCTTTCCGGTTTTGTCTGGGCATTTGCAGCGTCCCTATTCAGAGCCAAACATATATATGTAAAAAACGTCCTGAAAGCATTGGAAAATCAATCTTTTTGCGCCGTTCAGTAGACCCTATTTAAGATAGCACCCCTGATGCTCCGTTTCATTCGCCAGAAATGGGGATGATCATGAAAAACTCAAAATAGCTGAGAACAAGTATATATTTTGTCGGAGTATAAGCCCTGCAAAGACCAGAACAGTCTTTGCGGGGCTTTTGTATGCCGAATTATACAGGATTTTACAAGATTTCTCCCTTTCCTGTAATAATCGCTCTATTTCAAGGGAAAGCCACTTATATCGGCTTTCCCCTGTTTTTCCCAACTTTTTCTCTCAGCCACCCGCCGAGGGAAATACATCTTTTTTTCGCAAGCCCGCGCTTTTTCTCCAATGCGGTATCAGAGGCCGCAATCCTTCTGACGCTGTTTTTTCCCATAGCAGCTTACAACCCCGGTGCCGTGGCCCGCCTCCAGTCTGAATTTCCCAAAATTCAGACTGGAGGTAAAAGAACATGGCAGACAGCCATCCCCAAAACCTTGATCCCCGGCCCAAGCGCCGGAGGGATGAAGAAAATCCCTATGAGATATACACCGCTGGCATCAACACCGCCCACCCGCGCTATTTTCTGGCGTTCACAGACGGCGGCAAGGTAAAACGCTGGATGGAGATCGACAAGACCCTGTTCGATGCGTTCAACGAGTTTGAGCTGGATGATCTTTCTTTTTTCAACGAAGTGGACAGGCACTATGAGCAATCCGAGATGACGGAGGCGACGCTGAACAGGCGGGCCGCAAAGCCCCAGGAGAGCGTGGAGGAAATGGTTTCCCAGCGGATAGAAGTGGACAAGCTACACCAAGCAATCGCCCAACTGCCTGAAAAGCAGCGCCGCCGCCTGGTGCTGTACTATTTTGGTGAGTTTACATACGAGCAGATTGCCGATATGGAGGGATGCAAATTTCAGGTGATTGCCAAGTCAATAAAGACCGCAGAAAAAAATCTGAAAAAATTTTTGATAGGGGGGTGAATTTTCGCGTTTGAGTGAGGAAACAGGTGAAGGGCGATGGAAAGCCTTTCACCTGTTCCTCGTTTGTGCGGCGAATGGGTTTGACCTTTGACAACTTCATACCCATTCATCAAGCACATTCCTATTGCCGCGAGCCACTTTTGCCGCCGCGCCAGGATGTGTCGGACAGGACAGCGGGATGCCACACTATCATTTCGTCCATAGTCTGTTGTCCGGCATGGAGCGAGAACCAGCGGCCATGAAATACCGGGCGGCTCCCGGTACGGCCACGACCGGCAATAGGGACAATGATACTCCTGTTCAGTCACAGTCCGAGCGTGATAGCGTTTTCCAGCGTGAAGCCGTCGCAGGCAATGAGAACAGCCGACAGAGAACCTGCCGGGGGTGAAATTCCCGTGGAGCTGGTTGCCGCCAGCCGCTTGATGACTTCCCACAGCGGGCCGGGGTGTCGCGGACAAATAGGCTTGCTTTCATATAAGCCGGACAGCGGGACTTATTTTATGGAAACGGGAGCGTTTATGCTCCACCAACCTTGATATGTCACGCTGTCCGGCCCCTACATAGGCGACGCGGGCCGTCTAATTTTATAAGGAGGTCAAACATCATGAGCAGGACATATTTGCGCGGCGACCTATACTACGCCGACCTGGGCCACGGGATCGGCTCGGAGCAGAAGGGCACCCGGCCCGTCGTTATCATCCAGAACAACGTGGGCAACAAATACAGCCCCACCGTCATTATCGCCGCCGTCACCAGCAAGGCCAACGTCAAGGCCAAGCTGCCCACCCACTACTACCTGGACGCCGGGAACGGGCTGGCACAGCCGTCCCTCGTCCTGTTGGAGCAAATTCGCACCGTGGACAAGCGTCGGCTGTCCGGCTACATCGGCAGGCTGGACAAGAAACATATCCGGGGCATCAACCACGCCCTGGCGGTCAGCATCGGCCTGATTGAACCCGTACCCCCGAAACTGACCCTTTGCTTGTGCGGCGCTTGTGCTGACGCTTTTCGCGGCACAGGCGCTTTTGCTTTGTGGGAGGCTGCGCCGGAACAGGCTGAAAAGGAGGTCTGTGTCTACTGCGGCCAGCGCCCCGGCATGGAGTATGTGGTCACGCCGAAAGGAGGGGCGGGTGTATGAGTTATCTTGACGTGCCCATTTGGGAGAAGTACACCCTGACCATCGAGGAAGCGGCCAAGTATTTCCGCATCGGGGAAAAGAAACTGCGGAAACTGGCGGAGGAAAACCCGGACGCCAACTGGCTGATAATGAACGGCAACCGCATCCAGATCAAACGCAGGCAGTTTGAAAAAGTCATTGACTCCCTGGATGTGATTTAATCGCAGATTTGTATTGAGCCGGAAATATGATAGAATATAGTCAAGTCGTATCAAGGCTCGTTCCAGTTTTGGAAAGGAGTTTTACCAATGGCGGAGAAACGACGTGACAATAAAGGCCGCATATTAAGAACTGGAGAGAGCCAGCGAAAAGACGGGAGATACGCATACAAGTACACGGACAGCACCGGCAAGCCCCAATTTGTCTATGCCTGGAAGCTGGTAGCCACGGACAAGACCCCGGCAGGCAAGCGGGACGATGTTTCCCTCCGGGAAAAGGAAAAGGAGATCAACCGGGATATTGCGGACGGTATCGACACCGTAGGCAAAAAAATGACCGTCTGCCAGCTCTACGCCAAGCAGAACAGCCAGCGGGCGGATGTAAAGCGGGGCACCAAGAAACAGCGGGAGTACCTGATGGGCCTCCTGCGGGACGACCCTCTCGGCGGGAAAAGCATCGACGCGGTAAAGCCCTCCGATGCCAAAGAGTGGGCCATCCGCATGAGGGAAAAGGGCTTTAGCTTCCAGTCTATCAGCAACTACAAGCGTTCCCTCCGGGCCGCATTTTTCATCGCCATTGAGGACGATTGTATTCGCAAGAACCCGTTCAGCTTTGCCCTGAACAAAGTTCTGGAGGACGACAGGGGCGAGAAAACCGTGCTGACGCCGGAACAGGAGGTAAGCCTGATCGACTTCGCACAGAATGACCCGGTATATCAGAAGTACGCCGACGAGCTTATCATCCTGCTGGGAACCGGGCTTCGCATTTCCGAGTTCTGCGGGCTGACCACGAACCTTGACTTTAAGAGCCGACTGATCCAGGTAGACCACCAGCTTTTGCGGGACAGTGAGAACGGCTACTATATCGAAACGCCCAAGACCAAAAACGGCTACCGGGAAATCCCCATGAGTGAGCCGGTCTACCGGGCGTTAAAGCGGGTGCTGAAGAACCGGGGGAAGAAAGCCACCATCACGGTGGACGGGTACACCAACTTCCTGTTCCTCAAAAGGGACGGGATGCCGAGGGTAGGCGTCAATTACAATGCCATGATTAGGGGCCTTGTGAAGAAGTACAACAAGCAGCACAAGGAGCAGTTGCCCAACATCACCCCGCACTCCCTCCGGCACACGTTCTGTACCCGCATGGCAAACGCCGGTATGAACCCCAAGGCGTTGCAGTACATCATGGGCCACGCCAACATCACCATGACGCTGGACTACTACACCCATGTTGATGCCTGTTCCGTAAAGGCGGAGATGGAGCGGCTGGCTGCGTAGTAAAGTAGTAAAACAGGAGCGGCAGGCCGCTTTTACTACTTCCGTACTACGTTTCAGCGCAAAGTCACGCCGGGATACGCCGAGATATGCGAACAACTCTCCCAAACGGCAAATGGCGGAAACGCCTGAAAATCAAGGCTTTGCCACCATTTGCCGAGTTACATAAGGTTAAGGCTGGAAATTACAAAATCTTTATCTGAATTGTTTCTGTAACTTTGGCGACCAGTTGTTCTTATTTGCAACATTTATCTACGGAACCCAATCATGTGGAATCATCTAAGCAACCCGATAATATGGAATCAGACACCAATGTGCTGCCGTTTTGTGATCGTGCGCTATACACCATTTTGTCTTTACAGGATGACAGCGAAGAATTTGGTATTTTCGAACTAATTTCAGAATCTAATGAGTTTTCGCTGTGTATTGCCACAGAAGAACCTCTTATTGCTCTTTCTTCTCCCGCCACGGATGGAAGCGTTCTTGCTCTGACCTATTTTGGTCAAGTTCTCTGGGTGGATGCTCAGTCAAAAGCTATAAACAAAGTGGTTGATTTTCCTGTACAAGTGGAGGGGGACGAAGAGATCATAGATGTTGCTCTTGCTCAAAATGCTGAAAAGGTGTTCATTTTAACATCTCAATACGTATTGTCTTTCTCATTACATGATCCAACTTCTTCATTTATGAAATATTACTTTGACGAACCATTAAACAGCTATTCAAAAACAGGAATTTCAGCATCGCCGGACGGCGCTTTCTATATTGTTGGCACCCTCAGTGATGGTTATCTTTGCAATGGATATACAGGAGAAATAATTGAGATGATCCCTGGTTCGCGCTTTTCCTTTCAAAATAATGACACTATTATTTGCTCAGATGGACATTCGGTACAGAAGTATAATTTCCTGGAAGAGACACTTACTTGTTTGGCAAGTTTTAACGATTTGATTTTCGGTGTATCTGTCGTTGATGAAGAGAACCTCCTTGTATGGACTGGACACAACGAGTTTGTGGGGACAAGTCTTGGCGGGCTCTTTTTTGTTGATGGTCAAACTAAGAGTGTTTATTCTATTGCCATTCATGATCATCATTTAAGGTCAGATTATGCTATGGTGAGACAGAGGGGCGGTTAGCGCGAAACCCAAAGGCGGGGTTTGTCCTCCCGACGAGGGGTTAGTTGTTGCCCGAACCGGGCAAAGGTCGCGCCTGCCCGGCGCGGGGGCCAAACCCATTTTCTTTTTCTTTGCGAAGAAAAAGAAAACGGTTTTGGATGCCAAAAGAAAAAGAACGGGGCTATTATTGTGGCCTCTCCCTCTCACCCTCGGCGGCCCGGAAAGACAGGATTGGTAGTGGATGATGCCGCCACTGGGCGGCACGATGTGATTCGCAGATATGCGTGACGTTTCTACTGCTCACGCCGCGGCCACCTCTGGCGTATAGGACTAGAGGGGCGTTTCCCTTGCCCTCCGCCTTTCTCCACTCACCCCGCCCCTTCCACTTTTCGCCTTTCGAGCTATAAAAAACGAACTCTCCCAGCTACAACGCCGGGAGAGTTTTTGCTTGGTTGAAACGACAAAGGGAGAGGTCAAAAGCCGCCTTTCAGTCCTGGTTGGCAGAGGCGGCCGCGGCGTGAGCAGTAGGAGAGCTACTTGATTCCCGGTACGGCGTTGTGCCGCCTAGTGGCGGCGACTTCCACTACCAATCCAGTCCTTCCGGGCCGCCGAGCGGAAGAAGAAGGGGCATCAATAATAAGCCCAACTCTTTTCTCTTTGGAGTCCAGGACCGTTTCTCTTTTCTCCGCGGAGAAAAGAGAAATGGTCCTGGCCCCCGCACCGGGAGGCGCACGTCCCCTGCCCGGTTCGGGCAATCAACAACCCCCCGTTCGGGAGGACGAACGCCGCCTATCGTAGGCGCAAAATCCCCCCGCCGAGTGGCAAAACCTCGCCTATCGCAGACGGCAAAGCCCCCTCACCCCTCGCGGGGGCGGGTCTCCAGGGCGTCCAGGCGTTTGCCGGTTTGGGAAAAGCCGTACTGGCCCTGCTGGCGCAGGTACTCCACGTAGTCCTCCAACGCCCGCAGGCGGCCCAGGTAGTCGGCCTCGGCCCGGCGGGGCGGCTCTTTGTCAAACAGATTCATCGCAGACCTCCCAGGGAGAACTCCCGCTCCAGGCTCTTGACCAGGCACCGGCCCTGGCCGGTCAGGCGCAGGCGGTAGCTGTCGCACCGGCCGGGGCGCAGGGGGATCACCGCCGTGGGGGCGGCGCTGTCATGGCCGGCCCAGACGGTCCGAAAGGGCCCGTCGTCCTGGGCCAGCTCCGCCCGCGCCCAGGCCCCCGGCTCCAGCTCCAGCCGCAGAAGCAGGCGGGAGGGGCGCTTGCGCCGGTGGGTCGTCTCGTCAAAGGGGACAAAGAGGGCCATCCAGTCGATGGGCGCGCCGTCGTCGTCCTCCCCCTGGTCCAGGGCGTAAATGGTCCCCTGGGAGAGCATATAGACCGTGCCGTCCAGGGCGGCGAAGTGGCTGGCCTGGCGCTCCTCCTCCTTGAGCCAGAGGCCAGTGCGGGTGTCGTAGGTCAACAGCTCCCAGGTTCCGTCGGATGCCCGCATGGAGAGGTAGTACCGCCGCCCGTCGCTGCCGGCGGCGGCGCTGGTGTACCCCGTCTCCCCCAGCCCCGCCGAGATGAGCCGGGGGGTGGCGCCGGTGTAGGCGTACACCCCGTCCCGGCTCTTGTAGTACAGCGCCTCCCCCAGCACGGCCAGGGACCCCTCGCTGCCCGCCTGAAGGCCGGGGACCTGGTAGGCGTAGAGCTCGTAGGCGGACGCGCGGTTGCCCATGAGCTTGATGAGGCAGTCCTCCTTGAAGAACACCGCCCCGCCGCCGTAGGCGGCACAGCCGGTGAAGGCCCCGTCGGTCCCCGCGTCCAGCGCGGCGCTGTCGGAGGCCAGGCCGTCGTGGACGTAGAAGTTGCCGGGGCTTCCCAGGGCGGAGATGTAGACCCGGTTCTCCGCGCTGTTAACCCCCATGAGCCGCCCCTGGGCCGCGCAGACAAAGTCCAGCTGGGGCACCTCCCGGCACAGGGTCACCCCGCCCGTCTCGGCGGCGGGGACAAAGCCCTCCCCCTCCCCCAGGGCGAAGGTGACGGTCATCCCCTCCACCGCCTCCACCGCCAGCTTCTCCCGGTTGTTTCCCTCTTGGAGAGTACAGCCCCACACGCTCACCCGGTCCCCGGGGGCGAACAGCCCTTCCAGGCCGGGGTTGCCCTTGGCGGCGTTGTGGAGTTCCAGGCGGAAGAGGATGGTCTTGGCGGTGTAGTCATAGCCGTAGTCCCGGGAGAGGTCCGTCTCGCTCACCCCGGTGATGACGCCGTAGAGCCCCTCGGTCTGGTAGGCCCCGTAGGGCTCCAGGGTGGGCCGGTCGATGACGAAGCGGTTCTCGCCGTCGATGTAGGCGTCCTCGGCCACCTTCCGCAGGTTGAGGGCGTAGCCCCCGCTGATCCCGGTGTCCCGGAGCCAGACCTTCTTCCCCACCAGGTCCAGCTGGGCGGCGTGGGGGGTCCAGATCTCCTGGGCGTCGGCGATGCTCTGCCGCCAGCGGCCCGCGCCGCTGTCCCACTCCAACTCGTCAAAGACCTGAAGGTAGTAGCTGTACCCGGTGTCCCGCTTGACCCGGTAGCTCCGCACGGTGGCCTCCTTGGGCTGGAGGAAGGGCGCCCCGCTCCTGACCTGGCCCAGCAGGTCGTCCGACTTCAACGTGACCGACCGCTCGGTGAAGACGGCCTCCAGCCCCTGGGGGTTGACCACGGTGGCCTGAAGGTCCCCCAGCGCCCGGGTGGTCAGGTCCAGGTACTTCTTGTCCGGGAAGATGCACAGCTGGGACCCCACCACGGCAAACCGCTTGGGCCCCTCCTCCACCGTGCCCACCACCTGCCCGTCGTAGCGCAGGCTCGTCCCCTCCACCGTCACCAGCTTGTCCCAGGCGTAGAGGGCGGAGGCCCCGTCGGTTTTCCGCACCGCCCGGCGCCCCCGGCGCTGGCCCAGGCAGGGCCAGTCCCGGGCGGAGAGGCCCAGGCTGTCGGCCAGCTCCCCCTCCCGGCCCTCCCGGCCTCGGTTGAGCCCGCCGAACTTCACCACCTGCCGTCGGGTCTTGCCCCCGGCGGCGCTGACGTGGGGCAGATACATACGCCCCCTCCTTTCCGTATCTCAGGGGCCTCCCCCGGCGCGCGGGGGAGGCCGCCTCGCTCAGAGCGTCACCCCGCCCCCGCTCTTGCGGCGGTGGGTCCGCTCCCACTGCTTTTTGAACCCGCTCTCCAGCTGTTGGGCCACGGCGGCGTGGGCGTTGTAGGCGTCCCACTCCCGGTCCATCAACTCGCACCGGGCCAGGGCCCGGTAGACGTACATCTCCTCAAAGGGGCCGCTGCCCAACAGCGCCGCGGCCCGGTCCTCCGGCCACCGCCGCGCCCCCTGGGGCCGGGGTCCGTCGTACTGGGGCAGGAAGACAGTCTCCAACTCCCGCTCCAACTCCAGGATCCACCGGGCCTTCTCCTCCTCCGTGGCGGCGTTGGGCCGCAGGGCGTCGACGCGGCGGATGCCCTCGCCCAGCGTCATGCCCCGCCCTCCTTTGTGGCCTGGGTCCCGAAGTAGAACCCCACGATCATGGTGTAGATGGTCATAAACTCCTGGCTCACCGTCCCTGTCACCGCCAAAAAGGCGAAGACGGCGGTCAGCGTCAGGGTGACCAGGGACTTGACCCGCAGGAGGTTGCCCGCGCGGCGGATCAGCTCGCTCATCTCCCTCTCTCCTTTCCCTTTCTCCGGGCGGTCACGTCCGGGCCCGCTCCAGGGCGGCCAGCCGCTGGGCCGCCGCCTTTACGTCCTCCTCGATCACCGAAGCCCGCTCCTCCAGCTTGAAGGTGCGCTCAATGACCCGGTTGTGCTTGTCCACCTTTTGCTCCAGCTGGCCCAGCCGGTAGTGGGTCAACCTGGCCGAGGCCATCACCCCCAGCACCGAGCCCAGGGCGGACCCGGCCAGGCCGATCAGCGCCGTGACGATCTCCCCGTCCATCACGCCTCACCCCTTCGCGCCGTGGGCGGCGTTGTACATCACCTGCAGCGCCCACAGCTTGGTGCTGTCCAGCCCCAGGCGGCCCGACTCGTCGCCCTGGATGTACCCGGACTCCACCGCCCAGGCTACGGCCTTCCGGGCCCAGGCGGGGCACTCGTCCACGGTGTTGTAGACCTGGGCCTTGGCCTCGTCCATGACCAGCGCCACCTCCTTGCGAACCCCTTCTTGCAGGGTCTGGGCGGCCTTGGTCGTGGCGGCGGCCACCTGGTCGGCCACCAGGGCCTTCACCTCGTCCTTCGTCATGTCGCACGCCTCCTTGTTGATCTCGTTGGCCCGCCGGGCGATCTCCCCCATGCGGGTGTACAGATAATCCCCCGGGCACGCCTTGTTGGCGAACCAGCGGTGCACCGTCATGTTCTGCTCCCCTGGCTTGCCCACCAGGGACTTGTCCGCCCGCCACTTCAGCTCCCCCAGGCCGTTGCGCTTGGCGATGTCCGCCACCAGGCGGATGAGCGCCTCGTAGGCGGCGTCGGTGACGGCGTAGGGGTGGGCGGTGTCGCTGGCCACCTCGATGGTCACCGCCCGGTGGTCGTTCATTTTGCCGGTGATGCCGTTCACCGTGAGGCTGCCCCCAGTGCACCAGGAGCGGTCCCCCTCGTCCACGCACAGGCCGATGGAGCCGTCCTTGCCCACAAAGTAGTTGGGCGACGCCTGGACGGAGGACTGGGCGAAGTAGCCCACCCCCTCCGCCGCCGTCCACTGGCCCACCACGCAGTGGACGGTGATGGTGTCGATGGCGTGGTTCCGGGGGTGGGTGCGGTTGCGGGAGAGGCGGGTGCAGGTCACCAGCGCGCTGTTGCTCATGCCTCCGCCCCCTCGCCCAGGATCTCCGCCGCGTCCTCCGCCGTCAGCACCCCCTTCTCCGCCGCCTGGCGGACCATCTGGGCGCTCCACAGCCCCAGGTCATACCACAGCTTGATCTTGTCCTTCATCCCGTCACACCTCCGTGTTCAGTTTGGGACCCGCCGCCAGGCAGGACGGCGCGAGTGCGCCGTAAATTCGCGGGGCCAACGGCCCGGCGAATTTGCGCAGGGGTGGCTCCGCCGCCCCGAGCATTCTAATCAAAGGGTCCCCTCTTGAGCCTCGCTCAAGAGGGTATCCGTCATCATGGCCGTATACGTCACCTGCGCCTCCAGCCGCTGGCTGGCGGTGGGTCCCGGCTTGGGCAGGGCCGCCACGTCGGCGGCGATCTCCTCCGCGCTCCGGGCGGTCACCTTGTCGCCGTCCCAGGCGTACAGCGGCACCCCCTCCCGGCTCATCAGCTGGGGGTTTTCCTCCCCGCCGTCGTGGAGCCGGAACTGATACCCGCCCCGGTCGGTGAGCAGCACCGCCCCCGCCGTCTCCCGCCCCGGGCACGGCCCGTCCGACCACCCGTCCAAGATCCGCCCCCGCTCGTCCACCGCGAGATAGTGGCGGTTGTAACTGCAAAGCTCGTCCATATTTTTCTCCTTTCCAACGTCTTGACAAGTCGGAATATGTACGCTATACTGTACATATCCTAGAGATGGGGGTGAGCCCATGACCCACACGAACATCACGGCCCTGCGAAAGAACCTCTTTGGCTTCGTGGAGCAGGCCGTCACCTACGGCGAGGTGGTCAACGTCACCACCCGGAGCGGCAACGCCGTCATCCTCAGCGAGCAGGACTACAACAGCCTGCTGGAGACTCTGCACCTGACCTCCATCCCCGGCATGGCGGAGAGCCTGAAGGCCGCCGCCGACGAGCCGCTGGAGGACTGCGTCCCCTATGACCCGGAGGAGGCGTGGTGATGTACCGCGTCCTCTTCTCCCACCAGGCCGCCAAGGACCGGCACCTCCTGGCCCAGGCGGGGCTGGAGCGGCGGACGAAGGCCCTGTTGGACGTGCTCGCCGCCGACCCCTTCCAGACCCCGCCCCCCTACGAAAAGCTGGTGGGCGACCTGCTGGGGTTTTACTCCCGCCGGATCAGCCGCCAGCACCGGCTGGTCTACGCCGTCTACCCGGAGGAGCAGGTGGTCAAGGTCCTGCGGATGTGGACCCACTACGAATAGCCCCGCCCCCGCCGCCCCTGTTTGGGGGCGGCGGTTTTTTTACAGTTCGGCATCCAGTTCGAGGAATGAGGTTAGAAACGTGAGTTCCGTGTCCGATTCTTCGTCGGCGTCGAGGCTGCCTCCTTTGAACTCGATCGTCACGCCATTTGCAAAGCGGCGCGCCGTACCATTTTCGCCGGAAACACTTTGGTCGGTGCGGACTCCAAAAACGTCACTGCCTCCACGGACGATCGGATCTACCCGCATGGTAACGGGAGTTGGGATGGCCAGGGTCATTCGTGCTTCCCCCGCGTAATTTTTTCTGAGCATGACATTCATTTGAAAATGGCCGTTATTACTCACCCGCAGATAGTACCGCTGGCACCGCAGAAGCTCCAGGGCGGGGTCGGGCACCTCGTTGAGCACCCACTTGTCCCCCTCCTGGTGGGCCAGGGTCTGGTGGTCGCCCAACTCCAGCTTGACGGCCAGCAGGGACATCCGCTGACCTGCTTCTATCACAAAGCGGACACGGACGGTACCTTCCGTGACGTCGCTACTTTCGGCAACCAGGTCGCACCAGCTTCCGCTCCCACAGGGGTAGATGTCGCCAATCAGCGGACACGCCTTGTCCACCCCGGCGGGGATAAGCGCCGTGTTGGTCACCATTTGCCCGTCCGTGGTGAGGACGGTGAGGGTGACGCGCTTACCCAGAATGGGCGCGGCAGGGATCACCTGCACCAACCCCTGGTTGCCACCTCCCGTATTACGCAGGGTGACGCCGCCGTTTTCCAGTGTCACATGGATGATCTTGCTGCTGGATTTCCAGCGGTCGATGGTATATCCCGCCTCTGTGTACTCCCTCTGCCCCCGCTGGTTGATGGGGTCGGCGAAGTACCAGTTCATCAGCAGATTGGGGTTTGTGCCGCTCCCCGGGTCGCCCTTGGGGCCGGTCGGCCCCTGCACGCCCTGGGGCCCCTCCGGGCCGGTAGGGCCTTGGGGCCCGACCGGCCCCACGACTTTTCCTAAATTGACTTCCGGCATGATTCCGCCTCCTTACAGCGTTAAGATCAGCGAGCCCTGGCCGTCGACCGTGAAATTCGGCGCGGTGGACCCGGTGTAGGACAGGATCAGACAACCGCTGGGGTCCACGTGAAACGCATACGCCCCGTCCGTGGCCACCGCGACGCCCGCCGGGCCGGCGGGTCCCTCCGGCCCCTGGATGCCCTGGGGTCCCCGGGGCCCCACGACGCCCTGGGGGCCGGTGGGGCCGGTCTCCCCCCGGGGGCCCTGGGCGGGGACGCCGGTGTCCCGGTAGACCCCCTGGGCCCCGTCCCACACCAGCCACGTCCCGCTCTCCCCCACATAGGGGCCGCGGCCGGCGGCCTCCTGGGCGGCCTGGGCGAAGTTCCCCGCCTCCTGGGCGGAGTCCGCGGCCTCCTGGGCGTAGTCGCGGCAGTCCCCCGCCACCTCCAGGGCCCGGGAGTAGGTCTCCTCCGCCGCTTTGGCGCGGTCTGCCGCCGCCTGGGCGCTGTCGGCGGCGTGACCGGCTTCCCGGGCGGCGCGGTCGGCCTCCTGCCGGGCGGCGTCCCGGTAGGCCCCGGCCTCCTCCTTGTACGCCTTGGCCGCCTGGGCCTCCTGGGTCACGTTGCCGATCAGGCCCTCGATCTCGCTCTGGAGCTGCTGGGCCTGGGTGGGGGTCACCGGCGTGCCCTGGGAGGCGGGCGGGGCGGCCACCACCTGGAACTCCTGGGTCACCGTCCGGCCCAGGGCCCCGTCCTTCCACCCCTCGATCACCAGCGCGCACTGCCCGGCCCACCGCAGGGCCTCCGGGGGCACCAGCAGGATGTAGTCCAACTGGCTCTGGGTGGGGTCCACCAGCATCTCCGCGGTGAACACCTTGGGCTCTCCGGCGGCCTCGCCGTGGGCGTCCCGCCAGAGGGCGGTCTTGGCCAGACCCTCCCAGGCGGGGTCAAAGCGCACCACCAGCTTGTCCACGTTGCCCGAGCCCTGCACCCCGGCCACGGCGCCGTCCAGCGCCACGCTGTCCCCCGTCACACGCATATGAAAGGTCCGCACTTTGCTCTCACCTCCTTATGTGGGGAGGGCCCGGCGCGCCGGGCCCTCCCGTGTCGTCACTGCCCGATGGCGGCGGCCCGGCCGGCCTGCTCCATGGTGGCCCGGGCGGCCAGGGTCTGGGCCGCGGCGTTGTCCCATACCTCCAGGAACTTCCGCTTGAGCCGCACGGTGGAGCCCCGCTTGACCCGCACCGTCTCGCCGTTGACGGCCAGCAGGATGTCCTGCCGCGCCCCGGTGGGGTCCATGGGGGCGGTGAAGCTCACCAGCTCCTCCGGGTCCAGGGCCTTGTTCTTGCTCTCGCTCATGGTCTGATCTCCTTTCTCCGTTTGCTGTCACGCCTCGCTGTCACGCTCGGGTCAGACGCCGGGTCTTAGCCCGCCTATGCGTCTACCCTCGCGCTTCTTTTAGGGCGTGGCGGTGGTCTCGATCCGCACCAGGTACTGGGGCACCAGGATCTCGGCGGTCTTGATGGCCTTCCAGCCCACGGTGGAGCGCTGGTCCAGGGGGTCGGCGCTGCCGGCGGAGCCCAGGGGCTTGACGATGTGCTGGAGCCCGCCGTTCTCCACAGAGGTGACGCCGTAGGCGTCGTCGGCGAGGATGAGGGTGGAATAGACGTCCGCGCCGCCGGCGCCCGCGCCCTTGAAGACCTTGGCCCGGCTGGTCTCCACGAAGCGCACGCCGTAGAGCTCGCCGATCTCGCCGGTGTAGAGCTCCCGGGTGGCGTTATACTCGTTGGGCCGCTTCCACTCCGGGTCGTTCATCAAATCGAACTTCACGTTGGGGTGGATGATGCCGATGAAGGAGCCGTCGATCTTCCGGGCGTCCTGGCTCTCCAGGTAGCGCACCGCCTTCTTCACGGCGTTCACCGTCAGGTTGTTGTTGCTCTCCGCGCTGGTGTAGGCCAGGGCGGAGCGGGAGGCCACGGAGCCGTCGGCGTACTGCACCACCGTCCCGGCATTCAAAATTTCCCGGGTGATGGTGTCCAGGGTCCGGCCCGCCTGGGAGGCGATGAGCTTGGTGGCCTGGAGGATGTTGTTGTCCACCGCCGTCAACTGCAGGAGGTCGGACAGGGTCACGTAGCCGCCGTACTGCTTCACGGTGGACTCCTGGTCCTTCACCTTCAGGCTCTGGCCGTCGGGGGTGACCCCCTCGGTGAGGGGCTGGGTGAGCTCGTCCAGGGCGTCAAAGCGGCGGAAGCGCACGGTCTTCCCGCTGCCCTGGGGGATGTTCAGCTTCTGGCCAAACTGGTCGTGGATCAGCTCGGGCTGGGCCAGGTCGATGAGGTACTGGCCGTAGTAGGTCTTCATCTCGGGGCTCAGGTCGGTGGTGGTGTTGGGGTTGGCCTCGCCGTCAAAGAGGGCCAGGTCCAGGGCCGTGCCCATGTCAAACAGGTCGTTCATGTGCGTTCTCCTTTCTCATCCAAAGGTGATGGTCTCCCCCCTGGCCGCCCGGCGGGCGATCTCCGCGCGCTGGGCGGGGGTCATCCGGGCCGGGTCGGGCCGGACGGCGATGCCGTTCTGGGCCCCGCCGCCGTTCTCGGCGGGCCGCGCGCCCCGGGCCAGGATGTTCTGGATCAGGGCCCGCTCCCGCTCCTCGGCGGCTTTGCGGGCGGTCTCGGCCAGCAGGCGCTGGGCCTCCGCCTCCGCCTGGGCCCGGGCGGCCTCCTCCGCGTCCAGGGCGGCGGTGAGCCCGGCCAGGTCGCCGGGGGCCACGCCGTAGCGGCCCATGAGCCGCTCCAGCACAGGGGCCTGGGCGGCCAGGGCCTCCTGGAGGCCCCGGGTCTCCTTGAACCGCTGGTCGATGATGCGCTGGGTGTCGGCGGTGTAGAGGTCCTTGAACTCCCCGCCCACCAGGGCCCGATACCGCTCCATCCGCTCCCGGGCCGAGGGGGCCCGCTTGGGGGGACTGACCGGGTTGCCGCTCCCGGCGACGGAGCCTGAAACGGAGGCGCTTGCCGCCTCCCCGCCCGGTGCGCGGCTCTGGGCCGGGTCGGCCTCTCCCACGGCGGCGCCGCCGTCAAAGAGGGCCAGGTCCAGTTGCCGCAAGGTCTTCTTCTCTCTCATAGTCCTGTCTCCTTTCCGCGCGCTTTGGCGTGCGTCAGCCATTTGGCTATGTCCTCGTCCCGCGGGGCGTTGACATCGGTGTATAGGCGCAGATAGTCGGGATAGGCGGCCCCCAGCTGGGCCAGGCCGGTGAGGGCGATCTGAAAGGCGGTATCCACCGCCCCGTCCCCCCGGCACAGGAGCCGCCCGTCCCCCGGCCGCAGACGCGCCCGGGCCTGGGCGGGCCGGTAACGCCTCAGCCAGCCGGCCAGGGCGTAGACCATGGCGCTGGCGGCGGCGCAGACGGCGGGGCTCCCGGTGGCGTGGCCCCGCAGGGTCAGCAGCCGCAGGTCTTCCCACCGGTGGAACCGCGCCTCAACCACGGGCGGTCTCCCCCAGCCCCGCCCGCTCCCGGATGGCCCGGGCCACCCGCTCCTTCCCCTCGAAGTCCATGACCTCCAGGGCGGTCAGGGCCTCGTAGGCCCGGTCGGGCTGGAAGAACCCGGCGGCGTAGAGCGCCTGGCCCAGCTCGTTCTGCCCCGCCTGGGAGACGGGGTTGCGCTTCTGGGTCTGGAGCTTGATGTCAAAGACCGGGCGGCGCACCAGGGGGTTGCCCGCGCTGTCCTCCCCCACCACCTGGTCCACCAGGGAGGCGTTGGAGTACTCGGCGAACTGCCCCCGCAGGGCCCCGGGGCCCAGGATGCGGAAGGAGCGGCTCTGGCTGTAAAACTGGCGGATGAGCTCGATGATGAGGTAGTCGAGCCGGGCGTAGGCCCGGTAGCTCCCGGCGATCATGTCCCGGCTGGACTTGTTCCCCGCCTCCTGGAGGGCGGTGATGGCCGCCGCGGCGGTGACCCCCGCCCCCGCCGAGCCCTGGGACACGTCCCGGTTGTTGGCGGTCTCCTTCATCTCGTCGATCTTCATCTGCAGGACCTGGAGGAACACCCCGTCCAGGGGGGTGGTCTGGATCTCCCGGATGTGGGCGTCGTCCAGGTTGTTGGCCCCCTCCACGTGGACCAGAGGGGCGGCCCAGTCCAAAAACTCCTTCTCGTTCACCCCGGTGTTGCCGCCGATGAAAAACCGCTTCTTCCCGCTCATCATGGCGTTTTCCAGCATGATCTGGGAGAGCTTGTCGATGTAGAGCTGGGGGTCCTTGCACAAAGCCACGTAACCAAAGCCCACGGGGGTGCCCTTTTCGGGAAAGAGGGTGTCGAAGACGAAGGGGTACTCCCCGTGGTCGTACCAGCCCCGCTGGGCGAGGGCCGGGTCGTTCTCGCTGGCGAACAGGAGCTGTCCGGCGCAGAGCTTGGCGTAGTGGAGCACCGTCCGGCCCCCCTTCCGCCGGACCTTGTAGTACCAGTCGATCACCGCCGTCTTGCCCGAGAGATCCACCGTGTCGTCGTACACATACCCCGCCATGTCAAAGCCGGGGCCGTTACCCAGCAGGCCGTCCAGCTGGGGGTAGTCGGCCAACAGCAGGTCGTTGTCCACCAGGTCCACCACAAAGAGGTTGCGGCTCTTTTGGATATCGGTGATCCCCGGCTCCCAGAAGATGTTCAGCAGGTCCACCAGGCCCACCTCGATATCCCCCAGGCCGTTTTCCAGCGCGCTGTTCCAGAGGGGGGCGTACACCGCCGTGCCGTGCTTCAGCTTCTCCCACCAGCCCGCCGCGTACTTCTCCTCAAACCCGCCCCGCTCCAGGATGACGGGCAGGATGGCCGAGAGCATTTTGGCGTCCGCCTCGTCGGAGGGCTCCCGGGCCAGGACGTTGATCTGGGGGAAGTTGTCCATGGCGTCGGCGTGCTTGTTGAGGATGGCGTTGAAGAGCCAGGCGGAGGTGGGCTGGGGCCGATAGCTGTCGCTCTGCCGGCCCACCACGTCCCAGTGGCGCAGTTGATACCACCGCTCGTCCTCCACCACCCGGCGCTCCAGGTTGGCCTTGCCCCGCTTATAAGCCCCCAGGGTCTTCAGCGCCTGGGCCACCTCCTGGGGCCCGATGGGCAGGCGGGCGGGCAGGCCGTCCAGGGGCTGGGCGGGCTCAGATCTCGTGGTTTCCATGTCTAATACCTCCTGTAAAAATCGTAGTGGCCGCCGCCGTTACCCCCGTCATCGCCGCTGTCCAGCGGGCTCCAGGGCCTGGCCCGGGGCCGGGGGCGGGGGGCCATGGGGTTTGCCATGCAGACGTAGCGCAACTCGTCGTAGATGTGGTCCTCCCCCCGGGTGTCCACGTCCTCCACGTCGGAGGGCGCGTACACCAGGGCGGGGACGGTGCGGATGAAGTGGCGGCAGGTCTTGAACACGTAGAGCATGGGCACGCCCCGGCGGTCAAAGGCCAGCCGGTGGTGGATCTGCATCTTCCCCGGCAGGCGCTGGTGGTCCCCCTTGTCCCAGTAGACCTGGCACCGGGCCATAATATCCCCCACGCTCTCCCCTCCGGCGGAGGCGAAGATGGCCGGGTCCGCCACGGCGTGGATGGTCCGGCCCCGCAGGTTGGGGTCCTCCCTCTCGATCCGGCGGATCTCCTGGGCCACCCGGCTGGGCTCCCACTTCACCCCCTCGTTGGGCGCTCCGGCACAGCCGTAGAGCTCCCGGACGCGGTAGAGCCGCCGGTCGCCGTCCACGGCGTACCACCCCACCGAGAAGGGCCGGGCGTAGCCCCAGTCAAAGCCCCGCCAGATGGGCCAGGAGCCGGGCACCTCAAAGGGGTCGATCACGTGGGTGCCCCGGCCGCTCTGATACCCGGCGGGGTCGTCCCGCCACTCGGAGAACACCTGGCCGGAAAAGCTGTCCCAGTTTCCGTCCAGCAGGGCGGCCCGCTGGGCCTGGGGCAGGGCGGCCAGGTTCAGCAGATACCCCGGGTCGTGCTCCAGGAGCTTTTGGTTGTCGGTGACCCTGGCGGGGACAAAGACCCGGGAGCGCCGCCCCCGCTTCACCTGTCCGTCCGGCCCCCGGTACTCCACCTCCTGCCAGATGGTGGTCATAGGCGGCGCGGCGGTGATAAAGCGCTCCTTCACCCAGGCGTGGCCCACCCCGCCGGGGTTGGCGGTGGCGCGGATGTAGCACCGGGTCCCCGGCCCGTTGGGGCGGCACCGGGAGAAGAGGTAGCTGTACTCCTCCCAGGTGAAGTGGGTCAACTCGTCAAAGGCGATGAAGTCGAAGGACTGGCCCTGGTACTTCACCTTGTCCTGCTCGTACTGCAGATCCCCAAAGCGGATCTTAGCGCCGCTGGGGAAGGTCCAGGTGTGCTTGCTGTCGTTGTACTTGGCGGCGGGAAAGGCCCGGGCGTAGTAGTTCAGGCTCTTGTCGATGAGCTCGGCCAGCTGGGGAAAGGTCTTGCGGAGGATCAGGGCCTTGTAGTGGGGGATGTGGACCTGCCGCAGGGCCTCCATCACCAGCGCCTCACTCTTGCCGCCCCCCGCCGCCCCGCCGTACAGGGCCTCCCACTCCGGCCGGGCCATAAAGGCCTCCTGTTTGGGCTGGGCGCGCCAGATGACCTCAGCCATCGGCCTCCTCCTCTCCGGGCTCCTCCGCCACCTGGGGGATCTCGATGACCCCGCCGCCGTCCTCCCCCTCGCCCTCCGGCCCGGCGGGGTTTTTGCGCCACAGCTCCGGCCGGCGGTTGGTCAGCCAGAACTCCGCCGCCCGGGGGTCGCCGGGGATGTGCTTGACGTTCTCGGTCTTCTTCATCAGCTCCAGTTCCCCGTCCTCGTTGACCTTGTACTCCGACTTCACCTCGGTGACGTCGTAGCCGGTGATCCGCCGCAGATAGGCCCGGGTGACCGCGTCGTCGTCAGAGCGTCTTTTCATAGTACTCCGTCCTGGCCCGGGCCAGGGTGCACCGCTCCCAGCCGGGGAGGTTGGCGCAGTAGGCCCGCACGTAGCGCTCAAAGGTCCCGCGGTCGGGGAAGCTCACCCGGCACTCCCCCTCGCACCCCACCCGCGCCCCCCTGCTCCAGCGGTAGTAGGGGCAGATAAAATCCACATCGGTGGCTCGCTTGCCCACGAGGTTCACCTCCTGATCCAAAAATAAGCGCCGATACCCGCGGCCAGACAAAATGGGCTAACCGCCCCCGGTTCCGCTCCGCTCCGCGCGCTGTGGCCGCGGGTATCGAACACGTGTGCTATAATAGCACAAATGTTCGTGCCTTGTCTACGACTTACGGCCCTTTTGGAAAAAAATTTTTTCTCCACAAAAAGGCCGGGCGGCGGGGAGTTTCTCCCCATCCGCCCGGCCAGGTCTTGCGGTCTTCCCCTGTCTGTGGTACAATTTTTTCCAACAAAACGCACACAGGAGGGATCCTTTATGATCTACCAGTCCACCAAGGCCATCGAGGCCGCCCTAAAGGCCCAGGACCTGAACTGCGACGTGATGGAGGGGCCCGACTCCTCCGCCGTGGTCACCGGCTTCGACCTCAAGTCCGGGGACGCGGCCACCTTCCACTTCATCTCCATGAGCGACAAAAACGACGTGGCCGTCCGGGTCTTCCACTTCGCCAAGGGCGGCGACCCCGCCAGGCTCCAGGGCGTCCTCAACGACCTCAACTGCAAGTTCCGCTACGCCAAGTTCACCCTCCGGGACGGGGAGGTGAGCGTGGAACTGGACATCCCCCAGGAGACCACCGACGTGGGCAAGGTGGCCTTCGAGTTGCTGGTGCGGTGCCTGGACATCATGGCGGAGGCCGCCCCCGACCTGAAGGCCGCCGGGGCCCAGCTCCAGCCCGCCTCCTCCGCCCCCGCCGAGCCCGAGCCCCCCGCAAAGCCCGCCGAGCCCGAGCCCAAAAAGCGGTTCCACCTCTTCGGCGGCAACGGGAAGTAAAAGCGGGCCGACGCCCCGGCGGGACGGTCCGCCCCCGGCGGGATAATTCCCCGGACGGGAACCGCCCCCTGACAAGACCGCCGACAAAAAAAGAGCCCTCCGCCGCGTGGCGGAGGGCTCTTTTCTGTCTTGTTGTCTTACTGGGCCTTCTTGGAGCGCTCGAAGGCGTCCACCACCCTCTGCTCCGGGGCGGGGGTGAGCAGGGAGACCACCACCATCACCGCGCAGCCCACCAGGAAGGCGGGGAGCAGCTCGTAGATGGCCCACACGCCGCCCAGCTTGGCCACGCCGAACTTCCAGATGAAGACCATGGCGCCGCCGGACACCATCCCGGCCAGGGCGCCCCACTTGTTGCTCCGCTTCCAGAACAGGCTCATGAGCATCACCGGGCCGAAGGCCGCGCCGAAACCGGCCCAGGCGAAGGAGACCACCCGGAACACCGAGCTGTTCTGGTCCCAGGCCATGATCACCGCCACGATGGCGATGACGATGACGGTGCACCGGGCCAACAGCATAGAGGTCTTGGCCTTCATCTTGATGCCGAAGAAGTCCTGGAGCAGGTCCTGGGACATACTGGAGGCGGCGGCCAGCAGCTGGGAGTCGGCGGTGGACATGGTGGCGGCCAGGATGCCCGCCAGGATCACGCCGGCCACCAGGGCCAGGAGCAGGCCGTGCTTGCCCATGAGGTCGGAGAGCTGGACGATGATGGTCTCGCCCTTCTGGGCGTTCAGGTTGGCCACCGCGTCGGCGCTGAACTCGCCGGTGCGGGACAGGACCTTCACCACCGCGTTGCCCACCACGCCGATGAGGATGGCCACCGCCATGGAGATGACCACCCACACCGAGGCTACCCGCCGGGAGGTCTTGAGCTCGTTTTCATCCCGGATGGCCATAAAGCGCAGGAGGATGTGGGGCATGCCGAAGTAGCCCAGGCCCCAGGCCAGGGTGGAGCAGATGGTCAAAAATCCGTAGGAGCCCGCGCCGCCCGTGGCCGCGTCGTAGCCCTTGGTCAGGTCCAGGTAGCCGGCCATGCTCTTGGCGTTCTCCACCACGGCGCCCATGCCCCCGGCCTGGTTCACGCCGAAGCCCAGCACCACCAGCAGGGCGATGGTCATGATGACGCTCTGGACAAAGTCGGTGGTGGACACGGCCAGAAAGCCGCCCAGCACGGTGTAGCCAATGATGATGATGGCGCCCACCACCATAGCCACATGGTAGTCCACGCCGAACAGGCTGTTGAACAGCTTGCCCACCGCGGAGAAGCCGGAGGCGGTGTAAGGCACAAAGAAGACCAGGATCACCACCGCGGCGATGGCCGCCAGGATGTGGCGGTTGTCCCCAAAGCGGCGGGAGAAGAAGTCGGGGATGGTCACCGCGCCCAGCTGGTCGGAGTACCGGCGCAGGCGCTTGGCCACGATGAGCCAGTTGAGGTAGGTGCCCACGGCCAGGCCGATCACCGTCCAGCTGGCCTCCGCCAGGCCGGAGAAGTAGGCAAGGCCGGGCAGGCCCATGAGCAGATAGGCCGACATATCGCTGGCCTCGGCGCTCATGGCCGTGACGTACGGGCCCAGCCGCCGGCCGCCCAGGTAGAACTGGTCGGAACTCTCCCCGCTGCCCTTCCGGCTGTAATACACGCCGATGAAGATGGTGGCCGCCAGGTAGATGATGATGGCGGACAGGATGCCGAATTGTTCTGTGGTCATAGTTTTTGGAGCCTCCCTTGCTGTCTGCGGCGATTTATCACACTACCACATTACAGCGCAATATACTACGCTACGTATCCTACCACCTTTTGGGCAAAAAGGCAAGCGGATTCCCCTTTTTCCCCAGTTGAGGCACAAGATATTGTGAGTTTGAACAGCCTCTCGCCCCATCCGCCTGTAATTTTTGGAGAAAATTGCTTTTCCCTCTTCCCTTTCCCGCCGCTTTCTGCTATACTTCTTTAATATTAGAAGTAGTATGTCCTCCCGCGCCCACCGGGGGGTTGAACAGGAGATGTTCCTATGAATATCCGCATCCAGTGCTGCGGCATCGTGGTCCTGCTCATCTTGATATTCTTTCAGGGCAAGCAGAAGCGCACCCGCCTGACCACCGAGCGGTTCTTCCGCTGGGTCATCGCCGTCAGCCTGGTGTGCCTGGCGCTGGACGTGGGCTCCGTCCTGGCCGTCAACCACTTCCTGGCCCCCGGCCGGGCCGTCTCCCCCACGACGCAGCTGCTGGTGGACCTCATCTGCAAGGTCTACCTGGTCACCCTGCCCGCCATGGGCCTTGTCACCCTGCTCTACATCTGCGCGGACACCTTCTACGCCCAGCCCGACCGCCTCCGCCTGCGGGGCGCTGTCTACGGCACCCTCTTCCTGGTCTCCGCCGCCGCCATCCTGGCCCTGCCGGTGGAGTACCACAAAAACACCGCCGGGGTCATCACCAACACCGCCGGCCCCAGCGTCTACGCCACCTATTTCTTCATCATCGTCTTTTTCTTCTTCATCTTCCAGCACCTCCTGCGGGACCGGGCCCGGATGAACCGCCGCCGCCTGAAGGCCATCCTGGTGTGGCTGACGTTGTGGCTGGGCAGCTTTTTCCTCCAGCTGATGGACAACAGCATCCTGGTGGCGGGCTTCGCCTGTGCCGTGGGGGTGCTCATCATCTACCTCAGCCTGGAGAACCCGGAGGGGAACCTGGACCGGCAGAGCGGCCTGTTCCGCCGGGAGGTCCTCAAGTCCTACCTCCTCCAGCTCTACGGCCAGGGCCGGGACTTCGCCCTGCTGGCCCTGCTCTTTGACCGCACCCAGGACGGCGACGAGGAGCCCCGCATCGCCCTGATGCGCTACCTGGAGCGCCAGCACAAGTGGATGGCCTTCCGGGTGAGCGACGACCGGGTCTACTTCACCTTTGACACCGCCCAGCAGGCCCAGGAGGCCATGGCCCAGGTCAACGAGCACCTGGCCAAGCACCGCCGGACCGCCGCCGGCCTACCCATGAAGACCCACTGGCTCCTCATGCCCAGCGCCCAGGAGGCGGAGGGCTCGGAGGACCTGATGGCCCTGCTGAAGGAGATCGCCCACAAGCACGTCCACGACGCCAAGCTGGTCATCGTGGACACCCAGCTCATCATGGACATCCGCCGGGACTGGGAGATCGAACAGCTCCTGGCCGAGGCCATCGAGGACGACCGCATCGAGGTCTTCTACCAGCCCATCTACTCCCTCTCCCAACAGCGCATCACCGCCGCCGAGGCCCTGGTGCGGATCCGGGACCGGGAGGGGCGGCTGGTCTCCCCGGGGCTGTTCATCCCCATCGCCGAGAGCAACGGCATGATCCTGCGCCTGGGCCGGATGATCTTCGAGCACGTCTGCCGCTTCATCAAGGCCCACCCCCTGGACCAGCTGGGCCTGAACACCATCGACGTGAACCTGTCGGTGATCCAGTGCGCCTACGCGGACCTGGCCGAGGACTACATGGCCATCATGCGCCGCTACGGCGTGGACCCGGCCCACATCAACCTGGAGATCACCGAGTCCGCCTCCATCCACGAGAAGAACACCCTGCTTCTCAACATGGAACAGCTCATCGACTTCGGCGTCTCCTTCGCCCTGGACGACTTCGGCACCGGCCAGTCCAACCTGACCTACATCATGGATATGCCCGTGGCGGTAGCCAAATTCGACCGCCAGATCACCCAGGCCTACTTCGTCAACGACAAGGCCAAGCACGTGATGAACGCCGCGGTCCGCATGATCCACGACATGGGCCTGAGCATCGTCTCCGAGGGGGTGGAGACCGCCGAGGAGCTCCGGGCCATCGCCGACCTGGGCATCGAGTACATCCAGGGCTTTTACTTCTCCAAGCCCCTGCCGGAGCAGGAATTTCTGGACTACCTGAAGACCTTCCAGGCGCCCGCCGCCTCTAAGGCGTAAACGTATTAAACTCCCTTTCGCCCCGGCGGAAGGAAAAATAATGGAGGTATGGACCATGAGGAACGTGACCCTTTCCCGGCTGGCGGCGCTGGTGCTGTCGCTGGCTCTGCTGGCCTCCCTGCTGGTGGCGGGGGCCGTGCCCGCCGGGGCCGCCTACGACCCCGCCAAGATCGACGTGTGGGACTTCGGCGGAGAGCAGTTGGACGAGAGCGTGTACAACAATCTGCTCACCGCCGATGAGATCAACAGCTGGTATCCCGCCGGGACCGCCGCGGGCACCGCCAGCAACACCCTGCCCAGCTTTGAGAGCGCCACGGGCATCTCCTTCAACGACGGCGGCAAGCCCAACACCCACCGCATCCGCACCATGAACGAGGCCCTGACCCGCTTTGACGCCAAGAGCCTGGTGGGGGAGAGCGGGGAGGTCTACCAGGGCTACCTCTACTCCAACTCCGGCAAGAACCCGGACGTGTATCTGGCCATCCAGCTCAACGCCGGGGACAAGGTCACCGTCATCGCCGGCTCCAACGGCGGGGAGTCCCTCATCACCTTTGAGGGCCCCGATGGCGTGGAGGACCAGCAGAACTACACCCGGGGCAGCGGCAACGCCCAGACCATGGTCTTCTACCCCCGGGAGAGCGGCACCTATAAGCTCTGGTCCCAGACCGAGAAGCTGGTCATCGCCCGGGTCTACCGGGAGCGGGCCAAGCACACCGTGGTCTCCGGCGCGGTGACCCAGCCCGCCGGGCTCAGCGGCTACTCCATCGCCTTCACCAACACCATCAACGGCGCGGTCATCGCCGCCCAGGTGAGCGGCGAGGGGACCTACTCCACCGAGCTGCCCGCCCCCTTCTCCTACGCCGTGTCCCTCCTGAACGCCAACGGCTACGTGGTGGAGGGCGCGCCCACCCTGACCCTGGACGGCCAGGCCGCCAGCCAGACCTTTGACCTCACCGTGGCGGCCGTCCCCCTGGTCACCGTCTCCGGCAAGCTCACCGGCATCGCCGCCGACGCCCTTGCCAAACTCCAACTCACCTTCACCGCCGACACGGTCTATGTGCCCCAGGTCACCGTCACCGGGGACAGCTACACCGCCGTCCTGGCCCAGGGGGACGCCTACACCCTGGGTGTGGCCGGGGTGAACGACTACGACCTGGTCAGCGCCCCCACCGTCTCCTATGACGCCGACGCCACCGCCGACGTCGCCTTCTCCCCCAAGCCCACCTACCAGGTGACCATCGCCCCCACCGGCGTGGACGCCGCCGCCCTGGCCGGCGCCGCCTTCACCTTCACCAACCTGGACGAGGCCGGGGAGGCCGGGGACGAGCGCCTGGTGCCCTACAACAGCGAGAACGTCTACCCCTACGTCTACACCTTCACCGGCCCGGACGCCATCGCCCTGCGGGACGGGACCTACGACCTCCGGGTCACCGGCCTTTCCGGCTATGACCAGGCCCTCACCTCCAACGTGGTGGTCAGCGGCGCCCCCGTCACCAAGACCGTGGGCTTCAAGGCCATCGCCGCGCCCCAGCCCATCCCCTACCGGGAGACGGTCACCGTGGGCCCCCAGGGCTGTGACTACACCACCGTCAGCGACGCCGTGGCCGCCGTGCGGGCCATGACCCGCTCGGCCGGCCAGCGGGTGACCATCTCCGTCCAGCCGGGGAACTACGAGGAGATGCTGGTGGTGGACGTGCCCAACGTCACGCTGAAAAACGCCAGCCCCACCCCCAGCCTGGAGCTGATGAACAAGGGCGTGGACGTCACCCCCAACGCCGTTCGCATCACCCACTACTACGGCTGCGGCTACAACTATTACTCCATGAACGACCAGTGCAAATACGACCCCGAGCTGCTGGCCGTCAACAAGGAAAACGGCTATGAGTCCTTCGTCAACCCCGGCGACGGCGTGGACAACGACAGCTACTGGAACTCCACCGTCCTCATCAAGGCCAGCGGCTTCCGGGCGGAGGGGATCATCTTTGAAAACTCCTTCAACCAGTACATCTCCCCCAAGTCCCTCACCGACGTGATCGTTCCCAACTCCGAGTGCAAAGAGGACAAGGCCGCCCCCCGGGCGGAGATGAAGACCGCCGGGGACACCACCGTGCAGAACTACGTCTACAAGGAGCGGGCCGGGGCCCTGTCCATCACCGACAACTGCACCCAGGTCTACTTTGAAAACTGCAAGTTCATCAGCCGCCAGGACACCCTCTACGGCGGGGACGGCGTCTTCGCCGCCTTCTACGACTGCGACATCCTTGGCTCCACCGACTACATCTACGGCCCCATGACCGCCGTCTTCGCCAAGTGCGACCTGATCTTCAACACCGGCGAGCACGAGTTCGACCTGGGCTACATCACCGCCCCCCGCCACACCTCCACCCGGGGCTTCCTGATGTACAACTGCACCGTCAGCTACACCACCCCCGGGGTGGACACCGCCTCCGCCCTGGTCTCCAAGCCCGGCTACTTCGGCCGCCCCTGGCAGGCTCAGACCGGCGAGGCCGTCTTCTACGACACCGTGGTGGAGCCCTCCTATGACGACCAGTCCCTCATCCTCCCCGCCGGCTGGTTCG
The DNA here is from genome assembly GCA_947627325.1 of uncultured Oscillospiraceae bacterium. Taxonomy (GTDB): domain Bacteria; phylum Bacillota; class Clostridia; order Oscillospirales; family Oscillospiraceae; genus MGBC124762. Next base: position 80,869 of record CANQVO010000006.1, on the reverse strand, counting down.
ACTCCCTCAGCGGCCAGTCCCCCCTGGTGGGCGAGTACGGCACGGTGGAGGCGGTCCCCGGCCTGGATAACCTGGATCAGCGGGTCACCTGGGCCCAGCAGTTCACCACCCCCGCCCTCACCGACGGCACCCCCATCACCGTGGCCTCCTTCCTGGGCGACTGGGACGCCTTCGCCGGGAAGAACATGGATATCTCCACCCACACCTTCGCCGAGGCGAAGGCCGGGACCCACGCCGTGACGGTGGACGGCAAGATCGTCTCCCTGCCCACCCTCACCCTGGACGGCACGGAGTACGTCTGGATCCGGGACGCCGCCACCGCCCTGGCCGGCACCTCCGCCCAGTTCAACGTGACCTGGGATAACGGCGTGGCCCTGGTGCCCGGGCAGGCGTATGTCCCCTCCGGCCCGGCGGACACCTCCGCCCTCACCGGCGGCGTGGTCTACGTCCACCCCACCTTCCCCACCACCCTGGGCGGCCAGCTGGCCCAGCTGAAGGCCGTGGTCTTTAACGACGCCGCCAAGGGCGGGTACACCTGCTACCGCCTGGCCGACCTGGCCAATGCCCTGAATTTGGGCCTCTGATCCCTCTCCCCCGCCCCATCCAAGGCGGCCCTCCCACCCCGGGAGGGCCGCCTTTTTTGCCGGGCACGCTGCCGGAATTTGGGGCGGCGCGCCTGGAAAAAGCCCTTGAAAATCCGGGGGGTATGTTATATAATGTAAGATACGCTAGGTTCGTGTTTCCAAAATCCAACTAGCAGGAGGTACATGATATGAAGAATTGGTCCAAAAAGCTCCTCTCCGCTCTGTGCGTGGCGGCGCTCATCCTGGGGCTCGTCCCCCTGGGCGTGCCCGCCCTGGCCGCCGGGGAGCACACCCTTTGGCTGGTGGGCGATTCCACCGCGTGTGACTACGCAGCCGACGCGGACGCCAACTACTTCTACAAACGCTGTGGCTTCGGCACGGCGCTGAAGGAGTATGTGGACGCCACCTATACGGTGGAAAACCTGGCCGAATCCGGCCGGAGCTCCAAGAGCTTCCCCAATGAATCCTCCGCCGCCTATGAAAAGCTCACGGCGGGCATCACACCCGGGGACGTGCTCCTCATCGCCTTCGGCCACAACGACCAGAAGACCGATGAGGCCCACTATACCGCCCCGGGCGGCACCTCCACCACCGAGGGCAGCTTCGCCAAGAGCCTCTATGACAACTACATCAAGATCGCCCAGGACGCCAGGGCCACCCCTATCCTCTGCACCCCCATCGTCCGCCGCTCGGACAGCGGTCAGTATACCAACGATAAGATCCACCAGGCCAACGGGGGCGACTACGCCGAGGATATCCGCAAGCTGGGCAAGGAACTGAACGTCCCCGTGGTGGATATGACCAACCTGACCAAGGAGAAATACACCGAGGTGGGGGTGGACGCGTCCGCCGACTTCCACGCCCATCTGGCCAACAAGAACGTGGACAACACCCACCTGAATGCCTATGGCGCGCAGGTGGTGGCTCAAATCCTGGCCGGGGAGCTGGCCAAGCTGGACAGCCTGGATCTGGCCGCCCACATCCTCTCCGACAAGGTTTCCGCCACCCTGGACAAGGCCACCCTCCTGGTGCAAAACCCGGGCTGGGTGGATCCGGCCACCCTCCCCTACACGCCCCCCTCCACCACGAGCACCCAGTGTGAGCCCTATAAGGTGGGCAACGCCACCTTCTTCGGCACCGCCATGGGCGATCTGGGCGGCAACGCCAGCGCCTCCAACCACATCCGGGAGACGACGGAGAGCGGCGATATGCGTATCGCCGTCCTGAACAGCAAGGGCAAGATCGCCAATGGCGCGGACGGCATCGTCATGTACTACTACCCGGTGCCCATGGGGGAGTCCTTCACCCTGACCGCCACGGCCACCGTGAACGCCATCAGCGACGCGAGCAACCCCCAGCAGGGCGGCTTCGGCCTGATGGCCCGAGATGATATGTATATCGACCTGGGCAAGAATGACCTCCCGAATCTTCACAGCGATTATGTGACCGCGGGCAGTTTGGGAGATGGCTCTGGGGTCAACTTCGCCCGCAAGGGCGGCTCCCTCAACACGGGCAGCAACTCCCTGACTCTGGCGGCGGGCCAGAGCTACCAGCTGAGCATCGTCCGCAGTGTGGACGGCAACTACGCCTGCGCCACCGACGGCGTCTCCAGCACCTATGACTACTCCATCGACAACATCGACACGGCGTACACCTATGTGGGGATGTTCTGCGCCCGGAACATGGACGTGACTTACAGCAACATCACCCTGGTCGTGGACGGCGTGACCCTGTGCGGCGGCTCCGGGAGCGGCGGCTCCGAGGGCGACAACCCGCCCGCGCCCCCCGCGGAGGTGGGCGACATGATCGCCGGCGGCGGTCTGGAGACCCTGTTCGCCGAGCTGGAGGGCGTCCAGGACGCGAACGTCACCGCCGTGAAGTACACCGGCGCCATGACCGGCGAGCTCACCGGCGACGACCTTGAGTACCTGGTCCGGGACGCCGAGGGCGGCGTCCGCATCGACATCCCCGGCGTGAAGGCGGGCGCCTATGAGCTGACCGTCACCGTGGACGGGCAGGACTACGTGGCCAAGGACATCCAGGTCCTGGCCCACGACCGCTCCGGCTTCGCCCACCAGACCGTGGCCGACGACAACACCTGCACCCCCTACACCGAGGGCGTGGGCGCCTACAACGACGACGGCACCCTGAAGGACAACGCCATCGTCCTCTACGTCACCGACGAGAACAAGGACACCGACGCGGTCACCCTCTCCTACAACGGCGTGACGTCCACCGGCATCGGCAACATCCTCAACTCCAAGGGCCAGAGCGATTCCAACAAGCGCAAGCTCCTGCAGCAGGTGTCCCAGGCCGGCATCCCCATCGTGGTGCGGATCCTCGGCAAGGTCACCAACCCGGCGGGGACCACCACCCCCTGGTCCACGGAAAACGGCGGCAGCAAAGATGACGGCGGCCATATGTGCATCATGCAGTATGTGGGCAACATCACCATCGAGGGCATCGGCCCCGACGCCACCGTGGACGGCTGGGGCTTCAGCTTCAGCGCCGACGGCACCGGCCGCACCGCCGAGAAGAACAACAAGCGCGACGGCCAGGGCGAGAACATCGAGGTCCGCAACCTGACCTTCCGCAACGTGCCCGAGGACTGCATCGGCATCAACGGCTCCCAGGACGACAAGGACGGCTTCAAGGACTCCGCCGAGCACGTTTGGGTCCACAACAACAGCTTCTACGGCCCCTCCGGCCTGCATGACGAGTCCAACGATGGGGACAAGAGCGACGGCGACGGCGCGCTGGACTTCCGCAACGGCGAATACATGACCTCCAGCTACAACTACTTCGAGGGCTACCACAAGACCAGCCTGGTGGGCGGCGGCGATGACAACCTCCAGTACCACGTCACCTGGCACCACAACCACTGGAAGGACGTGGACTCCCGGGCTCCCCTGGCCCGCCAGGCGGATATGCACATCTACAACAACTACTATGAGAACCAGAAATCTTACTGCATGAGCCTCCGGGGCAAGAGCTATATCTTCTCCGAGTTCAACATCTTTGACGGCTGCACAAATCCGATCATCTTGGAAGCCAGTTCGGGATCTTCCGTGCCGGTCGGCGCGTGCAAGAGCTACAACGATGTGTTTGAGAACTGCACCTGGAAGATCAACGCCGACAAACAGGCGAGGGGTGACAACAACATCGTCACCGACAAGAGCCAGGCGGTGGACTCCGCCAACAAGTTCGCCAACTTCGACACCGCCGCGGGCAGCTACGTGGCCAAGGGCAACTACAAGCTGGACACCACCGCGGACGCCCTGAAGAACATCGAGACTTACGGCGGCGTCATGAAGGCCGCCGCGGCCATGACCACCGTCCCCTTCGCCCCGGCCTCCGGCTCTGAGCCCACCGAGCCCTCCCTGACCCTCACCCCCGAGACCCTGTCCCTGGTGGTGGGCGAGACCGGCAAGCTGACCGCCACCCTGACCGGCTCTGACGAGACGATCACCTGGACCTCCAGCAAGCCCGCGGTCGCCACCGTGGACAACGGCACCGTCACCGCCGTGTCCGCCGGCACCGCCACCATCACCGCCAAGGCCGGTGAGCTCACCGCCACCGCCACCGTCACCGTCACCGCCAAGGGCGAGGAGCCCAAGCCCGACTGCGCCGAGCTGGACGCGGCCATCAACAAGGCCATCGACCTCAACAACCACACCCAGGTCAGCGACGACGGCTCCGACATCAACACCGCGCAGAAGTGGGCCCCCTGGGCTCAGTTTGAGGCGCTTAGCGCCGCCATTAACGCCGCCATCGGCGTCTCTGAGAACGCCAAGACCCAGGCCGAGGTGGACGCGGCCCTGGAGGCCCTGAACGCCGTCATCGCCGACTTTGAGGCCGCCCGCCAGGACGGCGCCGACCCCGACGCCCCCATCCTGGCCGAGACCATCCTCTTCAACCCGGAGGAACTGACGCTGAAGGTGGGCGCCTCCGGCAAGATCACCGCCACCATCACCCCGGACAACGTCACCCACAAGACCGTCTACTGGACGACGGAGGACACCAAGCTGATCACCCTGAGCGCCGAGACCTCTCAGAGCGGCGAGGCCGTCACCGTCACCGCCCGGGCCGCCGGCGAGGCCACCATCACCGTCACCGCCGACAGCGTGATGTATGATATCCCGGTCACCATCACCCGCGGCAGCAGTAGCAGTAGCAGCAGCGGCGGCAGGGCCCCCGACAGGACGCCCGCCAAGACCGAGACCACCACCAACGACAGCGGCAACACCGTGAAGACCGAGTCCAAGTCCAACGGCGACAAGACCGTCACCGTCACCGACGAGAGCGGCGAGGTGGTTGCCAAGGTGGAGATCCCCGCCACCGTGCCCGAGCTGAGCTACAAGTTCGAGGACGTGCCCGACGAGCACTGGGCCGCCAAGGCCATCAACGAGGTGGCCGCCCTCGGCATCGTCCAGGGCGTGAGCACCGGCGAGCACGTGTTTGACCTGAACTCCGCCATCACTCGGGCCGCCATGGCGCAGATCCTGTTCAACCTGTCCCAGGGCAAGGCCGGCATGGCCAACACCTTCGCCGACTCCGCCGACGGCTGGTACACCGACGCCATCGCCTGGGCCGCCGGGGCCGGCGTGGTCACGGGCGTGTCCGACACCAGCTTCGCCCCCAACGACTCCATCACCCGGGAGCAGCTGGCCACCATGCTCTACCGCTACGCCAAGCTGCTGGACCTGGACGTGAGTGAGAAGGGCGACCTGACCGCGTATGTGGACGGCGCCGCCGTTGACAGCTGGGCCAGCGAGGCCATGGCCTGGGCCGTGGGCGCCGGCCTGCTCCAGGGCAAGGGCAACAACGACCTGGATCCCACCGCCTCCGCCACCCGCGCCGAGACCGCCACCATCATGTCCCGCTTCCTGTCCCTGGTGAAGTAAGCGCGCAAGGCAAGGCAGCTAGCCAAGCAAGGTAACGCAAAGCAAAAGAGGGCCTGTCATCGAAAGATGACAGGCCCTCTTTTGTTGCGCCCGGACCCCGCCCCGCCCGGACGCCCCAGCCCCACACCCGGGGGGTCTGCGGTGGCCGCGCTGGGTGGCCGCCCGGAGACGTATACGCCACGGCGGCCCTTCCCGTTCCCGGCGGGTCGGTGGTTGCTACTCGGCCGCCCGTCGGCTCCCGCCGCTTTCGCCCCGTTTTCTCCGCCCCCGGCGGGGGCTGACGGCAAAAAAGCGGGCCCCGTGGGGGCCCGCTGGGGGTTTACGCTCTGTGGGGGTGGTTGGTTCTACTCCGGCGGTGGCCGCCGGTTTCGCGCCGGTGGTGGTCTGTTCCGCCCTGCCGGGGGATCAGTTGCCCTCAAAGGTGGCGGCGCAGGTTTTCAGGTGGTCGATGACTTTGAGGTGCTGGGGGCAGGCGCTTTCGCACTGGCCGCAGGCGATGCAGTCGGAGGCCTTGCCCTTGCCGGTGGTGGCGATGGTGTACTCCCGCACCCCCCGGAAGGCGGCGTTGCCCCGCTGGTGGTTGGCCACCGAGAAGATCTCCGGGATGGGGATGCCCTGGGGGCAGCCGGCCACGCAGTAGTGGCAGGCGGTGCAGGGGATGGCCCCGTCCCCCCGCAGGGCGGCCTGGGCGGCGCGGATGACCGCCTGTTCCGCCTCCGACAGGGGCTGGAAGTTCCCCATGAAGGACAGGTTGTCCTCCATCTGCGCCAGGGTGGACATACCGGAGAGGACGGTGATGATGCCGTCCAGGGAGGCGGCGTAGCGGATGGCCCAGGAGGCCAGGGAGGCGTCGGGGTCGGCGTTTTTCAGGATCTCCCGGACGCTGGGCGCCGGGTCGGCCAGGGCCCCGCCCTTCACCGGCTCCATGATGACGATGCTCTTGCCGTGGCGGCGGGCGATCTCGTAGCAGGCCCCGGCGGCGGTGCCGGGGCTGTCCCAGTCGGCGTAGTTGATCTGGAGCTGGACGAAGTCCACGTCGGGGTGGGCGGTGAGCAGTTCGTCCAAAAGCGCCGGGTCGGCGTGGAAGGAGAAGCCGTAGTGCCGCACCAGGCCCTGGGCCTTCAGCTCCTTGACGAAGTCCCAAATGCGGTATTCGTCGTACTTTTGGTAGTTGTTGCGCTGGAGGGCGTGGAGCAGGTAGTAGTCAAAATAGCCCGCGCCGGTGCGCTCCAGGCTGGTGTAGAACTGCTGCCGGGCCTCGGCGGCGTTGGTGGGACCCATCCAGGCGCACAGCTTGGTGGCCAGGGTGTAGCGGTCCCGGGGGTAGCGGTCCACCAGGGCGGCCTTGGCGGCCTTCTCCGACTCCCCCCCGTCGTAGACGTAGGCGGTGTCAAAGTAGGTGAAGCCGGCGGCCAGAAAGCGGTCTACCATGGCCTTGACCTGGTCCATGTCGTACTTCCCGTCGGGGCCCTTGGGCAGGCGCATGAGCCCAAACCCCAGCTTCGGGGTCGCCTCGCCAAAATACCGTTCCATGTAAAAACCCTCCTTTTCAGAATAAAACACGGACAAGGATGACCAGAGCAAAAACAGCGAGAATGCTAAGTACCCACGTCCATTTGTTTCCAAAATCACCGTATAGCCAAAGCCGCTTCGCGGCCGCCTGACCACGATCCTTTGATCCTCTTTATTGCAATAGATCCTCCCAAATAGCCAGCCCTTCCCATGGCGCGCTTCCTTTTCCGGCCCTTCCATCATGCCGCCTCCATGAACGGTTGATGTGCCATCCGCGCTATCAATGTTAGCACAGATATAACACAGTTGCAAGTTTTTGTGTGGAAATTATACCATAGTTGCAAGCTACTGCGTAGCTTGCGCGCTGCAAAAGCGGCGCAAAAGCGGCAAAGCCGGTTTTGACTATGGTGCAACATTCGCGCCAACACTTTTGCGGAGCAAAAGCGCGCCTGCCGGTGGCAGACCGGTGTGCTTTGCACACCGAGCGCGAATATTGTACCACATCCGCGCCAGCGGTATGGCATAATTTGCCATCCTTTGCGGTTCCGCCCGGAGGGCGGGAGCAAAAGCGGCATCAAGCAGTACAATGTTCGCTCTGCGGACATTGTACCATATCCGCCCGGGTTTGGAAAGGGGGCGGAGAAAAGCGCCATGGGAGGCCATGGCGCTTTTCGGGGGTCAGCGTTTGAATTTGAAGGCGATGAGTAGGCCCACCAGCAGGACGAGGGCGGAGGCGGCCACCAGGGCGGCGGTGACGGCGTCGATCTGAAAGCCGCTGTCCGCCGCCTGGGCGGCGGCCTGGCCGTCCTGGGCGAATTGGCCGCCAAAGCGGCCGCCGCCCCGGTCCCCAAACATCCCGCCCTCCGGGTGGACCCACGTCCCCGCCGCGCCGTCGGCGGGGGTTTGCCCGTCGGCGGAGGGCTGGGCTTGGCTAGCCCCTTGGTCAGGCGTCTGGCCGTCGGCTTGGGCCTGGCCGGTCGTCTGGCCGGAGGTCTGGCCGTCCTGGGTTTGGCCGGTCACCTGGCCGCCCGCGGGGATCTGGCCGCTGGACTGGGTCTGGCCGGACCCCTGCGCGCCAAACTGCCGGGCCTGGCCGGACGTCTGGCCGGAAGTTTGGCCGATTTGGCCGTCGGCCTGGGTCTGGCCGTCAGCCTGGGCGCGGTCGGGGCGGGTCAGGCCAGACGAGGACTGGTTGTCCCCGCCACCATTGGCCTCTTGACCGTCCGACTGAACTTGGCCGGAGGGTTGGCCGCTCTGGCTGTCAGGTTGGGTCTGGTCAGTCGCCTGCCCGGTCGTTTGGCTGTTGGGCTGGGTTTGTCCCTCGGCCGGGAGTGCCCCGTCAGGCGCTTGGCCGTCAGGCTGAGCCTGCCCGGACGCTTGGTCGGTCATTTGGCCGGGCACTTGACCGTCCGGGAGAGCCGGAGGTTGGCCGTCCCCGCCGCCATTGGGCGTTTGCCCGTCCGGCAAAGCCGGAGGCTGGCCGCCGGGGAAAGCGTCATCCCCGGCGCCGTCAGGCGCTTGGCCGGGCATTTGCCCGGGGGCTTGCCCGTCCGGGAGGGCGGGAGACTGGTTGTCTGGAAGGGCGGGTGCTTGCCCGTCCAGTTGGGCCTGGTCGTCAGAGAAGGCCAGGGTCTGTACCTCGGGCTGGGTCTGGCCGGTCTGGTCGTCAAGCTGGGGCTGGTTGGACCCTTGCGTGTTGGGCTGGGCCTGGCCGGATGTCTGTGTTTGCCCGTCGGCCTGGCTCTGGCCGCCTGCCTGGGCGCGGTCGGGGCGGGTCATGCCCGCTGGGAACTGGCCGCCTACGCCGCCGTTGCCCGCTTGACCGTCAGGCTGGGCTTGGCCGGAGGTCTGGCCGTCCAGTTGGCTCTGGTCAGCCGCTTGCCCATCGGTGGGGAGTTCCCCGGTGGCCGTCTGCCCGTCGGCGGGGAGCTGCCCAAAGGCGGGGCGGGCGCCCAGTTCGCCGTTGCCCATGCCGCCCATGCCGCCGAAGCCGCCCATGCCGCGCATCCCGCCCATGTGGCCGAAGGCGGCGGTGGTGCTGGAGTTGTCCACGGTGAGGGGGATGGGGTCGCCCACCCTGCCGCCGGAGGCGGAGTCGTCCACGGTGAGGGTTACGGCGTCGCCCAGGGTGAGCTGGGGCGTAGTGAGGACCAGGTTGGAGAAGGCGCAGGGGATGCTCTCGGAGATGAGCACCTGGCCCTGGCTGTCAGTCAGGGTGATCTGCGCCCCGTCCTGGCCGGAGGCGCTGGTCATGACGAAAGCCTGGGGGGAGTCCTCCGCGAAGCCCTCGGCCATAGTGCCGCCCCCCGCGGCGATCACGGTGCCGCCGCTGACGGTGCAGGTGCCGCCGGTCTCCGTGCCGCAGTCCAGGGCGCAGCTGGCGGTGTTGACGCTGACGAAGATATTGCCCCCGGAGATCTCGATACTGCCGTTGGAGTCCAGGCCGTCGGCGTCCCGGCCGGTGGCGTTGACCACCCGCAGGTCGCCGCCGGTGACGCGGAGGATGGCGTTTTGCCCCTGGCCGTTGGCGTTCAGGCCGTCGTCGGTGGGGGTAATGTCGATCTTGCCCCCGGCGACGGTGAGGTCCACGGCCTCGATCCCCTCATAGCAGGCGGGGATGGTGAGGGAGCCGGACTCCATATAGAAATAGGCCGTCTCGTCGTCGTTGGAGACGGTAACGCCGTCGTCCCCGGCGTGGATGGTGATGTCCGCGTCAGAGATACGGACGCTGTCGTTGGCGTGGAGGCCGTCCTGGGCGGCGGTGAGGTCCAGGGTGCCGCCGGTGATGACCAGGTCATCGTTACAGACGATGGCGTGCTGGTACTCCGCCGTGACGGTCAGCGCGCCCGCGCCGTTGATGGTCAGGTCGTCCCGGGAATAGATGGCCCCGTCCACGCCGGCCTCCACCGCCTCCTGGCTGTACGCCGCCCCGCTGGAGACGGTGTTCTCCGTCCCCTCGGCCAAGGTGAGGAACACCTTGCCCGCCTGCTCCACCCGAATGGCGGCGGAGTCGCTTCGGCGGAGGGTCACGCCGTCCAGCAGGAGCCAGATCTTGTCGTTCTGCTCCGCCTCGATGATAACGCCGCCGTCCAGCAGTTCCCCGGAGAGGACGTATTTCCCGGCGTTGACGATGTGCACGTCGCCGTCGTAGAGGTAAGCGCCGCCGCCCGTTACCGTGCCGCCGTCGCCGGAGAGGGCGATCCGGGTGGCGTCGGAGGCGTCCCAGGCGCCGTTTCGGTCGTTGACGGTGAAGCGGCTGTCCGCGTCGTCGTTGTTCACCGGCTGGATCCCCAGCCGCTGGCCGTTCAGAAAGAGGATGGTGAGGGCCAGGGTCAGCACGATGGCAACGACGCAGATGAGGTCGATATGCTTATGGGTGGACATGGCCTCACCCCATATAGTCGCCGTTGTAGCTGACCAGCACGGCGCTCTCCACGCCGTCCAGGTCGGCCAGGGCGTTGACAAAGTCGGTGTTGTCGTCCTTCAGCCGGACCTCCAGGTCCAGCTCCACCCCGCCCTTTTGGGCGGTCTTGCTCTTGACCGCGCAGCGGCTCACCTGGCTGTCCAGGAACGCCCGGGCCCGCCGCTCGCTCTCCGAGCCGTCGCACTGGAGGACCACGATGTAGGGGTGGACGTGGGGCTTGCGGTTGACAAAGACCAGCAGGATGAGGCCGATGACCACACTGCCGATGACGGCCAGGGGGATCATCCCCGCGGCCAGCACGATGCCCACGGCGATGGACCAGAAGAGGAAGGCGATGTCCAAAGGCTCCTTGATGGCGGTGCGGAAGCGGACGATGGACAGCGCGCCCACCATGCCCAAAGACAGCACCACGTTACTGGTGACGGCCAGGATGACCAGGGTGGTGATCATGGTAAGGGCCACCAGGGTGACGGCGAAGCTGGAGGAGTACATCACCCCGGAGAAGGTCTTTTTGTAGATGAGGAAGATGAACAGCCCCAGGCCAAAGGCCAGGACCAGGGCCAGGGTCATGTCCAGGATGCTGACCCCGGTGACGTTTTCCAGAAAACTGGACTTAAAAATATCGCTGAATGTCATAAAAAAGCTCCTTTTTTTGTAAAATCAGCCGTACAGACGGCACTGGGCGTACTTGGAAAAGGCGGAGGCGTGTCGGCCCTCCAGCTGGATCAGGTCCCGGATGAGGTCGGGCAGATAGGCGTCCCACTTCACCTCCAAAATGATGGGCGCGTCCCCGGCGGGGACGGTGACGCAGTGGGGGTCCAGAAAGTCGGTACAGCGAAGGCCGGTGCGGATGTCGTAGTCCAGGGTGACCCGGACGTTGCCGGGGGCGAAGACGAAGGGCTCCCGGGTGTAGTCCACGATGGTCTTCGGCCGGAGGCCCTGGCCCCGGATCTTGCCGTAGAGCTCCTGGACCAGGGGCCTGTCGTCCGCCGCGGCCATCCACCCAAAGTCCCCGTCCACGATGGCCTGGGCCTCGGCGGCGGAGAGGGTGGCGGCCCGCTTGGCCCCCAGGCCGTGGAGCTTGCTCTTTTTCTCCAGGTGGATCACGCTGGGATCCAGGTCGTAGTAGCGGATGCGGAACTTCTCCCGCCGGTCGGCCCCGTCCAGCTTCTCCCGCAGGGCCCGGTCGTTGGGGCTGTCAAAGTAGAGACTGCGGATAAAATATCGCCCGCCCGCGGCGTGGGGGTCGGGCTTGGCCACCGCCCGGAGCCGCCGGCGCAGGACTTGCGCGTCCTGGGGGCTGATCTCGTGCTTGAGTTCGTGGCGGTAGTCCATAGGCATCACGTCCTTTCTGTCCAAAAGGATACCACCCCCGGTTGAAACCAACCTGAAAACCCTGCGAAAACAAAAAAGGCCCCACCCGGCGAACCGGGTGGGGCCTCTCTCGTGTTTCGCTGTCAGGCGGACGCCTTAGTCCATCAGGTCCATAAAGCGGACCAGCATGGTGGCGACCTCCGCCCGGCTGGCGTTGCCCTGGGGAACCAGGTCGTTGTTGCCGCGGCCGGTGATGATCCCCACCTTCACGGCCCAAGCCATGGCCTGGGTGGCGAAGTCGGAGACGCTGGCGCCGTCAACAAAGGCGCTCAGGTCCGCCGCGCCGGACACGTCCATCCCCTTCAGGGCGGCGTAGCGGTAGAGCATGACCACCAGCTGCTCCCGGGTCACGTCCTCGTCGGGGGCGAACCGGGTGTCGCTGTACCCCTTGACCACGCCGTTGGCGTTGGCCCACTGCACGGCCTCGTCATACCAGCTGCCGGCCACCAGGTCGGCGAAGCTCACCTGGCCGGTGGTCTTCTTCGCCCCGTCCAGCCGGTACAGGATGGTGGCCACCATGGCCCGGGACGTGGCCACGTTGGGGGCGAAGTGGGTGTTGTCGGTGCCCTTCATCAGGCCCTTCTCCGCGATGGTCTTCACGGCGCTGGCGAACCAGTCCTTGGCGGCCACGTCCACGAAGCTGGGCGCGGCGCTGCCGGAGCCGGAGCCGGAATCGCTGCCGGACCCGCCGGCGGCGCCACCGCCGCCGGCACCGCCGCCACCGCCGCTGGAGGTGTTGCCGCTGTTGCTGGAGACCCGGATGCTCTGGGTCTTCTGGCCCACAATGTTATCCGTCGCGGTCACGTCGTTGGCGTCGGTGGCCATCAGATAGGCGGTGACATTGTAGTTGCCGGTGGTGGAGGAAGTGGCCATGCCGTCTTTGGTGACGGTCAACTTGGTGTCCCCGCTGACCCAGTAGACGTGGTCATACTTGGTGCTGGCGGGGGTCACGGTGACCTTCAGCTGGGTCTGCTTGTTCACCGTGATGGTGGTGGGGGTGATTTTGACGGTGACGGGGATCTTTTCAAAGGTAGCGGTGACGGTGACGTCGGAGGCGGGCATATTGAAGGTATAGGTCTTGGTGCTGGCGCTGACCTTCGGGCTCAGGGTCCCGGCGCTCAGGGTCAGGGTCTTGAGCTGATAGCCGCTGTCGGGCGTGACCGTCAGGGTGATCCGCGTGCCCTCCTTGGCGGAGGTGGCGCTGGCCGTGACCGTGCCGTTCTCCGCGTTCTTCACGGTGACCGTGTAGTTGGCGGCGGGAGAGGTGCTGTCGGTGACGGTGACGTCGCAGGTGGCGGTGATGCTTTCGTCATCGGCATAGGCGGCGGTGATGGTGGCGGAGCCGGCGCTCTTGGCGCTGACATTGCCCTTGGCGTCCACGCTGGCCACCGCGTCGTCGCTGGACGTCCACTTCACCTGGCCCTCCTTGGCCTCCACCTCGGTGGTGGTGGTGGCGGCCAGCGGCAGGATCTCCTCCTCCAGCGCCAGAGCGCTGGCGGCAGCGGTGGGCTCGCTCACCTCGATGGCGGCGATGTAGACATCTTGGTTGTTGGCGGTCATGTACAGCTTGCCGCCCTCCTTGAAGTCAGCCTCAGAAACGGTGTAGGTGACAGCGTTCTCACCAACCACCAAGTTATTATTGACTACCGTGGCATTGGTATCGGGGTAATACAACTCCAAGATGCGACCGGCTTTGCCTTCGCAGTGGATAGTAATCGTGCAGGGCGCGGCGGGGATGATATAGAGGGCGCGGCTCGCCAAAGCCTTGACTCTGTGGCCACGCGGAACCTTGGTGCCGTTCAAATCGTAGTTGGAGGTGGAGAAGTCACTGTTGCCCACGCTCCCCACAAAACCATTCTTCGAGACGCTGTTCTCCCCGCTGGGCTGGCCGCCCCACCACTCGCTGGCGAGGGTGGTAGTACCCACGGGGATGGGGGTCACCTCGTTGGCGGGCTCCTCCTCAGAGCCGCCGGGCTCAGTGGAACCGCCAGGCTCGGTGGAGCCGCCAGGCTCGGTAGAACCGCCGGGGGTGGTGCCAGGCTCGGTAGAACCGCCAGTGGAACCGCCGGGGGTGGTGCCAGGCTCGGTAGAACCGCCGCCGGAGCCCTCGGAGCCGGAGCCGCCGGTGGAACCGCCGGGGGTGGTGCCGGGCTCGGTAGAGCCGCCGCCGGAGCCCTCGGAGCCGGAGCCGCCGGTGGAGCCGCCGGTAGAACCGCCGGGGGTGGTGCCGGGCTCGGTGGTGGAGGTCTCCACGGTGAGGGTGGCGGTCAGCTTAGCGGAGGCGCCCACCTTCATGGACAGCTTGCTCTGGTCCAGCTTCACGCCGGTGACGGTGCCCTCCACGGGCTCGGGATCCACGGTGCCGCCACTCTCGTTCTGGTAATCGACCTCGCCGCAGACCTTACAGGTGCGGGTCTGCTCGCCGTTCTCGTCCGGGTCGCTCCACGCGCCCCAGGTGTGGTCGCCGGTGGCGTCGATGGTCTCGGTCTCGGTGTGCTTGCCGTCCACCAGAGGCAGAGTGCAGTTGCCGTCGGTGTTGTTGCACACCCGCTTCTGGATGCCATCGGTGCCGCAGGTGGCCGCCCTGGTCACCACCCAGCCGTCCTCGGTGCTATTCTCCGCCCAGTCATGGGTGTGGGGAGCCGCGGTCTCGGTGACGGTGATGCTCTTCACCCGGGCGGCATAGTCGCCTGCCGCGGACGTCACCAGATAGTCTCCGGCGGTCTCCGCCGTCACGGTGGCGGTCACGTCCTTGGTACTCTCCGTCTTGTTATAGAGCTCGGTGCTGCCCTTGATGATCAGCGTTGCCGCCTGTCCGGCCTTGGGGGAGCCCCATTCCACCGTGATGGTGGCGGGCGCGTTGGTCACGGTGAAGCTGATACCGTCGGTGCTGTTCTTGGGCATTTCAAAGAACTCCGCCGCGGTACCCTCGATTTTGCTCTTGTCGCCGCCGTCCGCGTTGCGCTTGAGCACTTCTCCGTTGGCATGGAAGTATTCCTGGGTTTTACCCTCCATCTCGTTCGCCGCCAGACTAGATTTCTTGCCGTCATCACTCACGTTGGTCATCTTAAAGTCGATGGCCCGCAGAACTCTGGGCACCCCGCTGGTGCTGCCGCCGGAGCTGCCGCCGGAGCCGCTGGAGCCGGTGCCGGAGGCCTCGCCCTCCTTGGCGCCGCAATAGATGCACTGGCCGTTCTCGTACTTGTGGGTGCCGGTGTAGGTGATGGTGTCAGTCTCGCCGCAGCCGGGGAAGGTACAAGTGGCCTTCTTGGTGCCTTCCTTCAGGCAGGTGGCCTCTTCCATCACTTCATATTCGCCCCAGGTGTGGGTGGTGTGCTCGGTCTCGACCTTGCTGCCGTCGATGGTGCCGCCCACGCTGACCAGCGTGGTCTTATAGCTGGAGATGGCCGCCTTCAGCGCCGTATCCACCTCGTATTTGGCGTCGTCCACAGCGTTGTTGAAGTCCCACTTGAAGTCGCCGCCCTGGACCCGGCCGGCGTATTTCCTGACGGTCTCCACGGCCTCCTCGGCGGTCTCCACGTTGTACTTGTAGAAATCGTAATCGCTGTCGGTGTCGAAGTTATTGTAGGTCGCCCCGCCCTTCTTCGCCGTCACGGAGGAGGGCACCACTTCCGTCCGGCTCTTGGCGTCATAGTAGTCAAAGTCGGTGTGGTCTTTAGAGTAGGGAACCAGCGTCTGGCCGCCCTCGATGGTGTTGCCATAGGCCTTGATGGTGCCGCCGTCCTCACGGGAGAAAGTACCCTTTTCCGGATTGCCGAGGAGGTCGCTGCCCTGCATGGCGGTCAGCATGGGGTATTTGCACGCGCGGAAGTAGTTGTTCTCCACGAAGACGGAGGAGCCGGTGGTGGAGCCCACGCCGTACTTCGCGTTGCCGTCATAGTAGTTGTTGTAGACATGGACGGTGGCCACCCGGACGCGGGGGTGACGGGAGTCGGAGTGGTCGAACCAGTTGTGGTGGTAGGTGATATAGTTGGAGGTGTCGCTGGCGCTGGCGCCCTGAAGGTTGCACTTGCCGCAGTCCCAGAAGTGGTTGAAGGAGTGGGTGACGTAATGGCTCTTCTTGGTGTCCAGGGCGCCGTCGCCCTTCACCTGGTCGGCGTCTTTGCCGGCGTCACCGTAAAAAACGTCGTTGTTGTGGACCCAGATGTGCTTGTCAGACTGCTGGAGGCCGATGCTGTCGCCCTCTTTGCTGTGGCTGTTCATAAAGCCCAGGTTCCGCAGCTCCAGATAGGCGGTGTTCTTCATGGTAAAGCCCCAGCCATTGGCCACGGCATCGTTGCCCACGCCCTCGATCGTCATGTAGCAGGCGCCATTGTTCGTGTCGCTCTGGATATCGCCACTCAGGTTATTTGTAGGCACGTCGATATTGCCGATCAGCCGGATCGCCATAGGCGGAACCTTGTTGCTGGATTTCTTGTAGGCCAGCACCAGATTCTGCAGGCCGGTCACATCCTTCGCGCCCTTTCCTTCCACGTCCAGGGAGACCGTCACCGTGTCCTTGTTCTCGTTGGTGACATAGACCACGATGGCGTTGTCCTTCAGCGTGCCGTCGGCCTTATAGGCGCCCGGGATCAGGTAGTCGCCCGTCGCCGTGGTGTTCTCGTCTTTGCCTTTCACAAAGGCGTAGCCCTCCCGGACGTGGGCCGTGACGGCCAGGTTCCCGGTGGTGGCGGCGGCCTCCTTCACCTCGTCGTCCGAATTGGTCACGCTGCCGCCCGCCTTGACGGGGACGACCTTGATCTGGTAGTTGCCCGCCTTCAGACCCAGCGCGTCCACCCGCATATGGTCGGGGTACTGGCGCACCAGCTGGTCGTCCAGCAGCGTCCAGCTGCTGGAGCCGGCGAGCGCCACGTAGGCGCGGTAGCCGGCGTAGCTCTTGTCGATGGTCCACTCGGCGTAGGCGCTCTCCAGCCAGCCGCCGGCGTTGTAGATGTTGACGGTGTCCGCCGCCATGGCGGACAGGGGCAGCAGCCCGAGCACCAGCGCCACCAGGCACAGGACGCTCAGGAGCTTTTGGGTCCGAACTTTCATGGGTCATCCTCCTTTGAGATTCGTGAATTGGCCCCCTCCGGGCCACTTTCATCTTTAACATAAAATTATACGCCAACCCTCCAAAGAAGTCAACCCTCACGCTCCTCAATTTGTGCCTTTTTCACAAAGAAACTTTCCCCTCCCCCGGCCCGGGCCGGGCGTCCAACACAGGGGCTGGGGCCGACAGCCCCCGGCCCGGACGGGCGTCCGGCGCGGGGGCGCTTGGCGGGAGCGTTGGAGGCGGGGGGCGGGCTGGGCAATAAGAAAGGGCCTGTCACCGAAAGGTGACAGGCCCTCTTTGCTTGGAATTATTGCCTTGCTTGGGGTTGCCTCGCTTGGCGTTGCCTTGCCTTGCCTTGCTTACTTTACCAGGGCCAGGAAGCGGTCCATGACCACGGCGGTCTCGGCGCGGCTGGCGGCGGCGGTGGGATCCAGGTCGTTGTGGCCCTTGCCCTGGATCAGGCCGGCGCCCACGGCCCAGGCCATGGCCTCGGCGGCCCAGGAGTCAACGGCGTCGCCGTCCACATAGCTGGTCAGGTCGCTGGTCTTGCTCACATCCAGGTCAAGCAGCTTGGCGTAGCGGTACAGCATGGTGACCAGCTGCTGGCGGGTGATGGAGTCGTTGGGCCCGAAGGTGTCGGCGGAGTAGCCGGTGACCACGCCGGCGGAGGCGGCCCAGGCGATGGCGTCGGTGTACCAGCCGTCGGCGGCGTCGGCGAAGGTGTTCTCCTTGCCGGACTTGCCCTGGGACAGGTTGAACAGGATCTGCGCCATGGCGGCACGGGTGATGGCGGAGTTCATGTCGAACACGTGCTCGTCAGCGCTCACGCCCTGGACGATGCCGAGGGCGGCCACCTCGTTGATGGCCTTGGCGGCCCAGTGGTCATCGGGCACGTCCTCGAACTTGTAGCTCAGCTCGGGCACGGTGGCGGCGATCTCCACCTTCGCCACGACCTCGCCGCTCTCGTCGGTGACGGTGACGACCTTGTCGCCGTTGGTCTTGGACTCGGTGGTCACGGTGTCGCCGCTGTCGTTGGTGGTGGTCTCGGTCTTGGCGGGGGTGGTGGTCTGGCCGGTGGTGTCATAGCCACCGCCGCCGCCGCCGCTGGTGGTGGCGGGATCCACCTTGATGTCCTGGTCGTCCTCCACCAGGATGTTGTCCGTGGTCAGGTCGTTGGAGGCGGTCTTCAGCGCGTAGGCGTGGACCTTGGCGGTGCCGGTCTTGAGGCCGGTGGCCTCGCCCTCGCCGGTCACGGTGAGAACGGTGGTGTCGTCAGAGGTCCAGTAGACGTGGTCATAGGTGACGTCCTTGGGAACGCTCACGTTGGCGACCAGCTTCGTCTTCACGCCCACGGTGACGCGGCGGGTGACGATCTGGATGGTGGGCTCGGTGGGCTCGGGCGGCTCAACAGGCTCGTCGCCGCCGCCCGCGGCGGTAACGGTGACGTTGATGGTCTCCTTGTCCTCGCCGTCGGCGTTGGTGGCGGTGACGGTGACGGTGGTGGTGCCTTCCTTCACGCCGGTGATGGTCACGTTGCCGTCCTTGTACTCGGCGGTGGCGGTTTCCTCGTCAGCGGAGGTGGCTTTGATCTCGCCGTCGTTGGTGGCGGTGGCGGTGACGGTGGTGCTCTCGTTCTCCGCCACCGTGACGTCCTTGCTGCTCAGGGTCAGCACGGGCGGATTCTTGGTGGGCTCGGTGGTGCCGCCGCCGTCGCCGAAGGTGACGGTGATGGTGATCACGCGGGCGTCCTTCTGGCCGTCGACGGCATCGTCGCAGATGGCGTAGTAGGTGCCGGCGCCCACATCCTCATAGGTGAAGACGGTGGCCTTGGTGCCGGTGACCGTTTCCTGATAGTTCTTCTCGTCTACCTTCGTAGCAGAATCGAAGGAGGGGGCGGAGCCTTTGTACAGGCCAACCATGGAGGTGTTGCTGCCGCCGGTGGAGGCAAAGCCGATCTGCACCTTGGCGGGGATGCTGCCCTCGGGAATGGTGAACTTAAAGCCGCTCTGGAAGCCCTTCTTCACCTGGACGCCAGCCACGCTGCCGTCGCTGTTGGTCTTGACCTCAAGCTGGTTATCGCCGCCAAAGGCCACGATCTTGCCGTTGCCGAACTTGGTGCCGATGATAACGCACGTCACGTCCTGGTCCTTATTGTTCTTGGTCTGGAACGTGGTGCCCTCCACCAGGTCGGTGGTGGCGTCGAACTTCCAGGTGGCGCCTTCGGTGACGGGGGGCTCGTCGCCGCCCTGCTGTTCCTTGGCCTTCAGGGTGGCGGTGACGGTGACGTTCTTGGCGGGCATGGTGAACTTGCCGTCGGTGACGGTCACATTCCCCTGATCCGCGTCGGTGACGGTGATCTTGTCCAGCTCCTTGGCCGTGTCGGTGACGTTCACCGTCACGGTGACCTGGGTATCCGCGGCGGCCTCACCGGCGGGGTCGGTGGTGATGGTGGCCCCGGTGGGGTTGGTGACGGTGATGGTGTATTTGGCCACCTTGGCGCCGTCCTTCCGGGCCGCCTCAAAGGTGGTCTGGGCGGTGGTCAGGGCGTTCACCGCGCTGGTGACGGCATCCTCGCTGTCCACGGTCTTCAGGGCGGCGGTGGCGGTTTCGATGGCGGTCTTAAAGGTGTCGATGTCGGCCTTGGGGGCCCACTTCTCGGTGGCCGGCACCTCGTTGCCGTCGGTGCTCTCGGTGGTTTCGTCCAGGAGGTCCTGGGCCGCGTTGATGGCGGTCTGGAGGGCGGTGGCGTCCACCTTGGTCACGGTGACATTGATGGTCAGGTAGCCCTCAACCGCCTTCACCGCGTTGGCGTCAGCCAGTTCGCTCTCGCTCATGGCCACATAGACCTTGGTGGAGCCGGACTCCGCCTTGGGGGCGATGGTGATGGTCATCTCCGACACGGTCACGGTGACGGTGGCATCTCCGTCCTCGGCCTTGGCGTAGAGCGCAGCCTTCTCGGGGAAGCCCGTGGCGGTGGCGGTGATGGTGGCGGGCTTGCCAGCGGAGACAGTCACGTCGCCCTCGGGCTTCAGGGTCAGCACGGGCGTCTTCTTCTCGCTGACGGTGACCTTGAGCTGCACGACGCTGTCCTTGCCCGCGAAGTCCTCGCCCTTGATCTCCTCCACCGTCTTGACCTCGGTGTCGCTCAGGACGGTGTAGACGGTGGCCGTCCCGGCCGCCTTGCCCGTGATGGTGATCTCGTTGCCCGCAACGCTGACGTCCACCAAGGTGGTGTCCGCGGTCAGAGCGTAGAGCGTCATGTCCTTCTGGGCGTTGGTGTTGGTCACCTTCGCCTCGGCGTCCACGTCCACCGTCACGTCGGTGCTCTCGTAGGTGGGCTTGGCGTACTTGGCGGTGGACTCATCGCCGCCGCCAGAAGAAGTGCTGTCGGGAACCCATTCCAGCTTAGTGAGGATCCCTTCCTTGCTCGCAGAACTATTTCTCTCAATGGTGTACGAACCAGCGGGCATATCAGAGAGTGCTGTCTCCGCTAATTCCCCTCCATTTGCCCATGTAACAGTTTGCGAGTAACCCGTTTCGTTAGAAACCTTCAGAACGGTGTCTGCCGACTGGCCCGAGCGATTTTTTCCTGTAATTTTCAGAGTGCCCGATGTCTCAACTGTAAAAGTAATTTTTGCTTGTCCGTTGATTTTCCATCCAGTCAGGCTGTCTGCACTTGACGTGCTCCCAGCAAAGGTGAAAATGGTGCTGGCGCCAGTAGAGTCGTCACCGCCATTCCACACCAATGCTTTCCCTGCCGCGGCGGCAGGCACTACCAGCAGACCAGCCAGCAGTGCTACGGTGCACAGCAAGCTGAGCAGCTTCGTCCATTTCTTGTTCATGTTCTATCAGTCCTCCTTAAAAATTTGGGAAATGATTTTTTGATTCTACCCCACGGTTTCATCCTGTTCATTATACCGCGTTTCGCCCGGCTGTCAAGCACCTTTTAGGAATTTTTTGCGCCTCAAGGGCTGGAAATTTGTGGCCTATCCCAGGGGGTTTGGGCGTTTTGCGGAATCCCCCCAGCGGCGGGCGGGGGATTTTTGGGGGTTTTGCCGAAAGGCAAAATTTGGGGGGTTCGGGGGGCGTCGATTCGCCTCCTTCTAATCTTTCAGAGGGGGGACACCCCCCGGGTTTCTGGAGGACTATCTTTTTCCCGAAAAAGATAGCCCCCCAGACTCCCCAGAAAAAGGGCCAGAGAGGGGGATTCCGATTTCCCCCTCTCTGGACTCTCCCCTTGAAACGGCCAAAGGGGAGGGGCCGCGGCCCCTCCCCCTTGGATCCCTCTCCGGGGTTTCCGGCCGAAGTCCTCTCAACCGGGGCGCGGGGGAGGCCGGGGGCGCCGTTGAACTTTCAGACCCACCCCGCTCCCGAACTCTCCCGGCGTTACAGCGTAAGCCGGGAGAGTTTTCCCACGTTCGGTAGGACAGCCCCGGGGAAGAATCCAAAGAGGGGGCCCGAGGGCCCTCTCTTTGGGCGAAGGGGGATTCCAAAGGGGGGCTCTCGCATTGCCCCCCTTTGGCCCTTTTTCTGGGGAGTCTGGGGGGCTATCTTTTTCGGGAAAAAGATAGTCCTCCAGAAACCCGGGGGGTGTCCCCCCTCTGAAAGATTAGAGGGCAGCAAATCGAAGCCCCCGCCCCCGCGCCGGGAGGCGCACGCCCTTGCCCGGTTCGGGCAAGCAACACCCCCCGTTCGGGAGGACGAACTTCGGACAACACCTATTATATATAAGGTAACAATACACACAAAAAAGCCGCCCGGCGGGGCGCCGGGCGGCCTTGCTGGTGTGTTTCAGCCCATCTGCTTCTGGCGGGAAATATTCATCGTCCCGTCCTGCATATCCCCGATCCACTCCAAACTCTTCCCCGTGCCGTAGGCCACGCAGGAGATGGCGTCGTCCGCCACCTGGGTGGCGATGCCGGTGTGGGACTCGATCAGCTTGTCAAAGCCCCAGACCAGGGAGCCGCCGCCGGTCATGAGGATGCCGTTGGTGGAGATGTCCGCCACCAACTCCGGCGGGGTGCGCTCCAGCACGCCGTGGATGGCCTCCAGAATACGGGTGGAGACCTCCTCGAACGCCTCGATCATCTCCCCAGAGGTGACGGTGAACACCCGGGGCAGGCCGGTGACCAGACAGCGGCCCTTGATCTCCACCGACTGCTCCTCCTGGCGGGGGAAGACGCAGCCGATCTGGTGCTTGATCTCCTCGGCGGTGCGCTCGCCAATGAGGACGTTGTGCTTGCGGCGGATATATTTGATGATGGCCTCGTCAAACTGGTCCCCGGCGATCTTGATGGAGGCGGATTCCACGATGCCGGACAGGGAGATCACGGCGATGTCCGTGGTGCCGCCGCCGATGTCCACGATCATGTGGCCGTCGGGCTTGGTGATGTCTATGCCCGCGCCGATGGCGGCGGCCAGGGGCTCTTCGATCAGGTACACCCGGCGGGCCCCGGCCTGGATGCCCGCGTCAATGACCGCGCGCTCTTCTACCTCCGTGATGCCGGAGGGGACGCAAATCACCACGCGGGGCTTGAAGATGCGGAAGGGGGCCACCTTGTGGATGAACTCTTTGAGCATACGCTCGGTCATGTCGTAGTCGGAGATCACGCCCTCCCGCAGGGGGCGAATGGCCACGATGTTGCCCGGGGTGCGGCCCAGCATCTGCTGGGCGTCCGCCCCGACTTTTAGGAGTTTGCCGGAGTTTTTGTCGATGGCGACCACGCTGGGCTCCCGCAGGACCACGCCCTTGCCCTGGACGAAGACCAGGATGGAGGCGGTGCCGAGGTCGATGCCGATGTCTTTGCTGAACATATCCAAACACCTCTGTTCTTCTGGTAAAAAGATTTCCTGAACTTCTATTATAGCCCCTCGGGGCGGGTTTTGCAACCACGAAACGCAAAAAAGGCCCGCTTTTTGGCGGGCCCTGCCCTGAAACGGGGGCGGCGGAGGGGTCAGTAGCGGCGGTCCAGGTCGTCGATGAGGGCGGCGATGGCGCCGTCCTCACAGCGGGGGAGGAGGTGCGGGCCCCAGGCGTACACCTCGTCGGCGCAGTCGGCGGGGGCGTAGCCCACCTGGGCGATGCAGAGCATGGGGATGTCGTTTTGGTTGTCCCCGGCGCAGTAGATGTGGGTGTGGTCAATGCCCAGGCGGCGGGCCAGCTCCAGCACCATGCCGCCCTTGGTGGCGCCCTTGGCGGTGATCTCCAGCATATGGAAGTTGGAGAAGATGGCCTCGTAGAGATCGCCGTGGCGGGCCAGGAGGTCGGCCTGGGCCTGGAGGAGGATGTCGAAGTCCTGGTGGAGGATGGCCTTGCTCCAGGGCTGGGGGATGGCGGAGATGGGCAGCACCCGCGCGCCCACCCCCGCCTTGGCCAGGTGATACCAGGTCCAGGGGTTGGGGTTCCAGATGTAGGCGTCCTCCCCGTGGTACGCCTCCAATCCCACCTCCGGGAGGCGGCGGGCCAGGTCGATCAGGTCGGCGGCGACGGTGGGGGGGAGGGTGCGCTCCAGGAGCATCTGGCCGGCGGCGAAGTCGTAGAGCTGGGCGCCGTTGGAGAGGATCACCGGGGCGTTCACCGGGGCAAGGGGCAGCTTGGGGGCGAAGGTGGTGTACGCCCGGCCGGTGGCGACGGTGAAGGTCCCGCCCTGGGCCGTGAAGTACGCCACCGCGTCGCGGTTGGCCGGGGGGAGGACGCCGGATTCGGGGAAGTAGGTGTCGTCAAAGTCGGTGACCAGCAGGACGCCGTCGAATTTGCCCATGCTCCCCCTCCTAGGTGAAAAAAAGTACCGCGTCGCGGGCCACGGGGCGCGGCGCGGTACGAAAAAGCGGGGCCCCGCCGCGGGATCCGGCGCGCGGTCTGGGGCTATTATACCATCCTTTTGCGGGGCGGTCAAGGGCGGCTGTCCGCCAGGGGCCAGGTCACGCGGACGGTGAAGGCCCCGTCCTCCAGGCGGGCGGAGGCCGCGCCGCCCATGCGCTCCATGAGGACCTTGACGATGGCCAGGCCCACGCCGGAGGTGCGGTTCGCGCGGGAGGGGCTGGCGGTGTAAAAGCGGCGGAAGACCTGGTCGGCCTCCTGGGGGGTCATGCCGGGGGCGGCGTTGGTGAAGGCGGCCTCCACCCCCGCCTCCGTCCGGCGCAGGCGGACCGCCAGGGGCGGGCGGCCGTGGACCAGGGCGTTGGTCAGCAGGTTGGACACCACCCGCACCACCCCGTTTGGGTCGCCCCACACCGGGGGCAGGCCCTCCGGGATCTCCACCGACGGGGGCATCCCCGCCCGCTCCAGCGTCTCGTAGGCCGAGGCGATCTGGTCCTGGACCACCCGGCCCAGGTCCAGGGGCTCCCGGGCGGGCGTCCACTGGCCGCCCTCCAGGCGGGAGAGGTCGTAAAAGGCGGTGATGAGGGTCTGGAGGGTGGCGGCCCGGCCCCGGACCACCGACAGGTACTCCCGGCGCTGGGCGGGGGTCAGGCCGTCGTCCTCCAACAGCTGCAGGTAGCCCAGGATGGAGGTCAGGGGAGTCCGCAGGTCGTGGGACACGTCGGCGATCTGGCGGCGCAGGTCCTCCTCCAGGCGGTGGTACTCGTCCCGCTCGGCCTGGCGGCGCTCCAGAAGGGCGTTGACCCGCGCCAGGAGCGCCTCGGCGGCGGCGTTGGGGCAGGGCATTTCCAGCCGGAGGGCGGAGGGGGCGTCCAACTGCTCCTCCAGCCGCCGGCCCGCCCGGGCCAGGCCCCGGTCCAGAACGGCCAAATAACCCGCCAGCGCGGCGCAGGCCAGCGCCAGCGCGACGATCACGGCGATCCCCATGTCCGGCCTCCCATCAGTTGATCTCCTTGCGGCGGAAGCGCCACAGCCCCAGGACGGTGGAGACCGCCAGCCAGACCCCGCCCACCAGGCACATCCAGCCCAGCCACGGGAGGAAGTCCTCTTCCAGGTAGCGGGCCGTGTAGCCCAGCATCTGGGAGGGCGTCCACTCCGCGATCTCCATCATCTTTCGGCCCGCGGGGTATTGATAAAACAGGAGGCCCACGAAGGTCAGCAGATTGGGCAGGCCCCAGTAGATGCTCACGGCGGCGATGGTGTGGGCCGCCTCCCCGCGGATGAGGAAACAGCAGGCGCAGATCATCCCCTGCACCCCCACCCACACCGGCAGGGCGGCCAGCAGGCTCTTGCCCAGCAGGAGCATCACCGGGGCGTTGCCCGCCTCCGGCGTGGTCAGGCGGCAGATGATGACGTAATAGCCCACCATGACAAGGCACATCAGCGTCGAGGCCATCAGCTGGACGATCAGCTTGCCCAGGTAGATCCGCCACCGGGGCAGGCCGAAGGCCACCTCGTTTTTCAGCGTGCCGTTCTTGTACTGTCCGGCGAAGACCATCTCCCCGGCCACGATGGCGAAGTAGCCCCCAAAGGAGAGGGCCTGGGGGACCACGGAGAGGACGCAGTCCTCAAAGCAGAGCCGGCCGCCGCTGGCGTTGACCATATGGAAGCCCCACACCAGCAGGCTCTCCAGCGCCAGGACCACGGCCAGGAAGATCCAGTACCCCTTCCGGCGGGCCAGCTTGTAGAACTCCGCCCGGATGTAGTTAAGCATGGTGACCACCTCCGATCAGGTCCAGGAAGTAGGTCTCCAGGTCGCTGCCCCGGCGCTCCATGCTCTGGAGGAACACGCCCTCCTCCGCCAGCGCCTGGGACACGGCCTGGGGGCAGTCCAGGTGGTCGTAGAGCTCCAGGGTGTTGTCGGGCAGGACCTTGAAGGCGTCGGTGCCCAGCTTGATGTGGAAGATCACCGAGGCCTTGACCGCGTCGTCCACCTGAAGGCGGAGGCAGACCTGGCACCGCTCCCGCAGTTCCTGGGCGGTGATCTCCTCCAGCAGTCTGCCCCGCTCCAAAAAGCCGTAACAGGTGGCCACGGCGGAGAGCTCGGAGAGGACGTGGCTGGAGATGAGGATGGTGGTCTGCCGCTCCTGGTTCAGCCGCCGGAACAGCTCCCTAAACTGGGCCACCCCCTCCGGGTCCAGGCCGTTGATGGGCTCGTCCAACAGCAGGAACTCCGGGCGGCTCATCAGGGCCAGGGCCAGGCCCAGGCGCTGTTTCATGCCCAGGGAGAAGTTCTTGAACTTCTTGGAGCCGGTGTCGGTGAGCTCCACCAGCTCCAGCGCCTCCTCCACCGCGTCCTGGCCGGGGATGCCCCGCTGGATGCGGTAGTATTCCAGGTTCTCCCTGGCCCCCAGGAAGGGGGAGAAGGACGGGGCCTCCAAAATCACCCCCGTCCGGGCCCGCTCCCGGCGCAGGTCCGACCCCGTCTTGCCAAAGAGGCGGATGGAGCCGGAGGTGGGCACGCTCTGGCCGGACACCAGGCGCAAAAGGGTGCTCTTGCCCGCGCCGTTTCGCCCGATGAGGCCGTAGATCTCCCCCCGCCGGACGGTGAGGTCCACCCCGTCCAAAGCCAGGGCGCGGCCATAGGCGCGGGTGAGGCCGTGGGTGGACAGTACAATGTCTTCCATGCCAAATACCTTCCTTTCCTTTCGGTTGTCCAAAGCATACGCCCCGATCTTCAAGTCCTCGGAAAGAAAGTGTGAAGAAAGTCTAAAGAGCGCCCATCTTGAAGCCCACGCCCCACACCGTCTTGACGCACTCCCGGTCCAGCCCGGCCCGGGCCAGCTTGGAGCGCAGGTTGCTCACGTGGACGTTGACGGTGTTCTCGTCCCCCATGTACGCCTCCCCCCACACGGCCTCGTAGATCTGCGCCCGGGAGAAGGCCCGCTTGGGCTGGGCCATGAGCAGGGCCAGGATGTCCAGCTCCCGGGCGGTGAGGGGGAGTTCGGCGCCGTCCACGCTGGCGGCCCGGGCCTCCCGGTCCAGGCGCAGAGGACCCCACACCAGCGCCCCCTGGGCGGCGGGGCCGGAGAAGTCCCGGCTCCGGCGGAGCTGGGCCTCCACCCGGGCCAACACCTCCCGGTTGTCAAAGGGCTTGGGGATAAAGTCGTCCGCCCCCAGGGCCAGGACGTTCACCCGGTCGTCCACCGCCACCTTGGCCGACAGCACCAGGATGGGCATGGTCTTCCCCGCCCGGATCTCCTGGATCAGCCGCTCCCCGGGCAGGCCGGGGAGCATCAGGTCCAGCAGGATCAGGTCGTAGTCGTACTTCTCCGCCCACAACAGCCCCTCGGTGCCGGAAAAGGCGGGGCGGGCGGCGTAGCCCGCCCCCTCCAGGATGGTGCACAGCAGACGGTTGATGTCCGGGTCGTCCTCCACCACCAGGATGTGGACGCCCCCGCGTGTGTCGTTCACGCTTGCTCCCCCTCTCCCCCGCTGCGGCGGCGCAGGCGGGCCAGAACGGCGGTAAAGTAGTCGGGCAGGTCCGAGGTGACCGTCACCCGCTCCCCGGTGGCGGGGTGGAGGAAGGTCAACTCTTTGGCGTGGAGGCACTGCCCCGCCAAGCCCGGATAGCCCTTCGGGTCCCCGTACACCCGGTCCCCCAGCAGGGGGTGGCCCAGGTGGGCCATGTGGACCCGGATCTGGTGGGTGCGCCCCGTCTCCAGACGGAAAGCGGCGTAGGTATAGCCGGCCAGGCGCTCCAGCACCTGGTAGTGGGTCACCGCCTCCCGCCCGCCGGGGACCACCGCCATCTTCTTGCGGTCCTTTGGATTGCGGTCCAGGGGGGCGTCCACCGTGCCCGCCTCCTCCCGGAGGGCCCCCACCACGATGCCGTGGTAGAGCCGCCGGAGGGTGTGGTCCCGCAACTGGTCGGCCAGGGCCAGGTGCGCCCGGTCGTTCTTGGCGGCGATGAGCAGGCCGGAGGTGTCCCGGTCGATGCGGTGGACGATGCCGGGGCGGAGCACGCCGTTGATGCCGGACAGGCTGGCCCCGCAGTGGTACAGCAGGGCGTTCACCACCGTGCCGGAGGGGTGGCCGGGGGCGGGGTGGACCACCAGGCCCACCGGCTTGTTCACCACCACCACGTCCTCGTCCTCATAGACGATATCCAGGGGGATGTTCTCCGGCGCGGCCTCCAGGGGCTGGGGCGCGGGGAGGTCCACCTCCACCTCCGCCCCGGCGGGGAGCTTTTCGCTCTTGCCCACCCGCCGGCCCCGGCAGGTCACCGCCCCGCTCTCCAACAGCTTCTGGGCCGCCGAGCGGGTCAGATCCTCCACCGCCTCGGCCAGGAACACGTCCGCCCGTTGGCCCTCACTGGGGACGGTCAGGGTCACTCTCATGGCGCTCCCCCCTGAACTGGGCGAGGACGGTGTAGGCGGCGTAGCCGATCACCCCGCCCACCACGCAGATATCGGCCACGTTGAACACGCCGAAGGTCATAAAGGTAAAGTTGAACATATCGGTGACCTGGCCCCAGGCCACCCGGTCGACCAAATTCCCCGCCGCCCCGGCCAGCACCAGGGCCACGCACAGCCGGGAGAAGGGGCCGGTGGTGAACCAGCCCCGCCACAGCGCCAGGGCCAACAGCAGGGTGACCCCGGCGGAGACGGCGGCCAGCAGCCAGGTGTGCTGGTTCAGCACGGAGAAGGCCCCGCCGGTGTTGGCGGTGTGGTAGAGTTCGATGAAGTGGGGGATCAAAGGCCGGCTCTCCCCCAGGGCCATGTGGGTCCGCACCCACAGCTTGACGCCCTGGTCGGCCAGCACCAGGAGAAAGGCCAGGAGATACCACAGCCAGGCAGACCGCTTGCGCTCCTTCAACTCAGCCCTCCCGCGCCAGCACGGCGGCGCACCGGGGGCACAGGCCGTCGGCGCTCACGTCCGGGTGGTGCTTCCAGCACCGCTGGCACTTCTCCCCCGGGGCGGGCTCCACCGCCACGGTGAGCCCGGGCATGGCCTCTCCGGCGTAGCCCGCGCCGGAGCCCAGCGCCGTGTCCACGTGGGAGACGATGCACAGGTCGGCCAGGTCGTCGGGGGTGAAGGAGCCCAGGGCGGTCCCCAGGGCCTCCCGGGCCTCCCCGTCGAAGTACAGGGTGACGGCGGCCTCCAGGCTCTTGCCGATGGTCTTCTCCCCCCGGGCCAGCTCCAGGGCCTTGTTCACGTCGGTCCGCAGGGCCATGACGGCGGCCCACCGGGCCTTCTCCCCCTCGTCCAGGGCGGCGGCGGGGTCGGCCTGGGGCATATCGTTGAGCACGGGGGAGGCGGCGTCCACCCCCTTGGCGTGGGGCATGGCCTGCCAGATCTCGTGGGAGGTGAAGGCCAGGATGGGGGCCAGCAGGCGGGTCAGGCCGTCCAGAATGGTGTAGAGGGCGCTCTGGGCGCTCCGGCGGGCGGCCTGGTCGCCGCAGTAGAGCCGGTCCTTGATCACGTCGAAGTAGAAGTTGGACAGGTCCACCACGCAGAAGTTGTAGAGGGTGCGGTAGACGGCGTGGAACTCGTAGACGTCGTAGGACTTGCGGCACTGGTCGGCCACCTCCCCCAGCCGGGCCACCGCCCAGCGGTCCAGATCCTCCATCTGGCCGAAGGGCACCGCGTCCCCGTCCGGGTCGAAGCCGGTCAGGTTGCCCAGCATATACCGGGCGGTGTTGCGGATCTTCAAATAGGCGTCCGCCAACTGCTTGAGGATCTCCTTGGAGATCCGCATATCCTGGGTGTAGTCGGCGCTTGCCACCCACAGCCGGAAGATGTCCGCGCCGTAGTCCTTCAAGACCTCGTCGGGGCTGACGGCGTTGCCCAGGGACTTGTGCATGGCCTTCCCCTCGCCGTCCACCGTCCAGCCGTGGGTGACGATCTGCTGGTAGGGGGCCTTGCCGTTGGTGGCGATGGAGGTGAGCATGGAGGACTGGAACCAGCCTCGGTACTGGTCGCCCCCCTCCAGGTAGAGGTCGGCGGGGTATTTCAAATAGGGCCGCACGTCGGCCACGGCGGCCCAGGTGGAGCCGGAGTCGAACCACACGTCCATGATGTCCGTCTCCTTGTCGAAGTGGTCGTGGCCGCAGTGGGGACAGCGGGTCCCGGCGGGGACCAGCTCGTCGGCGGGCTTGTCGAACCAGATGTTGGAGCCGTTTTCCCGGAAGAGCTGGGAGACGTGGGCGATGGTCTCCGGGGTGATGACCTCCTTGCCGCACTGGGCGCAGTAGAACACCGGGATGGGCACGCCCCACACCCGCTGGCGGGAGATGCACCAGTCACTGCGCTCGGAGATCATGGACACCATCCGCTCCTTGCCCCACTCCGGCTTCCACCAGATGCCGTCGCAGGCGTCCACGGCGGCCTTCTTGATGGCGTCCACACTGCAGAACCACTGCTCGGTGGCCCGGAAGATGATGGGGTGTTTGCACCGCCAGCAATGGGGGTAGGAGTGGGTGATGTTCTCCTTGGTCAGCAGGAAGCCCTCCCGCTCCAGGTCCTCCACCACCAGGTCGTTGCCCTTGGCGTAGTACTGGCCGTTGTAGCGGCTGTCGGTCATGATCCCCTTGCCGTTGACCGGCACGGGCACGCCGATGTGGGTGAGCCCGGCGGCGTCGTACTGCTGGCAGATGATAAAGTCGTCCGCGCCGAAGCCGGGGGCGGTGTGGACGCAGCCGGTGCCCGCCTCCAACGTGACGTGGTCGCCGCAGAGCAGCACGCTCTCCTGGTCGAAGAGGGGGTGCTTGGCGGTCATCAGCTCCAGCTCCTTGCCCTTCAGGGTGGCCAGAACGGTGCAGGCGGCGTAGTCCAGCCCCGCCTTTTCGCACACGCCCTTGGCCAGGTCCTGGGCCATGATATAGACCTCGCCGTTGGGGACCTGGAGCAGGACGTAGTCAAAACTCTCGTTGACGCAGATGGCCACGTTCCCCGGGATGGTCCAGGGGGTGGTGGTCCAGATGACGAAGTAGGTCTTGCTCAGGTCGGCGTACTGGCCCAGCTTGCCCTTGTCGTCCTTCACGGGGAATTTCACGAAGATGGTGGTGCAGGGGTCGTCGGCGTACTCGATCTCCGCCTCGGCCAGGGCGGTCTGGTCGTGGGGGCACCAGTAGACCGACTTCATCCCCTTGTAGATGAGCCCCTTTTCCGCCATCTTGCCGAAAACCTCCACCTGCTTGGCCTCGAACTCCGGCAGGAGGGTGATATAGGGGTCCTCCCACTCGCCCAGGACGCCCAGACGCTTGAACTGTTCGGTCATCTTGGCGATATAGCTCTCGGCGTACTCCCGGCACTTGGTGCGGAACTCCGCCGTGGTCATCTCCTCGCGCTTGACGCTCTTGTCCTTGAGCACCGCCGACTCGATGGGCAGGCCGTGGGTGTCCCAGCCGGGGACGTAGGGGGCCTGATAGCCGGTCATGTTCCGCATCTTCACGATCATGTCCTTGAGGACCTTGTTCATGGCGGTGCCGATGTGGATGTTGCCGTTGGCGTAGGGGGGGCCGTCGTGCAGGACGAACAGGGGCTTGCCGTCGTTGCGCTGGACCATCTGGTGGTAGAGGGCCTGGATGGCCTCCAGCATCTCGGGCTCCCGCTTGGGAAGGCCCGCGCGCATGGGGAAGTCTGCCTTGGGCAGGTGTACGGTCTGGTTGAAGTCCATGGGGATCCTCCTTTTATGAATCGTTCCAAATTTTTTTGTAAGCGACAAAAAGCGCCTTTGTCTCCCTCAAGAGACAAAGGCGCGCCCACCTCTGCGGTACCACTCTTGTTGCCCCGCTTGCGCGGAACCACCTCGTCGGCCGGTAACGGCGCCGCCCGTCCCGGCCTACTCTCGGTTCAGCCGGACCGCTCCCAGGTGATCTTCCCCCTTTGGGCCGCGCCGCCTCGCACCGTCCGGCGGCTCTCTGGAGCGACTGGGAAAAGGGGTACTGTCCTCATCACAGCGTTTTAGCCCCCCTAGTTTATCCACTTTTCCCGAAAATGTCAAGGGGAAAAGCCCCTTTTTGGCCCAGGACCCGCCCGAGAGGGCGGGGACAGCCCGCCCTTGTAGTTTTTGCCGCCATATGATACAATAGTTGGAAAGCGACTCACGGCGGGGCCCGACCAGCCCGTGAAAAAACGCAAAATGAGGTGCGCCATGAAATACAAGGGCATTTTCTTCGACTTCGACTACACCCTGGGGGACGCCACGGAGGCCATCGTGGCCGGCTTCCTCTACGGCCTGCACACCATGGGCTACCAGACCATGCCCACCCGGGAACAGATCCGGGGCACGGTGGGCCTGGTGCTCCAGGACGGCTTCACCTGGCTCACCGGGGAGCGGGACGAGGGCAAGCGGGCCCAGTTCGCCAAGCTCTACCGCAGCATCTGCACCCCCGCCCAGATCGCCACCGCCGTCCTCTGCGACGGGTGCGAAGCCCTGCTGGCCCACCTCCGGGACCGGGGGATCCGGCTGGCGGTGGTCAGCTCCAAGCCCGCCCACATCCTGGTGGAGATCCTCAAGGCCCGGGGGATCTACGACTACTTTGACAACGTCATCGGCCCCGACCAGGTCCCCGCCCCCAAGCCCGACCCCGCGGGCATCCTGCGTACCCTGGAGGTGACGGGGCTCCAGAAGGGCGAGGTGCTCTACTGCGGGGACACCGTCATCGACGCCGAGGCCGGACAGCGGGCCGGGGTGGACTTCTGCGCGGTGCTCAACGGCACCACCCCCGCCGGGGACTTCGCCCCCTTCCCCGCCGTCCACATCGCCCCCGACCTGCCCGACCTCCAACGCTGGCTGGACGAGGAGGGGCGGGTATGATCTTCAAACTGCTCGCGGTGGGCGACGTGGTGGGAGACAGCGGGATAGCCATGCTGGCCCGGAGCTTGCCCCAGCTGAAAAAGGAAAGGGATATCGACTTCACCGTGGTCAACGGGGAGAACGCCGACGGCGTGGGCATCCACCCCCGCCAGGCCGACGCCATCTTCGCCGCGGGGGCGGACGTGATCACCCTGGGCAACCACACCTGGAACCGCCTTCAAATCGCCAAGTATCTGGACAACCACGAAAACATCCTCCGCCCCGCCAACTACACCAGCCGGGTCCCCGGCCGGGGCTTCGGGGTCTTCCAGGGGCCGGGGGGCGTGCGGGTGGGGGTACTCAACCTCATCGGCCGCACCTGCATGGACCCCAACTCCGACAACCCCTTCCCCCTGGCTGTGCGGCTCCTGCGGAGCATGGACTGCGACGTGGCGGTGGTGGACTTCCACGCCGAGGCCACCAGCGAGAAGGGCGCCATGGCCTGGCACCTGGACGGCATGGCGGCGGCGGTGTGGGGCACCCACACCCACGTGCCCACCGCCGATCTTCAGGTCCTCCCCGGCGGCGCCGGCTTTGTCACCGACCTGGGCATGACCGGCCCCATGGTCTCCGTGCTGGGCATCCGGCCGGAGATGGCGGTCAACCGCTTCCTGGGCGGTCTGCCCGCCCGGTACGAGACCGCCCCCGGCCCCTGCAAGCTGGAGAGCGTGCTGTTCACCCTCGACGCGGACGCCGGCCGGTGCGTGGGGCTGGAGCGGGTGGATCTCTTTGACGAACAGGAGGGGTAGTATGCTGACCCTGCTCCACGCCGCCGACTTTCACCTGGACTCCCCCTTCCGCGCCCTGCCCCCCCGGGAGGCCCAGGACCGCCGGGCGGGCCAGCGGCAGGCCCTGGAGGCCCTGCGGGACCTGGCTCTGGAGCGCCGGGTGGACCTGGCCCTCCTCCCCGGCGACCTCTTCGACTCCCAGCAGGTCTACCCCGAGACGCTGGAGGCCCTGACCCGTGTGCTGGGCCAGTTCCCCTGCCCGGTGGTCATCGCCCCGGGCAACCACGACTACTACGCCCCCGGCTCCCCTTACGCCTCCCCCATCTGGCCGGGGAACGTGCACGTCTTCTCCGCCCCCGCCGTGACCCCCCTCCCCTTCCCGGAGCTGGGGGTGACGGTCTACGGCTGTGCCTTCCCCGCCCCCGCCCGGGAGGACGACCCCCTGGCCGGCTTCGCCGCCCCCCGGGACGGGACCATGGCCCTGGGGGTCTTTCACGGGGAGGTGGGCAAAAAGGGCCCCTACGCCCCCATCGCCCCCGAGAGCCTGGCCCACAGCGGCCTGGCCTACGCCGCCCTGGGCCACGTCCACGCCCGGGAGGAGCACCTGGACGGCCCCACCCCCTGGGCCTACCCCGGCTGTCTCCAAGGCCGGGGCTTTGACGAGCTGGGGGAGAAGGGCTGCTGTGTGATCCAACTGGACAAGAGCGGCGTCGCCGCCTTCGAGTTCGTCCCCCTCCCCGGCCCCCGGTACTGGGAGGAGGCGCTGGACCTCACCGCCGCCGCCCCCGCCCAGGCGGTGGCCGCCGCCCTGGCCGGGCGGGCGGGGGACTACGTCCGCCTGACCCTCACCGGGGAGGCGGACGCCCCGGACCTGCCCGCCCTCCGGGCCCTGGGGGAGGGGCTGTGCCGGGTGCTGGAGCTCCGGGACGAGACGGTCCGGCCCCAAAACCTCTGGGCCCGCCTGGAAGAGGACACCCTCACCGGCCACTTCCTCCGGGAGATGGCCCAGCGGCTGGAGGCCGCCTCGCCGGAGGACCGCCCCCTGCTGGAGCGGGCCCTGGTCTACGGCATGGCCGCTTTGGAGGGGAGGGAGGCGCCCCGATGAGACTTCTCTCCATGACCGCCACCTTCGGCGGCTTAGACCACGCCACCCTCCGGCTGGAGGACGGCCTCAACCTCCTGGAACTGCCCAACGAGAGCGGCAAATCCACCTGGTGCGCCTTCCTCCAGGCCATGTTCTACGGCCTGGAGAGCCGCAAGGGCGGCCCCCTGTCCGAGCGGGCCCGCCACACCCCCTGGTCCGGCGCGCCCATGGCGGGGAGCGTGGATCTGCTCTGGCGGGGCAAGGCCGTCACCCTGCGCCGCTTCGGCAAGGGGAGCAACCCCTTCGGCGGCTTTCAGGCGGTCTACACCGGCACGGAGGAGCCCGTCCCCGGCCTCACCGCCGACAACGCCGGGGAGGTCATCCTGGGCCTCACCAAGGAGGTCTTCCGGCGCACCTGCTTCATCCCCCAGGGGGGGCTGCGGGTGGACGCCTCGGGGGATCTGGAGCGGCGCATCGCCGCCCTGGCCGCCGGCGGGGAGGAGGACGTGTCCTACACCGACGCGGAGGGCCGCCTGCGGGAACAGCGCAACGCCATCCAGTCCAACCGCGCCATCGGCTCCCTCCCCAAGCTCCGCGCCCAACTGGCCGACACCCAGGCCCGCCGCCGACAGCTCCTGGACGCCCGGGACCGGGCCGCCCAGGCCCAGGCGGACGCCGCCCGCTTAGAGGCCCGGCAAACGGAGTTAGAAGCCGACCTGGCCCGCCACGCCCAGGCGGAGGCCGCCCGGACGCAGGCGGAGGCCCGGCGGCGCTATGAGGCCGCCGCCCAGCGCCTGGCCCAGACGGAGGACGCTCTGGCGGAGGCGGCGGAGGCGGAGAGCGCGGCCAAGGCCCGCCTCCCCCGCCGCCCCGGCCCCCTCTGGCCTGCCGGTCTGGCCCTGGCGGGCGCGGGGCTCTGCCTGGCCGCCCTGTGGGCCGTGGCCCTGACGCGACGTCTCCCCTGGCTGATCCCCGTATCGCTGGCGCTGACCGCGGCGGCGGGCGGGGCGGCCCTCTGGTGGGCCCGGCGGCGCAAGCGGGCGCTGGCGGCGTTTGACGCGGCGGAGGCCGCCTGGGCGGAGGCCCAGGCCCGGACCCGGGCCGCCCAGGAGGCCCACCTCGCCGCCCGCTCGGCCTGGGAAGCCCTCTCCGCCCAGGGCGAGCCCCCCGCGCCCCTCCCGAGCGCCGACCTGCCCCGGTCCGACCCGGCCCAGGTCCGGGCCGAGTTGGAGCGGGTGGGGCGGGAACTGGCCCAGGCCCGGGACCGGCGGGCCCGGGCCCAGGGGGAGGAGGCCGCCCTGGGCGGGCTGGGACCCATGGAGGAACAGCTGGCCGCCCTGGAGGAGGCAATTCAGGGGGAGGAGCGGGAGCTGGCCGCCCTCAACCTGGCCCTGGACGCCCTGAAGGCGGCCAACGCCCAGCTTCAGGCCCGCTTCTCCCCCGCCCTGAACGCCCAGGCCGGGGCGCTCTTGTCCCGGCTGACCGGCGGGCGCTACACCGCCCTCACCTTCACCCGCGCCTTCGAGGCCCTGGCCCGGGGGGACGAGGAGGCCCGGAGCGCCCAACTGCTGAGCCAGGGCACCGCCGACCAGGTCTACCTGGCCCTGCGCCTTGCCATCTGCCTGCTGGCCCTGCCCGGCTCCGACCCCCCGCCCCTGATCTTGGACGACGCCCTGGTGTGCTTTGACGACGCCCGGCTCCGGCTGTGCCTGGACCTGCTCCGGGAGCTGGCGGAGGGGCGGCAGATCCTGCTGTTCACCTGCCAGAGCCGGGAGCGGCTGGCCCTGACTTGATTTTTCCCGGCGCACCCCTTATAATGGGGAAAACACCGTGTCACGACAGGAGGAATTTCCTATGGATCGCACCCCCGGGGAGGAAGTGGAGCTGGACCCCCTCTACCAGCCCGACACCCCCGCCCACTCCTTCACCTTCCAGCTTTACAGCTGGCTCCAGCCCGTGCTGTTCGCCCTGACGGTGCTGGTCATCGTCTCCACCTTCCTGGGCCGGCTCATCGGCGTGGAGGGGGACTCCATGGTCCCCACTCTCCACAACAAGGATATGCTCATCCTCCAGAGCATCGGCTACACCCCCAAACAGGGCGACGTGGTGGTAGTCGCGCCCCCCACCTTTGAGCACGGCACCCCCATCGTCAAGCGGGTCATCGCCACCGGCGGGCAGAAGGTCGTCATCTACTACGACGATACCATCGACCCCGCCACCGGCGAGAAATACCCCGCCGGCACCGTAGTGGTGGACGGCCAGGCGTTGGAGGAATCCTACCTGGGCGAGCCCATGCGCCTGACCTCCGACCAGTTTTTGGGCCAGTACCCCATTACCGTGCCGGAGGGCCGCATCTTCGTGCTGGGGGACAACCGCAACGCCTCCAGCGACTCCCGTGTGTCCAGCATCGGCATGGTGGACGCCCGGTGCGTCCTGGGCCGGGCGGTGTGGATCCTGTTCCCCTTTCGGGACTTTGGGAGGATCGCGCGATGAGATTGGATAAATGGCTCAAAGTCTCCCGCCTGATCAAGCGCCGCACCGTGGCCAACGAGGCCTGCGACGGCGAGCGGGTCTGGGTGGGCGGCCGGCCCCAGCGGGCCTCCTATGAGGTGAAGGTGGGGGACGTGATCGAGCTTCGCTTCGGCCAGCGCGTCACCCGGGTGGAGGTCCTGGCGGTGGACGAGCGCGCTCAGAAGGGCGAGGCCGCCGCTCTCTACCGGGAGCTGCCCGCGTGAGCCTGCTGGACCTGCTCTTTCCGCCCCGGTGCCCCTTCTGCCGGGGCGCGGTGGCCCGGGACGGCGAGCTCTGCCCCGACTGCCAGGAGACCCTCCCCTGGCGGACGAAGGCCCGGGCGGAGCGGGAGGTGGACCTGCTGGAGGGCTGCGCCAGCGCCCTGGGCTACGGCGGCCTGGTCCGCAAGTGCGTCCACCGCTTCAAGTTCAGCCGCAAGCTGGGCTACGCCAAGGCCCTGGGCCCCCTGGTGGCCCAGTGTGCCGCCGACCACTTTTCCGTGGACTTCGACCTCATCTCCTGGCCGCCCCTGTCCCCCAGGGGCCTGCGCCGCCGGGGCTACGACCAGGCCCGCCTCCTGGCCCAGGCGGTGGCCCGGAGCCGGGGGATGGAGGAGACGCCACTGTTCCAAAAGAAAAACGCCACCGGCCAGCAGTCCCTGCTCAAGGAGCCCGCCGCCCGGCGGGCCAACGTCCTGGGGGCGTACAGCCTGATCGACCCCCAGCGGGTCCGGGGCAAGCGGATCCTGCTGGTGGACGACGTGGTCACCTCCGGCGCCACCCTCAGCGAGTGCGCCCGGGTGCTCCTCACCGCCGGGGCTGCGGGCGTCTGGGCCGTCACCCTGGCCTCCGCCGACCGCCGCTGACCCCCGCCGTTTTTTCCGCCCGGCGACGGAAATTGGGTGTTGACAAGCGGCGATTTTTTTGTTAGAATAACTCCTGCTGTTGGACAGAGCGCCGCGTGCTGGTGTAGCTCAGTTGGTAGAGCAGCTGATTTGTAATCAGCAGGTCGGGGGTTCGAGTCCGTCCACCAGCTCCACACCTTTTGGCCGGGTGGGGGAAAGAAAATGGAATATGGGAGCGTTCCCGAGCGGCCAAAGGGGGCAGACTGTAAATCTGTTGCGTAAGCTACGGTGGTTCGAATCCACCCGCTCCCACCAAATGAGAGGACCTTCAAATTTGAACCGCCGAGGTTTGGATATGAAGGTCCTCTCCTTTTTGCTTTTCCTTCATTCCAACGTGTTTCAACGTTTGAGCATTCGCATAATGTAAATGCCTATTGCGGATCTCACAAAAATCCAGTTCTAAAATTTGAAAACGGTTGCTTTTTCCCCACTGTGTCCAATCTTTAATGTTCAACCATTTTCCATAGCTGTCCAGTATTCCCGCTCCTTCTGATCCGAAGCCTTGTAGTTGAGAGATCTATGAAGGCGCTCAGAACTGTAAAACCGTATACGTCGCGCCACACCCTCACGAGGCGCTTTGGCTAACTGTGTACTGTTGTTGGCGCCAACGCGGTCGAACATGATTTACGGGCGCGCGGATCTATAATGTGGTGAGACGACCCTACCAAACCGTATTCGTTTTTTCTTGAAGCGACCATGTCGCGATGATAGATCAGAAACTTTTGAAAAAGGTAAAAACCTGTAACATAGTGGCTTTCTGAGGGTACATTTAGAGAGGAGAGCAAATTGGCTGTCCCATTTAACGCGAAAAAGAGATATGCCTTACGAAAGCCAATTCTCGCGGCGCGAAGAACATGGAAACCGAATACTTGAATTCAGCGGAAATTGTATGGAGTTTAAGGATACTGTGGTCCAACTAAACAATATTTCTCCGCTCAGTAACCACAGACATTTCTGCCGCCCCTTCCCGACACCAAGTATTGTCGTTATACCCATTGAGCTCATCTTGAGTCTTCGTTATTGTCGCTCTACCGATGCGGCAGGTGCGGCACGGATCTATTCGCGGTATTCCTCGATCCAAAAAACACGAAAAATAAGGCAATCGACTATCGTTGCAAATTCCGGAAACGCACCTCCCATTGTATTTAATGACAAAACGTCTCTCTCAAAGGTTTTAGATGTCCTTACCTACAAACCATAGCAATTTTTAGCAAGGAGGCACAGAGATGAACCAGAAAAATCTTATGAGAATTTTAGTGGAGAACACGCCAAAAGGGTGGAATCGCTTATACTTGCAGGGAAAGGGCGCCAACAACATTGATGTTCGCACTCATATTTACGGAAAGCTGGATGACAGACAGCTTTTTTCTCTGCGCTATTGCTTTACCGCGCTGGATCAATTGGAATCGCTGAACCAGGCCCCAGTAGCCTTGAACCTGCATATTGTGACGGAGAATTTAGATGACGCCTATCGCATTCAGCACTACCTTGCCGTCATGACGGTGTTCCGAGATGTAGTATTGGAGATCACCTGCGGAAATGAGAAGATCAACGGCACGCACAGGTTGACCAATGACTATTACCGTATTATGCCGTTGCTCTGCGTGAGCGCTGCACGACTGCCATGGGAAATCCATTATCTGGATATGGCTGGTCTTGGCGACGCAAGCAAAACGCGGGCGCTGGTAAGCGCAAGTTTTCAGGCCAAGTCGCCCATAACCTCGATCGGCCGAGGCGGATCTGCTCTTGAGCTTTTGGACCAGACTATCATGAACAACCTGTGGAACCTCCAGCGGAATATATCCGGGGATAGCGACGCGGATATGAAGGATGCGGACAAAGGCAAACTCCGAAAAGAATTACAGCGTATCATTGGCGAGGAAATGCCCTGTCTGTGCTTGCTGGCGCAGATGCTTTGGTCGTTGTTCCTGCGTAGTCTATCAGACAGTAAAGACCTTTTTTATCGAGGCACTGACCGGCAGTGGCAGGTCAATAAGGAAACATTGCGGTGTACTCGTTTGGATGCGGCTTCCTATGCCGAGGGGATCCTTCAGCTTATGGAAAACGCCTGTATCCATAGCGACATGAGGAGATCTTATTTTTCCCTGCGCCTTAGAGACGTTGACATCACCGGAAGTGGTGTCATTCGGGTCGCCGAGGCGGCGAAGACCCGGGCGGATATCTACGAACAACGCGCTCAATTGTGGAAACAGATTCCAGATCTATCCGAAGGCTCAAAACAGGGGAAGCCGATCCCAAGATATCAACTGGACCGGCAGGCCAAGTTCTGCCTGGAATTTTCCGTGTTCAATGACTCCACGTCATCAGATGGCCTCGCTGGTATCTCCCGGATGTTTGCCAAAAACCGCGAAAGGGATCCGCAAAAGATGTGTCTGCCTGATGTTTTTAGCTATCAGTGCGATCGTTTGTCAGATATAAGCAAGCATTATGGACTGCGGTTATTGGAAAAAACGGTCCACTTAAATGGCGGATTTCTCAGTGTCCGCTCTCCTGGAACGCAAAACTATCAGGAGCGGTATGGCTCTTATTTCAACACTCCGTTTAAGCCTCTCTACTATCAAGCCCCTAGTCAGGATGATCCGTGCACCGACTTTGATGTGCTTCTCCCGCTCTATCCTCACTGGCACAGCGTGCCCGAACCATCTGAGGGAAGCTCTCCTCCGAGCAGTCTCTTTCAGCAGGAATATCTTAAGCACACGGAATGTCGGCAAACTATTCTGCGCTTTCTGGCTGAACCCTTGGCTCGGGGTGCGCGAGATCCAATCTTTCAGCCAATGAAGTGGTTGCAAGAACCCGGGATCACCAGTCAACTGACTTGGGATCTCACGACCCGGGGAAATGTGGGTTGGTCTGGCAGAAAGGATGCCATGATAGACCACATCTGGGAGGAACTGAAGGGCGCTGTAAGCGGGCACACCGAGGAGGATCTGTACCTGCTGGATCTGATGCAGGTCTGGGATACTCTCTCACTTGAGCTATTGGCCAAGGCCGTTTTCTTGCTGGTGGCATGGAATAAATCAGAAAAGAAAGATGGCTTGAAGCTGGCGCTGTTGCTGCCCAACGAAATGTTTATAAGCGAGTTTATTCGGATCTTTTCCATTTTTTATGATAAACAACTCAGCGACGCCTCCTGGATGGGGAACACCCAGATCGCTCTATGCGGCTACCCTGATGACGGGGACAGGCTCCCTCAGGTACTGTTCCTTCTGGCCGGAAATACCTCCGGTTCAGCCAGGGTCACCGCCCGCACGTTCGCCTACTATAATACTGGCACGGTGCTGGATCTTATGCCCCAGATACAGTACTTGACCCGCACGGAATCGGCGGTATCTGTGCCCCAATTTCCCTTTGATTTGGTCTTGACCGCCGTCCCCGAGTCTCAGGCCGGTACGGGAGAACTTAGCTGGTTTTTACGGCAAATGCGGCTTGCGTTGAATGCGGACCTCTGGAAGCGCCCCCACGGGTGCAGGATCCACGGGATACGTGTGCGATTGCACTCAAATATATATCTGTCAGATTTTTACGAGGCGGAGCTGTTGTTCCACAACGTTGGGATAATATACCGTTTTTCGTATCTAATCGCCAGAGATCTGTTGTCTCAGTTTGTTGGACAACCGCCGGAGCATCTGGTCGTAGTGGGGTATGAATTGTACTCCTCTGTTTTAATTGAGCAGATTGCTCGGCTTCTAAGCGCCTATACGGATGTTAACTATCTGATCTATTCGGCCGAGCAGCAGGGTGAGCCGCTCCACCTCTCGCCCCGCCTTAAAACCATGGACGACGCTCCGCGTGAACATATATTGACCAATTCAAAGTATGCGGCCGTGATTCCAATCGGGACCACGATGTCCACCCTTTACCACATCATGTATGAGATCAGTGCCAAGTGGAACGGCAGCTTCCCATACGAAAATTATGTGCTGATCTTGGTAGGTCAAAAGGGAGAGGCGACTATCTCCTTGAAATATTGGACTAAGGTCCAAGAACGCCCGGGTTACATACGCCTGCAACCTCAGCGCAGTGGCGATGATGAACGGTTGTGCCGATATTACTTGGAGCCCCTTACGGACTGGTTTCAGGAAAGTGCTAATTGGGGAACGAACGAAAACGTGTTAGTCTATGTTGACAAGACCTCCACCCGCCCGAAGGAGATTTTTGTGGTAAAGGACTCTCATTTCAAAGGCAGCTCCTATTTTTTGCGTACCGATTGGGACCGCCAGGAAAATACCCGAAGATTGGAACTGCTGAAGGGCCTGATCCATTACGGACATATTGTCAGTGGTAAAAATCACTTTCAATTTTATCTTGACTTGGATCGGTACCTTTCAAGGGCACAGCAAGATGATCCGAACGGAAAGCGCAAGACGGTTGATCAATGGCTCTGTGGGTTACGGGCCAGGATAGACCCGAATGCATACAACATCATCGTTTCACCGCTGCACCAGGAGGACTCCCCGTTTGCTAAGGCGGTCATTGACCATGTGTTTGAACATAGTCTGCGCTTTCTCCACATAGATCCGGACGACTCGTTCCGCGAGGACGTGCGGGCCAAATTCAGCTATATTTCGGATGAGTATCGAAAGATCAGACAGTTTGACCGAAATAAGCCGGTCAATATCTATTTTGTCAACACAGCCATCACCTCGGGCAATACTCTGGCCAGATCAAGGAACCTTGTAACCATGCTAATGGAGGAGTCTGGCATGGAGTATGACCGCGAGAACATCTTCAAGGGGTGCTTTGTCCTGGTGAACCGAAGCGCCTTTGACACCGTAAATTCCTACGTTCACGATCCAGGAAAGTATTTCTTCGCCTATCTTCATTTGGCGGTCCCCTCCTTTAACAGCAACCTCGACCGCTGTCCCACCTGCGAGCTTTTGGATCAGTACCGCGCTCTGGAGTACAGCTGCGCGGGGAACCTCTTGGGACAGGAATTTCGCCGTTTGCGGGTCAAGCACGCCAAACGAACCATAGAGGAACACCAGCGCTGGCTAAAGGAAACTGTGATCAGCAACGGCGGCTATGCTGGATGGCTTCGTCAGTGGCTGTTCAGTTACATACGGAAACGCCGCCAAAAAGACGGGAAGCTATGGGCCGGGATTTTTGAAATAGACGAGGCCTCCTACGGTGACCTGAAAGCCCTATACGACCTGCTCCAGTGGGGGATGGAAAAACACCTCGAAAGGATGGGATCGTCTACCCCCGATTTGTCCGCGCAAGGCGAGACTTATCCGAGGGCCATTAACGCGTTTTCGTTGAACCATCTTATGGATATTGTAAACTCCAACAAGGAAAAGGCGGAGGAAATCGTTGGGGAAGACCATCAGCAATGCCTTGACCCGGATTACTGGATAACGGTCCTGACCAATTATGTGTGCGCTCAGAAGAACTATTTGCGTCTTGTGTCTACCCACAATACCTTTTTAGAAATGGACACCATTGTGGGAAGTCTGGAGGACGGCATCCCGCGGCGTGGGGAGCAGACGGCCGCGCTTCTGGCCAAGTTCATGGAGGATAAGCTAAAAAAGGTAAATACCTATCAGATGAAGGCGGAGTGGCTTATTTCCTATCTCAAGACGATTTCCCGGCCTCATCTTGCCCAATATCACCACATTCGTCAGGGGATCCTGACCCTAATGCTCCATATGACAGCCTATGCCATCGGCGCGTCGGATGAGCTTCGCTCGGATTTGTCGTTCGCAAAGCCCTTCTTAAGATCGTCC
Source organism: uncultured Oscillospiraceae bacterium (assembly GCA_947627325.1). Taxonomy (GTDB): domain Bacteria; phylum Bacillota; class Clostridia; order Oscillospirales; family Oscillospiraceae; genus MGBC124762. The sequence continues at coordinate 37,364 of CANQVO010000006.1, read as the reverse complement.
AGCGGAAAGGAACTGATCTGCTGCCAAGTTCTTCAGACCCTCTTAAAACGGTTAGCTGGACTGCAATCTACCTACTTCTTGCACGACGACGAACTAGAGCGTGTCATGAGCACCTTTGCCAAACTGCAGGCGGATTTCCTCTCGCAAAGCACTGCTGTTGGGCGGGAATACCAGCTTTTTAATCCTCTTCCTTCTCAGGAGCAGATAGAGCGGAGTTTGATCAAGCTGGTCAAATGGACCTCCTCCTGCGGAGATGACGAGAATGGTTGCCAACTCATTGAATCCAATTTTTTGAGGAAAGGACGGGAGTAAGCCGTGGAGAAAAGTACGCGAACCCTTTATTGGCAAATACATCTGGAGAACACCAGGCTTTTGGTCAAGGGTATTAAACGTCTCCACCGAGGTTATCAGCATAAGCAAAGCAAAAATGACTTGAACCGCGATTCCTCCTGGCAGCTGAGCGAGCTGAGAAACTTTGTGATTGGCGAGTATCGGGATAGCATTCAAAACGATGACTATTTAGCTCAAAACCCGTATGCCGAGCTCTTTCGGTTTCGATTCCCAACCCCGGATGTCCACGGTATGGTAACGGTTGACAGCTTTCAACTGAGCGGAATGCTTCTTCTCTATCACCAGCTCCAGATTTTGGAAAACCTGCCCGCGGATTTGCTGGCGGAGGCCTACGAGACATTGTGCAACAGCATTTGCGGTATCCTTGAGGCCGATATGTGCTACCTGGTTTCCCGTCAGACGACCGATACCCGAATGCTCTGCGCCTCTTCTATCGCGGAAAATGGCCTGGATGAGCAGCCGACCATTAAGGAGCTTGGGGCGCTGCTGGATCAGGTGAAGGATAACAAAAAGTTTATAGAGCCGGTGTTCGGTATCTTTCTGGAGCAAAACGACACGGATGCTGTCGAGTCACACAACGCCAATGCTGATACGGAGAAAGAGAAAGGGAAAGAAAAAGAGAAAAAGGAAGAGACAGACAGCCTTATCCTTTCCATCACGCTCTATGACAAAGCCAGCAAACTCAGGAATGAGCAAGTCTACCTGATTTGCCAGCGGAAAGGCAAGGCCAGATGGAGCGATAATATTGACAAGACGCTCAGGCTCGTACGGGACACGCTTTTCCTGCGTGGGCGGTTAGCTCAGGCATTGGCCCGAGATCTTACTGAACTGTTGACGGTGGCACGGGAATTCCGCAGTATCCGACGCAAAAGTCCGAAGTCCGGTCCTTTGAAGATCCTGCACATCTCGGATCTTCATGTTACAAAGAGCAATTTTGAACCGCTTATAAATGACATTCAAAAGCTAAAGTTGGAGGATGCGCCCTTTGATTTTTTAGTCATTACCGGAGATGTCGTGCAAGGGCGCTATGCGGCTAGAGACTTGGAGCAAAACTACGATTGTGCCGCCAAGGTAATACGGGCTTTGGCTATGCGTATGTGGGGGGAAAATCAGGATGGAAAAAGAGTGCTGCGCCAGGACTGGAAACGTCGTACCATAGTCATACCCGGCAATCATGACTACGCCTCCATGAACGAACTGGAAACACAGCACGGAGAAAATCACCGTGCCAGCGAGAGCGGCAGGCCGGCCGCGCAAGAGGGCAGCGCAATGGCGAAATTCACATACTATATTAACTTTGTCCGCAAATTATTGAACGTGGAGATCGGCGAGCTCATTGATAATGGCCTGAATGAACTGCGGTGCTATGATAAAATGGGAGTGGCTTTTCTATGCGCCAACACCTCAATTATGGCAAATCCGTCCAGAAACAATAAAGTGCACTTAGATAAGCACTTTGTTGAGCGCGCCGCTTGGCGGTTATCCACCGAAAAGGAAAAGCCAGTCGTGGTTTTCCTGGCGCATCATGGCCCTGACTATAAAATTGACTATGTTGCCGACGAATACCTGGAGCCCTTTATATGCCACGAAATAACTCAGCACTTTGCGGCCGCGCTTAGCCTGGGCTCTCCGTCGGAGCAGAAAAAAGCACTACGAAAGCTGGAAGACGATATGAACCATTTGGTGGTATCTGGAGGTGACAAACTGGAAAACGATTTTATTCAAGCGTGGCTTATGAAAAATGAACCAGGGGAGTTGCCCTCAGGTATTGAAGACAAGGTTATCAAGCGCAGAAAGAATACACGTTTATACAGTCAGTTGCAATTTCTGATTGAGCAATTAGAGAAAGTAGAGTTTGAGCGCGACATTAATGAGCGATATCAGAAAATTATCGCGGAGGTAAATCGAGCAAGGCTTCTTTCAGAAAAGGATCAGCAATTCTATAACGACGTATTTGATAATTTGGATAAAGACCTGATACCTGCCGTTTGCTTGTCCGGGCACACACATCTCTGGGGCGAGGAACGGGCAGGAAAAAATTGTACTCACCGTTATGCAGCAAAACGCTTCAGTTGGGTAAAAACGGTTTTGAGGACGCCTGGAGGCAAGGAATTGACACAAGAACGCTATTTGAACTATGGTGTGTGCGAAATACCGACCGCAAAGCCATTCTGCGAATCCGATATTTTGTATCATCGAAGAGAAGAACCGGTTACCCCTTGAGCCTTCTTTTCGTCAAAGTATCTTTTTCAAAAATATTGGGGAAACCGAACCCCACCGCAATCATGCGTAACATCGAGTCGTTCAGCCGCGTCTGCTGCAAAAGTGAAGAGAGAGTCTGCGAAGACTCCGCCGTTCCGTTTATCCGCAAGTTGTTAAATGGCGGCCATGAATCTGTTATCGAGCACGAAAAATTGATTTGCACAGGCGTAAAGCCGGAGTAGGCGCGTAGTGTTCTCCCCCAACAGTCTGAAGACGGAAATCATTGTCACCACGAATCCGCGTGAATGACGGCATTTTTTCCGTTTGCGAACCTCTGCACGTGCCCGCCCTCAAACGCGCGAGATCTCCGTCCCGCTTTTAGCCCATATGCACGAACTTCTGCCCCCTGTCTTTGAAGATCTTTGACTAGAGCCGCCTATCGGTTCAATGTAATATGGCTGTTACTGTGACAAGGTTTTTGCAAAGAAGGAAAGCCCTTGCTCGGTATCCATTGCGGAAATTTTCTTTCTGAAGACTAAGAACCGCATGAAGAGGATTTTACCCACTTGCTCCACCCCAGGGCGGTCTTGTCACCAAGACCGCCCTGGTTTTTTGCCCCCTGACCCACACGCCGACCCCGACCCACACGAGGAAAGACGCAAGCCGCCCCAGAGAAGGCCAGGCGGGACGGAAATAACACAGCCCTTCTCTCGCTTCATGCATCTGTTTCAAAGACGTACAGCCTCAAAAGCAAAAGTATTGGCCTCCCATGACGCGCCGAAAACGCTCTTCAAAGGTGGCTCTGTTCTGGATGCCGAAAAGGCAGTCCTCGTACCGCTGCCTGAGATCGGGCATGAACGGGCCAGAGTCAAGAGAACTCTCAAACCGACCCTTGTATACCCACCCAATCTCGTGCTCGCCAAGATATAACTCGATATATTTTGCCATCTATGCAGGTTCCTCTTTGTCCTCACTAATGTGCGCCGCCGGACGGAGTGGGGCGCTTTTTGCCAAGATACTCTAGAACGACCTGCCGAATCTTCTCCACATATCGCTTGGCCAACGCCTTCTCCCGATAACCGTTGCTGACGCCGTACACCATCCGTAAAACCGTGGTGACCATATCCAGGTCGGAAATGCTTGTCACGGCCTCGTCTGTTACCGAGAGCAAAACAGCTTTGATGACGCACCCTCTGACGATATGACCGCTCAGAAGGTCATCCTTGTCGAGGGAAAGCATACTTCGGGACAGCGCGCTCAGACTTCGGGTGGGGGACGGAATGGGGGTAAGACTATTCATCTCCACTTGGATATGGGTCTCATCGATCGGCAGATCGCTTACGGCGAAAGTCCTGTCCTTTCGGGCCGCCGCCGCGCGCGCTGTGGCTTCCGTCGCCGCCTCCTCCATCAGCTGGCGAATGGGCGCCGTGATTGGCGATTGGTCGGAAAGGCTGACGCTGAACTGGTATTTTATCATGGCTGGAACACCTCCCTGCCTTTATTCTAGCACGGCGCGGAAAGTGGTGCAATAGAAATTATAATGAACTAGAAATAAATTTTATTTTAATTCTATAATAGATTATATTGAAAGCGCCGCAAAAATCGACTATACTGGAGCCATCTTATTCAGGAGGGCTGGTCGTGAAAATTTTCGTTTGGAATTTGAACACTTTTGGCGGGCGCGATGAGCAAAAATACAAGTTGCCCAAGGAGGATTGGGCGGACTTTGCGAAGGATAAAAGCCGCCAGGACATCGCGCGGCGGATCTTCCAGCGGGTGCGGGGCAACCCCTCGGACATCTACGGCTTTCCAGAGTTCGACTGTCAGGCCGCATCCGCGGCCAGGGAGTTTATCAAGTTGATGAATGGGACGGGTTGCGCGCCGATTTTTCCAAAAGCAGGAAAATCGAAAGAGGCGTATTTTAGAGGAAACTATTCGTTGCCTCTGTGCTTTGTTAGGAAGGGTCTCCGGGACAAAGTAGTGCCTAGGCTGACCCTCGGCAGTGGCGAGTGGGCCCGGATCAACGAGTTCAAGATCGGCCGCTTCGTTTTCGTCGCGGTCCACATGAACGACTGCCCGAAATTTTGGGAGGAACTGTACCTCCACGCGGAGGCTTTGCGCGACAGTCCTGCCATGATCGCCGGTGATTTCAACGCGTACCTGCCCAATGATATCGGATACAGCGCGACTCGATCCGAGAAATTTTCAAAAGAGTTTGCACAGCTGCTGGAACTTGGCTTTATCGACTTGACCCCCAAGGGGGTTTCAACTTACCAGGGAGGCCGGCATATTGACCACATTTTGATTTCGCCCGCCCTGGTCCGTCTGTTTTCGGGGGTGGAGGAGCAGATCAACAGTCATATCAACGATCCAAGCGAAAAGGTGGTGATCGACTACGAAAACGGCGATGCCCATTTGTCCGTCACCATCGACCGCGGCGTGATATGGGAAGGCCTTTCCGATCACGCCTGCCTGATCCTCGACATCTCCCTGCCCGATGAGAACGAGGAGGCATGACGGTCCCGTCTAGCGACGGGATCCGCGCGCAACAAAAGGCCGTCCGGCGGGTGCCGGGCGGCCTCTTGCTGGGTCATAAACTTGCGCTTTCGCTTACACCATCTGCAGGAAGCGGTCGATGATGACGGCGGCTTCGGCGCGGGAGGCGGCGGCGGTGGGGTCCAGGGTGCCGGCGCCCTTGCCGAGCAGCAAGCCGTTGCCCACGGCCCAGGTCATGGCCTGGGAGGCCCAGGCGTCGACGTCGTCCGCGTCCACGAACGCGCCCAGGTCGGCGGCGGCGCCGGTGTCCAGAGCCAAGAGCTGGGCGTAGCGGTAGAGCATGGTGACCAGCTGCTCACGGGTGATGGAGTCGTCGGGGGCGAAACTGGTGTCGGACACGCCGGTGACCACGCCCGCGGAGGCGGCCCAGGCCACCGCGTCGCTGTACCAGCTGTCCTGGGCGTCGGCAAAGGGGTTGTCGACCCCGGCCTTGCCCTGGGACAGATTAAAGAGCACCTGCGCCATGGTGCCGCGGGTCACGGCGGAGCCCATGTCGAAGATGTGACGGGTGGCGCTCACGCCCTGGAAGACCTTCATCGCGGCCATGGTCTGAATGGCGGACTCGGCCCAGCACCCGGCGGGCACGTCCTCGAACCGGTAGCCCAGGTCGGGGGCCTGGGCGGGGAGTTCCACCGCGGCGATCACCTCGCCGTTCTCGCCGGTGACGGTGACGGTCTTGTCGCCGTTAGCGGTGGTCTCGGCGGTCACCTTGTCGCCGAGGGGGTTGGTCTTGGTGGTGGTAGAGGCGGCGCTGCCCCGGTCGCCGGGGCGGTGGCCGGAGCTCCCGCTGTAAGCGACCTTGGTGCCCACGATGGCGGCGGCCTCAAAGTCAGCCACAGCCTGGCCCAGCGCCTCCACGGCGGCGTCCACGTCCGCCTGGGTGGTGGCGTTTGCCAGCGCGTCCTCCGCCTGGGCGATGGCGGCCCTCAGGGCGTCCACGGCCGACTGGGGGTAGACAGTCTCGCCCTTGTTTACAGAGGAGGGCTGGGTGCCGTCGGCCACGATGTTGGTGTCGTCGGCCAGGGCGTAGACCTCCTTGGCGGCCTGGAGGGCGTCCTCCAGGTCCTTGGTGTCCACAGTGGGCGTCACGGGCTTCTCCTTAAAGGTGGCGGAGACAGTGACGTCGCTGGCGGGCATAGTGAAGGTGTTGTCCGCCGCCACGGGCACAGGGTTGCCGTCCTGGTCGATGACGGTGAGGGCGTCCAACTCGTAACCGCCCGCGGGGGTGACGGTGAGGGTCACGGTGCCCCCCTCCGCGGCGTAGGTCCTGTCGGCGGTCACCTGGCCATTTTCGGTCTTCTCCACGGTGACTGCGTACTCCACCGCCGTGAAGGTGACGGTGACGGTGACGTTGGCGGCGGGCATGGTGAAGGTATACGCGCCGTCGGCCTCGGCCACCTCCACCGTCTTCGTGTCCGCGCCCACGGTGTAGGTGTACTCGATCTTATCCAGCTCGTAGCCCTCCTCGGGCTCGACGGTGAGGGCCACGGTGTCGCCCATCAGGAAGTAGGTGGGGTCGCCCGCCACGCTGGCCTGGCCGTTCCCGGCGACCTCTACGGTGACCGTGTACTTGGCCGCCCGGAAGGTGGCGGAGACGGTGACGTCCTCGGCGGGCATCTTGAAGGTGTACGCGCCGTCGGCCCCGGCCTCCACGGTCTCGGTGATCTCGCCGTAGGTGATGGTGACCTGCTCCGCCTCGTAGCCCACGTCGGGAGTGACGGTGAGGGTCACGGTCTCGCCGGCCCTGGCCTCCTCCGCGCCGGCGGTCACAGCGCCGTGGACCAGGTCGGCCTCCACGGCGATCTTGCCGGTCTTCTCGGGGACGTTGTTGCCGTTGGTGGAGGTGATGGAGCAGGCGGAGAATTTGTTGGTGTAGAGGTAGATCAGGTTGTGCTCCAGGTCGGCCCAGAAGGTCCCGTCCATGGGCTCGGCGGGCTCGGACCAGAGCTTGGTAAAGGCCCGCACCGCTCCGTCATGGCAACGGTGGACGGCGACGTTGGTCCTACCGCCCATGGAGTAGGGGATGACGATGGTCAGGACGTTGTTGGTCACGGGGATCTCGGTGACCCCGCCGCTGTTGTCCACCTTTTCCACCTTGAAATCGTGGATCTGATACTCCACCTCGTTGATCGTGGCGCTGGTGAATTCCGCCCCGACCGCTTCACCCAGTTCCGTGATCCCGAGCAGTGTGCCCGGGGCGGCATGGCCGTAATACCAGTCGGTCAGGCACAGCGTGAAGGGGGTGGGGTCGCTCTCCGCCTGCGCCACGGCCTCCTCCTGCAGTCCGCCCACCACCACGCCGGGGATGGAGCTGGCCGTAGCCGAACCGCCGTAGCCGACAGACAAGACGACCTTGGAGCTCACGTCGCTGGCGGGGATGGTCAGGTCCTGCTCCAGCGCGTCAGCGTCGGAGACCGTCACAAGAACGGTCACGATCTTGCCCTCCGCGGTGGCCGCCACCACGTTGTAGACGCCGGGGGCCACGTCGGAGAAGGTATACGCGCCGGCCGCGCCGGAGGTGGTCGTGGCCACCGTGGTCCTGCCCTGCATGAGTGCCACGCTGGCGCCGCTGACGGCCTCCCCCGCCTGCGTGGTGACCGTGCCGGAAATGCCCCGGAGGTCCACCGTGCGGGTGGCCCCGCACACCGAGCAGGTGTCTACGCGCGTCCCGTTTGCGGCCTCGCCCGCTGTCCAGGTGTGGTCGCCGCAGCTGAACGCCGCGCCGCAGACCGAGCACTTTTTGTAGTGCTGGCCGGTCCGCGTGTCGTCCAGCCACGTATCCGCCTCGGCGGCGTGCGCCGCCGCCTCATGCTTGACCTCATCGCAGACACCGGCGCCCGCGCAGGCGTGCCAGTGTTCTGTCTCGTCGTAGGTCCAGCCCTCTTCCCACTGGTGGACGTGCTTCGCGAACCAGAGTTGGCCCTCCTCCCGGTACTCCACGATGAAGCCGGTGGTCTTGGAGACGAAGGAATCCACGTCCCCGCTGACAGCGCCCGTGGCGAATTGGCACGCCTCGGTGCTGGGGGTATACACCGTGTAGGGCTCCGGCGCGCCGGTAAAGTCCTTCAGGGTGATGAGCTTTCCACTGCTCAGCCAGATACTGGCGGCGGTATCATCCCCCTCGCCGCCGATCAGGGCGGGGGAGCCGGAGAGGGTAAGGGACCCGGAGGCCTGGACCGCGCGATAGCCCGAGGAGATGGTCCCGCCGGAGATCTCCATCGTGCCGCTGCCGCTCACGGCGACCTGATTTGTCGCGGTCACCGCTCCGCCGCCCATCTCAAAGGTCCCGTCGGCCGAGACGTACACGTTCTGGTCATAAGTGCTTCCCCCGGTACTGCTCAGCGTCCCGCTGACCAGCCGGAAGACGCCGCCCTTCTGGATGTAGGCGGCGGCGGAGCCGGTATGGGCGATGGCCCCGCCCTCCCCACAGTCGGAGACGGTGAGGTCGCACTCGCCGTCGGCGTAGACCCTGCCGTTCAGGGTGTGCCCGTTCAGGCACAGGGCGGACGTGCCGGCGGCAAAGTGCAGGGCCATGCCTCCCTCCGTGGTGGCGCTGGACAGCGTCATGTCCTCCGCCAGATAATAGTTCCCGGCGGGGAGCCTGTTGTCAGTGATAGAGCTTTCCCCGGCCTTGAGCACGTCTTTTCCGCCCTCGCTGTCCTTCTCCAGCGACAGGGGGATCCACGCCGCGCCGGCGTCGTCGGGATGGGTATGGGTCTCGGCGGCCCAGGCCCCCAGGAGGGTGCTGGGGGCCAGCGCGGTCACCAGGCACACCGCCAGAAGGGTCGCGAGCGCCCGTCTCCAAATTCCTTTCTTCATAGGTCCTTCCTCCTTAATAAAGCTGGCATGCCCGGAAGAGCCCGGGCGCGTACTGATCCAGAGAGCTTGCCGCGCCAAACAGCGGCCTTGTCGCGCGGCCATCGCCGTGCCGACCGCCCGCCTGGCGGGTTTCTGCGGGCGTCCGCTTCACGGTCCCATTACGATCCCCCCTTGACACAACCACATAATGGAAATTATGTTGCACCGCCAAAGGAAAAGACGCACAACATAATGGCAATTATGTTGTAAAACCGGCAGATGATGTTAAGATTTTACCCAAAGAATTCCCAGCAAACAGATCAACGCAAAGCCCGTTTTTGCGTTGGTCTTGTTCGCATATCATTTTTGCCAAGAATCCCGAGAAATTTATTTTTGATTTGTGGCAGGCTGTCATTGACAATCGCCGCGGCCTTGTGCTATACCAACCTATGTACAGTTTTACAGCTTGTTTTTACAACATAATTTCCATTATGTTGTATTTTTTTAACATCTCAAAAGGCCCAGGTTTTGCAGTTGTCTGCGGTGCTCCGCCCCGCTCTCCATGGTGTAGACCCGGGTCGTGTTGATGCTGGAGTGGCCCAGGATATCCGCCAGGCGCACCACGTCCTTTCGCAGGGCGTAAAACGTCCGCGCGAACAGGTGGCGCAGGTTGTGGGGAAACACCTTGTCCCGCGCCACCCCCGTGCTCTCGCACAGGGCCTTCAGCATCCGCCACACGTTGCTGCGGTCCAGGGGCCGGCCGGTCCTGGTCTGGAACACGCTGCCCGCCGAAATGCCCCGCTCCTTGAGGTAGCCCTTGAGCATTTTGCACAGCGGCGCGGTCAGGATCACCACCCGGGTCTTCCCCTTGCATCGTATGACGGCCCGCCCGCTCTGGATCGCCGACGCATCGATAAACCGCAGTTCCGAGACGCGGATCCCCGTGCCGCACAGCGTCTGCATCAGGTAGTAGAGCCGCCGGTCGCCCTTCTCCCAGGCGGTGGTCAGCAGCCGGTCGTACTCCGCCTTGCTCAGTTCCCGCTCGCCGCTGGCGAAGATCTGCCGCTGGATCTTCAGCGTCTTCACATGGCAGTCGTGCCAGCGCGCGAAGCGGAAAAAGCTGTTCAGCGAGGACAGGATGGAGTTGGCGCTCGCCGGCGCGTAGCGCTCCAACAGCCGCGCCTTGTACGCCAACACGGCGCTCTTGCCCACCTCTCGCCCGGCGAGCCACCCGCGAAACGCCCGGACGTCCCGCGTGTATTTCTCCACCGTGGCCGCCGCCCGCTCCTCGTTTCGCAGATATGCCCCAAACTCCTCCATGTGCCTGTCTGTGATGATCCTCATGGTCAACCACCCCCTTGCGCCTATATTTTACCACGCCCCCCGCCGCGCCATCCGCCCTCCCCCCGACTTCCCCCCCGTCCCCGATGGCGAACGTCCCTCCGCCCATCTCCGCGGGCAGGACGAGCCGCGGCTGGACGGCGCGCGCGCCCCCCTGCCCACCCCACCCAACCAAAAAGCACGCCTACTTCCCAGAAAGCGTGCTTTTCCTTTTTATTTTACTTACTTACGCGCCCGCGTGCGGGGCTGGGATTTCAGGCCCTGCCGGGGCAAACGCGAAGGCCGGGAGCGGAACTTCCGCTCCCGGCCGGTTTGTTTGGGTCGTTTAGGTCGTGGATCCCGCCTGGGGCGGGGCCCAGCGGGTGAATAGTTCCAGGCCGGTGAAGGTGACGGCGTTGTTCTGGGCGAACAGGGAGACCGGCTTGCCGGCCGTGCCGTACAGCCGGACGGTGAGGGCCGCCTGGCCGTCCAGGTAGAAGACGCCCACGGAGCCGTCCTGGACGTAGGTGAAGGCGTAGGTCCGGCCGGTCTGGAGGGCCGCCGGGATCTCCGCGATGGGCACGTTGCCGCCCTGGAAGCTCAGGGTGAGCTTGCCCGTCTTGGGCTCCAGGGAGATGAGCTTCTGGCCGCCCTCGGTGCCGTCGAAGTCAAAAGCCAGGCCGAAGGCGCCGCCGCCGGTGTAGGTGAAGGAGCCGCGCAGCAGGAAGCTCTCGCCGCAGAGGAAGGCCGGCTGGCAGACCCGCTGGGCGGAGGCGGTCACCGTGGTCTCCGCCGGGACGGAGAGCGCCGCCGGGGCGGTGAACTGGCCCAGGATGGCCTCCACCGGGACGAGGGTGAGGGTGCCGTCGCTGTTCTGCTTCACCTGCTGGACCTCCAGGTTACCGGCCCAGCCGTCCACACTCTGGGTGGAGGTGACGGGGTCGGAGCGGTGGGCCCAGCCCACCATATAGGTGTTCGTCCCGTCCTCCACGTGCTTGGCGGCGTAGAAGATCTTGCCGTCCAGGCGGGCGGGGGCGGTGTAGGGGCCGAAGCGGGAGTCGGCCATAGCGTACCAGACGGTGTCGTTCTGGCCGGAGAAGGTCAGGTACCACTTGTTCCCCATGCGGAAGGTGTCGCTGCACTCCAGGTTCCAGTACGCGCCGGTGTGGTCGGTGTAGATGATGCCGTCATAGGTGGCGTTCTTCAGGTCCTTGTCCAGGGTGTACTTCAGCACTCTGGCCCGGCCGCCCTGGGAGGCGGTGATGGTCAGGGAGATGGTGCCGGTGGCGGGGTCGTAGTACGCCTGGGGGTCGCGGAAGTCGTTTTTCTGGCCCAGCTCGTCCGGGGGCGTGATCTCCCAGCCCGCGACCTTGGTAAAGGCGGTGGGGCTGGAGCCCTTGGCCACCATGATCTTCTCGTGGTACTCCTGGGAGCCGGAGGAGTTGAAGCCGGTGTAGAAGAAGTAGTAGCTCCCCTCCACCTTGACCACGGAGCCGGTGCCGATCCAGCTGTCCTGCACGTCCTCCCGGGAGGCGGAGAGTACGGGCTCGCCCAGCTCGGTGTAGTGGACAAAGTCGGTGGTGGTGGTCAGGTAGACGGAGTGGTTGTACGCGTCCCCGCCCTCCTTCAGGTAGTAGATATAGTAGGTGCCGTCCTCGTAGAAGGGCATGGTGTCGCCCACATAGCCCTGGGACTCGCCGTCGATCTCCGGGCGGAAGAAGAGGTCATAGCTGTGGGCCTGCTCCTGGGCCTCCGGCGTGCGGGCGGAGGTGATGGCCACCGTGTCGGTCTGGGGCACGTACTCCACCTGGTAGCCCAGCAGGCGGTCCAGATCCCGGACCCGGAAGTAGTTGTAGCCGCCGATGGAGTAGACCTTCAGGTTCACCTTCTGGCCGTCCACCGCCACGCTCTGGCCGCTGCGGACGCACTGGGCGGACAGGTCCGCGCCCACGGTCAGCTCCCCGCCCACGGGGGTATAGGGCTTGCCGGTGGTGAGGGAGACGGCGTTGCTCTGGGCGTTGTAGCGGACCACGAACTGGGCGTCGGTGCCGTTGAGGATGGTCGCCAGGTCCCGGAGCTTGAAGTAGTTGTAGCCGTTGATGGCGTAGGCGTCCGGCGTCACCGCCCGGCCGTTCACCGTCACCTTTTGGGTACTGCGGGTGACGGTCAGGGTCTCGGCGGGCACGCTCAGGAGGATGTTGGACAGCTCCACCGTGCCGCCGCCCCGGGCCTGGTTCTCCGCCCCGCCGAACTGCCAGAGGAGGTCATAGGCCCCGCCCTCCGCCAGGGGCTGGTCGGTGGTGAACTGGACGGGCGCGCCCTCCGCCGTGGCCTGGAACGCGCCGGAGAGGGCGGTGGTCACGCCGTCGGCGCTCCGCAGGAGCAGGGCGCCGGAGAGCCCCTCGGGGGAGCGGGCGGTGAAGGAGACGGTGTACCGCTCGTTGGCCCGCAGGTCCGCACCCTGGAGGCGGATGGCGTTGCGCTCCGCCTCCGGGGCCACCTGCGTCATCTGATAGGTCAGCGCCTCCCGGGTGACGGTCAGCGTCCCCGCCCCGTCGGCCTGGTCCAGGGTGACCACCGCCTGGGGCGCGATGGCCGCGGCGGCGGCGCCGTAGCTCAGCTCCTGGACAGAGATGTTGCTGACGGTGACGTTGTTGGGGGTGGCCCCGCCGATGGCGAATTGCAGGACCAGCTCGCCCGCGTCGGTCATGGTGGCGGGCACGGAGATCTTCCGCTCCACGGTGGTCTTGGTGTTGGCGGCGATGGTCTGGCCGTAGAGGGCGTCATAGCCCTTCTCCGTCTCCTCGTTGTTGTAGCAGACCTCGAAGTTCTGGCCCTTGTCCGCCAGCAGGTCCGCCCGGACCAGGTAGGTCTTCCCCGGCGTGAGGATGGCGCCGGTCCGCACCCGGGTCTGGACCTTCCAGACCTCCGCGCCGCCGGCGGGCACGGCGGTGACGTGGGTGGTCACCGAGCCGTCGGCGCACGCCACGTCGGCTGTGCAATCCGTGTTGGTCCACAGCTGGACGGTGCCGCCGGGGGTGTAGGCAAAGTTCGGGGCGATCAGCTCGGCGTAGGCGGGCGTGACCTCCTCCACGGTGACGCCGCTGACGGTGACCTCGTTGGCCGCGGTGGTCTGGCCCAGGTTGAACTGGAGCATGAGGTTCCGAAGGTCGGTCTTGTCCGCCGGGACGGAGATCACCCGCTCCACCGTCTGGATCTGGCCGGCGGCCAGGCCGATCCCGGTCAGGGAGTCATAGCCCATCTCCACGTCGCCGTTGTTGTAGCAGATCTCGATGGTCTGGCTCTTGGCCGCGGCCAGGTCGGCGGTGACCCGGTAGAACTTCCCGGGCTGGAGCGCCGTGTGGGTGTCCACAAACAGCTTGATCTTCCAGGGCTCCGCGCCCAGCTGGGGGGCGGAGTTGATCTTCGCCGTCACGGCGCTGGGACTGCCCAGGAGGTCCATGGCGTAGTCGGCGTGGGCCCAGTAGGTGACGTCCCCGGTGCTGGGGTGGTAGTCCGCCGGGGCGGGCAGGGCGCTGACGCCGGAGGGGGTGTAGTTGATGTTCTCCACCTGGAGGTTCTGCACGGTGATGCGGTTGGGGGCCTTCACCATGCCCAGGGAGAGCTGGACGATCATCTTGCCGCCCAGGCCCTGGGCGGTGAAGACCTTCTCCACCGTCTTCACCTGGCCCGCGGCGAGGTGGAGGCCGTAGACGGCGTCAAAGCCCTTCTCGATGCCGTTTCGGTTGTAGCAGACCTCGAAGTCCATATCGTTTTCCGCCGTCACGTCGAAGGTGACGCGGACGGCCTGGTCCTTCACCACGTTGATATCCGGGTTGATAAACAGCTTCATCTTCCACGCCTCCGCGCCGGAGGTGGGGGTCTCGATGACGTTCAGGGTAGCGGAGTCCTTGTCCCGGGTCAGGTCGGCGGTGTAGCCCCGCTGGGTGTCCACGTTGACGCCCTCGCCGCCGGAGGAGCGCTGCCAGGACAGCTTGGTGTCCACCTCGGTGACCACCTCTTCCAGCACCAGGTTGCTGACGGTGTAGGTGTTGCTCTTGCCGTTGAAGTTCCCCAACTCGATGTCGATGCCCAGGGCGCCGCTGCCACGGCCGGCGGTCATGGGCCGGGTGGTGATGGTCTTGGTCACGCCGCCGGCGGCCACGCTCTGGCTCCAGGTGCCGCGCATATCGTCGTCGGGGTCCACCGCGCCCTTGGTGATGACGCAGAAGTTCTGGCAGCCCTCGGTGGAGGAGATGTCGAACTTGAAGCGGTAGTCCTTCCCCGGCTGGTAGGTCAGGCCGGTGTCGATGCACAGCTTGGCCCGCCAGGTGTCGGGGCCGGTGGTGCCGTCCCGGTCAACCACGAAGTCCACGCTGTCATCGTGGCGCGCCAGCCGGCCGGTGTACCCCTCGCCGACCTCTATGGAGACCCCGCTGTTGTTGAAGCGGTCGATGGTGGTGGTCTCCCCCACCGTGTACTCCGCCGCCAGCACCACCTTGATGTTGCGGATGGTCAACGTGCTGCCGTTGAACTGGGTGGGTTCGACGCGGAGGGTCAGGCTGCCGTCCTCCGCGGGGGTCACCACCTGGGAGAAGGAGCCCTTGCTGGCGGCGATGACGCCGTTGGCGAAGCGGGCGTCATTGTTGAACTTGTCCCCGGCGGTGTAGAAGGAGACGTTGTAGTTCTGGTCCCCCTCCACGTCGAAGCTGACCTGGTAGTTGACCCCGGCCTTCATCGGGCAGAACCCGTTGATGAACAGGCCCAGCTTCCACTGGTCGCCGACGTCCACCGCGGGCCAGGTGACGGTGGCGGATTGGCCGTCGCCGTCGATGGCGCCCAGGTCCTCCCGGACCTGGAAGGAGTGGCCGCCCGCGCCGCCGGAGGTGGTGGTGGGGTAGGGGTAGGTCACATCCGCCCCGGCGAAGGCGCCGCCGGAGGAGCCGCCCTGGAGCACTTCCCGCACCTGGATGTCGCTCACCGTGATCTGGTCCCCCCGAGCCGCCTTGTCGAACTGCAGGAAGAGGATCAGCTTGCCGCTCTCGGCGGCGTCGATGGTATAGGTGACCTCGGTCTCCGTGGAGGTGGCGGGCAGGCCGTCCTGGCTGCCGTAGGCGTTCTCCTTGCCTTCGCCATATTTGCTGTCCTTGCTGTTAACGGCCTTGAACTTGAAGTCGGCCCCGCTGGTCTTGATCTTGAAGCTGACCTGGTACTGCTTTCCGGCAGTCAACTCGCAGATCCCCTCGCCGTCGCGGCCAATAAACAGGCCCTGCTGGTAGTCGGCGCCCACGTCGCCCCGGGTCATGGTGACGGATGTGCCGTTGCCGGTGAGGGTGGCGTAGGTTTCCGAGGCGTCCCGCACCTCAAAGCACCCAGGGTTGGGCTCCGCGCTGCCAGTGGTGGTGGGGTAGGTCACCGCGGCCCCGGCAAAGGGATCCTCACTGGAAGACCCGCCGCCCGCGCCCAGGGCCTTGACCTGGAGGTTGCTGATCGTGACCGAATCGCCGTCGGGCTTCTCGACGGGGTTGATCCGCAGGGTGAGCTTGCCGTCGGAGGCGGGGGTCACGGTCTTGGTGAAGCTGGTCTCGCCGGCGGCGACGGTCCCTTCGGCAAAGCCGTCTGTATATTTGTCCTCCGTGGTGAAAAAGCTGACCTTGTAGTCCCGCTCGCTGGCGATGTCAAAGCTGACCTCATACTCGGTCCCGGCCGTCACCTCGCAGATCTCATTGAGAAACAGCGCCCGCCGCCAGTCGTCAGTGGAAAGAGCGTCCTGGCCCGGCCAGGTCATCGTGGCGGAATTTTCGTCGCCGGTGACGGCGCCGAACATATCTCTGGCCTCAAAGGAGCCGAGGGTGGTCAGCGTGGGGTATTCCACCACGACGTCCACCGACGTGCCGTCCTTCTCCACCTTGATCTCGCTGATGGTGATCTCCGCGTTTTCCGCCGCTTTCCCCAGGTCGATCCGCAGGCTCAGCGCGTCGCCCACCGCCGCGGTGATCTCCTGAGAGAAGGCGCCGGAAGACGTATTCTGGTCGTAGACCTTGGCAAAGCCGCCCTCGCCGGCGCCCCAGTCGCCGTTCTTGTTGCAGAAGACGTCGTAGGTCGTATCCATATTCGCCTCAATGTTGAAGCTGACGGTGTAGTCGCCCGGCTCGTCAAAGGTGCAGACCGTGCCGGTAAACAGCGCCCACTGCCAACTCTCTCCCACTCCCTCGTTGGGGCGGCGCATGGTGACGGACCTGCCGTCGCCGGTGACGACGCCCAGCTTGTCCCGGGCGCTGAAGGTGCCCAGTTCTCCGTCGGGATAGGTGAGGGAGAGTTCCACGTCCTGGTCCCCCCCGCCGGAGGTACCGCCGTCCAGCCGCTCCACCTGAATGTCACTGATGGTGACCCGGGTGTCGGTGTTGGCGTCGGGGAACTCCAGGAACAGGCACAGCCCGCCGTTGGCGGTGGGGGTGATGGTCTGCTCAACCGTGACCACCTCGGTGGAGACCTTGATATCCCGCTGCTCCCCAAAGCCCTTCTCGTTGCCCTCGCCAAAGGGCTTATCCTTGTTATAAGAGACGTTGCAGGTGATCTTCTGCCCGTCGGTCTGGATGCCGAAGCTCACCTTGTAGCTGTGTCCGACTTCCAGCGTGCAGAGGGTCGCGCCCTCGCCGCCGATGAACATCCCCTTCTCCCACGTGTTTGTCACGTCCTCGCAGGTCATGGTGGCGAAGTTCTCGCCGCCATCGGAAATGGAGCCGTGGCTATCCCGGACGCTGAAGGAGCCGGGGTCGGTGACGGGGGCGGAGCCGCCCTCGGTGGGGTAGGTCACGGAGGCCATGTTCTCCCCCAGCGGTTCGCCGACGTCGCCGCCGGGCGTCTCCTCGTCCAGGCGCTCCACCTGAACGCCGCTGACGGTGACCACCGTGCCCTCGGCGGCCTCGCCCAGGTCGATGCGAACGACCAGCTTGTTGCCCGCCGCCGTCACGTTGATGGTATGGGTCACCGTCTGTGCCACGCCGGCCTTGAGGCCGTCCTCGTCCCGGCGTATCTCCGTGCCGTAGTGGCCGTCCGATTCCACGCCGTCCGGCCAATCCTCGCCGTTGTTGTAGCAGACCCGGTAGTAGTTGATATCCTGGTCGGCTTCGATATTGAGGCTGACGGTGTACTGGCCGGGGGTCAGGCCGTCGCAGATACCCTTAATGAGCAGGCCCCGCGTCCACTCGTCCCCGGCGGCGCCGGTGCAGGTCACGGTGGCGGACTTCCCGTCGCCGGTAATAACGCCGCCCTTGCCGTCCCGCATACGGAAGGAGCCGGGGTCATAGACGGGCTCTCCGCCGGGGTCGGGGCTGGTTTCGTCGCCGGGGTATTTGACCTGGGCCAGGTCCTCGTCCCCGGCCTGGCCGGGGATCAGCTCCTCGATGGTGAAATTGCTCACCGTGACCTCGTTGCCCACCTGGGTCCTGCCCAGCTCCAGACTGATCACCAGCGGCCCGTCCGCCGCCGGGGTCACAGAGAGGGTGCGCTTCACCGTGGCGCCGGCGTCGATGGTCTGGCCGAAGGCCTCGCCGTAGACCCGGTCGTTGGGCCAGCCGGCCGCGGTGCCGTAGAGGAGGGCGAAGCCGCCGCCCTCGGCGGTGTACGCCTCCTGGGAGTGGAGGTCAAAGCTGACGCGGTAGGTCTTGCCGGCCTCCAGCGTCATGCCCGTGTCCACCACCAGCTTCGCCTCGTACCCCTCGGTGCCCACGCTGTCGATCTTCAGGGTGGCGGCGCCGTCCTGGGTGGTCAGCGTGCCGCCGGTGGCGGTGACGCTGGCCCCGCCGCTCCAGTTGATGTCCACCGGGATGACCTTGGAGGAGGTCACCCGGGTGGTGTGCCGGTAGATGGCGTTCACAGAGTGGTCCTCAAAGTTGAAATCGTCGGGCAGGATGTTGTTATAGCGGGGGATCTCCTCCTCCACCCGCACGTTGCTCACCGTGGCGGAGTCCCCCACCTTCAGCTGGCCCAGGGAGAGCTGGACGATGATCTCCCCGGCGTTGGTCTTGTCCCGGGGGATGTAGATCCGCCGCTGGATGGTCTGGACGGCGGGGGTCAGGGTCTGGGAGTAGAGCACGTCGTAGCCCTTCTCCGTGTCCCCCTCGTTATAGCAGATCTCAAAGGGCCGGACCTCCGAGCCCTTCAGGTCAAAGCTGACAAGGTAGGTCTTCCCCGCCTGGGGCTTCAGGCCGGTGGCCACCAGCAGCTTGGTCTTCCACACCTCCGCCGGGTCGGGGGCCTTGGTGACGGTGAGGGTGGCGGAGTCCTCGGTGGAGGTCAGGGTCGCCGCGCTGTCGCTGTTGGTCCAGGCGCGGATGAAGCCCGGGGCGCGGTAGTCCAGCTTATCCACCAGCACCGTGGTCTTCGCCGTCCCGTCGGGGGCCGCCTCCGCCACGGTCAGGTCGGTCAGGCGCAGGGTGTTCCCCTCCGGGCCGGTCTTGCCCAGCAGAAGGCACACCACCAGCTCCCCGCTCTCCCCCTGGGGGCGGACGGTCTGCCGGACCCGGTCGGTCTCCCCCGCCTGGATGGCCCGGCCCTCCAGCGCGCCGTAGGCCCCCGGGGTCTCGCCGCCGTCAAAGCGGACGGCGTACTCCGGCTGGGCCGCCGCGGCGGTCAGGGCAAAGCTCACCTCATAGGCGGTCCCGGCCTTGGGGGTCACGCCGGTGCGGACATACACCCGCGCCTGCTCCGGGGCCCGGGCGGCCTCGTCCCCCGGCACGGTGGAGAGATTTACGCTCACGCCGTCCCCGGCGGGGCTCAGGGCCACCGTGTAGCCCGCCTCGTGGCGCTCGTAGACCACGGCGCCGGTCTGCCCCAGGGGGACGTAGGCCGTCTCTCCCTGGGTGGTCACAGTGGCGGCGAAGGCGGTGGCGCCGCCCAGCAGGGACAGCAGCAGAGCCATCGTCAATGCAGCGGCGGTCAGTTTCCTCAGTGTTTTCATCCGTCCTAACCTCCTTGTTGGTTCGCCTTCCCCTCGGCGGACAGGCAAGGCGCGCTGGGTTCGCGGTGGCGTGGGTGTTGCTTGGTTTGCATTTTGTAAATTTTTTGCGACATAAATATATAACTCTTTTTACATCTTGTCAATAAAATAACGTGTCGGCAACCGAGATTCAGCGGAATAGCAAAAAAAGAGCGCCCTCCTTTGTGCAAAACACAATAGCAAGGCACCCATAATTTTACGTTATGTAAATTTTCCCCGCCTTTTTCGCCCCAAAGCGTACAAAACCGCCCCTTCCCAGGGGGGAAGGGGCGGCGGGACAGGTGGGGTCAGGTCGGCTTTCGGGCGGTGGAGCCCCGCCAGACGGGGGTGGTCTCCACGTAGACCACCCGGAAGGGGCGGCCGGGGTCCCGGATGCGCGCCAGCAGGATGTCCGCGGCCACGTAGCCGATCTCCGGGTTGGGGATCTGTACGGTGGTGAGGGTGGGCTCCACCACGGCGGACTGGGGCGTGCCGTCAAAGCCGGTCACCATCACGTCCTCCGGGATGGACAGGCCCAGGCGCTTCAGCGCCTGCATCACGCTGAGGGCCAGAAAGTCGTTGGCGCAGACCAGGGCGTCGGGGACGGCGGGCATCTGCCGGAGCTTTTCGTAGAGCCAGTCCACATCGCTGTAATCGGGAGCGTCCTCGTCCAGGATGCTCAGGGCCGGGTCCACGGGGAGCCCCGCCTGTTTCAGCACCATGGAAAAGGCCAGGTGCCGCAGGCGGAAACTGCTGCAGTGCTCCGGGTCGCCCACAAAGCCCAGCCGCCGGGCCCCGGCGTCCAGCAGGTGCCGGACCACCGCGGCGGTGCCGGCGGTGTTCTCCATGCAGACCACATCGCACCGCATGGGGGCCAGGTAGGTCTCCGCGCTGCAGTCCACCGAGATACAGGGCAGACCCAGGGAGCAGAGCATCTCCAAATAACCCTGGTCGAACATCTCGATCACCGACAGCCCCGCCAGCTGGTCCAGGGGGACGTGGGGGGGCAGGACGCGGGCGGCCATCTGCTCCGGGGTGACCTCGTACATGGTCAGCATATACCCCGCCCGGCTGAGCCGGTCGATAAAGGCGGGGAGGAAGAAGGTGCCGAAGTGCACCTCCGTGGTGGGGGGGTGGCGGGTGAGCAGGGCGATGTTCTGGAACTTGGGCGGCTCCGCGGCGGCGGGGGCCTCCTCAAAGGGCTGGTAGTACCCCAGCTCCCGCGCCTTTTGCAGAACAGCCTGCCGGGTGGCCTCCGGCACGGAGCCCCGGTCGTTGAAGACCTTGGACACGGTGTTCCGGGACAGGCCGCAGGCGTCCGCCAGCTGCTGCATCGTGATCCGTTTCCGCGCCATGTGGTCACCTCCATCCACGTTCCGCCCCAGGCGGGGTCTTCCGGGCCACGGGGCCCTGTTTACAATTTAGTATACTACAATGCAAAAGAAAAAGCAAGATGTGCAAAATGTAAACTTTCCATGACCCCTCAGAAGGTGAACTCGCAGTGGTCGTAGGCGTTGATGACGGTGGTGTCCCCGATCTGGACCTTTTGGGGGATGTTGGCGCCGTAGTTGCGGTGGACGTGGCCGTGGACGAAGTATTTGGGGTGGTACTGGTCCAGCAGGTCCCCGAAGCACTGAAAGCCCCGGTGGGAGAGGTCGTCCAGGTCGTTGACCCCCCGGGCGGGGGCGTGGGTGAGGAGGATGTCAAAGCCCCCGCGCCACCACAGGGCGGGGCGCAGGCGGCGGATCCGCCCGCGCATCTGCCACTCGGTGAACAGGTTCTCCCCGGCCTTGTAGCGAAAGGAGCCGCCCAGGCCCAGGATCCGCGCGCCGCCGACGACTACCACCCGGTCCTCCGCGCAGATACACCCCTCCGGCGGCTCCTCCAGGAGCCTGTCGTCGTGGTTGCCCCGGACGTACACCAACGGGCAGTGGGCCATGGTGACCAGGAACTCCAGGTAGCCGGGGTCCAGGTCGCCGCAGGCCAGGATGAGGTCGAAGCGGTCCAGCCGCCCCGGCGTGTAGTAGTCGTAATAGTACTGGGCGGCCACGTCTGAAACGGCCAGGATCTCCATCTCTTCCACCTCCCGCCGGGGCGCGCCCCGGCGCTCGTCCTCCTTACGCCGTGGGCTCCACGCCCACGATGCCCACGGTGTCCTTCCCCGTGTCGTCCAGCTCCTCGTAGGCGGGCAGGGACCCCTGGACGTTCTCGTTGAGCCAGCTCATGTCGATGATCTCCCCCAGCTCCAGGGTCTCCCCCTTTCGGGCCACGACCCGGCCCCCCTGGGCGTACAGCGGGCCCCGGAAGGGGTCGCAGACGCCCCGGCGGATGCTGTCTTTCAGCAGGGCGGCCAGACGGCGGGCGCTGTCGGGCAGGTTGTCCGAGCAGACCAGGTCCACCACCCCGGCGGACATCCCCCAGTAGTAGTTCAGGGCCTTGGCGCTCTCGTGGTACTCGCTCTGGAGGGTCTTGCTCTGGATGGCCCGCACCAGGGCCTCGTAATAGGTCCCCCACTTCCACACGGACATGGCCAGGTTGACCTGGTCCTCCCCGGTGACCAGGGAGAGGCCGAAGGGACTGCGGTCCCAGTTCTCCCGCTTGGCCAGGTCCTGGGAGGAGATGAGCCGGACCCCCCGGTCGGTGAGCCGCCGGGCGGCCGCCTTGGGCCCGCCCACGGAGGACCACTCCAGGTAGACCCGGGCGGCGGGGGCGGTCATCTGCGCCCCCAGGGCGAAGGCGTTGATCCCGGCCACCTGGCCGAAGATGGGGTAGTCGCAGATGTAGCCCACCCCCTCGCTCCCGGCCAGGGCCCCGGCGATGGCCCCGGCCACGAACTTGGCCTCGTACATCCGGGCGTAGTAGGTGCGGATGTAGCGGTGGGACTTGTTCAGCGAGCAGTTCAGGATGATGACCTCCGGGTGGTCCACCGCCGCCCGCAGGCTGGCGGGCAACAGCCGGGGGGAGGTGGTGAAGACCACGCTGTTGCCGTCGGCGATGGCGTCCTCGATGGCCTTTCGGGGGTCGCCCTCCATGGCGTCGCAGTAGGCGGTGGTGGCCACCTCCTCGCCGAACACCCGCTCCAGGTGCCGGCGGCCCAGCTCGTGGCCATAGGTCCAGCCGGAGACCTCCGGGGTCTTGTCGTGGAGAAAGGCCACCTTCATGGGCTTTTTGGCCTCCTCCTTAGGCAGCAGTTTGGACAGCAGGCCCTTCTTCTCCTCCGCCGGGTCCAGCTTCACGTCGATGGCGGGGCTCTCCTGCTGCAGGGCAATCTCCTCCCAAACCTTGGCCATGGCCTGGCGGAGCTCCGCCTCCGTCTTCCCCCGCAGGGCCTGGTAGCCGTAGATCTGGAGGTAGACCAGCATGGCGTCCCCGGCGGTGGAGGCCAGCTTTTTGCCGCCCAGGGCATCGTAGGCCTGGCGGAAGCGGTAGTAGGCGGCGCTCAGCCCCGCCCGGTCCTCGTCGCTCCACGCCTCCCCCGGCTCCTTGCCCATCAGGCTCTGGAACCGGGCGTAGTCCTCCGGCCGGGAGAACTCCAGAAAGTTCACCTTGCTGGCGGCGTAGAAGTCCACAAAGGCGTAGTACCGCTCCACCTCCGCCGAGCCGTTGCGCTCGGGGAGGACGCGGATGACCCGGGCGTAGACCTTGGGCGCGCCGAAGTACTTCAGCACGCTGACCCGCTTGTTCCCCTCCTCCACGTAAAAGCGGTTGAGGTATTCGTAGGCCTTGATGGGGTCCCGGATGCCCTCGTCCAAGTGGGCCTGGCACAGGCTCTTCCACTTGTCGGCGAACTCCGAGTCCTCCTCCACCAGCGGCATGAAATTCCGGGCGAAGACCTTCCCCCGGCCCCCCACGATGAACTCCATGGGGATCTGGATCTCCCCCAGGTCCACCCCCTGGGCGATCCGCTCCTGGGGGACCAGCTCCTCCAGGGAGAGGAGGTAGGGATACCGGCCCTGGGCGGCGCAGGCGCGGAACTCCCGAAGGCCCATCTTTTGCGCGTCCTTATAATAGAGATGTGACATGGCTCTGCCCCCCTTGCGCGAGAGCTCCCAGGCCGTCGAGCGGCCGGGAGAGAGGTGGGTAAAAACACGAAATGGCCGTATCGCTACGGCCATTTCGCCAGACGGTCAAACGCGCGGCGTGGCCGGATGGTCAGCCGGACGGGCGGGGATCAATACTTGGCGCAGACGGGGTGGTTGGCCTTGGCGGAGGCCTCGTCGTACCACACCAGGTTGTTCCCCGTCTCCTTGTCGAAGATCTGGAGCAGTTCGGCGGGGAAGTTGAAGCTCACGGTCTTGGTGGTGCCGTTGATGAGGCCCTGGTCCAGGCCCACGGTGGAGACGATCATCACGATGTCGTCCCCCTGGCAGTCGGTGTGCAGGTGGAGGGAGGAGCCCATCATCTCGGTGACCTCCACCGTGCCGGTCAGGCCGCCCTCCCCCAGCACCACGTGGTCCGGGCGGATGCCGGCCACGATGTCGCAGGGCTTCTGGTCCCTGGCCTTGAGGGCCTTCTGGTGCAGGTCGGACAGCTCGAAGTCCTTGCCCTTGATGGAGGCGTAGTACCGCCCGTCCCGGATGACCAGCTTGGCGTCGTTGAAGAAGTTCATCTGGGGCGCCCCGATAAAGCCGGCCACGAACAGATTCACCGGGCAGTTATAGAGCTCCTGGGGGGTGCCGATCTGGTTGACGAAGCCG
The DNA here is from genome assembly GCA_947627325.1 of uncultured Oscillospiraceae bacterium. GTDB lineage: Bacteria > Bacillota > Clostridia > Oscillospirales > Oscillospiraceae > MGBC124762. Next base: position 13,460 of record CANQVO010000006.1, on the reverse strand, counting down.
CCCTTCTGCATGATGACGATGCGGTCGCCCAGGGTCATGGCCTCGGTCTGGTCGTGGGTGACGTACATGAAGGTGGCGTTGATGCGCTTACGCAGCTTGATGATCTCCGCGCGCATCTGGTTGCGGAGCTTGGCGTCCAGGTTGGACAGCGGCTCGTCCATGAGCAGGACCTTGGGCTCCCGGACGATGGCCCGGCCGATGGCCACCCGCTGGCGCTGGCCGCCGGAGAGGGCCTTGGGCTTGCGGTCCAGGTACTCGGTGATGCCCAGGATCTCCGCGGCCTCGTCCACCCGGCGGTTGATCTCGTCCTTGGGGACCTTCCGCAGTTTCAGGGAGAAGGCGATGTTGTCCCGCACGGTCATGTGGGGGTAGAGGGCGTAGGACTGGAAGACCATGGCGATGTCCCGGTCCTTGGGGGCCACGTCGTTGCACCGGCGGTCGCCGATGAACAGGTCGCCCTCGGTGATGTCCTCCAGACCGGCCACCATCCGCAGGGTGGTGGACTTGCCACAGCCGGAGGGGCCCACCAGCACGATGAACTCCCCGTCGGCCACCTCCAGGTTGACGTTCTGCACGGCGGTCACGTCGTTGTCATAGACCTTCTTCAGATTTTTCAGCACAACACTAGCCATAGAACTCGGCTCTGACAGCCGGGCCTCCGCCCGACGGCCTCACGGCCGCCCGCAAGGGGCGCGCCGCGTTACGACAGGTCTCCACGCTGCCGCACCGCGAGCCACACGGAATGTGATTCCCTCCTTTTTTGATGTGCGCCGGCCATGGTGTGGAGTGGCCGGTCGCCATGAAAGTGTGGTGGGGCCGCGCGCCGTTACAGCAACAGCGCCTCCACCTGTTCCCGCTCCGGCATGGAGCGGATGGCCCCTTTCTTGGTGGTGACCAGATACGCCGCGGCGTTGGCGAAGCGGAGCATCCGGTCAAGGTCGGACCGGCTCAGGCCGGTCAGGCCGTTTTCCAGGATAAAGTTCAGTACGCAGGCGCAGAAGGTGTCCCCCGCGCCGGTGGTCTCGATGGTGCCGCCCAGCTGGAAGGCGGGCTGGAAGGTCTCCGCCTGGCCGTAGAAGGCGTAGCTCCCCTCCGCTCCGGCGGTGGCGTTGAGCAGTTGGATGTTGGGGTATCGCTCCCGCAGGATGGCCGCGCCCCGGCGGATGTCCGTCTCGCCGGTCATGAACTCCACCTCGTTGTCGGCGATCTTCAGCACGTCGCACCGCGCCAGGCCCCAGGCGATCTGCTCCCTGGCCTCCTCCAGGTCGTCCCACAAAGGCGGGCGGAGGTTGGGGTCAAAGGAGATGAGCGCGCCGCTCTCCTTGGCCAGGGCCACCGCCTTTACCGTGGCGGCGCGCACCGGCTCATGGGTGAGGGAGAGGGAGCCGAAGTGGAAGATACAGGTGTGGGCCACCCGGTCGGGGGTGACCTCCTCCGGGGTGAGCATACGGTCCGCGCCGGGGTCCCGGTAGAAGGAGAAGTCCCGGTCGCCCCCCGGAAGGGTCTTGACGAAGGCCAGGGTGGTGTGGACCTTGGGGTCGGAGGCCAGGTCGTCCGCGCGGATCCCCGCCTCCTCCACCACCGCCCGGAGCTGGGCGCCGAACATATCCTCCCCCACCTTGCCCACGAAGGCGGTGTGCTTGCCCAGCTTGGACAGCATAGCCAGCACGTTGCAGGGCGCGCCGCCGGGGTTGGCCTCGAACATGGGGTTCCCCTGGGGGCTGACGCCGTTTTCCGTGAAGTCGATGAGCAGTTCGCCCAGGGCGACCACGTCAAAGATCTCTACCATCCGCGCGCACCTCCTGTTCCGTCGGCCCGCCGGCCGGGTCCAAGTCCAGATCGTACTTTTCGATGTCCATGGTGACCTTGCCGGTGGCGAAGAACTTGAAGCCGTCCGCGGCCAGGTCGGTGTACATGGTGGCGGACAGGGTCTGCTCGCCCTGGTTCACGAAGACCTCCACGCTGTATCGGTCCAAAATCATGCGGAAGGTGATCTCCCCGTTCCGCTTGGGCACCGCGCACCGGCGCTGGTGGATGATGGCCCGCCGGGACCCGGAGAACTTGCGGTCGATCTTCAGGATGGACTCCCCGGGGCGGAAGCTGATGGCCACGTGGTAGGCGTCGTTCTGGCAGAACCAGACGGCGAACTTCTGGTAGAGGTGTTCCTCATCTCCAGGCCGCAGGGTGATGGTGACGTCCACCTGCCGGCCCCGGATCCCCTCCAGGGTGAGGGCCCCTTCAAAGGTCACGTCCCGGTAGACCACCCGCCCGCTCCGCAGGGCGTCCAGCTCCCGGACCGGCCACTGGTACAGCCTGCCGTCCCGGACGGACAGCTCTCTTGGAAGGGTCATCTGTCCGAACCAGGGGGCCTTCAGCGAGGCGATGGACAGGGTGTCCCAGTTCTGCATCCAGGCGATCATGATCCGCCGCCCGTCGGGGGCCAGCAGGGTCTGGGTGGCGTAGAAGTCGATGCCGTAGTCCACCGCCTGGTCGTGCCGGGGGGTGAAGGTCCCGCGCTCTGGATCAAAGTCGCCGATGAGGGCCAGGGTCCCGTTGCCGTTGTGGTACTCAAAGCCGCTGGGCAGCATATCCTGGGGGCTGGTGAGCAAAACGTGGACGCCGTCCAACTCGAAGAAGTCGGGGCACTCCCACATCAGCCCGTATCTCCCCCGGTTCTCCACCAGGACGCTCTCAAAGCGCCAGTGGAAGCCGTCCGGGCTGGAGTAGTACAGGATCTGCCCGCTGCCATCGGCGGGGCGGCTGCCCACCACACAGCGGTAGGTCCCGTCCGCCTCCCGCCACAGCTTGGGGTCCCGGAAGTCGTAGGGACTGCTGCCCTCCGGGGTGTCGGCGTGGGTGAGGACGGGGTTCTGATCGTACTTTTCGTAGTTCACCCCGTCCCCCACCGCCAGGCACTGGGTCTGGATCTCCGTGCGGGTGCCGTCGGGCTGGCGGGGCCCCTCCACCACGCCGGTGTACATCAGCAGCTGCCGCCCGTCGGGCAGCTCCACGGCACTGCCGGAGTAGCACCCGTCCTTGTCCGCCAGGGTGTCGGGGGCGAGGGCGGCGGGGAGGTAGCGCCAGTGGAGCAGGTCATGGCTGACGGCGTGGCCCCAGTGCATGGAGTTCCACTTGGCCTCGTAGGGGTAGTACTGGTAAAAGAGGTGATACTCCCCACGGTAGAAGGAAAACCCGTTGGGGTCGTTCATCCACCCGGCCCGGGAGGACAGGTGGAAGGAGGGTCGGCCGAGGGCGGGAATCTGCTGTTCCGCCAGCTCCTCATGTCTGCGCGCCTCTCTCAGAATATCGCTGATCATAGCAACCTCCATCGGCGTGGTCTCGGTCGGTCCTGCGGGGCCCCGCGGGGTTTGACCTCCCCCGGGGGTGTTTTACTGCTGCTGGGCCAGATAGGCGTCAAAGTACTTCTGGTAGAGGGCCACGTACTCGTCCAGCCCGTAGGCCTTCAGGTCCGCCTGGAACTGGTCCCAGTCGGCGTCGGAGAAGCCCTCCATCACCGAGCGGGACTTGAACTCGTTGACCCGCTTGGCAAGGTCGGTGGACAGGTTGGAGTCCCGCACCGTGTCCTCCTGGGTCATGAAGAAGTTGGGCAGGCAGTACTTGGCGTGGCAGGCGGGGGTGTAGACGTCCTCGATCCACTCCAGTCGGTAGGCCGCGTCGTCAGGCAGGGTGACGTACACGCCGTAGTAGCTGTCCAGCACGGCCAGGGGGCCGTTCACGCTCTCCGCCTCCCGGACCTCCACGGGGGAGGCGTCGCCCAGGGGGGCGTGGCGGAGCATGGGCTCGCCGGCGTCGTTGGTGCTCATCTCAAAGATGTCGAACTCGTCGTCCTCGCCGTAGGTGCCCCAGTTGTTCTGCGGGGACTGGATGGGCACGTACATCTGGTCCAGCCAGGAGCAGACCAGGGCGGGGTTCTCCGCCTTGGCGGTGACCACACAGCGGCCCCGCTGGAAGCCGGAGGTGTAGGAGGCCGTGTCGGGGGTGATGTTGACGGTGTCCGCCTCCAGCATGGGCAGGGGCGCCCAGCCGTCCAGGGTGGCCACGTTGCCCACGTCCCAGGTGAAGCACACGCCGTAGCGGCCGCTCTTGCCCTTGGCCACGTAGGTGGCCCAGTCCTGGGTGAAGGCCTCCGGGTCGATCAGGTTCTCGGTGTAGAGCTGGTGGAGCCAGGCGGTGCCCTTCTTAAAGCCCTCGGTGGTGGCGTCGCTGATGACCTCGCCCTCGTCGGTGACCACCAGGTGCTTCCAGGTGTCCGGGTCGCCGTAGCCCTCGCCAAAGCCGTTGATGAGGATGTAGGGGTCCTGGCCGCCGTCGTTCATGATGAAGGACATGGGGATGACGCTGCCCTGGATGCCGAACTCCTGCTTCAGCGCGGCGGCGTTGTCCCGGAAGGCGATCAGCACCGCCTCAAAGTCGTCCACCGTGGTGGGCATCTCCAGGCCCAGGAAGTCCAGCCAGTCGGTGTTGATGAAGGGCATATTGTCCAGCAGCTGGATGGCGGTCTTCTGGTAGCCCAGCTGTTCGATCCACGGCAGGGCCCAAATGTGGCCGTCCACGTCCATGCACATGGCCTTGTACTCCGGGGACTGCTCAAAGACCTTGCAGAGGTTGGGCATATACTTGTCGATGTACTCCTCCAGGGGGATGATGGCGCCCCACTTGGCGTACTTCTGGAGGTCGGACTCCCCAAACCCGGCGTTAAAGACGAAGTCGGGCATGGTGCTGACCGTGGCCATCTCCAAGGCAATCTTGTCCCCCCACTGGTCGCTCTGGATGGTGCGCCAGTTGATGTGGACGTTGGTTTGCTCCTCCAGACGCTTGAAGATGGTGCGGTTGTTGGGCTCGGCCTCGGTCCCGGCGGGGAAGTTGGTCAGGCCCTTCAGGGTGGCGGGCTCCGCCAGGGGCATGGCGACCTCGGCGGGATCCACCGTCAGGCCCTTGCTGTTGGCGCCCAGCTGCCCGCTGCTGCCGCACCCGGCCAGCAGGCCGGCGGTCAGGACCAGAGCCAGGGCCAGGGCGAGCCCCTTGCGAGAAAATTTACGCATCGTCGTTTCTCCTTTCCCTTGCCGCTCTTGCGGCGCGTCCGGGCGATCAGCCCTTCACCGCGCCGGCCATGATGCCGTTGTCGAAATACTTCTGGAAGAAGGGGTACATGATCATCAGCGGCAGGCTGGAGATGATGATCGTGGCGTACTTCAGAAGCTCGGCCAGCTGGGCCCGCTGGGCGGTGCTCTGGATGTCGGAGACCATGCCCGGCTCCGGCTGGCTCTGGATCAGGATGGAGCGCAGGACCAGCTGCAGGGGCTGTTTGCTGGCGGAGTTGAGGTAGATCATGGCGTCAAAGTAGCTGTTCCACATCCCCACGAAGTTCCACATGGCGATGGTGGCGATGATGGGGGTACACACCGGGAGCAGGATCTTGAAGAAGTACTGCATCTCGGTGGCCCCGTCGATGTCCGCCGCCTCCTGGAGGTCCCGGGGGATCCCCTGGTAATAGGTGCGGGCGATGATCATGTTCCACACGCTGAACGCGCCGGGGAGCAGGATGGCCAGCGGGTTGTCGTACAGCCCCAGGTCGTTGATGAGCAGGTAGGTGGGGATCAGCCCGCCGCCGAAGAACATGGTGATGACGAAGATGACGTTAAAGAACCCTCTGCCCCGGAAGTCGGGCCGGGACATGGGGTAGGCCGCCAGCAGCGTCACCGCCACGGACAGCACGGTGAACTCCACCGAGTAGATCAGGGCGTTTTTGAAGCCCACCCAGATCTGGGAGTTGGTCATCACCCGCTGGTAGGCCGTCAGCGTCCACTTGCTGAAGTCGAAGGTCAGGCCCTGGTTCTGGAGGGTGACCGGGTCGATGAAGGAGGCCAGGATGATGTAGATGACCGGGAGGATGATCGCCAGTAAAAACAGCCCCAGGATGACGTAGGCGACGGTCAGGATGACCTTATCTCCCGTGGGCAGCTTGGCGAACTCGCCCTTTTTCTTCACAGCTTTCGCTTTCATAGCGTCTCTCCTCCCCCCTTAGATGCCCTTGCCATCGTTCATCTTCTTCACGATCGCGTTCATGGAGATCAAGAGGATGACGTTGATGACGGTGTTGAACAGACCCACCGCGGTGGAGAAGCCGAAGTCGGCCTGGATCAGGCCCAGCTTATACACATAGGTGGAGATGATCTCGGAAGAGGCCATGTTCAGGTCGGTCTGGAGGGCGTAGGCCTTCTCAAAACCGATGGACATGATGTTGCCGACGGACATGATGAACTGGATGAGCACGGTGTCCTTGATGGCGGGCCACTCCACCGCCCGGATCTGCTGGATCAGGTTGGCCCCGTCGATGACGGCGGCCTCCTTCAGGTCCTTGCTGGCGTTGGAGAGGGCGGCGGTGTAGATGATGGAAGACCAGCCGGCCCCTTGCCAGATGCCGCTGGCGATGTAGATGGTGCGGAACGCCTGGGGCAGGGTCATGAAGTTGATGGAGGTCCCCAGGAGCATATTCACCATACCGGTGGGGGACAGCAGGATGCGTACAATACCGCACAACACGATCACGGAGATGAAGTTGGGCATATACAGCACCAGCTGGATCTTCTGCTTGCGCTTCTTGCTCAGGATGCGGTTGAGCAGGAAGGCCAGCAGGATGGGGGCCGGGAAGCCCCACAGCAGTCCAAACACGCTCAGCTTCAGGGTGTTGGCCAGGTAGCTCAGGAAGTCGGGGGATGATAAGAATCGCGTGAAGTGCGACACGCCGACGAAATCGCTCCCCAGAATGCCCTTGATGGGGTTATAGTCTGTAAAAGCGATGGCGATGCCGCCCATGGGGATGTAGCGGAAGATGACCGTCAGCAGAAAGGCTGGCAGGATGAAAAACACATACAGCTGCCAGTGCTGCCGGATATACACCAGGGTGTTGTGGACCCGGGTGCTTCCGCCCTTTTGGGCAAGTGTGCCAACGGGGGGTTTACTCACATAATTCTCCTCCTTTTGCTTGAATTTCGCCGGGGTCTGGTCCGCCGCCCAAAGACGCGCCGTGCCGTGCTCTGGGACGCCATGATTGTATGCTTGGTTTCGCAAAATGTCAACACTGATTTTTACGTTTGCACATATTTTTTCCAATTTGCACAAATTCAAGGGGTATTTTTGTACGCTTGAGCCGGACAAGCCCCGCCGTCCGGGCTTTTTGCCCCCCGCGTGTTGACATTTGCACACTTCTATGTTACCATCCAAGGTAAGAGACCCCGCCCCCCCAGGGCGGCGGGGCGGAAAGAGGGGCGGAAGATGAAGATCTTTTCCTACGACAGCCCGTTCAGCCAGGTCCTGCTGAAGCTCTGTTACAGCTGCTGTCTCAACCTGCTCTGGTTCGTCTGCTGTCTCCCCGTCTTCACCGTGGGCGCGGCCACCACCGCCCTCTACTACACCACCTTCAAGATCACCCGGGACGAGGAGGGCCCCCTGGTCCGGACCTTTTTCCGGGCTTTTCGGGAGAACTTCCGCCAGTCCACCGTCCTGTGGCTGATCCTGCTGGCCGCGGGGCTGTTTTTGGCGGGGGACGGCTACATCCTCTACCACCTCCGGGCCGCCTCCGCCGGGCCGGTCGCCGTGCTGTGGACGGTGATCTTAGCCATGGTCATCGCCGTGGCGGTGTTTTACTGCATCATCCTGATCTACGTCTTCCCCCTGGTGGCCAGCGTCTCCAACACCAACCTGGCCATGCTCAAAAACGCCTTTTTCATCGGCGCGCGCTACCTCTTCTGCACCATCCTGGTCTTCGCCATCCACTTCGCCATGTTCTTCGCGGTGGTGAGCCTGTTCACCCCGCTGATCATCTTCGGGGAGGGCCTGTGCGCCCTGCTCAGCTCCTACCTCCTGGGCCGGGTGATCCGGGCCTGCTCCTACGACCCCAACGAGGCCGCGGCGGACCAGGCCGACGGCGGTGACGGCGCATGAAGCTGACCCGAGAGGACCGGGCGGCGCTGTGGTCCGCCTTTCGTCAGATGCGCCCGGCGCAGAAGATCGAGTACATCTTCACCTACTTCCGCCTCCCCATCTTCCTCACCGTGGTGGCCCTGGTGGTGACCGGGTCGCTGGTGTACCAGCGCGTCACCCGCAAGGAGCCTGTGCTCTACGCCGCCCACATCAACGTCTCCGTGGGGGAGACGCTGGAGGGCCGCCTGACCGGTGATTTTGTCACCTCCCTGGGCAAGGACCCCAAGCGGGCGGAGGTGTACCTCTACCAGGCCCTCTACCTCTCCGACAACCCCTCCCAGGAGGACCACCAGTACAGCTACGCCTCCCGGCTGAAGGTGGTCTCCGCCATCGAGTCCAAGCAGCTGGACGTGGCCCTCATGGACCGCAAGGGGTACGACATCCTCTCCCACAGCGGCTACCTCCTCCCCCTGCCCGACCTGCTGGCCGACGACCCGGACCTCCAGGCCCGGCTGGCCCCCTGCCTCACCGCCAACACCGTGGTCCTGGAGGACAACGCCGTGGAGTACCAACTAGGCGAGGCGGATCGGTACGAGGCGGAGACCCGGGAGGATGTCAACGCCCTGGAACTCACCTCCCTTCCCCTGTTCGCCCAGGCCGGCTTTCCCAAGAAGGTCTACCTGGGGGTGATCGCCAACACTCCCCGGGCGGACACCGCGGCGCGATACATCTCATACCTGGCCTCCGCCCCGGCGGAGGGACTGTGACATAGGAGGCGTGGACAAATGAAACGGATACTGGCTCTCCCGGCGCTGTGCGCCCTTTTGCTGGCTCTGGCCGGGTGCGGCCCCAAGCTGCCCGCCGTGGCGGCGGACGGCGAACCCTGGAGCGAGGACTGGACCATGGTGGGCCAGAAGCTGGGGGTGGAGGGCCCCGGCGAGGCGTTCACCCTCCAGGACGTGAAGGGCTCCAAGAACCTGTATTTTACCGCCTGGTCCGCCGGGGAGGCCCAGACCCACACGGACAGCGAGGGGGAGGAGGTCCAGGTGTACGACGCCCAGGTGGTGGCCCTCCTCTCCGACAAGGGCTCTGACGAGGCCGCCCAGGCCGACGTGGACGAGCTCCTCTCCCTGGCCGAGGGCTCCTACACCCTCTCCGCCACCGCCCAGGAGACCCACAACGGCCAGGAGTTCACCGTCCTGACCTACACCTTCCCCTCCGGCTCCGCCTACGCCCAGGGGGCCTCCGCCTTCACCGTCTACGACGGCTGCGCCGTCTCCGTGGAGGTCGCCTGCCAGGAGTCCTTCACCCCGCCCCCCGCCGACATCCTCTCCGACTTCCTGGACCACTGCCACTACGCCCCCCTCTCCTGACGTTCCCGCCCGACAAACAGCGCCCAAGGGCCCCCACCCGGCCCCTTGGGCGCTGTTTTCTTGCGGGGGCCGCTCCCCCGCCGCCCCCGCCAACGGCGGTTTTTTGATGTTTTCGGGAACCTTTTCCCGCCCTGGTCCATCTATAAAATGTCCGGACAAGAAAGCGAGGTGACGGCGAAATGGATCGGTTGGACCCCCAGGCGGGGGAGACGGAGCGGGAGCGGTTTGCCGCTCTGGTGACGGCGCACAGCCGCGCCATGTTCCGGGTGGCCCGGGCCATCCTGGACGACGACGCCGACGCCGAGGACGCGGTGGGCCAGGCGGTCCTCCTGGCCTGGCAGTCCTTCCACCGCCTGCGTCGGCCGGAGGCCGCCAGGGCCTGGCTCATCAAGATCGCCGTCAACTGCGCCTATGAACAGCGGCGGAAGTACGGTCGGCTGGTGCCCCTGGACGCCGTGCCCGAAGCGGCGGGCGCGGCGGAGGACCCGCACCCCGACAGCCTGTGGGATGCGGTGCGCGCCCTCCCGGAGGAGGCCCGGGCCGCCGTGGTGCTGTTCTACTACGAGGACATGACGGTAGCGGAGATCGCCAAGGCCCTGGGGATCGCCCAGGGCACAGTGAAATCCCGGCTGAACCGGGCGCGTCAGCGTCTGAAAACCATGCTGGAGGAGGAGTAGACCATGACAGAGTTTGACCAGCGCCTGCGCGCGCTGGCGCGGGCGGAGGACAGCCCCCTGCCCCAGGGCTTCGCGGACAGACTGGAGGCGCGCCTGGACGACCTGCCTCCCCGGTGCGGGCGCGGGACCCGCGCCCGGGCGCCGCTCCGGGCGGTGCTGGCGGTGGCGGTGTGCGCCGCCCTGGTGGTGAGCGTGGGCGCCGCCGCCCTGCTGGGGGCCTTCGACTTCATGAGGGAGCAGGACGCCTTCGCCCTGCTGGGCCTGACCGAGGAATACGAGAAATTCACCTACGACGTGGGGGTGAGCGACATCACGGCCCGGGGGGACGTGTTCACCCTGGAGAAGGCGGCCATCGACAGCGCCTTCTGCACCGTCTTTTACACCTACCGCTACGCCGAACCCCAGATGAGCCAGGCGGAATTTGAGGCCCTGGACGCCGCCGACCCCTGGACAGCCTTCTCCGCCGCACCCCAGCTGTCTCTGTGGCTGGACGGGGAGGAGATCTCCCTGGAGGGCTATGACAACAGCTTTGAACCCCAGCAGTACTTCTCCGACCCCCAGACCGTCCGGGGGATGTGGCGCTGCCTGCTGACCGCCCCCGGCACCAACGGCATGGAGCTGGAGCTGCGGGGCTGGACCTGGGATCAGGAGACCCGGAGCGAGGAGGCGTACTCCGTGGACTTCCCCTCCCAAATCACCACCGGGGCGGTCGTCATGACCCCCCAAGTGACCTTCCCCATCTCCTGTTGGGGGACATCGCACACCCTGGACGTCACCGTGGAGTCGTTGAAGATCTCTCCCCTGGGGAGTCTGCTCACCCTGCGCTATGACCTCACCGGGGATCGCGGTCTGGGCCTTCTGCACTCCTTTGTCCTCCGGGACGGGGACACCGGGAAATACATCCCCTTCGCCCGGGTCTGGACCCCAGAGGACAACCGGTGTATTCTGGACGGCCAGGGCGTCGAGCACTACGAGCTTTTTGGCGACGTGGAGGAACTCGGGCGCATGGAAAACCTGGAGATCGTGCCCATCTGGAGCCACAAGAGCATCTCCGAGAAAAAGACGGTCTCCCTCTCCGACCTGCCCTCCAGCGACTCGGGCAATCCCGCCGGGGGCTACGCCCCCGCCTCCTACCGGGTGGAGGGCAACCGCGTCATCGTGGAGCTCCAGCCCGTGGGCGCGGTGTCCGCAGTGGAGGCCGCCATGGCAAACGGCGTCGTATTTCTGGATAAGGACGGGAACGAGGTGGATCTTGACGGCTCTGAGGCGAAATTCAAAAACCGCTCCACCGGGGTCATCACCGTGGTCACCACCGTGGAAAACCCGGACTTTGCCCAGCGGATCGACCAGATCGCCGGCTTCTGGTTCTTCGTGGAGGACTACTATCTGCTGGAGGACAGGGCGGTGAGCGTCCCCCTGCCCCTCCATCTGGAGGGCTGGTGAACACCCCTCCACCCATCCACGTGAACGGGAACAAGCCGCAACCGAGCGGCGAGCGCGGCCCCGCAAGCCCCGGGGCCCCTGACAAAAACAAAGGCCGGGGGCGGAAATTCCGCTCCCGGCCTTTTGGGGTCGATGGAATTTTGCGTCCCGCCCGGTCACTGCGCCGAGGGGTTGCCCTGGTACTGGGCGCTGCCGAAGCCCAGGATCACGCGGAAGATGGGCTCCAGGAAGAACAGGCCCACCGCGAAGCCGGTGCCGCGGCCAAAGGCCTTGGCCAGCTTACTGCAGGCGAAGGCGTTGAACACCAGCATCCCGATGGAGGCGACGGCGGCGAGGACGGCGATCACCATGTTGCCAGTGACCGTCTGGCCCAGGGCCACCAGGACCGCCAGCACCAGCGCCACGAAGAACATATTGGGGTTCCAGATGAGCTTGTACTCCACCCACACGTTGTAGAGGGGGATGATGGACTTCCACCCGGCCTCGCCGGCCTTGGTGAAGATCTTCCACCCGGCGATGACGCGGATGACGTACCACACGAGGACGAGGACCAGGGCGCCGCCAACCACACCGCCGATGGCGGTGCCAGCCAGAGCGGCGGCGGCCTCATTTTCGGTCATGCCGGCTTGCAGGGCTGCTTGAGATAGATCCATGTTTGTTTCCTTCTTTCTTTCCTTTTTTTGCTCCGGGGCGGACCCCCGGGCGTTGGGGTGTATATACGCCTCACAGCCGCGGCGCGGCTATGCTACGTAACAGGGGGAAAGGGCGCGGGGTCAGTCCGCCTGGGCGAACCGCTGGAGGATGACCGCCACCTCGGCCCGGGTGGCGCTGCCCTGGGGATCCAGGCGGGCCCCGTCCTTGCCGGTGAGGATGCCGTTCTGGACGGCCCACTGAATGGCCGCCTGGGCCCAGTCGGAGACGGCGTCCGTGTCCACGAACTCCGCCAGGTCGGCGGCGTCCACCGCCGGGCTGTTGGCATAGCGGTAGAGCATGACCGCCAGCTGTTCTCTAGTAATGTTCCCCTCCGGGTCGGTGCCGTCGGAGACGCCCTGGGCCGTAGCCCAGGCCATGGCCTTTTCATACCAGGTAGCGCCGCCGGCGGTGTCCTGCCCGTCCAGCCGGGCCAGGACGGTCATGAGCATCGCCCGGGTCATGTTGTCGTTGGGGGCGAAGCGGTCCTCGCCCACGCCCTGGAACAGGCCCTTTTCGGTCACAAAGGCCACCCCGGCCTCGTACCAGCTGTCCTTCACCACGTCGGTGTAGGTCGCGGCGCTGGCCTGGCCGTCGTCGGTCTGGCCGTCGTCGGGCTGGGTCGTCTCGCCGCCCCGGTCCTCGTCCCGGCGGGAGCCGCCGGAGCTGTAACTGGGCGCGTTCTTGGTGAGGGAGAAGACGGCCACCTTGCCGTTCTCCCGCACGGCAACCAGGTTCTCCCCCAGGAGCCAGGCAAGCTCATACTGGCAGGGCAGGACCGTCCGGCCGGTCTGGTCGATGACCCCGTACTTCCCGTCCAACTCCGCCAGGGACAGGCCCTCTTTGGAGAAGTCCCAGGCGTCGTCAAAGCGGATGGGGATGACCTCCGCGCCGGTCCTGTCGATGTAGCCGTACTTGCCGTCCCGGCCCACCAGGGACAGGCCGTGGTAAAAGCTGTCGGCGCTGGTGTAGTCCTGCGCGGGGAGGAGCACCTGCGCGCCGGTGAGATCCATGTAGATCCACTGGCCGTCCTTTCTCGCCGAGATGATCGTGTCAAGGCCCTCGATGGCGGTGAGGCCAAGTATGTCATACTGGCAGGGGATGACCTCCCGGCCGGTCTTGTCGATCATGCCCCACTTGTCGCCCAGCCGCACCGCGGCCAGGCCGGTCTCCTCAAAGTCGCTGATGCCGTCATACTTGGCGGGGATGACCAACTCGCCGGTCTTGTCGATAAAGCCCACCTTGTCGCCCAGCCACACCGCGGCCAGGCCGGTCTCCTCAAAGTCGCTGATGCCGTCATACTTGGCGGGGATGACCAACTCGCCGGTCTTGT